>NZ_JAFMOX010000037.1 GCF_019049655.1 Rahnella rivi
CGGCCCCCCCTTCGAAGATGGGGGTTGGATGGGGCTTAAAGATATCTCCGGGTAACCCGACATTATCCCTTCGACATGATTTCATGCATTTTTCCTCATCCCCGCAGTGAGCTTTTTTCCAGCATAGGGTTTATACATAAAGATGCCCAGATCACATTTTTTAGCGCAACCAGGCTTTTTCTCACGGAAGTATTCCGTCCCTCAGACAGAAAAGAGACTGCCCTTATGTCGAAGATCACGTTCAAGCAGGATGTTTTTTTGGCGGCGCTCACCCGCCAGTGGCAAGCGTTCGGACTCACTTGTGCCACGGATATGACCCGCCATCAGTGGTGGCATGCGGTCAGTGCTGCCGTCGCCGAACAGTTACCGCCGCAAAGCGATACCGTCACTAGCAAAAGCAAAAAAATCACCCGCCACGTTAACTACATTTCGATGGAGTTTCTGGTCGGGCGGCTGACCGGCAACAATCTGATTAATCTCGGCTGGTACGAGAAAATTGCCGGGGCACTGGAATCTTTCGATATCAATCTGACCGACCTGCTGGAAGAAGAAATCGACCCGGCGCTCGGCAACGGCGGCCTCGGGCGTCTGGCAGCCTGTTATCTCGACGCGATGGCCTCGGTCGGGCAACCGGGGATCGGCTACGGCCTGAACTATCAGTACGGTTTGTTCCGCCAGCGCTTTGTGGATGGCAAACAGAAAGAGTCGCCGGATGACTGGCACCGCAGCGAATACCCGTGGTTCCGCCACAACAGTTCGCTGGCGGTCAGCGTCGGGATCGGCGGGAAAATCGTGAAAGATGAGCAGGGTGTTCCGCGCTGGGAGCCGGAGTTTACGCTGCGTGGCGAAGCCTGGGATCTGCCGGTGATGGGGTATCGCAACGGCATCACGCAGCCGCTGCGTTTATGGGAAGCCACGCATCCGCATCCGTTTGATCTCGAAAAATTTAATGACGGCGAGTTTCTGAAAGCGGAACAGCAGGGCGTGGATGCGGCGAAACTCACCAAAGTGCTCTATCCGAACGACAATCATCAGGCCGGTAAACGTCTGCGCCTGATGCAGCAGTATTTCCAGTGTGCCTGCTCGGTGGCCGATATCCTGCGGCGTCATCATTTCCTTGGCCGAAAAATCAGCGAGCTGCCGGATTATGAAGTTATCCAGCTCAACGATACGCACCCGACCATCGCCATTCCTGAAATGCTGCGCGTATTGCTCGACGAGCATCAGCTGAGCTGGAATGACGCGTGGCACATCACCAGCCGCACGTTTGCCTACACCAACCACACCCTGATGCCGGAAGCGCTGGAAACCTGGGATGAAAGTCTGGTGCGCAGCCTGTTGCCGCGCCATTTCCAGATCATTAAGCAAATTAACGCCAACTTTAAGAAACTGGTCAGCAAAGAGTGGCCGGGCGATGAGGCGGTGTGGGCGAAGCTGGCGGTGCATCACGATAAACAGGTGCGCATGGCGAACCTGTGCGTGGTTGCCGGTTTTGCGGTTAACGGTGTTGCGGCGCTGCACTCGGATCTGGTGGTGAAAGATTTGTTCCCGGAATATCACCAGCTTTGGCCGGAAAAATTCCACAACGTCACCAACGGCATCACGCCGCGTCGCTGGCTGAAACAATGTAATCCGGCGCTGTCTGCGCTGATTGATGACCGCCTGAAAACCGACAGCTGGGTGACGGATCTCGATGCGCTGAAAGGGCTGGAAGACGGCGTCAAAGACAAAAAATTCTGTAAGCAGTACCGCAAAATCAAGCATGACAACAAAGTGCGGCTGGCGGAATACGTCTGGCAGCGCATGGGCATCAGGCTCAACCCGGACGCGATTTTCGATGTGCAGATCAAACGCCTGCACGAGTACAAACGTCAGCACCTCAACCTGCTGCACATTCTTTCGCTGTACCGCCAGATCCGTGACAACCCGAAACTCGACATCGTGCCGCGCGTGTTCCTGTTCGGTGCCAAAGCCGCCCCCGGTTATTACCTCGCCAAAAACATTATCTATGCGATCAATCAGGTGGCGGAGAAGATCAACAACGATCCGATCGTCGCGGATCGTATCAAAGTGGTGTTCATTCCCGATTACTGCGTGTCGGTGGCGGAACTGATGATCCCGGCTGCGGACGTCTCCGAGCAGATTTCAACGGCGGGTAAGGAAGCTTCGGGCACCGGCAACATGAAACTGGCGCTGAATGGCGCGCTGACCGTCGGAACGCTCGACGGCGCAAACGTCGAAATTGCCGAACAGGTCGGCGAGGACAACATCTTTATTTTTGGCCTGACGGTCGACGAAGTGAAAGCGCAGCTGAAAAAAGGCTACAAGCCGAAAGCGCTGGTGAAAAAAGACAAACACCTCAAAGCCATTCTCGACGAACTGGCCAGCGGCTTTTATGCCAATGGCGATAAAAAAGCGTTCGATCTGATGCTGAACAGCCTGCTCGATGGCGGTGATCCGTATCTGGTGCTGGCGGATTTCGCCGAATACTGCGAGGCGCAAAAACAGGTGGATGCGCTTTACCGTAACGCCGACGAATGGACGCGCCGTGCGCTGCTCAATACGGCGCGCGTCGGGATGTTCAGCGCCGACCGTTCCATTCGCGATTACCAGCAGCGTATCTGGCAGGCCAAACGTTAGGAGCCGACATGGAGGATAAGCAACTCGTTGAGGCCGCGCGCCGGGCCGGGATTTTGGACAGTTTTATTAATATGGCGGATGACGTGGAAACGGTGTCCGATGATACCCGCGCCGCTTTGCTGGCGGCGATGGGACGGGATCCTGCGGATGAAGAGGACGTGACGCCGGTACCGCCGGTGAAAGTCTTTACCCAGGGCCAAAAAATACTGCTGACGCCGGAAGGCAGCGGCGCATTTCGCTGGCAGCTGACGCAGGAAAATGGTGCGCAGTCGCAGGGCGATCTTGCGGCGGGCAATGCGCTGAACTTAGGTGCGGCGCTGCCCGCCGGCTATCACCAGCTGACGTTATCGCAAAACGGCAACGTCTGGCACTGCCGGATCATCGTAGCCCCTTCTCGCTGTTATGAGCCTGAGGCCCTGCTGGCCGGGGAAAAACTGTGGGGCGCGACGGTTCAGCTTTATACGCTGCGCTCGGAAAATAACTGGGGCGTGGGCGATTTTGGCGATCTGAAAAAGATGGTCGAAGAAGTCGGAAAACGCGGTGGGGCATTTGTCGGGCTGAACCCGATCCATGCGCTGTACCCTGCCAATCCGCTGAGCGCCAGCCCGTACAGCCCGTCGTCCCGCCGCTGGCTGAACCTGACGTACATCGACGTCAATGCGGTGGAAGAATTCATCGCCAGCAGCGAGGCACAACGCTGGTGGCATGCCCTCGACACGCACGACGCGTTATTGCAGGCGCGCAGCACGGAGTTTGTCGATTATCCACGGGTGATGGCGCTGAAATCGGCGGCGCTGACACTGGCCTGGCCGCTGTTTTGCGCACTGCCGGAAAACAGCCCGCGTAAGCAGGATTTCCGCCGTTTCGTCGACGCCGGTGGTGACAGTTTGCGGCAACAGGCGCTGTTCGACGCGCTGCATGTGCATCTGCGCGATCTGGATTTAGGCCAGTGGGGCTGGCCGGTGTGGCCCGATGCCTATCGCGATGCCAGAGGCGCCGACGTGACCGAATTCAGCGAGCGTTACGCCAGCGAAATTGAATTTTATATGTGGCAGCAGTGGCTGGCGCATGCGCAGTTTTCAGATTGTTATCAGCGCAGCGTTGAGCTGAACATGCCCATCGGTTTGTACCGTGATTTAGCGGTCGGCGTGGCAGAAGGCGGGGCAGAAACCTGGTCGGATCCGGCGCTGTATTGCCTGAATGCCACCATCGGCGCGCCGCCGGACATTCTCGGGCCGCAGGGGCAGAACTGGGGCCTGCCGCCCATTGATCCGCATGAAATGAAAGCCCGCGCCTATCAGCCGTTTATTGATTTGCTGCGCGCGAATATGGCGGAATGCGGCGCACTGCGTATCGATCACGTCATGGGATTACTGCGTTTGTGGTGGATACCGGCAGATCAGGAGGCGGGAAATGGCGCGTATGTTCGTTATCCGCTGGAAGATTTGCTCGGCGTGCTGGCGCTGGAAAGCCAGCGGCATAAGTGCATGGTGATTGGTGAAGACCTCGGCACCGTGCCGAAAGAGATTGTCACCAGCCTGCGCGACAGCGGCGTCTATTCCTACAAAGTGCTGTATTTCGAGCACGATAAACACTTCGTCTACCGGCCACCGGAAGACTATGTTTCGCAGGCGATGGCAACGGTCACCACGCACGATTTACCGACGTTGCGTGGCTACTGGGAAGGCGGCGATTTAACGCTGGGGGCGTCTCTCGGGGTTTACCCGGATCCGCAGGTTTTGGAGAAGCTGCGCGGGGAGCGTGAACACAGTAAGCAGGGGTTGCTCAATGCGCTGCATCTTGAGCATTGCGTTCCGAAAACCACACCCCGCAAGGCTGAACATATGCCGATGAGCCCGGTGCTGAATCACGGGCTACAAGGGTATCTGGCAGGCAGCGCCAGCGCGTTACTCGGCCTGCAACCGGAGGACTGGCTGGATATGGCGACGCCGGTCAATGTGCCGGGTACGAACGCTGAATATCCCAACTGGCGCCGCAAACTGACGCGAACGCTGGAGGAGATGTTTGCCGATGAGGAAATTGATGCGCTGCTCCGTGATGTGAACCAGCGCAGGCAGGCATAAAAAAAGCACCCAACGGAAGGGTGCTTTTTGCATTCTGGCTGATCAACGGAGGATCAGTAGAACGAGTGCTCGCCGCGCTGGTGTTCGGTCAGATCGCGAACGCCTTTCAGCTCAGGGAAGTTTTGCAGCAGTTCTTTCTCGATGCCGTCTTTCAGGGTGACATCAATCATTGAACAGCCGTTACAGCCGCCGCCGAATTGCAGGATAGCGATGCCGTCGTCGGTGATTTCCATCAGGGAAACACGGCCGCCGTGGCTGGCTAACTGCGGGTTGATCTGTGACTGCAGCTGGTATTCAACACGTTCCATCAGCGGCGCATCCTCAGACACTTTACGCATTTTCGCGTTCGGCGCTTTCAGCGTCAGCTGGGAACCAAGCTGGTCGGTAACGAAGTCGATCACCGCGTCCTGCAGATAAGGCGCGCTTAATTCATCGATGAAAGCAGACAGCTTTTCGAACTTCAGTTCGGTATCCGTCGCTTCAACCGCGTCGGGTGGGCAATAGGAGACACCGCACTCTGCGGTTGGCGTACCCGGATTGATCACGAATACGCGGATTTGGGTGCCTTCTTCCTGGTTTGCCAGCAGTTTGGCAAAGTGCTCTTGGGCAGCATCGGTAACAAGGATCATAACATTAGCTCAATAGTTGACTATTCCAGTTGGTTATAATACGCCCTTTGCATTTACCCGTCATCCCTCGTGTGACCAGTGTGTTAGCAGCCTGTGCTTAAACTTACAGCGTGCGGCAAATACAGCCAATTTGCAGCGAGGCAATTCCCTGTTTTTGCAGGATTTTACCGATTTCTTTTACCGTGCTGCCGGTGGTGACCACGTCGTCGATCAGCATCACGTGCTTATTTTTCAGGTTTTCATGGCAGCTAAATGCCTTGCGCAGATTCCACTTCCTTTCCAGCTCAGTCAGCCTTTGCTGCGGGGGCGTTCGCCGGTCGCGGCTGAGTGCTGCGGGGTGATAATCGCAGTGCAGCCAGCGCGCCAGCGGGCGGGCGAGCAGTTCACTTTGATTATAACCGCGTGAGAAATAACGCTTCTGATGCAGCGGTACGCTGAGCATCACATCCGGTCGCGGCAGCCGGTTTTCACGCCAGCGCGCCTGCCAGCGCAATAAAAGCAGGCGTGCGAGGGCGGTATCCAGCTCAGGCTGTCTGGAGAATTTCAGCCGCAGCACCAGCCCGCTGACCGGCATCTCGTACGGACAGGCGAAGATCATCGCATCCCACGGCGGCGGTTTAAGCAGGCAGCGCCCGCAATCGATATGTCCGCCGGAGGAAGGCAATCCGCAGCGCGGGCAGCAGGGCGGGGCGGCAGGCAACGTTTTCAGACACAGGCTGCATATTCCCTGTACCGCCAGATGCAGCGGACACTGGCATAGCCAACAGCGGCTGGCAATTGTTAGCATAGTGGCGGGTTCCTTTTGCCAATCAGACAGACACGGACAATACGCTATGAACACGCTTTACCGGGAAACAATCGGCGAAGGAGATCGCCATCTTGTGCTGCTTCACGGATGGGGGCTGAACGCCGAAGTGTGGCGTTACACCGCAGAGCGACTTGCGCCGCATTTTTGTCTGCATCTGATCGACCTGCCGGGCTATGGCCGCAGTGAGGGTTTCGGTGCAATGACGCTGGAGGCGATGGCGGAAACGGTTCTTGAGGTCGCGCCGGAAAAAGCGTCTTGGCTCGGCTGGTCAATGGGCGGGCTGGTCGCCAGCCAGATTGCGCTGAGTGCGCCCGCGCGGGTGGAAAAATTGATCACCGTGGCGTCGTCACCGTGCTTTTCAGCGCATGAGGCGTGGCCGGGCATCCGCCCTGACGTATTACAGGGTTTTCAGCATCAGCTGAGTGAAGATTTTCAGCGCACGGTCGAGCGTTTTCTGGCGTTGCAAACCCTGGGCAGCGACAGCGCCCGGCAGGATGCGCGTCTGCTGAAATCCATTGTGCTGGGCCAGCCCATGCCTTCGGTCGACGTGCTGAACGGCGGGCTGGAGATCTTACGCAACGTCGATTTACGCCAGCCGATGGCCGCTCTGACCGCGCCTGTGCTGCGAATTTATGGCGCGCTGGACGGTCTGGTTCCGCGCAAAGTGGTGCCGCTGCTGGATGCGCTGTGGCCTGAGTCCCGCTCCGAAATCATTAATAAGGCAGCGCATGCCCCTTTTGTCTCTCACCCCGAGGTTTTTTGTTCACTCGTTGAAGACTTTCTGATGACAAAATGAAAGAGGATGTAAAAATATTTTTCAAATTTCTGGATAATTTCCAAAGGTGACCAATACTTAAGCCGATAATGACGGAGTGAGTGGCAAGCGTAAGTTGTTACGCCTGCCTGTTTGCGTCTCTGGGGAGTTTACTGGTGTTTAACCATGAAGGTCATGCCAGCGCATTCGCACCTGCCGTTTATATCCTGACTGCTTTCTTTGAAAACTATTCATCTAATTTAGAGGTAATGTCATGAAATCTAATAAAATTATCGTTGCGGCAATGTTGACCGGGTTATTCTCAATCAATGCAATGGCAGCTGAGATGATCAGCAAAGAAGACGCAAAGGATAAGGGTTACACCAGCCTGGGCGTGGTCACCACCAGCAACGAATACACCGCGCCAATGGATGCTAAAGAAGAGCTGTCCAAACTGGCTGATGAGAAAGGCGGCAAATATTATGTCGTGATCGCGGCACAAGAGAAAAAGAAAATCACCGCAACGGCTGAAGTCTTCAAATAATCCGTCCGTTCTGCACTACATTCCGGGGATGCCACTGTGCATCCCTTTTTATTTCCTGATATTTGTGCGCCATCCCCCTTTCTGAATTTCTCATTCCCCTGATTTATCGACGATATTTTTAATCATTACTCTGAGAGTAACGAAGTGTCAGAGCACTTTATTGATGGAAATGCCCCCGATTCCTACACTTAACCCGTTACCTAAACAGGTCAAATGTGATGCAACCGCCACTTGACTGAACTTCCCTCCGTTCTGCTCTTTCGTCACGCCGGGAAGGTTTCAGCAAGCGCAACCCAGGGAGGTTTGGCATGCCGCAACATCCGCAGACCACGAAAGCGTGGGACACCCGCCGCAATGAAAAACAACGGCGTCTCGACAGTGTCCGTGCCGTGGCAGAGGGTAAAGTGTTACCCACCGATAAAATTATTCCTATCCTCGAAGCGCTGATTGCCTCCGGCGACCGCGTAGTGATGGAAGGGAATAACCAGAAACAAGCTGATTTCCTTTCCCGCTCGCTGGCGAAGGTGAACCCTGAAAAACTGCATGATTTACATATGATCATGCCAAGCGTCAGCCGCGCCGAACATCTGGATCTCTTTGAACGCGGCATCGCCCGCAAACTCGATTTCGCTTTCTCCGGCCCGCAAAGCCTGCGCATCGCGCAACTGCTGGAAGACGGTCAGATGGAAATCGGGTCGATTCACACCTATATCGAGCTCTATTCCCGCCTGTATGTCGATCTGGTGCCGAACATCGCGCTTATCGCCGCCTTCAAGGCTGACCGTAAAGGGAATCTCTACACCGGCGCGAGTACGGAAGATACGCCAGCGCTGGTCGAAGCCGCCGCCTTTAAAAACGGTATCGTGATTGCCCAGGTGAACGAACTGGTTGAAGAGGATTGCGATCTGCCACGCGTGGATATTCCGGGCGACTGGATTGATTTCGTGGTTGTCGCTGACAAGCCGTTCTTCATCGAACCGCTGTTCACCCGCGATCCGCGCCTGATTAAACCGGTTCACGTGCTGATGGCGATGATGGCCATCAAAGGCATCTACGCCAAACACAATGTGCAGTCGCTGAACCACGGTATCGGTTTTAACACCGCCGCCATCGAATTGCTGCTGCCGACCTACGGCGAACAGCTCGGCCTGCGCGGCAAAATCTGCAAACACTGGACGCTGAACCCGCATCCGACGCTGATCCCTGCCATTGAAAGCGGCTGGGTGGATACCGTTCACTGTTTCGGTGGCGAGCTGGGGATGGAAGAGTATATCCGCGCCCGTCCGGACGTGTTCTTCACCGGTTCCGACGGCTCCATGCGTTCTAACCGCGCGTTTTGCCAGATGGCCGGTCAGTACGCGGTAGACATGTTCATTGGTTCCACCTTGCAGGTTGATGGCCTGGCTAACTCCTCAACCGTGACCCGTGGGCGTCTGGCCGGTTTCGGCGGCGCGCCAAACATGGGGCATGACCCGCATGGCCGTCGTCACGCCACGCCAGCCTGGCTGGATATGATCGAAGAGCCGGATCCCATGGCACGCGGTAAAAAACTGGTCGTACAGATGGTTGAAACCTTCCAGGCCGGTGGCAAACCGACGTTTGTTGAGAAACTCGAAGCGGTCGATGTGGGTAAAGAATCCGGTATGCCGCTGGCGCCGGTGATGATTTACGGCGACGACGTGACGCACGTGCTGACTGAAGAAGGCATCGCGTACCTCTATCGCGCCCGTTCTCTGGAAGAACGCCGTGCGATGGTCGCCGCCGTGGCCGGGATCACTGACATCGGTCTGGGCGTTGATGCTAAACGCGTCGCTGACCTGCGCCGTCAGGAACTGGTGGTCTTCCCGGAAGACATGGGCATCCGCCGCACCGACGCCACCCGTTCATTACTGGCGGCTGGCAGCGTGAGCGATCTGGTTGACTGGTCCGGCGGTTTGTACAACCCGCCCGCTAAATTCCGTAGCTGGTAATGACGATGCCGCAGACTTTAACGATTGGCGCTGTACTCACAGCACAAGAGCTGGCCGAAAGGCTGGCAGAAACGGCGACGCAGGCGCTGATCGACGAAGCGCGGCTTAGCCCGAAACCAGGGCTGGTAGACAGCCGGAGTTCCGGCGCACATCAGGATTTAACGCTTGATCTGATGGTGCGCTCGGCGCGCAGTCTGACGTCCACGTTCTATTTGCTGGCTTTACACAGCTGGCAGCGCCCGGCGGATATCGCCCTGCGTCAGGAAGTGGGCCGTCTGGGCCGTGCGGGAGAAGCGCTGATGATGGCGGAAACCGGCGGCGTGAACACGCACCGGGGCGCTATCTGGGCGATGGGGCTGCTGGTCAGCGCGATCGCCATGCAGCCGGAAGATCTCCAGCCGCTGCATATTGCGCAGCGCGCCGCGAAAATTGCGGCGTTGCCCGACGCATTCAGCCCGAAAAAATTCAGTAAAGGTGCGCACGCCGTGCAGCGTTATCAGGTGCCCGGTGCGCGTGAAGAGGCTCAGGGGGCATTCCCGCACATTCTCCATTGTGCGCTGCCGCAGCTCCATCACAGCCGGGCTCGCGGTGCCAGCGAAAGCGAAGCACAGGTCGATGCTTTACTGGCGGTCATGGCCCGGCTTTCCGATACCTGCGTGTTGTCACGCGGCGGATTACCGGCGCTGCACGCCATGCATCAGGGCGCGCAGGCCGTGCTCGATGCCGGCGGGATGAGAACGATGGCAGGCAAACAGTTATTACGCCATCTCGAGCACCGCATGCTGGCCGACAACACATCACCCGGTGGTGCCGCCGATTTACTGGCCGCGACGCTGTTTCTTGACCGCGTCAGCATGGTCTGAACCGGATACGCATTAACTAACATCAGTACAAAGAGGTGTTATGGAACGTTTTGAATTTAATTACCCGGCGGCAAAACCGCTGGCAGGCCGCGCCGAAGCAGGCGTGGTAGGTTCCGGCGATTTAGAAGCGCTGTATGAACCAAAAACAGTCAATGAGCTGAACATTATCGTCACCACCTCGGTCGACGGCAGCCATACCTTATGGCAGAACTTTTTTGACCGTCTGAGCTCCCTGCGTGAATTACCGGCCGGGCGTCTCGACATCAATGATTTTGGCGCCACACCAGGGGTTGCCCGTCTGCGTATCGAACAGGTCTTTGAGGAGGCTGAACATGCAAACTGATGCTGATCAGAGCTTTATCGAGCTGAGTGCCCGTCAGCGCGCCCGCAAACTGCTGGATGCCGGGACTTTCCGTGAACTGCTTGGCCCGTTTGAACGCATTATGTCTCCGTGGCTGGAACCGCAGGGCATCGTGCCGCAGGCCGACGACGGCATGGTGGTCGCCAAAGGCCAGATTAACGGCCAGCCCGCCGTGATTGTGGCGATTGAAGGCAGCTTCCAGGGCGGCAGCATGGGCGAAGTGTCCGGGGCCAAAATGGCCGCTGCGCTGGAAATGGCCGCAGAAGATAACCGCAACGGCATCCCGACGCAGGCGGTTCTGCTGCTCGAAACCGGCGGTGTGCGTTTGCAGGAAGCCAATCTGGGGCTGGCGGCGATCGCGGATATTCATGCCGCTATCGTTGATTTACGCCGCTACACGCCGGTGATTGGCGTGGTAGCCGGTACCGTCGGTTGCTTTGGCGGGATGTCGATTGCCGCTGCGCTGTGCAGTTATCTGATTGTCACCCGTGAAGCCCGTCTGGGTCTGAACGGCCCGCAGGTTATCGAACAGGAAGCCGGTATCGATGAATACGATTCCCGCGACCGTCCGTTTATCTGGAGCATGACCGGTGGCGAAGTGCGTTATCACAGCGGCTTTGTGGATGCACTGGTGAAAGATTCCCTCGCACAGGTGAAATCAAGCGTGCTGGACTTCATTAAAAAAGGCGTTCCGGCCACACACCGTTCTGATAATTATGATTATTACCTGCCAAAACTGACCGGTTTTGACACCGCGCAGCAGGCCAGCCGTGATGTGACGGAAGCCCTGTTTAACCGGGAGGATCGCGCATGAGCACTATCAACAGCAACGCAGCCAGCCGGGGTGATTACTGGTTCGCACAACTGACCAAAGACGCCACACCGGTCAGCGGTCTTTGCCCTTCGGTGAAAGCGGCCGACGGCAAAATGAATGACCAGACCGTGCGTTTCATCGCCGTGGTGCCGGACAAAAATAACCAGTATCCGCGTGCGGCGGGCGGCGAAGTCGGCCTGCTCGAAGGCTGGAATCTGGCAAAAGTGGTCAACGACGTAATTGACGCTGACGCTAACGCCAGCACCAAACGCGCCATCGTGGCGGTGATCGATGTGCCAAGTCAGGCGTATGGCCGCCGCGAAGAGGCGTTCGGCATTCATCAGGCGCTGGCCGGTGCCGCGGGCGCTTACGCCAAAGCACGACTGGCCGGGCATCCTGTCATCGGGCTGATTGTCGGCAAAGCGATGTCCGGTGCGTTTCTGGCGCACGGTTATCAGGCCAACAAACTGATCGCCTTTAAAAACAACGGCGTGATGATCCATGCGATGGGGAAAGAATCCGCCGCACGTATCACCTTACGCTCCGTGGAGGCGCTGGAAAAACTGGCCGCCACCATTCCACCGATGGCTTACGACATCGAAAACTACGCCACGCTGGGCCTGCTGTCGCAATTACTCGACATCGCAGACCCGGACAACGCCACGCCTGACGATATCGCCCGTGTCGAAAACACGGTCTGGCAAAACATCCAGGACGCACGCAAAGAAGGCGTTAGCCTCAGCAACCGTCTGGGTGCAGAAAATCGCGCAAGTTCGCAGCGCGTTCGCCAGCAGATGCGCCAGGAATGGTAATTCATTCATAACTTTCAGTCTCAACCGGTAACGCACCTGCAAACAGCGTGACGCAGCCGCATTGCGGGTTCCCGCCCTGACATACCGTCCGGGCTGGGACCTGCTGTTGTCTGCAACTGGACTGTCATACTAAAAAAACCATCGCACCGGCGCTGACTGAGCATTCATTTTTGTCTCAGGAATATCGCTATGACTTACGTAATATTGCACGCGCTTGCCCCTATTTTCGTCATCATGATCCTCGGTTTTTACGCCGGGAAAGCGAAAATGGTGGATAACCAGAATGTCTCTTTACTGAATATTTTCGTGATGGATTTTGCTTTACCCGCTGCGCTGTTTACAGCGACCGTACAAACGCCGTGGTCAGGCATTGTTGAACAGTCACCGCTGATTCTGGTGCTGGTTCTGGCGATGTGGATCACCTACGCGGCGATTTATTTTATTTGCACCAAAGTCTTCAACAAGTCTCCGCAGGACGCTGCCGTGTTGACGCTGACCGTCGCACTGCCTAACTATGCGGCGCTCGGTTTGCCTATTCTGAGCAGCGTGATGGGCGATGCGCCGTCGACTTCACTGTCCGTTGCGGTATCTATCGCCTGCGGTTCGGTGCTGATGACACCGTTCTGTCTGCTGATTCTCGAACGTGAAAAAGCCCGTCTGAGTGGCGAAAATCAGGGGTCTTCTCTGGCACTGCTGCCGGTGCTGATGTGGCGTTCAGTGAAAAAACCGATCGTCTGGGCACCGCTTCTGGGCGTGATCCTGTCAGCGATTGGCATTAAAATGCCGGAAATTTTCCTGGCATCGATTAAGCCGCTGGGTCTGTCAGCCACCGCCTCTGCGCTGTTCCTGACCGGTGTGATCCTGTCAGCCCGTAAACTGAAAATTAACGCGCCGGTGCTGTTGTCTTGTGTCGCCAAAAACCTGATCCAGCCGTTCATCGCCTGGGGTCTGGTACTGGCATTCGGCCTGAGCGGTCAGGTGGCGGTCACCGCTATTTTGATGATTGCACTGTCTGCCGGTTTCTTCGGTATCGTGTTCGGTAACCGTTTCGGGGTGCAGTCTCCGGATGCCGAAGCGTCACTGCTGATCAGTTCCGTATTATGTATCGTGACCTTGCCGCTGTTTATCTCACTGACAGCCGCACTTCACTAACAGAAAGGGGGAAATATGTGTGACCCGCGAGCCCATGATTTTGTCTGGATCAGCGACCGCTCTGCGCTGCAAAGCGATGACGTTTTACCCGCGTGGGTAAACACCGGCTGGCGCACTGCGCTGCCGCTGGTGGTGCGTCGCGATAAACGTGCTGACGGCGCAATCCCGGTGGGTATTCGCGGGCTGACCCGCATTCAGCGTGCCGCCGCCTGGATTGACCCGGCGGCGGTGGTGCGGGCCGTCACACCGGAATCACTGGTCAGCGACATCAACGTGTTACTGCATTCGCCGTTTGTGTCACAACAACCGGTGCAGGCGCTGATTACGTTGTGCAATCTGCCACTGCCTTTCCGGTGGGGGGTGACCGGCAGTTGTGCTTACGCGCTGGCCAGTGACCTCCCGGTCATGCATGCCGGCAGCGATCTCGATTTACTGGTGCGCTGCGACGCGCCGGTGGACTCTTCTCAGTTTTCCGATTTTTACGACCAGCTTCAGCGGCTTCCCTGCCGCGCCGATGTTCAGATCACTACGCCGCAAGGGGGATTTGCCCTCAGCGAATGGCTGCGTGGCGGAGACATCATGCTGAAAACGGCGTCCGGCCCGTTGCTGGTGCGTGACCCGTGGCAACCGCCGGCAGAGTGATACCGGTCAAAAGAAGCAAGGAGCACGATGAAAATCTTATTTACCTTCCCCGGACAAGGGCCGCAGGTGCCGCACATGCTGCATCGTCTGCCGGATAATCCGCTTACCCATTCCCTGATCGCACAAGCCAGTCTCGCGCTGGGCGAAGATGTTCTGCTGCTCGATACCGCCGATGCGTTGCGTTCTACCCGCGCGGTACAACTGTGTTTACTGATTGCCGGTGTGGTGTGGGCGAAGCAATGTCAGGCCGAAGGCATTGAGGCAGATTTTTGCAGCGGGCTGTCGATTGGTGCATTTCCCGCTGCCGTGGTGGCAGGTGCACTCGATTTCTCCGAAGCCGTCCGGCTGGTTGCGCTGCGCGGTGAGCTGATGCAGCAGGCTTATCCGCAGGGCTTTGGGCTTTCGGCCATCACCGGTCTGCGTCAGATGCAGGTTGAGGGGCTGGTGGCGCAGGTGAACAGCGCCACGTCGCCGGTATTTCTTGCCAATATCAACGCGGAAGACCAGCTGGTGATTGCGGGCAGTGACGCCGCCATGGCGCAGGTGATGCAGCTTGCCAAAGGGCTGGGCGCGCAGAAAACGCATCAGCTCGCGGTCAGCGTGCCGTCGCATTGTGCGTTGCTGGATGAGCCAGCGGCGAAGCTGGTGGAAGCGTTTAAAGAAATTTCGATTTCCCGCCCGACCTGCGGTTATCTCAGCGGCACCACTGGCCGCGTTTACTGGCAGCCGGAGAAAATCGCCGACGATCTGGCGATGAACATGGCGCGCACTGTGAACTGGCGTGACGCCATGGTGGCGGCGTATCAGCGCGATGTGCGGCTGGCAATTGAAATGCCACCGGGCGCGGTGCTGACCGGCCTGACCCGCCGCGCAATGGAGCAGGGCGAAGCGCTCTCTTTATGCCAGTCCGGCCTGCAGGTTGCGGGACGTCTCGCAACGCGGTTACGGGAAAACGAACGCTGATTAAAGGCATGGTAGTTTGGTGATGAAAGGCGTTGGGCTGTTTGATTATTGCGCAGCGTGCTATTGTCCAACCACTCTGATTGAAGGGATATCATGCCAGTTTTAATTCGCGGGGATTCGCAAATGATCGTGCTCGAAAGATCGTACAGTCCGGCCACTCTGGCCAGAAGATTTGAAATCATTGATGAAATACGCTTCAACAATCTCGATATGTTGGTCATCTATGACGAGAAAATTCCGTTCATTGCCATTGCTGAAGCACAAACCCGAACCGATAACCGGGGTGAAAACCGACACCACGTAGTAGCAACGCTGGAACTTGCCCGCAGGGATAATAGCGATGAACTGCTCGAAGTCCGTCAGTTCTGGGAAGACGATCAGGCGTTTCAGGTAGAAGGCGTGGTGGTGAATGCCGGCATGCGCGATTACCGTTTAGCGACATTGTTGTATGAAACGCTGGTGGTCAAAAAACATCTCACCCTGATGAGTGATAACGATCATTACACCGGCGGTCGGGCGCTCTGGAAACGTCTTGCCCAAAATGCAGCGGGATTATTGGTTTTCATACTCGATACAGAAAAAGGGCAATTTTACCCTTATGACGGCTCGAAAATGCGTTATGACGGCGTGAGTATTCCTGAATCTGCCATCTGGAGTGAGCATCCGGATAAAACACACTGGCCGGTCGTTTTGATTGCACAAAACAGCGAGCGTCTGTCAGCGCTTTCTGCTCGCTAACGCATACATCCGGCTTTCGGCTGCGAGGGCGAGCAGGTTCGGATCGTGCTCGCGGCTGTGCGGGAAGACCAGCGAGATGGTCTGACGCATCTGGTAGGCTTCGGCCAGCGGCAGGAGTTTCACCGTATTCTCATACACACCTTTCATTCTGCCAGGAATGAGCGTGTACCCGACGCCTGCCTGCACCAGACTCAGCATCGAAAAAATATCATTCACTCGTGTGACGATGTCCGGCTCGAATCCGGCAACCTGAAACGCTTCCTGAAAGCCGTGATAAGTGGCGAACCCTTCTGCCAGTGAGACGAATTTTTCCTGCTTATAATCGCGTAAATCGGCTGTGCCTTCGCTTGCCAGTTCTGCACTGGCCGGGGCGGCGAGAAAAATATCATCCTGGAACAACGGCAGCTGATCGTAGCGCTGGGCATCAACGTTGGAATCGCTGGTCGAAATCAGGATGGCATCCAGCTGACCGTCTTCCAGTTTGTGCAGTAAATCATTGTTCGAACCCATCACCAGTTCCAGCTCAAGCTCCGGACGGCGCAGCTTCAGCCCCATGATCAGGCGGGGGATCGTTTCCAGTGTCAGGGAATACAGCGTGCCCAGTTTGAGACGTTTATCCCCAAATCCGGCGGCGCGTTGCGTGGCCTGAATGCCGTGTTCCATCTGTTCGATGACCTGCGTGGCGTGTTCCAGCAATGCTTCAGCGGCGGGCAGCGGCAGCAGGTTACGGCCTTTATGGATAAACAGCGGGCAGCGTAACCCTTCTTCGAGCGAATGCAGGGCGCGATGCACGCTGACGCTGCTCAGCCCGAGTTGTTCGGCGGCGCGGCTGATGTTTTGTTTTTCCATATAGGCGAGGAAAATTTCGAGTTTGCGAAAAGTGATTTCACTGTCGATCATGCAGGCTCCTGCGGCACGTTGGCGGCCGTTGCGACCTGTGATGATAGCCGCAACGCGGCTATTTAGGAAAAAATCGAATTACTGCGGGATTAACCGGTAGCTGACCGTCAGGCACTTTTTGCCTTCGGTACAACTTTTACAGCCGCCGGAAAGGCAGCTGTCGTCGGCGTCTATCGCCTCGGCTTTTTGCATGGCGACCAGCTTTTCGAGCATCGCCTGCACCAGCGGTTGCGGTGTGTTGAGTTGCCGGCTGAGCTGGCGGGCATCTGCCCGGCCAGCCAGTGCGAGGCTGTCACGTACCTGAATCAGACTGGCCATCACGCCTCCTAATGGCAATCACTGCCGGTCGCCGGTGCACAGCAGGCCGCAGCTTGACGCGGTTGCAGATGAACGCTGACGCGGCTGCGGGCTTTGCGCAGGGCGGTGAGCACCAGCGCGTTGAAGACGAGTACGATGAGGATGATGGTCGCACTGTGCGTCGGATGGCTGCTGAACGTGGCCGCCTGATAGAACAATGTCGCCAGAGAATACGCCACGTTCAGCCCCCAGAAGATGGAGAACGTCATCCAGCTGCGGCTGGTTTCACGGGCGATAGCGCCCATCACCGATACGCAAGGCACGTACAGCAGCACGAAGATCAGATAGCTGTAGGCCGAAATCGCTGAGCCAAATTTGCTGCTCATCACGCCCATTGAGCTGACGCCCATCTCGCCGTCGCCTTTACTGGCTTCGATCGGGTTGGAGAGCACGCTGATGCTGAAGGTGTCTTTCAGGCCCTGCCAGGTTTCGTTTACGGCCCCGCGCAGTTCGTCGGGCAGGTTGAAACTGGCGGCGTCGAATTCTTCATTGGTGATGTGTTCGGCGGTGTAGAGCGTGTTCAGCGTACCGACCACCACTTCTTTCGCCATCGCACCGGTCACCAGGCCGACGGTTGCCTGCCAGTTGTCAGGGTGCACGCCCATCGGTGAGAGCACGGGCGTCAGCACTTTACTGACCGATGCCAGCGCGGAGTCATTGATGTTATTCACCGCCTTACCGCTGAAAGAGAAGCTGTTCAGCGCGCCGATGAAAATACTCGCAATCACAATCACTTTACCCGCACGCAGCACGAAACCTTTCAGACGCTGCCAGGTTTGCAGCAGCAGACTTTTCAGATGCGGAACGTGATACACCGGCAGCTCCATCACAAACGGCGAGGCTTCACCGCGCATGATGGTGTATTTCAGCAGCAGACCGGTCAGGATGGCGACCACAATTCCCAGCAGATACAGCGAGAAGACAATCGACGCGCCGTCCTGGCCGAAGAACGCGGCGGAAAACACGGCGAAAATCGCCAGACGCGCGCCGCAGGACATAAACGGCGCCATCATGACGGTGATAAGGCGTTCACGCGGTGCATCCAGCGTACGGGCACCCATAATCGACGGCACGTTACAGCCGAAACCGACAATCAGCGGCACGAAAGATTTGCCAGGAAGACCGAGCGCCTGCATCAGTCTGTCCATTACGAAGGCCGCGCGGGCCATGTAACCGGAGTCTTCAAGGAAGGAAAGGAACAGATACATCATGCCGATTTGCGGCACCAGCGGCAGCACGGTGTTGATACCGCCACCAATCCCCTGTGCCAGGAAAATGGTCAGCCACTGCGGGAAGTGCAGGGTAAATCCGATCCACTGCATGCCCTGAATGAAAATCGCCGCTGAGCCGATATCGAAAATCGGTTGCAGCGCGCCGCCAATGTTGATTGCCAGAACGAACATCAGGTACATCACCAGCAGGAAAATCGGCACGCCGAGGAAACGGTTGAGGATCACGCGATCCAGCACCTGCGTCAGTTTATTCGGCGCGGTGAGATGCGAGTTACTGATGTCGGCACTCAGGGCGGCAATGCACTGGTAGCGCGCATCGGCGATCAGCAGCGCGGGATCATCCAGTTGCTGCGCGGCGAGCCGGGCTTTCACTTCTGGCAGCCGCTGTTGCGCGTTACCCGCGTGGCTCTGGCTGTAAATATCGCCTTCGAGAATTTGCAGCGCCAGCCAGCGACGCTGTTGCAGCGCCATTTCTGCCGGCATATCGCTGGCGAGCGCGTCCACTTCCTGTTGCAGAATGGGATGGTAAACCACGCGCTCCATAGCGGTGGCGGGCGGCAGCTGGTCGATAGCCGCTTTCAGCTCTTTGATGCCTGACGCGCGTGTCGATACCAGCGCGATCACCGGGCAACCCAGACGCGCGGAGAGCGCCGGGATATCAATATGGATGTTCTGAATGTTGGCGATGTCGAGCATGTTCAGTGCGACGATGCAGGGAATGCCGAGTTCGAGCAGTTGCAGCGTCAGGTAGAGATTGCGCTCAAGGTTCGAGGCATCCACCACGTTGATCATCAGATCGGCGTCGCCGCTAAGAATGTAGTGGCAGGCAATTTGTTCGTCGAGCGAGGTTTGCTCGGAAATGGTAGTCAGGGAGTAGGTGCCCGGTAAATCCACCAGCGTGACTTTGTGTTCTCCGGTGGCGAACTGGCCTTCTTTGCGCTCGACGGTCACGCCAGCCCAGTTGCCCACGCGTTGGCGTGAACCGGTCAGCTGATTGAAAAGGGTCGTTTTACCTGAATTGGGATTACCAATCAGGCCAATGGTCAGTGCTTTCATACGTTCAGATCTACGTGTGAGAAAGGAGAAACGCGCAGGGGATCAGAGCGACCTGCGCAAAAAGGTCAGGCCAGCATTTCGAGTTTGAGCAGATCGAGATCTTTTCTGCGAACCACCAGGCTGGTGCGGCGGGTTTCGATTTGTACCGGGTCGCCCATCGGTGCCACGCGGATGATGTTGAAGAATGACCCTGGCAGCATGCCGAGCGACAGCAGTTTCTGGCGGTAGGCCGGGCTGATCTCATGAGAAAAGCCGGTGATTTTGTAAGCACGTTTTGATTGAAGTTGCATAGTTCCTCGCGAAGCGTTCAGGCATGTTGGGGGCAGCGTGACAAATGCTACGCCGCGCTTCCGTGCCCGGTGATCCCACTTAGTTGCGAAATACTGCTCAGAAATTGTCCCTGGTGCAAAATGTCAGTCTGAAACCGACGGCGTACTGAATACGCAAAGTAGTACAAACGAAAATAGTTATCATAATTAGTACGCATGAAGAGACAAAAAGAAAAGAGGCGTGCCTCTTCGCGGTTGTCCCTACCGCGTCGCTATCCTATGCCTGTACAAAGGCCGATTTATTGATTTACCGCAGTGATTGATTCAATAGGAGAGACTTTAAAAAGTGTCGAAATAAAGTACATAAAAAAAAGCCGCTAAAATTCAGCGGCTTTCGGTTGGCAGGAGAAAACGAAAAAATTAGCGTTTTTTGCCCAGTGCGGCGGCCAGCGCATCGGCCATCGCGTTATTGCCTGCCGGTGCCGCATTGCGGCCTGCCGGTTTGTTTTGTGCGGGACGTTTCTGCCCATCGCGCGGGGTGGCCGCAGCCGGTGCCGATGAACGGCGCGCCGGTGCTTCGCCCGGTTGCTCGTCCAGACGCATGGTCAGCGCAATACGCTTACGTTGCAGATCGACTTCCATCACTTTGACTTTCACGATATCGCCGGCTTTCACCACGGTGTGCGGATCTTCGACGAATTTGTTTGCCAGAGATGAAATGTGCACCAGACCGTCCTGATGAACGCCGATGTCCACGAATGCGCCGAAGTTGGTGACGTTGGTGACGGAGCCTTCGAGGATCATGCCCGGCATCAGGTCATTCATGGTTTCCACGCCATCGGCAAAGGTCGCTGTCTTGAACTCAGGACGCGGATCGTGCCCCGGTTTTTCCAGCTCTTTGATGATGTCGGTGACGGTTGGCACACCAAATTGTTCATCGGTGAATTCGCTGGCTTTCAGACCGCGCAGCGCATTGGAATCGCCCATCAGATCTTTCAGTGCCAGCTGCGTCGCGGCCAGAATACGCTCGACCACCGGATAGGTTTCCGGGTGAACCGTTGAGGCATCAAGCGGGTTGTCGCCGTGATTGATACGCAGGAAGCCCGCGCACTGTTCGAAGGCTTTCGGCCCCAGACGGCTGACTTTCAGCAGTTGTTCACGGTTACGGAACTGACCATTTTCATCGCGCCAGTTAACAATATTCTGCGCCATCATACGGGTCAGGCCAGCCACGCGGGTCAGCAGCGGCACGGACGCGGTGTTGAGATCCACACCCACGGCGTTTACGCAGTCTTCGACCACGGTATCGAGTTTTTTCGCCAGCTGTGACTGGCTGACATCGTGCTGATACTGGCCGACACCGATAGATTTCGGGTCGATTTTCACAAGCTCTGCCAGCGGATCCTGTAAGCGCCGGGCGATAGACACCGCGCCGCGAATAGAAACGTCCAGATCCGGGAATTCCAGCGCGGCCAGTTCGGAGGCGGAATACACCGACGCACCGGCTTCACTGACAATCACTTTCTGCGCTTTTACTGCCGGGAACTGTTTTTGCAGCTCGAGGAAGAAACGTTCTGTTTCGCGGGACGCGGTACCGTTACCGATCGCCACCAGCTCAACATTATGTTTGATGCACAGCGCGGCAACCTGCTGCGCGGCTTTGGCCGCCTGTCCGGTATGGGGATAAACCGTGTCGATATCCACCAGTTTGCCGGTGTTATCCACAACGGCCACTTTGACACCGGTACGCAAGCCCGGATCGAGGCCCATGGTGGCGCGCATCCCGGCGGGGGCTGCCATCAGCAAATCGTGCATGTTGCGGGCAAAGACGTTAATGGCTTCATCTTCGGCGCGTTCGCGCACGGTGCCCATCAGTTCAGTTTCAAGGTGCAGCAGCACTTTGATGCGCCAGGTCCAGTTGACCACCGCACGGCGCCAGACATCGGCAGGCGCGTTGTTCAGGCGCAGACCGAGATGATCGATGATCAGCTGTTCCGCGTAGCTCTCTTTCGGCGGCTCGTCGTGCTGCGGATCGGCATTCAGCGCCAGTTGCAGGATACCTTCGTTACGGCCACGGAACATCGCCAGCGCGCGGTGCGAAGGCACCTGAGAAATAGGTTCGTGGTGATCAAAATAGTCGCGGAATTTCGCGCCTTCCTGCTCTTTGCCTTCGACCATGCGGGAGGTCAGGTGAGCGTTTTTCCACAAATAATCGCGGACTTTCGCCAGCAGCCCTGCATCTTCGGCGAAGCGCTCCATCAGAATGTAACGCGCGCCATCGAGCGCCGCTTTGGTGTCGGCCACGCCTTTATCGGCATCGATAAATTTCGCGGCGGCGGCATCCGGCTCGTTTTGCGGTTCGTTCCACAATAATTCTGCCAGCGGTTCCAGACCGGCTTCGATCGCGATTTGCCCGCGCGTGCGGCGCTTGGGTTTGAACGGCAGGTAGAGATCTTCCAGCTCGGTTTTGCTCAGCGTGGTACGGATGGCTTTCGCCAAATCGTCGCTCAGCTTGCCCTGTTCTTCGATGGATTTGAGGATGGTCTGACGACGGTCTTCCAGCTCACGCAGATAGCCCAGACGGGAGTCCAACTGACGCAGTTGGGTATCATCCAACCCACCGGTGACTTCCTTACGATACCGCGCAATAAACGGCACGGTATTACCTTCATCCAGCAGACGCACCACGGAAGCAACCTGCTCCGGGCGAACCTGCAATTCACTTGCGATAATGCGGCTCAGTTGATCATTCATAGGTCTGGTATCAGTTTTTTCGTTAGTGAGTGACGTAAAAGCAGGGGCACAGTTATACGGTTTGAAGGCTGAAAATGCCAGCCATCAGGCCATTGCGCTGCGCGTTTTGAGAGTTAGCTGATCATTTCACGTAGTCAATGTCATTGACGTACCAGGTCGCATCGCCAACCGGTGTGGTGACCACCAGGCTGTCTCCGACTTCCTTTTTCAGCAGAGCACGCGCCATCGGGGAGTCGATAGAAATATAGTCTTTGCGGCCAAAGATTTCGTCATAGCCAACGATGCGAAAACGCTTGATGTCGCCGTCGTCGTTTTCCACTTCTACCCATGCGCCAAAGAACACTTTACCGTCCTGCTGCGGCGAGTAATCGACAATGCGCAGCTGTTCCATGCATTTGGTCAGATAGCGGATGCGGCGGTCGATCTCACGCAGGCGCTTTTTGTTGTACTGGTAATCAGCATTTTCGCTGCGATCGCCGAGGCTTGCGGCCCAGGTGACTTTTTTAGTCACCTCAGGACGCTCTTCCCGCCACAGGAAATCCAGCTCGGTTTTGAGCTTGTCGTAGCCTTCGCGGGTAATCAGTTTGGTCTTCATGCTGGCTGTTGCCTTCCACGCGGTTAATTTTTTCAAAAATTTCTGCGACCATTGTTTCACACATTTGCATCGCTGACAGTGCAGAAATTGGCCGAAAAATCTGCCGGACTGCTACGCTTTATGTGATGGCTTTTTAGTCGAATAATTATTATCCTTCGCCGCGATAGCGTGGGTTTATATTCTGTTCACCGTTTACGCAATATTCTGAATTTTATAATAGTTTCATAAAAAATAACTTCTGGTTATGGGTCACAGGGATTAGGGGTACAGCTACAAATGGATTTACTCAAATTCTTACTTCGTCTGCCTTTTACATTGATAAAAGGCGTCCTCCGCGCGCTGGCCTTCATTTTGGGTCTGCTTGGGCGCGTCTTTAAACCTGTTGTCGGCAATATCGACTGGCGTGCGCCGGTCTGGTGGACGGCAATGTCCGGCGGGCTGAAGCGTGGTTTTGCACGCCTGGAAGGCGGGGTGGATAAACACCCGAAAGCCATCAGCCTGACGATTCTGGTGTTGCTGTGCGCGGCAGGCGCGGGCGTTTACGGCTGGCACTGGTGGTTAAACCGCCCGCAGCCGATTGAACCGGCACCGATGGTCTATCAGGAAACCAGCGTGCGGGTCAGTGGCCCGGAAGCGGTGAACTACGCCGCGCAGAAACTGGCGCCGCAGCAGGTGTCGTTTTACTTCAAAAACTCCGCTGCACCGCTGACCGATGTTGGCAAAGTGGTCGAGAAAGGGATTTCCCTGAAACCTGCCGTGGAAGGCGAGTGGAAATGGCTGAGTGGCTACACGCTGGCATTCACGCCGAAAAAACCGCTGCCAATGGGCACCCGATATGAAGTGAATTTCACGCCTGACGTGTTACTCGCCCCGCAAATCAAACTGCCCGTGACGCGCTATGAATTCACTGCGCCGGCGTTTGATTATCAGCTTGGGGAAACGGAGTATTACCAGGACCCGCAGGATCCGCAAAAACGCAGTGCCATTTTCAACGTCAGATTTAATGCACCGGTGGATGTGGCCAGCTTTGAAAAGCAAATCGCGCTTGGCCTGACCGAAGGGAAAGCCAAAACCGAGTCGAAACTCAATTATTCCGTGGTCTACGACCAGAAAAAACTCAATGCGTGGGTGCATTCTGAACCGCTTAAATCGCTTGATCACGGCGGCTCCGTGCGCGTCTCGATCGGTGAGGGCGTGAAAGCCTCGGTGGCATCGAACGCCACGACACAAGCCAGAAATGGTGTGGTTTCCGTGCCGACGCTTTACAGCCTGACGGTAAATGAAGCCAGCGCGCAGGTCGTGGATGCTGACGGGGCGAAAGGCCAGCGTGCACTGATTGTCGGTTTCAGCGATGCGGTCAAAGACAAAGACATTCGCCGCGCGGTGAAAGTCTGGCTGTTGCCGCAGCACGATCCGAATGAAACCGAAGCCGGTACCGGCCCGGACGATTACGCCAGCTGGGAAGTGCAAAGCATCGAAAATAACGTGCTGGCGCTGTCCACGCCGCTGAACATTCAGCTCAATGACGCCGAAAGTGATTTCCAGCCGCAGTTCAGCTTCCGCTTTGATGCCCCTGCGCACCGCTCGATGCTGGTGGAAATTGATAACGTGCTGACCTCCTCCGGCGGCTACAAAATGCCGGAAAAAGTCTACCGTATCGTGCAGGTTCCGGATTATCCGAAGTCTCTGCAATTTATGTCGCAGGGCTCGCTGCTGTCGGTCAACGGTGACAAGCAAATCAGCGTTGCGGCGCGTAACGTGCCGGGAATGCGTCTGGACATCAAACGGGTGATCCCAGGCCAGTTGCAACACATCGTTTCCTTCAAAAGCCGCCAGTATTCCTCGGCAGAATTTAACCGTCTGAATGACGAGTATTTTACTGAGCACTTCAAGTATCAGACGGCGGTAAATAATGATAAACCGGGTGAGGTGAATTATCAGGGCGTTGATCTATCACGCTATCTTTCGACCGATCCCAACTCGCACCGTGGCGTATTCCTGCTGACGCTGTCGGAATGGGATCCGAAGAAGAAAGAAGAAAAACCGGCCGCAGATGATGACGGCAACGTCTATCAGGAAGAAGAGAGCAGTGATGAACCCTCTGTGGGCGATTCCCGCTTTGTCGTTGTGACCGATCTGGGGATTATTGCCAAGCGTTCGCAGGATAAAACCCGCGATGTGTTTGTGCAGTCAATTCACAGCGGTACGCCGGTGGCGAACGCGAAAGTCTCGGTGATTGCGAAAAACGGCGTCACGCTTTTGACGCAAACCACCGGTGCCGACGGCCATGTGCGTTTCCCGGCGCTGGACGTTTATACCAGTGAGCGCCAGCCGGTGATGTTCCTGGCAGAGAAAGAGGGCGATGTCTCCTTCCTGCCTGCCGATCGCGATAACGATCGTGGCCTCGACTTCTCGCGTTTTGACATTGATGGCGAAATCACGCCGAACGATCCGCGCACGCTGAGCAGCTATTTGTTCTCCGATCGCGGTGTTTACCGTCCTGGCGATACGTTTAATATCGGCCTGATCACCCGCGCCGCTGACTGGAGTAACGGGCTGGCCGGTGTGCCGGTTCGCGCTGAGATCCACGATCCGCGCGATAAGCTGATGAGCACTGTACCGCTGACGCTCGGTGCCAGTGGTTTTAACGAACTCAGTTACACGACTGATGATAATTCGCCTACCGGCGAATGGAACGTCTATCTGTATCTGATCGGCAAAGACAATGAATCTTCTACGCTGCTGGGGCATACCTCCGTCAATGTGAAAGAGTTCGAGCCGGACCAGCTGAAGGTAAAACTCCAGCTGACGCCTGAGCGCAAGCAGGGCTGGGTGAAACCGTCGGAATTGCAGGCCAATATCGACGTGCAAAATTTGTTTGGCACACCGGCACAAGATCGCCGCGTGACGTCGAAACTGACGCTGCGCCCGATGTATCCGAGCTTTGATCAGTTCCCGGAATATGCCTTCTATGAGAACCGCCAGAACAGCGACGGCTTCGAAACAGAACTGGAAGACCGCACCACCGATGAAAAAGGCGCGGCGAACATTCCGCTGGACCTGAAATCCTATGCTGACGCGACCTACCAGTTGCAGTTGCTGTCCGAGGCGTTTGTGGCCGGTGGCGGGCGTTCGGTTTCCGCTACCGCACGGGTTTTAGTGTCACCGTATGATTATCTGGTCGGTGTTAAACCGGACGGCGATCTGGGGTACATCAACCGCAGTGCGGTGCGTCATCTCAATGTGATTGCGGTTGATCCGACGCTGAAACAGATTGCGCTGCCTGCGCTGAAAGTTGCACTGATCGAACAGAAATACATTTCGGTGCTGACCAAACAGGATTCCGGCGTTTATAAATATCAGTCCAAAATGAAGGAAGTGCAGCTGTCGGAACAGCCGCTGTCACTCACCGCGCAGGGCAATGACCTGACGCTGGCGACGGACAAACCGGGTGATTTCGTGCTGGTGGTTGAAGACGCACAGGGCAACGTGCTGAACCGCATTGGCTATACCGTCGCCGGTAATGCCAACCTCAGCCGTTCGCTGGACAGAAATGCCGAACTGAAGCTGAAACTGAATCAGGGCGAATATCTGCCGGGCGAGGAAATCGAGGTGTCGGTTAACGCGCCGTATACCGGCAGTGGCCTTATCACCATCGAGAAAGATAAAGTCTACAGCTGGCAGTGGTTCCACACCGATACCACCAGTTCGGTGCAGAAAATCCGCGTCCCTGCGGGCATGGAAGGCAACGGCTATATCAACGTGCAGTTCGTACGCGATGTGAATTCCGACGAAATCTTCATGAGCCCGCTCAGCTACGGCGTAATGCCATTCAAAATCAGTACCAAAGCGCGTCAGAACTATCTCGAAGTTGATGCGCCTGAAGTGATCAAACCGGGCGAAAACCTGGCGATGACCGTGATGACAGACGGCCCGCAGCAGGTTGCGCTGTTTGCCGTCGATGAGGGGATTTTGCAGGTGGCGCGTTATCGCCTGAAAGATCCGCTGGAGTATTTCTTCCGTAAACGCGAGCTTGGCGTGGAAAGCTCGCAAATCCTCGATCTTATCCTGCCGGAGTTCAGCAAGCTGATGCAGCTGGCCGCCGCGCCGGGCGGGGACGCCGGTGAAGGGCTGGATCTGAACGTCAATCCGTTCAAACGTAAACGTGATAAGCCGGTGGCGTACTGGTCGGGCATTACCGAAGTAAATGGCGAGAAGCAGTTCGATTACCAGGTGCCGGATTACTTCAACGGTAAAATCCGCGTGATGGCAATTTCCGTCACGCCGGACAAAATCGGTAAAGCGCAAACGTCCGCAACGGTGCGCGACAACTTCATCATGACGCCGAATGTGCCGTCGATGGTGGCGCCGGGCGATGAGTTTGACGTCAGTGTCGGGGTCAGCAATAACCTCGAAGGTCTGAACGGAAAAAGCATTCCGGTGGCCATCCACCTGACCGTGCCGCCACAACTGGAAGTGGTCGGTAAAGCCGATCAGAACCTGTCGCTGGCCGAAAAACGCGAAGGCGTAATCAACTTCCGTCTGCGCGCCAAAGCCCTGCCGGGCGATGCGCCGCTGGTGTTTGACGCTACGTATGCTGATAAAACCAGCCGCCGCACCATCAGCACGTCGGTGCGACCTGCGATGCCGTTCCGCACGCAGTCGGTGATGGGACGCATGAGCGGCAGCAGCCAGAACGTCGATAACCTGCGTCAGATGTTTGATGCATATTCGGTGCGCAAAGCGGCAGTTTCCAACTCGCCACTGGTGCTGACTAACGGGTTGTCGCAGTATCTGGCGGATTATCCGTACTACTGTTCGGAGCAGATTGTCAGCCGTTCGGTTCCGATGATCCTCGAAGGGCTGCATCCGGAAATGAAAGGCAGTCTGAGTCAGGCTGAAACCAGTAAGAAATTGAAAGATATGCTGGCGATCCTGCGTTCACGTCAGAACGACAGCGGCGCGATAGGTCTGTGGCGTTCGTCGCCGGAAACCGATCCGTTCGTCACGCCCTATGTGGTGCAGTATTTGCTGGAAGCCAAAGCCGCAGGCGTGGCGCTGCCAGCCGGCATGCTGGAAGAGGCCAACGGCGCATTGCGTGTATTGGCGGCGAATCAGAATGATGATTTGTACAACTTACGTCTGCGCGCATGGGCGGTGTATCTGCTAACGCGTCAGGGTGAAATCACCACCAGTTCACTGGCCTCGGTGCAGGACACACTGCAACAGCGTTATCCGGACACCTGGAAAACCGATCTCAGCGCGCTGTATCTGGCGTCGTCTTATCGCATGCTGAAGATGGATGATGAAGCCAATACGCTGTTGCAGCCGACATGGAAGCAACTGAGCAAGGCGTATGACAAAGCCTGGTGGACGCAGAGTTACTTTGACCCACTGGTGCAGGACGCAACGCGGCTGTATCTGATCACCCGTCACTTCCCGGAAAAAGTCTCAGCCATTCCGCCGCAGGTGCTGGAAAACATGGTCAAATCGCTGAAAGAGGAACGTTACACCACCTATTCTTCGGCGATGAGCATTCTGGCGCTGGAGAGCTATTCCTCACAGGTGGCAGCCCAGGCAACGGCACCGGATGCGCTGAAAATCACGCAGATCAGCAAAAGAAATAATGTTGAACCGCAGCTGATTTCCAGCGTTCAGGGGCTGTTTGCGAAAGCGAACTTCACTGCTGATGCGAAAGCATTACGTGTGGAAAACGGTAACGATGCGCCAGCCTGGTATGTGGTGACGCAGGCCGGTTATGACCTGGCTGCCCCGAAGAAAGCGATTTCGCGCGGTCTGGAAATCACCCGCGATTACACGGATGAAAAAGGCAATGCAGTCACGCAGGTCACGCTGGGGCAGAAAATCAACGTGCATCTGAAAGTCCGTGCCAATTCAGAAGAAGGTCAAAGCAATCTGGCGATTGTCGATTTGCTGCCGGGCGGCTTCGAAGTGGTTCAGCAAACGCCACCGGAACCGGAATCTGACAGCAGCGACGAGAACAGCGACGCGGAAGCGTCGGCTTCCTGGCAGTCACCGCTGGCGGCATCGGGTTCAACGTGGGCGCCGGACTACAGCGATATTCGTGAAGATCGCGTGGTGATTTACGGCAGCGCAAGCACCGACGTACAGGAGTTTGTGTATCAGATCAAAGCCACCAATACCGGCAGCTTTGTGATCCCGCCAGCGTATGGCGAGGCGATGTACGATCGCGAAGTTCAGGCGCTCTCCGTCAGTGATAAAAAACTGGTGGTTGTGCCTGCTGCTGACAACAAATAACAGAGGGTGCCAGGCACTGTCTGAAGACTACGCCCCGCCATTCACGGCGGGGCGTAACCTTTCCCGGGTAGCAAGATGATCACCATTCCCACATTCTTCCGCACAGCAAAACGTCTGCTGCAAAATATTCTGATGGGCGTCTTTTTACTGGCGCTGATCGTGCTGGTCTGCCGTCTGTGGCCGCATCCGCCGCTTTCGCAGGGGCAACCTTTCTCGACCGTCTATTACGATCGCCAGGGCACGCTGATGCGCATCACGCTTGCCAATGATGACCGCTATCGTTTGTGGACGCCGCTCGGACAGGTTTCTCCACTGGCCATTAACGGTTTGCTGTTGCACGAAGACCGCTGGTTTTACGTTAACCCCGGTTTCAACCCGGTCAGCCTGCTGCGTGGATTCTGGCGCAGTTATGTGGCGGGCGGCAAAATGCAGGGCGGCTCGACCATCACCATGCAACTGGCGCGTATGCACTGGCATCTCAATACCCGCACGCCGTCCGGCAAAATCATGCAGGTTTTACGTGCGGTTCAGCTGGAGCTGAGTTATTCCAAACACGACATCCTCGAAGCCTATCTGAACTACGCGCCGTACGGGCGCAACATTGAGAGCATCGGCGCCGCCAGTCTGATTTATTTCAATAAGGCCCCCAAAGATCTGACATTACCTGAAGCGCTGACGCTGGCTGTTTTACCGCAATCACCGAGTTTTCGTATTGATGCCAATACCGGCGTACTGGGGGCGGCGCTGACGCAGGCACGCAACCGGCTGTTTGAGCGCTGGCAGGCACGTTACGTCACAGATTCCAGCCAGATTTCACTGTTCAGATTACCGCTGGCGCTGCGCCAGCCGGAGCGGATGCCCTACGTCGCGCCACATTTTATCGAACAGCTCAGGCTGCAAAACCGGCAACTGATCCAGACCAATACCCGCATCGACACGACGCTGGACGCGGGCCTGCAGCGGCTGGTTGAGCGTCAGGTAAACGCATTTATCACCCGTAACCAAAGTCGCGGTATTCAGAATGCCGCCGTGCTGCTGGTCGATAGCCGCGATATGGGGGTGCGGGCGCTGATGGGGTCGGCGGATTACTACAACCGCAGTATTCAGGGGCAGGTGAACGGCACTAACGCCAAACGCTCGCCGGGATCGGCACTCAAACCCTTTATTTACGCGCTGGGCATGGAGCAGGGCGTGTTGCATCCGATGACTATCCTGAAGGATGTGCCGTCAGCCTTCGGTGCTTATGCGCCGGAGAACTTCGACCGCCGCTTTCTCGGGCCCGTGACGGCCACGGATGCCCTGAACTTCAGCCGCAATATTCCTGCCGTCTATGTCGCGTCGCAGCTTCGTCAGCCGTCGTTTTATCAGTTTCTGCGTCTTTCCGGCGTTGCGAATATGTCCAGCGAAAACCACTATGGCCTGTCGCTGGTCTTGGGCGGCGGGGAAGTGACGATGCAGGAACTGGCAAAATTGTATGCCCTGCTGGCGAACCGCGGCGTGCTGCAACCGCTGAGGATGCAAAAGAGTGATCCACAAACGGCCACACCGGTACGGTTACTGAGTGAAGAAGCCAGTTTTATGACGCTGGACATGTTGCGTCAGCACCGCCGCCCTGGCGATACGCTGGCCCAACAGCCCTCCGCGCTGCCCGTGTACTGGAAAACCGGCACCTCGTGGGGATTTCGTGACGCCTGGAGCGTCGGGATTTTCGGTCCTTACGTGCTGGTGGTGTGGGAGGGGAATTTCGACAGTAAAGGCAATAATGTGTTTGTCGGCGCAGAGGCCGCAGCGCCGCTGTTCTTCAATATTATCGACAGCATCAATGCCAGCTATCCGGCATTGCAGGAGCCGAAGCGTGCATTCCCTAAACACCTGAAACGGGTGGATATCTGCCTGGCCAGCGGTGATTTACCGACACCCTGGTGCCAGCAAAAGGGGAAAACCTGGTTTATTCCCGGTAAATCACCGATTAAAGTCGATACCGTCTATCGCCCGGTGCGTCTTGATAAACTGACTGGTGACGTGGCGTGTCCGCCCTTTGATGAGGACGAAACCCGTACTGAAGTGTTTGAGTTCTGGCCATCGGACCTGGCTAACGTGTTTGCACAAGCCGGTTTACCTAAGCGCAAACCGCCGGTGAGTCACTGCAAAGATAACGGCGTGGACGTCAGTGGTAACCCGCCACGTATTACCTCGCCGCTTAAAAACACGACGTATACCTTGCGGCAATCCCAGCAGGGGCGCGACCGGATTTCGTTCAACGCGGTCACTGACGCGGACAGTAAAACCGTCTACTGGTTTGTCGATGATATCTATCTCGGCAGCTCCGCAAGCAAATCCGCCATTAACTGGCAGCCTATCAATAACGGGCAATACCGCATCCGCGCCGTAGACGATCGCGGACGCGCGGACAGCCGGTTGGTGAGTATTGAGATTGTGAATTAGCGGTGAAATTCGGGCAGCGCAATGGCTGCCTGAAAATTATCTGATATCGATTTTAAGCGTGGCCGTCGCCTGGAAGGGACCTGTGTCGAGTTCACCGCCGACCAGGTTTATGGGAATGGCTTCGAGCGACAGTTTCCCCTGCCCGGTCTGATTGATCGCAAGAACGCCCATAGTAAAAGGGATATATGTCCCCGTATTTTCGATCATAATGCCTATATCTGCTTTGTTATCGGAAGGGCGACGCCGTGCAACCAGATAATACTGATCTTGAACATCCTGACCTTCAAGGATCATGGTTAATTTATTGCCCGCGGGTATCACGGGTAATCCGTTCTTTGTGCAGTTATATCTGATGTCAAAGTTAACCGGGCGATAATTATCTGGTCGGCCATTTTTAGTGACGAACTTACTGGCCTGAATGGCGCCGAAATTGACGGAAATAATTTCACCTTCATTTATTTCGCAACTTTGCGGTACTGTCAGTGTCCCGCTAAGGTACAGAATAGCCACCGGCGTACCTAAAATAGGGTTCGGGTTAGCTGATGTGGCAGCGGACGCATACACGCGGGCAATTTCAGTGTGTGGGATATTTATTTCACCCACAAAAGGCATAGTAATGTAGAAGTTTAATTTCCCCTGAGATCCGGTTGTGAATGTATCGTGCGTGTTATGTTGCCTGCATACACCTGTGTTAGTTTTATCCCGATGCAGTGTTTTATCAATGACTGCATTGGTCGTGGGGACAGTAATATAATTATTATTAGGAATGGAAATTTGAGTCATGAGGTCCACATGATCATTTATTTTATAATAATTTATGGCGTGTCCGGCTGGTAATGATGTTCTTAAGCTGTATATAATCTGTACTCCGCTTGAACTTGCTGCATCACTATCAGTACAGTTACAAGCTATCTGATAGCTTTGTTGCCCCCCGTTCAGCGTTTCTTCGAACGTAAATGTCTTTTTATTTTCAACACTTTTTAAATCATGCAGTAAGTTATTTTCGTAACTATTTGCCCCACCATTAAGGGGCTCGCAGATAACGGCATCTCCGGCAAATACATGTGCGGGATAAATCCATGACAGGGTAAAGCCCAATACTGCCAATATGTGTGTTTTGAAATGAGATTTATTATTCATTTTTTTTCCTAAATACATGAGGCAGTAATAGTCTGAACTGAAACAGGCGAAGGTTTTAGATTCACCGTCGCTTTACATTGCTGATTTTTAGCCATGCCCCATTTCACCTTAAAATCTACAGGTACGTTAGTTTTAACTCCGGATAAATAAAGGATCCCACCTTCATCGACGATATTCTCTAACGTTTGATCCTCATTCACCGCGACAGCCCCGAAAGGTACAGGCGCACCATCTAAACGGAGCAACTTAATAAGTACACGGACACCAATTCGTGCATCGAAGTGAGCAACAACCATCGCCCCTTTATTGGGTATAACCATTTCGGAAGATTTCGTGACATCGACGTCTTTGGGAAGTGTTGTGGTATCAAGATCGATCCGGTTTTCTGAGTATGCGGTGAGATAGGGAACAACGGCATAACCGCGCCAATTCGTTTCCAGGCCAGGAATATTTTGAACTCTGGCCCCACTCGCACCGTTGGTGTCGATCAGAGCAAAAGTCTCGCTTAATGGTTGGGAAAGCGTAACGCCATGGTTGTGCCCAACTATTCCACCCGAGATCCCATAACTTATTTGTTGAGAAGTATTATCATAATAATACCCGGTATTTAAAATCCCGTACGGTGAACGATAAGTCGCGTTCAGGTTTGTGTTGTCTGTACCGCCCTGATTGGTATGGCTCTGTAAAACAGAATAGCTGAGGCGATAATCATCTAAAGCTCTGCCGCTCATGCCTAATTGCTGACGAGTACTGTCGCCCTTTTGATGGGTAGCATTATAGGTCGCCCAACTTTGTGGCAACCAGCGACTTAAGGGCACACGAATGTTAAGTGCAATCTGCTGGTCATCTTCTTCATCTTTTACCCGGCTATATGAATACGAGAGGTTATAGCTGATGCTATAAAAACTTGAACTCATTCCAACCGTGATATTTTTCTCTTTATTAGTGTCTCGCCAGTAATCCTGCTGATAGGCTGAGGCGTAAAAGCTGGCACCCTCCCAAAGTGACTGGTTGACACTGAGTTGATATTTACTGCGTTTGTGACCATTTTGCACTGCATCATCCAGCGATTGATTGGCTTCATCAAAATCGTAGAATCCGCTCGTCGAATACCGGTAACTGGCAACGGAGAAATTGGTATTTGTTGTTTCGATATTTTTTGAATATTGGGCTCGATAAGACTGACCACTACTATTTTCATTGTTGTCCAGTGTGGTTTGAGCCTGGGTAATATCGACAGACACTGAGCCTAAATTAAGCAGACTAAACCCTATTCCGGCAAGGCCTGATACATAGTCAGAGGAAAGCAGAGTGCCGGCATAGGCAGTTATTTCATTAGAGATACCGTAAATCGCTGTGCCTTGGGCAAAGTTAGGTTCTTTATCTCCATTCTCATTCGAACGATATCTTCCGAGTGTGCCACTGTATTTAAATCTTCCAGGGCGTTGCATAACGGGTACAGCGGAGAAAGGCTGATTAAACCTGCGTTCCGTTCCATCTGCTTCTTTAACAGTGACTTGTAACTCCCCGCTAAAAGAGGAGGGATAAAGGTCATTGATCTCGAATGCACCCGGCGAAACGTAACTTTGATAGATAATGTAACCATCCTGACGGACAGTGACCTCAGCATTGGAATTGGCAATACCTCGAATGGTGGGTGCAAAACCGCGTTGACTGTCGGGCAGCATGTTGTCATCAGACGCTAACTGAACACCCGTAAATGGCAGGCTGGGAAATAAGTCACCAGACGTTGAGCTTTCCCCCAATAAAAACTGGGATTTCAGGCTCTTAATATCACGTTCTGCATAGGTAGATATGGCATCCCAGCTTTGTTCATTGTCCCCGCTGCTGTAAGTACTGTAATTACGTAAACGCCATGGACCCAGGTTCAAACCGTTTTGCATATTAAGGTACTGGCTTGCGTCATCACTGCCATTTTTATTATGACGCTGGGAGCCTGAAAAAGAATAATTGGAAAACAAAACCGACACTCCGTCATCCCATCTTTTTGGGTCAACATACCCGTGAGCTTGCTGATTCAACGCAGCCTGGGGAATGCTCAAATCCAGACGCATACGGTTAAAATCGAATTTTGCTTCGGCGGCAGGAATGTATGACGCCAGTGAGTTAAGAGGGGCATCCGGTTTATGGTTGGCTAAAGCAGGGAAAGCATCCACGCGAATATTCAAGGCACGCAGTAAATCAGGCGTAATATTTGCTTTCAGTGAGCCATCAGGCATCTGGACATAGGAAATGTTTTGTTCAGACATCTCCTGTTGGTTAACAAAAATCTTGGTGTTATACACACCAGGAACTTGTGCTTTATCACTCAGAGAAAAAACCGAAAGATCTACTTTATCAGCAGGCTGTCCATGATGTTCAAGCAGCTGAGGATCGAAATAAACCTCCTGTGCCAGCGCCGAACTTATCGTCAGGCTGATTGCGGGTGCAAAACATAGTGTCAAAAAATGATGCTGCAAACGAAGTCGATAAATGAGCTCCTTCGCCTTATTCGTATACGGATAATCATCCATGGCGGCTGTCCCTGACGTCTCAAAACGCTTCCTGGTGAATAATTAAAATGTTAATTAAAGTGCGTGTTTGATTGGGGGCGTATCACCGCCATAATCATTTATTGCTCTCCATTCAACAGTATTACCGGTATTGTTATCAGGCAATTTTACTGTGATCTCGCTGTCTGGTGGGATCATGTCAGTATCTTTAAGTAATGAGTTTCCTAATGTCAGATAACTTAAAACAACGTAATAAGAAGAAGGGTTTCTAATATGCAGTTGACCTTGAGTTCTTGAGAATATGAGCGTTTTGTAAGCATCAGAAGCTCTTCCTTCGATTTTTTCCGGACGATAAAACAACTTGATTCGTGTTTTAACCACCAGGATCAATTCACTTGTGTCATTTTTAGGAGTAGAGGGAATGGCACGGATGTTGATATAAAATACAGATTCTCTGTCCTGAGGTAATTCGGTACCCGTATATGAAATACGCAGGTTGTTTTCTTCATGTTCGTTCAGACGAAAGAGGGGTGGGGTAAGCGCAAAGGGGGCGCGGGTTTTCCCATCACTATTTTCTATCCATGACTGGATTAAAAAGGGTTTGTTATCGGAATTATTACTTAATGGGAGTGAGGCTTCTTTTTTCTCAGCATTGTATATCACGCGTGTACGCCCAATTAAAATCCCACCGCCATAACTTTGCTGAATGGAAAAAATAAAAATTAGCGATATTTTCATTAAAGGTATGATTATTTTACGCATGAGATCATTAAATCCAGTTAGTATATGGAGTAAGTCCTTTTGGGGAAAACTCGCCAGAAACCTGGCGAGTTAATTCTTTTATCGGTAGTCGAGAGTGATGTCTACACTGGCTTCTGCAAGGCCCTCCTCGATATCTACAGTATCGACATACGAACGATAGTATGCCTTCCAGTTGATATTCATGCTTGTGCCAGTGATAGGGTATTCAATATCAGAAAGTCTATTTAAGGGCATAATGGAACCGCTGGCTGCATCAATAATTTCTATACCAACACCCTTGGCGATATCAGCAGAGACAACCCCTTTTCCTACCTGAATTAAATTAGGATGACTAGGGTCTACTGCCGGAGCCTCTAACCAAACACGGAAGTTTGGTATTGTGCTTGTGACCGGGCAGTTAGTGAGAGGAAGTATAACATCAACAAGTTGCGGGGATGTGTCACCCGCATTGCGGAACTGAGCTGCTGAATAATGACCTAACTCAATATCTTTATCAGCGCCGCCGTTAATCACACAAGCAGTTTTAATGATTTCACCCGTGAAGTTAATTCTTCCGTCAATCGCGTAGCTGTTTCCAGCTAACGCCAGAAGTAATCCGCTAACAATAGCTTTGTATTTCATTTTCATTTTCAGCATCCATTCATAAATAAAATATTGAAGGTGAGGGCTACAGGCTCCATCAATTCATACACAAAACTTATTAATGAAAGTCCTGCAGGAATCGGATTCTATCAAGTGTTTTATGTATTGAATAGTAGGTGCGGAGTTGTCTATTTAGCCTTGGGATGTTTTTTACTCTAATATATAAATCTGAATAATTGTTTATATTTATATGATTCATTTTAATGATTTGTTGATGAT
>NZ_JAFMOX010000036.1 GCF_019049655.1 Rahnella rivi
AGTTAGGAGTTAGGAGTTAGGAGTTAGGAGTTAGGAGTTAGGAGTTAGGAGTTAGGAGTTAGGAGTTAGGAGTTAGGAGTTAGGAGTTAGGAGTTAGGAGTTAGGAGTTAGGAGTTAGGAGTTAGGAAGTATGATGTAATAATTCACATTGCATAGATACGAATAGTGCATAGCGTAAAAACAATAAAAAGCTTATTCAAGTAATAACCAATACTTCACACTTATGCGTTGTGACATACGCCCTGAGTAAATCATACAAAGACTGGCATGCCTTCAACGTTTTTGAGAGAGGTGCAGTAATCGATAGAATTTGTCACTTATGAAGTATGAAGCATGAAGCATGAAGCATGAAGCATGAAGTATGAAACATCATTTATTCAGTCACATAGTTTGTTATGCCTGAGCTTAAAACCCACAAAAACACATTTCACATTTCATACTTAGTATTTCATAAGTAACCAAAGCCATAGTAGGGCGGTGTTAAGTGTGACTTACTACTTAATACTTATCATCTAATAATGATTAAACCCACTGAGTAATTAACCGGAGACCCTGGATTGAGAGTGTTCTTGGAACGTTGAGCTCAATGGGAGACGTTGGAAAGGAGAGAAGGCAGTAAGGAACACGGTGGCTAAGGAAATGTATGAGATTATTCAAAACAGCATTGGTAGCCGCTTGGTTACCAATGCTGCTTGGTATCAAACTTTTTTAAGGTAAGTATCCAGGGCATCACGAATGATTGCACTTACGCTTTTCGGGCTAATACCATTACGCTTATTATGCAGGGCAAGATCTTCAATCTCTCGCAGCGTGTTCTGAGGTAAAGAGATAGTTGTCCTTGTCAGAATTTCCTGAGCAGGTTCAGCAACAACTTTTTCGTCACCATAAGGGCGGTCGGCCAGTCTGTTAGCCAGAGCGTCAGCTTCAGCTTCTGTTACGACTCGGCGATTTGAAAATGGGGGTTTTTTTAAGGCCATCAAAATACCTCATTCAGCAATGCCAGAACTTCTGCCTTGGCTTTTTCGTTAGATGTCTCGAGTACAGATTTACCTTCTGACATAACATCACGGTAAACCTTCCGGTAACATGCTGTGGAGGTCAAAGGAATGAGCCCTTCAAACTCACGCACATACTCCAGAAACTCATGTCGTTCGTTACCCTGCAACAGCGGGTTAGTCGTTGCCATACTTTGATAGCAGTAGGCCTTAAGCTCAGGATTCAAATCGCGCATACTTTCCAGCTGCTGCTGCAGTTCAACCATAGTATCCAGGTCTAACTGTGAACACTGGTGGGGCGCGATAATCTGATGGGCAACGGTACCCCCTGTGATCAACTCCCGGCTATTGCGTCCCGCAACGTCCACGATGACATGAGCAAACTTTTCATCCAGGCTTCTCAGCGTTTGGGAAATGTTGTCTCGTTTCTCAATCAGGGTAATGGATGGAGTGATGCCTGAGGCTTCGCGCTCTGCATACCATCTTGAAGCAGAACGCTGAACATCAGCATCGACGAGACAAACGTCCTCTCCACGAAGAGCCAGACCAACCGCCAGATTGATGGCCGTTGTTGTTTTTGCAGCACCGCCTTTATTGCATCCAATAATCGTGATCATTTGTCACCTGTGATATCGAAAGTAGCATTTCCTAAATGATAACTCATAAAATATATATGTGAAGTATTATCGAGTAATTATCATGTATGAAGTAATACTTATTCATATGGATTTTTCCTTCAATAAACAATAGTTACGGCGTAACTTCGCAAGAAAATAAATTTTAGCCTTTATAAACATGTAGTTAACCATAACCCAATTGCCGACCTGAGCCCTAACCGCATACTGTGGGCTTAGAGTAAATTAAGTCGAACCGCGAGATTCTAACCAGAACATTGCCGGCAGAGAGTGCTTCCCAGCATCAAGTTCTACATTTCATCAACAAGAACCCTCCGTATGCATGCGTAAGAAATACCGCTTCCATTTAATCCCCCATGACTCCATCAGTAAGAAAACGCTCCGTCATATTCCAGACATATTTAAAGTAAGGCATAAGAAACGTTGGGAACTGGAGGAGTAGGGGGGGAAATTTTTGTTTCCTTGCTGATCAGGAGCCTAAGACTTTTCTAAGCATAAGCCCTTCACAAGCTAAAGAACCCATGATTATACTGTATGCGTAAGGGTCTTACCCTGTGGTGGTGTTGTAGGATTTTGGTTGTTCACCAAACAATGGGAGATGCCACTTGAAAAATGCTGCTGTTGTCATCAGAAATTACACTTCTGCTTTTCCTGACCCCATTTCGATAACGAAGAATGATACTGCCGTTATCATCCATTGTGACCTTGAGTATCCTGGATGGGTATGGATAACACTCCCCTCAGGAAAAGCCGGATGGGCTCCCCAACAAATATTTTCCCCCTCAGCTCCAATGAAGTTATGTGTCTTGGAAATTACACCGCGCATGAATTATCAGTCAGCTGCAACGAGAAAATTACTGTCATCAAGTCTCTGAACAGCTGGTACTGGGCGCTCAAACACACAAGAGAGTCTGGTTGGGTGCCAGAAGAATGTGTAAATCTTCTAAGTAGCTAATCAACTTGGAGCGCTTTCATGGACGAAAAATCCCTCTATGCCCATATCCTTAACCTGTCCGCACCGTGGCAGATACAATCCCTTTTTCTTGATGAACAATCTGGTTCAGTGACGGTCATTGTCGGCATTGCTGAGCACACACAATTGACCTGTCCAACCTGCGGTAAATCCTGCTCCATAATGATCACCAACGTCGTAAATGGCGTCATCTCGATACCTGTCAGTTCACCACCCTGGTTGAGGCGGATGTACCCCGCGTTGACTGCTCTGATCACGGTTGCCAAACTCTGCCGGTTCCCTAGGCAGGACCAGGTAGTCGCTACACTTTGCTGTTCGAAGCCTTTGTTCTCGCACGGCTGAAAGTTAGCACCGTGGATGAAGTCGGCTTCAAGAAAGGACACCAGTACGTCACTGTTATCTCTGACCGGCAGGGGCGGGCCTTGAACCTGACAGATGATCGCAGTGTAGAGAGCCTTGCCAGTTATCTTCGCAGCCTTAGATATCACCAGCTTGATGAGATAAAAACGCTGTCGATGGACATGAACATGGCCTACATCAGTGCAGCCCGCATCCATCTCCCCAAGGCCGTGGATAAAATCGCCTTCGATCACTTTCATGTGGCAAAAATGCTGTGCGCCGTCATTGATAAAACCCGCTAGGCTGAGATGAAATAAATCCCGTCGTCAGACCGAAAAGGTGCCCACCCTCTCGCTATCTGTGGTTTTACAGCAAACAAAATCGCCACGGGCGTAGGGCTGAGAGGTTAGAAGTTGCCCGGCTGGTGTTACCCCAAACGAGCCAGTGTTGGGTAATGAAGGAGCTTGCACGCGATCTGTGGCATCGCCGCTGTGACGACCATAGTCGTAAACATTGGCAAGAATGGATGACTATGGCCAAAGATACCGGGATTCCGCTCATGGCCAGCGTTGCCCGCATGGTGGCAAAGCGCCTTTACGGCATCCTGAATGCAATGAAAAACCGGGTATCGAGCGGCAATGCGGAGTCTCTGAACAGTAAAATACGGCTACTCAGGGTCAAATCAAGAGGCTTCAGGAATAAAGAACGGTTCAAACTGGGCGTGCTGTACCACTATGGAAAGTTAAATATGAGGTATTGAACGATCGGAATAAGCAACCAAAACTAGGCTGCTTATTAATTTACTCAAAGTGGATGAATAACTTCTACTTCATGCTGGAAAACATATGGATCAGACAATAAGCGAAATTTATCATCGTCGAGATAGTTGACAGCCACATGGTAGTCGTTACCCGCGAAAGCCTTAACCGCCTCAATATCTTCCCAATATGTTGCAAGGAAAAAATGTTCCCAGCTTCCTTGAGTAACTCTTTTTACAAAAGCACCTTTGTTACCCTCAATCCCCTTAGAATGTCTCACACCAGTTAAATCAAGATGTGCATCGAAACCCTCAGCGTGTTCAAGCGGTACACATCCATGCCATGTCCTTACGATCATTGTTCTTCTCCAGCGAAAGTTGGACTAATAACTTAACTGAAAAAGACAGGGTCGATCAAAACATATCCGTGAACCCACCATGAGCGGGGAAGACCCATGTATAAACAGTATTTAGTGAGTATCAATCATGAATGTCTTTTACCCAACACCTGAGCCTTTGAAGCTGCTGACCCCTTTCTTTCAAGATAAAGTTCAGGCTGGATTTCCCTCGCCGGCTCAGGATTATATTGAGAAGGGCATTGACTTAAACGAGCTCTGTATAAATCATCCAGCCGCCACTTACTTTGTGATGGCCACAGGGATGAGTATGGTTGATGCGGGCATTTACGAAGGTTCGATGCTTGTTGTGGACAGGATCGAGAAAAATTTTATCATCTCGTTGATTGAGTATGAGCACGCGCTTCCCGGGAGCGACGTTATAACGGCCAATCGGAATGTCATCGATGCCGCCTGCGAATTCTCTATCAGGGGAAAGCACATCGATATAGTGAGAACGCGGTTCATACTGGGTAAATCGTCCAAACATACATAAAGAGCCCTCAGTTAGAATGATAAGTATAGACGGTACACATGCTTAGAGGATTTCAAATAGCGGCACGACTAAGCGCCCAAAATAGTGGATAAACCGTTTTGAGGATAAGTGTCAGCGCACAGTGCCTAAGGGATCTTATAAGGAGTGTTTCACGAGTATCAAAGCAGAAGTGACAGTGTCTCAAATCCCTCTACAACAATCTTTTACCTAAATAAATTAGATATTCGATACATCCACTATAGAGAGCATTCTCTTTGAGTCGGCACATATATCCACTATGGTAAGTAGAAACCACTACAGCGAGTGATATCCACTAGAGTGTGTAGAAAACCACTGTAATCAGTAACAGCCACTATGATGAGTAATAACCACTATAGAGAGCAAATAGCGAGAGAACGTAATAAGTTAGCAACCACTGACTCAGAGGCTATATAGGGTTGCGGGTTAGTGACTACTAGGGGGGTAAGGTCGAAACAAGTAAATAACCACTACAGGGAGTAGATATTACTGATAATAGTGGTTAGCTGAATTTTATAATGCCCGGCTTGCTGTTTGCAGTGGATAGTCTGCTCACTACAGTGGTTGGCTTGCATACCACAGTGGTTAAAGGAAAAAACCCTGCTAAAAACTTCCAGCAGACTTGAGGCCACAGGGAATATGAGGGGGTTGAAACTATCTTTTGGACTGGCGAAGTTGTTCAAGTAACTCAAGCTCTTCTTTGGTCAGCATGACCATCTCACGCGGCTCTGTTGAATCGCTATCCTTCTCAGCGGGGACATCAATGATATGTTCCTCGTCCAGGACATCGTACACATCGTCACTAATACCAGTAGGGATCTGAGCCGGCCTCAATTTTGGCCGCCTGTAGTGGATACAGAAGTATACAGCTTTACCACGTTTAACCTCCGTATAATCGAGATAGCCGATAGCCTTAAGTTGTTCCATCGCCTTACGAACAGTTGCGTTCTGTGTGATGGCTCGGGATGTCAGATTAAGACGAGCGCGCAGGCGAGACATGGAAATCGGAGCGGGATCTGTCGGAAGACTTTCGATGAAAGTATAGAGGGCCTGAGCAGACTCTTTGCGGGAGAGTTCATTGATCGCACGAAGCTGGAGAAGAACTTTTTTATCAAACTGATACAGTTCAAAAATCTTCGGATCTGCCTGCAGTTCTACGGCATCCTTCTTCGGGCTGTATTTTGCTGACTGAACGAGGTGGGTAACGTAATAGTCCCCCTCTTTATTCGAAAAAGACAAGGTGTTAGTTGCGATACGCTCAAGAGAGGCTTCCAGACGCGCCCTGAGCTTCGCTGAGGAGCGTGCTGAGGGAATACCACATAATTTAGCGAACTCAACAAAAGGCAGGTATACAGAGTCTCCCAGGACCTTATGCTTGGCAAAAGCATGGATGATCCCAACCCAGGTCTTGAAATCGTTGTCCATATCAAGCCGTGCACCGGTGATCTTAATGTTCTCATATCCTTCAGACTTCACGATCGAAAGCTGCTTCAGCTCAGAAGTGACATCCATTGAGTTCATCTGACCCTTACGGCCGCGGGCAGTAGACTTCAAAGTGGGTACAAATAAGCCCAACCGCATCAATGCTACAGGCTGAACAGTGTTATTGCTGTTAGGAACCAGAGTAACAAGTTCACCCGTTCGCTTATCGGTTTCAGAGAAAGCCTTTGCTATCTCTATGTTTTTAGGCTCATTTTCAGACATTATCAGCTCTCACAAGGAATGTGGATAAGAGACTCGTAATACACAATACAGTGGATACTAACACTCACTATAGCGGTTTTACCACAGGTCATAGTGGTTAGTTTGCTTTTCACAGTGGTTGTTTTACTGACTACAGCGGTTAACTATCTTCATTTTACCCAGATACCGCAAGGCCTGCAGAGGATCGGGGATCTCTTTGGGTCTTATAGGTTCTATAAGGATCTTATTATTGGATCGAAGCATAGGATAACTTTAAAAACAGAGCTTTAAGTTTATCGATAAAGATCCACGCAGTGATAACAACCGAGAACCCACTCTGTGATTAAACTGTGAGCATTATTTTGACCACATCAATCACCTTGAGGATTATTTCTAGGTTTCAGCGACTTATCAAAGTCATTTCTAAGAACACTGTCCACAGCTCGATTGCAGATTTACTCACTGTAGTGGTTTTAACTTCCTCACCAGCGAAGTTAATTTACCTTTCATAGTGGTTATTATGCTCAGTATAGCGGTTAGTTTACTTCTCATAGTGGTTAGCAATGCCTATTAAGCCCTTGTAGAACGTGGCTTACAGAGGAGTGGGGATCTCTTTTGATCTATTAGATGATCTATATAGGATCTTATTATTGGATCTAACCTGTGGAAAAGTGGATAACATATGAATAAAGAAAAGCGCTCCAGGCTGAATCAATTAGTTAAGTACTAAAGTGATCTCCTCCCTGAAAACAGTGCCAGCCTAAACTAAAGTATCCGGTCTTTCTTTCATCTCACTGAGAGGCATATCAACCATGAAAAAGACCCGTTATACCGAAGAACAGATAGCATTCGCCCTTAAACAGGCCGAAACAGGCACTCGGGTGGAAGAAGTGTGCAGAAAGATGGGTATTTCTGAAGCCACTTTTTATAACTGGAAGAAAAAATTTGGCGGTATGGGCGTAACAGAACTGCACCGTTTACGGCAGCTTGAGGACGAAAAACAACAGCTTAAGCATCTGGTGGCGGACCTCAGTCTGGATAAGGAAATGCTCCAGGATGTCATTCGAAAAAAGTTCTGAGGCCCATTCAGAAGCGTGAAGCTGTGACTTACCTGCTGGACGCCTATCGTATCGGGCTGCGTCGTGGTTGCCGTTTAATGATGCAGAGTCGCACGGTATACCTCTATCGCAGTTGTCGTGATGACAGGGCCCTGACTCACCGGATATAGAGAAATTGCGGAGACACGGATCCGCTATGGTTGCCCGCGCATTCATATTCTTTTGCGCAGGGAAGGCTGTTTAGGAAAGAATTGCAACCCATACAATATGGCTATGGGGATCTGTTAACTTCATGATTGAGAGGGAGATATTATAATATTTTAACCAACGCCTTACTGGATTTTGAAGCCTAATGAGGTTATAATTTCTCATAATGTGAGGCTTTTTTGAAACTTAAAATGGTATGAGCTACTATCTGATGCTAGTTAGGAATTTTAAAATGGCTCGGTATTTAGCGTAACCATTACAAGCGCCTTCGTACTAAAATGACCATAAAACATGCTTGTTATATTAATTTTAAAATTGAAAAGGTGAGGATCATGAAAAAGTTTATGTTTGTGTTAGCAGGTTTGATATTGTCTTTGTTAGTCATACACTACTCCCCACTTAATCCTTTAGGAAGCCAGTATACGGCTCATCCTCTCTTAAGTCTTGTCGGCAGCTTGCTTCTGGTATGTTTTATGCTCAAAGCTGGATCGTGGATCGCAGAAAAAACCAATTCAAATCATAAAGATAGCGTTTGACTCCGTATTTCCCTATAAAAGCCATTTTAAAATGGCTTTTATAGATTAATTAACGATGATTTAAATCATTCAACCTGTCTGAATCAGTAATGCTGACAATGCAGTTTTTTAGGGCTGAAAAATGATAGGCGACGCCTCAGAAATACCCAAAATTAAAAAAAAACCATTGGTTATAATATTTTTTTACCTATTGTTTACCATCTCTCCTTATATTCTAACGAGTTATTTTCAAGTTGGGTTTGACGACGCAATAATATTTATGCTGATTTGTCAACTATCTCTTTCCACGTACATTTATAAAAATTTTTCAAAAAAAATAAACGGCATTAACTTTAGTTTTTCGGCCTCCCAAAGCAATGTCATTACACTTTTAATTTTACTGCTATTTTGCTTTGTAGCCTCAGAGTTAATTCATATCCACAGCGAGCGGTCTGGGTATGATAGCACTCCTGTTACTATCCCCCTCTTCATCGTGCTAGTCTTTATTGCCCCATTATATGAGGAGGTTTTTTTTAGAGGATTTATATTGGGTGTTATTAATTTGAAATCCAATAACAACAGGCTGGTGAGTTGTTTAGTAACTACGTTTGTTTTCTGTGCATTTCATTTCAACTCTTACGAAATCTATCAACAGTTGAATATTTTTATTTCTGGATTGTTGCTTTATTACATAAGTATACGCACTGGCGGGCTTCTTTATCCTGTCATTTTACACTCATACATGAACTTTTTGAGTTTAACGTTGCAGTAAGCCTTTTCACAGTTTTTGAGCAAAATGCTCTTAATTACCCTAAAGTGATTATCACTTTAGGGTAAATTAGCTTAATAAAGACTATTCACCAGCCTTTACCAATGGCATTGACCATTAACACTGTTAGCATTGGAGTCGCCGCCAAAAGCGCCGCCGCGACCGCCATTATCGGACAGGCATTTACTTGCATTTTTAGCCACACCCACCGCCATTTTCCCTGCGTTAGGAAAACCTTTTGCCAGAGCACCAAAAACCCCATTTGCGCACTCAACCGTTCCAGGACCACCGTAAATATGAGCAGGCGCATTTTGAGCCATATGGCTCCAAGAAGATTGATTGCGTTGGTTGTTTCGACTACTGCCGCCTTCGTAATTAGAGTTAGCATTTCCGCCTGCGACTAAAGCTAATTCAGATTGAGAAAGTTCTTTTATCATTTTTTACCCTCGTTATGATTAGATTGTTTTCTACTATAGATTTGGTCTCCACCAAAAAAATCTTTAGCAGTGATGCGGACACTTGCAACAGGAGAAAGTCTATAACCCTTTTTTAGCTTTTTACGAATACACATATCCATTCCATATAAAGAATGAAATACAAAGCAAAAACACGTCTGTACTGTGATAGCTTTCTCTTTTCGTAAACCTCGTCATCAAAATGTCCAAAGTAGTTATACGCCAAAAGTAAGCTTTTTGTCAGTTTATAAATATTTAGTTACATTTCGTTTCGGTTTTTTAAAATTTTGTCAAAATCCATTTTCTTTTGTATTTGTCGATTTGCGCGTAAACAATATGACAAGGTTTATTTTTTTTATAAGCTTCTGAAATGTATTAGAATATTAATTCACTGAGTTTATCCTAACCCGACGTATGTTCGGTGGCAAAGGACATCAAACATAACAGTGATACCATTCTGGACTGGATATAGCCCGATTCTACGTGATGACCCAAGATTGGATCTCATTTGCGACCAAGTTCGCAGAGGTTGAAAGAGATAAAATGTCTGGCCAGAATGGCAAGCATTGAGGATTTACATGCTCCTGCATAAGTAAATTTCAGTATGAGACGTTAAATGGGCTTTTAAAATAACATTTGTTGTAGCAACGTAAAGTTATGTAATAATGAAGGTGATGCATCACTTACCCACTCGATAAGGACGTACAGACCGTGTTTCGCCAGGAAGCGATCGATAATCAGAAAATGAAATGGCGTGGTAGAGCGCTTCTCCTGCCCGGAATTCCCCTTTGGGTTACCGCCTCCTTATGCCTCATCTTTATTACAGCCTTCCTGACCTTTATTATCACTGTAAACTACACCCGCAGAGTCAATGTCACCGGAGAGATTAGTACATATCCGCGCGTGGCTAACGTTTATTCTGGGGTTCAGGGGGTGATCGTCAAAGAATTTGTGACTGAGGGACAGGTTATCAAAAGAGGCACGCCTATATATCAGATTGATGTGAGCAAAAGCACACGCAGCGGCGTTGTCAGCGATAATCAACGCCGGGATATCGAGGACCAGCTGGAGCGCATTGCACAAATTATCAGCCGGCTGGAAAGCAGTAAAAAAGACACGGTCGGGATGTTGGAGAAACAGAAATCACAATATACCGCTGCTCTCCAGCGTTCCACAGACATACTCAGGCGCGCTGAGGAAGGGCTTCGTATTATGAAAGATAATATGGAAAATTACCGGCGTTATCAGACGAAGGGGCTTATTAATAAGGATCAGCTAACTAATCAAGTGGCACTTTATTATCAACAGCAGAATAATCTGTTGGGTCTTTCAGCCCAAAACGAGCAAAACGCCCTACAGATCACCGCGCTGGAAAGTCAAATCCACACACAAGCCTCAGAGTTTGATAACCAAATTTATCAGATGGAACTGCAGCGCTACGAACTGCAAAAAGAGCTGGTGAATATTGATGCCGGAGGCAACATCATTGTCCGTGCTCTGGTTGACGGCCGTGTCGACTCCCTTAGCGTCACCGTAGGACAAATGGTCAACGTCGGCGACAGCTTGCTGCAGGTGATACCGCCCAGCATTGATCACTACTCTCTGGTAGTTTGGGTACCCAATGATGCTATTCCCTATATTTCCCCAGGGGACCGGGTCAACATTCGCTATGAAGCCTTCCCTTCGCAGAAATTTGGGCAGTTTTCCGGCACGGTGTCAGTGATTTCCAAGGCACCGGCGTCCCCTCAGGAAATGCTGACCTATCAGGGGGCGCCTAAAGCAGCACTGACTTCTACAATCCCTTACTACAAAGTTATCGTCAGACCCGAGAAGCAGGCCATTAGGTATAATGGTAAACGCCTTAGCCTGGAAAACGGCATGAAAGCCGAGAGCACGCTATTTTTTGAAAAAAGGAAAATATATCAGTGGATGTTATCACCGTTCTACGACATGAAAAACAGCGCGTCGGGACCGGTCAATGAGTAGGCTCTCTGTCAAAAAACTACTCGGAAAACTCGACATCCGGCTTCGGCAACGCGTCCCGCTGGTTCATCAAACGGAGTCTTCTGAGTGTGGCCTCGCTTGCCTGGCGATGATCTGTGGCCACTATGGTAAAAACATCGACCTGATTGCTCTGCGTCGGCAGTTTAACCTCTCCGCGCGGGGCACCACATTATCAGGATTAACCGGCATAGCAGAACAGCTTGGCTTATCCTCACGTCCTCTGTCACTGGATATCGACGATCTTAGCGCACTAAAAATGCCGTGCATACTGCACTGGGAGTTTAACCATTTTGTTGTTCTGGTAAACGTCAGGCGTAATTACGTGGTGATACATGACCCGGCAAGAGGCCGCAGAGCGATTACGATGGCCGAGTTGTCGCACAGTTTCACAGGCGTGGCAATGGAGGCCTGGCCAGGAGCCGCTTTCAAAGCAGACACCGTGCAAAACCGGCTTAGTCTTAGCACGCTTATGGGCAGCGTACATGGGCTAAAAGCCACGCTAGGTAAGATTTTTTGTCTGTCACTGGTGATAGAAACCATCAACCTTGTGATGCCGGTGGGTACACAACTGGTGATGGATCATGCGATCCCTGCTGGCGATCGCGGACTGCTGACCTTGATCTGCGCGGGGCTGCTGTTTTTTATTCTACTGCGGTCAGCAGTCAGCATGGTGCGGGCCTGGTCTTCCTTGGTCATGGCTACCCTCATTAACGTACAGTGGCAATCCGGGCTGTTCAACCATCTGTTAAGACTTCCCTTGGGCTACTTTGAACGTCGTAAACTGGGGGATATTCAATCTCGATTTGGCTCATTGGATGCATTACGCAGCACCTTCACGGCCAGTATTGTCGGCGCCATTATGGACATTATCATGGTGGTCGGCGTACTTGTGATGATGATTTTATACGGGGGAGGATTAACCTGGATAGTTATAGCCTTCACTGCCCTGTATGTGCTACTTCGCCTGCTGACCTACGGTTATTACAGACAACTGTCAGAGGAGTCTTTAGTCAGAAGTGCCCGAGCCGGCTCATATTTCATGGAAACCCTTTACGGCATCGCGACTGTCAAAATGCAGGGGATAGCAGAAAGACGGAGCGCCCACTGGCTCAATCTGGAAATCGATACCATCAATACCGGGATCCGAGTGACTAAGATGGACATGCTGTTTGGCGGCATTAACACCTTTGTCTCTGCCTGTGATCAGGTGGTTATCTTATGGTTGGGAACCAGCCTCGTGATCGATAACCAAATGACTATTGGTATGTTCGTCGCGTTTGGCGTTTTTCGCGGACAGTTCTCCGACAGAATTGGGTCGTTGACCAATTTCTTACTGCAATTGCGCATGATGAGCCTGCACAACGAGCGGATTGCCGATATTGCCCTGCATCCGCAGGAAAACCGTAAGCCTGACCTCCCTTATGAGGCTCGCCTGCAGCCGATGTCGCTTGCAACGCGAGAGCTTAGTTATCGTTATGACAGCCAGTCTCCGCCCATTTTCAACGGGCTGGACATCACTATCGCTCCTGGTGAAAGTGTGGCTATTGTTGGGCCGTCCGGTTCGGGCAAAACCACCCTGATGAAGGTTCTTTGTGGGCTGTTTTATCCTGATAATGGCAGGGTCGAGGTGAACGGAATCGATATTCAGCAGTTGGGTATCAACAATTACCACAAAATGATCGCGTGCGTGATGCAGGATGACAAGCTGTTCTCCGGCTCCATCCGAGAGAATATCTGCGGCTTTGCTGATGAAGTGGATGAAGCCTGGATGCAGGATTGCGCCCGAGCCAGCTACCTGCATGAGGTCATCAAGCAAATGCCCATGGGGTACGAAACCCTGATCGGTGAATTAGGAGAAGGGTTATCAGGGGGGCAAAAACAACGACTGTTTCTAGCCCGGGCGATTTACAAGAAACCTGCAGTCTTGTTCTTAGATGAGGCTACCAGCGCCCTGGACAAGGAAAGTGAGGCGATGGTGAATCTCGCGATCAAAGCACTAGACATCACAAGGATTATCATTGCTCACCGAGAAACGACGATAGCGTCGGCAGACAGGGTAATATATCTGGATAATAATGATCTGTATGATGAATAACGCTTCTGGAAAAGTATTTATAGTTTCCGGTATAACTTGCTGAAGTATAAATTAGTTGCTACCCATTCCTAGACGTTTTAGGTGATATTGAAGGAAACCCCAAGAAAAAGATGAGTTGCTTAAATAATATTTTTAAAGTTATGATAAAAAACATCCATAACTATCATTCAAAATAATAGGTATGCTTATAACAATATAAAATTTAATTTTAATTAAAAAGTGATTCTGATCACAAAAATAAATTTACATTTCTTTAATAATGGGGTCTCACAAAACAAAGTAGTTGTTATGAAGCTGATTGATCCTAGCATGTTAGACCAAGTATCAGGCAGTGGAAGTGGAAATGATACATCTAGTCGCACCAATAACCGTGGCGGCTCAAGCCGTGGTGGTGCGCCAAATACCTGTGCAAATCAAGTTGGAATGAATATCATTATTGGAGCAGTTGTTGGCATATCGGGTGGGCCACCAGGGGTTATTGTAGGTGCTACAAGTGCCGGTTTAATGACAGGTGTATCTTGCGCTGGTGGTAATGGCAGTCAAGGTGGTGCCTTCGGTGGAGACAGTAATAGCAATAGTGTAAACGGGCAATGCCACTGGTAAAAAAATTGCCCCTTATAATTAAGGGGCATGTTAATGGATGGTAAATAGTGATAAGTAAAAAAGAAAATGCATTCCTAAGTATATTGGGTTTTGTAATCTCGATTGTTATTGTTAATAACTCATCTTTATTAGTTTATTCTTATGGAACTCACGTCATAGATGCGATTATAAGCTTATTAACATTTTGGGGTTTACGAAACCTATTGCTTATATGTCTTAAACTTTACAAGAATTATTAAAGAGTTTGTGAATTTTATTTTTGACAAGATAAGTAATCACCCAATTTTTAAGAGAAAAAATGATTGGCAATAAGAAACAGAAAAAAATGGCACTACATTGCTTTTCATTGTTTGCATTGATGCTTATCATAACAGGCATTCCTCTATTTTATCCTAATAGAAATCTATTGATTAGTCATGGGTTATTCTATCCATTCCTTTTTATATTAGAGTTTATGATAATTGTGCCACTTTATTTTTACCGATTTAAAAAGTTACCAGGATTTGGCCTTGGAAATTTTAGTTTTTCACAATTAATAGTGTACTCCATAGCGATACTGTGCATTCAGTTAGGTTATCCTTTTCTACTAGGTCAAGATAAATTAATCGGAATGAGTAATCAACCTCAACTTTTCCCTAGATATGTTTACTGGTTAACACAATTAACTTTGATTTTCATGGTGCCATTGTATGAGGAAATATCTTTTAGGGGTGGCTTATTTAGCGCATTACAAATATGGATTAAAAATCCATATTTTGCATCATGTGTTACATCAATAACATTTTCACTACTCCATACACAATATACTGATATAAACTCAATGGTTATTCTTTTTTTCATATCATTAATATTGGTTTCCGCAAGAAGGAAAACTAATGGTTTGTTATTACCTATAACATTACATATGTTAATGAATAGTGCTGCAGTTTTAGTTTAGTTTCCGTGGCAAAGCAAAAGTTGGGGGTTTAAAGCCCAACCGCACGAGATCGTACGCTGAGCGTATTTTTCTGAGCAATTCAGATGAGTAAAGAGAAGAAGCATTTTGTTTACTCTTTCGTTGATCCCTGTAGCCAAGCGTTTTTCGTCACTTCCAGAGTTAATAAACCCGGTAATAAAACTACATAAATATTACCGACCATGCTAGGGATTTATAGAATTATAATCATATAGTAACGATCTTAGCGTACGTTTCCGCTCCATTAGCATTCAAACCCGACGTTAGCTCCGGCAGAACGGTTAATTTATCTGGGGTGAGAGTTTCAGCACTCATGATGCCCTTGGTGTTACTTTGACAGCTCTGTGCCAAGAAGCTGGCTTTTTAGTGACATGCTTCAAGAATATTTTAGCAACGACGATACGTGAAACTACTGGTAGTAACCTTAATTTAAGGATAAGAGATAACTACTTCGAAAATATGGAACATTTGCATAACCTTGTTAAGGTTATGCAAATTGACATGGTTGATTAGGAATCAATGGCAAGTTGTGTTTTGCTTCAGCATCCTGTTTCCTTTTTTTTGGCCTCAAATCAAGCCCCACGGATACAATCTCTGCTAAGCCTGCAAAAAATTTTAGTGCCACGTGTTAGTCAATTTCCGTTATTTCTTTATGTATTTTTTCTGTCTTTTTAAGTCAGCAATAACATATCTGAATCGATCTGGTAGAGATATAGAAATATCTTTCAGTCGGGGGGGAGTGGGAAGGATGTTAATTTTTAGATGTTCATCCGGCACGAGTAAATGCCTTCTGTTCGCTCCTATTAGACATTAAGCCTCCTTACATTTGATTACGCTACGTGAATTCCGCTGAGTGTCCGCTACGGTTACCATAAAACGTAAAAAATCGGCTCGGCATACCCAAAAGACACCATACCCAGCATAGCTAAATTTGCTTAAAGACACTACCTAAATGACACCAACCATTGTGATATAACCTTAATGACACATTGAGGGGTAAATATGTATATTTTCGGTTATCTTCGTGCTTCAACAAAAAGCCAGGATGCTAAACGGGCACAAAAGCGGATGAAATCATTTGCTGAAGATAACGGCTACCGAATTGCCGCCTGGTACATCGAGAATGAGTCCGGTGCCTCGCTTCAAAGACCCGAACTCATGCGGATGCTGGATGAGGCAGATAAAGGTGACGTCATCCTGATTGAACAGGTCGATCGGTTATCCCGCTTATCAGAGGATGACTGGGATGCGCTGAAAACAATCATTACCGCGAAGCAGGTGGCTGTCGTGAGCTTAGATTTACCCACCAGCCAAATGGCATTAACCGATAAGAGCGGAAGTGATTTTCAGGGGGCTATGCTCCGGGCTATCAACGGCATGATGTTAGACATGTTGGCCGCGATATCACGTAAAGACTATGAAGACCGCCGTCACCGGCAACGTGAGGGGATTGATAAAGCCAAGGCCGAGGGGAAGTTTCTCGGCCGCAGGGCTGACGAAGATTTGCATAGGGTGATCATGACGCTAAGAAAGAACGGCAGTAGCCTAGCTGACGTTTCACGAATTAGCGGCGCATCGTTGAGCACGGTTAACCGGGTCTGTAAAAAACTTCTTAAAGAGGCTGAGTAAATGCTTTTAACGCAGGTGGAGGCGGTTCCTGGCTACTTTGAAAGAATGTCCCCCTTCAACATGGATGTGCTGAAATGCGTGGCCCTGGCCGCCATGCTTATCGACCATATGAATGACATTCTGTTGTCGCCCTCGAGCTTACCGCTCTACGCCGTTGGTCGCATGGCCATGCCGCTGTTTGCACTTATCTTCGCGTTCAACATGGCGAAACAGCCGGGCCGTGCCCAGGAACTGGCGAATCGTCAATGGAAGTGGGCGGTCATTACACAGCCTTACTTTGCCTTTGCCTTTTACGGACATCAGCCCTGGTACGCGTTGAACATTTTGTTTGTCTTTGCGGTATGCAGCCAGCTGGTCGCGTGGGTCTATCCCCGGACGCAGTATTGCTGGATGAAAAGCATTGTGCTTATCGCAGTCTTCGTATGGCCGCTCTCACTGGCCAGCTATGGGTTAGCAGGCATTGCCTTTGTGTTGATCTCAGTTCTGATGTTCGCCAGCGTCACGCCAGGAACGTCAGTATTACTTCTTTGGCTTTTATCACTGTTCAGTTTAAATGCCGCATCTTTAATGGCTGCATCACTGCTCAACGTGGTCGTGTTCGCCATCATTCCCACGCTGTGTTTACCGCTTTTTATGCTGACTTTAACGGATAACATCCAAAGGTCAGAAAAACGCTTTTTACCTCGGCAAACGTTCTACTGGTTGTACTGCGGCCACCTTCTGATATTAGGCATAGTTTCAGTGTTAATCAGAGCTGGGATTAGGTGATAAAAATCCAAACGGATGCCGGAATGAGTCAACGTTGCCGCGTTGGCCCGACTCGCAGGCAATCACGGCCACTCAATGGCGAACCGGCGGGGAGCAGGTCAAAAGTAACAGCGTCATTTGAATTGTAAGGAATAGAAGTAAGAGTTAAAATGGTACCACTTTGATATCAATATAATGCTGAGACGGTGCCATGATTATACTTATTGGGAGCCAAAAAGGGGGCTGCGGAAAATCCACCACCGCGGCAAATATCTGTGCCGAGCTCGCCAGACAGGGTAAGGACGTCATGCTGGTCGACGCCGACCGTCAGGGCACGGCCTCTAACTGGATCAGCGACCGGAACCAGAACGCCTCCCTCACAAAAATCCACAGCATTCAGAAGTTCGACAACATCCATGAAACGCTCTCAGACCTGAGCAAACGCTATGAGTATGTCGTGGTGGATTCCGCAGGGCGCGACAGTCGGGAACTGCGCACCGGTATGAGCGCCGCCGACGTGCTGATCGTCCCTTTTCGTCCCTCGCAACCCGATCAGGATACGCTGCCCGCACTGCAGGACATCATTACGATGGCGTTAGATCTCAATCCCAAACTTCGGGTCAAAGCGCTGCTGACCATGGCGCCGACCAACCCGATCGTGAATGAGACTCAGGATGCAAAAACCTATCTGACGGATTATCCGGTGCTCCAGCTGGTGAATACCATCATTCGGGACCGTAAAATCTACCGCGACTGCATGTCAGAAGGTAAGGGCGTGGTGGAGATGGACAACGGCAAAGCACGCGGTGAGATCCAATGTCTGGTACAGGAGATTGTGAAATGGTAAAACGCAGAGAACGGGCGGCACAAACAGCCGATGCCGATAAAATTGAGGCTTTTGCCGCGCTCGCAGAAAGCATGCCGGCGCAGAAACTCAGCCTGCCCAAAGATGCCAAGCGAGACTATAAAGCTATCCGGGTACCCTTTAATGAGTTTGAGTTTACCCAGCTGGAGTCACTGTGTGAGAAAACCCAGCGCTCAAAGCTCAATATGATCCGCCATGCGTTATCCTTCTACGCCGAAAATGGGCTGGGTGAATAACGCTAAAAAGACACTAATTTAGTACCAATAAGGAGCTTTTATAGTATTTAAAAGGCTCCTTAATTATCATTCATTCTTCACTGGATCAGAACAAACCCAGCCAGGCTTATCTCTCCTTTTATATCCTTCCCCACGTTCATCCTTGCACTTCTTTGAAAGAATGTGTGACCAATCAAAAAATATGTATGCCGAAATAGTACCAATAAGGAACCTTATTTGTGCCTTAACGGTGTTATTTTTGCATCAAAAAGGCACTTGAAACATGCGTTTCTTTCAGCAAGCTAACGGCCTGGGACTCAGGCATGCTGAAGGTGATCTGTTGACTGGCCGCAATATCTAACGCAAACACCCGCGTATACACTTCCGTACTTTCCGCTTTCTCATGGCCGAGCAGTGCCTGCAGCACCTTCAGCGGCGTATGCTGATAGCAGTGGTGCATGGCGTAGCTGTGCCGGAAGACGTGCGGCGTGACCGGTACCGAAAACGTCACGCCGTCACGTCTTGCCTCATCGACAGCCCGGGTTAGCCAGTTTCGCACGGTTCTGTCGGTGGCCGTCCAGATGGGGAGCGGACGACGTTCGCCGGTCTGCGCATCGGTCTCAATCCTTTCGCGCGTACTGGCAAACAGCCGGCGCAGCTCGTCCACAAACCCCGGATCGGATAAAGGCACCACGCGGTTGGCTGATTTTCCCTTGGCCGGACGGCCGGTGCCGGCGCGGCGCTGCTTGGCGGTGCGGATCACCACGTGCGGGTAATCGCCGTTAAGCCGGAAGTCGCGCCTTTTCAACGCCAGCACTTCATTGATCCGCCCGCCGGTATTCCACAACGTGGAGACCAGGGCGTGCTGTGACCAGTCGGGCAAGTAGTGGAGCAGGGCGCTGACCTCCGGCAATAAAAGGTATCGTGGCAGGTCGGCATAGGCCATGGCCATCTGGCGGAGAGCCAGCGCGCGCCGGTGATCTTCCGGACGCACCATTAACATCGGGCGACGCTCCGGTCCCGGCAGCGTGGTCAACTCAGTCATCGGTCATCTTCCCCTTCAAACAGAACCGCAAATTTCATCACGTTTGGCCAAAAACGGCCGAGATCGCGCTACGTAAAAAATAGCGGACTCACCCCCTGACCGCTTTTCAGAATTCACACAGCGCGATCTTCGCAAAATTGTCCGCCGGCGGCGGCTAAGGTGGTCATTTTCGCCCAGCGGCGGGGCGGATACCACGGCAAAAACTCGTGGGCGCTTCCGGTCATACTTTCCGACTTATGGAATTATGCCATAAAACGGAATCAAATAATTTGGCGTGTTGTGCAGCCAGGATCCAAAAAGGATCCTTTTGGCACTGTATCTAGTGGATGGTTACGGATATGAATACCACATAGTGGGGTTTAGGCCATAATCCCACCCGGCGGTCGCGGTTGCCGGTAATGGCAGAAAACGGAATGCGATGGGTCCGGGGGTGACAAGCGGTTAGATTTCGCAGAAGAGGGAGACTGCTTCGGGAAGTGGGATTTTCTCGTCATTGCACAGGCTGAGTTTAGCTACGTGAATTCTGAAAACTTTCGTGGGGTATAAGGCTCAATTTTTTAATCTCCGCAATCTGCGTCGCAGAGCCGGCTTTCGGGGGCTATTATCCTGTGATTAAACACCGTGTGCCGAAAATTCGCGTCGCGATCGAGTGGAATAAATACCAAAATGGCGATCTGCCGTTTTGGGGAGTTTTCGGCTATACGGGAAAAAGCCCAACGTGCGGGGGAGGGGATAGGGCGGTCGGGAACGCCCCCGTTTCCGCCGCCTTACCGCACCAGACGGTATGCAAGCCCCTGATACATTTACAATTATACCAGAGTGTTCGCGCTGCGGGCGAGTTTAGGATGAGTCTTTATCCGCTGGTTATTTTGCGCTTAACCTGCTGACGCACATAGAGAAAAAGCCGATACGGGGTGACTGAGTAAAAAGTTGGGCAGTCTACGGGTAACCACAAAATTTATAAGGAGGCTACGTCCACCGGTGTGCAACAGGAGTCCGGGATATGAACCAGTGGCATTAGCAGAATAGCGAAGTTATGCGGTACTCGGGCTTACCGCTCAAGATGTTACAAGGGCTGATGGGGCACAAAAATATGAAGTCGACTGAGGTCTCTATGCGGATATTGGATATCGTTGCTCTTCACCGGATGTGTTGCAGCCACTCATTATTGTCGTAATTAATGAATAGCGGTTTAAATCGAAGAATAAACGGGTTAAGTACGATGACGGCAAAAATATAAAGGAGTTGAACGTATATCGTGTATTCTCTCTGAAGAAGGGGGGTTAAATGTTTGCTATTACAGTATTGTAATTTTCCGTTAATTTATATAACTAGCAGGCCGAAAAAAATGCCTGTATTAATATTTTTCAGTAGAGAAATGAAATAATAAATTTATTATACCTGCATTCGCAGCATTAACATCAGACTTTATACGTAATTTTTAAAATCATCTCACTACCATATGTTTGTTACATTTAATGAGTGCGAACTCATAGTTTTACTTCCTCCCTCAAAAACAAATTCATTTAACACTGATGCAAGTGATTTGAGATTAGTAAAATATTCGCCTCCGTCACCATGTCGTTCAAGACAATATCTCACCCTGTCTAATACAAATTTAGCATCCCAGGAATCAATGTATGTCCCCTCAATGCTATTGATATAATGAATCAACTCGCTTATCTCAACGAAACCGTATTTTTTAAGAGTGTTAATACATTCGCTTTTTTTAAGCATTGAAGCGTTATCTTTCGTTGAAAAATAATTTATTTTCATCTGATACCCTCAAAATATTGTATGACTCACTGTAACATTACCCTCCAATGTTGTGGTTATATATAGTGCAACGTCGATTTTTTATAGATTAATGCACTATAATTAACTATTAAATAGATTTATATTTCATATCTACGCGAGTCTTAATGTGTTTTACATTAACTGAAAAGTGGTTAGCACGATGATGTTCAAGGAAAAGTCCCACGCCATGAACATTGACTGAGCTGATGGTTACCCTTCTTGTACACCCGTTATAAGCGGCACAAGTTACTTTAAAATTAAGTCCGGTGATAAAAGTCGTGCAAAATCGTTCCTATCTCACAGGTAGAAACAGGAGCATTTTCATAAGATTAAGAAACTGGATAAGCATGGTCAGGACGCTGAGGTTGCCCCAAGCGAAAATGACGACAACAACTCGTCCTGACCTACAAAAAACTGCGCGAAAGATTAATGTGATGCGATCTGCAACCCCATGTGACGTCAGTGAATACTCTGACGGGTTACGTGGACACGATCGATTTTCATGATCACCTTAATTTTTGTTTGTTGGCATTGTTTAAAGTTATCGCTCCAGCAATGCTTGAACTGTCTGAGTAAAGCCGTCGACATAGCCTTCGGGAGTAGAAGCAGTAATACCGCCATTATTAATTTGATATGTGCCTTTTACGTAAAATGTTGGTGTTCCTCTGACTGAGTATTTTTCCATCGCAGAGTTTTGACGGGCAATAAATTCTTTTACCATAATACTTTGGCGCGCATTTTCGTACACAGCAGCATCAATTCCTCTTTCGGAAAAAACATCTTTAATATCAGAAACGCTGGTTATTTTTTTATTGTGCACTGCTTCGAACAATGGTTTCTCAATATCATCTGTTTTACCCATCACCGTGGCAATGGCCCAGGCCTCTGTCAGCTCATTTCCTAGTGGCCCCATGACACTGACGTGATATTTGATAACAGTTTCACCGTTCGGAAGGATCTTATTAATCCCGTCTGCGACGGGATAGTTTTCGACAAACTGATAACAAGGGTTGCAATAGAATGAGAAAAACTCTATCACTTTCGGCTGTGAATGAATGGGATTTGCTAACGTAGAGTATTCTTTTCCTTCCTGAGGGATGGACTGATTTTTCGCAGTATTAGTTTGAGCATAACCGTGAAAACATAAAGTTAACAACATCAGAGTTGCGAATTTATTAAAAAGAGACATTCTATAATTCCGTCATTTTGTTAGTGGTCAATATGGACTGAGTGATAAATTATCGTGCTGTAATTAATATTTTTATAAATTATTTCCTATCATGCCGTTAGAGAGTAGCCACTTGTGTAAATCAGTGATGCTATTGAGTTGTAAATTGCGCATTGCAGCTCGCTTATGGCTGCTAACTGTTTTTCTATCAATCCTTAAGCGTTTTGAAATCTCGTATAAACTCATTCCGGATGAAATATAGCCTATCACTTCCCATTGTCGGGGGGTAAGTGCGAAGAAGGGGTTTTCTTGGTTTTCTTCACTCTCTGTTTCTGCATGCCTGTCCAAAGTCGTATGCATTACTTGATCTAATAGCGACGACAAGCTGTTGTCGCACTGATGGCGATAGAATACTAACGCCATGTTATCAGTAACCAGATTAGGCATCTCTTGTGACTTCAGTTGTATAACTTTGCGATTTTCTAACAACCCCATCGGCATTACTTTGTTGGGACAATAGGAAGCCCAAAATATCAGGTCCGCCAGGGGGTATTGCAAAGGCAAGCTGAGGAATAGCACCTCAGTATTACGGGCATTAAAATACTTACGGATGGCTTGCTGAAGCCCGGCAACAAAAAACTGGTCCGTATCAACAATAAGTATTTTCAACTTCCGGGTCATAATGGCGCCTCCTGAAGAGGATCAATATCCTGGTTTATAAAGCGCGAATCGTCAGGGAAAAGTGCGTGAGCTTCCAGCTGTAAACGACTGTGTGTCAATGCATCCTGCTTATATTGCGCAATGGTTATCCAGGAGGCATAAACATTTTTATCGATACGTCGGGAAAGGTAACCGCGGCTCCACTGGACATAACCATCAAGCAGGCGATGGTCACCCGTTTGATTAAAAGTCAGCAATGCGTGAGTTTGCTGGTCATAGTGCCAGCGCTCGGTGTTAACCCAGGGATCAAACTTCATAACACGTCGGGCAGATTCGATATCTGTTAAGCCGTCGCGTTCAGCGGTGGTTAAAACCAGATTTCCATAAAGTCCGATCATCGTCATAACGAAGACCGCGAAGGAAATCGCGGGGATCGTAGTGGCTAAGAGTGCAGAAGTTCTAAGGTTAAGTGTGGAACATTTATTGAGCCTGTTGATCTTGCGATCCAACGTAGCCAGTAACAGTAAAAATATCGTCCAATGCGCAGCGGAAAGGCTAAATGGATATTCCGTTTGTGTATGTAAAGCGATAGGCAGCATCACAATACAAAGTGCCGTTGCATCACCTGCAGAGTATGTGAATTGGCGATGTTTGGTACGGTCGCACTTTACCGCCGATTTGACCAGATATAGTGCGCAAGCCACTAACAACAGCATACCTGCCAACGCCACCAGGCCTCCTTCTACCCACCAAAGCAACAGCTCATTGTGCGGATGCCGTGCAATCTCAACAACATGTGTGTATAGACTTTGCGCCAATCGAAAATGTTGAAAGCTGTATTCAAACCCCCCATAACCCCAGCCTGCCAGAGGCTTTTCACCAATCATTGCCAGTGTATCGCGGTACATGGTGTACCTTGCATGGTTTGAACCCGCATGGCTTACATACTCCAAACCATGCACAACACTTAATCCATGAAACAGTGTTAATACCCCTATCAGTATGCCCAGGGACATCAAACAAACAGCCCATATTGCACGCTGGCGGTGAAGGGGGTGTAAACGTATCAAAAACAGCAGGGCAACAGCGGTACCACCAATCCAGCCAATACGTGATTGTAACCACACCAGTAGAGCAGGGAATAAGAGTAAGGTTAACCCCAAACATCCGGAGCGCAAGCGTTCAAACCTTATGTTGCTGCAGGAATAGAGAGGCAGCAGAAAGAGCATTAGTGCTAATGCCAATCCTGTAGCGATAAAGCTGGCCAGAACATTAACCTGCTGAAACACCCCTGATGGTCGGCCACTGAGCATTGGGTAACGAATAATCTCAGGAATGATGTCGGGTAAGGTGAACTGCAGCAGAGCGATCAAGGCCTGTAATGTGACTGCTGACAGAATAGTGTAATACAGCAAGGTGTTGCCGAAGCGCGGTGCTTTGTACTGCAATAAGGATGTATAGAACATCCACCCACCAAACAATGCTAACCAACGTGCCATCGCCGCATTACGCCATGAGGGTGGCGTATAGAGCAAAGGGATAGCCAAAATTATGATGGCAAGTAACGCCCAGCGGGCAGTTGCGGTGAGCCTGATTTTTTTACCTGCCGGCAGGGTCAACCAAATGCAAGTCACAATCAGTGCCATGATGGTCCAGGAAATAATATTTTGCGGCAATTTCATGCCGCTTCCCCCCATGTTTTGCAGATAAATCGGGTTAAGAAAAATCAACCATATCAACAGTAGCATTAAGGGTAATGTCGCCAAACCAAACTGGTCGCGCAGGGATAAAATGCGCTTCGCAAAATACATTATTTCACCTGATTTTTTCGTCCCAGCCAACTATTAGCCGGAGATTAGTATTAATATTGTGTTAAAAGCATGTTATATAATTAACTTATAAGTTAAGGAATATAGTTTGAATGTGGGAGTAAAAAGTTGTTATGCAGAGTAGCTTCATGTTTATATATAGGAATACATATCAATTGGCTTAGCGATTAACTATTGCTTAGTTTCAGATTTAGTCCCTGCTGATGCATTTACGTGGAAATCATATGCTCCGGCATAACATTCAAATATATGATAAATATGTGTTTTATCCATTTATCTTCAAACGAAAACGAGGATAAGCTCACATGGTCTGTTCAAGATAGCTTCATGGTAATCATATCGTGTTTTGCGCTTTTCTGGTTAAATAAATCGATACCTTCTTTTATGTGGTTGATTATTCTGTGTTGGGTGGTTTTTGTGGTGTTATAATCTTTCGTTATTATTTTATTTTTCAGGCTCTGGGCTTTAAATTCAAAGTTTATCCAAATCAATTTTAATACTATTCAGAGAGTGCTGAGTTTTGCAATAATATGCTCCAGCACATGATTGTTGAATTATGAAAATCTCTTGTTGCCAATTATCCTGCACATTTACAGGTGTGCTTCTGATGCTGATGTTTGTCATCAGATCAAATTAAGTGAATGTTATTCTGCGAGGGAGTTATTGCCTTAAGAAAAAGGTACTTTCGGAATATGTCATTATTTGTGTGTAGGGAAATCAGAATGCTGCATTTTAGGTATTAAGGTGCACTTTTATTATTATTATCTTTAAGGAATACAGAATGAAACTGAACAAAATTGTACTAGGTCTGTCTTTTGCAATGAGTATTGCTTCTTTCGCTAACGCAGCCGACCAGGGACATGGCACTGTAACCTTCACCGGTTCTATTATTGATGCACCATGCTCTATCGATCCAGACACCATTGATCAAACCGTTAACCTGGGTCAGGTATCTAACGTTGCACTGTTGGATAAAGGAGCGTCCGCACCTAAGTACTTCGAAATCCGCCTGGAAAATTGCAGCATTCTCGAAGATAAAGCGAATACTGTGACTGCTACATTTAGCGGGGCTACAGGTGGTACCGATGGAATGTTGGGTATGACGGGTACTGCAGCGGGTGCGAGCATCGCCATGGCCGATATGTCCGGTAAATTGATTAAACTGGGTACGGCAACGGCTGCTCAGGCGGTATCAGTCGGTAACAATACCTTGGGCTTTACAGCCTATTTGCAGGGTGACGGTGCTTCTGAGGGTATCACCCCAGGTGACTTCAAGAGCGTAGCCAACTTCACGCTGGCATATCAGTAATCGCGTTTCTGTGCATGCATGTGGGATTTTCCCACATGCATTTTTATCCGCTGCCATTATCGAGCAAGTTTATGTCCATAAAAATAGGCGTTTTGCCGCTCATTTTGCTAGTGAACATATGCATCGTGAACCCGGTACAGTCAAACCAGTCGCAAGGCTGGGGCCAGGTTAATATGGTCGGGGCGATTATTGAAACAGCCTGCGCGATAGATACGTTCAGCCGTGATCAAACGATTAATATGGGTAGCTTGCCGATTAGCTATATTGCCCGTGATGGGCAGGGTTTGATAAAACCCTTCTCCATAAGGCTGGTAAATTGTGTATTGGCGCGACAGGATACATCTTTACCGGATTTCCGCCATTTTCAAATTAGTTTCGATGGTTCCGCAGATGCAGGCTTATTTGGTATTGATGGGGCAGCGAAAGGTGTTTCCCTACAGTTGACCGACAGCCAGGGGAATATTGCCATGCCAGGAGTTCCACTACCGGCTGGTCAAATTTCCGCTAAAGAAATGTTATTGAATTACTCTCTGCGGCTCGTGAGTAATCATCAATTATTACGTGCGGGCGAATACACCTCAACGGTAAAATTCAAATTGGATTACTACTGAATCAGTAGAGTAGCTTGACCATGATTATTATTTTTAAGTAGTGATACAGGGTTAATTTAGGCGTAGACATTATTTGAAATAATAGAGTTAACGCCTGATGGAATCATATAAAAGGTCTGAAAATGATGGCGTTATATTATTTTAAGGCATTACCTTCGCGTCCGCACATTCTGTTTTTGGTTATCAGCTATATCATCAGCGGAGCAATGGTATCTGCTCAGGCAGCTGAATTTAGTTTTAATACCGACGTTTTAGATATTAACGACCGCAGCAATATCGATTTAGATCAGTTTTCCCGTAGCGGTTACATTATGCCGGGTGATTACGTCATGTCGGTGCATATTAATAAACAAGAGCTGTTAGAGCAGCCCGTGACATTCTTTGTGCCCGAAAACGACCCAAAAGGCAGTGAAGCCTGTATTACACCGGAACTCGTTGAGCAATTTGGTTTAAAGCCGGACATGAAGGCAAAACTGGCATGGTGGCATCAGGGGCAGTGTCTGGTGGTTAACAGTCTAGAGGGCGCGACTGCCAAGGGCGATTTAGGGGCGGCCAAGCTGTACCTTAATATTCCGCAGGCTTATCTGGAATATGCTTCGAATGATTGGGACCCACCTTCACGCTGGGACAACGGTATTCCGGGGTTGCTGCTCGACTATAGTGTTAATACTCAGTCCCAACGGCAGCATCAGAGTGGAACGCAAAGCTATAACCTCAGCGGCAACGGTACCGTCGGTGCCAACATGGGTGCGTGGCGCCTGCGTGCCGACTGGCAAACTCGGGTGGATCACCAGACTGGCTCTGGGCAGCCGACACAGAATAACTGGGACTGGAGCCGTTATTACGCTTACCGGGCTATCCCGCAGCTGGGTGCCAAACTGACGATGGGGGAGAACTTCCTCACCTCCGATATTTTTGACAGCTTCCGTTTTGCCGGAGCCAGCCTGACCAGCGATGACAACATGCTGCCGCCGAACTTACGTGGCTATGCGCCGGAAGTAACCGGCATCGCCAAAACCAATGCGAAGGTTGTTATCAGCCAGCAGGGGCGTGTATTGCAGGAAACCCAAGTTGCCGCCGGGCCGTTCCGCATTCAGGACATTAACGACGCGGTAAGCGGCCAACTGGACATCCGGGTGGAAGAGCAGGACGGCAGCGTGCAGGAGTTCAAGATGGACACCGCCAGCGTGCCGTACCTGACGCGCCCTGGCTCAGTGCGCTACAAGGTGGCGACCGGTCGACCAGCGGATTGGCAGCACAGTACTAACGGCCCACTGTTTACCACCGGTGAGTTCTCTTGGGGCGTGAGCAACGGTTGGTCGTTGTATGGCGGCGGCGTTGCCGGTGGGGATTATAACGCGCTGGCACTGGGGATTGGTCGGGATCTGATGATACTGGGGGCGCTGTCGTTTGACGCTACAGAATCGCGAGCTAAGCTGGCCTCAGAGGATGAAACCTTGTCAGGCGGTTCTTACCGCGTGAGTTATTCGAAGCAGTTTGACGACTACGACAGCCAGGTGACCTTTGCTGGTTACCGCTTCTCGCAGCAGAACTACATGAGTATGAGCGAGTATCTGGATGCGCGTACCTACGGCACGCGCTCGCAGAACAGCAAGGAGATGTACACCATCACCTTTAACCAGCAGTTCCGAGATTTAGGGATGAGCGCCTACCTGAACTATAACCACCAGACCTATTGGGACCGGCCGGCAAACGATCGCTATAACCTGACGCTGTCGCGTTATTTTGATATTGGTCGCTTCAGGAACCTGAGCCTGTCGATGACGGCGTATCGCAATAAATATAACGGTCTTAATGACGACGGCATGTACCTGACGCTGTCGATGCCGTGGGGTAACAACGGTTCAGTCAGCTATAGCGGCAGTTGGGATCGTAAGGATAACAGTCACCGGGCCAGTTATTACGATCGGGTTAACGATCACGATACCTATCAAGTCAGTTCCGGGTTTTCTCGCAGTGGCACAATGGCGAGCGGCTATTACAGCCATCAAGGGGATACAGCTCAAATTAACACCAATGCCAGCTACCAAGAAGGGCGCTATACCTCGATTGGTGCGTCATTCCAGGGCGGTGCAACAGCTACGCTGGATGGGGCAGCACTGCACCGCTCAGGCAGTATGGGGGGCACCCGAATGATGTTGGATACCGATGGCGTAGCAGGTATCCCTATCCACGGTTATGGCGCGACGACCGAATCCAACCGCTTCGGCAAGGCAGTGGTGTCGGATGTGAGCAGTTATCACCGCAACCGAGTGAGTATCGATCTGAACAAACTGCCAGATAATGCCGAAGTCACGCGCTCGGTAGTGCAGGCCACCCTGACCGAAGGGGCGATTGGTTACCGTAAATTTGAAGTGATTGCCGGTGAGAAGGCGATGGCAGTGATCCGCCTGGCCGATGGATCTACGCCGCCGTTTGGCGCAAGCGTGCTCAACAAGAAAAAGCAGGATGTGGGCATCGTTAACGACGGTGGCAACGTTTACCTGAGTGGTATTAATGCCGGTGAAGCGATGACCGTGCACTGGGGCGGAATTGCCCAGTGTGAACTGGTTCTGCCTGATAAGCTTTCGAACAGCAGCGAAACGGACCTATTGTTGCCGTGCCGCCGGTTAATTGAACAAGAAGAGAGCTAACCCATTTTGGCAGGGAGTGCCTATGACACACGTGAGTAACCGCGACCGAATCCTATTTGAATGAGAGCCACTGAAATGACATTGAAAATGAAAACACCCTTGATCGCCGGCGCGGTGTTATGCGTCCTGATGGCGCAATCGGCCTTTGCCGCCATTGCACTAGACCGTACCCGGGTGATTTATGATGGCAGCCAGAAGTCGCTTAGCCTGAACGTCAGCAATGAGAACAAACAACTGCCTTATCTTGCCCAGGGCTGGATTGAGGATGCAAAAGGTAACAAGATCACCACCCCGTTGACAGTATTGCCGCCGGTGCAACGGATTGAGCCGGGAGCGAAAAGCCAGGTGAAAGTGCAAGGTTTGCCGGCAGCCAATTTATTGGCGCAGGACCGGGAGTCACTGTTTTATTTTAACCTGCGCGAGATCCCGCCGCGTACCGATAAGCCTAATACCCTGCAGATAGCGCTGCAGACGCGTATCAAGCTGTTCTATCGTCCTAAAGCACTGATGATAACTACAGGGGACCAGCCATGGCAGGAAAAGATTACTCTGAGCAAAGAGGGTGACAGCTATGTGGTGAATAACCCGACGCCGTATTTTGTCACTCTGGTAGACGGTAGCAGTACAGTAAAAGGCGAGTCGGTAAAAGGCTTTGAACCGCTGATGGTTGAACCTAAAGGCAAGGGAACACTTAAGGCCAGTGCCGGCACGTTGGGCAACAGCCCGGTGCTAACTTACATCAATGACTACGGTGGCCGCCCGCAGCTTAAATTCAGTTGTAGTGGCAGCAGCTGCCAGGCCACCCCAGTTAAAGACAGCCACTGACAGTAATGCGGGTTAATGCGGAGAAGGAGCGATACATGCAACACAAACAATGGAAAAACAGCCTTTTTCGGCTTTCACGCCAGGAATGGCCCTCCCGGTTAACCCAGGCCGCAGTTGTGATGATGGTGCCGCTGACAATTGGCGTTTTTTTTTCGCTGCTTCCCGCAGCGCACTCTGCGGGTAACTGGGACGTTGACGGTGCAAATGGCGTATTGCGCGTACATGGCGCATTAACTGAAAGCGCTTGCCGGTTGGATATGGTCTCTGCCTGGCAGGATATCGACCTGGGAGAGACAGGCACAGGGCGACTGCGAGAAGTTGGGGCTCATGGTGCTCCGTTAGGTGTGCAGTTGACACTGAAGGATTGCCTGCCGGGACCGGCCCGAAACCGGGATAGCCATAGCGGCAACCTGCTGTGGAGCGAAAGTCAGCCTGCGGTTACCGTCAGTTTTATAGGTACTGCGGATGCGGATAACCCACAGCTCGTTAAGGTGCAGGGGGCCGGCGGGTTGGCATTGCGGTTGACCGATCCCCAGGGCCGCGATGTGCGCCTTGGCAGCCGGGGCGCGCCTTTGTTGCTGACCCCGGGGCAAAATACACTGACCTACACTGTGACGCCGGAACGTACGAGGACCGCATTACAGGCCGGTGCTTATTGGGCACAGTTGAATTTTCATCTGAGTTATGACTGAGGCGCGGCCATGAATGGAACAACGATGAGAAGGATTAAGACCGCCGTTTTGCTTTGCGGGCTACAGGTCGTATTACCGCATATAGCGGTGGGGGCCAATACTGCCATCATCACCGTGAAGGTGACTGTGGTTGCCCCGCCACCCTGTGTAATTAACGGTGACCAGCCAATCGAAGTGGATTTTGGTGAGGTAGTGACGACCCGGGTGGATGGCTACAACTATATGCGAGAGGTGCCTTACAGCGTGCAATGCGGTGGAGCTTCCTCCAATGACATGGTGATGCAGATACAAGGTATAGGCGCCGCTTTTGGCACCAATGTGTTGGATACCAACCAGGACAATTTAGGTATCGCGTTGCTTAACAATGGCGAACCCCTGCCGCTCAACAGCGATATCAAGTTTACCTACCCCAGCCTACCGGTATTGAAGGCAGTGCCGGTGAAATCCCCCAACAGTACCCTGACCGCCGGAGTGTTTTCGGCGGGGGCGACGATGAAGGTGGATTACCAGTGAAACGGAGCCACCAGATGATGCGATGTTTAATGTTGGGTCTGCTGCTGGCATGCAGCCATTCGCTGTGTGCAGCAGAAAACATGCTGTTTAGAGGCACCCTGATTGAGCCGCCCCCCTGCACCATTAATGATAGCGGCATAGTGGATGTCGATTTTGGCGAACGGGTGGGGATCAACAAAGTGGATGGAGTTAATTATCTGAAGGCCATGGATTACCGAATTACTTGTGAACCGGGTGTGAGCGGGCTGGATATGACCTTAACCCTGAGTGGGCTACAAACCGGCTATGACAATGCTGCGGTACAAACCGACCTAGCAGATTTAGGTATCCGGGTGCTGCAAAACGGCAAGCCATTTACCTTGAACACGCCGTTGGGTATTGATCCTAAAAACCCGCCAGCACTGGAGGCGGTGCCGGTCAAGACCCCGGGTGCTACTTTAAAGGCAGAGGCTTTTGCGGCGACGGCAACGCTAAAAGCGGAATACCAGTAACAGGGGGTAATAGATGAGACGAAATCGCAAAGGTTACCGACGTGCAAGATGGTTGGGCATTGCGGGGCTGGCTTTGTTACCGAGCTTTGCTTCCTTAGGTGCCGACAACGTTCTTTTTCACGGTGCCCTGGTAGCGGAACCTTGTGTGATACCGCCAGGTGAGGAGACCTTGCAGCTGGATTTTGGCACGGTGATCGACAAATACCTGTACCTGAATCAGCGCACCCAAGGGCAACAGTTCGAATTACACCTGACGGAATGCGATCTGAGCCTGGGTAGCACAGTGCGGGTGACGTTCAGCGGTAATGAAAACCCGCATTTACCTGGTTTATTAGCCTTGGACGGTACTAGCCAGGCTAGCGGCATTGCGATAGGCATGGAAACCCCACAAGGCAAACCGCTACCCTTAAACCAGGTCGGGCAGAAATACTCTTTGGCCAAGGACAATAACTTGATTGCCTTTAATGCCTACGTGCAGGGTGAACCCGAAGCGATAGCGAACGAAACAATTGAGCGCGGGCCGTTCAGCGCGGTGGCGACCTTCAGCCTGGAGTATGAGTAACGCTGAGGCCGACTGGCATGCGGCTTATCAGTGGTTATGCGTGCGGCGACGGCACGCACCGCCGAATGCGGATGTCTGGCATTTACGCTATCACTGGCAGCATTGGGGAGATGCGTTGTTTGGTAGCGTGCTTGCCGGGCGCTATCGTCTAACCCCGATGCAGGTACACCGTCGCTTTGGTCGGACCTGGGTGCAATGGAGTGCGCAAGATGCGCTGGTGTTGAAATGGGTAGCAATGCAGGTAGCGAGCCTTTTACCCACCCATGCACGTTGCGCCCATGTGAAAGGGCATGGTGGTGGCCGGCGATCGGTGCAAGAGGTTGGGCAGGCGCTTGGTCGGGGGGAATACGCCTTTGTCTACCGTACGGATATCCGAGGTTACTACCGGCATATCCGTAAAGTACAGGTATTATCGCAGGTTAAGAACTGTGTCGATGACCCGGTATTGATCGAGCTAATACGTCAATATCTATATTACAGCGTCGAAGATTCGGGCGAGTTTCATACGCCGAAACACGGTATTTGCCGGGGCTGTGCATTAAGCCCGTTGATCGGAGCCAGTCTATTGCACCATGTGGACGTGTATTTCGCGGCCCAGGAAGGGACTTTTTATGCACGGTATATGGATGATTTTGTGCTGTTTACCCGTTCGCGCTGGCAACTGCGGCGGTCGGTTAAACGGCTTCATGAATTTTTTAATCTGGATGGTTTTGAAACCCACCCGGATAAAACCCAAATCGGGAGAATTGAGTATGGTTTTGACTGGCTGGGAATATGGTTTGCCCGTGAGGGGCCCCGGATAGCACCGAGGGCACAAGAAAATCATCGGGCACGTGTCGCGCGGCTTTATGAGCAGGCCAGACATCGGGGACTGTCGAAGACAGAAGCTGATGCACAGGTGCATGAGTACGAAGCCCGATGGATGTTATGGGCAAACTATCACTTAAAAGCTGCCGGATGAATCTCCGGGGCCATAGCATGCCCCTCCACCATCCGAAGTCCTTTCCCGCAACGAGAACCACATGAATATACGACATGCCGTGACCGCCGCGCTATATCTCCTCGCCGCCCCCGCACCCGGCGCTGAATGGCCTACCGTCGTGGGACTGAAAATCGAACGGTGCACCGTCAACGGGGGAGGGGTCCCATGCTCCCACGACGTTTACTACTCCGCGGAATCCACCATACGCGTACCGGCCCCCGACATCACCTCCCCGTCCGTGGGGACGGAAGTTCACGTACTGGGGATACACTGCGCCCAGGGCTCCCCCGGGGCATTCCAATCCTGCTCGTGGATCCGGGATGGGGGTGGTCACGCCCCGCTGATATCCGGTGCGTGCCGAACCACCACCGCCACTGGGTTTACCCTGACGACCGACTCCACGTGCGGCATCCTCGGTGGGGAGTATGGGGCCCACAGCGGCGCTCCGCCAGGCGCTGAATGCGCCATCTTCGCAAAGTACGATCAGTTCGTCCCGAAAGGGACCGTGTACACACCGTGGGGCGAACTGACCGCATTGCAAGTCGCGAACTCCTACAATCAATACTGTGCGAAGCCGACTGCTCCCGGCGTAAGTTGCTCCATCAGTGTTGGGAACGGCGGTGTACTGGACCACGGCACCGTCCCGCCGACCGCGGTGGATGAACGCGGCGTTGATGCGGTTATAACGTGCGGGGACAACCCCCAGACCACCTTCCTCGGGGGACCTGAGCTCGACATCGCCCCCGGGATTCGCGCGTCACTCGGCATACAACACGTGGGCGACGGGGCCTACTACATATCGTCGGTCATGCATGCAGCCAACGCCGCCCCTGGGGCATACAGCGCCTCAACCGTGCTGATTGTGGAACCGCAATAAGGGCCCATTGCCCACCTCGTGGCGGGCAATAACCCAGCCCGGAGGTGGGCAATGGGCGCGCAGTCCGCGACATCGCACCCTGAACGTGCGTACTGCCCTTGGACACATGTACAAGGTGATAAACCTTTTACTGCGAAATGCCCCCCGACGGGAGAACGACGAGTTTTTTCCCCTGAGTTCTAATACGGCGCTGCCACCCTCTTGGGTCTCAATCTTGCCTTGCTGTACGATGCGAACGGGGAGTCCGGTGGCGCGCACCACAGGTTCGTCAGGCCCGGTGCGTGATATCGCGGCTCTAGACCCATTCCCGCTAACGGACTGGAGGCTGAGCAACCGCCCATCCTGGAATGGATGTGCATATCCGCAAAATTGAACACGAAAGAAATCATTTGATAAGAATAGTGCCGCACTCTTAAACGAATCCTTGTTTGTTTGTGTGGCGTCATACTAGCCGTATGTGCGCCAATGGTTCGAAATCGTCATGATAATAACCCGGCACAATACATTCTGCGGATAGTTCCAATTCTGGATTACTTAATAGGGGGAATTGCGGTGGGGAACCGCCTAAAATTTATAAGATACGCACAGAGACACACTAATTCCACGTCGCCAGCTCCCATCCCCATATCTTGTTCACAATGTGCCACGCACGTTTGCTGGTTTCTTTCACCCGGTAAGTGCGACATGCTGTCCCTAATGGAGTTGTCCTTGCCAAACAATGTGTACAAAAATGCGACACAACATGGACTCCCACTAGGGGGCGGGTTGGGGGAATACAGAGAGACTCGAAATAAGAGATGACAGAAGCTGATCGACAGATAACAAATGAAGGGAACTATGTTCTTCGATGCTTTCTGATACAACCAAAGCCATTATGTATTGTACTACATCTACGGACTCGGATACTGCTCTATTACACAACGGGGTGAGTTCTATACGTAGGGTGGGGAGGGACGCTATATTAGAGCCTAATCAGGAGCTGGGAAGTGAAGAATCAGAAGCCAGAATCTTATCTACAGCATACGCTGGCGATAACTGATATGACATTGGACCAAAAATCTACAGGCCTGAATAATCTTTACCTCCTCATATAGATAAAAAAATATTGCTGACACTTGGAAATACCCTTCCGGACAGTTTTTCTGTGAAACAGAATGGAATAATAGCCAGGCTGCGTTGAACATAATCAACTCTGCCAGCATCCTCAAAGGTATAT
>NZ_JAFMOX010000035.1 GCF_019049655.1 Rahnella rivi
GCGCGCTACCGCTCGCGGGCTATGTTTCAGGGGCTTGCGTTATTGCCGCAAAATCCCGCCGCTTCGCGGTGCCCTCCGCTCGGGTTACAACCCGCGCAAACAGACGCGCGGTTTTCCACCACTCCCTCCGGCGTGATTTTTGAGCGCGGCCAATGGCTATGTCATTCAAAAGATCATAGAGACTTAAGTTTTGAATTAAAAAGTCGAAAACGGTGCCACTCCTTCCGGCGTGATTTTCTGTGCGGCCACTGGCATTTCAAAATCAAAGGAAATGTGTTTGGTTTTGCTTCACATAGCCTTTGGCCGCGCTCAAAACGACGTCGAATGAACGGTGAGAAACCGCGAGGGTGTTTTTCCGAGCGGGTTCCAACCTGAAATGAGAGGACCGCGTAGCGGCGGAGTTTGCGGCAATAGCCGGAGCCGCTGGAATATAGCCAGCGAGCGGCAGCGCGCAGTGAAAGAGCCTGGGATTCTTAAGGGGGGCGGCGATAAGCCCCCCTTAAGGCCCGTTTGGGCGGCGAGCCCAAGGTTTTGACCTTAAGGCCGGTGTGGGTGGCAACCCACGGTCTTGACGTTGAAACTCAGCCCGCGCCCCTAACCCTTACCGTTCTAATCTCATTGAATCCCCATTGCTCCCTTCATGGTGAAGAAAAGATCCGTCTGATCGGTCAGGCCCACCACATTCCCTGCGTGTGGACCGAACGCGGCAACGCGCAGTTGCGTGCCGGTGTGGCCCTGGGAATCGTCTTCTGAGTTGCCGTAACTGATGGTCATCGGTGCGCCATCTTTCGTGGTCAGCGTTTGTGTCAGGCCCGGCGCTTTGGCGTCGGTTTCGATGATCTGGCTGGAATGGGCGTGGTCGGCGGTGACGATAACCAGCGTGTTGCCGTCCTGACGGGCGAACTCCAGCGCTTTTTGCACGGCTTCGTCTAAATCAACGGTTTCACCAAACTGTCCGCACGGGTTCGCGGCGTGATCCTGTTTATCAATCGATGCGCCTTCAACCTGCAGGAAGAAACCCTTTTCATTGGTTTTCAGCAGATCGATGGCTTTTTCAGTCATGGCGGCAAGCGTCGGGATATCCGCCGTTCGCTGCGGGTTGGCTTCGCAGGTGACGGCAGGTTTATCAATGTTGCCGTGATACGAGGCTTTTGGACCCTGCCAGCGTACCGGCATGTTGCTTTCGGAGAACAGGCCGAGCACCGGTTTTTTCTGGTCGGCTTGCGTTACTGCGCTGAGCTCACCGGCGTTTTCCACCCACACATATCCCTGCGCCAGTGCCTGTTCTTTCAACGATTTGCCCTGGAAATCACCGGCTTTGGCCAGCTGGCTGAAGGATTTTCTGCCGCCACCCAGCGTAACATCGGCGCGCGTCTGCAATAACTGTTCGGTGATGGAACCGCGGCCGCCGTTTTCCAGCGCGTTAGTGGCGCATTTCTCAGTGGTTTCTTGCGGACCGTAACATTTACGGGAAGTGACGTGGGCGATTTGTGCGGCCGGGGTGGCGTCCTGTAATTCGGCGGTCGACACGTTGCCGGTGGCTTTTCCGGCGGCTTTCGCAATTTCAAGGATTGTCTGGTGATCTTTACCGTTTACATCCACGCCAATCGCGCCGTTATAGCTTTTCACGCCGGTGGACCAGGCGGTGGCTGAAGCGGCAGAGTCGGTGACGTAGTCAGGTTTTTGCGTTTTCTTATCGAGAGAATAATGGGTGTACTGGCCGGTAAGCGGCAGGGCGTCGATGCCTTTGAAATAACCGCCTGCGCCTTCCGCGTAATTTCGCGCCGAGGTGATTTCAGAATCACCCATGCCGTCGCCGATCAGCAAAATAACGTTTTTGACCGTTTTGTCAGAAAGCGAGGCTTTCAGCGCGGCTGTCTGATCACCGCTGAGACGGCGTGCGCCACCTTGTTCGGTCAGGACGCCTTTTGCCGCACGGTCGGTCAGTACGCTGTTTTCATCAGCGAAAGACCCGGCAGAAGCGGAAAGCAGCAGGGCGGCAGCGATGGCGCGGGCGAGCAGAGATACAGGTTGTTGCATTGTCAAAACTCCTTTTAATAAAACGAAAGAAATACAAATACACAGTTTGATTTATTTTGTTACTGGCAGGGTAAGTCAGAGGGATGACGGATTTATGACAGAGGAGACAGATATTGTGGCTGGCGGGCAACGTGTCGGGGATTGCCTTACATGGGGGAGTCTCAGAGCACGTACATCGTGTACGCGATAAAGCATGTTTGAAAAAAAACGTGGGAGATCAAAGAGGGAGGCACTTTCCTTCCTCTCTGGCGGTGTCGGCACAACGGGTTAAGCGATCACTGCAACTGAGAAACCGACACTGTTTCGGTCAGGGTTAAAGGCCGCCATTGCGGCGGCCACTGATATCAACCCTCACCCGATGGTCATCAGACTCGCATTTCCTCCCGCCGCGGCGGTGTTCACACTCAATGAGCGCTCGTGAAGCAGGCGCTCCAGCAACACATTGTCATCGCCGCGCGCAAAGCCCTGCACTGACACAATGGCGCCAGGGCGGTTGGCGATAATCTGACACAGTTCCCGCAGCTGATCGGCGTCGCCGTGGTAGATGACCGCATCGAAGACCGGCGCATCGTTTTGCCAGTCTTGTGCGAAGTCCACGCGTTCCTGTACCGCCGCGGGTAACTGGCTGAACAGTTCGCGCTGTAACGGCGCTTCCGGCCACAGGATCCGGCAACCGGTCGCGGTGATGGCGGCAAGCTGGAGCAGGGCGTCGGCCTGGTTATCGGCCAGTGCCAGAACACGTTCGCGGGGTAACAGGGCGTAGGTGTTGCGTTCGCCCGTTGGCCCCGGCAGGGTGCGCAATGTGCCGCCCTGGCTGCTTTCGGCGAAGCGCGTGCACACGTCGATAAAGGCGGCCGGTTGCTGGCTGCGGGTTGCCCACTGTTGCAACGCGCGGTGCGGTGCAAGCAGCGCGTCGCGCACGGACGTGTCCAGCGGCAGATCGCGATCCTGACGCAGCAAGGTTTGTTGCACGGCAAATGGCGGACGGCTGCTGAGCAGGCGATAAAGATAGAGCGGGCCGCCCGCTTTCGGGCCGGTGCCGGACAAGCCTTCGCCGCCAAACGGCTGTACACCGACCACGGCGCCAACCATGTTGCGGTTCACGTACATGTTGCCGACGTGCGCCTGCTGGGTCACACGGTGGATGGTTTCGTCGATGCGGGTGTGAATGCCCAGCGTCAGGCCGTAACCGGCGGCATTAATCTGACCGATCAGCTTATCCAGATCCTGACGGGCATAACGCACCACGTGCAGCACCGGGCCGAAGATCTCTTTCTTCATCTCGTCAAAGCTTTCCAGCTCGATAAGCGTCGGTTTTACAAAGGTGCCGCGGTTCCATTCCTGCTGATCAGCGGCGAATTCCTGCGTGGCCTGATACACCGTGCGGCCTTTGGCGCGCATGGCATCGATATGTTTTTCAATACCGGCTTTGGCATCGGCATCAATCACCGGCCCGATATCGGTAGACAGGCGTTCCGGATTGCCCATGCGGCATTCGGCCATCGCACCGCGCAGCATCTGCAAAGTATGATCGGCCACGTCATCCTGAATGCAGAGCACGCGCAGAGCAGAACAACGCTGACCGGCGCTGTCGAAGGCGGAGGCCACCACGTCCATCACGACCTGCTCGGTCAGGGCGGAGGAATCGACAATCATCGCATTCAGGCCGCCGGTTTCGGCGATAAGCGGCGTCGGACGCCCCTGCGGATCGAGTCTTCCTGCAATGTTGCGTTGCAAAATACCCGCCACGTCGGTGGAGCCGGTGAACAGCACGCCGCGAACGCGTTCGTCATTGACCAGCTGCGCACCGACGGTTTCGCCTTTGCCCGGCAGCAGTTGCAGTACCCCCGCCGGAACACCGGCTTCGTGCAGAATACCGACGGCAAGCGCCGCAATCAGAGGCGTTTGCTCCGCCGGTTTTGCCAGCACGCTGTTGCCTGCGGCCAGTGCGGCCGCGATCTGACCGGTGAAAATCGCCAGCGGGAAGTTCCACGGGCTGATACACACCACCGGGCCGAGCGGACGGTGCGTGTCGTTGGTGAAATCTTCGCGGATCTGACCGGCATAGTAGTGCAGGAAATCCACCGCTTCGCGCACTTCGGCGATGGCGTTATTAAAGGTTTTTCCGGCCTCGCGCACCAGCACGCCAAGCAGACTTTGCAACTGCGCTTCCATCAATTCTGCACCGCGTTGCAGGATTGCGGCGCGCTCTTCGGGAGGCGTCGCAAACCAGATGGCGCCGGCCGTGGCGGAAGCGTCCAGCGCACGGCTGATTTCCGCTTCTGTGGCTTCACGTACGTGCCCGACGATGTCGGTATGTTCAGACGGGTTGATGACCGGCAGGAATTCGCCGTCGTCAGTGGGCGCATCGATCATCGGCTGCGCGGTGACCGTATGGCTGGCGCTTTGCAACAGGGCGCTGGACAGCGAGGCCAGACGGTGCTCGCTGGACATATCCAGCCCGGCAGAGTTGACGCGTTTATCGCCGTACAAATTACGTGGCAGGGCGATGCGCGGGTGCGGCAATCCGACCTGTCCTTCCGTGGCGGCCAGCGCTTCAACGGCCAGAACCGGATCGGCGATCAGTTCGTCGATTGGCAGCGTGGCATCGGCGATGCGGTTGACAAAAGAGGTGTTGGCGCCGTTTTCCAGCAGGCGGCGAACCAGATAGGCGAGCAGCGTTTCGTGGGTGCCGACCGGGGCATAGATGCGGCAAGGGCGGTTGAGTTTTCCTTCGGCAATTTTACCGACAACCTGCTCGTACAGCGGTTCGCCCATGCCGTGCAGGCACTGGAATTCGTACTGACCCGGATAATAGTTGTTACCGGCCAGCTGATAAATGGCTGCGACGGTGTGGGCATTGTGGGTGGCGAACTGCGGATAAATCAGGTTCGGCACGGCCAGCAGTTTACGGGCACAGGCCAGATAAGAGACGTCGGTGTAAACCTTGCGGGTGTAGACCGGATAATCGTCCAGCCCGTCCATTTGGGCGCGCTTGATTTCACTGTCCCAGTACGCGCCTTTTACCAGACGGATCATCAGGCGGCGACGGCTGCGCTGCGCCAGGCTGGTCAGGTAGTCGATCACCATCGGACAGCGTTTCTGATAAGCCTGGATCACAAAGCCGATGCCGTTCCAGCCCGCCAGTTCCGGCTCAAAGCAGAGTTTTTCCAGCAAATCGAGGGAGATTTCCAGACGATCGGCCTCTTCGGCATCGACGTTAATGCCGATGTCATAGCTGCGGGCCAACAAGGTCAGCGACAGCAGGCGGGGGTAAAGTTCTTCCATGACGCGTTCGTACTGCGCACGGCTGTAGCGCGGGTGCAGGGCGGAAAGTTTGATGGAAATGCCGGGGCCTTCATAAATGCCACGGCCATTGGAGGCTTTACCGATCGCGTGGATCGCCTGCTGGTAAGAGTGCAAATAGGCCTGTGCGTCTTTTTCTGTCAGCGCTGCTTCACCCAGCATGTCGTAGGAATAACGGAAACCTTTGTCTTCGTGCTTTCGGGCATTGGCCAGCGCTTCGGCAATGGTTTCGCCGGTCACGAACTGTTCGCCCATCAGGCGCATGGCCATGTCCACGCCTTTGCGGATCAGCGGCTCGCCGCCTTTACCGATAATGCGGCTGAGAGATTTAGACAGGCTGGCTTCGTTGTGCGTGGCCACCAGTTTGCCGGTGAACAGCAGACCCCAGGTAGCGGCGTTGACGAACAGCGACGGGCTGCGGCCCAGGTGAGAGTGCCAGTTGCCGTTGCTGATTTTGTCGCGGATCAGCGCATCGCGCGTCGGTTTATCGGGAATGCGCAGCAGGGCTTCCGCCAGACACATCAGCGCCACGCCTTCCTGCGAGGAAAGGGAGAACTCCTGCAACAGGCTTTGCACCATACCGGCACGGCCATTGGCGCTCTTCTGGTTACGCAGTTTGGTGGCGATGTCGGCAGCCAGTTTCTGCGCCGCGTCATGAAGTGGCGCAGGTAAACGCGCCTGTTCGAGCAGCATGGAAACGGCTTCCGGCTCAGGGCGGCGATAGGCGGCGGTGATAGCGGAACGGCTGACGGACTGCGGCTGGATTTGCTCGGCAAAATCGAGGAAGGGCTGATGCGATTCCTGAACCGTCAGCGGCGGGGTATCGTCGGCGTTTTCAGCCGCAGCGCCGTTCAGCGCGGGGATTTCCGGCAGCGCGTCGCCATTTTCCAGCCGTTCAAGATAGGAAAAGATCGCCTGTTTGATCAGCCAGTGCGGCGTGCGGTCAATTTGCTGTGCGGCCACTTTAAGCCTGTCGCGCGTGCCTTCGTCCAGCTTCACGCCCATCGTCGTCATACCCATGCGCCAATACTCCATATAAAGAGGTTCAGGTGATTTCATTATGTTTATGGCATGCAATATCTTCTATGTTGCAACCTTGTGCAACCTCATTCACACAGGAAGTCTGCCTGATGTGATTTGGCTGGCATTTTTAACATCTCAACAACCGTGCTGGCCTCTCAGATGCCGCTGTGCGGGTTCCTTCGTGATGCTGTGGAGGGTGCAACCTTTGCGTCTGTAACGTGCAACCTGTTATCAGAATAAGTGTGATGGAGCGTGAATTTTGTGTATCTGATTTGTTAATTATCTTGAATTCAATGGTGTGCTAAACCAGTATCCGCCCGACAGGAAATTTGAATAAAAACCCGATTAGCCACCTGTAAAAAGAAAAAATATGGAGAGTAATGCTGCATCCTTTACGGGTTTCAGCCATCATCTCGCCCCGGCATGAGATTGACCGCGTTTATCGCCGCGTCAGGACAGACAGGTGCCGGCCTGCATGAAATATGCATCGCTAATAAGCACGACAAATAACAAGAAGTGGAGAAAACAATGACAATGAACACACCGATGCTGGTGACGTTTTGTGTTTATATTTTCGGGATGATTTTGATTGGACTCATCGCGTATTTACGGACCAAAAACTTTGATGATTATATTCTGGGTGGCCGCAGTTTAGGCAGCGTGGTGACCGCGCTTTCCGCCGGGGCGTCGGACATGAGCGGCTGGCTGCTGATGGGGTTGCCGGGGGCGATTTTTATTTCCGGCATTTCCGAAAGCTGGATTGCCATCGGCCTGACCATCGGCGCGTATCTGAACTGGAAACTGGTGGCAGGGCGTTTACGTGTGCATACCGAAGCCAACAATAACGCGCTGACCCTGCCGGATTACTTTACCCATCGTTTTGAAGATTCCAGCAAACTGCTGCGCATTATCTCGGCGGTGGTGATTCTGGTCTTTTTCACCATCTATTGCGCCTCCGGCATTGTGGCCGGTGCACGTTTGTTTGAAAGCACCTTCGGCATGACCTACCAGACCGCCTTGTGGGCGGGGGCGGCGGCAACCATCATTTATACCTTTATCGGGGGCTTTCTGGCCGTCAGCTGGACGGACACCGTGCAGGCCAGTCTGATGATTTTTGCACTGATCCTGACGCCGGTGATCGTCATCCTCGCGGTTGGCGGTATTGATACCTCAATGATGGTCATTCAGGCTAAAAACCCGCAATACACCGACATGTTTAAGAACATGAATCTGGTGGCTATCCTGTCGCTGCTGGGCTGGGGGCTGGGCTATTTCGGCCAGCCGCACATTCTGGCGCGTTTTATGGCGGCGGATTCTCACCGTACCATTCGCAGTGCGCGCCGCATCAGCATGACGTGGATGATTCTGTGTCTGGCGGGCACCATCGCGGTCGGCTTCTTCGGCATTGCGTACTTCAGCAATAATCCGGGCCAAGCGGGGAACGTGACGCAAAACGGTGAGCGCGTGTTTATCGAACTGGCGAAACTGCTGTTCAATCCGTGGATTGCCGGTGTTTTACTGTCCGCGATCCTGGCTGCGGTGATGAGTACGCTGAGCTGTCAGTTGCTGGTGTGCTCCAGTGCTATCACCGAAGACCTGTATAAGGCGTTTCTGCGTAAGGGCGCAAGCCAGCGTGAGCTGGTGTGGATTGGTCGTCTGATGGTTCTGGTGGTGGCGCTGGTGGCGATTGCGCTGGCGGCAAACCCTGAAAACCGCGTGCTGGGTCTGGTGAGTTACGCCTGGGCAGGCTTTGGTGCGGCATTCGGGCCCGTTATCCTGATCTCGGTGATGTGGAAACGCATGACCCGCAACGGCGCGCTGGCCGGGATGGTGGTCGGTGCCGCTACCGTGATTTTGTGGAAACAGTACGGCTGGGCCGAGCTGTATGAAATCATCCCCGGCTTTATTTTCGCCTCGCTGGCTATCTGGATTGTCAGCCTGACCGGCAGCAAGCCGTCCAAAGCAGTTGAAGAACGTTTCAACACGGCGGAAGCCGAATACAACAGCATCTGATTTTCGCCCCGGGCGGTGAATCAGACAGTGACCTCACGGAGCCTTCGGGGCTCCGTTTTCTTTTACGGCCCCCTGTATCCGGGGTACTGAAACAACCGGCAATATTTTTTCGTGCGCTTTTCCCCTCCCGTGCTCAAAAAACAGCATGTGGCCTCTTGTATTTATCTCGCCAGGAATGATAATCACTATCGTTTCGATTTTACTTTTCTTTACAGAGTGCTTGCACAAACTGTAAGTCATTTGTTCTACGGGAGTTCCGCTATGTTCGTTCCGTTTCTCATTATGTTCCGCGAAGGGCTGGAAGCCGCGCTTATCGTCAGCCTGATCGCCAGTTATCTGAAACGGACGCAGCGCGGGCAGTGGCTCGGCGTGGTCTGGATTGGCGTGATCGTGGCCGCAGCATTGTGTCTGGCGCTGGGTATTTTCATCAATGAAACCACCGGCGAGTTTCCGCAAAAGCAGCAGGAGCTGTTCGAAGGCATTGTGGCGGTGGTGGCGGTCTGCATTCTGACCTACATGGTGTTCTGGATGCGTAAGGTGTCGCGTTCAATCAAAGTACATCTGGAAGGCGCGATTGATAACGCGCTCAACTCCAGCCGCGGGCAGGGCTGGGCGCTGGTGGCGATGGTGTTCTTTGCGGTGGCGCGCGAAGGGCTGGAATCGGTGTTCTTCCTGCTGGCTGCGTTCCAGCAAGACGTCGGTATCGAAGCGCCGATTGGCGCACTGCTCGGCCTGGGCGCGGCGATCGTGCTCGGTTTCCTCATCTATTACGGCGGCGTGAAGCTGCATCTGGCCAAATTCTTTAAATGGACCAGCCTGTTTATTCTGTTTGTCGCCGCCGGTCTGGCTGCGGGGGCCATCCGCGCGTTTCACGAAGCAGGGTTGTGGAACCGCATGCAGGATATCGCCTTTGACCTGAGCGGGACGCTCTCCACGCACTCTTTATTCGGAACCCTGCTGGAAGGCATGTTCGGGTATCAGGAAGCGCCGACCGTCAGTGAAGTCGCGGTGTATTTCCTGTATCTGATCCCGGCGCTGTTCCTGTTCTTTATGCCGCAGAGCAAATCGCCTGTGGCCGCTGCGGCTTCCGCCGGGCACAAAACACAACGCTGATTTTACGTTAATTGTCTCTTCACACAGTTTGTCATGGAGTGGTACATGTCCTATTCATCCCCGCTGTTTCGCCGTAAAGCTTTACAGATTGCACTGTTGTCTCTGCCCGCTTTTGCGCTGAGCGCCAACGTGCTGGCTGCTGATGTTCGTCAGGTAAAAATTACCGTTAATGATAAACAGTGTGAACCGATGGCGCTGACCGTGCCTGCCGGTAAAACGCAGTTTGTCGTGCATAACGCCAGCCAGAAAGGTCTGGAATGGGAAATTCTCAAAGGCGTGATGGTGGTGGAAGAGCGCGAAAATATCGCGCCAGGTTTCACCCAGAAAATGACGGCTAACCTGGAACCGGGCGAATACGACATGACCTGCGGACTGCTGAGCAATCCAAAAGGCAAACTGACCGTGACCGCAGAAGGCGCAGCGGCCGCCACCAAACCGGACGCCATGGCGCTGGTTGGCCCGATTGCGGAATACAAAGTCTATGTGACTCAGCAGGTGGGTGAACTGGTTTCCCACACCAAAGCGTTCACTGAGGCGATTAAAAAGGGCGACCTGAAAAAAGCGCAATCCCTGTACGCTTCCACCCGCGTTTATTACGAGCGCATTGAGCCCATCGCCGAACTGTTCTCCGATCTGGATGGCAGCATCGACGCCCGTGAAGACGATTTCGAGAAAAAAGCGGAAGACCCTAACTTCACCGGTTTCCACCGTCTGGAGAAAATCCTCTTCGCCGACAAAACCACCCAGGGCACCGAGAAATTTGCCGATAAGTTGTACGCCGATACGGTGGATCTGCAAAAACGCATTACCGATCTGACCTTCCCGCCAAGCAAAGTGGTCGGCGGGGCAGCGGGTCTTATCGAAGAAGTGGCATCCAGCAAAATCAGCGGTGAAGAAGACCGTTACAGCCGCACCGACTTGTGGGATTTCCGTGCCAACCTCGATGGCGCTCAGAAAATCGTTAACCTGCTGCGTCCGTTGCTGGAAAAAGCCGACAAACCGTTGCTGGATAAAATCGACGCTAACTTCAAAACCGTCGATACGCTGCTGGATAAATACAAAACCAAAGACGGTTATGAGAATTACGAAAAACTGTCTGATGCAGACCGTAACGCAATGAAAGGGCCAATCACCACCCTGGCAGAAGATTTAGCCAAACTGCGTGGTGTTCTTGGTTTAGATTGATTTTTCAGCGCCTTTCCCCTGACCGGGAAGGGCGCTTTTAAATTTCCGAGGCAGAGTAATGAGTCATAAAAACAATAATCAGGACGACGTTTCTTCTTCGCGCCGCAGTTTGCTCAAAGGCGTGGGATTGTTAGGCGGGGCATTTGCCCTGGGCGGCGCATCCACTGTGCAGGCCGAAAAAACACCCGGTGCAAAACCAGAGTACACGCCAGGTACGGTCTCCCCGGACGAACGCTGGGGCAGGCAGCCTTATTATGGTGAACATCAGGCCGGTATTCTGACACCACAACAGGCGTCGATGATGCTGGTGGCGTTTGATGTGCTGGCGACAACGAAGGCCGATCTGGAGCGTCTGTTCCGGCTGCTAGACACCCGTTTCAGCTTCCTGACCACCGGTGGCACCGCGCCTTCTGTGGATCCTAAATTCCCGCCGATGGATTCCGGCGTCATGGGCAGCGAGATTTATCCGGATAATCTCACCCTGACGCTCTCCGCCGGTGATTCCCTGTTCGATGAACGTTTTGGGCTGGCCGCGCACAAGCCGCTGAAACTTCAGCGCATGGCGCGTTTCCCGAACGATTCTCTTGATGCCAAACTTTGCCACGGCGATTTGCTGCTGCAAATTTGCGCCAACAACAGCGATACCGTGGTTCACGCGCTGCGTGACATCATCAAATACACGCCGGATTTGCTCAGCGTGCGCTGGCGCCGCGACGGGTTTATCTCGTCCCACGCTGCGCGCAGCCAGGGCAAAGAAACGCCGATCAATCTGCTGGGCTTCAAAGACGGCACGGCCAATCCTGACAGTAAAGACAAGGCGCTGATGGACAAAGCCATCTGGGTTACTGCCGATCAGGGTGAACCCGCGTGGACCGTCGGCGGCAGCTATCAGGCCACCCGGATTATCCCGTTCCACGTCGAATTCTGGGACCGCACGCCGTTGCAGGAGCAGCAGACCATCTTTGGCCGCCACAAGGCCACAGGTGCGCCGCTGGGCATGGAAAAAGAGCACGACGTGCCGGATTACACTAAAGACCCGGAAGGGAAGGTGATCCCACTGGATGCGCACATTCGTCTGGCTAACCCGCGCACCAAAACCACTGACGATAATCTGATGCTGCGCCGTGGATACAGCTATTCTCTGGGCGTCACCAATTCCGGCCAACTGGAGATGGGCCTGCTGTTCGTCTGCTTCCAGCACGATCTGGAAAAAGGCTTTCTCACGGTACAAAAACGCCTGAACGGCGAACCGCTCGAAGAGTATATCCGCCCGACAGGCGGCGGTTTCTTCTTCACGCTGCCGGGTGTGCAGGATGAGAAACATTATCTCGGGCAAACGCTGATCGAGGCGTAATCCCTGCTCCTCCTTCCTGCCGGAAGGAGGAGTCCCGCTGTGCGTTGTGACCCCGCTGTTGTGACCACGCGATTGTGAAAAATTTGTTGTGGAAAAAGCCCTCTGGCTGATGCGCGGTTTAACTGAGTTTGTGTAATCTGTTCATCTAAAATCAACAGAATCAGTGAAACCCTGACATGTCCGAATTGAATCCTCCCGCAGAAACCAGCCCGTTATGGCGGCTGACCGCAGCCACTTTGTGTACCGGCGTTCTGGCCGGTCTGGGCGGCATGCTGCTGGCGCTGCTGCTGCATTTCCTCCAGCACCTTGCGTTTGGCTACAGCCCCGACTTTATCATCAGCAACGAAAGCTTTTTACAGGGTGTCAGTGAGGCAACACGCTCGCGGCGTCTGGCGGTGCTGGTCTTGTGTGGCGCCGTGGCGGGGTTTGGCTGGTGGGCGCTTTACCGCTGGGGCAAGCCGCTGGTCAGCATTGCGGCGGCGGTGAAATCTGATCAACCGCGTATGCCTCTCCTCAGCACCACGCTCCATGCGTTGCTGCAAATTATCACCGTGGCGCTCGGTTCGCCGCTCGGGCGCGAAGTCGCGCCGCGCGAGATCGGGGCGGTGTCTGCCAGCTGGCTGGCCGGGCGGTTCAGCCTGACGGTGCGTGAAACGCAGATCATGATTGCCTGCGGGGCAGGCGCCGGGCTGGCGGCGGTGTATAACGTGCCGCTGGGTGGCGCGGTGTTTGTACTTGAAGTGTTGCTCGGCGCGTTCAGCTGGCGGTTACTGTTACCGGCTATCGCGACTTCCTCCATTGCGGCGCTGGTGGCGTGGATCGGGCTGGGCAATGAATCGCAGTATCATCTGATGCAACTGAATACCACGTCCTCGCTGATGGTCTGGTCAGTGGTGATGGGGCCGGTATTTGGCGTGGCCGCATACGGGTTTACGCGCATGACCAACCGCGCAAAAGCGCAGGCACCGCGCGATGCCCGGCTGATTATTTTCAATCTGCTGAACTTTGCGTTCATCGGCATTCTGGCGGGCTGGTTGCCGCAATTGCTGGGCAACGGGAAGGGGCCTGCACAGCTGAGTTTTGATAATCAGATTACGGTGGCGCTGGCGGCAACGGTGCTGGCCGGCAAACTGGTGATCACCTGGAGTACGCTGCGCGCCGGTGCGCAGGGCGGATTGCTGACGCCGGGGCTGTCTAACGGCGCGCTGCTGGCCTGTATTCTGGGTGCAGTGTGGAATATATTCTGGCCCGGCACCTCGCTCGGCGCGTTTGCCATTATCGGGGCGGCGGCGTTTCTGGCCTCTTCAATGAAAATGCCGTTAACCGCGGTGGTGCTGATTATGGAGTTTACGCGGGTTGATCATGACTTTTTAATTCCGATCCTTTTCGCCGTCAGCGGGTCGATCGCCTGCTTTACCTTATGCAGTAAAATCAGCGTGGAAAAATAACCGGAGGGAGGATCCCAAAAAGATCCTCAAGATCCTGTTGACGAAGACTACAAATTTTTTTACATTTTAGTAACGCATTTATTTCAGCTGTCATTATACTGAAATCATAGCGCGATAGTTTTTGAGTGGTACGGTAAATAGGTTTTTGAGCAGCACTGTAAAAGGTTTTTCTGAGTGTACGGCCAATGCCGTTAATAACACTGCGGGGAGCGCGAATGGTAAAGTCCTTGTTTGGGCTGGTGAGAGTAAATAACAGGCTTCACTCATTCACTCGTTGTTGTCGCGTCACTGCAAACGAGGGCAAGGCTTCCGACTCTTTATTATTTCGTCACGCATTTTCAGCATATTCCTATCTTTCTTCACTGATGTTTTCATCCACGCAACAACAACCCTGTTCTTTAACTGACTCTTCTTCTCCTAAATCCGGGAGACTCTTTCACACTGGTGCGAACAGCATTGGCTTTAATTCTGGCAATTTTATTGTGCGGGTCAGCGGTTTGTCATTATTGACATTCAGTTCATTACTGACAATGCCTCTTCGTGAAAAGAAAACAGCCAGGAGATTATTTCTTAATCAATGGGATCGATTTTCCTCTTCACGTTATTCATTGGCTTCAATTGGTCTAAAAGGAGACCAAAACCTCATTTGTGAGTGAAACATAACCGTGCGGGAAACCGCCTTAGCGTTAAGTGAATCAAACTGTAAGGTGCCACTATGGGAAGACAGAAAGCAGTGATCAAAGCTCGCCGTGAAGCAAAACGAGTCATTCGTAGCGACTCACGCAGTCACCGCCAGCGCGAGGAAGAATCTGTGACATCACTGGTACAGATGGGCGGTTTGGAATCGATTGGAATGGCACGGGATACACGCGACCACTCCGCAATCGAAGCACGTACCGAAGCTCAAGGTCATTACTTATCAGCCATAGAGAATAAGCAGTTAATTTTTGCCACAGGTGAAGCCGGTTGCGGCAAAACATTCATCAGCGCTGCGAAAGCAGCTGAGGCATTAATTCACAAAGAAATCGACAGGATTATTGTGACACGTCCGGTATTGCAGGCCGATGAAGATCTCGGTTTCCTGCCAGGCGATATTTCAGAGAAGTTTGCCCCTTATTTCCGCCCGGTCTACGACATCTTATTACGTCGCCTGGGATCTTCATTCCTGCAATATTGTTTGCGGCCGGAAATTGGGAAAGTGGAAATTGCGCCTTTTGCTTACATGCGCGGACGCACTTTCGAAAACGCAGTGGTTATTCTGGATGAAGCGCAGAATGTCACCGCCAGTCAGATGAAAATGTTCCTGACCCGACTGGGTGAAAATGTGACGGTGATTGTGAATGGTGATATTACCCAGTGTGATTTACCACGTGGCGTAGTATCAGGGCTCAGCGATGCATTATCCCGTTTCGAAGAAGACGAAATGGTGGGCATCATTAAGTTTGGTAAACAGGATTGCGTGCGCTCTGAGTTGTGCCAGAGAACGCTGAATGCTTACTCATAATTAATTCTCCATAAATGACCGAATTGATGACAATAAAAAGGCCGCTCCGATGAGCGGCCTTTCTTGTTATGGCGTTTATCTGCCAGAGTTAAAGCATAATAATCATCATATAGGCACAGAATAAGGCCAGATGCGCCGTTCCGTTCAGGACATTAGTACGTCCGGTCGAGAATGAAATCTGACACAGGATCAGCACCGCCAGCATCACCACGATGTTCGCCGGGTCGAGGCCGAAAATCAGGTCCTGACCGGTGAGGGTGGCAATCACGGTCACCGCCGGAACGGTCAGGGAAATGGTCGCCAGCACCGAGCCGAAGAACAAATTCATCGCACGCTGTACCTGATTTTGCAGCACCGCTTTCAGCGCGCCCAGCCCTTCAGGGGAGAGGATCAACAGCGCCACCAGGAAACCGGTGAACTGCGCAGGGGCGTTCAGTTCAGTCAGCAGGCTTTCCAGCGGATTGGCATTGAATTTAGTGACGGCGATAACCAGCACCAGATGCACGATAAGCCATAAGGTGTGCGTCAGATTACTTTTGGAAGAGGGCTTTCCGTGGCCGCTTTCTTCATCGTCATCTTCGTGCTCGTAAATAAACAGGCTCTGATGCGTTTTGGTCTGAATGAGCAGGAACACGCCGTACATGGCGGCGGAAATCACGGCGACAAACAGAGCCTGCGTAGTGGAGAAGTTTCCGCCGGGCAGCGCAGCAGGCAGAACCAGCACGATGACGGCCAGCGGGAAAATCGCCATCAAATATTGTTTGATACCACCAAGATTTACGTACTGAGTCGCAAATTTACGACCGCCCAGCAGCAGGGCAACGCCCACCAGGCCGGCAGTGACGATCATGATGATCGAGAATAAGGTGTCACGCATCAGCGCGGGAGCGGCATCACCGGTCGCCATCAGGGCAGAAATCAGGCTGACTTCGAGGATGACCACTGAAAGGCTGAGGATGAGCGATCCATAAGGTTCGCCAAGACGGTGTGCCAGCACGTCCGCATGACGCACTACGCTGAATGCACTGGCAAGGATCCCCACCAGAGCAATGAGATTGATACCAACGACTGATGCAAAGTTACTGCTGTTGCCCCAAAAAACGAGGACGATAAGGGCGGCAATGGGAAAAATCAGGGAATATTCCTGATGGCGGGTTTTGATTTTGGGATGTTCCTGAGACGACACCATGATGATTTTTCTCCTTATAAACATGCGTGACCCTGCAAAGCGGGTGTCACGAAGAAAACAATAACCGCCTGTCCGTCGGTTATCAGTAAAAACGCGCTGTTGCGTAATGGTGTAACCTGTTAAGTATAGTAGATAAATTAATCTATTAACAGAAAATAATGCAGGTTAACCACAAAAAAACGACGTACTGCCTGTTTATCAGCAGGTGTGGCGAATTAAAGGCGATTATCCACAGACTTAACTTGCCGTGTTAAATAATTAAAACAATAGTAATCAAGCAATTGGATTTTCATATTTACCTTATGGAGGCATTGCGTCAACTTATGTAAATAATCACGATACCCACAGGCTGAACAGGTGAAAAACCGCTTTTTTCGCTCAGATAAGGCGATTCACACGCGGCCTGTGCATTGCCTCCCGCAAGCGTAGCACCGGTCTTGCGGCGAGGCAGATCTTGTCGGTTTATCTGTGATATTTCCGCCTAAAATTCAACATTCATACAATGTTCATAAAATAATCACTTTATTTTCGTTTTGTGATCGTTCTCAACCTTGATTGCAACGAGAGAAACGAATAAGGTTTCAAAGAGTGGGGTATACCAAAAATCTTAAATCTGATCGCCCCGCAGACCATCACTAACCGCGATAACGGAGAACACAGCGTTAACAGCATGGCATGTTCAAAAGTACGTCGTAATGAAGGAGGGAATGAATGTTAACCCGAGATTTTCTGCGTAACGCAGATTGTAAGACAGCATTCGGCAGCATCGACGAATCGATGTTATTAACCTCCGAACAACGCGCCGCCTCACTCGATTGCACGCTGGCGAGACGCCCTGACAACAGTCCTGTGTGGATTTTTGGTTATGGCTCGCTGATGTGGAACCCGGTCTTCGACTCGGAAGAGGCACGGCCTGCCACTCTGCACGGTTATCATCGTGCTTTCTGTTTACGCCTGACGGCAGGGCGCGGCACCCACGCGCAGCCGGGACGTATGCTGGCGCTGCGTGACGGCGGCCAGACGACCGGCCTGGCATTCCGCCTGCCGGAAGATAAGCTGCACGAGGAGCTGGAGCTGCTGTGGAAGCGTGAAATGCTCACCGGCTGTTACCGCCCGACCTGGTGCGAACTGGCGCTCGATGACGGGCGCATCGTCACTGCGCTGGTGTTTATTATGGATCCCTCGCACCCTCAGTACGAAGCGGACACCGATTATCAGATCATTGCGCCGCTGATCGCCAGGGCGAGTGGCCCGTTGGGCACCAACGCGCAGTACCTGTTTGCCCTTGAAAAAGAGCTTGAGAGTTACGGTATGCGCGATGACTGCATGAGTGAACTGGTGAAGCAGGTGCGTATGCTGCTGGCGGTTTCTCCCGGCTTCGATGTGCCCGGCCTGAGCTGACGCTGTTGTTTACGTTTTGCAGGCTGCGTGATGTCCATACGCAGTCTGTTTTCCTTCCGCATTATTTATTCCCCTGATTTCAGTGAATTACCCGCCAGTCGAATAATAAAATTCCTAACCCACAATAAATAACCTTTTTAACATCCTGTTTACCCTGATGTTATTACACCGAAGTCGGTTGCAATTAGAGTCCCGATCAGCATAATTCAAATCGTTTTGATAATTATTACTATTACCATTTGAACTTTTCAGGGAACTCTCATGCATACTGAAAGTGAAATTTTTCACTCTTCTGTTTCACCGTGTACGCCTGTTTTTAAACGCAAAATGTTACCCGCCGTCATTTCTGCTGCGCTGGGAATGCTGACGCTGCCTGCCTTCGCGGCTCCTGCGACCGCACCGGCGAAAGAGGGTGACACCATCACCATCAGTGCTGCACCGCAAACTTTCACACCGGGCGGCAATGACACTGTGCCTGCTTACCTCGACGGGCAGATCGCCAACGGCGGGCGTCTGGGGATCCTCGGCGAGCAGGACGCCATGAATGTGCCGTTTAACGTGGTGAGCTTTACCGACAAGCTGATTCAGGATCAGCAGAGCCGCACGCTGGGCGATGTGCTGAATAACGATGCTGCGGTGCAAACCGGCTACGGTTATGGCAATTATTCAGAAACGTTTGTCATCCGTGGTTTTGAACTCTCCGGCGATGATATTTCGTATGGCGGCTTGTACGGCGTACTGCCACGCCAGATCTTGCCCATGGAATTTGCCGATCGCGTGGAACTGCTCAAAGGCTCCAGCGCCTTCCTCAACGGCGTACCTCCGGGCGGTACCGGCGTGGGCGGGAACGTCAACATTGAACCAAAACGCGCCACGGATACCGCAATTAACCGCGTATCGGTCGATTACACGTCGTCTTCCCAGGTGGGCGGCGCAGTGGATGTTGGCCGCCGTTTTGGTGATAACAACCAGTGGGGCGTGCGGGTTAATGCCGTTCATCGCGAAGGAGAAAGCGCGATCGATGATGAAAAACGTCGTCTGACGCTTGGCTCTCTCGGGCTGGACTACCGCGGCGACCGCTTTCGTTCCTCACTGGATTTCGGCATGAGCAAAACCAGTGTCCACGGCGGGCGTCCGGTGGTGTATCTCGGCAAAGCCACTAAAATCCCTGACATGCCTTCTGCCAGCGGCAATTACGGCCAGCAATATGCCTCGACCGATATGGAAAACGAATTCGGCATGCTGAAAGGCGAGTATGACGTGGCCGATAACTGGACTGTCTACGCGGCAGCAGGCGCCAACCATACGCACGAATTTGGTAAATACAGTTCGCCGACGTTGCAGGACAACGACGGCAACGCCACCATGAGCCGCATGACGGTACCCTATTTTGCCGACAGCTTATCTTCACAGGCTGGCGTTCGCGGTAAGTTCGACACCGGATTCGTCAACCACAGCGTGAACCTCGGTGTCTCGACGCTGTATCGCAAATACAAAACTGCCTACACCATGACGGCGGCATCGATCAGGACCAACATTTACGACCCCGTTGATTACAGTGAACCGCTGACCAACTTGTACAAAGGCGGCGACATGAGCGATCCGCTGGTGCGTAACCGCACCCGGACCTACGGCGTTTCGTTGTCTGACACAATGTCCGTGCTCGACGATCGTCTGCAGTTCATTGCCGGTTTACGCCGCCAGAACGTAGTGGTGAAAAACTACAATTACGACGGATCGGAAAATACGTCATTTGACGAAATGAAAGTGACGCCAGCCTTCGGTCTGGTGGTCAAGCCGTGGGAACACTACTCCTTCTACGCCAACCACATCGAAGCCTTACAGGCGGGCGAAACCGCAGGCACCACCTATAACGGCAGCATCGTCTCCAACGGCGGGCAGGTGAGCGGTATCGAAACGTCGAAACAAAACGAAGTGGGTGTTAAAGCCGATTTTGGTCGCGTGGCGGGTTCACTGGCGCTGTATGAAATCAAAAAACCGATTGGCATGTACCGCGCAACCGGCGAGGGTTACACCTACGGCAACTACGGTGAAGTACGAAACCGTGGGGTCGAGCTGAACGTCTTTGGCGAGCCGGTGCTGGGTGTGCGCGTCAACAGCAGCGTGACCTGGATGAACCCGGAAATGACCAAAACGCAGGGCGGCACCTATGATGGAAACGATGCCGTCGGTGTGCCGCGTTATCAGTGGGTGGTGGGCGGCGAGTGGGATATTCCCGGCGGCAGCGGCGTGACCGCGACCGGTAAAGTGATCCGTTCTGGTTCGCAGTATGCGGACGAAGCCAACAAACTGAAAGTGGATGGCTGGACGCGTCTTGATCTCGGCGTGCGCTATGCCATGCCTGTCGGGCAGAGCACGCTGACCTGGCGCGCCAATCTGGAAAACGTCACCAACGAGAAGTATTGGGCCTCTGCCACCGGCGGTTATCTGACGCAGGGCGATCCGCGCGAATTCAAGCTTTCCGCAACCTACGACTTCTGATTTTGAGCCACTCCCTTTCCCACACGGGGAAAGGGAGTATTTCTCCCACTTTTGTACAGTAACAATTCCCTGCCAGCCCGCATTCCGTCGCTTTAATAACCAATCAGATAACGTTATGCAAAATTCGCATAACGATAGTATTTATCAGACTTTCTGGGGAGTTGAAGAAACTTTACACTCCGTGTATTGGTTATTAAATAAGAGCAATTTCGCTACTTTGGAGAGTCTGTCTTGATGAAAGCTTTATTACCGTCCGTCCTGTTTACGGCTATTGCGGCTACTTTCTCTGTTCAGGCAGCCACACCGCCGGACACACTGGTGATCGCTCAGTCCATTGATGATACCTCCAGCTTCGACCCGGCTCAGGGTTTTGAGCTGACGACGGTGCAGGCTTTCAACAACATTTATCAGCGTCTGGTGCAGTCTGACCCGACCAATCCGATTGATTTAAAACCGACGCTGGCGACCTCCTGGGAAGCGGCAAAAGATAACCGCAGCCTGACGTTCACGCTGTCACCGAAAGCGACCTTTGCCAGTGGCAACCCGCTGACCGCCGATGACGTCATTTTCTCTTTGTCCCGCGTGGTGAAACTGAATCTTGAGCCGTCATTTATCCTGACGCAGCTGGGCTGGAACGACAAAAACGTCGATACCTTCCTGACCAAAATCGACGATCAGCACGTAAAAATCAGCTGGACCGCCGACGTCAGCCCGTCTTTCGTGCTGAGCCTGTTGTCTGCGCCGGTGTCTTCCATCGTGGACAGCAAACTGGTGAAAACCAATGCCGCAGGGGATGATCTGGGCCACCAGTGGCTGAGCAACCATTCCGCCGGTTCCGGTCCGTACCAGATCCGCAATTATATCCCGCATGAAGTGGTGATTCTGGCAGCTAACCCGACGTCGCCTGAAGGCGCGCCGAAGCTGAAAACCATTCTGATCAAAAACGTGCCTGATCCTGCGGCCCGCCGTCTGCTGATTGAGCAGGGCGATGCCGATATGGCGCGTAACCTCGGTTCAGACCAGATGGCCGCGCTCGAAGGGAAGAAAGGGGTGAAACCGCTGGCTATCCCTTACGCCTCGTTGTATTTCATGCAGTTCAACGCCAAAGCCTCCCCGGCGCTGGGCAACCCGGCCTTCTGGGAAGCGGCGCGTTATTTGTTCGACTACAACCACATCGCCCACGACCTGATGAAAAATCAGTTCCAGGTGCATCAGTCATTCCTGCCTGAAGGTTACCTCGGCGCCGTAAACGACACGCCATACACCTATGATCCGGCGAAGGCCAAAGCGATTCTGGCGAAGGCCGGTCTGACTAACGTCAGCTTCACGCTTTCCACCTCTAATCAGCCGCCGTATCTCGACATTGCCCAGGCGTTGCAGGCCAGCTTCGCGCAGGGTGGCGTGACCGTGAAACTGGATCCGGGTCTGAGTCAGCAGATTTCCACCAAAGTGAAGTCACATGATTACGACGCGTACATGTCTTCATGGGGCCCGGATTACTTTGACCCGAACACCAACGCCTCGGCGTTTGCCTTCAACCCGGAAGACGGCAGCAAAACGCTGGCATGGCGCGCAAACTGGTCAATTCCAGCGCTGAACAAACTGACGCTGGCTGCTATCGCGGAACCGGATCAGGCCAAACGCGTGGCGGATTACCGTCAGCTGCAACTGGAAGTGCAGAAGAACTCACCGTTCGTCATCGGCCTGCAAGCCAAAAGCCTGATTGCTGTGCGTGACAACATCAAAGGGTACGTGCAGGGCATCAACCCTGACATGGTCTTCTACAGCAAGGTCACCAAGTAATGACAGACAGTTCAACACCCGCCGGATTCGTCCGGCAGGGTTGGCGCTGGTCAGGCCGTCTGCTGACCGGCGTGATTTCGCTGGCGCTGACGTTGCTCGGCCTGCTGGCGTTCACCTTTACGCTTTCCCATCTCGCGCCGATTGACCCGACGTTGCAGGTTGCAGGCGATCACGCCAGCGAAGCCACCTATGCCCAGGTGCGTCGCGATTTAGGGCTTGATCAGTCGGTGCCGGTGCAGTTCGCCCGATATCTCGATCATCTGGCGCATGGCGATATGGGGATTTCCCGCATCACCGCGCAGCCGGTTGCCAGCGATCTGATGCGCACCTTCCCGGCAACGGTGGAACTGGCGACCTGCGCCATTCTGCTCGGCGGGAGTTTTGGCATTCTGCTGGCATTACTGGCGGTGTGGAAGCCGGGAAGCTGGCTGGATAACGTGGCGCGACTGGTGTCGCTGCTCGGCTATTCCGTACCGATTTTCTGGCTGAGCCTGCTCGGCCTGTTGCTGTTTTACGCCGTGCTGCACTGGGCTGGCGGGCCGGGGCGTCTTGACGATGTCTATATGTACACCATGACGCCGCGTACCGGTTTTGTGCTGATCGATACCTGGCTTTCCGGCGACCGCGACATGTTCTACAACGCCATCAGCCATTTATGGTTGCCGGTGACGGTGCTGGCGATGTTGTCGATGGCCGGGATTACCCGTCTGCTGCGTGCCTCGATGCTCGGTGAAATGAACAAAGAGTATGTGATTCTGGCGCGGTCGAAAGGCGCGGGCAGGGTGCGCGTGCTGCTGTGCCATGTGTTTCCCAACGTGCTGGGGACGCTGATTACCGTACTGACGCTTTCCTACGCCAGCCTGCTGGAAGGTGCGGTTCTGACCGAAACGGTGTTTGCCTGGCCGGGCGTCGGACGTTATCTGACCACGGCACTGTTCGCCGCCGATACCCCGGCAATTCTTGGCGCTACGCTGCTGATCGGCACCTGTTTCGTGCTGCTTAATGCGCTGGCTGACGCCCTTACTTATCTGCTCGATCCGCGAACCCGGTAGTGGCTGCTTATGACACAAATGATCCCCGAACAACCGACGCAGGTTGAGGCTGAGGCCGACACGCCTGTCTGGAAACCCGCGCGGCGCATTACCACACTTTCCATCGGCACGGTGCTGGTGGTGATTCTGGTGCTGACCGCGCTGCTGGCCCCCTGGCTTGCACCCTTTGACCCGAATATTCAGCACATCGAACTGCGCCTGCTGCCGCCTTCGCACGCCCACTGGCTGGGCACCGACGGTTTTGGCCGCGATCTGCTTTCGCGCGTGGTGTACGGCGCGCGTCCGACACTGCTGCTGGTTTCGCTGATCCTGTTGCTGACCATTCCGGTCGGTCTGCTGATCGGCATCAGTGCCGGTTACATCGGTGGCTGGTTTGAGCGCATTGTGATGCGCCTGACCGATATCGTGATGTCACTGCCGAGTCTGGTGATGGCGCTGGCGCTGGTCGCCATCCTCGGCCCCGGCCTGATGAACGGTGCGCTGGCGCTGGCATTTACCAGCTGGCCGCCGTTTGCGCGTCAGGCGCGGGCGGAAACGCTGGCGCTGCGCCGCAGTGATTATCTGGCTGCCGCGCGCATGCAGGGCATTGGCGGCTTCCGTCTGATGTTCGGCCATATTCTGCCGTTGTGCCTGCCAAGCGCGGTGGTGCGTGCGGCACTCAGTCTGGGCGGCATCATTCTGGCGTCTGCCGGTCTGGGTTTCCTCGGCATGGGGATTCAGCCGCCGACCGCCGAATGGGGCTCGATGGTGGCTGAGGGCAGTAAAGTGATTTTCGATCAGTGGTGGGTCGCCGCTGCACCGGGCGGGGCAATTCTGTTTGCCAGCCTGGCTTTCAACCTGCTGGGCGATGGCCTGCGTGACAAAATGGATCCACGACATGGCAACTGATGCGCTCTCTCTTCATCAAAAACACAATCATGCCAAAACGCTGCAAAATGACCGGCTGATTGCCAGGGATATGACCATCTGGCTGCCGGGCGAACGTCCGGTAGAGCTGGTGAAATCGCTGTCCCTGAACGTCGGGCAGGAGCGTGTGGCGCTGGTCGGGGAATCCGGTTCCGGTAAATCCCTCACCGCCCGCGCGCTGATGGGCCTGCTGCCACACCCTTGTCAGATGCGCGCAACGCAGCTGACGCTGGGCGATAACGATCTGACCACGCTGAAAGAGCGCGAGTGGAGCCGTTTGCGCGGTAACCGCGTCTCGATGGTGATGCAGGATCCCAAACATGCGCTGAACCCGACGCAAAAAATCGGCAAGCAGGTGGAAGAACCGCTGCGCCTGCATACCCGTCTCGGGCGCAAAGAGCGCCAGGAAAAAGTGACGGATATGCTCAGCGCCGTCGGCCTGCCGAATCCGGCATTTCTGCAACAGCAATATCCGCATCAGCTTTCCGGCGGCATGGGGCAACGTGTGATGCTGGCGATTGCGCTGATCAACGATCCGCAATGGCTGATCGCTGATGAACCGACGTCGGCACTGGATTTTGATATGCGTGAACAGGTGCTGGGGCTTATCGAGCGTTTAGTCGAGCAACGTAACATGGGGCTGATTCTGATCAGCCATGATTTACAACAGGTGGCGCACTACTGTGAGCGCGTGCTGGTGATGTACAAAGGCGAACTGCTGGACGAACTTGCGGCGGACCAGCTGGCGCACGCCACGCATCCGTACACGCAGACGCTCTGGTCGTGTCGTCCGAGTAAGTTTACTCACGGCGAACGTCTGCCGGTATTGGATCGCGAGCTTCTGGCGTCGCTGAAAAAGGAGCCTCGCCATGAGTGAAGCTATCGCTGAACTGCAACAGTTAAGCGTTTCCCACCGTATGGGGCATGAAGTGCGCACCGTGGTGCATAACGTCAATCTGACCATCAACAAGGGCGAATGCTTCGGTCTGGTGGGGCCGTCCGGTTGCGGTAAATCGTCGCTGCTGTGGGTGCTGGCGGGTCTGAACGGCCAGTGGGACGGCAGCCTGACGCTGCTCGGGCAGCAGGTCAAACCCGGCAAACCGTTTACCGGCAGCCTGCGTCGCGACGTGCAGATGGTCTTTCAGGATCCGTATGCCTCGCTGCATCCGAAACATAAACTGCTGCGCACGCTGGCAGAGCCACTGAAAATCATCAAAGAGCAGGACATTGAGCAAAAAATTGCCGAAGGTTTCCGGCAGGTCGGGCTGGATCCGGCGCTGATGAAACGCTATCCGCATCAGCTCTCTGGCGGACAGCGTCAGCGCGTCGCGATTGTGCGTGCTTTATTGCTCAAACCGAAACTGCTGCTGCTTGATGAACCGACCTCCGCCCTGGATATGTCGGTGCAGGCAGAAATCCTCAACCTGCTCAACGATTTAAAATCCGCAGGGGATCTGACCATGTTGCTGGTCAGCCATGATGCCGACGTGATTGATCATATGTGTGATCGTGCGGTGCATATGGCCAAGGGATATGTTTTGAGCTAAATCTAATTTATTAAATAACAAAGCTTTTTTTGATGGTTCTTGCTCTGAGGTTGCCCGTCTACACTCGAAAAAAATGTCTTTTCATCTGTGGAGATCGACCTTAATGAAAGTACGAGTGCCTTCCCTGTTATTTTTACTCATGATGGCGGTAACCCGTGTGGATGCGGCGACGCCAGCCGATACGCTGGTGGTGGCGGGGTCGCTGGAAGGGATCATCAGTCTGGATCCGGCGGAAAGTTTTGAAACCGTCAGCTCCGGCAATCTGGTTAACCTGTATCAGCAACTGGTGGTGTCTGACCGCCAGCATCCGGACCAGCTCGATCCCGATATCGCCGCCAGCTGGCAGGCGGGGGCGGACGGGCGTAGCCTGATTTTTACCCTCAAGCCGGGACTGAAATTTTCCAGCGGCAATCCGGTCACCGCCGATGATGTGATCTATTCGTTTACCCGCGTCGTTAAACTCAATAAAAGCCCGTCATTTATTCTCGGAGAGCTGGGATGGACGCCGGAAAATGTTGACGGCAATCTGAAAAAACTGGCTGACGATAAAGTGCAGCTGACCTGGCCTGCGGATATCGGCAGCGGTCTGGTGCTGAGTATTCTCTCTGCACCGGTGGCGGGGATCGTCGACAGCAAATTGCTGAAAGAACACACCGATAAAGACGATTTCGGTAACAGCTGGCTGCGCTCCCGTTCGGCGGGCAGCGGCGCCTATGTAGTGCGTAACTATGTGCCGCACGAAGCGCTGATCTTTAAACGTAATCCGAACGCGAAACCGCTGGCAAGGCTTGAGAACGTACTGTTTAAAAACGTGGGCGATCCGTCCACCCGTCGTCTGCTGGTGGTCAATGGCGACGCCGATGTGGCCTATGATTTAGGTGCGGATCAGTTCAGCTCGCTGCAAAACGAGAAGGGCGTGCACGTGGCGCAGTTCCCGGCGGCGAAGGTGTTCTACCTGGCGTTTAATGTCGGTGACACCACCCAACCGGCGCTGGCGAATCCGGCACTGTGGGAAGCGGCCCGCTGGCTGGTGGATTATCAGGGGATTTCAACCGAACTGCTGAAAGGGCAATACGGCATTCATCAGACCTTCCTGCCGGACGGTCTGGCGGGAGCGATTGACGATCAGCCGTTTAAATATGACGTGGCAAAAGCCAAAGCGATTCTCAGTAAGGGCGGAATTGCGCCGGGGACTAAAATCGATTTGATCGTCATTAACCAGCCACCGTATTCCGATATTGCTCAGGCGTTGCAGGCCAGTTTTGCCAAAGCCGATATCAATCTTGTGGTGCATCCGCTGGTGGAAAGCGATGTGCTGACCCGCATGCGGGCGCACAAATTCCAGTCAATCTTCACCTACTGGGGCGCGGATTATCTCGATCCGAACACCAACGCCAGTACCTTCGCTTATAACGTGCCCAACGGGCCGAAAACCCTGGCGCAGCGCATTCAGTGGGTGATCCCGGAAATCAGTAAACAAACGCGTGCGGCAGCGGCAGAGTCCGACCCGACCAAACGTAAAGCGCTCTATGCAGATTTACAGCGCGAGTTGCAACGCAGTTCACCGTTTGTTGTGGCGCTACAGAGTAAATTGCTGGTGGCAATCCGCGATAACGTGAAGGGCGCAAGCCAGAATGTGGCGGGTAGCCAGTTGTATCTCGATTCGATTACGAAAGAGTAATTTTGACAGTAATACAGGTATCACCGACGTTGCACTTTTTATCAACGCTGCACATCAGCAGGGAATTTGTTGATTAAATGTCGATAAAGTGTGCAAGAAGTAAAGCTGTGATCTTGCAGCTTGTAGTCAAAGCACTGACAAATCAGGTGTTTGTGAATTTACAGTGAGTTGGCATAGAAGCTGCATTATTTATTCCACAGGGTTCACCCCACGGAAGGCTGATCAAAGTTATCAAAAAGGCGTCCGTTAGCGTTCAGGAAAACTGAGCGCTAACTGGACGCTTTTTTTTGCCCCGCGGGCAACTGCCTGAACTTACGCTAGAATCACAGCATCAGGTTAGAAAGAAGGTGCGGATGCAGACACTCACAGGGTGGCAAAAAGGCGGGGCGCTCTGCCTGGCGCTGGGCGGATTGCAGTATGTCGTGGCGGAGAAAATCAGTGCGCTGGCGTGGCGCGCACCTGACTATTCTTATCGTCAGAATTACATCAGTGATTTGGGGATCGCATCGTGCGGTATGACGGCGGACGGACGCGACATTTGCTCCCCGCTTCATGGCCTGATGAACAGCGGATTTGCGCTGGAAGGCATTTTATTTTTCATCGCCTGCTGGCTGTTAAGGGCAGTGTTTCATGAAAAGGGGCAGGCGCTGTTTCTGTTTTTCGGGCTGCTGCACGGCCTGGGCGGCGTGCTGATCGCACTCTTTCACAGCGGCGGTGGTACCGGCGGCGTGACGCTGCATCAGACGGGCGCCGTGCTGGCGATCGCTGGCGGAAATGTCTGCCTGCTGAGCGCAGGGTGGATGAAGCGCGGTATTTCAGGGTGGAAGATATTTTCGGCGCTGAGTCTGCTGTCCGGCTGCATTGGCCTCATCAGCATGATGACGATTTCGCTGGACGTACTGCCAATAGGCCTGATTGAACGCCTGTCGGTTTACACCATCACCGCATGGCAGGTGTGCACCGGTTCATGGTTGCTCAGACGAAAAAAAGCGCCCGCAGGCGCTTAATTCAGAACGGTATTTGCAGATTAACGGCCAAACAAATCGCGGCGTTTCGGCTTCACAAACTGAGCCAGCAGCACCAGCACACCGATAATCATAAATACGCTGAACACCACGACCAGCCACTGTGGCATGCCGAGTGTCAGGAATTCCCACTGCTTTTCTGCACAGTCACCGGTGGCAACGAACATGCCAGGGAACCATTTGTCCAGAGGCAGCCAGGTCGGGAAGCGCGCGGCGAAATCACAGGTGGCAAACGGAGAGGGGTGCAGCTGGATCATGGTGTGTTCCCATGACAGGCGGATCCCTTCGTAAGCACTGTACAACCAAATCAGAATACCGGCGTAACGCAACCAGGTAGCAGGTGCGATTGCCCCCACCAGACCGGCACCGAGAATACCCAGCAAAGCACAACGCTCGTAAATACACATCACGCATGGTTGAAGCAACATGACGTGTTGGAAATAGAGCGCAACCAGCTCAAGGATCAGCGCGGTCAGTGCCATCAGAAGCCAGGCACCGCGTCCCTGTGAGCAGCGGTTAAGATATTGCAACATAGAAATTTTTTCCCTGCAGTTAGCTACTGAGACGCAGTGTAAACCAATTGCTTCCCGCTGCCAGCCTGTCTGCATGAAAATTAGGTAAATAATTGCGTGAATTCGGAGAATTCGACTTTTAATTTCGGTAATTTCCTCCACGGCATACGCATCAGAAATTACCGGGTCTTGCGCCTGCGCCATCAGGCCAGCGAAATCCATCCCATCTGCGTGTACCACTCCGTCATTCCCGGCAGCAGGTACTGCACGCACAGCAGGCCGACCAGCGTCATCACCACCGTATAAGGCAGCGCCATCCACACCATTCTCCCGTAAGAGAGGCGGATCAGCGGCGCAAGCGCAGACGTCAGCAGGAACAGAAATGCCGCCTGTCCGTTAGGCGTCGCCACCGACGGCAGATTGGTGCCGGTGTTGATCGCCACCGCCAGCAGCTCGAACTGTTGCAGGCTGACAGCGCCGCTTTCCAGCGCGGCTTTGGCTTCGTTAATGTACACCGTGCCGACGAACACGTTATCCGACACCGACGACAGCAGGCCATTAAAGAGATAGAACAATGACAGCTGGTTCGACGGGGCAGCCTGAAGAACGAAATGAATGATCGGGCTGAAGAGGTGCTGCTCGATGATCACGGCGACCACGGCAAAGAAGACGGTCAGCAAGGCGGTAAACGGCAGCGATTCCTGGAAGGCTTTACCGATGGCATGTTCATCGGTCACGCCGCAGAACGCGGTGGCGAAGATGATCACCGAAAGCCCGATCAGGCCGACTTCGGCAAGATGAAACGCCAGCGCGGCAATCAGCCAGACGCCGATCAGCGCCTGCACGGCCAGCTTGATTTGCTCCTGTTTCGTCATGTTTTCGCTGTTTTTCTGGTCGAACTTTTTCAGGACTTCAAAGACTGGCTGCGGCAGCTGCGCACCATAACCAAACCAGCGGAAACGCTCGACCAGCGCGCAGACAATAAACCCGCAGATAAACACCGGTACGCTGACCGGCGACATCCTGATCAGGAAGTCGGCAAACTGCCAGCCTGCGCTTTTGGCGATGATCAGGTTTTGCGGCTCTCCCACCATGGTCATCACGCCGCCCAGCGCCGTGCCGACACCGGCATGCATCATCAGGCTGCGCAGAAAGGCGCGGAACTGCTCAAGGATTGCCTGACGCTGCGTGTTCCCGGTAAAGGCGCTGTCGTCGCTGATCCCGGCGTCTTCAGGCTGGTTCGAGGCAACGTTGTGGTAAATGGAATAGAACCCGACCGACACGCTGATCACTACGGCGATCACCGTCAGCGCATCCAGGAAGGCGGAAAGAAAGGCTGCGGCAAAACAAAACGCCAGGGAAAGCGCGATTTTATTGCGCAGGTTCAACAGCAGCTTGGTGAAAACGTACAGCAGCAGTTGCTTCATGAAGTAGATACCGGCCACCATGAAAATCAGCAGCAGGATCACTTCCAGATTGGCAGAAATCTCCTCACGGATGCGCTCTGCGCTGGTCATGCCGATCATCACCGCTTCAATAGCCAGTAAACCGCCGGGCTGTAACGGGTAACATTTCAGCGCCATGCCCAGCGTGAAAATAAATTCCACCACCAGTAACCAGCCCGCCAGAAAGGGGCTGACCAGGAAAAAAAACAGCGGATTAACAATCAGAAAGACCAAAATAGTGATTTTGTACCAACCGGGAGACTGACCCAGAAAGTTTTTTATAAACGCGCGCGTGAAGGTGGTTTCCATATTTCCCCAAAGGCTCCTGTTATTATCATTTATATTTCAAATGGTTAATCAAATAGCATCATAATTAATTTAGCAATGACGGGGCAGACAGCGGCAATAAGTGATTCAAAAATTTAAATTTATGCCAACCCCTGCACAGTTTCCACATTGCCTGTCACTGCGGCCTATAACCGGGGATTTTCATCTGGTATGATGAGCTCAACTTTACCCCCAATAAATGCCCCAAACGGAACGACAAACACATGGTTATTAAGGCACAAAGTCCTGCCGGTTTTGCCGAAGAGTATATCATCGAAAGCATCTGGAACAGTCGGTTCCCGCCCGGTTCAATCTTACCGGCTGAAAGAGAACTTTCAGAACTCATTGGGGTAACCCGAACGACCTTACGTGAAGTGTTACAGCGTCTTTCCCGCGACGGCTGGCTGACCATTCAGCACGGTAAGCCGACGAAAGTGAACAACTTCTGGGAAACCTCCGGCCTGAATATTCTTGAAACGCTGGCGCGTCTGGATCACGACAGTGTTCCGCAGCTGATCGACAATCTTCTTTCTGTACGTACCAATATCGCGACGATTTTCATCCGCAAAGCGATGCGCACTAACCCGGAAGAGACGCAGAAAGTGCTGGCTACCGCCGAGGTGGTTGAAGACCAGGCCGAAGCCTTTACCGTGCTGGATTACGACATTTTCCGCGGCCTGGCGTTTGCGTCCGGCAATCCGATTTACGGTCTGATCATCAACGGATTGCGCGGTTTGTACACGCGCGTCGGGCGTTATTACTTCTCCAATCCTGAAGCCCGTAAACTGGCTATCGCGTTCTACAAGAAATTGTCAGACATCTGCCACGAAAAAAGTTACGAGCAGATTGTGGATTGCGTGCGCAATTATGGCCGTCAGAGCGGTGAAATCTGGCACAGTATGCAAGGCACCATGCCGGGTGATCTTACCGATCAAAAGAAGTAAAAACCCAGTCCGTCAGGTCTGAACAGTAAAATGAGAAAAGGGCGCTGAGCGCCCTTTTTTAATGCCTGAATAAACTCTTTTCATCGCAGACGTTCGCCCGTCAGAGCGGTGCAGGGCGCGGCGGGCAACGCTCCAGCAGTTCGACGCTGCCATCGGCATTGAGTTGCTCGATAAACACATCGAAGCCCCAGAGACGATGAACGTGCTTCATCACTTCGCGGCGGCTTTTATCCAGCGGCGCACGATCCTGCGGGATATAACGCAGCGTCAGCGAACGGTCCCCGCGCAAATCGACGTTCCATACCTGAATGTTAGGTTCATGATTGCTCAGATTATATTGCGCTGATAACTCCTGACGGATAGCGCGGTAGCCTTCTTCATTGTGGATCGCCGCGATTTCCAGATAGTTATTGTGATCGTCATCGAGCACGGTAAACAGGCGGAAATCACGCATCACTTTCGGCGACAGGAACTGACTGATGAAACTCTCATCTTTAAAATCACGCATCGCGAAATGCAGCGTGGTCAGCCAGTCCGATCCGGCAATGTCCGGGAACCAGTAATGATCTTCTTCGGTCGGTTCCTGACAGATGCGCTTGATGTCCTGGAACATCGCAAAGCCCAGCGCATACGGGTTGATTCCGCTGTAATACGGGCTGTTGTAAGGCGGCTGGAACACCACGTTAGTGTGGCTGTGCAGGAATTCCAGGATGAAACGGTCAGAGACTTTCCCCTCGTCATACAGATGATTGAGGATGGTGTAATGCCAGAAAGTCGCCCAGCCTTCATTCATCACCTGAGTCTGTTTCTGCGGATAGAAATACTGACTGATTTTGCGCACGATGCGTAAAATCTCACGCTGCCACGGCTCCAGCAACGGGGCATTTTTTTCCATGAAATACAGCAGGTTTTCCTGCGGTTCGGAAGGGAAACGGCGCGCCTGTTCCGGTGCATCGATGGCGTATTTGCGCGGAAGGGTTTTCCACAGCGTATTCACCTGGCTTTGCAGATATTCCTCGCGGCTTTTTTGTCGCGCCAGCTCTTCCTGCAGCGAGATTTTTTGCGGACGTTTATAGCGGTCAACGCCATAATTCATCAGCGCGTGGCAGGAATCGAGCAACCGTTCCACTTCATCAGTACCGTAACGCTCCTCACACTCACTGATGTAGCGTTTGGCAAACAGCAGATAATCGACGATGGAACTGGCGTCGGTCCAGCTTTTAAACAGGTAGTTATTTTTAAAGAAAGAGTTATGCCCGTAGCAGGCATGAGCCATCACCAGCGCCTGCATCGTAATGGTATTTTCTTCCATCAGATAGGCGATACAGGGATTGGAATTGATGACGATCTCATACGCCAGACCTTGCTGGCCGTGTTTGTAGAGTTGCTCGGTTTCGATGAATTTTTTGCCGAACGACCAGTGTGTGTAGTTGATGGGCATGCCGATGCTGGAGTAGGCATCCATCATCTGTTCGGAGGTGATGATTTCGATTTGATGGGGATAGGTGTCCAGCCGGTAAGACTTCGCTACCCGATCAATCTCAGCGAGATAGGTTTGCAACAAATCAAACGTCCAGTCCGGTCCATCGCTAAGACGTTTGTCCTCAGTATTTTTCTTTTGGGTCACTGTCGTCATAAGCCGCACCCTCATTCAGTTATGGACGCTACAGAGTGTTTGATTCACAACCTTTTCTTAAGATTTCGCACGTCCATTAATAATCGTAGCTCAATCTGATTTTGCTGCCTGATAAACACCAGAAATCCATTCCTCTGCCATTCTATATCCCCCGGTCTGCGTGCTGTCAACGTGCGGGTTGCCGGATAAAAAACGCCCTGCGGGCAGGGCGGGGGTGGCGTTCAGG
>NZ_JAFMOX010000034.1 GCF_019049655.1 Rahnella rivi
TGAAACGCCGTAGCGCCGATGGTAGTGTGGGGTCTCCCCATGCGAGAGTAGGGAACTGCCAGGCATCAAACAAGTGGAAAGCCCTGTACTGACGTACAGGGCTTTTTGCTGTGTGGAATTTAGGGAACAGCGGCGTCTGTTTATTCGACATCCTGTATTTTATGCTTCGCTTCTCACCACAAAACGCTGCGCCGCTGATGAACGAATACGTTAAACTATGCGCAATTAGGTCACTGACGAGTAATATGTTATGTCGAATGACGGCACCTCACTTCAATCCCTCAATACTTTTTCCATAGCAGCTCATGCTGCGGCAATAACGTATATCAATAGTACTGCTCAGTTAGTTGAAACATGGAAAAAGGCGAAAGAAAAGAATCAGCCATTTCTACTTTTAGGTGAGGGAAGCAACGTTCTTTTTCTTGAAGACTTTTCCGGTTCTGTGGCATTGAACAGAATAAAAGGTATCGAAGTAACGGAAAACTCAGAGGAATGGTTGTTACACGTTGGCTCAGGTGAAAACTGGCACGAACTGGTGTGCTACGCACTTGAACATAATATTCCTGGACTGGAAAATCTTGCCTTAATACCTGGTTGCGTTGGCTCTGCGCCCATACAAAATATTGGAGCGTATGGGATTGAACTGCAAAACGTCTGTCAATATGTTGATGTATTGAACATGAATAGTGGCGAGATCATACAGTTTAAGGCGGAAGAATGTCAGTTCGGTTACCGTGAGAGCATTTTTAAACATGCTTATAAAGACGGTTATGCCATTGTCGCTGTAGGGTTCAGATTAACCAAGCATTGGCAACCCAAGCTTACTTATGGTGATCTGACGCGCTTAGATCCGGACAGCGTTACTCCCCGTGAGATTTTTGATTCAGTATGCGCAATGCGTATGAGTAAACTGCCTGATCCCGCTATTACTGGAAACGCTGGGAGTTTTTATAAAAATCCCACTGTTGATTCCGTGGTAGCGGAAAAGATCCAACGAGACTACCCATCAATGCCCTCTTACCCGCAGGCTAACGGGCAGGTAAAACTGGCTGCGGGCTGGCTGGTCGAACAGGCGAATCTTAAAGGATTCAGTATTGGCGGTGCCGCTGTTCATCAGAATCAGGCACTTGTCTTAATTAATAAGGATCACGCAAGCAGTGCGGATGTTCGTGCGTTGGCAAAACACGTGAGAGATTCTGTTGCTGCAAAGTTTGGTATTTGGCTGGAGCCTGAAGTTCGATTTATCGCCGCCGGGGGCGAAGTAAATGCCGTGGAGGCTCTGTCATGAAAGATATTACCGTTCCGCTGCACTTGATCTCAATTTTAGCTGATGGGGAATTCCATTCCGGTGAACAACTGGGCACTGCGATGGGGATGAGCCGGGCCGCGATCAATAAGCATATCCAGACGGTACGCGATTGGGGCGTAGATATTTTCACTGTTCCCGGTAAGGGTTACAGTCTCCCGCATCCTATTCAGTTGCTGGATGAAGCAACGATTATTTCAATGCTTCCTGCTGGCCGTGTAAGTGTGCTGCCCGTAATCGACTCAACAAATCAATATCTTCTCGACCGGATTTCAGAACTGAGTTCCGGTGATGCCTGTGTCGCTGAATACCAGCAGGCAGGGCGTGGGCGTCGTGGAAGAAAATGGTTTTCCCCATTTGGCAGTAATCTTTATCTGTCGATGTACTGGAAGCTTGATCAAGGACCAGCAGCAGCAATGGGGCTGAGTCTGGTTATTGGCATCGTAATGGCAGAAGTGCTTCAGCGTCTGGGAGCTGAAGATGTACGCGTAAAATGGCCAAATGATCTTTATCTGAAAGACAGAAAGTTAGCCGGGATCCTGGTTGAACTAACAGGTAAAACCGGAGATGCGGCACAGTTGGTTATTGGCGCTGGTATAAACCTTAAAATGCGCGAACCGGCTGCCGATACTATTAATCAGGGCTGGATAAACTTGCAGGAAGCGGGCGTTAATATAGACCGAAATGAGCTCACGGCAACTCTGCTGAAAGAATTACGCGCGGCATTATTGCATTTCGAAAAGGAAGGCTTAGCTCCATTTATTACACGCTGGCGTGGACTGGATAATTTTCTCGACCGACCGGTAAAATTGCTGATTGGAGATCAGGAGATTCACGGTATTGAACGTGGCATTGATCAGCAAGGAGCATTGCTTTTAGAGCAAGAGGGTATAATTAAGCCTTATATAGGTGGTGAGATATCTCTGCGCGGCGTGTGAAATCAAAAGGAGAGCCTGAGCTCTCCTTTTAATGTCTATTATACTATTTTCTGAGTCTTACATGTTCAACGGCATGGTTAGCGCTTTTCGTCAGAATCAGACTGGCCCGCTCTCTTGTTGGAAGAATATTTTCTTTTAAATTCAGCCCGTTAATCTCATTCCATAACTGCGTGGCGATGTTTACCGCTTCTTCTTCCGGCAGTTTTGCATAATGATGAAAATAAGAATCTGGATCAGAGAACGCACCCTGACGAAATTTCAAGAAACGATTGATATACCAGCCCTGCAATAAATCCTCAGGCGCATCGACGTATATTGAAAAATCGACAAAATCAGAGACAAATACATGATGCGGATCATGAGGATAATCCATGCCGCTCTGTAAAACATTTAAGCCTTCGAGAATTAAAATGTCAGGCTGTTCGATGACTTTATTTCCTTCAGGGATCACATCATAAATTAAATGTGAATAGACCGGCGCAGTGACGCTCTTCGCTCCGGATTTAACCTCAGAAACAAAATTGACCAACTGATGCATATCGTAAGACTGTGGGAATCCCTTCTTCTTCATGATCCCACGCTCTTGCAGCGTTTTATTGGGATAGAGAAAACCATCCGTAGTGATAAGTTCAACGGAACGATGCTCAGGCCAACGACTCAGTAACGCCTGAAGCACACGGGCTGTAGTGCTTTTCCCTACTGCTACACTGCCAGCAATACCGATGACATAAGGTATCTTCTGGCCATCGGTTCCCAGGAATTGCTCAAGCACAGCCTGACGGCGAAGATTTGAACTGATATAGAAATTAAGAAGACGCGAAAGCGGCAAATAAATTTGTGCGACTTCCTCGAGAGATAAATCCTCGTTGATACCTTTAAGGTTCACCACTTCCGCTTCTTTGAGCGTTAATGGAACTGAATCGCGTAGAGCAGCCCACTGTGCACGATCGAACTGCAGGTAAGGCGTTGCCAAAGATGGGGCACTTTTTTTCATAAGTTAAAGTCTGCTTTTAGCGCAGGTCAGGAAAGGCGTTCACGCCAACTCCAGACAGTAAACCAGCAGCATATTATAGACAGCTTCGTTTTCAGGGGAGATCTTTTTCTTATAACTTAACGATTTCTTTGATTGAGTTAAAAATTTTTTGAGAAAGTCATGTAAACCCACTAGAACAATGACGAACCATGCGGCCATGCTCCCCGCAGGGATTCAAAGAAAAAACAGGAGCAAGTTACGGTTGAAGTTGTTTGTAATAGACCACTTCATTCTTTCTGCGATAATCCGTCGAGGACTTACATTGCGCACAGCGATAACCCTGTGAACGATAAAAGGCTTCTGCAGCGGTGCCCGATTGCATGTCCGAAGAGAGCATTGTATACCGTAAAACTTGCGCCTTAATTTCTGATTCGCGCAACAATAGACGACCTACACCACTCCTTCTTACTCTCGAGCAGACCAACAAAGCACTGACTTCAGCATGATGCGAAGATTCTTGCGAACGGACCAGGTTAAGAAGCACAGTGCCCGTTACGCCTTGCTCATCCCGGGCAATCCAAAGTAACAATTCGTTGTGTGAGATCGCAGGGCGTAAATCGTGAAAAACATTTTCCGCTTCTTGCTGCTCGAAAGTAGGGGGCAAGCCTGCAGTGATCCCCTGTTTACTGGCTTCTATAAGCAAGCGGGCGAGCTCATCGCGGTAGACAGGTAATGTAGCGGCATTAAGCATCACAATTTTCATTGCTTACCTCTTAAATGGCAATTCAGCAGATTCAAATGAATGATGCAAAAGACACGCCATCTAAGAAATCCATTGATACGCGGCGAAAGGGGACTGCAGAGATTCTTTGATGCTCACCCATGAAGCAAAAGTTCAAATCTGGTGCATGTGGTTGATAATTTGTTTAGTGAGTAAGATTTTTACATCGCAGAGGGATATTGAAACCAGTAAGGATCGTCATTTCTGTGCCGGCCTGGGAGGCGTATTGGGTCTTTATTTGGCTCTTGTTAAGCGTAAAACTTAGAAAAACCCTATTTTTTGAATAAAACATGAGCGAAGAAGCAAATCATGCAATTTTTTAGTTGCATACCCCTTAAAGTCTCCATAGAATGCGCAGCACTTGATGCCGGCATAGCTCAGTTGGTAGAGCAACTGACTTGTAATCAGTAGGTCCCGAGTTCGACTCTTGGTGCCGGCACCATTCAAGTACTTAACAATTAGGTGGGGTTCCCGAGCGGCCAAAGGGAGCAGACTGTAAATCTGCCGTCATCGACTTCGAAGGTTCGAATCCTTCCCCCACCACCATACAGGCCTTAGCAATGAGGCAACTTAGAGTGACCTGGTCTCTTTAAGAGAAGGTGAGGAATTAAGTGTCTCACGTCCTTTTCCCCGTCTTCGAGTTCTTCAGAAAAATTAGGTAGCCGAGTTCCAGGACGCGGGCATCGTATAATGGCTATTACCTCAGCCTTCCAAGCTGATGATGTGGGTTCGATTCCCACTGCCCGCTCCAAGTATGTGCTGATATAGCTCAGTTGGTAGAGCGCACCCTTGGTAAGGGTGAGGTCGGCAGTTCGAATCTGCCTATCAGCACCACTTCCAAATCCTCCCTCCTGATTTTCTTTCTGTAAACTAATTCGTCAAGCAAATGCTTGGTTGATGTGGTGATACCACCGATTTAACCGTGTCTTAGAGGGACAATCGATGTCTAAAGAAAAATTTGAACGTAACAAACCGCACGTTAACGTTGGTACTATCGGCCACGTCGACCACGGTAAAACTACCCTGACTGCAGCAATCACCACCGTTCTGGCTAAAACCTACGGCGGTTCTGCACGCGCATTCGACCAGATCGATAACGCACCAGAAGAAAAAGCTCGTGGTATCACCATCAACACTTCACACGTTGAATATGACACCCCGACTCGTCACTACGCGCACGTTGACTGCCCAGGGCACGCCGACTACGTGAAAAACATGATCACCGGTGCTGCTCAGATGGACGGCGCTATCCTGGTTGTTGCTGCAACTGATGGCCCTATGCCTCAGACCCGTGAGCACATCCTGTTGGGTCGCCAGGTTGGCGTTCCATTCATGATCGTGTTCATGAACAAATGCGACATGGTTGATGATGAAGAGCTGCTGGAACTGGTAGAAATGGAAGTTCGTGAACTTCTTTCTGCTTACGAATTCCCAGGCGACGACATCCCAGTTATCAAAGGTTCAGCGCTGAAAGCACTGGAAGGCGATGCAACTTGGGAAGCGAAAATCATCGAACTGGCAGAAGCACTGGACAGCTACATTCCATTGCCAGAGCGTGCTATCGATAAGCCGTTCCTGCTGCCAATCGAAGACGTATTCTCCATCTCCGGCCGTGGTACAGTTGTTACCGGTCGTGTAGAGCGCGGTATCGTTAAAGTGGGCGAAGAAGTTGAAATCGTGGGTATCAAGGACACTGTTAAGTCTACTTGTACCGGCGTTGAAATGTTCCGCAAACTGCTGGACGAAGGCCGTGCTGGTGAGAACGTTGGTGTTCTGCTGCGTGGTATCAAACGTGAAGACATCGAACGTGGTCAGGTTCTGGCTAAACCAGGTTCAATCAAACCACACACTAAGTTTGATTCCGAAGTGTACATCCTGAGCAAAGAAGAAGGTGGTCGTCATACTCCATTCTTCAAAGGCTACCGTCCACAGTTCTACTTCCGTACAACTGACGTGACCGGTACTATCGAACTGCCAGAAGGCGTTGAGATGGTAATGCCTGGTGACAACGTGAACATGGTTGTTACCCTGATCCACCCAATCGCGATGGATGACGGTCTGCGTTTCGCAATCCGTGAAGGCGGCCGTACTGTAGGCGCTGGTGTTGTTGCTAAAGTTATCGCTTAATTGCCGATAGACTTTTTTGTCACTATACGTTGACGCAATACACACTAAAAGGGCATCATTCGATGCCCTTTTTTCTACGCTGTGGCGCGAGAACCTATCTCATCAGCGATTTATACGTCATAATCATTGGTGAGATAGGCTCTGAGATATAGCGTAAAACACCGAATTGCGCTCAAGTAGAGCATCGATCGGTTTGGTTTGCCTCGCAATGCGAGGCAAAGTTGTTTGTTCTGAATCATTGCGACGGGTTGGTTTATGAGTGCGAATACCGAGGCTCAAGGGAGCGGGCGCGGCCTGGAAGCGGTAAAGTGGCTGGTTGTTGCCGTTTTGTTGGTTGTAGCAATTGTAGGTAACTATTATTACCGTGCATACAGCCTGCCGTTACGCGCGTTAGCTGTAGTTGTTATTATCGCAATTGCAGGCGCAGTGGCATTATTGACCACTAAAGGCAAAGCGACGGTTGCGTTTGCTCGTGAAGCGCGCACCGAAGTACGTAAAGTCATTTGGCCAACGCGCCAGGAAACATTGCATACCACACTGATCGTTGCTGCGGTGACTGCCGTTATGTCTCTGATTCTGTGGGGGCTGGATGGAATTTTAGTCCGCCTGGTATCTTTCATTACTGGTCTGAGGTTCTAAATGTCTGAAGCACCTAAAAAACGTTGGTACGTCGTTCAGGCGTTTTCCGGCTTTGAAGGCCGCGTAGCGCAATCGCTGCGTGAGCACATCAAGTTACATGACATGGAAGAGCTGTTTGGCGAAGTCATGGTTCCAACTGAAGAAGTGGTTGAGATCCGTGGTGGCCAGCGTCGCAAGAGCGAGCGCAAGTTCTTCCCTGGCTATGTGCTGGTTCAGATGGTGATGAATGACGCCAGCTGGCACTTAGTTCGCAGTGTTCCTCGCGTGATGGGCTTCATTGGTGGGACATCTGACCGTCCTGCTCCAATCAGCGATAAAGAAGTTGATGCGATCATGAACCGCCTGCAACAAGTCGGTGATAAACCACGTCCTAAAACATTGTTTGAACCAGGTGAACTGGTACGTGTTAGTGACGGGCCGTTTGCAGACTTTAATGGTGTGGTTGAAGAAGTCGATTACGAAAAAAGCCGCCTGAAAGTGTCTGTTTCCATCTTTGGCCGTGCAACACCGGTTGAACTGGACTTCGGTCAGGTTGAAAAAGGCTAACAACAGCGTTCTATAATCATTAGAACAGATGTTGTACAGGGCGCGAAATTGAACTATAATTTCGCGCCTTTTGTTTTTATGTGCAGCCTCTGCGCGTAAAACTGTAAAGTACTACAAATAACGGGGAGCCTCTTCAAACAGGCGATATCACCCAAACGAGGATATTTACCATGGCCAAGAAAGTACAAGCCTACGTTAAGCTGCAAGTTGCAGCTGGTATGGCAAACCCAAGTCCGCCAGTTGGTCCAGCTCTGGGTCAACAAGGCGTGAACATCATGGAATTCTGTAAGGCGTTCAATGCTAAGACTGATAGCATGGAAAAAGGCCTGCCAATTCCTGTTGTTATTACTGTTTATTCTGACCGTTCTTTCACTTTTGTTACCAAAACCCCTCCTGCAGCAGTACTGCTGAAGAAAGCGGCTGGTATCAAGTCTGGTTCCGGCAAGCCGAACAAAGACAAAGTGGGTAAAGTAACGAGTGCTCAGGTTCGTGAAATCGCAGAAACCAAAGCTGCGGACATGACTGGTTCTGACGTTGAAGCGATGACTCGCTCCATCGAAGGTACTGCTCGTTCCATGGGCCTGGTAGTGGAGGATTAATAGATGGCTAAGCTGACCAAGCGCATGCGCGTGATCCGTGACAAAGTTGATGCTACTAAACAGTATGACATCACCGAAGCCGTTGCTCTGCTCAAAGAGCTGGCCACTGCTAAATTCGTAGAAAGCGTGGACGTTGCCGTTAACCTCGGCATCGACGCACGTAAATCTGATCAAAACGTTCGCGGTGCAACCGTTCTGCCACACGGCACCGGTCGTTCTGTTCGCGTTGCCGTCTTCGCTCAAGGTGCTAACGCTGAAGCTGCTAAAGCTGCAGGCGCTGAACTGGTAGGCATGGAAGATCTGGCTGATCAGATCAAAAAAGGCGAAATGAACTTCGACGTTGTTATCGCATCTCCAGATGCAATGCGCGTTGTTGGCCAATTAGGTCAGGTACTGGGTCCACGCGGCCTGATGCCTAACCCGAAAGTTGGTACTGTAACTCCTAACGTTGCTGAAGCGGTTAAGAACGCTAAAGCAGGTCAGGTTCGTTATCGTAACGACAAAAACGGCATCATCCATACCACTATCGGTAAGGTTGATTTCGAGTCAGACAAGCTGAAAGAAAACCTTGAAGCTCTGCTGATCGCGCTGAAAAAAGCGAAGCCTTCCCAGGCTAAAGGCGTTTTCATCAAGAAAGTAAGCCTGTCCACTACAATGGGCGCAGGTGTTGCTGTTGATCAAAGCGGCCTGAGCGCAGTAGTTAACTAATTAACTACCTGTGTTTATCGCTTTACGCGGGTGGTGGATTTGTATAGAATCTATCGCCCGTTGTTTCGTTAATGCGAAACCAAGAATTTTTCGGTTGGAGCCTGGCCTATCCAGGCCTCCGTCCAAGACCGCAGGTGTCCCGTAAGGGACTTAATCCTTCCTGCGTAGACGGTGACAGAGCCTGAAGAAAGTATTTCTTTTTTATTATTAATTAAGATTTGTCTTTGCTGGATTCTCTGCTCACCGTGTTTGAACGCTTGATATCGATCTCGATAACAAGTGATGTGAGTTCCGGGGATTTTCCCCGGCTAAATCCAGGAGCAAAAAGCTAATGGCATTAAATCTTCAAGACAAACAAGCGATTGTTGCTGAAGTCATCGAAGTAGCCAAAGGCGCGCTGTCTGCGGTTGTTGCGGATTCCCGTGGCGTAACTGTAGATAAAATGACTGAACTGCGTAAAGCAGGTCGTGAAGCTGGCGTTTACATGCGTGTTGTTCGTAACACCTTGATGCGTCGCGTCGTAGAAGGTACTCAGTTTGAGTGCCTGAAAGACACGTTTGTCGGTCCAACCTTGATTGCATTCTCTACTGAACACCCAGGCGCTGCTGCCCGTCTGTTCAAAGATTTCGCTAAAGCGAATGCAAAATTTGAGGTTAAAGCTGCGGCCTTTGAAGGTGAGTTTATCTCTGCGGCTCAAATCGACCGCTTGGCAACTCTGCCTACTTACGAAGAAGCAATCGCACGCCTGATGGCAACCATGAAAGAAGCCTCTGCAGGCAAATTGGTTCGCACTCTGGCTGCTGTACGCGATCAGAAAGAAGCTGCTTAATCAGCCTTTTTTATCTCGTTCATTTGCTTACGTATAAACTATTTCTGAATTCTAGGAACACTTGAAATGTCAATCACTAAAGAACAAATCATTGAAGGCGTTGCAGCTCTGTCTGTAATGGAAATCGTTGAACTGATCTCCGCTATGGAAGAAAAATTCGGCGTTTCTGCTGCTGCTGCTGTTGCAGGTCCTGCTGCTGCTGCTGAAGCTGTTGAAGAAAAAACTGAGTTCGACGTTGTTCTGGCTGCTGTTGGCGCGAACAAAGTTGCAGTTATCAAAGCTGTTCGTACCGCGACTGGCCTGGGTCTGAAAGAAGCAAAAGACCTGGTTGAGTCTGCTCCAGCAGCTCTGAAAGAAGGCATCAGCAAAGACGACGCTGAAGCTCTGAAAAAATCTCTGGAAGAAGCTGGTGCTTCTGTTGAAGTTAAGTAAGTTTAACTTCCCGGAGTGCAGTCTGTCCTAACAGACTGATGGCTGGTGACTTTTTAGTCACCAGCCTTTTTGCGCTATAGAGTGTCAGTGGTGTTTCACACTGTTTGAGCACTGAACTACTCTAATATCTCTTCTTGAGACGCCTTAATATATTGATGCCGCTTGCTATGGCTCATCCATAGATAATGCACAACGAAATGATTTAAGAGTGATAGAAACAGATATTGCGGAAAGCGTTTCTGCTTTCCGATCGACATAAACGGTGTTGCATGAACTGTCCTTCTCAGGGCAGACAAGATTGGGTCACTGATCAGCGAGCTGAGGAACCCTATGGTTTACTCCTATACCGAGAAAAAACGCATTCGTAAGGATTTTGGTAAGCGTCCACAAGTTTTGGACATTCCCTTTCTCCTTTCTATCCAGCTTGACTCGTTCCAGAAGTTTATCGAGCAAGATCCGGAAGGCCAGCACGGTTTGGAAGCTGCATTCCGTTCTGTATTTCCTATCAAAAGCTACAGCGGCAATTCTGAGCTGCAATACGTTAGCTACCGTCTTGGTGAGCCAGTATTCGACGTTAAAGAATGCCAGATCCGTGGTGTAACTTTCTCCGCGCCATTGCGTGTGAAACTGCGTCTGGTTATCTACGAGCGTGAGGCACCAGAAGGTACGGTCAAAGACATCAAGGAACAAGAAGTCTATATGGGCGAAATTCCGCTCATGACCGAAAATGGTACCTTTGTGATTAACGGTACTGAGAGGGTTATCGTATCTCAGCTTCACCGTAGTCCAGGTGTATTCTTCGACAGTGATAAGGGTAAAACCCACTCCTCGGGTAAAGTGCTGTACAACGCACGTATCATCCCTTATCGCGGTTCATGGTTAGATTTCGAGTTTGACCCGAAAGATAACCTGTTTGTACGTATTGACCGTCGCCGTAAATTGCCAGCGACCATCATTCTGCGTGCATTAAGCTATACCACAGAGCAGATCCTTGACCTGTTCTTTGAAAAGGTGACTTACCAGATCCGCGACAACAAGTTGCAGATGGAGCTGGTACCTGAGCGCCTGCGTGGTGAAACAGCCTCGTTTGATATCGAAGCTGACGGCAAAGTCTATATCGAGAAAGGCCGCCGTATCACTGCCCGCCATATTCGTCAGCTTGAAAAAGACGACATTCAGCGCATCGAAGTTCCTGTTGAGTACATCGCAGGGAAAGTAGTTGCTAAAGACTACATCGACACCAATACCGGTGAGCTGATTGTTCCTGCGAATATGGAATTGTCTCTGGATTTACTGGCTAAACTGAGCCAGGCCGGACACAAAACCATTGAAACGCTGTTCACCAACGATCTCGACCATGGCGCGTACATGTCCGAGACAATCCGCGTCGACCCAACCAGCGATCGCCTGAGCGCGCTGGTTGAGATCTATCGCATGATGCGTCCTGGTGAACCACCAACGCGTGAAGCAGCTGAAACTCTGTTCGAGAACCTGTTCTTCTCCGAAGATCGTTACGACCTGTCTGCTGTAGGTCGTATGAAGTTCAACCGTTCTCTGCTGCGTGATGAAATCGAAGGTTCAGGTATCCTGAGCAAAGACGACATCATCCAGGTCATGAGAAAGCTGATCGGCATTCGTAACGGCCAGGGCGAAGTGGATGATATTGACCACTTGGGCAACCGTCGTATTCGTTCTGTCGGCGAAATGGCTGAAAACCAATTCCGTGTAGGTTTGGTTCGTGTTGAGCGTGCTGTTAAAGAGCGTCTGTCTCTTGGTGACCTCGATACACTGATGCCTCAGGACATGATCAACGCGAAGCCAATTTCGGCTGCGGTGAAAGAGTTCTTCGGTTCAAGCCAGCTGTCACAATTTATGGACCAGAACAACCCGTTGTCTGAGATTACGCACAAACGTCGTATCTCTGCATTGGGCCCGGGCGGTTTGACCCGTGAACGTGCTGGCTTTGAAGTTCGAGACGTACACCCGACGCACTACGGTCGCGTATGTCCAATCGAAACGCCAGAAGGTCCAAACATCGGTCTGATCAACTCCTTGTCTGTGTATGCACAGACCAATGAGTATGGTTTCCTGGAAACCCCTTACCGCCGTGTGCGTGAAGGTATGGTTACCGATGAAATTAACTACCTGTCTGCCATCGAAGAAGGCAACTTTGTTATCGCTCAGGCGAACTCCAACCTGGATGACGAAGGCCACTTCCTGGAAGATTTAGTCACTTGTCGTAGCAAAGGCGAATCAAGCCTGTTTAGCCGCGATCAGGTTGACTACATGGACGTTTCCACCCAGCAGATCGTCTCCGTTGGTGCTTCTCTGATTCCATTCCTGGAACACGATGACGCCAACCGTGCATTGATGGGTGCGAACATGCAACGTCAGGCAGTTCCAACTCTGCGTGCTGATAAGCCGCTGGTGGGTACTGGTATGGAACGTGCTGTTGCGGTTGACTCCGGTGTTACTGCCGTAGCTAAACGCGGTGGTACAGTTCAGTACGTTGATGCATCCCGTATCGTTATTCGTGTAAACGAAGATGAGATGAATCCAGGCGAAGCAGGTATCGACATTTATAACCTGACTAAGTACACCCGTTCTAACCAGAACACCTGCATCAATCAGATGCCGTGTGTGAATCTGGGCGAACCAATCGAGCGCGGCGACGTGCTGGCAGATGGTCCGTCAACAGATCTGGGCGAACTGGCACTGGGTCAGAACATGCGTGTCGCGTTCATGCCTTGGAACGGTTACAACTTCGAAGACTCCATCTTGGTCTCCGAACGTGTAGTGCAGGAAGACCGCTTCACCACTATCCATATCCAGGAACTGGCATGTGTGTCACGCGACACCAAGTTAGGGCCTGAAGAGATCACTGCAGACATCCCGAACGTGGGTGAAGCTGCACTTTCTAAACTGGATGAATCCGGTATCGTTTATATCGGTGCTGAAGTGACCGGTGGTGACATTCTGGTTGGTAAGGTGACGCCTAAAGGTGAAACCCAGCTGACGCCAGAAGAGAAACTGCTGCGTGCGATCTTCGGTGAGAAAGCGTCTGACGTTAAAGACTCTTCTCTGCGTGTACCAAACGGCGTTTCCGGTACGATTATTGACGTTCAGGTCTTCACCCGCGATGGCGTGGAAAAAGACAAACGTGCGTTAGAAATCGAAGAAATGCAGCTGAAACAGGCTAAGAAAGACCTGACTGAAGAGCTGCAAATTCTGGAAGCCGGCCTGTTTGCACGTATCCAGTCTGCGCTGGTTGCTGGCGGTGTTGAAGCTGACAAGCTGGGCAAATTGCCTCGCGATCGTTGGTTAGAACTGTCACTGACTGACGAAGACAAACAGAATCAGTTGGAACAGCTTGCTGAACAGTACGACGAACTGAAATCCGAGTTTGAGAAAAAACTCGAAGCTAAGCGTCGTAAGATCACTCAGGGCGATGACCTGGCACCAGGTGTGCTGAAAATCGTTAAAGTGTATCTGGCCGTTAAACGTCAGATCCAACCTGGTGACAAAATGGCAGGCCGCCACGGTAACAAAGGTGTTATCTCCAAGATCAACCCGATCGAAGATATGCCTTACGATGAAAACGGAACTCCTGTTGATATCGTACTGAACCCGCTGGGCGTTCCATCACGTATGAACATTGGTCAGATTTTAGAAACCCACCTGGGTATGGCTGCGAAAGGTATTGGTGAAAAAATCAATGCCATGCTGAAGAAACATGAAGAAGTTTCTAAGCTGCGCGAGTTCATCCAGCGTGCCTATGATCTGGGCGACGACGTACGTCAGAAAGTAGATCTGACCACCTTTACCGATGACGAAGTATTGCGTCTGGCTGAGAACCTGAAAAAAGGTATGCCAATCGCAACACCAGTCTTCGACGGTGCGAAAGAGACAGAGATCAAGCAATTGCTTGAAATGGGCGGAATCCCAACCTCTGGCCAGATCACACTGTTTGACGGCCGTACCGGCGAGCAATTCGAGCGCCAGGTTACCGTCGGCTACATGTACATGCTGAAACTGAACCACCTGGTTGACGATAAAATGCACGCGCGTTCTACCGGTTCTTACAGCCTCGTTACTCAGCAGCCGCTGGGTGGTAAAGCTCAGTTCGGTGGTCAGCGCTTCGGTGAGATGGAAGTATGGGCACTGGAAGCATACGGTGCCGCGTATACCCTGCAGGAAATGCTGACTGTTAAGTCCGATGACGTGAACGGCCGTACCAAGATGTATAAAAACATCGTGGATGGCGATCACCGGATGGAACCAGGCATGCCGGAATCCTTCAACGTATTGTTGAAAGAAATCCGCTCTCTGGGTATCAACATCGAGCTGGAAGACGAGTAAGTACTCGAATTCGCATTGATCACAGGGGCACCTGCCTGTTTAGCAATAGACAGCAGGTGCCTAACAGGTCTAACCCGACGGGAGCCAATCCGTGAAAGACTTACTAAAGTTTCTGAAAGCGCAAACTAAGACCGAAGAGTTTGATGCGATCAAAATTGCTCTGGCATCGCCAGACATGATCCGTTCTTGGTCTTTTGGTGAAGTTAAGAAGCCAGAAACCATTAACTACCGTACGTTCAAACCAGAACGTGACGGCCTTTTCTGTGCCCGTATCTTCGGACCAGTAAAAGACTACGAATGCCTGTGCGGTAAGTACAAGCGTTTAAAACATCGCGGCGTGATCTGCGAGAAGTGCGGCGTTGAAGTGACCCAGACTAAAGTACGCCGTGAGCGTATGGGCCACATCGAACTGGCTTCCCCGACTGCACACATCTGGTTCCTGAAATCGCTGCCATCGCGCATCGGTTTGCTGTTGGATATGCCACTGCGTGACATCGAACGTGTTCTGTACTTCGAATCCTATGTGGTTATCGAAGGCGGCATGACTAACCTCGAAAAACGCCAGATCCTGACTGAAGAGCAGTATCTGGATGCGTTGGAAGAGTTTGGTGATGAGTTCGACGCGAAGATGGGTGCGGAAGCTATTCAGGCCCTGTTGAAAAACATGGATCTGGAAGCAGAGTGCGAGCAACTGCGTGAAGAGTTGAACGAAACTAACTCCGAAACCAAACGTAAAAAGCTGACCAAGCGTATCAAGCTGCTGGAAGCGTTCGTTCAGTCTGGTAACAAACCAGAGTGGATGATCCTGACCGTGCTGCCGGTACTGCCGCCAGACTTGCGTCCATTGGTTCCGTTGGACGGCGGCCGTTTCGCTACGTCGGATCTTAACGATCTGTATCGTCGCGTTATCAACCGTAACAACCGTCTGAAACGCCTGCTGGATCTGGCTGCGCCAGATATCATCGTACGTAACGAAAAACGTATGCTGCAAGAAGCGGTAGATGCTTTGCTGGATAACGGCCGTCGCGGTCGTGCAATCACCGGCTCTAACAAGCGTCCGCTGAAATCTCTGGCAGACATGATTAAAGGTAAACAGGGTCGTTTCCGTCAGAACTTGCTGGGTAAACGTGTCGACTACTCTGGTCGTTCCGTTATCACCGTAGGTCCATACCTGCGTCTGCACCAGTGTGGTCTGCCGAAGAAAATGGCACTGGAACTGTTCAAACCGTTCATTTACGGCAAGCTGGAACTGCGTGGCCTGGCCACCACCATCAAAGCCGCGAAGAAAATGGTTGAGCGCGAAGAAGCTGTCGTTTGGGATATCCTGGACGAAGTTATCCGCGAACACCCGGTACTGCTGAACCGTGCACCAACCCTGCACCGTTTGGGTATCCAGGCGTTTGAACCGGTTCTGATCGAAGGTAAAGCAATTCAGCTGCACCCGCTGGTTTGTGCGGCATATAACGCCGACTTCGATGGTGACCAGATGGCTGTTCACGTACCGTTGACGCTGGAAGCTCAGCTGGAAGCGCGTGCGTTGATGATGTCTACCAACAACATCCTGTCACCTGCGAACGGCGAGCCAATCATCGTTCCTTCTCAGGACGTTGTATTGGGTCTGTATTACATGACCCGTGACTGTGTTAACGCCAAAGGCGAAGGCATGGTTCTGACCGGTCCTAAAGAAGCTGAGCGTATTTACCGCGCCGGTTTGGCCTCTCTGCATGCGCGTGTCAAAGTGCGTATCACTGAAGAGATCAAAAATACCGAAGGCGAAGTTACGCACAAGACGTCGATTATCGACACGACTGTAGGTCGCGCCATCCTTTGGATGATCGTACCTAAAGGTCTGCCGTTCTCCATCGTCAACCAGCCTCTGGGCAAAAAAGCTATCTCCAAAATGCTGAACACCTGTTACCGCATTTTGGGCCTGAAGCCGACCGTTATTTTTGCTGACCAGATCATGTACACCGGTTTTGCTTACGCTGCCCGTTCAGGCGCGTCAGTCGGTATCGATGACATGGTAATCCCTGCGAAGAAAGCAGAGATCATCGAAGAAGCAGAAACCGAAGTTGCTGAAATCCAGGAACAGTTCCAGTCTGGTCTGGTAACTGCTGGCGAACGCTATAACAAAGTGATCGACATCTGGGCTGCGGCCAACGAACGTGTTGCTAAGGCAATGATGGAAAACTTGTCTGTTGAAGACGTCGTCAACCGTGACGGTGTTGTTGAACAGCAGGTTTCCTTCAACAGTATCTTTATGATGGCCGACTCCGGTGCGCGTGGTTCTGCTGCACAGATTCGTCAGCTGGCCGGTATGCGTGGCCTGATGGCGAAACCAGATGGTTCCATCATTGAAACGCCAATCACCGCGAACTTCCGTGAAGGTCTGAACGTACTCCAGTACTTCATCTCTACTCACGGTGCGCGTAAAGGCTTGGCGGATACCGCACTGAAAACGGCTAACTCCGGTTATCTGACCCGTCGTCTGGTTGACGTGGCGCAGGATCTTGTTGTGACCGAAGACGACTGTGGAACTCACGAAGGCATCATGATGACTCCGGTCATCGAAGGTGGCGACGTTAAAGAACCACTGCGTGAACGTGTACTGGGTCGTGTGACTGCAGAAGATATCCTCAAGCCGGGTACGGCGGATATCCTGGTTCCACGTAACACCCTGCTTCACGAGAAGACGTGTGATCTGTTAGAAGAGAACTCCGTCGACAGCGTGAAAGTACGTTCAGTCGTAAGTTGCGAAACTGACTTTGGTGTGTGTGCAAACTGCTACGGTCGCGACCTGGCACGTGGTCACATCATCAACAAAGGTGAAGCGATCGGTGTTATTGCAGCACAGTCCATCGGTGAGCCGGGTACCCAGCTGACGATGCGTACGTTCCACATCGGTGGTGCGGCATCTCGTGCGGCAGCAGAATCCAGCATTCAGGTTAAGAACACCGGTACCATTAAACTGAGCAACCACAAGCACGTTAGCAACTCTAACGGCAAACTGGTTATCACTTCCCGTAACACTGAGCTGAAATTGATCGACGAATTCGGTCGTACCAAAGAAAGCTATAAAGTGCCTTACGGTTCCGTGATGGGCAAAGGTGATGGCGCATCTGTTAACGGCGGCGAAACCGTTGCTAACTGGGATCCGCACACCATGCCAGTTATCAGTGAAGTGAGTGGTTTCATTCGCTTTGCCGATATGGTTGATACTCAGACCATTACACGTCAGACAGATGACCTGACCGGTTTGTCTTCTCTGGTAGTTCTGGATTCTGCAGAGCGTACCGGTAGCGGTAAAGACCTGCGTCCGGCACTGAAAATCGTTGATGCTAAAGGCGACGACGTATTGATCCCAGGTACAGATATGCCTGCTCAATACTTCCTGCCAGGTAAAGCGATTGTTCAGCTGGAAGATGGTACGCAGATCCACTCTGGTGACACCCTGGCGCGTATTCCTCAGGAATCCGGCGGTACCAAGGACATCACCGGTGGTCTGCCACGCGTTGCTGACCTGTTCGAAGCACGTCGTCCGAAAGAGCCTGCAATCCTTGCTGAAATCAGCGGGATCATCTCCTTCGGTAAAGAAACCAAAGGCAAACGTCGTCTGGTAATTTCTCCGTTGGATGGCAGCGATGCTTACGAAGAAATGATCCCTAAATGGCGCCAGCTGAACGTGTTCGAAGGCGAAATTGTGGAACGTGGTGACGTCGTATCCGACGGCCCTGAGTCTCCGCACGACATTCTGCGTCTTCGTGGTGTTCACGCGGTTACCCGCTACATCACCAACGAAGTGCAGGAAGTTTACCGTCTGCAAGGCGTTAAGATTAACGATAAACACATCGAAGTTATCGTTCGTCAGATGTTGCGTAAAGGCACCATCGTTAGCGCTGGTGGCACAGACTTCCTGGAAGGCGAGCAGGCAGAAATGTCTCGCGTTAAAATCGCTAACCGTAAGCTGGAAGCTGAAGGCAAAATCACGGCAACATTCAGCCGTGACCTGCTCGGTATCACCAAAGCATCTTTGGCGACCGAATCCTTCATCTCCGCTGCGTCGTTCCAGGAAACCACGCGCGTTCTTACCGAAGCGGCAGTTGCCGGTAAGCGTGATGAACTGCGTGGCCTGAAAGAGAACGTTATCGTGGGTCGTCTGATCCCAGCCGGTACCGGTTACTCTTACCATCAGGAACGTGCTCGTCGTAAAGCACAGGGTGAAGTGCCAGTTGTACCGCAGGTAAGCGCGGATGAAGCAACGGCTAACCTGGCTGAACTTCTGAACGCAGGTTTCGGTAACAGCAACGACGAGTAATCGTCTTCTGTCGAAACGCATAAAGCCGCTCCTTAGGGAGCGGTTTTTTTTTGCCTGAAATCAGTGAAGATGATGTTGAGGGAGTCAAAGAGGTGCCGGAACAGGGTACTGGACAGATACTCTGTTCCGGCTGTTTTGGAAGCAGCGCCGGGATGAATGGCGCCGGCCGGTTGCGAATGTGCAGCGGCAAACGCACAGTAATACTCCCGCCAGAGATGCGCGAGGGGCAAAAACGGTTTATGGAATTCGCATTCCTGAGAGATTACCGGTTTGCTTTCTACCGACATTTTCCTGCGAGGCGCGCCCCAAAAAACTGTCCCAGTCTTTCCACACCGGCTGAAGCCCTGCCAGAGTTAATGCGGCAGCCACACTTTGCGGCGAGCGATTGTCATGAGGCGCGAATTGTTCCAGTTCAGGATGATCGTCAGCATACCCGCCTGGCTGCGTTTTCGATCCGGCGCTGACGGTGTTGATCGCCAGTGGGATGACGTGATCGCGAAAGTAGGGCGATTCACGTGTCGACAAGGAAAGCTCGACGTCGGGAGCAAGCATCCTGAATGCGCAAATCAGTTGTACCAGCTGATTTTCTTCCAGCAGCGAGGCCGGTTCGATTCCGCCGGTACATGGGCGCAATCTCGGAAACGCCACCGAATAGCGGCTTTGCCAGTAAGTTTGTTGCAGATACAACAAATGCTCCGCCACCATATAACTGTCTGTCCGCCAGTTTCCTGAAAGCCCGAACAGCGCGCCCAGCCCGATTTTATCGATTCCCGCCAGACCGAGCCGGTCCGGTGTTTCCAGCCGCCAGAAGAAATCCTGCTTCTGCCCGCGCAGATGATGCAAGGCATACGTCGGCGCGTGATAGGTTTCCTGATAAACCAGCACGCCGTCCAGCCCCAGCGTTTTCAGCTCGGCATATTCTTCCTGTTGCAGCGGCTGAACCTCGATCATCAGCGAATCAAAATGACTTCTGATCGTGGGGAAATGACGGCGAAAATAGTCCATGCCGACTTTCCCTTTATGTTCGCCAGTGACCAGCAACAGATGTTTGAAGCCCAGCGCATTCAGCGCTTCACATTCCCGCCTGATTTCATCTTCATCCAGCGTTTTACGTTTGATTTTGTTGCTCATCGAAAAGCCGCAATACGTACATTCGTTGGCGCAAAGATTGGATAAATAGAGCGGTGCGAAGAAATTCACCGTATTGCCGAACCGCTGGCGCGTGAGCTGTTGCGCGCGTTGCGCCATAGATTCGAGATAAGGCAGCGCTGCCGGAGAAATCAGCGCCATAAAATCTTCCCGGTCGATCTTATTCCGGCTAAGCGCCCGTTCGACATCACGTGTGGTTTTACTGTTGATACGCAGGGAAAGGTCATCCCAGTCGAGCGTTGACCAGACATCCGTAAAGTTGCTCATGACGCCGCCTGCGCGGTTGTGAGGAAACCGGTCAGCGGGCTGGATGCGCTGGCGTGTCGCTGTCTGCCACCTAAACCGCTTTGTCTGGCGATCACGCCTGCCTCAACCGCCAGCCGGAAGGCTGTTGCCATCGCGACCGGATCGCCAGCGACGGCAATCGCGGTATTGACCAGTACCGCATCAGCCCCCATTTCCAGCGCTTCGGCAGCCTGGCTCGGCGCCCCAATTCCTGCGTCGACGACTACCGGAACCCGCGACTGCTCAATGATAATGTGCAGAAACTCGCGGGTTTGCAGCCCCTGATTGGAACCGATCGGCGCGCCGAGTGGCATAACGGCGGCGCAACCCGCTTCCTCCAGACGCTTGCACAGCACCGGGTCCGCGCTGCAATACGGCAATACCACGAATCCCTGTTTCACCAACGTCTCTGCGGCTTTCAGCGTTTCAACGGCATCGGGCAGCAGATATTTTACATCGGGATGAATTTCCAGTTTTATCCAGTTCGTCCCCAGGGCTTCTCTTGCCAGTTGCGCGGCAAATACGGCTTCTTCTGCCGTTTTGGCCCCGGAAGTATTGGGCAGCAAACGGACACCAAGCTGTTGCAGCGGCGCAAGGATGTCATCTCCGCCACGGCGAAGGTCCACGCGTTTCATCGCCATCGTCACCAGCTGAGAACCGGACGCTGCCAGTGCCTGTTGCATCAGCGTGGCGCTGGCAAATTTTCCTGTTCCCGTGAACAGGTGCGAGGTGAAGGTAGTATCAGCAATTTTTAACATGTCATCCTCCGGCAATGGCCTGAAAGAGCAATATTTCATCGCCGTCTTCCAGTAAGTGAGACGGCCAGCTTTCCCGCGGAATAATGACCTGATTAACCGCCAGCGCGCAGCCGGCAGGATTTAACGTCAGTTCACTGAGCAGGGTGAGTAGGGTGAGCGGCTGACTGAACAGATGTGATTCATCATTGACGAAAATGTTCACGCGTGGCCTCCGCAGACGGCACAGCCGGATGACCGTGTAAGTTGCAGCGAACGCCAGTTTTGCGTTTTACCGTCGAACAGCCGCAGCTTCCCGTTCAATGTGCTGGGCAAACCCGCCAGTATTTTCAGGGCTTCCAGCGCCTGTAACGTGCCGATGGTGCCAACGACCGGGCCAAGCACGCCGGAAGTGCGGCAGTTACGCTGCACAGTTTCCCGATCCGGATAGAGACAGGCATAACAGCCATGCGCGTAGGGTGTCTGAATGACCAGTAACTGCCCGCTGAATCCGACGGCACTGCCGCTGATTAACGTTTTGCCGGTATCCACGCAGGCTTTGTTGACCGCATGTCGGGTTTCCATGTTGTCGCTGCAATCCAAAACGACATCGGCACCCGCTACGGCCTGCTGCAATGCCTCCCCGGTCAGCCTTTGAGTGAGAGCAATGATTTCACATAACGGATTAAGGCGTAGCAATTCGCGCTTTGCCACTGTGGCTTTGGGCTGATCCAGATCTGCCGTACGGTAAAGAATTTGTCTTTGCAGATTAGTGAGATGGACCTGATCGTCATCGGCCAGAAACAGCGTGCCCACGCCCGCCGCCGCCAGATACAAGGCGGCGGGAGAGCCCAAACCGCCAAGCCCGACAATCAGCACTTTAGCGGCCTGCAATTTTTCCTGCGCCTGCGGGCCGAATTCCTCCAGCATCAGCTGGCGGCTGTAGCGCATAAAGGCCCCATCGTTAAGCATCTTCCGGCACCTTGCTGGCGCATAAGGCCAGCAGTTCGGCGGTGGCGGCTCGCCAGTCTGCCGCCTGGGTAATCGCGCTGACCACGGCGATGCTGCCGACACCGCAATCGAGAACCGACGGCGCGCGTTCAATGCTGATACCGCCGATGGCTACCGTCGGAAAACTGCCGTCGAGTTGCTTAATGTGTCGGGTCAGTTCTGCCAGACCCTGCGGGGCAGACGGCATATCTTTGGTTTGTGTCGGGAAGATATGCCCGAGAGCGATGTAAGACGGGTTGACCGCCACGGCACGCGCCAGTTCTGCGTCGTCATGCGTCGAAACGCCCAACCGCAAACCGGCCTGATAAATGGCCTGCAAATCGGCAGTGTCCAGATCCTCCTGCCCGAGATGCACGCCGTATGCCTGATGTTTTACTGCCAGTCGCCAGTAATCATTGATGAATAACCGCGCCTGATATTTTTTCCCCAGCGCGATGGCCTCGATAATCGCCGGTTCAACTTCCTCATCGGGTAAGTCTTTCACCCGCAGTTGCAGCGTTTTAACGCCCGCCTCCAGCAGGCGGGCAATCCATTCCACGGTATCAACGACCGGGTATAAACCGAGATGGAAGGGAACGGCTGGAAAAGACTGAGCGGACTGATTCATTTGTTGATCTCCGTGGCAGGGTGGTAAAGCTCACTGCCTCGTGAACGGAATTCAGCAGACATCTGTGCCATTCCTGATTCCACGATCTCAACCGGCTGCGCCTGAGCTTCCAGTGCGGCGGCGTAATCGCGCACTTCCTGCGTGATTTTCATGGAGCAGAATTTCGGACCGCACATCGAGCAGAAGTGTGCGACTTTGCCGGATTCCTGCGGCAGTGTTTCATCGTGATAGGCACGGGCCGTTGCCGGATCGAGCGCGAGATTAAACTGATCTTCCCAGCGGAATTCGAACCGCGCCTTCGACATGGCATTATCACGGATTTGCGCGCCCGGATGACCTTTAGCTAAATCGGCGGCGTGCGCTGCGATTTTGTAGGTAATCAGACCCTGCTTAACGTCTTCTTTGTTTGGCAGACCGAGATGTTCTTTCGGCGTGACATAACACAGCATGGCGCAGCCGAACCAGCCAATCATTGCCGCACCAATCCCGGAGGTGAAATGGTCATAACCCGGTGCGATATCGGTGGTCAGAGGCCCCAGCGTATAGAAAGGTGCTTCGTGGCAGTGCTCAAGTTCTTCGGTCATATTGCGGCGGATCATCTGCATGGGGACATGCCCCGGCCCTTCGATCATCACCTGCACGTCATATTCCCAGGCAATTTTGGTCAGATCGCCCAGCGTGCGTAATTCAGCGAATTGCGCTTCGTCATTCGCATCCTGAATTGAACCCGGACGCAGCCCATCGCCCAGTGAAAGAGACACATCATAGGCTGCGCAGATTTCGCAGATTTCGCGGAAATGCTCAAACAGGAAACTTTCGCGATGATGGGAAAGGCACCATTTCGCCATAATCGAACCGCCGCGCGACACAATCCCGGTCAATCGTTTGGCGGTCATCGGCACATAACGCAATAATACGCCTGCATGGATAGTGAAGTAATCGACGCCTTGTTCGGCCTGCTCCAGGAGCGTATCGCGGAACATTTCCCAGTTGAGGTCTTCGGCAACGCCATTCACTTTCTCCAGCGCCTGATAAATCGGCACTGTACCAATGGGCACCGGGCTGTTACGCAGGATCCACTCACGGGTTTCGTGGATGTAGCGACCGGTGGAGAGATCCATCACCGTATCTGCGCCCCAGCGTGTCGACCACACCAGTTTCTCGACTTCTTCTTCGATAGATGACGTCACTGCGGAGTTGCCGATATTGGCGTTAACCTTCACCAGGAAGTTTCGGCCAATGATCATTGGCTCTGATTCGGGATGATTGATGTTGGCGGGAATAATCGCGCGACCGGCGGCGACTTCCTGACGTACAAACTCCGGCGTGATATTGGCAGGAAGATGCGCACCGAAACTTTCACCCGGATGTTGCTGCCGCAATACTTCACCGCGGATCCGCTCGCGGCCCATATTTTCGCGAATAGCGATGAATTCCATTTCAGGGGTAATGATGCCTTTTCGCGCGTAATGCAGCTGCGTAACATTTTTACCGGACATGGCTTTTCGCGGGCGCGGCAGAAGTTCGAAGCGCAGGTGATCCAATCCGTCATCGGCCAGACGTTGCTGGGTAAAGCCGGAGCTGACCTGCGGAAGTTCTTCGGTATCAGCCCGGTCGGCGATCCAGCTGGCGCGGCATTTTGCCAGCCCGGCATGAACGTCGATGGACGCTTCCGGGTCGCCATAAGGCCCGGCCGTTTCATACACCGGGATGGCTTCGTTCTCTTCGTATTTTGGATTGTCTTTGCCGCCGCCTGTCAGCGTCGGACTGAGCTGTATTTCACGCATCGGCACGCGGAGATCTGCGCGAGAGCCTTGCAGATAAATACGTCGGGAATTAGGAAAGGCTTCGCCCTGCAGGCTGTCGATAAACGACTGAGCCTGCGCACGTTGTTCACGGCGACCAGAGGGTTTCTTTTCAGAAATAACGGGTTTTTGGGTACTCGACATAGCAAATTCCTCGCAAAAAAACGTGATGGAAAATTGCTTGTCTGGAGGTTTACGGCAGGAGTAAAAATGGGCGGTTTAGCGCAGGCGACCTGATACAGGCTGATGCCAAATCGCGCAAAACGCATAACATTACTCTTGTTCCCTTCGCGGGTACTAACCCGATCAGGTTCCGCGGATCCCGAATTAACGGTCTCAGCCTGGCGTAATCTCCGTGAGGAAAATTATGCGCTAGGCACTCCGACAAGAAGCCTCAATATAGGAGGCCGATGATAAAACTACAACCCTTCGCAGGGTCTAAACTTCAAACGGCTTAAGCCGGTCTGGCGAGATGATCGTCGTTGGCAGGCGGTAAAGGTGTGCCATCGACCGGATCAAATGCCAGGATAATTAATTGATCTTCAAGCTGAAAACGCGCATCCAACGCTTCACCAATATCGGATAATGCATAATGGAAGGCGAAAGCATTGTCATCATCAATATCATTTTCTGTGTAACTGTCATGGAAAGCCATGATAGTTTCAGTGTTCAGCTTCAGCGCAGGGTATATTTTGGCAGCTTGTGATTTAACTGAGCTGCCTGCGCTGGCGACTTCATCGATTATCCGCTGATAAAGATGGAAATGGCCGGCAGAGAGATAGTCCACCAGGTTATGACAAAAGTTATCCAGCGCTTTTTCATTCAGTGGGGTATGTTTTTCTTTATTGGGTTTCAGACCGACCAGTGTGCAGTATGCAACCAGCAGTTCTTTGCGCGCGTGCAGCCATTGGTCTACTAACTCATTACTGCCACCAACGCGTTGGGTCAGTCTTTCCAGACGATTTAGCATGGTTGACTCCGTGAGCGATAAAAAAGTAACCAAAATGTGAAGGTTACTAATGTTAAATTTCTGTCTCAGATTGTCAGTCTCGTCGAGGTTATGCAACAACAATTATGGAATTACAGATCACAGAGCAACATAACGGCTGGTGGGTCATCAGCCATGAAGGCAAGCTATGGCTGCCTGAAGGTGAACTGCCGTTTGGCAGTGCAACGCAATTCTCTCTGACCGGCAAAACGGCACGTCAGATTGGCGAGTGGCAGGGCGAGCCGGTCTGGCTGGTGCGTCAGGCGATGCACAACCACATGGTGTCGGCCCGCCAGTTGCTCGATCAGGATCGAGGATTATTCCAGCTGGTCGGGCGCGGTGTGCAACTGGCTGAATTTTATCGATCTCATAAATTCTGCGGTTACTGCGGCCACGAAATGCAGGTCAGTAAAACCGAGTGGGCTGCGCTCTGTAGCCACTGTCGTGAACGCTATTATCCGCAAATTGCGCCGTGCATTATCGTGGCTATCCGCCGGGGTGATGAAATTCTGCTGGCGCAGCATGTCCGCCACCGTAACGGAATTCACACGGTGCTGGCCGGTTTTGTTGAAGTCGGCGAAACGCTGGAAGAAACCGTGGCGCGCGAAGTCATGGAAGAGAGTCACGTTCGCGTGAAAAACGTGCGCTACGTCAGCTCGCAGCCATGGCCTTTCCCGAATTCGCTGATGATGGCTTTTATGGCTGACTATGACAGCGGTGATATTCAGCACGATCCGAAAGAGCTGCTGAATGCGGGCTGGTATCGTTATGACGCCCTGCCGTTATTGCCGCCGCCGGGCACCATCGCGCGTCGACTGATCGAAGACACTGTGGCGCTATGCCGCGCCGCGAGCGATGAAGACGACGTGTAGCATAAGTGTTGCGTGTTAGAATGCCGTCAGATGAATGCCGTGCCGCCCGAATACTGAAGGAAAGAACCAGAATGAATGAGTTGAAAAATGACCGTTACCTGCGCGCCCTGTTACGTCAACCGGTGGACATCACGCCGGTATGGATGATGCGTCAGGCAGGCCGCTATTTGCCAGAATATAAAGAAACCCGTGCCGTGGCCGGAGATTTTATGTCGCTGTGCAAGAATGCGGAGCTGGCTTGTGAAGTGACCTTGCAGCCGCTGCGCCGCTATCCGCTGGATGCGGCCATTCTGTTCTCCGACATCCTGACCATTCCTGATGCGATGGGGTTAGGGTTGTATTTCGAAGCCGGTGAAGGCCCCCGTTTTTCTTCTCCGCTGACCAACCGTGCCGATGTCGAAAAACTGCCGGTCCCCGATCCTGAAATGGAACTGGGCTACGTGATGAACGCCGTGCGCACCATCCGTAAAAACCTTAAAGGTGAAGTCCCGCTTATCGGTTTCTCCGGCAGTCCGTGGACGCTGGCGACATATATGGTTGAAGGTGGCAGCAGCAAAGCTTTCACTAAAATCAAAAAGATGATGTATGCCGATCCGGCGACCATGCATTTGCTGCTGGATAAAGTTGCCGACAGCGTCATCCTCTACCTCAACGCCCAGATTAAAGCGGGCGCGCAGTCGGTGATGATCTTTGACACCTGGGGCGGTGTGCTGACGCCACGCGATTACCGTGAATTCTCCCTCAACTATATGCATAAAATCGTTGATGGTTTGATCCGGGAAAACGAAGGTCGTCGCGTGCCCGTGACGCTGTTCACCAAAGGCGGCGGTCAGTGGCTGGAAGCGATGGCCGCGACAGGTTGTGATGCGCTGGGTCTGGACTGGACAACGGATATTGCCGATGCACGCCGCCGTGTGGGCGATAAAGTGGCGATTCAGGGCAATATGGATCCTTCCATGCTGTATGCCTCACCAGTGCGCATCGAGCAGGAAGTGGAGACTATTTTGGCAGGCTTCGGCAAAGGTAATGGCCACGTGTTTAATCTGGGTCACGGCATCCATCAGGATGTGCCGCCGGAAAATGCCGGCGCTTTCGTGGAAGCGGTACACAGCTTGTCTCGTCAGTATCACGAGTAAGATCCCGGATGATCGATACCCGCGCATTACGTGAAGAGCAACGGATCCTCGCAGATCAGATCGAACTGCAGGATCCTCCTGGTTTTACCACACCGGCGCTGATCGCCGGTGTAGACGTCGGCTTCGAACAGGGCGGTGAAGTCACCCGCGCTGCGGTGGCGGTTCTGAGTTACCCAACGCTTGAGCTGGTGGAATATCAGATTGCCCGCATCCCGACGGTCATGCCGTATATCCCTGGTTTCCTCTCCTTCCGTGAACTTCCCGCATTACTCCAGGCCTGGCAGCAAATCAGCTCACGCCCCGATTTGGTGATGGTGGATGGTCAGGGGATCGCACATCCTCGCCGTCTGGGCGTTGCCAGTCATTTTGGCCTGATGATCGACGTGCCGACGATTGGTGTCGCGAAAAGCCGGTTATGCGGTAAGTCTCTGCCTCTCGGTGAGGCATTGCACAGCCATCAGGCGTTGTACGACGGGGATGAACAGATTGGCTGGGTCTGGCGCAGTAAGCTACGCTGTAATCCATTGTTCATCTCTCCGGGTCATCGCATCAGCATGGAATCGGCGCGTTATTGGGTCGAGCATTGCATGCGGCAATATCGTTTGCCGGAGCCTACGCGTTGGGCGGATGCCGTGGCGTCAAATCGTGCAGCGTTTCAACGCTGGCAACGGTTGAGTGATGATCTTTAGGAATCAAGGAATAGGGTTATTGATTAATTTCAGGTAAACTCCCGCGCAGAAAAGTTAACGAGATCAACTCATGTTACGTAATCCAATTCATTTACGTCTCGAAAAGCTGGAAAGCTGGCAACACGTGACGTTTATGGCGAGCTTGTGTGAGCGCATGTACCCGAACTATCAGGCATTTTGCCTGGAAACCGGGTTTGGTGAGCCGCAGGTTTACCGCCGCATCCTGGATTTAATCTGGGAAACGCTGGTGGTGAAAGACGCCAAGGTCAATTTTGACTCACAGCTCGAAAAACTGGAGGAGGCCGTGCCTTCTTCCGACGATTACGACATCTATGGGGTGTATCCGGCCATTGATGCGTGTATCGCTCTGGGCGAGTTAATTCATTCGCGTCTGAGTGGCGAAACGCTGTCTCACGCGGTTGCCGTCAGTGAGACGTCAATTCGTACTGTCGCGATGCTGGAAATGACTCAGGCCGGTAAAGAAATGACCGATGAAGAGCTTAAAGTCATTCCTGCTGTTGAAGAAGAATGGGACATCCAATGGGAGATTTTTCGCCTGTTGGCTGACTGTGAGGAGCGTGACCTGGAATTAATAAAAGGGTTACGTTCTGACCTGCGTGAAGCCGCTGTCAGTAACATTGGCATAAATTTAGCGCAATAAGGCAAGAAAACGTGATTTAACGCCTGATTTGTCGTGCCTTAAGGCTTCACATCCGCACCCTGTCTGGTCTACATTTGGGGTGCGTAAAAAAAGTGGCTATCGGTGCGTGTATGCAGGAGGGTGCTGTCAATCGGCATATCCGTCGCACTCGATGCTTTGCAAACGATAAACACACTGTAAAGGATAACTTATGAACAAGACTCAACTGATTGATGTAATTGCGGACAAAGCTGATCTTTCCAAAGCACAGGCCAAAGTTGCTCTTGAATCTACTCTGTCTGCTATTACCGAGTCTCTGAAAGAAGGTGATGCTGTACAATTGGTTGGTTTCGGGACTTTCAAGGTAAATCATCGTAACGAGCGTACTGGTCGTAACCCACAGACTGGTAAAGAAATCAAAATCGCAGCTGCCAACGTGCCTGCGTTCGTTTCTGGTAAAGCTCTGAAAGACGCTGTTAAGTAATTGCTTGCAGTGAAAAGAATAAGCGGAGGGGCTCTGAAGCCCCTTCAGTTTATCACCCCCAGGCTGGTAGCAGGTTTACTGGTTCTTAGTCTGGTGGGTTGCAGTTCAAAAGACACGACCCCGCAGTTCTTCGCCAGTGGCTATGTTGCCGATCAGGGTATTAACCGTGTATGGCGCGAAAACAATGCCCAGAACCAGCCCCAAACCATTCTCAATGTTTACAGCCCCTATTTTGGCGGCGATACAATCATCACACGGTATGAATTTCAGGAGGGGCAAGTTCACCTTGTGAAAGAAACGCATGCGACCAAAACTGATTTGGGCGTGATGCTTCGTTTCGATGAGGGCGGCAATGTCAGCTTTATGCAGCGTCAACTTCCTGAGCGACGTGAAAAATTATCCTCAGATGACATCGAACGCTATAAATACGAAGCGGCTAAAATTCTCGATGTGAGTAGTGCACTGCAGGCCGGGAATGTCCGGCTGGTGCAGGCCCGCTGGCGTCAGGGTGTAATAACCACCTGCGCGGGCGAGAAGGTGACCCCGACACTGACGGTTCGCTCGCAGGTCTGGCTGGCAAAACGAGCCAGTCGCAGTAACGATCAACTCGGGTTAGCCTGGCTGACTGCGCCGGAAGGAAATGAATTGCTGCTAGTGGCCAATGAAGATTTCTGCAGCTGGGAACCCAAAGAATCAGATCTCTGATTTCCCTGGCAATAAAAGAGAAGGCACGCCGAAGCGTGCCTTTTTTGATCATCTTGCTGCGAGAGAGGTTTACTGATTGCGCTCGCGGTCAATCGCGCGATAACCAATATCTTTACGGCAGAAGCTGCCTTCCCATTGGATACCTTTCGCCAGATCATACGCACGCTGCTGAGCGGCTTCCACGGTTTTACCCAAAGCCGTGACACACAGCACGCGGCCACCGCTGGTCACTACGCGCTCATCCTGCAACCGGGTTCCCGCATGGAAGACTTTGCCGTCCGGCACTTCTTCCAGTGGCAGACCGTGGATCACTTCGCCATTCTGATAGTCACCCGGATAGCCGCCGGCGGCCAGTACAACCCCGAGAGAAGGACGCGGGTCCCACTCGGAGGTTTTATCGCCCAGACGACCTTCTGCACTGGCCAGACAAAGATCCACCAAATCTGAACGCAGACGTAACATGATCGGTTGTGTTTCCGGATCGCCGAAACGGCAGTTGAATTCGATCACTTTCGGCTGGCCGTCAGCGGAGATCATCAGACCTGCATACAGAAAACCGGTGTACGTGTTGTTTTCCGCCGCCATACCGCGAACCGTTGGCCAGATAACCTGATCCATGACACGCTGATGGATTTCGTCCGTCACGACGGGCGCCGGAGAATAGGCCCCCATTCCGCCGGTGTTCGGGCCGCTGTCGCCATCCCCCACGCGTTTGTGATCCTGACTGGTAGCCATCGGCAATACATTGGAACCGTCGACCATGACGATGAAACTGGCCTCTTCGCCGTCGAGGAATTCCTCGATAACGATACGATGGCCTGCATCACCGAAAGCATTTCCTGCCAGCATGTCGTGAACGGCGTCTTCGGCTTCTTTCAGTGTCATTGCCACAATAACGCCTTTACCTGCGGCCAGACCGTCGGCTTTGATAACAATCGGCGCGCCTTTGCTGCGCAGGTAAGCCAGCGCAGGTTCGATGTCGGTGAAGTTCTGATAATCAGCGCTTGGAATGTTGTGGCGAGCCAGGAAATCTTTAGTGAAGGCTTTAGAGCCTTCAAGTTGCGCAGCTTCCTGCGTCGGGCCGAAGATTTTCAGACCCGCGGCGCGGAAAGCATCCACGACACCGATGACCAGCGGCGCTTCAGGGCCGACAATGGTCAGGCCGACATCATTGCTTTTAGCGAAGGCCAGTAATCCTGCGATATCCGTAGCGGCAATATCAACATTTTCCAGCAACGGTTCCAGTGCGGTACCGGCGTTACCAGGTGCCACAAAGACTTTATCAGCCAGAGGTGACTGCGATGCCTTCCATGCCAGTGCATGTTCACGCCCGCCGTTACCGATAATTAAAATATTCATTCGAAGACTCCGGATGAGCGGGCGCATCGCACCCGCTAAAAGAAAATTAATGACGGAAGTGGCGCATATCGGTAAACAGCATCGTAATGCCGTGTTCGTTAGCCGCGGCGATCACTTCATCGTCACGGATAGACCCACCTGGCTGGATAACGCAGGTAATGCCGACGGCGGCTGCGGCATCGATCCCGTCGCGGAACGGGAAGAAAGCGTCGGAGGCCATTACGGAACCGGCAACTTCCAGACCTTCATCGGCGGCTTTAATACCGGCAATTTTGGCGGAGTAAACGCGGCTCATCTGCCCAGCGCCGATACCGATGGTCATTTTGTCACGCGCATAAACAATGGCGTTGGATTTGACGAATTTTGCCACCTTCCAGCAGAACAGCGCATCTGTCAGTTCCTGCTCAGTCGGCTGGCGCTCGGATACCACGCGCAGATCGGCCGCTTCAACCATACCCAAATCACGATCCTGAACCAGCAGGCCGCCGTTAACACGTTTGAAGTCGAGCGCATTCTGGCGATCTTGCCACTGGCCGCAGGTCAGCACGCGGACGTTTTGTTTCGCGGCGGTCAAAGCGAGTGCGTCGGCACTGACGGATGGCGCGATGATCACTTCCACAAACTGACGGCTGATGATGGCTTTTGCCGTTTCAGCATCCAGTTCGCGGTTAAAGGCAATAATGCCGCCGAAAGCCGATGTCGGGTCAGTCTGATAGGCGCGCTCGTAAGCGGCCAGAATGTTGTCGCCGACAGCCACGCCGCACGGGTTGGCATGTTTAACGATAACGCAGGCGGGCTCCGAAAATTCTTTCACGCATTCCAGAGCTGCGTCGGTATCCGCAATGTTGTTATAGGAAAGCGCCTTGCCCTGAAGCTGAGTCGAGGTAGCAACCGACGCTTCACTGACGTTCTCTTCTATATAGAAGGCAGCGTTCTGGTGGCTGTTCTCGCCATAACGCATATCTTGTTTCTTTATATAACTAAGATTCAGCGTGCGCGGGAACTGGCCGGAAGCTGATTCAGTATCGCCGTGATAAGCCGGGACCATTGTGCCGAAGTAGTTCGCAATCATGCCGTCGTAAGAAGCCGTATGCTCGAAGGCTTTAATCGCCAGATTGAAACGGGTCGCCAGCGTCAGCGAGCTGCCATTGGCATCCATCTCGGCAATGACAGCGTCGTAGTCACTGCTTTTTACTACGATCGCCACATCTTTATGGTTCTTTGCTGCTGAGCGAACCATGGTCGGGCCGCCGATATCAATGTTTTCTACGGCATCTTCCAGTGAACAGTCCGGGCGCGCGACGGTTTGTGCGAACGGATAAAGATTAACGACCACCATGTCGATTGGCGCAATAGAATGCTGCGCCATAATTTCATCATCTTTCCCGCGACGACCGAGGATCCCACCGTGTACTTTCGGGTGCAGGGTTTTGACGCGTCCATCCATCATTTCCGGGAAACCCGTGTAGTCAGACACTTCAGTGACTGGCAGACCGGCTTTAGCCAACAGGCTGGCGGTACCGCCAGTGGAAAGCAATTCAACACCACGCGAAGACAGGGCCTGGGCGAATTCTACGATACCGGCTTTGTCAGAAACACTGAGCAGGGCGCGGCGGATTGGACGAGATTGTTGCATGGTGGTTATATCCTTGGCTTTGGAGTCGCAGTAAAGAGCGTTATCTCAATGCAATGATGCTTTTCTTCTCTCTATATAGAGCAATTCGCAGAAAAACACGGGATTGAACTCAGATAACTTCCCTTCGGCGACTGACTTTTCATTTATCACCCGTAAAGGGCAGTGAAAACTGACGCGCGAAATTGTAGCGAAAACGATTGCGCGACGCTCGCAAAATTTGAGATTCCTGCGCCTCTGTGGATAAATCTGTGCAAAACACGGTATAAGTAGTGTGTTTGCTGTGTAATGCAGCAAACGGTGTTTTTTCTTAAAATTACCCCTTGCGGCCTGCTCAGAACTCCCTATAATGCCGCTCCATCGACAGGGAACAACGTGAACAACATCACGAAGTAACCGGGTCGGAAAGATTAAAAACAGTGATGACCGGATGAAATAAACGGTTGACACTGAATGAGGAAAGC
>NZ_JAFMOX010000033.1 GCF_019049655.1 Rahnella rivi
CCCCAGGGTCGTTTAACATCTTCATTGCGTGATCTTGATGGCTATTTTTCTCTCCAGCATGGTTTTTATTTATGCATAAACCATAATTGGGGATCGTCATAATGAGATCCGATGGCAAGCCATTTTTTATCAATAATTTCTTGGTTTTAAAAACTAACTGGCTATAGTTGTTTTCTTTGGACTTGCAATCTGTCGCTCCCCAAATATAATTTATGATATTATTTTTCTCGTTCCCTTCGCTTATCAGGCAGGCCATTAGCTTTGACTGATTTTTACTTAGCTTGATTTTATCGTTTCCTTTCTTAAATCTTAGAGTATTACCACTTAGTATCATTGTAGCATTTTCGAAGTGTGATTTATTTATTGAACACGAGTACATGCAATTATCCTTAAAAGAATAAATAAGGCTATGCAATTCAAAGCCCAGAGAGGAGACGCAACGGTTGTTTCTCTAACCACATCCAAGACTTCTATGGTTTGTAGTTTTTTACTGCTGTCGCGATGAGACTTATCCTAGCAACTTGGAAAAAGAATTGGTCACATATATTATTAATCACCAAGCAAATAGATTTTTATTCCGATAATATAAAATTAATAGATTAAAACTCTGATTAGGGGAAGTGTATGCTAATGGTATACACTCAGCAGGTCTCATTGCAGGTTTGGGCTCCCGAGGAAGCTTAGGGGAGATGGTTTGAGGGGCGAGTTAATGGATAACTATACTGTGATTAATATGATTTCTTGGAGGGGTTATGGAGTACATCATTGAGGGGGTTATAAAATACAACTCTTCAAATGGCACCTTGTATATTGATGACAGCGGTATGGATATGATCACCCTGGCTCGGGTTACCAATGAGATTCTGCTGCTTTTTATTCAACACAATAACATTCCGTTAAAAAGGGATTTTATTTTAAGTGAACTGTGGGAAAAAAGAGGATTAACCTCTTCAAGCAATGGCTTGAACAACTATGTCTCTATGTTAAGGAAAGCATTGGCTCAGTGCGGTTATCCCGACCTGATAACCACTATTCCAAAGCACGGGTTTATATTTGAAGCGGACCTTTTGAATGTGGTTGCCAGTGATGTTCTGTGCATAGATGAAGGCCTTGTAACGGATTTAGCTCCCCAATTACCGGCTGGACATGAAACAATAAAACAGCGGAAAGATTTTCGTCACAACTGGTTGTCTCGTAAAATGATAGGAACATCGATATTGGTAATATTCTTGATGGTTATTTTCCTACCAGGGACTTACAACGCCTATAAGATGCGAGCGATAAAAACGGAGTTTTTCACTTATAAACAATGCCAGTTTTATCTTGCCGATGATAAAACGCGTGAGATAGCGACCAGTAAAATCATTGATAATATAAAGGCCAGTGCAGTTGAAATAAAGTTGAACTGCGAGCGGAAGGCCAATGTTTACTACTATGCAGATAATAAAGTTGATTCATCTGGAAACGTGATCCTAAAAGACTTAATAAGTTATTGTCATTATAAGAGTAAAACGCCCTGCGATAACTACTATTTAACCAGACACATAAACAAAGGTGACCATGAAAAATAAGATGTTTCTACTGATGTGTCTGGTGGCAGCGGCTGGCCTATCTGTGCTGTATTGGGCTTGGTCAAGTCGTGATGTGGACAAGGGGTTTGAATGCCGCGCGCGGGTTTATACCAAGTTGATTGCGAACGCCTGTGATAAGACCACTACAATGGACGTTTTTTTATCCCTGCGCGGGGATGGAGAGGGAGATGTGTTAGTTTCAGGGACGCATTCCTGTTCTAACACGCCCTTAGTAGAGGTTGAGAGTCTTGTGAATTTTACCTACAGCCGGGAGGGAGCGTATTACTCGCTTCATTTTGAACCACGTGACCCTGCTGTGAGTAAACTTTTTAACGTGCTTAAAGATGACAATATAAAGATTAAGTTTACCAACGTAGAAGACAACGATTACATCGTTTCCTCTCCAATTGAGACGCTGATGATGTGTACGGCAGATTAAGTGATCTGAACGAAAATCTGCTCGGTAAAGATTTTCGTTCACGTTCGCCAAATGAGAAAGGACTGACAGATACGACCAAGGTCTGGCTTTCGGCTGGCAAAGTCTACCTGTGACCGGTGATGGACAGTTTTGAATAGAGTTTTACACTATTGGAAATCAGATTTAATTTCGATCGTTAGCCCCAGTCATGTTACATTTAGCTAACAATTAAGTGTAACCCCCCAAATTTCCAAAGTCCCTGCCTGAGCATGTGTTTACTTTCTTCACCAAACAGCAATTATAATCCAAAAGCTATTAATTGCAGCAATACCCTCCGGTGTGTCGGGTGTATTCAGAGTTAATGTCTGTTCAACGCTATTGTAATAGAGTATTAATCCTTGGGGCTTATTTATTTTTAAAGGCCTGGGGAGATATGTTCAAACATTGTCTGGATGAGTTTTACTGCTGTTCACATCGAGATATTTATTGCAATAATTATGTCCAGAGCGAGGTTGACGTCAAAAAAATTGAAGTGAAGAAGTGGATTAATGTACTGATACTTCTGGACGTTCCACCTTAATCACAGTCGTTCAGCGGTGGCCAGATTTCTCTACACGATCTGATGTTTACCTTTCCAGGTTGTAAATAGTCAAATTGACTTCACGCAATTTTTGGCGAATACGAACAGCTTCAGTACACCCTGTATGGAATTTTAATCGTGACGTCATATTAAATTTAAATAAAATTTTTAAGGTGTATTTCTTAACACTCCTTTTGCATATGCAAAGTTTAATTCTACATCTGGAATATGAAGGAATTAACGTGGCTCTAAGTAATACCGAATTACGCTACTACGATAGCAATATTTTAAGACTGCCTGCCGACAAACGCACACAATACCATGCTCAGGTTGACCGGCTTATTAATGAACTGAGAAAGACGCTGCACAATCAAAATGGGATAAAAATCACCAAAGTCGTTAAGGCCGGATCTTTTGCAAAATTTACCATCCTGCGTAAAACACATGAAGATCCCGTCGATGTTGACGTTGTTTTCTATATTTCCGGTGAGGATGTTTCTCAGGAAACGCTGGCGAGTCTAAACGAAAAAATCTTTGATGCCTTGGTAGAACTCTACCCGACAAAATCCGTAGAGGATTTCGTTCTTCAACGCAAGGCAGCTACCGTCACCTTCGTTAAATCAGGCATTAACGTTGATGTCGTTCCTGTCATTGAGGATCCGGATAAAAAAGGATATGGATGGCAATTCGATACCAAAGAGGGCACAAAACTCCATACATGTGCCCCATGCCAGATTCAATTTATCAGAGACCGCAAGGATATTGACTCCGATTTCAGAACGCTGGTAAGGCTGGCAAAGAAATGGCGTAATCATGCAGAACTATCACATTTAAAGTCCTTTGCTATTGAGCTTATCATGGCTCATCTGCTCGATACACGCGGCAAAAACGGCAATATTGAAAGGCGCTTCCGAGCTTTTCTCCTTTATATTGCACATACCGGTTTGAAAGAAGTCATCTCCTTCAAAGAAAATGAAGGCCATATCCCACATTTTAATGATCCGGTCGTCATTATCGATCCCGTCTGTAATACCAATAACGTCGCAAGTCGCATTACTGAAGCTGAGAGAGTTGAAATAGTAGAAGCAGCACTTCTGGGCTGGGAAACTGCGCACCTTGCATCTGTTGAGGATGATTTGGCTATCTGGAAAGAGCTCTTTGGTTCACGTCTGAAAGTCCGGGAGGATGCATGAGTCAGTCTTTTACTTCCTCTGAGTCATACTCTGTTGCAGACATTCAAAATGTTATCCGCAAAGTGACAGCCGACTTCCTCATGATTGCTGAAAGCACACGAGCAGTTGAGGTAGAACGTGCAAAAAAGTGGGCTCATGACGTGGAACTCTTCGCACGCAATGGGTACTTAAAACAGGTCGATTTAACATTACTCAGCAACGGCAAAGAACTCAGAGCAATACGCTACACCACAAAAACTGAAGGCGGAGGACTCGAGTCAGGCAGGCCGGGCGGTGTTCTGTGGCCAGAGGTGGCCAATGCCAATCTGAGAATAGTGATTTCCTACACAAAAGCTTACGACCAGTCGGCCAGAGAAAAGCTCAGAAGCAGTCTTCAAATCCCATGGTCGACAAGCACAGCTGATATTTCACATTCTTCACTCAGTTATGCAGCAGGACGTGGTTATTCCAGTAATGATTACGGTATTCAAAGACAGGATTACTCATGAATCAGCCAAGTAAAATATTCGATAGCGAAACGCCTATACCCGACGATACTCTAATCGCCCGACAGAAAACGCTGCTTGGATTTGATGAACGTTCCCAACGTGTACATCACCAGCTGCGGCTACTCCTAAATCTTGGAAAATTGGGGACATGGAGTTCGACATTCCACCAACAACAGTTACCGCTTTGCAATTTGGTTTCTGAACAATATCCCCTCGTCATTTTCTATGGCGATGTAGGTACCGGTAAAACTGCGACTGCAGAATGCATTGCAAATATGCTGGCAAAAGAGTCGGGAGCTGAAGATTCAATTCTATTCAAAATGAGTAACCGGGTAAGGGGAAGTGGTAAAGTAGGTGAAATGGGGATGCTGATTAATCAGGCATTTAGTGAGGTAGTTAAGTCAGCTGGTAAAACACGCCGGGGTATTCTTATCATCGATGAAGGTGATTCTCTTGCGGCATCGCGCAACCAGGAACACAGTCACCATGAGGATAAAGTCGCTGTAAACACGCTGATTCAATGCATTGACGATCTGAGGCAATACAAGGGGCGCATTGTGGTCTTTTTATGCACCAACCGTCTTTCAGTTCTGGATGCAGCATTGCTTCGCCGCGCCGCTGTGGTCGAAGAATTTACCCGACCAGATGAGCAGGCGCGCCTGGCGCTTTTCAACATGGATTTGCAGGGGTTGAATTTTTCCTCAGAACAAATGAGCTGTCTGGTAGATGCAACCGGCCCGCGCGAAGGGAAACCCGGCTGGACGTTCTCTGATATACGCACACGCCTCTATCCTGCTGCTCTGGCGAAAGCCTTCCCGGATAATCCTTTGACGTTTGATATTCTGCAGCAAACCGTGCTTTCACTGATGCCTTCACCCGTCATGGAGGACCGCTGAAATGACAGGTAATTTTTTAGCCGGGCGCCGGGTTCACATCACTGGAAGCATTCCTGAAGAATTAGACCTTGCTTGTACGGAGGAGGTCGTAAAGGCACGCCACTTTATATCTCTGCTGGTGAAGGATTTAGTCGGGCAGGGCGCAAATTTTGTTATCCCCATCGATGCCGAAAAGAGGCGCGTTTGCGATGATCAACCCATCTGTTTTGATTGGCTTATCTGGTGTGAGGTGATTAAGAATCTTCATCGCCGGCCGGAAGGGACGCCCGGGCCGCTGATATTAGCCGTAAAACACCATAAAAATGAAGATCAAATCCCTGAGGAACATATTGATACCTGGGATGACTATCGCGGGTCATCTCATGTTCGTATCGAAAGTGCAGCGCACTGGAACATGGCCAGTAAAAGGATGGAAATACAAGCTCGCTCCGGTGATGTTCTTATCACCGTAGGCGGCGGCGAGGGCGTCCTGTTTCTCGCCAATATCTATCACGATGCGGGCAAACCGGTTGTTCCTCTTAATTACCAAATTTGTTCCCCAACAACGGGCTCGCGTAAAATTTTTGAGTACGCATTGGCAAGCGCACATTCAGACCGGTTGTTTAAAACAGAAGACGGCAGAACCTCTCACGAATGGATAAATCAGCTGGACTTTGCTACCCGTAAACCGCCAGAAGGCAGAGTTGAGGTGCTCATCCGGCTGATGCAAAACCTGACACCACCAACGGCCTTTTTCATCTGCTTAATGAACCGGGAACATGAAAATTTCGAAGGGGTGAAAAACTATTTTGACTCTGTAGTTAAGCCCGTTATGGAGCAGGAGATTGGCTACAGAATGGTGATCGTTGACGGGAGTCAGGGATATGAAAATGCCAATATCAATCAGGAGGTATTTAACCGGCTGCATAAGAGTCGCATCGTTATTACCGACCTTACCGGGTCCAGACCTAATTGCTTCCTTGAGTTAGGGTACGCGCTTGGCCGGGGACTGCCGACTATGATCCTGGCAAAACAAGGCACGGAACTTCCATTTGATATTCATACTGTATCTGTCCATCAGTGGCCGGAGCAGGGACTGATTGACGACAAGAAGCGCGATTTCCGAACTCATTGGGACGCAATAAAGTCCCGCTCGCCGCTAGTATCAATGGAGCCATTAATGCCATGAAAAATGCCAAAGAAATCTTTATTTCCGTTGATATCGAAACTTCGGGCCCGGTTCCGGGGAAATACAGCATGTTGAGTATCGGGGCTTGCCTGACTTCGGCTCCAGAAGTGAATTTTTACTGTGAACTGAAGCCAACATCTAACCAATTTGTTCCGGCCGCGTTGGAGGTGACTGGTTTTTCCCTGGAAAAACTACAAGTAAGTGGCCAGCCAGTAGAAAATGCAATGCAGGCATTCAAATTCTGGATCGAAGAGATGACTGGTGACTCCGGAAGGCCCGTGTTTGTGGGACTCAATGCCCCCTTTGACTGGGCATTTATAAATTATTATTTTCACGTTTACCTGGGCGATAACCCATTTGGGTTTACCGCTCTGGATATAAAAGCGCTTTATATGGGTGTCCACAATACATCCTGGTCAGAGACACGCTCCAGTAAAATGGTGGAAGCCCTGGGAGTGTCCTCTGCCAATGGTCATAATGCGCTTAAGGATGCTATATTCCAGGCAAATCTTTTCAACGCGATACGTACTCTGAAATAGTAGCGGCAGGAACTCTTAATGGAAGAAAAATCGCTGTTGGTAGACCATTACCACAAAACATATGATCTCACATACTCTGTATGGGAGAGTCGCAACATGACCCTGCTCATACTGCTTGCGGTCGTTGGATTCTCGACATTACTGACGTTCAATGTTTCAGAAGCACAGCCGCTGCTTGTAGATATTATTGCAAAATTATGTGGGATCACTGATTTAGCGAGAATTGCAGAGCTGAAGAGAAGCTTTCCTTATGGGATAATTCAGAGCATTTTTGTCATTATCATTTTCTACTTAATGCTGAATTTATATCAAAAAACTCGTTTTATTAGAAGAAGCTATCTCTACCTGAACGGTGTTGAAAGAGACATAAGGATCGCGCTAAATCTAGGCGTGCAAAATGTGAGCTTTACGCGTGAAGGTGAATTTTATAATAAAAGTCAATCTATTGTAGGAGTCATGACTGGTGTTTCCTATATCTTAATTCTCGGTTTACTGCTTACGTCTTTCTTGGGCATGCGTCTTTATACAGACTGGCAGAACTATCAAATCACTATTTTCTGGGTTGACCTAACCCTCACACTGGGAATTTATTTTTTTTATCTTGCTTATAGCTGTGTATCACTTAAAAATTAAATTCCCCGTATCCACTGTAAAAATACGAGCAAAATTATTAAGGACATAAAAATGACTTCATCTCAGCGAAGAGTAGTCATTATTTATTATAAAGCTTCGAGGTATTAATAGGTGGGGAGTATTAGTTACCCCTGCACCATTAACTCTTGATATTGGTTGTGAGAATATAAATCTGGAGGTGACTAAATCATATCTTAGTGATAAGAAAGTTATACTGGTTAAAAAGCATACATAACCACTTACAAATGCAACTGCATAATTTTAATAAGGTTTTATTATGAGAAAAATTATACTTATAGTTTCCATAGTTGTTTCTGCAAGTTATTTTCCAATGACAGCAGCTGCGGCCGTCATTTGTTTTGATGATGGAACCTGTTATGAGATTGGTGATCCAAGTACTCATCCATAAGCTGAACAGGGGAGTAGTACAAGGCTGAGGTTACGAGTTTTAGATGCAATACTAACATTTAGCCCCACAAAGGAAATGAAGTATGGCTGTACAAATCAATAAGCAGGTAATGACGAGTTTTGTAACATTCATTAATTCACCAAGTGAAAGTCTCGCAAAAGAGCTTATTACGCCTGATGCTGTTTTCCATGTACCAGGAAAATCAAAACCTTTAACTGGTCCTGAGGGTTATCTTGATATTATTGGGATGATGCGTACTGGATTCCCGGATATACAATGGACACTTGACGAAATGGTTGCTGAAAATGACAGGGTTGCTGCGCGCTTCACGATGCGTGGTACCCATCAGGGACCATTTTGGGGTGTGCCAGCAACGGGAAAAACAATCACAGTGTCGGCTGTTAATTTCTATCGATTTTCAGAGGGAAAAATTATCGAAGAACGTGGGCAACCTGATCTATTTCTCTTACTCCAACAAATAGGTAGCATCCCTGCCTAGCGATGCGGTGTTGAGTTCTACTCAGGCTCTGAGATTTTATGAAGAGCCTGAATTCTACATAACCAATCCAACAAAATATCCGCATCTCCATAACGGTCATCTTAGCTTAGCCTCTATAATCTCGGTTCGGCTAATGCTATTTATGTTAAATATAAATCCACTAAAGACACGCCCGTGCGGGTTCTGCTGCCCGGAACGTGCTGAATTATAGGGTTTGTGCGATATTAAAATTCACACAATTCCTTAAAAAAGCATATTGAACTTCTTGACTTATATTTTTTTAATGGCGCTGGAGGATATGTTCAAATATTGTCTGGATAAATCTTACTGCTGTTCACCTCGAGTATTTATTGTAATAATTATGTCCAGGGTTAGGTGGGCGTCAAAATCTAACTGAGGAAATACATTCAGGGGCTGGTACTTTTGGTACGAGTGACCTTAATCGCAGTTGTTCGCCGCGTGCTGAATAGCTGTTCCAAATATTACCCTCAAGTCGTGGGCGACGCTTGCCGTTTGAGCACATTTGTGTGCTGTTGCGTCAACTAATTAAGCATTCGCTGGAAGATTTTGGTTATCAGCGTTCTCGCTGGAGCACTGAACTGTTAGCAATAAAAATCAACGAGATAACCGGGTGCCGTTTGCATGCTTCAACCGTTCGCCCATTGGCTTCTCTCTGCTAGTTTACCATACTGCGTAAAATACATGAAGATCCCGTCGATGAACACCTCCTGAATAATGTGGGGTGATTATCGAGATAATACTTTTCTGGACAGGAATGAACAAACTGTATGCGTCTGCTCTTAATCACGCTCGTGTTCGTCGGACAACACGTGCTAGCCAACACCATCATCGGCCCGGTCCTGCAAGCCGATGATATAAACCTTGTTATGACGGCTGGGACCGTCGACTCGTCCAGTACTCTCCGCCAAGCGCCATCATCGTTTAGTGGCATCCAAGTGTCCTACAGAAAGGGCTCAACCGGATGGACTGTTCAGCTTCCACACGGCGCTGGCGAGGTATGTAGCACGGCTGCTGTTAATGCACAACTGGCGGCTCACCGGCCGCTCACCCTTCTGCGTACCAGTGCCGGTGCGGGCGACGACAGCACGCTGTACGTGGAGTGCTTCTCTCTCCTCTCCATTAACCCGATGGGGAGGCTCATCTACTACTGGCGATCCAATGCGTCGATCTTACCCCCTCCTACGTCGTGCACTGTGGAAGTGTCGCCTAACGACCACTACTGGGTCCTGCAGCCCAACCAGGTCGATCCGCCATCCCACTCTGCCTCTGTGCATGTTGCCTGCACAGCCCCGACCGACCTCTCCATGTCTGTAGACGGGTCCTTGGCCACAACGGGCCACAAAATGTTGGGGAACGGTGTAGATATGGGATGGGAATGGTCTGACGGACGACCCGAACACGCTGTCCCGGATGTTACTAAAAACCTACAACTGACACCCCGGGTTCTGGACGCTGCCGCTGGGGAGTACTCAGGAAACCTAGTGGTTACGACCCAAATCCAGTGACCTATGTGAGGTCCGCTTGGAAAACGGATCTCTGGTCGCTCCCGTTTTTTCAACACCGATTTTGACGATAAGTTGGCTTGCTTGAATCTATCCGGCGTTTGAATAGGATTGTATTCCCGCGCCTGATGAACCTCCAGAAAATATACGGCTTCAATGAGCCTTTCCGTTTTACAGGTTCCTCAACAGGCCGGCGGCCGTTAGTATTATCAATATCAGTATTCGCAAAAAACAGATGAGTGATTCGTTAATTCGTAAGCGGATCATTTAGACCGTATTGACGTTCAGACAGAGGTTAGATTGACTTTCCATGGCAGCAGGTCACGGATCCTGTTCACTGGCCAGTCCTGGATATGACCGATGACATAACGTAGACACGTTTCCGGATCCACGCCATTCAGCCGGCAGGTGCCGATCAGCGAGTACAGTATCGCTGCACGATCTCCACCTGCGTCCGACCCTGCGAACAACCAGTTTTTCCGACCCAGTGCTACACCGCTATGTTGTTGTCGACTTCCGCCCACCCGTTACTGCAGTAAAGGTTTAGCGCATCCCACTGTTTCAGCAGGTAGGCGAACGCCTTAGCCGTATCCGAGTGGCGCGACAGCACCTCCATTTGCTCCTGTATCCAGTCGTACAGTGACTGCATCAGCGGGAGGGTTCTGCTTTTTCTGACCGTCAGACGCTCGGCTGCCGGGCTGCCGCGTATCTCTGCTTCGATGGCGTACAGCTCACCGATGCGCTTCAGTGCTTCCGTTGTGATGTCTGTCTGTAGTGGTCAACAAAAATTGGCCACGGCTTTAGAGTTTTTCCAAAACAATCTTTCTGATTCATTCGGCGTCAAACCACCATTATATTGATGAGGTCTGAGCTGGCTGTAATATCCTGTGATGTAATTCGTTATTGCCGTGCTGGCTTGGCTAAAATTAGCGTAGCCATTATCCGGTACCCACTCTGTTTTCAGACTTCTGAAGAACCGTTCCATTGGGCTGTTATCCCAGCAATTTCCCCGGCGACTCAGACTTTGCTTTATCTGATATCTTCACAGTAACTGCCTGAAATTCCTGCTGGTATAGTGACTGCCTTGATTCGAGTGATACAGTAAATTAGCCGGTTTTCCCCGTGCTTCCCAGGCCATCGACAGGGCTTTACCTGTCAGTGCGGAATCAGGGAAAAATGACATCGCCCAGCCAACCGATTTACGGGAAAACAAATCGAGTACAACAGCCAGATAAGCCCAACTTTTTCCCGTCCAGACATAAGTCACATCACCGCACCAGACCTGATTAGGCTCTGTAACAGTAAACTGGCGATCCAGATAATTAGGGATCTCAATGTTGTTCCTTAGACGCCTTCTTATAACGATGGCCAGGTTGCTGACAGCTGATAATATTGAGCGCTTTCATCAGCTTTTTTGCCCGCCAGCGGCTCAGTTTTATACCTTTGGTGGTGACCATTGCGACAATGCTTCGCGCTCCTGCTGAACCGTTACTTTCGCGATAAACTTCACGCACAAGGCTCAGTAATGCCACTCTCGGGGCGTCAGGCTTCCTGGGCTGCCGCCAGTATTTATAACTGCTGCGATGACCCCCAAACACGTTGCACACAACGGCAACAGGAAACCGCGCCCTGAGTTTCTCAACTAATGAGAATTGTTCAGGGAGTCTGACATCAAGAGCGCGGTAGCCTTTTTTAATATACCCCTTTCCATTTCAACGCGTTGTAGTCTTTTCTTCAACTCACGTATCTCAATCTGCTCAGGTGTCATGGGTGAAGCTATGGGTGATTTTCCCGCTCGCTCTTCTTTCAGTTATCGAACCCATTTATCCATCGTGGATTTGCCGACGTTCATCGCAGTGGCAGCGGCGGCAACGGTGTAATGCTGATCGAGTACAAGCTGGGCAGCCTCGAGGCGAAACTCGGGGCTAAAATTGCGTCTGTTACGTCCGGTCATAATGTCACCTGCTTTGACTATGAGGTGATGATATCACCTCTATTCAGGTGGCCAAATTCACTATGCCACTACAGGTAGAGCTTCGTGCTTTTCATTAAATTGTAAAAAGTAACAAAGCAAGGTGTTTCCTTTTAGGAAACAAATGGTATACTGTTTCTCAATAGGAAACAGGAAGTGATTAAAGTGATAAAAAGCTGGAAGCACAAAGGGCTGCAAAAGCTTTATGAAAAAGGGGACGTAAGCGGGGTACAAGCTAAAGATGCTGAACGTATTAAGCTCCGCTTACTCGTACTTGATGAAGCATCAACCACTGATGACTTTAGGCTTTATCCAAGTTTTAAACTACACCCTCTGAAGGGTGATAAACATAATCTGTATTCTATCACTGTTAGGGCTAACTGGCGGATCACCTTCGAATTTAGAGATGGGGATGCCTATATACTTAATTTAGAGGATTATCATTAATGGCTATGTTGAACCCACCGCACCCAGGCGGATTAATTACGGAATATCTTGAAGATTATAAAATCACGCTACGCTCACTTGCCCGAGATCTTGGTATCTCGCCGTCAGCTTTGAGCAAGGTGGCCGCCGGTAAAACGGCGATTAGTCCAGAGATGGCGGTACGCCTCGAAGCAGGGTTAGGCATAGCAGCACGCCTTTGGCTTGCTATGCAGGCAACTTATGATCTCAGTAAAGCACGTGAAACCGTAGATATCTCGCATGTTGTTCCATTTCCACATGCTCAAACTACGCTAATACACTAAAAAGAGCCTCACCTTAGCGAGGTTCTTTTATTCGAAACAGATCTTGCATTGAGTTGATTTTTCGCCGTCTGACTACACGTAATTTCCGGCTGGTTCTCTTAACGGCCATGCCTAGGCCGAGATGAAAACAAACGCATACCGGAGCTGCTTGTGACGAACTTTGAAGGTTAAGACTAACTCATCATAAGTAACACCTAAGCAGAGACTCGAATTGGGAAATGGATTCCAATGCGCACTTATAATTTCTCTTTCAAACAACAAGTTATCTTAGCATAACGTTAATTATGTTAAATATGATGTCAGATCGCGCACTCACGATCCTAAAATATCTTAATTCAACTTATCTGCCTCTTTCTCAGTCCTTTCGTCACCACGTTGCACGGCAACGCTACGTGAATTCTGATACCCACCGTTCAACGACAGCAGCAGAATTTGCGTAGGTAACTTGTATCAGGTTGACTGCTTAAGAGCTTCAACGATATTCCACACATCTAGGCTGCCCTGCGCGCCTGAGACAGCCAACTCTTCATGACTTGGCGAAAACCGGACAAGAATGCCATTACGGCGCAGGAATAAAGCAGATGAAACAAATGAAGCAAATGCGGTTCTCTTATTTGCATCATTGAAACAATGCCCCCGCGCTATAGGAGGAAGATATGCAGCAACTAGAAAGTATATATCATCTCGCCTTCATACATGTGGCGGTTCAGAATAGATTTACTCCGAGAGATTAAAGTTATCTCAAGTAGTTATAATGCCCTTTTAGGCATTTCATTTAGCATTGTGAGTTTTCATTTCTTTAATAAAGAAATGATTGTGAACTTCTGGAAAATAATATATAAAAGTTAGATTGTAGCTTTAACTACATCATAGTGTATAAGGATGAATAATGACTACTGCTAGTAAAAAAAGAAAAGTTGTAGAAGAGTTAACAACCGAAGATAAATCCCTGCGTGAAAGCATAAATGGCACAATAACAACTTGCTTTTTCAACAATAAAGGGGGTGTAGGTAAAACCACATTAGTTGCAAATTTAGGCGCTGAACTTGCACTAAACTTTAAGTCTAAAGTTCTTATCGTAGATGCAGATCCACAGTGTAACTTGACTCAGTATGTTTTATCTGATGATGAAACTAATAGTTTATATGCGTCAGACAATCCAGAAAGCATATTTACAGTTATAAGGCCTCTCTCTCTTGGAAAAGGATATGAAAACGCACTTCCCATAAGAACTATAGAAAAATTTGGATTCGACCTCATTGTTGGCGACCCAAGGCTTGCACTTCAAGAAGATCTTTTAGCTGGAGATTGGCGTGATGCGAAAGGTGGTGGGATGCGTGGCATCAGAACAACATTTGTGTTTGCAGAATTGGTGAAGAAAGCTAAAGAGATGAATTATGATTTTGTATTCTTCGATATGGGGCCATCTTTGGGCGCCATAAATAGAGCTGTCCTCTTGGCAATGGAGTATTTTGTCGTTCCTATGTCCGTCGATGTATTCTCTTTGTGGGCCATTAAAAATATTGGTTCGACGGTTTCTGTATGGAAAAAAGAACTTGATACCGGTATAAAACTTTCAGAAGAACCAACAGAATTATCTCTATTATCTCCTCAAGGGAAACTTAAATTTTTAGGCTATGTTACACAACAGCATAGAGAAAGATATGGATATGACACTATTCATGATGAGAACTCCGATGAAGAAATTAAGACAAAACGGAGAGTAAAAGCTTATGAAGAAATCGGAGAAATTTTCCCTGAAAAAGTTAACGAACATTTACTCTCGCTCTATGCATCAGATACTCTTGCACCTCATCTAGGCGATATTAGGCATCTAGGAAGTTTAGCCCCAAGATCTCAGTCTCAGCATGTACCTATGATTTCTGTTTCTGGAACAGGAAACTATACGAGATTGAGAAAAAGTGCTCGAGAACTTTACCGAGCTATAGCTAGACGTTACTTAGAAAATATTATTGAAGCTCAAAAAGAGAATTAATAATGGCAAAGATAAATGATGATTTGATAAAAGATCTTGCCATGAAAAAAGTCGTTTTGTTCCTAGGTTCTGGTGTATCTTCAAGCGTCGATTTGGATGAGAAGGACCGTTTCAAAGGTTGGAATGATTTCTTGATAGACGCGGCTCAGGATAGAGAGGAGCCTCTCAAAAGCCAAGTTAATGAGCTAATTACTAGTCGAGACTACTTGTTAGCTTGCGAATTACTTCAGTCTAATTATGCAGAAAGTTGGGAGAAAAAAGTTTCAGATGAATACGGCAGAGCTGCTTCACCGTCTGATCTTCATAAGGCTCTTATTTCTCTAAAACAACGAATCGTTATTACTACTAATTTTGATAAACTCATCGAAGATGCATGGTCAAATTCATTATCAAATGGTGAAAGACACTTTAAAGTGTTAGCTGGAATAAATAATGATTCCTTTAAAGTTTTAAAAGATCATGATACATCTTATATAATTAAAATACATGGTTCTATTGATGATTTTAGCAAAGTGGTTTTTTCTCGCTCTCAATATATAAAACTGGCTTTCGGTAACGATAGTTATACCTCCTTCATCGATTCATTGCTATTAAATTATACCTTTTTATACGTTGGGTTTTCTATGGACGACCCTGCAATATTAGGTATCATGGAAATGTATGCTTTAAGATATTCAAATGCTAGGCCTCATTATATTTTCACTCCTAAAGGAGTGCCAGAAAACATTCAAAAGATACACAGAGAACTTAGAAAATTAATTGTCATACCATATTCCTCTGAAAATAAGCATTCCGAGTTGACAGAGTTGATAAAGCAAATGTCACTCGATGCTGAAGTTAAGAAAAAGGAATATATTGCCAACTTTATGTCTAAAATATAAAAGATTTTGTGTTTTTTGTTTTAAAGTACTTTCTAAATGATTTTTTTATAAAAATATATTTCTCTGTTATACGGTTCTTGCCGTTATTAAATATTTTCTAATTATTTATATCACTCACTCACTCACTCACTCACTCACTCAATTGGCGAGTGAGTTTTGAAATATCTAACTTTATATAATGGGACTTATATAAAGTTAGCTATTCGCTACAGTAGCTGATAATCTATCCAGTAGTTATAGGAGCAGGTGATTTTTCGCAGATGACCTTGCAGGTTTTGCTACGTGAAATCTGCAAGGGAAATCCCCTGCATCTTTCTCAGAATCGACGTAGCGTTGTCAGTGACCGGGAGTTCGCTTTTTAAGCTATATATGGGCAAATTGTCACCAATCAACCAGACACTACCTGCTATCCAGGCTGAAGAGGATGTTCTGGCGAGGCTTAAGGAATTTGTTCAAGACAAAGAGGCGTTTTCACCCAATACCTGGCGACAACTGATGAGTGTTATGCGGATCTGCCACAGATGGTCGATTGAAAATAGCCGCTCGTTTTTGCCCATGCTTCCGGCCGACCTTCGCGATTATCTGAACTGGCTGCAAGAGAGCGGTCGCGCTTCTTCAACGATTGCGACGCATGGATCATTGATTTCAATGTTACACCGTAACGCTGGCCTAATCCCCCCTAATACTTCACCGCTGGTTTTCCGCGCAGTGAAGAAAATAAATCGTGTTGCAGTTGTCACGGGTGAACGTACTGGCCAGGCCGTACCCTTTCGTCTTGAAGATCTGCTTGAGCTTGATGCGCTCTGGTCTGACTCGATATCGCTTCGCCATAAACGTGATTTGGCATTTCTGCATGTGGCTTACAGCACGCTGCTGCGTATCAGTGAATTAGCCCGTCTCCGTGTTCGTGATATCTCCCGGGCAACAGATGGCAGGATCATCCTTAATGTGAGTTACACCAAAACTATTGTTCAAACTGGTGGCCTGATCAAGTCCTTAAGTTCGCAGTCCTCCCGCCGGCTAACTGAGTGGATGTCGGTGTCTGGTATAAATGCTGAACCTGACGCCTTCCTTTTTTGTCCGGTGCACCGCTCTGGGAGTGCAACTCTTTCAGTCACCCGTTCGCTGAGCACGCCGGCGATAGAATTTATTTTTACTCGGGCCTGGCGTACTGTTCGAGCAGCTGAAACTATTAACCCAAATAAAGGACGCTACAGGACCTGGACTGGTCACAGTGCCCGCGTGGGAGCTGCGCAGGATATGGCTGGGCGTGGTTATGCTGTCGCTCAGATTATGCAGGAAGGAACCTGGAAAAAGCCTGAAACATTAATGCGTTATATCCGTAATCTTCAGGCACATGAAGGGGCGATGATTGATATCATGGAAAAAAGTCATAGAAGTGAAAAATAATTAAATATTAATTCATAAAAAATAAGTATGAATTATGATTATAAACTATCAAGTTGTCCCCCTCCTGAGTTGCTCTGTTAATCATTAACTCTTTTTACGCCCTCCCAATAATTCTGACCGTCCATAGCTAACTTTATCTTCTGCGTGTTTTCTGATGCCTGAAAACCCTTCTTCATCAAGTAATGCTTCGATTGGTCCAATTACTTGTACTGATTTGGTGTGCTGCAATGAATTGATCCCCTCGTTCCATGCATGGAGCATATGCTTTGTAATGTCTCTCCATTGCGGTTCATTCTTGGAAGCCTCAACCATCTCCTTTCCAACCTCAACTGCAGATTCTGAAAGTACGTCGACCATTTCTGCAAACCTGCGCGGCGAAATCCCCAACCTGGCATTAAAAAATCGTTCCAAGGTCTTACGCGCATGCCACGTTTGCCTTCCTTCAATTGACAGTGCTGGTGGGTTATGTGAAAAACGTGGGTAGGCCTGCGTAGTTACTAAGTCATACACTGGCGTATATTTCACATCTGACAAAGTCGTGTAATAGAGGGCAATATTCTTTGAATGACAGTCCGCGTTGCGAACAATGAAATTCGTCAAAATTAACCATCCCAGACCTTCCAACTGCGCACGTACTGCCGTACCCGGTAAGTACACGCGGGTCGCGTTTAACACCTTTTCCATCGTTGTCGCATATTTCTCATGCGGTGGCATCCCCAACAATCCACATGCATCTTCTAAACCGGAAACAGGATTACCTATTTCATCAACGTCGAATCGTTCAACAAGGAGTACTTTGCCATCATCAGACATGATGCTACGAGCCACGGGAGTGACCCTAAGCCGTTCTAACACTCTCATTGTGTGGAATTCATTGAAGCCGAGATAAGGTGTTGTGTCGTCTGAGCCCTTAATAATGAACTGTCTGGTTTTGAGAGTGGGTTTGCCCAGTGGTATCTCTTCTTTGCCGGCAGGAGCAAGAAATTTAGGTACAACACCTGATACTGCAGCTCTCGCATAACGCCTTACCAAAGCTGCAAAGTGGTCGGCTGTATTATTGCCTTTCAGCAGGTCGTTAATTTGCAGAAGATCCGGTTCTTCTCCGGGAGCTATACCTTCTGGCGTAATGGTTACCCGGCCTACTCCTGAAGAGCCTATAACCGCTAAAAGCGATAAATCTGTTCCATCGAGCAGTGGACCAAATTCTTCACGAATGACTCCGAGAAGGTAACCCTCAGGCAGATTCTGTCTGAAAAAGGGATGCAAATCCCGTGGCCAACGCCATGCTGCTTCACGAACAGGCATCGACAGGCTGATAAATTCGTTACTCTTAGTTTCTGGCAAGTATTGAAGCACATACTCATCTCGATCCCGGAATAATATCGCGACGTTCTTACCCAGTACTTGCACATCTAACTTCATGATGCTTCCCCATTACGCTGTTCCAGGAGAATGTCATCCAAGGTCCGGACATGCCCTATTTTGACAGCACGCAAGTCATAGCCCGCTGCCTCTAAAAGACGGACAAGAATCGACACACTCATATCGCCTTTGGCAAGTGTCTCCATTCGCACAACGGTCACACGTGAAACGCCCGCTTTCTCAGCCAACTCAGCCTGCGACAAGCCAGCCTCATGCCTAGTTGATTTAAGCAGTTCAGCAACATCATAGAGAGTGGTCATATGCATCTCCTGGGATACTAAAAGCGTAGTATAAAGCAAAAATGTATCCCATGGGATTCATTACACGACTTTAAGACTACAAATCAAGCTTTGGCTGCAGTTGAAATCATTTATGAAATTTACGAATAAGGAATGGAAGTATCCTTTGGGATACTTAAAAGTGAACGATGTTGTTAATGTATCCCATGAGATACATTAATGAAAATTGGATAAAAGTGACCTGCTCTATGTTAATTACCACTCTGTGACGTACCCACCGTTCGCTCATGGCTCAAAAATGAGTTGTTGGTGGGAAGTGGGCGAGAAACAGATACTCGCACGGCATTACTTTCATCAAGGTAATTGGGAGCAGGTCACAGGCACGACACCGCACATGTTAAACCCACGATTCTCACTTTGGGCTGTTGTCAGTGATTTCGGCTCAGACTACCTGAAGCACCTCCTTATCCGGCGTAACATGGTCTCGCGGCCGTTCGTTGGAAAAACATTTCTTCATGGGGGCCCCTCATGCTATTGATGAATGCAGGACTAACAGCGAGGAGTGTTGCTGAACGAAGAGTAGGTCTGGCCTAAATTATTCAAAACTACTGCCGATGATAGTCAATCAGAATATCAAAAGGAGATGTTTATGAATTATCTTGTCGTCATTCTTCCCATTTTAATTTCAGTCCTGACCTATTTGCAGACGCTTAGAAAGGACAACTCTGGGCTTGTCTCTGAGTTGTCTAAAGAACTTGCGTTACGAACCCCTAACCCTTACATCATAGAATGTTTAGTCAGTAAAATTCATTCAATGCGCCCCATTTCCTACAAGCATATCAGGAAAATACTAGCATCCAACAATGCATATCCATCTCTTTTATACATCGCAAAATGCCGTCGGCTGCTTTGTTTAGCAGAACCGGTCATTAACGGAAATACTGTGAGTTTTGATTTCACGCATCCTTTTAATAAAAAGGTTTTTCGTATTATGATCATGGTGTTATTTATCTGTATTATTGTATTCATGTATTACGAATTCATTCGGATGCTCAATGCTGCAATTGATGTATATTATCAGATTCAATCTTTAGCAGTGGCATTTGAATGGAAAAAACCTGAGCTACGTTTTATATTAGTTGCCTACTCATCTGCAGTGATCGCTACTCTTATTATTTATTTTCTTTTTGCCAGGCTGTTTATCAACATTTTCCAGGCTAAAAAAATGATTATTATGGCTAACGAGGTGCTGCACCAATCAGCTTAATATTAGCAATGTCCATTTCTGGTACCAAATAAGCAGTGGGCTTGGTGCCTGATGACCTCTTCCCAATATCGGTGCCAGGATAAATCAGAGATCCTGGCTGTTTGGAGGCTTCGGATAAATTCTGCCGGAGTCTGGCAATTTAACAAGGAATGTGGCCGGTACTAGTTATATTCCTGCCGCCAGTGCTCGATCTTCTCCTGAGCATCTTTCAGTGACAGAAACCCGTGTACGTTCAGATATTCATCACGCGGGCTGCCATTAAATGAATCAACTAGGGCGTTATGTGTGGGCTCCCCGGGGGCGTGAGAAGTCCATCTTTACCCGGTTTTCATACGTCCAGCGATCCAGCGTTTTCGAAATAAATTCGCTGCCGTTGTCCGTCTGTAGCCGCTGTGGTACACGCTGCTGTGCCTAGCGTCACGTTAGGTAGGTTGGCCATGGATAAATCTCTGCACAACCAGGGTTATGGTTCTACCTTAGTTGCACATTCGATGAAAGTTGTTTTCCAGGCCTCCGTTGCCGTTGGGATTCATGGACTTTTTGTTGAAGCGCTCAGTGACAAAGCTGAAAATTTTATCTCGATATGGGACTTATTGCTTTAGATGGCACGAATGAGCACGCCCTCTTCTACCCGATCAAAGCGATAGAAACCTTGTTTGTTCGAGAGCGAGAATGACCCGATTTGCCATTAGTAGTTTCCGAGAGGCTATCTACCAGACAATTACCTTGATGATGCCATACAAGGCAGCAATTGTGGCGACGCTCCTTGCCCCAACGGAACCATGGCTGTCAAGCACTTGGCTTCGTAATAAAGCCCGTCTGCCGTCTGCAAGTATTTGTAGCTGCTGCGATGAACCCAGAGAGAGCCCATTGAATAACGCGCCCTACCCTCGGTATACCTAAAAGACACTAAAATCATCAATTTTAATGCTTCTAGCAGGTAAGTTTATTTCCATCTACTGGAACTAATGAGAGGTCATAGGAACGGTAGGAGGGGAGAATATGCAATATAGAGTGGAAGAAGCGCTACGTATTATGAACGGGTATATTGCGGACCTAAAGGAGCTGAACCCTGCATCGTTTGGCACAGGGTGGATAACCGAACCCGCCACCGGCTGAAAGAGCAGGGTGTGGTGACCGGTTGGTAATAAAAAACCATCCGGCCAAGGGCATTAAAATCGAGCGTGCGCCTGGGAAGCCCTGATTTCCGTTATGATTTCTGGATATTTCCCCCCAGCCTCTATGCGAGCAAGCCGTTGTTCAATCACCTCCTCGTCGCCGAGAAATTCACTCAGGCCGGAGAGGTCAAGACTCAGATAACGACCTGTGGCACTGCTGATGCCACGACCTCTTAAGCGCAAAAGCAGTTGCAATAGCCCCTCATCGGTTTGAATGACCCCTTCAGCCCACGTCCTGACGCGTTCGACGTTATCGATATCTCTCCAGGCATAAAGATATGACAGTAGGTCGTTCGTTTCTAAAAGAAGGGTCGAAATTTCATCCTGGTTCAGCCGTTCAGCAAGCCTTGGCAACACTGCTCCCAGTTCTTCGTTTAACAACACCCGCTCATCTATCGACGCTGGCCGGTCGCCGACCAGCCCGTTTCGCCACATAAGATGCCGCACATACCTTGCAATCCATGACCAGGCGTTCCCCTCGACACAGATATCCTGGAGGAAGGTGATTGTAGCTGCCCTGTTTACCTCACACATTCTTTGTATTAACCGGTCGACAACGCCGTCTATATCGAGGTCATACGCCGCAAACCAGACGTTGAGTTGCTGAAAGCGCTGTATAACCGTATCGCCGTAGTTGAAGAAAAATCTGATCAAACCTTCACAGGCTGCCGCACTTTGCGCGGCCACCATCGCCGGAGAAAGCTGGCTGAGAATGTGTTCGAACCAAGTGCGGGAGGACACATTGTTGCTGTTAATTCTTTCCAGTAGCAATTCCGACATAGCCCCCTGGCATGTAAGATCCTCTGCCTGACGGAACAGGTCATCAAAAAACGCCGGAGGTAGCACATTCTGAGGGGAGGAAAAGGCGAAGTAGTAACGCCAGTAGGCACCACTGCCAAGGCGCTTACTCGCCGTCATCTCGGCGCGCTCCTGATCCCCTATGGGAGAAAAAAGCGTCATATTTTCTACGTTAGAGCCTAAAATTCCGGGCACCCAGCCATTTAGATAAAAAGGCTTGCGTGCCGTTGAAGGTGGGAAATGGCTCAGGTGTTCTATCAACTTCTTTTTCAACTCCGTCTTCTCTTCATCACCGACGCTACCGTCGCGTGATTCCACAACGGCACGCTCCGTCAGATATTGTTCTATCCAGTCATACAGGCCAGCGTTACTGATACGAATAAGCTGCAGCAGACACAAATCGGGCAGGTAGACGTAATCGCGCACTCCGCTGTAGCGAAATCTCAGTATATTAAGAACAAGTTTCACTTCACGCGGCGTGGACAGTGCGGCACCGTAGATATCCGTCACCTGGGAAAGGTCGTTCAGCAAGCCTTCACCGGCACCGTTGCCGTTAACCTCCTGATAGAGGGCCGCGACGCTGCTGATAAATTCCCGCCGCAGGCTGAAGGCTTCTGGGCGCGGCAAATTGAATGAAATCTGCACGATTTTTTGCAGGTAAGCGGCGCCGTCCGTCACCCCCAGACCTGTCTGAATGGCATGGGCCAGCACCGATTTGTCGTATGACAGGACGTAGCGAAAGCGGGGGAAATCCGCCACGGATTCGACCAGGCGAACGACCTCTACGGCCTGAGCGGGTTCCTGACGGTCCAGGTCGTCCATTACGACGATAAAACTCAGATCCAGCGCGATAATTTTCTCGCCAATCTCGGTGCGCAGCTCGGCGGTTGTCTTTCTGTTCGTCAGAAACTCCGCGTCTGAGTAAGCCTTCAGTGCCCCGGTAGCGTTGGGCATGCCGGGTACCAGCGCGGCCATCTCGGCCACGGGTCCCAGGTGGCGGGCGGTCGACTGGCTGTAGCGCAATACTTTAGACGCCGTATCTGTCAGCGTTTTTTTTCGCTTCAGGCGTTTGAGGGCCCGGGCCGATAACGCGCGCTTCTCTTCTTCCGCAATAATGGCCGCGACCGGCAACAGCAGGGATTCTATGGGGCTCATGCTCCCACCATCGAGCCAGGGTGACACGGACAGCACAAAGGTTCGCTCAGGTAGCCCGACCTCGAGGGAGAGACGCAATAAATTGAGCAGGCTGGTTTTACCTGTGCCCCAGGCGCCCTCAAGGCCGATCACGGCGCTGCCGTCCCGGCCTAACCCCTCGATGACAAGTGCCAGCTGCTTCGCGACGTGGGTAAACCCATACCGGTCTTCGGCGGGACTCTGCACGGCGGCATCGAGGCCTGCGCTGAGAAGTTCGCCGTCTCCTGTCTGTTCATCTGTCATGCTAAAGATCTCCGTACAGCGTGCGCAGGGTTTCCACGGAGTCGGCCAGGGCGCCCGTTTCCAACCGTTCCGTCAGCTCCCGGACCAGTTCGCCGAATGCCTCTGCCGGCACAAACACCCGCAGCGCATCAAAACACAGGATCGCGTCCTGATGCGCAGTCCCCGGCAGGGCCAGGCTGATATGGGCACCTTCGCTGTAGCGGCGCACCGCCTCGGGCATGGTGCGATAGACGTTCAGCAGGCGGTAAAGCTCCGCGAACTCCCTCCAGCCGAACGGCATAACAAAGTTGCTGCCGGTCAGAACCAGATACAGGCGCGGCACCTCATCACCAACGGCGGCAGGTAAGTCGCCGCGCTGGCCGTCGATCCGGATGTCGAACCGCAGGTCACCGGCGGTGAAGGTTTCGCTCATTTCACGCACCGACGGGCGCACCTCCCGGATAAAGGTTTCGCGCTGCGCGAAGGTCCACTCCCGGGTGCGCATCACCAGCGGAAAGATCTGCTGCAGGCGCGCCGGCGTGAAGACGCGGGCCAGCACCTCGTCAGGATAATCATTCAGTGAAAAGCAGCCAGACGCCAGCGGCCGCATCAGATATTCCGCATAGCCGGGATCGACGGCGCGGCTCATTTCACGCATAAAGCGCGCGGCCTCTTCCTGCCAGTTTTCCGTCGCAAACTCAAAGGTGCGCTTAATGTAGTAGCCGTCTACCGGCAGGCCCTGCTCTGCCTGCCAGACCAGCAGCTCAAAGCTGATGTTCAGCAGCGTTTCCAATACTGGCCACCTGACAAATTCCTTTGCGCCGGCGTCGCGGTAGGCCTGGTTTGCAGTGAGACGTCGAGAAAGCGCTCGGCCAGGGCGTTGACCGAGGTCTTTTCCGTGACAGCACGGTTTTTCAGCGATTCGATAAGTTTTTTGGGAAAGCGCAGGGTCAGTTGGCTGAGCGTCATTTTTTTCCTGTCAGGAATATTTTGAGTGTGAGGTTAAAATCATTAAACGCCTTCACTGTTCACACTGTAAAAACAATATTCAATTTAATGTCATTAAATGACATAGCTACCACTATTCTTTCATTTTCTCGTGGAAGATCCGCTTTCTGGAATTACCGGATCTCCGCACAGAGGGCGGCGGCTTTTTGCGCAATATTCGCCTATGTGGGAAATATTTATTTTTAAAACGCTATATAATGTATAGCTTAGGGTTTTCAGTGCGGGCGTAAGACGCCTGAACGCGGCTGGGCGGCGTGGATCACCCGTGCTACACTTCCGAAAACGGCCTGTGGGGAATAACTCGGAACTGTAAAGTAGGTGCCGTCACTAATTGCGTTACGTGAAAATTATCAGGCTATTTTTCAGTGTGGTGGCAGTAAGTTAGGTGACTATATCTTGGCTTATTATCTCCCCTTCATTTATCAGACCTGAATACCATCACTGAACGTCACCTTTCTCAATGTTTACCGGCACAATGGCCAAAGGAAGAAAAGCATGTTTGCATCGATCACCGGAAAAGAAGGGTTCGGCTATCAGTTTGAAAAAATCCGCAACGCGGTCGCGCATAGGAATGAAAGTAACGTGCATGCGGCCACCCAGCTTGGGCTTGATATCCTGGAGCAGAAGTACGCGGAGTTTGGGCAGGAAATGGACGCGGCCGGCGAGCTCGCGGACTGGGCGTATGACCTGGCCACCTACCGCCACGCCATAGAGGTACTGCGCGGCTATTTTACCGGCAACTCGCGTGGGTTGACCGAGCGCGATGCCCGCATCTATTACCACTACCTGGAAACCGAGCATGAGCAGTTCTGCGCGATCGCGCAGGAAATTGTTGCTGAAAAAAATCACGAGAACGGGGCGGGCTGAATATGCCCAAATCACCAAAGCAACCGTTGTTTACCTATGCCAAAGACTGGCACAACAACGCCTGTATCAACGGCTTCCACCCCGAGCACTGGGCCTATTCGGAAGGGTACAGGCAGGCGGCCGAGTTGCTGATTGCGCACGTCGACACCACCGGCAGCGACCAGGATACGCTGGTGTACCCGATTGTGTTTCTGTACCGACACCACGTTGAGCTGATGCTGAAAAAAATCATCAGCACGGCCCTTGATCTGGTCGCACTCCCGGAACGTTATAAACAGAAAACGGACAATCACAACCTCAATACGCTCTGGCCAATGGCCCGATCGCTGGTTATTGACATTGATAACACCTTTCCTAAGGATAATTACGCGACCCTCGACGCCGTGGTTAACGCCTTTATTGAGTCAGATGCACGGGCCACGGCATTCCGTTATGCGCAGAACCGGACCGGAGAACCCAGCCTGGCGGGAATGTAGTACATCAATACGCGGCACTTTGGTGAGATGATGGGCAAGGCCTCCTGTGAGCTGGACTGCATGGATTCGCACCTGTTGTATCTGCGCGGTCTGCAGAATGAACAGCGAGCCGATTGGGGGTGTTAACCCTGAGGAATACGCCGCTTAGGCCGTTGTTGACCCACGGCTGACGACACTAAAAATACCGGGTATGAATGATATGACGATGCTTATCCCACAGGATTTTAACTCACAGTCTTTGCCACAGACCGTCTCAATAGACTACTCCGCCGCGCTGGCCCTGCGCCGCATGGCTCAGACCCACGGTGATATGCCGGAGTATCTGCTGGCCGTGGAGGTCAGCGCATTGCTGCACTACCTGCCTGATTTGTACCAGCAGACCTGCATCGATACGCTATGGAACACTGGCGCGCGCATTAACGAAGGGCTGGCCCTGACGCGGGCGGATTTTTCCCTGACCCCGCCTTACCCCTACGTGTCGCTGGCCACGCTCAAACAGCGGCAGGAAAAGGCCGCGCGCGGCCCGGGCGCGCCGTCGAAAAAGACGATCCCTCACCGGCTGGTCCCACTGTCAGATAACCATTATCTCAACCGGCTCAACAGCATGATCGCCACGCTGCGCATTCCGCTTGAGCGTAAAAACAAGCGCACCGGCCGCATGGCGCCGGCGCGGATCTGGGAGGTGACGGATCGCACGGTGCGCACCTGGCTTAACGACGCGGTGGCCCGCGCAGCCGGTGACGGCGTCACGTTCTCCGTACCGGTTACGCCGCACACGCTGCGGCACAGCTACGCCATGCACATGCTGTACTCGGGCGTGCCGCTGAAGGTACTGCAGGGGCTGATGGGGCACAAAAGCATGAAGTCGACCGAGGTGTATACGCGGATATTTGCGCTGGACGTGGCGGCCCGCCACCGGGTGCAGTTCTCCATGCCCGGCGCCGACGCGGTGGCCATGCTTAGACAGACATCTTGATGAAGAAACTTGAGCACCGTTTAAATCAGCTAACAGTAAAGCATTGTTTTTCAGTGGAGAAGAAGGATGAAATTTTCTTACCGACACGGTTTTGATCCAGACTATAAAAATGAACCGATACGCGAGGATGCCCCAACTTGGCTGAAATCGATGTTCTTTGCTTCCATTCTCGACAAACTGATTTACGTGGATGGCGACAGCAGGGTTCAAAACACTGAGAACCGCCCGCTAGGGATTAAAAGCCTGATAGAAAGTCTTTGTGCCCAAAATGGACAGGAAACAGATCAGCAAGATTTGGACTCATTTTATTGCCACGAGGCACTCAAAGGCATAATTCAATATCTACCGTGGTATCAATTTTATGATGCGGTTGAGATTATCGGCCAACAACTGAAGGAGAGCGAGGTAAAACGCCCCTTCTCGTGGGGGCAGAAGGCCTATGAGGAACTAAGTTTTGCTTCTTACCGCCAAAAAGTGAATGACCTATTTTCTACGCATAAGATTGAATGGAAACTCAGTGAGTCATCCAGCTTAGAGACTCCACTTCCCAGCGATCTTGAGCTTAAGATAAACCAAGCTGACGCTTCTCTTCAGGACCGATTTGAACCAGCCAGAAAACATTACGCTAAGGCTCGTTACTTTGCGTTGGGTTCGCATAAAGATCCGGAGAATTCGATTAAAGAATCTATCAGTGCCGTAGAGAGCGTATGCCGGACGTACTATCCGTCCGCTTCAACGTTGGGGGATGCGCTAAAACACATGAGAAAGGATAGTGTGATCTCACCGCTTCTTATTACGGTCATAGAAAAGTTTTACGCCTATACAAATGCAGAACCCGCTGTTAGACACGGCAGCGATAAGGCGTCTTCAGTACTCGAATATGATGCTGAGCTGGCACTGCATATATCATCGGCATTCATCAGAACCATTATTCAGAGAAAGAAATAGACAGCGCTACGTTAATTCTGGATAGGTATTTACCTCCAACATTTCACAGAATTAAAGCAGCCCAATTTTCTGTCTCGTATACCCCAGAGTCACCACCAAAATATGACTCATTTCTGCATTGGATCATCACCTAAGTGGCATTAAAGGTTAGAAAATGTACATTCATGGATATCTCCGGGCATCAACAAAAGAACAGGATGCTCTTCGGGCAAAAAAAAGAATGAAGACGTTCGTTGAGGAGAAAGGTTTTCGGCTGGCGAGCTGGTATACCGAAAATGTCTCAGGGGCTTCGCTTCAGCGTCCCGAACTTTTGCGCCTACTCGATGATGCCGCTCCGGGTAACATTATTCTCATCGAACTATTACTTTTCTATTTTCATTCAATTCCTGCCACTCATATCTAATACAAAAAATCTAACGGCTCTTCATCTTTTCCATGCATTTCAAAATGAACTTTGTATTCATGGCTATTTCAAATTTTTTTCAAAAATAATACAGTCTCAACATGCTACTTTGATAAAAATCAGTACATGCATTCAATTAAAAAACAAATCAATGATGAACTATTTTTATGTAGATTTTTGGCCGAACTCTTCTAATAGATTCCGAGCTTGATCCTTCAAAGGCTCAGGTATTAAAATACTTTTTGAATTAATTATCATTTTTAGTGACTTAAAATTATCATTTTTCTTAAAGATACTTTGCATTTTTTTTGCTTTTTTTCTTGCAGTCATTTCTTTCCAACTGACATTTTCAGATAGCATAATCTGAATTATTTCGTTTACATCTATATTAAGGGCATAGTGCTGGTAATACTTTACAAATGTTTTTTTACCAACAACCCTGAGATCTCGGATAGTACTTTCAAATATCTTACTGTCGTCCGTAACATCACAATTTGAATGTTCACACAGTAACAACTTAACGTCAACTACATTGGGATCACACACTAACTTTGTATCGACCCTAATTGCATATGCTTTTTGCAAATGATTATAAACACCTAATTTGTAAATTACTCCACTAGGAATAATTACTGCTGACTGGATGCTTAAGTCTTTGTGATAAATAACAGCGATTGTCTCATCAATATTTTTCAATAGTTTCTCAGATATTACTCCAAGCATAGTCGAATTATTATTCAGCAAGTTCCTCTTTGCTATTATCATAACCTTACGACCATCAGAGGTTTTTAAATCATAGCCTTCAGAGTTGGAGGAAATCGGCTTCATGTTCATTTTATTATTTACTAACCAATTCGTGTAATCGTGTAGCGGATTATTCCTTATTTTTAGAATATTTCTTCGCTCCAACTCATCTAAGGAAAGTTGGTTAATCTGCAATAGTTCGAAAGCAGTTAAATCTTGTAAGTTCATGTGGTTCTCAATGCACCGTTTTTTCTTGAAAAAATCTTTTATATCAATTATTACATGATATTTTTAGAATTTCCTATATTTTTGTGGAAATTCGTTCAAATCAAACTGGCGAATTTCTCTACATAAAACCGCAAAATCATGAACAATTAATCTACTAGGAATTGGATTATATGCCTCACTCCTGAAATAAATTCAAGCCTTTGATTTATATGGATTATTAATCAT
>NZ_JAFMOX010000032.1 GCF_019049655.1 Rahnella rivi
CCGCGTTTTTATGATGAATATGACACCTCGCTGAAAAGGAATAAGAAGATGGCAACTCCACACATTAATGCTGAAATGGGCGACTTCGCTGACGTAGTGCTGATGCCTGGGGATCCGCTGCGCGCCAAGCACATCGCGGAAACTTTCCTTCAGGACGTTAAGCAGGTGAACGACGTGCGTGGCATGTTGGGTTTCACCGGCACTTACAAAGGCCGCAAAATCTCCGTGATGGGCCACGGCATGGGCATTCCTTCCTGCTCTATTTATGCCAAAGAGCTGATCACGGAATTCGGCGTGAAGAAAATCATTCGCGTGGGTTCTTGTGGCGCAGTGCGTGCCGACATCAAACTGCGCGACATCGTTATCGGCATGGGTGCCTGTACCGATTCCAAAGTGAACCGCATGCGTTTTAAAGACCATGACTACGCGGCTATCGCCGATTACGACATGGTGCGCAACGCCGCTGATGCTGCGAAAGCCAAAGGCATCAACGCACGCGTCGGTAACATCTTCTCCGCAGACCTGTTCTACACGCCAGACCCGCAAATGTTCGACGTGATGGAAAAATACGGCATTCTGGGTGTGGAAATGGAAGCCGCCGGTATCTACGGCGTGGCAGCAGAATTCGGTGCAAAAGCGCTGACCATCTGTACCGTTTCCGACCATATCCGTACGCACGAACAGACCACTGCCGCCGAACGTCAGACGACCTTCAACGACATGATCGAAATCGCGCTGGAATCCGTTCTGCTGGGCGATAAAGAATAAATACTGCCCCCTCTGCAGAACCAAAAACGGGCACCGAAAGGTGCCCGTTTTGCTATGCGCTTTAGGGTGATTTTTTGCATCTCTGACTTTATATCATCAGGATATATCGATTTATTTTCATTTTATATCTATGCTATTAGCTATGCATTTTTCTATTCATCACTGAGCTGCTCATGTCTGAACTTGTGGATTTACTGCGTCAGGGCAGTCTGACGGCGAAAGAGATCACCGAACGCCTGCACATCAATCAGTCAACGCTTTCCAGACGGCTGACTAAAACACCTGAAATTGTCAAAATCGGGCAAAGCCGCTCGACCCGCTACATTCTGCCGCGTCCGCTGGATAACCAGTGGCGCTTCCCGTTGTACCAGATTAATGAGGCCGGGAATGCCGTGAATGCCGGCACCTTGTATTCAATCTGGCCGGGTGAAAGTTACGCGGTGGAGACGGTCAACGGTCAGTCGCTCACTTTTGACGGCCTGCCGTGGTTTGTTACCGATATGCGGCCCCAGGGTTTTTTAGGCCGGGCGTGGGGGCGTGATATTAACGCCGCACTGCATTTTCCTGATGACATTAAAAAGTGGACCGAATCCCAGACGCTGGTGGCGCTGGCAAGAGCGGGCGATGACACGGTCGGGAACTTTGTCATCGGAGAAACCGCGTATCAGAGATGGTTTCATAAGCAGGACGATATTCCCGTTTCTTGTGAAGACAAAATTCAGGTCTATGAAAATCTGGCGCAGAGAAGTCTGGCCGGAGAGGAGGTCGGCTCATCTGCGGGTGGCGAGCAGCCTAAATTCAGCTGCTACGCAGAACATACCGATCGGGAAGCCTCCCGGGTTTTAGTAAAATTCTCCCCTGCACCAGCCAATGAAAATGCCCGCCGCTGGGGGGATTTGCTGCGTGCGGAAGCCCACGCATTACAGGTACTGCAAAACGTGGGGATCCCGGCTGCGACGGCCGAAATCTTTACCGGAAGACACGGCGAGGTCTTCCTTGAGGTTGAACGGTTTGACCGGAAAGGTGTGCGCGGGCGCTGCGGGATGGTATCGCTTGAAGCCGTTTCGGCAGTATTTGGCGGCGGCAACAGCAACTGGTTTGCGACCGCACAGCAGTTACGCAGGAACAAGATTATTACCGCCCCGACGCTGGAGAAAATTGAGCAAATTTATGCCTTCGGCAAGCTGATTGCCAACAGCGATATGCATCAGGGAAATCTGTCATTTATCGATCCTGCCATTGATCCTTTAAAACAATCTCTTACGATATCGCCGGTGTATGACATGTTACCGATGGCTTATGCGCCGACAAATGCCGGTGCGATGCGTCGTGAAGCCGCGCCATTAACGCTCGACCCTCTGGTGTCGAAAGCGAAGTGGTTGAATGCGCAGGCATGGGCACAGGAATTCTGGCGGAAAGTGCAAAACGATGCCGCCATCAGTCTTGAGTTTCGTCAACTGGCCAGCGAAATGCTGGCGCAGGTGGAAGGATTAACAGGGCCTGTTCAGCGGCTGGCCTGAATCACTTCGGTTTGCTGCGTTTCAGACTGCGGTAAGCGGCCTGTGCGGCTTCTTTGGTTTGCGCTTCGGTCGCGGGTCTGGCCGGGGCCACCTCGGCGTCGGGTTCGGTGAGGTTCAGCGTCGGCGGCGGGCCGAACTCTTCGGGGGTTTCTTCTTCCGGTTCATCATCTTCTTTCACCGGTTTACTGGCCGTCAGCAGGAACGGAGACTGTTGCCAGCGCGAACGGCGGCCCTGCAACAGCGTGCGGGCGAGAATGATGCCGACACCCAGCGCGGCCAGCATCATCAGACGCAGCAGATTGGTGGTGTTATCCACCTGTTTGGACTCCGTCGCCAGTACGTGCGTATCCAGCGTGATGCGTAAAAAGCCGCTCGGCCCGTTCTTATCTTCTATCGGCACCACAATCTGATGATTGAAGTAGCTGCCCGCGCGTTTGCCATCCAGTGACAAGCGGTCGCGAACCGGCACCTGTTCACCGGCATGCGCCACCAGAGTGCCGTCGGATTCGTAAACGCTGGCGTCGAGAATGCGACTTTCATCGGTAAGCTGACTCAAAATAGTGGAAATCTGCGCGATATCCGCGCCATCATTGTCGCTGTCCATCAGCGGCGCGAGAGAAAATGCCACCTGTTTGGCCAGCGTTTGCGCCAGTTGCTCGACCTGCGTGGATCGGGCGAGCTGATGCCCGAGGCTGAAATAGGACGCGCCTTGCATAAGAATGACTAACAACGCCAGGCTAATCAATACGATAGCAGCGCGGTGCAGGCGAAATTTGAGTTTGGCCTTTGCCATTCCGTTTCCTTGCGTTTTTCGATGAGTTTAATGTTGCCAGAAGCGCTGGCGATAAGGTAGCTTGATGCGTCGTTTTATCGGCGGCATCTCTGCCTTTTCTACCGTTTTAGTCACTTATTTTTTAATAATCTACCGGAGTAATCATGCCAAACAGTCTGACCTATTGCGATCTTCCTGCGGAGATCCACCAATGGCCGGGACTTCCCCTTTCATTGAGCGGTGATGAAGTGATGCCGCTGGATTACCGGGCGGGACATACCGGGTGGCTCCTCTACGGTAGAAAACTCGATAAAATCAGCATTACGCAGTTCCAGCGTCAGTTAGGCCGCGCGTTAGTGATTGTCAGCGCGTGGGCGGTGGAAGGTTATCAGGTGGTGCGCCTGGCCGGTTCACTTACCGCTGACGTGCAGAAACTGGCGGAATCCTTCGAATTTGATGTGACTCAGCTGGGCAAAGTGCCTTACCTGCGCGTGCCGGGGCTGCTGGTCATGGACATGGATTCTACCGCGATAGAGATTGAATGCATCGACGAAATTGCCAAACTGGCGGGCGTCGGTGAGCAGGTGTCTGAAGTGACTGAACGCGCCATGCGCGGCGAGCTGGATTTCTCGGCCAGCCTGCGTCAGCGCGTCGCCACGCTCAGGGATGCTGATGCCAGCATTCTGCAACAGGTGCGTGACACGTTGCCGCTGATGCCGGGCCTGACGGTCATGGTGCAGCGTTTGCAGGAAGCGGGCTGGCACGTAGCCATCGCGTCCGGCGGTTTTACCTATTACGCGGAATACCTGCGTGACCGCCTGAACCTGGTGGATGTGGCGGCGAACGAGCTGGAGATTCGTGACGGCAAGCTGACAGGCCGCGTGATTGGCCCGATTGTCGATGCGCAATATAAAGCCGACACTCTGCTGAAACTGGCCGAGAAACTGGAAATTCCTCACGAACAAACCATTGCCATTGGCGACGGCGCCAACGATCTGAAAATGATGGCCGTCGCGGGCATGGGTATTGCCTATCACGCTAAACCGAAAGTCTACGAACAGGCGGCAGTGTGCATCCGTCATGCGGATTTGCTTGGCGTGCTGTGTATTCTCAGCGGCAGTCAATCCTGATTTCAGGATGCATGCGATCACTCACCCGAATCTTACTCAGGTAAGCGTAACGGAAGAGTATTCATTATTTAATTGAAGAGGTTAGTTGTGGCAAAAGCAGCAAAACGTGCATTTGTGTGTAATGAATGTGGCGCAGATTATCCGCGCTGGCAAGGGCAGTGTAGTGCCTGTCAGGCCTGGAACAGCATTACTGAAATCCGTTTGGCGGCTTCTCCGACCGTGGCGCGCAATGAGCGCCTGACCGGCTACGCAGGCGATGCGGGCGTCAGCCGCGTGCAGAAACTTTCCGACATCAGCCTCGACGAACTTCCGCGTTTCAGCACCGGTTTTAAAGAGTTTGACCGCGTGCTGGGCGGCGGTGTGGTGCCGGGCAGTGCGATTCTGATTGGCGGCAACCCCGGCGCCGGTAAAAGTACGCTGTTGCTGCAAATTTTGTGTCACCTCAGCGAAAACATGAAAACCCTGTACGTTACCGGTGAGGAATCCCTGCAACAGGTGGCGATGCGCGCGCACCGCCTGGGTTTACCGACGGCGAATATGAACATGCTGTCGGAAACCAGCATCGAGCAAATTTGTGAAATTGCGGATGTCGAAAAGCCGAAGCTGATGGTGATCGACTCCATTCAGGTGATGCACATGGCGGATATCCAGTCGTCGCCCGGCACCGTGGCGCAGGTGCGTGAAACGGCGGCGTATCTGACCCGCTTTGCTAAAACGCGCGGGGTGGCGATCGTGATGGTGGGGCACGTAACCAAAGACGGCTCACTGGCTGGCCCGAAAGTGCTTGAGCACTGTATCGACTGTTCCGTGCTGCTCGACGGCGATGCGGATTCGCGTTTCCGAACCTTGCGCAGCCACAAAAACCGCTTCGGTGCGGTGAATGAGCTCGGTGTTTTTGCCATGACCGAACAGGGTTTGCGCGAAGTCAGTAACCCTTCGGCTATCTTCCTCAGCCGTGGCGATGAAATTACCTCCGGCAGCTCCGTTATGGTGCTGTGGGAAGGCACCCGGCCGCTGCTGGTGGAGGTGCAGGCGCTGGTCGATCATTCGATGATGGGCAATCCGCGTCGCGTGGCGGTAGGGCTGGAGCAGAACCGTCTGGCCATTTTGCTGGCCGTCCTGCACCGTCACGGCGGTTTGCAGATGGCCGATCAGGACGTTTTCGTGAACGTGGTCGGCGGGGTGAAAGTGACTGAAACCAGTGCCGATCTGGCGCTGCTGCTTTCGCTGGTGTCGAGCCTGCGCGATCGTCCTTTGCCGCATGATTTGGTGGTGTTTGGCGAAGTCGGCCTGGCGGGAGAAATTCGTCCGGTGCCGAGCGGCCAGGAACGCATTACCGAGGCGGCAAAGCACGGGTTCAAACGCGCTATTGTGCCGCACGCGAATGTGCCGAAAAAAGTGCCTGCCGGGATGCAGGTGTTTGGGGTCAAAAAACTGGCCGACGCGCTGGCGATCCTCGACGATTTGTAACGGTTTTTGAGTGTGAATCCTGTCCGGCTTTGTGCTATTTTTTGTTTAGTAAAAAAAACATAAGGACAGGGTATGTCTCAGTTCGATTATCTTAAAACCGCCATCAAGCAACAGGGACGCACCTTACAGCAGGTGGCCGAAGCGAGCGGAATGACCAAGGGTTATCTCAGCCAGCTATTGAATGCAAAGATAAAAAGCCCCAGCGCACAAAAGCTGGAGGCGCTGCACCGCTTCCTTGACCTTGAGTTTCCCCGTCGCGAAAAGAATATCGGCGTGGTGTTCGGCAAGTTTTATCCGCTGCACACCGGCCATATTTATCTGATCCAGCGAGCCTGTAGTCAGGTCGACGAACTGCACATCATCATGGGCTTTGATGAGCCGCGCGATCGCGAGCTGTTTGAGAACAGTTCGATGTCTCAGCAACCGACGGTCAGCGATCGGCTGCGCTGGTTGCTTCAGACCTTCAAATATCAAAAAAACATTCATATTCATGCCTTTAATGAAGAGGGGATGGAGCCGTATCCGCATGGCTGGGATGTCTGGGGGCGCGGTATCAAGGAGTTCATGAGCCAGAAAGGCATTGAACCCAATACCATTTATTCCAGCGAAGAAGGGGATGCGCCGCAGTACCGTGAGCACCTCGGTATTGAAACGGTGCTGATCGACCCGAAACGTTCATTTATGAATATCAGTGGCCGCCAGATCCGTCAGGATCCGTTCCGCTACTGGGATTATATTCCGACGGAAGTGAAGCCGTTCTTCGTGCGCACAGTGGCAGTGCTGGGCGGTGAATCCAGTGGAAAATCTACGCTGGTCAATAAGTTAGCCAATATCTTCAACACCACCAGCGCCTGGGAATATGGCCGCGACTATGTTTTCTCACATCTTGGCGGTGACGAGATGGCGCTGCAATATTCTGATTACGACAAAATCGCGCTCGGCCAGGCGCAGTACATCGATTTCGCGGTGAAATATGCCAACAAGGTCGCGTTTATTGATACCGATTTTCTGACCACGCAGGCGTTTTGTGTAAAGTACGAAGGCCGCGAACACCCGTTTGTGCAGGCGCTGATGGACGAATACAAATTCGATCTGGTGATCCTGCTGGAAAATAATACGCCGTGGGTCGCTGATGGCCTGCGCAGTCTGGGCAGCACGACAGACCGTATGTCATTTCAAAATCTGCTTATCGATATGCTGAAACAAAACAATTTGGATTACGTTCACGTTGAATCGTCAGATTATGATCAGCGTTTTCTGGAATGTATTGAACTGGTACAGAACATGCTGGCGGCGGATACCAGCCGGTTAAATCAGCCTGCCGGATCCTGAACCCTTCATCAGCCCTTGTCCTGAAAAATGAAAATGCCTGTTCTGCCGGACAGGCATTTTTTATGGCGCTTATTCCTATAAACATTCTCTTCATGAATGCTTTGGTTAATTTATATATTTTATAATTATCAATAAAGTCATTTAATTACAGCGGGTTATTTTTTTAATCATTCAATTTGTAACAGGGGTAAAGTAAATCCTGAGTGAATTCAACTGATTGAACGCAAATCATTTTTGCCCTCATTGAATACGCATTTTATGCGTAAGTCCCCTCCATGAATAAAAATACAGTGACGGCCGTTGAGTTTTATTTGTCCGATTATACTCATTCATTGTGCCTCTCATTCCGGCAGAGGCTTTTTAAGGTGATCCGAATGAATTTATCATTCAAGCCCTGGGGTATCGCAGTATTGTGCAGCGCAGGCGCGTTTGCGCTCGCCAGCGTAATGTTTATGCAAGGCTGGCTTCCGGTCAGCAGTCAGGCCGATACCACGGTTCCGGCGCCGTCTGCCCCTGTCGCACAACCCGCAACTGCTGCTGTTCCGGCCCCCGCTCCTGCGGCCTTTACTCAGGCCCAGCTTGACCAGTGGGTCGCCCCCGTGGCGCTTTATCCTGACAGCCTGCTTTCACAGGTTTTGATGGCCTCCACGTATCCCACTAACGTCATTCAGGCGGTGCAATGGTCACGCGACCATCCGCAAAGTCAGGGCGACGCCGCCGTCACTCAGGTGGCGAATGAACCGTGGGATCCGAGTGTGAAATCGCTGGTGGCGTTTCCGCAATTGCTGGCGCTGATGGGTGAAGATCCCGCGTGGGTGCAAAACCTCGGGGACGCATTTCTGGCGCAACCGGCAGACGTGATGGACACCGTGCAGAAATTTCGTCAGGTGGCGCAAAAGAGCGGGGCGCTGAAAAGCACGCCGCAGCAGAAAGTCACGGTAAAACCCGCCGCATCAGCCAGCGGCACTACCGTGGTGAAAAGCGCACCGGCGCAGCAAACCATCATTATCGAATCTGCTGATCCGCAGGTGGTTTACGTGCCGAGCTACAACCCGAATGTGGTGTATGGCGCATGGCCGACACCGGCTTATCCGCCGGTCTATCTGCCGCCACCGCCGGGGCAGCAGTTCGTGAACGGTGTGGTTTCCGGGGTCGGATTCGGAGTGGGTGTGGCCGCGACCTATGCTATTTTCGGCAGCATCGACTGGGATGACGATCATCACGATGACCACCATGATGATCACCACGACGACGGCCACCATGGCGGATCGCCGAATAATTACGTCAACGTTAACGTTAATAATTACAACCGCATATCCGGCAATAACAACAATGTGGTGAATCATCCGGGTTCACCAGCCACAGCGGGCTGGCAGCACAATGCCGCTTTCAACAATGGTGTGCCACCTCGCACGGCAAACCTGAGCGGGGCCACGCAGAACCGTGCGCTGAATAATGCCGCACAACGTAATAATTACCGTGGTTTTGACGGCAATGCGGTGGGGCGTAACAACGGCGGTGTGCAAAATCAGCCGCTGGATCAACGTCGCCAGCAGGCGGCTTCGGTAATGAACAGCCGTCCGGGATTTACGTCCGGGCAAACGCACGCATCACCCCGTTCGGTCCCGCCTGCAAGACAAGGTGTCGCCTCCGACAGCCATCACATTTCCGGCCGCCAGTTGCCGCAGCATAACTCGCCCTCTCATCCGGCGTTTTCCGGGCAACAGGCGCTGTCTCAGCGCAGCGGGAATCTGCGTCAGGGGGGCGACATGACGCGCAGTTCAGCCTTCAGCGGGAATTCCAGCCGCGGGCCGTCGTGGCAGCAGCAACAGGCGCGCGGTGACAGAAGCCGTCACCAGATGCGTGACTCCCTGCCTGAGCGATCTGCCGGTGCGGAAGCCCATCATTTTCAGCGGCGCTAACTTTTGAGGAAAGGTAATGAAAATATGTAGCCGTCTTCTGATTTCTGCCGGTGCGCTGATGCTCCCTCTTTGCGTATTCGCTCAGCAATCTTTTCCGCAGCCGGAGCAGGCTGCAGAGGCACTGGTGGATGCCGTGAGCAGGCACGATGATGCCGCTCTGAAGCAACTTCTGGGTGATGACTGGCAGCGCTATCTGCCGCAAAAAGATGTCGATCCTGAAGAAGTCGCCCGATTCCTGCGCGACTGGAAAGTCAGCCATACGATGGTGAAACAGGGCGATGTGGCCCATCTGAACGTCGGCACGGAAAGCTGGCAGTTGCCGATACCGATAAAGCAAACGGCTCAGGGCTGGTCCTTCGATATGGTGGCCGGTGCGGCTGAAATTGCAACGCGGACCATCGGGCGCAACGAGCTTTCCACCCTTCAGGCCGTCGCGGCTTATGCCGATGCGCAGCACGCGTTCCAGCAGAGCGCCGGGCAGTATGCCCAACGGTTTATCAGCACGGACGGGCAGCACGATGGTTTGTACTGGCCGGTAAAAGAGGGCGAAGCACCCAGCCCGCTCGGCCCTGCCTTTGGCGGCGAACAGCCGGGGTCTGACTACCATGGTTATTATTTCCGTATTCTTACCGCGCAGGGTGCCAGCGCCAGCGGCGGGGCTTATAGTTATATCGACAATGGCAAGATGACGAAAGGTTTCGCGCTGATCGCCTGGCCGGTGAGTTACGGGCATACCGGTATCACCAGTTTTATAATTAATCAGCAGGGCGAAGTTTATCAGCAGGATTTAGGGGCAGACACTGATGCCGCGGCGCGGGTGATAGTCGCGTTTGATCCGGATGCCCGATGGCAGAAGGTCGACGACGGAGAATAGCCGCCAGCGTTTCGGGAATATGCGCCCAAAAAAGAAAGCCGTCACAGAGGTGACGGCTTTGGGTATTTCAGAAGGGCCGGTTTAAAACGCGACGACCACTTTCCCCTGCATGTGTCCATCCAGGACTTTCGCATGCGCCGCTTCGATACTCTCAACGCTCAGCCCGTGAAGCGTATCGCTCAATGTGGTCTGCACTTTCCCTTCATCAACCAGTGCGGCGACCTGCTTCAGGATTTCGCCCTGTTGCGCGATATCCGGTGTGTTGAACATGCTGCGGGTGTACATCAGTTCCCAGTGCAGGGCGGCGCTTTTCAGCTTCAGCGTGTTCATGTCCAGAGGGTGTTCATTTTCGACGATGGTACAGATGTGGCCCATCGGCGCGATCAGATCGGAAATCGCCGCCCAGTGTCCGTCGGTATCGTTCAGGCAAAGAATGAAATCCACCTGTTTGATACCGTGTTTCGCCAGTTCACTTTTCAGATCTTTGTAATTCACGGTCAGATCCGCACCGCGATCCAGACACCATTTGGCCGACTCGGCACGCGAGGCGGTGGCAATGACTTTCACTTTGCTGCGCAGCGACGCGAACGGGATCGCCAGCGATCCGACACCGCCAGCACCACCGATGATCAGCAGCGTTTTGTCTTCGGAGGCATTCTGAATGTTCAGATGTTCGAACAGCGCTTCCCACGCGGTCAGCGCGGTCAGAGGCATGGCGGCGGCTTCGGCCCAGTTCAGGCTTTTCGGTTTGACGGAAACAATACGTGAGTCGATCAGCTGTTCAGTCGCGTTGCTGCCGGAGCGGGTGATGTCCCCGGCGTACCAGACTTCATCACCGACGTTGATGTTTTTCACCGCGCTGCCGACGGCTTTCACAATGCCGCTGGCATCCCAGCCCAGCACTTTTGGCGCGTCCAGGCCGCTTTTTTGCACGCCCTTATGCACTTTGGTATCGACCGGATTGATCGACACGGCTTTCACTTCCACCAGCAGGTCGTGATCTTTTGCGACGGGTTGGGGTAATTCGACGGCGATAAAACGGGCCGGATCCTGCGGGTTCACTGCGATTGCTTTTACGGACATCAGAATTTCTCCATTTATTGCTTCGGGTATACAGACAGTCTAGCCCTGATGCGGCAAGCTGATAAGATGGACAATAACTAACAACGTGTTCGTCTCAGGTGAACAATCATGTTTAAACAATTGCAGGACATGGCGCTGTTCGCGCTGGTGGCGGAATGCGGCAGTTTCACTCAGGCAGCCAAACGTGCCGGTTTACCGAAATCCAGCGTCAGCCAGCGCATCAGCCAGCTGGAGAAATCCGTTGGCCTGCGGTTGCTTAACCGCACCACGCGCCAGCTGAATCTGACCTTCGCCGGGGAACGCTATCTGATCCACTGTCAGGAAATGATGCAGGCCAGCGAAAGGGCGGAACTGGCGATCCGCCGTTTGCGTGATAACCCGAGCGGGCGATTGCGCATCACCAGCCCGGCAGGTCTTGGCGCGACGTTGCTGGCGCGCATGAACGTCGAATTCCAGAAACGTTATCCGGATGTGTCGCTGGAAGTGTCGGTATCCGATGCCATGGTCGATCTGGTGCAGGAAGGGTTCGACATTGCGCTGCGCACCGGCAAACCGCAGGATTCCTCACTGATTGGCCGTGAACTGGGACATTGTCCGCGCTATCTGCTGGCGTCTCCGGCGTACCTTGCCCGGCATCCGGTGCTGGAGTCACCGCAGCAGTTGGCGGCGCATCATTGCATCGCACACCGCGCCTGGTCGGAATGGGTGCTGCATCGCGGCGATACCTATCACCGCTGGTTACTGCCCTCCGCACATACCACTGACAATTTGCTGTATGCGCGGGAGTGTGCGCTGGCTGGCGCAGGCATCACCCTGTTGCCGGCGTTTTTATGTCACAGCGAAGTGGCGGAAGGCACGCTGGTGCGCGTGCTGCCGGCGTGGGAAGCCGAAGGAAATGATTTGTATCTGGTCTATCCGGGGCGAAAACTGAATTCACCGGCGCTGGCCTGTTTTATTGAGTTCATGCTGGAAGAATACGGTTTTGCAAAGAGTTACAGTGAGGCGCTGGCAGGATAGGGGCAGTGGATTGATGGCATAAAAAAGGCCCGTTTCCGGGCCTCAGAGACATCAGTTAAAAGATTACTTGATGATTTTCTTGTATTTGATGCGCTTCGGCTCTAACGCTTCAGCACCCAACGTACGTTTTTTATATTCTTCGTATTCGGTGAAGTTACCTTCGAAGAATTCGACTTTACCTTCATCCTGATAATCGAGGATGTGGGTCGCGATACGGTCAAGGAACCAGCGGTCATGGGAAATGACCATGGCGCAGCCCGGGAACTCCAGCAAGGCGTTTTCCAGTGCGCGCAGGGTTTCAATGTCGAGATCGTTGGTCGGTTCATCGAGCAGCAACATGTTACCGCCAACCTGCAGCAGTTTCGCCAGATGCAGACGACCACGCTCACCGCCGGACAGTTCGCCGACGCGTTTGCCCTGATCAACACCTTTGAAGTTGAAGCGGCCGACGTAGGCACGGCTTGGCATTTCGGTAGTGCCGATACGCATGATGTCCTGACCGCCGGAGACTTCTTCCCACACGGTTTTGCTGTTGTCCATGGAATCACGGAACTGATCCACGGAGGCCAGTTTCACGGTATCGCCCAGCTCAATCGTGCCGCCGTTTGGTTGTTCCTGACCCGACATCATGCGGAACAGCGTGGATTTACCCGCACCGTTCGGACCGATGATCCCGACGATCGCGCCTTTCGGCACGGTGAAGGACAAATCGTCGATCAGAACGCGATCGCCGTACGATTTGCTCAGGTTTTTTACTTCAACGACTTTATCGCCCAGGCGCGGACCCGGTGGAATAAACAGTTCGTTGGTTTCGTTACGTTTCTGGTATTCGGTGCTGTTCAGCTCTTCAAAGCGTGCCAGACGGGCCTTGCCCTTAGACTGACGGCCTTTCGCGCCCTGACGTACCCATTCCAGCTCTTTCTCGATAGATTTACGACGAGCGGCTTCAGAAGAGGCTTCCTGCGCCAGACGTTCATCTTTCTGTTCCAGCCAGCTGGAGTAGTTACCTTCCCACGGAATACCTTCACCGCGGTCAAGCTCCAGGATCCATCCGGCAACGTTATCGAGGAAGTAACGGTCATGCGTGATCGCCACAACGGTGCCTTCGAAGTCGTGCAGGAAGCGTTCCAGCCAGGCCACGGATTCTGCATCCAGGTGGTTGGTCGGTTCGTCGAGCAGCAGCATGTCTGGTTTTTCCAGAAGCAGGCGGCACAATGCCACACGGCGGCGTTCACCCCCGGACAGGGTGGCGACTTTCGCATCCCAGTCGGCCAGACGCAGCGCATCGGCGGCGCGTTCCAGCTGGCTGTTCAGGTTGTGGCCGTCATGCGCCTGAATGATCTCTTCCAGACGACCTTGTTCGGCAGCCAGTTTATCGAAATCAGCCTCCGGATCGGCGTACAGCGTGTACACCTCATCAAGGCGTTTTAACGCGCCAACGACTTCAGAAACGGCTTCTTCCACGGACTCACGCACGGTGTGTTCCATGTTCAGCTGCGGTTCCTGCGGCAGATAGCCGATTTTCAGGTCGGGTTGCGGGCGTGCTTCACCTTCGATGTCGGTATCGATACCGGCCATGATGCGCAGCAGCGTGGATTTACCTGAACCGTTCAGACCCAGAACACCGATTTTGGCGCCAGGGAAGAAACTCAGGGAGATGTTCTTAAGAATATGACGCTTCGGCGGAACAACTTTGCCGAGGCGATGCATGGAATATACGTATTGAGCCACGTTGTTTTGAGCCTCTTTCTCTGCGGGCCGTGCGTGTGTGCCGGATCAGAACAGGTTGATCCAACGGGCGCTGCGGCGAATTAAGCCAGCCCCGCCTGACTGCGGCATGACTGATAAGGGTTCCGACCGGCAAGTTTAGCGTGTTTCAGTCGTGTTCCCAACCATCAGCTTCACAGTAAGACGAGAATGTTGCTGGCGCAGTGTCAGGCAGTCAGTATTTAACCGGCAGTCAGGGCGATTTCTCCGGATTCACTGGCGGGGCGCAGAGGGTGAGGGCGGCCAACAAACATACCGGAAGTCAGAATGTCTGTGAGTTTAACCACATGATAAATCGCCTGTTTGTTGTGTGTTTTGACCTTGCGCTTAATATTGCCTTTGTGCGATGCGACGGTTTTTTGTTTGATATTCAGATGCTGTGAAATGTTCAGCGTATCCAGCCCTGACATCCACATTTTCAGAATGCTGAACTCGGTGCGGCTCAGGCTGACCGGAGTGAGATCTAACGGAACCCCGATTTCTATCGCACGTGAGATTTGCAGGTTATGGGCGATAAGCTGATAGATAGTGGTCGTGCGGATCGATTTCGACACAATGATGACGTTGTGGCGGATCGGGACATAGTTCTGGTAATTCAGGTTATCTTTGGAAATAAACACAAAAAACAGTGTGCCGGGATGGGCGTTGATCACGGCTTTTAACGCCAGGCCCGCCTGCACATCCGACATAAAGCAGTCTTCATTTACAAAGATGATTTCAGGTGTCAGAGACTTGCAGGCAGTTTGCAGCTCAGTAATGTCCTTTAGCGAAAGAATGTCTTTCTGATGTTGTCCGTTGAGTTGCAAAAGTGACTGCAATGCCAGCTGTGTGTAAAAGCACTTATCTACAATGAGCGATGACATCGTGAGTTACCTATTTTTGGCTCTATGTGGTTCTGCTTGCGCAGAAAGAGCTCGTTTTTATGAAACTGCTGAGGATCTATCGGGTAGTGTCCTGAAAATCGCCGGTGAGCGGGGAAGCTGAAATGGCTGTGCGCCGGGAATACCCTTGGGCAGAGTAATAAGTCGGGGGCGGGTTGATGTAAATCAGTTGTACGGGCTTTGGGATGTTTTGTGTGAAATTTGAGACGAAATGAGCGCCGGTGAGGCTGAATTATTTGAATATGTTACTTTTATGACAAAAAAAACCGGGCTACAGAATATAGCCCGGCAGGTTGCATTAAGGTCAGACTTTTTTGCGGATGTAGCGGTTAACCAGCCATTTTTCGATTTCGACGATAACGAAGATCATCGCACCGACCACCAGCGTAATTCCCCAGAATTTCAGTGGCATTGGCACGGTGCCGAACAGGTTGTTCATCACCGGCAGGTAAATCAGCGCCAGCTGCAACACCAGTAATACGCCGGAGACAATCCACAGACCTTTGTTGACGAACACTTCGCGGGTCAGCGGGAAACGGTCCATGACGCGGCAGTTAAACATGTACACCCACTGCGCGGTGACCAGCGTCTGCAACAGCACGGTGCGGATAAGATCGCTGCTGTAGCCACGCGGCTGCATCCAGGCTTCGAGGATAAAGGCGCTGCAGGCGATCAGAATCCCCACGAAAGCGATTCGCCAAACAGAGTACAGGTCGAGAACGTGCTGACCCGGTGCGCGCGGTGCGCGACGCATCATGCCTTTCTCCGCTGGCTCGAAGGCCAGACCGAAAGAGAGTGTGGTCGAGGTGGCCATGTTCATCCATAAGATCTGCACCGGAGTGAGCGGAATGACCGCGCCGGCCAGAATCGCCAGGATGATCAGCAGCCCCTGCGCGAGGTTAGTCGGTAAAATAAACAGAATCGTTTTCTTGAGGTTGTCGTATACCCGACGTCCTTCTTTCACCGCACTGGCAATCGTCGCAAAGTTGTCATCGGTAAGCACCATGTCAGCCGCTTCTTTGGTGACTTCTGTCCCTTTGATGCCCATCGCGATGCCGACGTCGGCTTGTTTCAGCGCGGGCGCATCGTTCACGCCATCGCCGGTCATGCCCACCACTTCACCGGTATCCTGTAACGCTTTTACCAGACGCAGCTTATGCTCAGGGCTGGTTCGGGCGAAAATATCGTACTGACTGGCGGCAATCGCCAGCTCGGTGTCATCCATGTGCTCCAGCTGGTAGCCGGTGATGGAGTCGCCGCTGTTACCGATGCCTAGCATTTTACCGATAGCCATCGCCGTTTCCTGGTGGTCACCGGTGATCATTTTCACGCGGATCCCGGCCTGCTGGCACTGCGCAATGGCGTCAATCGCTTCGGGACGCGGTGGATCCATCATCCCGGCAATACCGGCGAAGATCAGACCGTCCTGCAAATCATCATGATCCAAATCGCCGTTGATCTCTGGCTCATCTTTAAACGCCGCTGCGACCATGCGCAGACCCTGACGGGCATAGCGCGCCATTTCTTCTTCCCAGTATGCGCGGCGGAAAGGGGTGATGCCGTTTTCAGTCAGCTCAAATTTAGCCAGCGAGAACAGAACATCCGGTGCGCCGGTCAGGAACAACTGCGTTTTGCCGTCAATGCGTTGCAGGGTAGACATGTATTTGTGTTTGGAATCGAACGGAATTTTATCCAGCGGCTCGACCTTGCCGGTGTTCAGATTCGATTTGGCTGCCAGCACTTTCAGGGCGCCGGACGTGGGTCCGCCGGTGACGCCCCAGTGGCCTTTATCGTCCTGCATCAGCTGGCTGTCGTTACACAGATCCACGGCGGTGATGAAGGTATTGAGCACTGGCGTGTTGATCACATCGACCTGTTTGTGCGTTTGCGCGTCAACGATGCGGCCTTTCGGCTGGTAGCTTTCGCCTTCGACGTTATAGACGCGGTCTGCCAGGATCACGGCCTTGACGGTCATTTCATTCATGGTGAGCGTGCCGGTTTTATCCGAGCAGATCACGGTCATGGAACCCAGGGTTTCGACAGTCGGCAGCTTACGGATAATGGCGTGATTACGTGCCATCGACTGAACGCCCAGGGAGAGAATAATCGAGATAATGGCCGGTAAACCTTCCGGCACCGAGGCGACAGCCAGGCTAATCAGCGACAACAGCAGCTCGCCGAGTGGCATATCACGCAGGATGAAAGCGAAGACGAACAGGAACGCCATCATCAGTAAAATCAGGGCGAAAATGCCTTTGCCCAGTTTGTCGATTTGCTGCAACAGCGGCGTACGCTGCGGCTTAATCGCCGACATCATCTGATTGATGTGGCCGAGTTCAGTGTCTTTACCGGTGGCATAAACCACACCAGACGCGGTACCGCCGCTGATCATCGTGCCGGAGAACAGCAGATTGTGGCGATCGCCAATCATCACTTCGCCATCGATCACATGGGCGTTTTTGGTCACAACGGTGGATTCACCGGTGAGGATCGCTTCTTCGACCTGCAGGTTATGGGCGCTGATAATGCGCAGGTCAGCCGGAATTTTGTCGCCGGGACGCAGTTGCACGATATCACCGGGCACAAGCTGGTCGGCATTGATGGTTTGCACCTGTCCGTCGCGCAGCACGACGGCCTGGCTTGAGAGCATATTCTGAATACTTTTCAGTGACTTCTCTGCGCTGTTTTCCTGCAAAAAGCCAATCATCGCGTTGACTACTGCCACGCCGAGGATCACAAAGGTATCGACCCAGTGGCCCATTGCGCCGGTCACCACCGCAGCTGCCAGCAGGATATAAATCAGAACATCATTGAAGTGCGCCAGAAAACGCATCAGCGCGCTTTTGGTTTGTTTTTCAGGTAATGCATTTGGCCCGTATTCTTTCAGACGTTCGGTCGCATCCGGCTGGCTCAGACCATTTTCGCCGGTACCCAGACGTAACATGGCTTCTTTACCGCTCAGCTGATACCAGGTTTTGTTATCTGGCGGTGCTGAAGAAGAAGGGCTGGCATTCGTTTTTACTGCACTAGATGAATGGTTCATAATGTTTTCCGTAAGCGAGTAAAGGAGTGTCGCTGATTAATTAATTCACCGATGTAATGGCGGAGAATATTAAGACCGCTTTTACAATATGAGTGAGATGATAATTTAATCGTATTGAAGGTTTTTGATCTGAGTTAAGAAATACTTTGTTACGTTCGCTTTTAATAGTTTTTTTCATTAAAAACAAGGAAATATAAATTTTAAGATTATCCGTATTAATGCATTTTCATTTAGTAATCGTTTAGGAATCAAATATCAATGTAAATTAGCGTAAATATATATCAGCTTTGTTATGGGCTTATTATTTATGTGATAGTAAGGAAGCTATCTATTATGGTGAATAATCCTAAGAATATTGTTATTCACTCAATAATAATGCGGGTATTACCTCGCATAAAGTAAAGGCGTGAAGTAAAAACGTCCGGCCACGTCTGGTAACCGCGCACTGCTTGCACCACACTGTGTAAAGTTTGTGATGTCGCGGCGGCATTACTTCAATTTTAAAAATGAATCGATTAGCGTAGTCGAGGTCTGAATAACGCATAACGGTTCCGGCAAGAATTTCAGAGCGTCTGCAGGGCAATTCCTGTGCAGTCTGCGCAGCAAGAAACACAACCCGCGAGGATAAAGGTAAGTATGGTCAAGGTGGACAGATGGCACTCGCTGGCAATGAGCATGTTGCTGGTGACGGTTTCGGGCGTGGCGAAAGCAGATTCCCTCGACGCACAGCGTCAGCATTACATGCAGATTAAACAGGCATGGGACAGCAACCAGATGGATGTCGTCAGTCAACTGATGCCAACGCTGGAAGATTATCCGCTTTATCCCTACCTCGAATACCGTCAGCTGACGCAGGATCTTGGCGAGGCGACGCCTGCCCAGATCAACGCTTTTGTGAAAGCGAACCCGACATTACCGCCTGCGCGCTCGTTGCCTTCTCGTTTCGTCAACGAGCTGGCGCGCCGTCAGGACTGGAACAGTCTGCTTTCTTTCAGCCCGCAGCCACCAAAGCCCGTCGCTGCCCGCTGTAACTACTATTATGCAAAATGGGCGACCGGCGATCAGAAAACGGCTTTCGACGGCGCCAAAGACATCTGGCTGACCGGCACTTCATTGCCGAATACCTGCGATAAACTGTTCAACGTGTGGCAGGGCGCCGGGAATCAAACCGCGCTGACCACATTGCAGCGTATCGGTCTGGCGATGAAAGCCGGGAATACCAACCTGGTTAACTTCCTGGCGAAACAGTTGCCACCGGATTATCAGACCATGCGCGATGCGCTGCTGGCGCTGCAAAACAATCCCAACACCATTGAAAGCTTTGCACGCAGCGTAGGGCCGACCGATTTCACCCGTAACGCGACCAGCATTACGTTCGCCCGCATTGCGCGCGATGATTCAGAAAATGCGCGCTCGATGATCCCGGTGCTGGCACGGTTGCAGAAGATGAGCGACAGCGATCGTCTTGAACTGGAAGAGGCTGTCGCCTGGCGCTACATGGGCAGCGATGTCACCTCTGAACAGGCGGCATGGCGCGATAACGTGATTCTGCGCAGCCATTCCACCACGCTGGTGGAACGTCGCATCCGTATGGCGCTGGCCGCCGGTGACCGTCAGGGTTTAAGCCAGTGGCTGGAACGTTTGCCGCAGGACGCGCTGCAAGAAGACGAATGGCAGTACTGGCGTGCTTCAGTGATGATCGACAAAGGGCAGAAAACGCAGGGCGAGGCGATGCTGCGCACCTTGATGAAAGGGCGTGGTTTCTATCCGATGGCCGCGGCTCAGAAGCTGAATGTCGCGTATCCGATGCAGATTTCCGTTGCCGCCAGACCGGATGCCAGCATTGGCAAATTGCCGGAAGTGGCGCGCGTTCGCGAGCTGATGTACTGGCAGATGGATAATCTGGCGCGCACCGAGTGGAGCTATCTGGTGAGCAGCCGCAGTGAATCTCAGCAGTCGGCGCTGGCACGTTATGCTTTCGAACAAAAATGGCCGGATCTGAGCGTGCAGGCGACCATCACCGGCAAGCTGTGGGATTATCTGGAAGAACGTTTCCCGCTTGCCTGGCCGGATGAATTCCGCCGTGCGACCAATGATAAAGGCATCACGCAAAGTTATGCGATGGCGATTGCCCGTCAGGAAAGTGCGTGGAATCCTAAAGCCCGTTCGCCGGTTGGCGCGGCGGGTCTGATGCAGGTCATGCCTGCCACCGCGCAGCACACGGTGGATATGTTCAGTTTGCAGGGTTACAGCAATCCGGCGCAGTTGCTGGATCCGCAGATGAATATCACTATCGGTACCAGCTATCTGGAATACGTCTATCAGATGTTTGGCCGCAACCGTATTCTTGCCAGCGCCGCTTACAACGCCGGGCCTTCGCGTGTGAATACCTGGCTTGGCAACAGTGCGGGCAGGGTCGATTCTGTCGCCTTTGTCGAAAGCATCCCGTTCTCTGAAACACGCCGATATGTTAAAAATGTGTTGGCATATGATGCGTTTTATCGCTATTTTTTACATCAACCCGCCAAAATATTGACGGATGCCGAATGGCAGAGGCGTTACTGATCGCCGGTTGTCTATGTTAAACTGCTGTACTAGTTCAATAGTATGGCAGCCAAACATGACTCAACGACCGCTCAATGACCCTGCTCTTTCCCAACAAGGCAATGAGGACTGGCAGTGCTTTCTGGCACTGCTACAGCAATCTTTTGCTGAAAATCTGCATCAGGATCTCTTGCAACTGCTGCTGACGCCCGACGAACGTGCGGCGCTCGGCACGCGGGTGCGGATTATTCAGGAGCTGATGCGCGGGGAGATGAGCCAGCGGGAGCTGAAGAGTCAGTTAGGTGCGGGGATCGCCACGATTACGCGCGGTTCCAACGGCCTGAAGAACGCGCCGGCACCGCTGAAGGCATGGCTGGGAGAGCAACTGTTGACGGAGGGATCTTCGGCAGACAAAACGGACGACTGATGCGTCCGTTTTGATCGTAAATTTAATGTGTCAGCGATCTTATCTGATAAACCGCATTATGGAAGGGTGCTAAGGCCAGTACCAGCGCCTGATGGTAAACACTGGTGCGGGTCAGTTTCCCTGCTGTAAACACGCCAATGGCACCGCCTTTGCGTTTCACTTCTGCGATACCCGTCAGTTTTTCCATCTCATCCCCCAGTTCACTGCCCTGGTTGATTCCCTGTAAAATGATTTCAGGTAACATCAGGCTGGCTGAGCGGGATTCACCGCGCTGGTGCATGTTCTCAATCACCATCCAGGCGAACGTCATATTGTCTTCGATACCGGCTTCCACGCCGACCCAGAAGTCAGCTTCCGGGCGAACCTGACGTGCGCCGATCACGCGATGACGCGCTCCGGTACGGGTTTCATTGCTGCCGATGGGCTGATTGGGCACACCACTGTCGACGTCAACACCTTCGATGCGGAATGCCTCAGCGCCGAAAATATCTTCAAAAGCCATGGCGATAGCTTTGATCTTTGCCGGGTTAGTGGTTGCAGCGACAACATGGTACATAGAGTTTTAGCATCCTTTAGCAAATTTCACGCAGTATAACGGAAAACACTCATGTTACAGGTATATCTCGTCCGTCATGGCGAAACAGAATGGAACGCAGCGCGCCGTATTCAGGGGCAGTCAGACAGCCCGCTGACGGAAAAAGGTCTTTTTCAGGCCCGTCAGGTGGCGGAGCGTGTGCGCAACGAAGGCATCACTCACGTTATCACCAGTGATTTGGGGCGTACCCGTCACACCGCACAGATTATCGCTGATGCCTGTGGCTGTGAAGTGATCAACGAACCGCGCCTGCGGGAGTTACACATGGGCGTACTCGAAGAGCGTATTCTCGATGGTCTGACGGAACAGGAAGAAATCTGGCGTAAGCAGATGGTGGACGGTTCGCCGGAAGGGCGTATTCCACAAGGTGAAACCATGACCGAACTGGCAACCCGGATGCGCGCCGCGCTCGACAGCTGTCTGGATCTGCCTGCGGGCAGCAAGCCTCTGCTGGTCAGCCATGGCATTGCGCTGGGCAGTCTGATCAGTACGATCCTGGGGTTGCCTGCTTATGCTGAGCGTCGTCTGCGGTTGCGTAACTGCTCGCTGTCGCGAGTCGATCATCAGGAAAGCGCCTGGCTGGCGAGTGGCTGGATAGTGGAAACAGCGGGCGATATCTCACATCTGGATCAGCCCGCTTTGGACGAATTACAACGCTAACGCCAGAGGCGTTAGCGGCGGATTGGGATCAGGTAATCACATTCTATTTCGGTCGGCGTCGTACCCGGCGCCCGGCCGTTGGTGTAGAAGCGTTCGATGTCCTGTCCCTTTCTGCGCGTCAGTTTCAGGGTCGGCAGACAGGTGCTGTACAAGGTCAGAATGAATTCCTGCAAATGCTCAGGCGTGCCACTGTAGTGGAACATGGCATATTCCCCTTCTTGTAACACAATCGGCTGACCTTCAACGTTTTCCGGCAAATGATTCGGTTCCAGCGCCGTGGTGTACATGACTTCCTGCTCATCATCCTTTTCCTGACTTGGACGCGAATGGTGCAGGCCGTAGAGGACTGGCGGCAGGGTTTTCGCTTCACCAATGTACTGGCGCCAGAAGTGACGGCGCATCTCGTTACGGTACGTGGTAATTTGCTCCAGCGTACAGGCGTAACTCTGCGTCATCCCAATCAGGTGTTGTTCCGGCAGTGAGATATACTCAGGCTGCGGCAGAATGAAAGCACCGAGACGGATCGGCGGACAAATGCCGAACGAATGCCAGTCTTCAGCACGGCGATACAGCGCAGGCGTCTGGGCAAACTGTTTTTTAAAGGCCCGGGTAAACGTTTGTTGAGAGTCAAAACGGTATTGCAGGGCGATATCTAAAATCGGGCGGCTGGTGAGACGAAGTGCGACGGCCGCTTTAGAGAGACGACGTGCGCGTATGTATGCGCCAATAGCGTTATTGGTGACATCTTTAAACATGCGCTGCAGGTGCCACTTGGAATAGCCAGCCTTGGCTGCGACATTGTCGAGTGACAAAGGCTGGTCTAAATGGGTTTCTAACCAGCTAAGAAGGTCACGAATGATTCCTGCTTGATCCATAGATCGTCCTCGTTGAGCTAAGATAAATGCACAGAATGATGGTCGGCATAATAGCAACTTTTTCGAGATAAGACTTCTTAAGAATTTTTTGGCTATCTGTGCTATTTGCGGGTGTTACAGAGTATTTCACTCTGAAAGTGTGAATAAACGCTTTCTGAATGGGGTTTCTATAGAAAACAACGTCATGCTTATGACGTGGAGTAACTTAATGAAAAAGTGTTGGATTTTTGTTTTTGGGATGTTTGTTTTTTGTTCTGGTGCTGCGCATGCAGAGCAGGTGGGGTCGGTAGATACGGTCTTTAAACTGTTCGGTCCGGATCACAAGATCGTGGTCGAGGCCTTTGATGATCCTGATATTAAAAATGTAACCTGTTATATCAGCCGTGCAAAAACCGGCGGTATTAAGGGCGGGCTGGGTCTGGCGGAAGATACTTCTGATGCTGCGATTTCCTGTCAGCAGGTCGGGCCGATTGAACTGAGTGACAAAATTAAACAAGCGAAAGATAAGGGGGAAGTTGTTTTTCAGAAACGGACATCACTGGTGTTTAAAAAGCTTCAGGTGGTTCGGTTCTACGATGAGAAACGCAACGCCCTTATTTATCTGAGCTATTCCGATAAAGTCGTTGATGGTTCGCCGAAAAATGCGCTGAGCGCCGTGCCGATCATTCCCTGGGGGCATCCGGCACCGTAAATTAGGGTGTCATCCTGCTATAGAAAAGGCCAGCTT
>NZ_JAFMOX010000031.1 GCF_019049655.1 Rahnella rivi
TCAACCGTTTATTTCATCCGGTCATCACTGTTTTTAATCTTTCCGACCCGGTTACTTCGTGATGTTGTTCACGTTGTTCCCTGTCGATGGAGCGGCATTATAGGGAGTTCTGAGCAGGCCGCAAGGGTTTATTGAAAATACTTTTCCGACCGTTCACAAATAAAGCAAATGGATTAATAACGTTCAAAATACGCATAAAAAACGGGCTCCAAATTACTTTGGAGCCCGTTTTGACCTCTATAGCCTTCGATTACTGCCTTGCGACGATATGATCATTTTCCACATCAACAACAATTGGCTTACCTGGAATCAGCTTACCCGACAAGATTTGCTGGGCAAGCGGGTTCTCAATTTGCTGCTGGATGGCACGTTTCAATGGGCGTGCACCGTAAACCGGATCAAATCCGGTATTCCCGAGCAACTCCAGGGCCGCATCTGTCAGCGTTGCTGAGTAGCCGTGTTCTTCGAGACGTTTGTACAAACGCTCCAGCTGAATTTTCGCGATATTTTTGATATGCGCATGAGCCAGCGGATGGAATACCACGACTTCATCTATACGGTTGATGAATTCCGGACGGAAGTTGTGAGTGACAACCTCCATTACCGACTCTTTCATCTGCGCATAGGTGGCCTCACCAAAGTGCTGCTGAATGATGTCAGAACCCAGGTTAGAGGTCATGATCACAACGGTATTACGGAAATCGACCGTTCTGCCCTGTCCGTCAGTTAAACGTCCGTCATCCAGCACCTGTAATAAGATGTTGAACACATCCGGATGCGCCTTCTCTACTTCATCTAATAAGATGACAGAGTAAGGACGACGACGAACCGCTTCAGTCAGGTAACCCCCTTCCTCATAACCGACATAACCCGGAGGCGCACCGACCAGACGTGAAACGGAGTGTTTCTCCATAAACTCTGACATATCGATGCGGACCATCGCGTCATCACTGTTAAACAGGAATGTCGCCAGCGCTTTACACAACTCTGTTTTACCCACACCGGTCGGACCGAGGAACAGGAATGACCCGATCGGACGGTTTGGATCCGACAAACCTGCGCGGCTACGACGGATAGCATTCGATACCGCTTCAACCGCTTCGTTCTGACCGATCACCCGGCTGTGCAGTTCCGCTTCCATACGCAGCAGTTTTTCGCGTTCACCTTCCAGCATCCGGGCGACAGGGATCCCTGTCCAGCGCGCCAGCACGTCCGCAATTTCCACATCAGTGACGCGGTTACGCAGTAGCTTCATGGTTTTGCCTTCGGCCTGAGTCGCTGCAGCCAGCTGTTTTTCCAGCTCAGGTATTTTGCCGTACTGCAATTCAGACATCCGACCCAAATCGCCAACACGGCGTGCCTGCTCAAGCGTGATCTTAGCCTGCTCCAGCTCAGCTTTAATATTCTGCGTCCCCGTCAATGAGGCTTTCTCAGCTTTCCACTCTTCTTCCAGCTCAGAGTATTCACGCTCTTTCTGGTTAAGCTCCGTTTCCAGCATCTCCAGGCGTTTCACACTGGCATCATCAGACTCTTTCTTCAGCGCCTGTTGTTCCAGCTTGAGCTGAATAATACGGCGCTCGAGTCGGTCCAGAGACTCTGGCTTTGAGTCCATCTGCATACGGATGCTGGATGCAGCCTCATCTATAAGGTCAATGGCTTTATCGGGCAACTGACGATCCGAAATGTAGCGATGCGAAAGCGTAGCCGCCGCGACAATTGCCGGGTCAGTAATCTGAACATGGTGATGCAACTCATAGCGTTCTTTCAGACCACGTAAAATAGCGATGGTGTCTTCAACAGAAGGCTCGGCAACAAACACTTTCTGGAAACGACGCTCTAACGCCGCGTCCTTCTCTATATACTGACGATATTCATTTAAGGTTGTCGCACCGACGCAGTGAAGTTCACCGCGCGCCAGCGCAGGTTTGAGCATGTTGCCGGCATCCATCGCACCGTCGGCTTTACCTGCGCCTACCATCGTGTGCAATTCATCGATGAACAGAATGACGTTACCTTCCTGTTTTGCCAGATCGCTCAACAGGCCTTTCAGACGTTCTTCGAATTCACCGCGATATTTCGCCCCGGCCACCAGCGCACCCATGTCTAATGACAGTACGCGTTTGTTTTTCAGCCCTTCAGGCACTTCACCATTAATGATCCGCTGCGCCAGACCTTCGGCAATCGCCGTTTTACCTACACCCGGCTCACCAATCAGAACCGGGTTATTTTTGGTACGACGCTGCAGGACCTGAATGGTCCGGCGAATTTCTTCATCACGACCGATGACCGGATCCAGTTTGCCTTGCTCGGCACGTTCGGTCAGATCGATAGTGAATTTTTTCAATGCCTGACGTTGGTCTTCGGCATTCTGATCATCCACTTTCTCACCCCCACGCATTTGATCGATAGCCGCAGTCATTTTCTCGGCCGTTGCGCCACAAACTTTTAACATATCTGTTAATGAGCCGCGGTCTTTCATAACAGCCAGAACAAAGAGTTCTGACGAAATAAACGTATCGGCACGTTGCTGTGCCAATTTGTCACAAAGGTTTAAAACACGTACCAGTTCATGCGAGGGCTGAACATCCCCGCCGGTACCTTCAACTTGCGGCAAACGCCCCAAAGCCTGATCAACCTCCGTGCGCAGTTTCTGGGTATCAACCCCAGCAGCTGTTAATAAAGGGCGCACGGTTCCGCCTTCCTGCGTGAGCAAAGCGCTCATCAGGTGGACAGGTTCGATAAATTGATTGTCGCGCCCGAGCGCGAGAGACTGAGCATCCGCGAGGGCAAGCTGGAATTTACTTGTAAGACGATCCAGACGCATAACACCTCCAATACTGAACAAAATTGCTACTGGAGAATAGATGAGGTCAACCCTGACGTTTTCAAGGTTATCTTATCAGTATATTAATTGGACTATCGGGATGGGTGGTGAAGGGTATTGATTTAAAGGGTTATACCCGCCAAATCAGACTGGCCTGGCGTCCGGTGATCCCGTCACGTCGATAAGAGTAAAATTGGGTGTTGTCAGACACAGTGCAATACTCACCGCCGTAGATGGCGGTGACGCCCGCACTTTGCAAGCGCAGCCGTGCGAGTTGGTAAATGTCGGCCATGAATTTGGCACCTGCCGGTGTAAAAGCCGCTGATGCAGCAGAGTCTGCAGCAACAAAGGCTTCACGCACTTCGCCACCCACTTCAAAATGAGCAGGACCGATCGCCGGTCCCATCCATGCCATGATCTGTTCAGGTGCGGCTTCAAATTGCGCAACCGTGTTTTCCAGCACACCCGCACACAATCCGCGCCAGCCAGCATGTGCAGCCGCGACTTCATCACCCGAGCGGCTGCAAAACAGCACAGGCAAACAATCTGCTGTCATGGCAGCGCAAACTACGCCTGGTTCGCAAGTATAGGCAGCATCAGCAATAAGGGTGGGCACTACGGGAGTGTGCGAAGTAAGACGAACAACATCGGTGCCATGTATCTGCTCCAGCCAGTGCGGTGCAGCAGGTAAACCGCCGAGCGCGATCAGGCGCTGCCGGTTGGCCGAGACGATCTCTGGCTCATCCCCGACATGGCTGCCGAGGTTGAGCGAACCGTAAGGAGGCAAACTGATGCCTCCTTTACGGGTTGTCGCACATGACCGAACCGAAGGAGGTTGCGGCCACTGAGGCAGAATAAGCGCACTCATTACCAGTTCATCTGATCCTTGAACTCTTCGGTATCCGCTTTCAGCGCCGTAATCAGGTCAACCATATCCTGAGGAAGTGGCGCATGCCATTCCATCTGAATACCGGTTACCGGATGGTAAAGGCGAAGCATTGTCGCGTGAAGAGCCTGACGATCGAATCCGCGCAGCATATTGATAAAGGACTCGGAAGCCCCTTTTGGCAAACGCGGACGGCCACCGTACAGCTGGTCACCCAGCAGAGGATGGTTAATGTGCGCCATATGCACACGGATCTGGTGAGTACGGCCAGATTCCAGACGCAAACGCAAACGCGTATGGGCGCGGAAATGTTCCATAATGCGATAGTGCGTGGTCGCCGGTTTGCCGGTTGGGTGCACCGCCATATGCGTGCGCTTGGTGGAATGGCGCGCAATCGGCTCATTCACTGTGCCGCCTGCCGTCATTGTACCAATCGCCACAGCTTCATATTCACGGGTGATTTCGCGAGCCTGAAGAGCAACAACCAGGTGAGTTTGCGCAGGGACTGACTTCGCCACTACCATCAAACCGGTGGTATCTTTATCAAGACGGTGAACGATGCCGCAACGTGGAACATCTATAATCGCAGGGTAGTAATGCAGTAAAGCATTCAGTACCGTGCCGTCTGGATTCCCTGCGCCCGGATGAACAACCAGATCGCGGGGTTTATTGATGACTAAAATATCGTTATCTTCATAGACGATATCTAAAGGGATATCTTGTGGCAGCCAACGCGCTTCTTCTTCAATTTGCGCATCGATTGCGATAGCCTCGCCACCCAACACTTTTTCTTTTGGTTTGGTCACTTTTTTGCCATTGACCGTGACCCTGTCTTCAAGGATCCAATCTTTTATGCGAGATCTTGAATAATCAGGGAACAATTCGGCCAAAGCCTGATCTAACCGTTGACCGAGTTGAGATTCGGCCACCGTTGCGGTGAGTTGTACTTGTTGTGCCATATGCAGCTTCTTGGTTAACGTTGGGTTTTCACGGCGATGCCGTTTAAAATAATGTGCTATTGTAGCTGGTCTTTGTCGGGAGCTTAACGGACAGTCTCCCAGAATAACACCTGAGGATAATCAAAACGTCATGACGCGTGTGAAATATCTGGTGGCAGCAGCCACGTTGAGCCTGGCGCTGGTCGGTTGCTCCAGTTCCAAAGAAACGGTTCCCGATAACCCGCCTAACGTCCTTTATGCCACTGCCCAGCAAAAGCTGCAGGACGGTAACTTTAAAGGGGCGATTGCGCAATTAGAAGCGTTGGATAACCGCTATCCATTTGGACCTTACTCGCAGCAAGTTCAGTTAGATCTGATTTATGCCTATTACAAGTCTGCTGACTTGCCAATGGCTCAGGCCTCTATTGATCGCTTTATGCGTCTGAATCCAACCCATCCAAATATCGACTACGTCATGTATATGCGTGGTTTAACGGATATGGCGCTGGATGACAGTGCACTGCAAGGATTCTTCGGTGTTGATCGTTCTGACCGCGATCCGCAGCATGCACGCGCGGCATTCCGTGATTTCAGCCAGCTTATCCACGCATATCCAAACAGCCAGTACGCAACTGATGCGACTAAACGTTTGGTATTCCTGAAAGAGCGTCTGGCGAAATACGAGCTGTCAGTGGTGCAATACTACACTAAACGCGGTGCTTACGTCGCTGTCGTTAACCGTGTAGAGCAAATGCTGAAAGATTATCCGGATACTCAGGCAACGCACGACGCGCTGCCGTTGATGGAAAGTGCCTATCGCGAACTGCAGCTGAACAACCAGGCTGATAAAGTCGCGAAAATTATTGCCGCCAACAGCGCTGCATAATTTCAAATGTCCGAACACAAAAACGGTAGCTTTGGCTGCCGTTTTTTTTTTTGGATTTTTTTAAGGCACGAACTGAAGGGATTAAAAAACAAGCAGAAAATGATGGGAGTGAAGATCAGGAAAAGCGCACTGATCTTATCAATCATGCTTCATCCGCTGACAAGTCTCAAGACCTTTCCCGCCATTCATTACCCTGAGTCACAGAATCATCACCATTGACAAAAAGTGACAAAAAACCACGACACAGGGGACGCAATTCACAAAAAAGGCTGGTATGTTGGATTCATCGGAGACGGAAAGAAGAGAGGTAAATTATATGACAGTCAACATTACCAGCAAGCAAATGGACATCACTGCCGCTATTCGTGACCACATCGAAGGCCGTCTGAAAAAACTGGAAAAATGGCAAACTCAGTTAATTAACCCGCACATTGTTCTGTCGAAAGAACCACAGGGATTTGTCGCCGTTGCGACCATCAGTACGCCAAACGGCCAGCTGATCGCCAGTGCGACCCACGATGATATGTATGCCGCGATTAACGAGATGACAGCCAAGCTTGAACGTCAGCTCAACAAAGCGCAGCACAAAGGTGAAGCCCGCCGTGCAGAGTCCGGTGTGAAGGAATTGAACCTTGAACCGGTGGAGGAAGAAGAGGAATAACCGGCTTAACAACATGTCTGTGAACAACGCGCTCCTGGAGCGCGTTTTTTGTGTCCAAAGGAAATCTTATTGACACAGGGAAAACCCAGCGGTTACTTTAAGACTCTGCTCAAACTTATGGAAACAATGTATACATGAATACCCGTCTGTTTTTCTTCGCATTCTTTTTTACCTTCCCCTGATTGGGAGGCGTTTCGTCGCGAAAGAATGAATGCGAAGACGAACAATAAAGCCTCCTGAAAAGGGGGCTTTTTTTATGCCTGCGTTTTACACATTTTGCTGAAAGAAAGAACATCTAAAAGGGTAACAACATGACCGAGAACTCATTGCTGGCACTGCGCGAACGCATCAGCGCATTAGATCTGAAACTGCTGGCCTTGCTGGCAGAGCGACGCACAATGGCGATAGAAGTCGCGCAATCTAAAATGCACTCTCACCGCCCTATCCGCGATAAAGAACGTGAAGCAGAACTGATTAACACTCTGATTCAGGAAGGAAAAAAACAAGGGCTGGACGGACATTACATCACCCGCGTTTATCAGTTGATCATTGAAGATTCTGTGCTGACGCAGCAGGCGCTATTGCAGCAACATCTGAATAAAACCCCTTCTGATTCCGCCCGTGTAGCCTTCCTCGGCCCTAAAGGATCCTACTCCCATCTTGCAGCGCGTCAGTTTGCCGCCCGTCATTTCGATCAGTTCATCGAATGTGGCTGCCAGAAATTCCAGGATATCTTCTCTCAGGTCGAAACCGGCCAGGCCGATTACGCCGTGTTGCCGATCGAAAACACCAGTTCCGGCTCAATCAACGACGTTTACGATTTGCTGCAACACACCAGCCTTTCGATTGTGGGTGAACTGACTAACCCAATCAATCACTGCGTGCTGGTAGCGACCGACACTGACTTGTCGCAAATCCAGACCGTTTACAGCCATCCGCAGCCGTTCCAGCAATGCAGCCAGTTCATTAACCGCTTCCCGCACTGGAAAATTGAATATTGCGAAAGCACTGCAGCGGCAATGGAAAAAGTGGCGGCCGCCAATTCTCCACACGTTGCCGCGCTCGGCAGCGAAGCGGGTGGTGCGTTGTATCAGTTACAGGTTCTGGAACATAACCTGGCTAATCAGCAGGAAAATATTACCCGATTCATCGTGCTGGCCCGCAAAGCGATTGAAGTGACAGATCAGGTTCCGGCCAAAACCACGCTCATCATGGCGACCGGGCAACAGGCGGGTGCGCTGGTGAACGCGTTGCTGGTGTTGCGTGAACAAGGCATCATCATGACCAAGCTGGAGTCACGTCCGATCAATGGCAATCCGTGGGAAGAGATGTTTTACATTGATGTGCAGGCCAACCTGCGTTCAGACGAGATGAAAAAAGCGCTGAAGGATCTGGCGCCGATCACCCGCTCGTTGAAAGTGCTCGGCTGTTATCCAAGCGAAAACGTCGTCTCCGTCGATCTGTAATTACGCAAATAAAAAGGGCGCTGCACGGATGCAACGCCCTTTTCTTTCATCATGGATAACTTACTTGCGGTTGTCGTTTGCTTGTCTCAGCAATGCACCACTTTCCTTGAGGAAACGCGGGGCATAATCGCCAAACCAGTTTTCAACCTTTCTGAATTTATCGATAAATGCTTGTTTATCGCCATTTTCCAGCAACGCTAACGCATCACCAAAACGCTGGTAGTAACGTTTTATCAGCGCCAGATTGCTTTCTGACGACATAATAATATCCGCATACAGTTGCGGATCCTGCGCAAACAGCCTTCCGACCATGGCCAGTTCGAGACGATAAATCGGCGAAGACAGCGCCAGCAACTGCTCAATCTGAACATTCTCTTCGGAAAGATGCAGGCCGTACGCAAAGGTCGCAAAGTGTCGTAATGCCTGAATAAAGGCCATGTTCTGATCGTGTTCGACGGCACTTATCTTGTGCAAACGCGCGCCCCAAACCTGCAACTGCTCCAGCAACCACTGGTACGCCTGCGGTTCGCGACCATCGCAATACACGACAACCTGTTTTGCCAGACTGCTGACATCCGGGCCGAACATCGGGTGCAGGCCCAGCACCGGGCCTTCGTGCACCGCCAGCATCGCCTGTAACGGACGATTTTTCACTGATGCCAGATCCACCAGAATACAGTCATCAGGCAACTTCGGCAGACGGGCAATGACCTGTTCCGTCAAATGGATCGGCACACTGACAATCACCATACCGGCATCGGCAAGCAGCGTGTCTGCCTGCGGCCAGTCTTCCTGCTCAAGGATTTTGACCTGATAACCCGACAACTCCAGCAACCGGGTAAATAACCGCCCCATCTGACCGCCACCGCCGATAATCACCACCGGGCGCAGTTCAGGATGCAGCGTTTTAAAACCTTTGTCGTTTTCGCTTGAGTAGGACTCACGCATCACACGGCGCAATACATCTTCGATCAGATCGGGCGGAACGCCCAGGTTCTGCGCCTCCTGACGACGTGAAGCCAGCATCGCTGCTTCACGTTCAGGCACATAGATCGGCAAACCATAACGGCTTTTGACTTCCCCGACTTCTGCCACCAGCGCCAGACGCCGTGATAAGAGATCTAACAACGCTTTATCTACGTCGTCGATCTGATCGCGCAACGCGTTAAGTTCTGCCACCATAAAAACTTACTCTCCTGCGATTCGTGCCGCCAGCGCGTCGCCCAGTTCCTGATGCATGGTGCGCAGCAGGGTTTCCGTGGTTTCCCAGTTAATGCAGGCGTCCGTGACAGACACGCCGTATTTCATTTCTGAGCGCGGTTGTTCAGACGACTGGCTGCCTTCATTGAGATGGCTTTCCAGCATCAGGCCCGTAATCGAGCGGTTGCCTGCTTTAATCTGATCAATCACTGACTGAGCCACAACAGGCTGACGACGATAGTCTTTGTTTGAGTTGCCGTGACTGCAATCTATCATCAAGGAAGGATGGAGTCCCGCGTCGCTCATCTGTTTTTCACAAGCCTTAACGTCCTGCTCGCTGTAGTTTGGCGTCTTACCACCGCGCAAAATCACATGCCCATCAGGGTTACCCTGCGTTTGCAGCAGACAAACCTGCCCGGCCTGATTGATCCCCACAAAACGGTGCGCCATTTCTGCCGCACGCATAGCGTTAATCGCCGTACCCAGGCTGCCGTCAGTGCCATTTTTGAAACCTACCGGCATGGATAAACCCGATGCCATTTCACGGTGGGTCTGAGATTCCGTGGTACGTGCACCAATTGCCGACCAGCTGAACAGATCGCCTAAGTATTGCGGGCTGTTAGGATCCAGTGCTTCAGTCGCCAGCGGCAAGCCCATACCGACCAGTTGCAGCAGCAGGTTACGCGCAATGTGCAAACCAGCTTCCACATCAAAAGTGCCGTCCATGTGCGGATCGTTGATAAGCCCTTTCCAGCCCACGGTGGTACGCGGTTTTTCAAAGTACACGCGCATCACGATGTACAGGCGATCGCTTAATTCAGCCGCAAGCGTTTTCAGATGGCGCGCATAGTCCAGCGCAGCATCCAGATCGTGAATAGAGCATGGGCCACAAACCACCAGCAAACGAGGGTCACGGCCATGCACGATATCCGCGATAGTTTTACGGGCTTCTGCAATGCTGGTTTCATCACTCACGCTTAACGGAAAACGGTTTTTCAGCTCTTCCGGCGTGATAAGAATTTGTTCAGCAGTGATATGGACATTATTCAGGGCATCTTTTTGCATGATAGTGATTCGCTATTCAGGAAAATGGGCAGCCACTCAGGCATCTGCGGACAACATTAACACAGCGCGTAAAGTTATCAAGCCTTAGTTGTAAACTTAAGGTTACCAATTACCGGATATAAAACGCATAATGGAAATTAAAGTTTACATTATGTCGATTAGTGACAAAGAGAGTGTACCGCCAGCATTACATGGCATTATTGCTTAACAGGGAAGTCGCAACGAATGAGGGTAAAAAGAGAAGGATAGCGGCGGGAATAACACCGGCCACCTGCGGCAGCCGGGAGAAACGATTACAGGTTACGATCCAGAGTGATAAAGACCTGTCCAAGCGCAGAGACGTCATCAACGCTGCACTCAAAATGGCTGTCCTGACGCGTGACTTTCAGGCGGTTGCCGGGAATTCGCGCCACGTCATAAACGTCGACATCACCGTCGATATCCAGCAACCAGCGGCCATTGCCCGGATGGGTGCTGCCCATATCGATAATCCACGAGTCGTTGCCTTTAACAATATAAGCCGGCTCAGCCAGGGAATCGTCCAGCAAGGAAGAGTCGGCGGTCCACAGACCTTCATCCTCCAGCGCCCCGCCTCGCAATCTCAACTTTTTAAGCTGCCGGACGCCTTGCGTTGCCCCGGTACCTGTTACGGCGGGATCCTGCATCGTGCCCTTACCCGTTGCCAGCCAGCGCAACGAAACACCCGTATCCAGCGCACAGGCCACGACCACATCACCGGGGAAATAATCTCTTCTCACCCAGGTGCTTATCGTACCAGACGACAAACCATACAGATCACCCAACTCTTTCTGCATGCTAAAGCCATACGCCTGAAGCATGCGCGACAGTACGGCTTTTCCTCCTTCGAGTTCATCTAATTGCATCTGGCGAAAACCCCTGGGCTTGTAAATACCAACTTGACAACTCGCAAATGCAAGTTTAGATTGTTTATGTAATATACCGAACCCCGTCATGATACCAAATTTACAGCGTGGGGGGAGGATCAGTAAGAAATCTCGCCATAACGTTAAAGACAGTCAATGAGGAGTCGCGATGTTTTTAGGAACAGAGCAACAGCGCCAGACGGGCTTACGTCACATTGCCCATCTGAAAGACACCCATTTCTCTGACAAGAGAAATAAGGTCGAAAACATATTTGATAATGCCCCTGATAAATGGAAAACCACATTGTGTTTTCATGCCGGTCTTAAACGCCGCCATGTTCATCTTCCGTATGCCGAAATGACGTCCGATGAACAATTAAAAATAATTCAGGCTTTATTATCACTACGTCATTTTTCATCATTATTAAGAGGAGATTTTTACTGATGGCAGACTGGATAGATGAATCACAAGAACACCAGCTCAGGTTACTGGAAGAACAGATTGCAAAGGTAACCCAAACACGGCACAGCGCATCAGCCCTCTTTTGTGAAGACTGTGACACGGCCATCCCGGAACAGCGGCGAAGCGCAATTTACGGTGTCCGGCGTTGTATTGAATGTCAGGAAATTAATGAAATTAAAAGCAGGAATTACCGCCCGATATAATTAATTCATCGTCTGTTATTTCAATAAAGTTTTATCCTGAAATATTAACTTTCGGGAGCGGCATTCTATTACTTTTATGACGGAATTAACGCCATGCCTGATAATATAAGAGCTAGGATTTCCCCTGCCTCACATCCTGCCATTAATGACACAACGGATAAACCCTTTCAGGGTTTATGGTGGTGGAATGCACCGCGACCGGCGATGACGTGCCCTCTTGAAAAACCGCTGACACGGGATTTCTGCCAGCGCCAGCAGGCTGCACTTTCACTTATCGCCACCCTGCCGCGCTGCCTGCGCACGCCGTTACAGCAGCGTTATCAGTTTTTGCTTAACACCAAAGGCGTCCGTCCTGCCTTTCACTTTCTGATGACGGTGTTCATGCAGCGTCTCTGGCCACGCATACAGCGGGTGAATGAACGCCATCAGTATTCGCGATACATCTCGCAAAAGCATCTTGCCGCAGAAGAGACGTTTAACTGTTTACCTGATTTGAATGACAACAGCCTGAAACGTCTGGCGAATCAGCTGGCGATTGCCATGCAGGATGCCTGTGAGTATCAGTGTGAAAAGTGGCTGAAAAGCCACCCCGCAGAACCGGACATTCTGCTGAGAGACAGCACGCAAAATGAAATTTATGGTCACCTTGCCGCGATGGCGCGCGCCTGTCGCGTTCTGCCGCTTTACTGGCGCGCCTTTAAAAATGGCCGGTTAACAGCCCATACCGCCGTCGCCAGCATGTTACGTCTGGTCAGCGGCGACTGGTGGGAGAAACAATTACGCGCGCAGCAGCGTCTGTGGCGGGAAGCCCTGATGATTGCCTGTGGTTACGTGAGCCGTGCAACGTCGCCTTACGCAAGCAAAAATGCCATTCGCGATGTGGTATCACGTCGTCTGTCGGCGCTGAATTATCTTCGGCAGTGCGATATCGAAAATATCCAGTCGGGAGAAAAGCTGAGTCTGCTGGACACGGTTTTAGCCAGTATTTCCAATCCAAAACTGCGCCGCATGGAGCTCATGACCCTGATTGCCGGCGTCGAGGACGTTGCGGATCAGCAACAGGATCGCGGGCTGTTTATTACCCTGACCACGCCTTCAAAATATCATCCGATGAAAACCACCGGCCCGCACTCTGCCCCGCAGTTTAACCATAAATGGGATGCGCAGGCGTTTACGCCGAAAGATGCGCAGCGTTATCTGGTCGCTGTCTGGGCGAAAATCCGCACCACGTTCAAAGACCGAAATCTGAAGGTCTACGGCGTACGGGTCGTGGAACCCCATCACGACGGCACGCCGCACTGGCACATGATGCTGTTTACGCCACCGGCGCAGCAGCAAAAAGTCATCGACGTCATGCGCAAATACGCCCTTGAGGAAGACGCGCAGGAGCCGGGTGCCGACGTGTCGCGTTTCAATTGCAAGCCGCTCAACCGGGGAGGAGCGGCAGGATACATTGCCAAATATGTGGCTAAAAATATCGACGGTTACGCGCTGGAAGGTGAAACCGATTTTGATTCGGGTCGTCTGCTGACTGACGTCGCCACTTCCGTCACGGCCTGGGCGTCCACATGGCGGATCCCGCAGTTTCACGCCATCGGTATCCCCTCCGTAGGCGCATACCGTGAGTGTCGCCGCATCCGCCATATCAGCCTTGCCTGCCAGTTTGATACGCGGGTCGAAGCCGTACGCTGCGCGGCTGATAGCGGCGACTATGCCGCTTACATTCATGCGCAGGGCGGCATTCATATCGGGCGAAAAGATCACACCGTACGGGTCGCCCGCCAGCAGACCGATGAACTGAACGTCTATGGCGAACCCCAAAATAAAGTCGTGGGTATCTACGCCCCGCATCTTGGCGCTTCGCACATTTTCTCCACTCACACGGAACGCTGGCGAATCGTCCGCCGCCGGCCCTCTTCACCTGAAAGATCACAGGCAATCCCGGCATTGTGCCCGCCTTGGAGTTCTGTCAATAACTGTGGATCGCTGGCTTCGCCCTTAAAGCTGTTATCTATACAAAATCCGAGCCAATAAAAATTAATCTATAAATTCAATGAATTATATTTTTTAAAATGCGCAGAGTGTTGACGTATTAACTCAATTAAAGAATACTGTATATAAACACAGTATCTGGCGAGGGGAGAAAATGGAAAACCTGACTAAACAACAGCTAACGTTGTCCAGGATACAACTGATCGCAGACATTTCGCAGACGGCGCAGTGCAATCCAAAAGAATTTCTGGTCGTGATGTCACTGATATCGGAACTGGCCAGCCAGGCTCTGACGGACGAACATCAGGATGCACTCTTCTATAACGGGAGCACTGACGACGCCCACTGATCGCCAGAGACTACGGGCGGTGTTTGTCACATACCCGGCGCTTACCCTTCCCCTTTCAGGCCGGACTAAGCGCCCCGCCATTTTCGTCCATCCCCCCTTTCTTGTTGTGCCAATAGTTTCACAACCCCCTTACGTTGCCGCCTTCCTCTCTCTTGCGCAGACTGAAATCACCTTCTGACGATTTCATTCACCCGCGGAGAACCCCCATGAAACTTTACGCAGAACAGGGCGACACAGTGGATTCCATGTGCTGGCGTTATTACGGCCGAACCGCTGTTGTTGTCGAGAAAGTCTATGCGGCGAATAAAGGCATTGCCGATCTGGGCGCATTGTTACCCCACGGCACCGCCATCGACATGCCGGATGTCGCGGAGCAAACCCAGCAGGAAATACTCAAATTATGGGACTGAATACCGAACGCATCAGCTCAGCCTGCGCATATTTCATCGCCACGTCACTGACCTGGCTGGCGGGTATCACCTCGCAGGACATTGCCTTTCTGATTGGATCCGCCGTCGGTATCGGCACCTTTTTAGTTAACTGGTACTACCGGCGCAAAAGCTTTCAGCTGCTGGCACGCAACGGTCTGAACAAAGACACCTATGAAAACCTCAACTCTTAAACGCTGCAGTGCCGCGGTGGTGTTAGGGCTGATGGCGGCACTGCCAGGCTACACGTCATTACAGGTTTCGGAAGAAGGTTTACGGCTGATCACCGATTTTGAAGGCTGTCAGCTGCAACCCTATCAGTGCAGCGCTGGCGTATGGACCAGCGGTATCGGCCACACGGCAGGAGTTAAACCGGCACGGGAGATAACCGAACATCAGGCCGCTGAAAACCTGCTGGCAGATATTCAGCGAACCGAGCGCGCCATCAAAAAATGCATGCCGGGCGTGATGCCGCAGCCGGTTTTTGATGCCGTGGTGTCATTCAGTTTTAACGTCGGCACCGGAGCTGCGTGTCAGTCAACACTGGCGTTTTTCATCAACAAGCAACAATGGCAACAAGCCTGTGACCAGCTGCCACGATGGGTTTTCGTCAACGGTGACCGCAACCGGGGTCTGGAACGCAGGCGAAACGCCGAACGAGCTCTCTGCCTGAAAGGGGTCTGAATGCGCATATTACTGGTCATTCTGACCGTCATGATTTTGCTGATCGTCATCCTGCTGCTTTCCAATCGCTCACTACAGCACGATCTCAACCACGCCGCTCAGCAACGCGACGCGCTGGCGATTTCACTGCAACAACGTGAGCAGACGATCACTGAACTGAACCAACAAATGCGCCAGCGCGAACAGGCTGAACTGGCATTACGCGAAGACCTGAGTTCCGCCCGGCAAATAATGCAAACCCGCGAACAGCAAAGACAAAGGAGCCTTCATGTTAATGCGCAAAACCGTCAGTGGGCTGACGGCGGGCTGCCTGCTGATATTAGCCGGTTGCACCAGCGCCCCGCCTTCAGCTCCGCCAGCGATTATTTACGTTGGCTGTCCGGCGGTCACCGCCTGCCCGATTCCGGCCAGCCATCCCGTCACTAACCAGGATCTGAGCGCCGACATTCTTCAGCTGGAATCTGCGCTGATGGACTGCGGCTTACAAATTGAAGCCATCAAAAAGTGTCAGGAGGCACAACATGCAAAAACCGATTCAGTTGCAACAACGGCTGATTGAACAGATCCCGCTGCTTGCAGCCGCACCTGAAAAACTGATGCTCGCCACCGGCCCCGGCAAGGTGGTCGCCACATCAGCGCCGTCGCTTTCTTTTGAGTACCGCTATCCGCTGACGCTGACTTTTACAGACGACGCGCTCAGCGAAACCCTGGTTGATCTGGCCGTGGTCACCGTTCTCGACTGGTTGCAGGTTAATCAGCCTGAAATTCTTGGCAACGCCCTGCACCGGCTGAATGATTTCACGTTCACTCAGCAGGCGGGCAGCCTGGTGCTGACGCTGCAACTGACCGAGCGCGTGCAGGTTTCCGATACAGGTGATGTTCGCACCATCACTCACCTGCCTGAACCGCCGCTGCCGGAAAACATGGCGCTGCCGCGTCAGGTTTATCTTAACGGAGAACTGATCAGCAGCTGGACGGTATGACCCGATAAACCTTGTTGTGTCAGCCGCGGCCGAACGGCCATCGGTTGTCGCTCAACCCTCTGAAACGGCATCCTTTATCCCATGAATACGACTCTTCAACTCAACGACATAATGCGGCTGATTGGCAATCTGGTGCGCATCGGTAATGTCTCAGAACTGGATCTGGCTAACGCCCGCTGCCGTGTCGCGACGGGCAGCAACGTGACGGCCTGGCTGCCGTGGATGACGCACCGCGCAGGCCGTACGCGCAGCTGGTGGGCGCCCTCTGTCGGCGAACAGGTATTGCTGCTCTCGATGGGCGGCGAACTGAATACGGCATTCGTGTTACCGGCTGTTTTTTCGGATGCCTCGCCCGCACCTTCGGCTTCGGCGGATGCCCTTCATCTGGCCTTTCCGGACGGCGCCATTTTTGAATACGAACCGGCAAGCGGCGCGCTGAAAGTCACCGGCGTCAAAACGGCGGTGATCAATGCATCGCAGAACGTGGAGGTCACAGCACCTGAAATCCGCTGCACCGCCAGTACGCGCATCACCCTGGATACGCCGGAAGTGGTTTGCACCAGCAAGCTGACCACCGGCTCACTCGAGGTCAAACAAGGCGGCACGCTGACCGGCAATGTAATTCACAGCGGCGGCAGCCTGACATCCAACGGCATTATTGTGCACACCCACCGCCACAGCGGCGTCCAGACCGGCGGTGGCCAGACGGGAGGTCCGCAATGAGCAAACCAAAATACCTGGGAATGGACAGAAACAGCGGCACGGCAATTGAAGATCTCGACCATATCCGCCAGTCCGTGAGCGACATTTTGACTACACCGGTGGGTTCCCGTGTGATGCGCCGCCATTACGGCTCGCTACTTTCTGAACTGATTGACCAGCCGCAAAACGGCGCGTTGCGGCTGCAAATGACCGCAATTTGCTACACCGCGCTTCTGCAGTGGGAGCCACGCATCTCACTGAATGCCATCACTTTCGACTCCGATTACACCGGCAAGATGGTGGTGGAACTGACCGGAAGCCGTACCGATACGGCGACGGATTTCTCCCTGAACATTCCTGTGAGCTGACACTTATGGCAACGATCGATTTGAGCCAGTTACCGGCCCCCGATGTGGTCGAACAACTGGATTATGAAAGCCTGCTTGAAGAACGTAAAACGACGCTGATCTCCCTCTACCCGGCCGACCAGCAGGAAGCCATCAGCCGCACGCTGACACTGGAGTCCGAACCGCTGGTCAAGCTGTTGCAGGAGAACGCCTACCGCGAACTGATCCTGCGCCAGCGCGTCAACGAATCCGCAAGGGCGGTGATGGTGGCGTATGCGACGGGCAGTGATTTGGATCAGCTGGCGGCGAATTTCAACGTTCAGCGCCTGATTTTACAACCGGCGAATAACACCACAATCCCACCAACAGCCGCCGTTTTAGAAGCCGATAGCGATTTGCGTGTGCGTATTCCTCAGGCATTCGAAGGGCTGAGTGTGGCAGGCCCGACCGGGGCTTACGAATATCATGCGCGCTCAGCAGATGGACGCATTGCGGATGCATCCGCTATCAGCCCGTCTCCCGCAGAAGTGACCGTCACCATTTTGTCACGTGATAACGACGGTGTGGCAGCCGACGATTTGCTCGTTGCCGTAGAGAAAGCGCTGAACGACGAAGATGTCCGGCCTGTCGCCGATCGCGTCACCGTGCAGGCGGCAGAGATTGTGCCTTATCAGATTGACGCCGTGCTGTATGTCTTACCCACACCGGAGATTGAGCCGGTGCGCGCGGCCTCTGAAGCCCAGCTGAAAACTTATATCAATACGCAAAGCCGTTTAGGCAGGGACATCCGGCTTTCTGCCATCTATGCCGCTCTGCATGTTGAAGGCGTTCAGCGGGTTGAGCTTGCCTCTCCGCTGGCAGATATCGTGCTCGATAAAACCCAGGCCTCTTTATGTACAGCCTATTCGCTCACGGTCGGAGGCTCGGATGAATGATCGCCTTCTGCCTTCCGGCTCCACTCAGCTTGAAATAGCGGCGGTGCAGGCTCTGTCGCAAATCGGCAATATCGCCGTTCCTCTGCGGGAACTCTGGGATCCGGATGCCTGTCCGCTGGAATTACTGCCTTATCTCGGATGGGCATTTTCCGTTGATCGCTGGGACGAAAACTGGACTGAACCGGCAAAGCGCTCAGCCGTCCGCGCCGCCTGGTTCGTTCATAAACATAAAGGCACCATTGGCGCCTTACGCCGGGTCGTTGAACCGCTGGGATATTTAATTCGCGTCACCGAGTGGTGGCAGACGCACGATGTTCCGGGCACTTTTCGCCTCGATGTCGGCGTGCTGGAAACGGGTATCACGGAGGAGATGTATCAGGAACTGGAACGTCTGATTGCAGATGCAAAACCCTGTAGTCGCCACCTGATCGGCCTGTCTATCAATCTGGATGTGACGGGTGATTTTTATCTGGCCGCCGCCACCTACGACGGCGAAGAGCTGACCGTTTATCCCTATTTCCCTGAAACCATTACTGCGTCCGGCTCTGCATATACCGGTTCAGCAATCCATTTAATCGACAACCTGAGAGTAAATTATGACAGCTAAATATTATGCTCTGCTGACCAATCTGGGCGCAGCAAAACTGGCCAATGCGACGGCGCTCGGTACGCAACTTAGCCTGACGCAAATGGCAGTGGGCGATGGCGGTGGAGTATTGCCAACACCCGATCCGGCACAAACAAAACTGATCGGCGAAAAACGTCGCGCTGCGCTCAACTCACTCAGCGTTGATCCGGCGAACACCAACCAGATCATTGCTGAACAGATCATTCCGGAAGATCAGGGTGGATTTTGGATCCGCGAAATTGGCTTATTCGATCAGGACAATACGCTGATTGCCATCGCCAACTGCCCGGAGACTTATAAACCCCAACTCCAGGAAGGCAGCGGCCGTACCCAAACCGTACGCATGATATTAGTGGTGAACAGCACAGAAGCCGTGACGTTAAAAATCGATCCCTCTGTGGTGCTGGCAACGCGCAAATATGTCGATGATAAAGTGATTGAAGTGAAAGCCTATGCTGATGATCTGATGGCGAAGCATGTGGCGGCAGCGAATCCACACAGCCAGTATTTGCAAATAGCCAATGCGTTAAAAGAAATAAAAGATAAGAATCTTGTAGCTAAGGTGCTTGAAAATTTAAGTTTAGGTGAAGCAGCAAAACGTGGGGTCGGTACTGGAGCAAACCAGATTCCTGATATGAGTATGCAGGGTTTTGGAAGCAATTGGGTCAAAACTGTAGGAGGTCTGATTATACAAAGAGGAACTTTCGGATATCCAATTGGTATCAATTTAATGAACGTTAATTTTCCAACAGCATTTGTCAGTTCAGCAACAGTCAATTTAACTTGGGCAGATGCAACTATTGGTGGACCAGTACGCGACTTAAATATGTCGTATGGTATAATTGCTGGCTCTCAAACAAAAACAGGATTTCAGGCTTGGATGAGTGGTAGCGGTGGATTCAATTTAAATTACATTGCAATTGGCTATTAACTCACGAGAATATAATACTT
>NZ_JAFMOX010000030.1 GCF_019049655.1 Rahnella rivi
ATATAAATTGTATTTATTTTTAGCTTTTATCTTGTGGTAATTTACTTTCCGGATTGTGGCATCATCACTGCAATTCATTTTTACCCTTCCTTGGTTTTATTGTTTATATTTATCCGTCGCGATCCCCCTGTCCGCGACCGCAATGATTACCCCGCCTGACTGCGGGGTTTTTTTTTGCATAAAAAAACCCATAACCGGCGAAAGTTATGGGCTCTGCAAATGAGAGAGAACTAAGAAATACGACGAGGTCAGAGAAACGTTAAACGTCCACAACAACCTGCATATCTGATGCTGGGATTGCGCATCCGCAAGGCCAACACCCGCTATTCAGGCACAACGGCTACTCTCAGGAGAAGAGTTTGTTAAACGCACAGTTCGTTCCAGTAACTGATGCGCATTAAACGGGTATACCGGTCAGGAGCGGCGAAACCACGCCGGGTCACTGTTCCCCACATCAATGCCATACAGACACCCGGTCGCCAGAAAACTTTCCAGCAAACGCGTTGTATCCTGCGTTTTATCTTCTGTGTACGCGCTCACCTTGCGGCGAGTCAGGCGTTGCCAGAACGAGCGTGGCGCAGCAGCTGGTGCATTCGTTGACATATGGGCCTCCGGATATTCACTGTAAGTTCATCACTGATCAGCGCAGACATTGTCTTTCGCTGGAATGACGTCAGTTAACCGTTTCTGCGCCCTGAACTGAACCAACCATTTTTGCTTTGCAATGCGATAAATCGACTAAGCCGCGCCCGGCCAGATACCTTCACAGAATAATTTTGCACAGGCGACGCTGTGTTGGTGGCGTAACGCCGGATCACCGCTGTTCTGTGCCAGCTGTACCAGCATGCCGGTAAAACACTGACCGAGCAGTGTCGCAGGGATATCGTCACGAAACAGGCCATGCTGCTGACTGTGTGCCAGATTTTCAGCGATCAGTTGTGACAGTAACGCCTGGGTCCCGGCGCTGTGCGGTGGCAGGAGAAAAGCGCGCTGTGTGAGGCTGGCATCTTCAGCCAGAAAATTAAGCAGTTTGCGAAAACTCAGTGCCATGCGGTCCAATACCTGATTTTCAGCAACCTGCGGTGAAATTTGTAATGAGCGCGTCAGCGTGGTGAGACGCTCGTGAAACAGAGTGAGGCTGTTATCGGTCATGGTGTTGCCCTGTTTATTCCTGTTAATCCCCTATTCTACCCGAGTGCGGCCTTGTTTCGCGGCCAATCTGTACCTTCCTACTTATTCGAATCGATACAGTTAGTGACGGTGGTTAACAATTGCACATGCCGTCTCAGGGGCGTAAACCAGTAAGCAGCTCACGTAACGGTACGGAGACGGTATTTCCGTGCGTTGCGCGCAGCACCTGAAGAAGATACCGAATACATAGAGGATGGTTGTATGTCTAAAAATGGAAAAGTGGCTTTAGTGACAGGTGGCGGTCAGGGGATTGGCCGTGCAATTGCCCTGCGTCTTGCCAAAGATGGTTTTGCCGTGGCTGTTGTAGATTTTAATCATGAAACGGCGAAGAAAGTGGCTGAAGAAATCAATCATGCTGGCGGCAAGGCTATTGCCCAGCTGGCCGATGTGTCAGACCGCGATCAGGTGTTTGCTGCGGTCGAAGCCGCCACCACGCAACTCGGTGGTTTTGATGTCATCGTCAATAACGCCGGTATTGCGCCAACCACGCTGATTGAAGACATCACCCCTGAGATTGTCGATAAAGTCTATAACATCAACGTAAAAGGCGTGATCTGGGGCATTCAGGCGGCGATCAAAGCTTTTAAATCGCAGGGACACGGCGGGAAAATTATTAATGCCTGTTCTCAGGCCGGGCATGTCGGTAACCCGGAGCTGGCGATTTACAGCTCGAGTAAATTCGCGGTCCGCGGCCTGACTCAGACGGCTGCACGCGATTTAGCGCCGCTGGGCATCACCGTGAACGCGTATTGCCCGGGGATTGTGAAAACGCCTATGTGGGAAGAGATTGACCGACAGGTGTCTGCAGCAGCAGGCAAGCCGGTGGGTTATGGTACCCAGGAGTTTGCGAAAAACATTACCCTGAAACGCCTCTCAGAACCGGAAGATGTCGCTGGCTGCGTCTCTTACCTTGCAGGCCCGGATTCTGATTATATGACCGGTCAGTCATTGTTAATCGACGGCGGCATGGTCTTTAACTGAGTGCGTGTGCGTCAATCAGGCCTCTCATAATGAGAGGCTTTTTTTATGCCTGACGGTTAACCGTCAGGCGTTCGCCAGCGGTATGTAATACTCGCAGGTCACGCCGTTAAGTGCGGATTCCCGTGAGTATTTTTCGAGATCGGGCTGCATGATAAATTCCAGACCGAGGGTGGGTAAAAATACCGAGTACATGTAGAGAATGAAATCATTCAGGCGGCTGAGATCATAAGGGTAATTGATCTTCAGATAACGACTGGCGGGCACAAAAATGTCGTGACTGGCACCGATCCTGACTTCATGGGCCACGGTATATTCCATCTGTAACGCATTCGCCACTTCATCGTGAGTATCAGGGCGGCAATCAGACAGCCCCCACACCGGCGCGAGCAATGATTCCGGCGTGGCCAGATAACGCAGCAGTTCAGCCCGGTGAACGTGGTTTTTACTGTTGAAAAGCGCTTCGATCGGATAAGAATGCGTGGTGGTTTCGCCTTCAAAAGCCATTTCCGGCAACTCAACAATTTCGTATTCCGGCTGTGGAAATTCGTCAACGGTCAATGGCGCGGTGATGCCATTCATGGTCCATGAGGCGTTGCGACGGTACATTCCCGGCGTTTCTGCAAAGTTCTTTTTGAATGAGCGGGTAAACGTCTGCTGCGAATCATAAGAATAATAGAGTGAGATATCGAGGATCGGCATATTGGTCAGACGCAAAGCAATCGCCGCCATCGTCAGACGACGGTCACGGATGTATTTACCCAGCGCGTGGCCCGTTTTGCTTTTAAATAATCGCTGAAGATACCACGGAGAATAGCCGGTTTTTTTCGAGGCTTTTTCCATCGTCAGACGATCACTTAAGTTGACTTCGATCCAGTAGAGAAGCTCTTTGATCAAGTCGTCATGAAAATCAGGTTTTTGTTCGCTCTGCAAGATGGACTCCCGGTGCTGCTATAACGTCGCGCGCTTAGTGCGCAACAGATTTTGAAAACACGTTCACAACGATCACGCCGGCGATGATAAGTCCGAGGCCAATGACGGCGGGCGTATCCAGCTTTTGACCGTAACCAAACCACCCTATCGCTGAGACAAGAACGATACCGACACCGGACCAGATGGCGTAAGCAATCCCGGTGGGCAGCGTTTTCAGCGTCAGCGACAGCAAAAATATCGCAATGGTGTAACCCAGTAACGTGACCACACTGGGCCATAAACGGGTAAACCCTTCCGAGCTCTTCAGGCTGCTGGTGGCGATGACTTCGGCCACAATGGCGAGTCCGAGGATCAGGTAGGTTTTAAACATCAGAAGTTTCCTTGCGGTAAAGCTCGTTTTGGATGGCGCGGTTAAGGTTGTATTCGGCGCAGACGCTGGTCAGCCCGAGAGATTCAAGACGCGACATGGCATCCATGCTGCTGCTCAGGCCAATCAGGCGCCAGGCAATGTGCGCGGCGGACTCCCCTGCGATAAATTCGCGGGTATCCCTGCCATATTCAATGGCTGATGAAACGAGCTGATGCCAGTCGGCAACAGACGCCGCAAAAGCGGATTTCATCAGCGGTTCCTGTTCAGTCAGCAGCATTGCCTCGTGCCACAACGGGATCGCCATCAGCGAATCCTGATCCTGCGGGCTTATCAGAAACAGTGTTAAGCGTTCACGTGCACTCAGGGACTGACAATCATTATCCAGCTGCTCCTTGAGGACCTTCATTACCCGCGCATACGCCTGGGCACGCAATTCAGCTGCGCTGGAAAAATGATGGTGAACCTGCCCGACCGCAACGCCGGCTACCTGAGCGACGCGCCGGACGGTGGTCGCCGCCAGACCTTCCTGACGTGCGATGCATGCGGCGGCTTCCAGAAGCGAGGCGCGACGTTCTTTTTTACACAGATAAGCCAACGAAGGATCCAAAATGAGGGACGGACAGCGGACGATAATGCCAAGACTTGAACGGATGTTCAAGTTTTTTGAGAACGTTCATTCACATAGGGATATATACAGTTAATAATACGAAAATAACTTGCAATCGAATTGAAAAAGGTACCCGCCAGACTTGACAGGCCGCTCGATTATTAAATCAAATTATTCACTTGCACACACAAAACTGCTCGCCGCGTATGTGTCACCCTGACCTTTATACTTCGGAAACAACGGATAATCACAAAGCGGCATTTCTCGCCCGGCAGTGCCTTTATTGGTGTCGATCATGACTTGCTGACCGGGGTCAATTCCGTGATCTACCCATTTATCCAGCGTGCCCAGAGAATCCCAGCTGACACGAAACGCCCCGCTGCTGTGGGTGAATCCCGGCGCCAGATACAGGCGGGCAAACTGACGCACGGTTTTTTCACCAAACTGCGCCTGAAGTTTCTCGTAATACGCCACGGTATTTCCCGGCGGTACGGCCATATCAGCAGTGCCGTGCATCAGCAGGAGTTTGCCCCCGTGCTGCACAAATGCGCGGATATCCGCTTCATTGTTATCGACCTGCGAAGCCAGTTCCAGCAGACGCTGCTTATGGGCTGCCGGGTCGAAAGTCAGCGAATCGTATTGCGGCGAGCGCATCACTTCATAACGCACCGCCTGATCGCCCATCATGTAGGGAAAGGAGATGATCAGATTTGAGGCTTCAGGTTTGGGTTTGTCTGCACCAGAACCAAACACGCTGACAATGGACGGCGCATCAGCGCCCTGCAATATCGGCCATGGCGCAAAACTGTCGCCCGACGGCAAACTGACCCCGAGTGACACCGGCTTACTCAGCATGTGTACCATCGTAATTTGGGTGTCGGACAGGCAACCCGCGCCCTCATCTTTACCGTCTTTGCAACGCAGATGCGCGAGTTTGAAGGTGGCATCGCAGGCTTTGATATTGGCAACCACGCCATCGGCCAGACCGTCAAACTTGTCACACGCGCCATTGACCGCGTTGGCGATCAGGGCTGACTTCGCGGGAGATATCCACGCACCCGGTGTGTTGTAAATGGCCTGGCCAATGCGGATGCCCGCCATATGTAATTCGACCACGTTGTAAACCGGGTGGATGGCGATGGCACCATCGTAGTCAAGGGGAAAGCGCTGAATGGCGGCCAGCGCTTCATGTCCGCCCTGCGAGTTGCCCTGAAAATACATCCGCGAAGGTTTACGTCCGTAGGCTTGTTGAATCAGCGCAACTGCCACATCGTGCGTTTTCTTTATTTGCGCACCGGCGAAGTTTTGCCAGGCTTCATCATTAAGAGTAAATGAGGCATCAGACACGCCGCCCTGATGTCCGGAATCACTTCCAAACGTTGCGTAGCCCTGCTTCAGCGCGCCGGGTGTGGCCGCCGGAGCCAGACGCGCTGTATCTGCGCCTTTTACAGAACCATCGAAACCGCCACCGCCAAGTTGCAACGCTTTACCATTCCACATGAGCGGTAAATACAGCTGAAATTCAATATCGGGGGATTTCAGATCTACAGGTTTAATCTGCCCTTCCAGCTTACAGTGCGGTTCATTCGGCTGCCCGGCCATCGCCACGGCGGTGATCACTGCACCGCGCGTAGGCAGCCCGATACTGGCAGCATCAATGCGGGCGGTTTTCAGGCCTATGCACTGTGCCTGAGTCAATTGCTTTTGCGGTGCTGCGAGTACAGCAGTGCTGATCACCAATAACAAACCCGTAAGGAGGGACGCTTTCATCAGGATGTGTTTATTCCGTCAAATGAGTTGCCGCAGTGTGTCATTAAAAAGAGAGCGAAAAAAGCGCTCCCTGACCGCTTTCGTGACCTTTTTGAATAAGTTTTGCTCGTTAATATATGTGTTTTCTATGTATTTATAATTACCATATAGGTCATGAATATTTTTAAATGATATATATCTTGAATGATTTACTTAGCGAAATTATTAATAAGAATAAAATTTAGAAATAATGACTTTTAATTTGTTTCCGTGCTGTATGTCAGAGTATATTGCTGCAGGCATTTGATAGCAGATGCCCGCTAAGCGCTACTAACATAATATTTTAAAAGGATTTTTCATGAAAAACGTAATTAAAGTTGTACTTCTTGGTGCGGTTATTTCCACCCTTTCAGGTTGCACCGGCAGCGTGTCTAACAAAGATAAAAACTGCAGCTATGATTATTTACTGACACCAAGCCTGTCTATTTCCAAATGGATTGGTGGTTGCGGCCCGACTGATAAATAAGTCAATAATCACGCCACTCGCGTGATTATCCGGCATTCATCATACCCGGATCTTTATACAGGGAGAGTGATCTCCCTTTTTAAAAAGCCATTTTTAGTTACAACATTCTAATGCTTTGGCTCTAAAACCAACGGAGTAAAGCTTTGGCACTTGCGTCTTTTGAGTCTCTCAGGAGGGAAACGGGGTAAAGTTTTTCTGCAGGTGACCTGATGTAAACAGAACGGGCATGTTTAACGCCTTCCATCTTAAAAGGCGCTGAAACATCTGTGTCAGGCATATGGGCCACCCGGACCGCATTGCCCGGAGAGTGGCTATCAGGATACTTTACAAAGTATTTTAGCCATCAGGTCCCTGAATGCAGGCACATCCCGGCTGAATGAGAAGTCGGGATTGATTGCCTTGCGGGCTATCAGGCCGTCGATAAACGCAAACAATATGATGGTGACTTCTTCGGAATTAAGTTCACGCGGAAACTCACCTGCCCCTATCCCCTTCTCAATAATTTCCGCGATACCCTGACGCATGATTTTGTCGCTGGAAATGAACGTTTTCTGCAAATGCGTGTTTCTGGCAGACTCGGCCATAATTTCAACCCAAAGACGATGTGTAACCGGGTAACCTACATCGCTGATACAGGAAGCCACCTGTATGCAAAGTCGATCGAAATGCGAACCGGTGTAGGGCTCATCATGCATCATCAGGGCAGAATTCTGCTCTTCGAGAACAATAGCGCGTATGAGCTCATCCTTGCTTTTGAAATAGGTGTACATAGCCCCCTGACTAATACCGGCGCACGTGGAGATTTCACGCACGCTGGTTGCGCTGAATCCTTTATTAGCAAAACACGCGGCGGCAGCAGTAATGAGCTTATGGTAGGTTTCAGTGTCCTTTAACATAGCGGCCTTCTATAGTGAGTTAAGAGCGGCACTTTAACGTGCTTTTATGCTACAGACCAGAGTCACTGCGGGTCAGGCCGCTATCCATGACGATGGAAAATTTTCCTGCCCTATAGTAATTCACTGTTATGGGCTCCTTTTGGGAAATGGAAAACATTGTACGTTTAGGTGATTTTTGTACTGACTGATATCAACTGCCCGAAAAGGTTGATACTTCCCTTAGCCAGTTTTTTAATGTTTCGCCAGACATTGTCTCCCGTCAGATTGATGTGTTCCCAGCCCATCGGAGACAAGTGTTACAGCAATTGCTCATTGATATGTACCCCCTTCCTCTTCAGCAGGTTAACGTCGTTCTCTCTATATATACGGTATTTCACAATGTGATCGCGGCGGTGATCAGCGCCAGTCCGCTGGCCCGGTAACTCTGGTTTTCCAGACCTCGATCCCTTATTTCGCCCAGACGATGCATGAAAACGGCTCTGGCAAGGGCATTCAGGGTTTCCCCTTTGTTCAGACCTGCCTGAACTCTGCGACGCAGTGAAAGATCGCGAATCCAGTCCAGCATAAATAGCGTTCGCACAATGCGACCGATTTCCCTCTGTGCCTTGGCAAGCCCATTCTGTTTCGGATAACTGGCCAGCTTTTTCAGCATTAGAGAAGCGGTCACAGTTCCCTGCTTTATTGAGGTCGCCAGCCTCAGAATTTCATCCCGGTGGGATTCTATCTATATGATATTCATTGTAATTATAGAAATAATTGACTGTAGAGCCGGATATTTATCAGCCTTCGCCTGAATAAATAACCGCTAGTCATGAAGATCCCGGATCCTTGGTGCAAAAGTGAACCCCAGCAGATGCATCAGCGCAAAAATATGTTCCATTTTGCTGATCGAGCAGATAGACCGCCTGACCCGTCTCAGCAATAGTGACTGGATGACGCTGAAAAAGCAGATAGAACAACACGAGTTGCGGATTATCAGCCTGTATGTCTCCACTTCATGGCAGGCACTGTCAGATAAAAACCCTTCGCAGGTCGAACCTCTCACCCGCGCAGTAATAACCGCCATTATCAATATGCTTATCGTCCTGATAGCCGCAATGTCACATAAGGACTGTCTGATTCTCCGCCAGCAACAAAAACAGGGAATTGAGCGGGCGCATACGCTGGGGGTAAGCAAGCTGATCAGGACCAGCATCAGAAAGTCCTGTACTACCGGCAGGTCAAGAAACTCAGTATCAGGTAAACAGCGGATGCAGCGGGATACAGGCCTTCCCAGATATGCCGCATTCAGGCGCTGTGCCGACAATCAGAGGCGAGTTATTTTGGTTAAGTCGTGATTGCTGTATGATGCCGATGAGTATAACCGCTTATATACTGAGGGATTAATAATGGCAAGAATACTGGCCTGCCTGGATGACAAAACAAGGTTACCGGACGGTCGCACCGAAACGGGGAGTACGGATAACCACGGGATGACAGAGTGGCATTATGCTGAATCTGCTGAATCTGCTGAAAATATTAACCTGCATATATTAATGGATTAATGATGGCTGTTTACCACCTCAGTACCCGTATTAACTCTAATGTCCCGGCTGATTCTTTGTTGTATGACCTGTGTATTTATCGCATGGACGCCAGCAGGAATAAATATCCCCTAGTGGATGTGAAACAACAGCCGTTTCTGGGCAATTGTCAAACACAGAGCCACATTACCGGAAATATAAATGAGTCACTCTCGACCATTTATATTATGAAAATGAAGCTTTACCGAAAAACTATGTTGCATACGCACTGTGTGACGCCTGTTCCGTTCACTAAGATGTACACTCTTGAAGAATTTGCGTCAGGCAAAGCCTGGTCTCCGGTGAAGCGGGAGAACCCCTGTTATTTTGAATCAAAAGGGACAATGAAGCCTGAGAGTCAGGGGGGCGAAACAAAGCAGATTAAAATCACTATCCCAAAGCGACCATTTGTTGCGAAAGAATACCCCATTGGTAATTCCAGAGACCCTTTTGATAAAAATTTAATAGAGCGTCAAATAGATGAAAGATTTAACGGATTTGATTTCCCTAATCAAATAGCAGCAAGTGTATGTGGACCTGCTGCATTTTTTTACTGCCTGCAAAAGGATCGCCCTGATGCGTATGCGCAAGCTTCCCGTGAACTTTGGAGGTATGGGAAAACTAAAATAGGTGACTTAATCATCTCACCAGGTGAAGGCTGTCGGCATCCGACAGGTGCATTTTACTATGATGACGGCAGGCCGAAGATAGCCGGTACTGACTGGATGACGCTGGCTGGGCTAAGGGATTCAGAGAATACGGTGCTAAACTTTGATGCTCTTGATTCTCCAGTGGCGGGGATCACCATGTGGCAAACACTGACAGAATGGTTTGAAAAAGCCGGTTATGAAATGGTCTTTAGTAATGTAGGAATTGCTCAGGCAGGCGTCCAGGGAATCAGAGATTTAAATAAATATATAGAGCAAGGCTATAAAGTCGTCACATTAATAAACGATGGACTTCTTGTAAATAGTACAAACAAAACAACGTTACCTACACACTGGATTGTGTGGGATGGTTCAGTCACACAAGATCCCAACGGATATATTAGTTTGGAGTTGTTTTCTTGGGGGAAAACAAGAAACTGGATAAAACC
>NZ_JAFMOX010000029.1 GCF_019049655.1 Rahnella rivi
TTCTTATTCCATAAATGAAAATATTAACTATAAAATAGACAATCTTTGAAATAATTTTTTTCACAAAACAACTAATAGGCATATAAATAGAGTGGTCTTTCTGACTCATTAAACTATGCAACTGATCGGTAAATCATATTGATTTCTACTGACCGACTGTCAATCGATTGATGGACAATGATATGACTAACCTCTGCTCTTGGCACTCAAGAGAGATTTCAACTATGTACCTCCAGCTGACGCCCTCAGTAGGGTCTGACCTGCTCCCCATTGATTAAGACTCCTCAATGTTAATCCTGTAGTTGTTGGAGTTGCGGACTTCCGCTGTTCGCTCACAGCGGACATTCCGTCCGCCACGGGCTGCTATGTGCCAGGAGCGGACGTTGCTGAGTCCGGACTGCATTATTCAGAGGGGAGCCGGCCACTGGAACAAAAAGCTCACCAGTGTCTTTTTACCTGTACTTCAGATCGTCGAAATCTCGCAGAGAAATACGATTCATCAATCATATTTTGTCACGCAAGAAGCGGAGAGCTACGGGCGTTTTTCGGACATATATTCGTGAAAATAAAAAATTGCCTCATTAAAGCCATAATTAAATACAATTAATTTTTTGCAATTTTTGTGTAGTATTTGAAACATCTTTTATCGATTTTTTAATTTTTTACGATTGCTATCATGTAAATCAACCCTTCTTATCAGCATATTTTCTTTGGATGACATTGCTGATTAAAGTTAGTGGTTGTGAACACTTTCAATTAATTATAGAGGATTTTTTATGTCGGATACATTAGTAACGGTAGGAACACCTCCATCAGTAGGACCAGCCCTTGGCGGTAGTTATGTTGCCACTGGTTCTGGAATGTCTGGGCCATCTGAAGGCCAAATATTTTTACAAGTGACGTTACCTTATTATGCTTCTCCAAAAATGTGTTTAGACTCTGCAAAATGGATTGATAATTATATTAAGACTCATAGTCTGAGTGACTCTAAAACTTTGCAAGTTGTTCGGGACAATATTTCCGACCATTGTATTGGTGATATGTGGATGGTAAACTATCCAAAACTTAGTCCTTATCAAGCTATTCATAATGGTAAAGATTTCCCAACAAAATATGATTATGTCACCCGACAAATGACACAACTAAGTGGTGACGTTACTACACCAATCACCGCCTGGGCACATTATCTTTGGGGTAATGGTGCTGCCCGGACAGTTAACTTGAGTGATGTAGGATTACGTATTCAGCCTAATCAAATAACACCAGTCATGAACATTGTAAATAGTGGTGCTGTGGGCACCTTCAATATTAGTGGTGATGCCGGGAATTTTAATCGAAACACTATGCTTGACGGTATTATTCCAGCTGCTTACTTAGGCAATATCAGTATGCGAACTGAGGGGGTATTAACTATTGTTTCGAGTGGCGCATGGAACTACAATGGTGTCGTCAGAGCATTTGATGATAAATACGATGCTAATCCTTCAACCTATCGCGGTCCAATCGGGGAATATTCTACATCGGTACTTGCGCACTTCTCTGGTAAGGAATTCCCGATTCATATTCCGGGGCAATTAGATATCAAAGGAACTGGTTTTCGTTAATACATAGGTGGTTATGCCCATTGCCCCTGATTAAGGGGGCAATGAAATGCATCTTGGAATTTTATCGACTACTATACTCTATCGAATTAGTCTTACATGTATACATAGCATCGTAATGAATTATTCCATTTGGTCCTTCTGCTGTAAATGGGACTAGGTAGACCTCAGTAACTTTGGTGTTTTTTTGGTCAAAGCTAAGTTTAGGTGATTTTGTTCCTAGTCTATCAGTATCCTGCTGCCAACGAAGCATTCTATCGCCTAAAAAATCTTTTGAAATGAGTTTTGACGCTTCGTCAAAACTAACATTGCTGCATTCAGGACCACGATGCATGGCAAAATATTCATTTGCCCCTAATACAACCGCTAAAGCAACTATTGCAAAACTAACTAGTTTAAGTTTACCCATTCGAATCGTCCTGACATTTGAGACGCCTATAAAATTTAACTGTACCTCTCAAGATTATTAGCGTCAAATTAGTGGGCTGAACAGTTCCCGTTGATTAACACGCGGGGATTTTAGTAATGCACCCCTAGCGGTGAGAACAATTTCGTACTTCCGTTTATCGCTCTCAGCAGACCTTCTGCGTCACGTGTTTGTCTGCTGTGTGCCAAGAGCGGACGTTGATGCTAGTGTTCTGAGGCAGAAGCACCTGAAATAGCTGTCTACTAATAATAAGGGCGATAATTTTAGATATTATTTTTCATATCCGTATAAAATTATCCTACCCGACAAATACTCACCTAAATATACTTCACTGATTTTATTGAAGCCTTGATTTTTAACTTCACTTTCTAACCAGTCACTGTCCTTGTTAAGGATTTCGAGTAGATCATAGTTGGATAAGCCATCCACTATAATTGGATATCGTATATTTTCATCACCACTTTGTATAATTGTTAACTGCCCATTTTGTTCGAGAACCACGCGTTTTAGTTCTTCTATTTCATAAATTCCACTTGCTCTTAATTTAAACATCAAGTCATTTGCGGAAACACCATTCCGTAAACACTCCTTAACATTAACGCTGCCGTTATGTATTAAAGTAATAGGTTTTCCATCAATTATTCTTTTAACGATTCGACTATTTTCTTTCAAAAACTTAAGAACAAACACCAAAAAAGTCCATATGATTAGCACTAGGACAAATTGTAGTACTGTTATCGATTCGTTGTAAATTACGCCACCTATAATCCCCCCCAGTACATAGTTTTGAACCTGATCCATTGCTGATGAGGGGGCCAAATTTCCTTTCCCCATGAGATTAATTTGAACAATTAAACACAGTATTCCCAGACCTAATTTTATAATGATAGGTAAATAAATTATCATTTCCATTCCTCAGTTTTTCATAATTTCAATTTCTGGGTTTACTAACGAAACCTCTACTAGATTGTATGTTTTTTGGTCCAAACTTAAGTTAACACGGTAATAAAGATCATTAATTTTAACGATAATACCATCAGAAATTTGTGCTGAACTAGAAAGTATATAATTCACATTCACTCCTTTTTCTTGTGATAACAACCTAACAAAGTTAACCATTTGTGATGATTGGGAGTGTATATTTTGACTATCGGTGTAATCTGCATACTGAACACCAGAAATGAAGAGTAAAAACAAGAAGGCTATGATTGTTAAGTCACGATATTTAGTTTGCAAGCGATGGCGCATATACAGACTAAAAACAACGATCAAGATAAATAAAGTACTAAATATAACGATGAATTTTAGATAATCATTGATGTTAGACTGCACTTGTAGATAATCGATGCTATAAAATCTCATATATGTATAATCCCTAAACCCTCAAGACCCCATTTTTATTATAGTAACACGTTGCCATTTTCCGCTCTAATGTTACTTAACAACTAAAAATTATCAGTTATCAGCTGAAGTTTGTCATTATCTTTTGGATGCAGGATGCAGCATCGATGGATTAACTATCCAGTTCCCATATAACAACGTTTCAAATGAAGGCCAGCTGAACCACATGGCTGGCCTGAAAAAATAGCGAGATTTCCTACCCTCTTTCCGCTCTATTTGTTGTCCGCTCCTCGCTCACAACGGACCTTCGAGCGGTTCAATCAGTGTGTTGCATCCATCGGTTAAACTCACTGCCAGAAGCGGACATTGATATGGGTTGCAATAAGCAAAATGCTAAGATAATTTTCTCATCTGAGATGCAGAAACTTTGTCCTGTTCACAAAACCTCAACAACTTCAAACTCTTATGCGACCAGCTCCATATCATCACAAAAAACGCACCAGTCGCTTCGAAGCCAATCTGATAAGTGGGTCGTGGGCAAACCGTGAGAAAAATCATGTTAACGAGATAATTCATTGCTTTTCCTAGAATTTACCCCAGCTAAATTTTGTCCCTGTGAACGGTTGAAGATATTCCCACTTCGGCTCTTGTTGTGCCATGTTTAGCACGATTGGCATCTGTTGATACAACTCCCTTTCAAGAACACAGTCTGATTACTGTATTTAAATACAGTTTTTATTTTACTTTCTATGAGGGATTAATATGTCAGATACAGATCCGAATTCAGGCCCAGGCTGGAATGATCATGATACGCCTTATGGCACTATTCATAGTTATGATGCCCCTGGCTCCTTGGGTACCGGCGGGAATGCTGGTTCACACACCAACATAGGCCCAACAACAAGGTTAAGCATACCTTCAACTAAAACATACGATGGTATCTATATGACCATGTGCGCAAATAACCTGATGGCACATGAGGGGTTTGTAAATGCTATTTATGCTGACTCAAAAGGGAACCCAACAGTCGGAATAGGTCATTTACTTGCCAATATTGATGCGGCTTTAGGCATGCGATTTTTGAAAACGTATCATCAGTCATTAGCCCACGGGGACAGCAGCAATATTGAAGTAGCTGCTACATCCACGGATGTCCGAAATGGTTATAAGCAGGTTTTGAATCATCCAGGCTCCCGTGCTGCCGTGCATCTTAGCAATGATGATGCGATACAAGCCTGTATTGCGGATGTACAAGAAACTGAGAAAGGGTTGCGGGGATTGTATGCAAACTATGATCATTTACCGATAACGCTAAAACTGGACTTGTAGATATGGGATTTAACTTGGGTATTCCACGCTTACGCAATGAATTCCCAAAATTTAATGCTGCGGTGAATCGGGGAGATTGGGGGACGGCAGCGACTGAATCGCATCGTACGGGAATTGGTGATAAGAGAAACGCCGATACTGCACACAATTTCCAACAGGCACTTGCTGGTCATTAATTAGAAAAAGGCGCTAATCAGCGCCTTTCTTCATCAAAGTGGGGAGTTTTCATTAATCTCCTGAATTTTCCACACCGGGTTGCTTTTGGAAAGAATCTCGTAAGTCGTGGACTCCCCCCATGTACCTTG
>NZ_JAFMOX010000065.1 GCF_019049655.1 Rahnella rivi
GCCCTATCACCAGCGCTAAAACAACTGACGAAATCGCCAGTTCCAGTGTCACCAACGTGCCCTGGATGATTACCTGGGAATACCCATACAGCATGGTTTTTTCCTGTCTGAAAGGATCCCGGCGCGGCCAGAAAATGGCTCGCGTCAGAACCTCAGGGAGCAGCGCACCGCCCCCTGTGGCACATCACACAGCGCGCAATTAGCCGCCGTATACGTCAAAGTCGAAGTATTTCTTCGCCAGCTTGTCGTAAGTACCGTCTTTACGCATGCTGTCAAACGCCTTGTTCAGCGCGGCTTTCAGATCCGTATCGGTCTTACGCAGACCCATGCCGGTACCCACGCCGAAGAATTTATCGTCTTTAACAGACGGACCCGCGAACGCGTATTCTTTACCTGCAGACTGTTTCAGGAAGCCTTCGCTGCCCGCCACTTCGTCCTGGAACGCGGCATCAAGACGGCCTGAAGCCAGATCCGCATAAATCAGATCCTGGTTCTGGTAGGCCACAACGTTGATGCCTTTTGGCTGCCACATGGCGTTGGCATAGGCTTCTTGGGTGGAACCCTGTAATACACCGACGTTTTTGCCTTTCAGCGCGTCCAGTTCAGGCAGAACTTTAGAGCCTTTAGGCGCGATCAGACGGGCGTTGGCGGCGTACAATTTCTCAGTGAAATCAATTTCCTGCTGGCGTTTTTCAGTGATGGACAATGAGGAAATGATCGCATCAATTTTTTTGGCTTTCAGGGAAGGGATCAGTGCGTCGAAATCACTTTCGACATACGTGCATTTAATTGCAGCGCGTTTACACATTTCATTAGCGAGATCGATATCAAAACCTACCAGCTTGCCGCTGGAATCCTTTGATTCAAATGGGGCATACGTCGGATCAGTACCGATATTAATTGCTTTAGGTGCGGCAGCGAACGCACTACCTGCGCTGGCTAAGACCAAAACCAGCGGAAGAACCTTGAACAACTTTTTCATACATTAGCCTCAGTGATTATTCATCTGTTGTGGTTGCGTGTGCGTGAATGAACGTCTTTTTATAGTTTGCTGAACGATGCAAATGGCTTTTTTGCCAGATTCTCTCATGCACGTTTCGTGCCGTTTCTTAGCGAGGGCAATTTCCCCGTTAAGAGAGTGAAAACCGGTCAAAAAATCATCAGGAATATGAAAGTATTCAGAGGTCTGAGGAAAGGATAGCGTAAGCGCCCGTTAACAATGCACCAGAATGAATCAAATTGTGATCAGCGTTGGTGCATTGTTAGTGAAATGCTAGAAATAAGTGCGTAGAGGGGGGAGAAAACTCAGTGGCTGCCCTGCCATCGAACAAACAGGTCTTCCGGCAGCTCAATATCGAACTGATCGATGACGCGGTTAACGGTCTGATCGATGATATCTTCCACCGACGCAGGGCGATGATAGAACGCCGGAACCGGCGGCATGATGATGGCTCCGAGCTCAGCGGCCTGAGTCATCAGGCGCAGGTGGCCAAGATGCAGCGGCGTTTCGCGGACACAGAGCACCAGACGGCGGCTTTCTTTAAGCACCACGTCTGCCGCGCGGGTCAGTAATCCGTCGGTATAGCTGTTAACAATGCCGGACAAGGTTTTGATCGAACAGGGTAAAATCACCATTCCGGCGGTTTTAAAGGATCCGGAAGAAATACTGGCGGCGATATCGCGGGAATCATGAACCACATCGGCCATGGCCTGCACGTCGCGCAGCGTCAGATCGGTTTCCAGAGTCAGCGTCTGCCGTGCGGCATTACTCATCACCAGATGGGTTTCGACATCCGGTACGCTTTTTAACACCTGCAACAGCCGGACACCGTAAATTGCGCCGCTGGCGCCTGAAATACCGACAATAAGTCGTTTCATGAACACTGCCTTAGAAGAATGAACCCGGACGGTGCTAATACTGACATACATTCAGGCATAAAAAAACGCGCCCGACCTGTGTGTTCACAGGAGGGGCGCGCTTTGTATCATGTCAGCAACGCGCTTATCAGCCTTCGTTGTGCATCTCGAGGTTTTCAGCTTCCTGCTGACCACGTAACGCCTGAGCGTCGTCGTTGCGCAGGGCTTCGAGGTATTCCAGGTAATTCTGGTCAACATCTTTCGTGACGTAAATACCGTCGAATACTGAACACTCAAATTTCTCGATATCGCTGTTGTCTTCTTTCACTGCGGCGATCAAATCGCTCAGGTCCTGGAAGATCAACGCATCGGCACCGATGATTTGGTTGATTTCGCTGACTTCACGGCCATGCGCAATCAGTTCGTTAGCACTTGGCATATCGATGCCGTAGACGTTCGGGAAACGAATTTCCGGTGCCGCTGAAGCCAGATACACACGTCTCGCCCCCGCTTCACGCGCCATCTCAACGATTTGCTGGGACGTGGTGCCGCGCACGATGGAGTCATCCACCAGCAACACGTTCTTATCACGAAACTCAGCGCGGTTAGCATTGAGTTTGCGACGCACAGATTTACGACGTTCCTGCTGACCCGGCATGATAAATGTACGGCCAACATAACGGTTTTTCACAAAACCCTGACGGTACGGTTTATCCAGGATACGCGCGATTTCCAGCGCGATATCACACGAGGTTTCCGGGATAGGGATCACCACGTCGATATCCAGATCTTCCCATTCACGGGCAATCTTCGCGCCCAGCTTTTCACCCATACGAACACGGGCGCTGTAGACGGAAATTTTGTCGATAAACGAGTCAGGACGTGCGAAATAGACGTACTCGAACAGGCACGGATTGTACTGCGGATTCTCAGCACACATGCGGGTGAACAGCTGGCCTTTTTCGGTGATGTACACCGCTTCGCCCGGCGCCACATCACGCAGGAACTCAAAGCCCAGTGTATCTAACGCCACGCTCTCAGACGCCACCATGTACTCATTGCGGCCATCTTCCAGCGTACGTTTGCCGATCACCAGCGGGCGGATGCCGTGCGGGTCACGGAAGGCCAACATGCCGTGGCCGATGATCATCGCCACGCAGGCATAAGCACCACGGATTTTCAGGTTCACCGCCGATACTGCGGCGAAAATGTTGTCAGCTTCGAGCGGATAATGCTGGAAACGATCCAGCTCGCTGGCCAGGATATTCAGCAGGACTTCAGAATCAGAAGTCGTGTTGACATGGCGACGCTGGCCTTCGAACAGATTGCTTCTCAGTTCATGGGCATTGGTCAGGTTACCGTTATGGGCCAGGGTGATGCCGAACGGAGAGTTGACGTAAAAAGGTTGAGCTTCTGAAGCGCTGGAACTGCCAGCCGTTGGGTAGCGAACATGGCCGATGCCCATGTTGCCTTGCAAGCGTTGCATATGGCGGGCTTCGAAAACATCCTTCACCAGGCCATTCGCTTTCCGTAAACGGAAGTTATTATTGGCATCAATGGTGACGATGCCTGCGGCATCCTGCCCACGGTGTTGTAACACCGTTAACGCGTCATAAATCGACTGGTTTACCGGCATGAAACCGGCGATACCGACAATACCGCACATGTTGTCTTTTCCTCTTCAGCGCTGCCAAAACTAAAGATGTTTTGGCAAGAAACTCGACGTGCTCTGCAGGTAGTCAAAGAACCACCTGATGATATAACTGAACTGTGGGATCAACTGGGATTGCTTCCAGTCTTCACTTTGTGAGAAGCCGGTAAAAGTATCCAGGAAGAACAGCATCGCGGAGACAATCAACACCCCGCGCAGCGCGCCGAAGCACACACCTAACACCCTGTCTGTGCCGGACAATCCGGTTCTTTCCACCAGCGAACCAATCACATAGTTGACAATTGCACCTACGATCAACGTCGCGATGAACAAGATGGCAATTGCGATCCCGTTTCGAACTAACTCATCTTCGAAACGCGTGAAGTAGATGGCGAGGTAAGGGTAATAATGACTGGCAACGAAGAAGGCGCAAGCCCAGGTTACCAGTGATAAAGCCTCACGAACAAAGCCACGAATCAAACTGACTAATGCAGAAAATCCGATAACCGCAATGATGACGTAATCAATCCAGACCATTAACTATTCCAGTGTCTAATCCAGTCACGTCTACCCCGGCATCCAAATCGCTGCGAATTCTAACAGAAAAAGAAAACGTTTGCGTAGGGGAAATCTGCCGGTCAGACAAATTAATAATAGCGATTAAAAAAACCTCAATCGCAGCATAACCCTATAAAAACCCAACCTGAGGATCTTATAGAAAAAGGGCACAAATCGCTTGTGCCCTCCCTGGTATTTTTTATGTTTTATCAGTTCCCTCCCCGGCAAAGGGGAGGAGTCACGTCAGTGTGCAGAGTAAGCCCTAACCTGGCCGCCTAATCCGCTGAGCTGTTGCAACTGCGGCAACGAGGCTTCGAGTTTCTGCCTGGAGGCATCCGGCCCGACGTAGAGGCGCGTTATCTGCCCCTGTACCGGCGTTGACGGAACCGTGTAGGCACGGAAACCGGAGAGTCGCAGATTCGCCACGATCTCATTGGCTTTGGCCGCATTTTTCAACGCCCCCAGCTGCACAACATACGACTGCCCCGCTGGCGCTTTTTCTTCCTGCGCCGGCTTCGGCTGTTCTGCGGCTTTCGGTTGCTCTGCCGGTTTAGGCTGTTCAACCGGTTTCTGTTTGACGACAGGCGGTGCTTCGACCATCGGTTTAGGCTCGATCGTCTTAGGCTTCTGAACCACTGGCTTTTGCTCAACCGGTTTCTGCTTCGCAGGTTCGGTACGCGTTGGTTGCACCGTTTTTTTCTGCTCTGGCAGCGTCGTTGCCGGTGGCGTCTCTACCGTGGTATTCCCCGGTGCCACCGCGCCACGATTGGCCGCCGTGGTGTTGGTCGCGGAATTGTCAGATTCCGGTGCGCCATGCATCGACTGATCTGCGCCTTCAGGCGCCTGAGCAGGCAGCGACTGCGTCACCGGCGGTACCGAATCCTGCTCCTCGACATCACCCGCTTTTGGCACCAATGGGATCGACGCAAATTCGTCTTCGTAATGTTTTTTCTTGCCGTCGAGTAATCCGGGCAAAATGATGACGCCCAGCGCCACCAGAATGACCGTACCGACCAGGCGATTTTGAAACTTACTTGCCACTGGTTTTCCCCGTATCTAAAGCATCCATTACGTGAGCGACGGTATGAAACGAACCGCAGACGATCACAATATCCTGAGGAGCCGCCTCCTGCATGGCCTGCTTCCAGGCTGACTCCACATCCGCAAACTGACGCGCCGCGGGCAGATGCGCCGTCAGTTCTTCAGCGCTGGCACCGCGCGGGCCTTCAAGCGGCGCGCAATACCATTCATCCACCTGCGGGGACAGACACGCCAGCGTACCGGCAATATCTTTATCTGACAACATGCCGACGACGGCCCGTACTTTCCCGCCATGGCGTGGCTGTTCAGCCAAACGCCCGGCCAGATAGGCAGCAGCGTGAGGGTTATGCGCCACGTCGAGGATCAGGCGCGGTGATTCGCTCACGGTCTGGAATCGTCCCGGCAGCGCCGCACGCGTCAGACCACTGCGCAACGCCTCAGCCGGGATCTCCAGCGGCGAATAATGCAGGGCTGCCAGTGCCGTCGCCGCGTTGGCTAAGGGAACGTTTGGCAACGGCAAAGCCTCCAGAACAGTGGTTTCCGCCCCTTCCTGCAACGCCGCCCAGCGCCAGCTGTCAGAACCGGCGGTAAAATGCCACTGGCTGTCACGACGGCAGAGATCGGCATTTTTTTCCTGCGCCACATCCGCAATCGACTGTGGCATATCCGGCTCACCGACCACCGCCGGTTTACCCGAACGGAAAATACCGGCCTTTTCGCGGCCAATGCTTTCGCGGTCTGACCCCAGCCAGTCCGTGTGATCCAGCGCGATGCTGGTCACCACGGCAACCGAGGCATCAACAATATTGGTGGCATCCAGACGACCGCCCAGCCCGACTTCGAGGATCACCACATCCAGCTTAGCCTGCTTAAACAGCTGCAAAGCAGATAAAGTGCCGTACTCGAAATAGGTCAGAGAGATATCGCCACGCCCGGCTTCCAGCTGTGCGAAAGAGGCGCAGTGTGCCGCTTCGGGCAACTCGTCGCCCTGAATACGCACGCGCTCGGTGTATCGCACCAGATGAGGAGAACTGTAAACGCCGACACGGTAACCCGCCGCCATCAGAATCGATTCCAGTGTGGCGCAGGTGGTGCCTTTGCCATTGGTACCGGCCACGGTAAAGACCAGCGGCGCAGGTGTCAGTAAATCGAGTTTGGTGGCGACTGCGCTGACGCGGCTAAGGCCGAGTTCAATCGCCTGAGAATGGAGATGTTCGAGATAATAAAGCCACGTGGCCAAAGGCGACGTGGCTTGAGGGATAAGTTGATTTTGCATGAGCCCCGTTCAACCTGCATTAGGTTCACTTCGACACTACATCACCAGACTGTGACAGCAGGCAATGCCCTCTTTTTCAGATACTGCTGAAAGAGTAAAAGCACGGCCTGCCAGTCCTGAGCGATAACAGCTTGACGGCGACAGCTTGGGCGGCACAACGATGAGTGGCCGCCCTGAACAACTGACCGGCTTTTACTCTGATCGATCAGGCATCCTGATGATTGTCAGCGGCAGAACCGTTGACCGCTGCCGGCACCTCAGCCACACGTGGCTCAGGTTGTCCGGTGAGCTTCGCCAGAACGCTGCCCAACTTGGCACGCAGATCCGGGCGACGGACGATCATATCGATCGCGCCTTTCTCAATCAGGAATTCACTGCGCTGGAAACCAGCAGGCAGTTTTTCACGTACGGTCTGCTCGATAACGCGCGGGCCGGCAAAACCAATCAGGGCTTTTGGCTCAGCCACGTTGATATCACCCAGCATCGCCAGGCTGGCAGAAACGCCGCCCATGGTCGGGTCAGTCAGCACAGAAATATACGGCAAGCCGCGTTCCTGCAATTTCGCCAACGCCGCACTGGTTTTCGCCATCTGCATCAGCGACATCAGCGCTTCTTGCATACGTGCGCCGCCACTGGCTGAGAAACACACCAGCGGGCAGTTATCTTCCATGGCCTGTTCAACGGCACGGACGAAACGAGCCCCGACCACTGACGCCATGGAACCGCCCATGAACGCAAACTCAAACGACGCCACCACGATCGGCATACCAAACAGCGTGCCTTTCATAACAACCATCGCGTCTTTTTCGTTGGTTTCTTTTTGTGCAGCAACCAGACGATCTTTGTATTTTTTGGAATCTTTAAACTTCAGAACATCTTTAGGCTCAAGCTCGCTACCTAATTCAACCTCACTGCCCTCGTCCATGAAAGTGGACAGACGCATACGCGCAGACATACGCATATGGTGGTCGCACTTAGGGCAAACCATGAGGTTGCGCTCGAGCTCGGCGCGGTAAAGTACCTGTCCGCAGCTGTCACATTTAGTCCAGACGCCCTCAGGAATGCTTGCCTTACGGGTTTGCGAGTCAGTGCTCTTACTAAGAATTCGTTCAATCCAGCTCATCGATAACCTTTCTGTTTGAACCCGGCCAAAGCCAGTCCGCTGTTCATGCAGTAACAAGTCCCCTGAAACCTACCCAAAAATGTCTGTGTCCGGCGTGATAAAAAACCTCACACGCCGCATCACAGAAGGGTTGTTCGCAGGAACAGACCATAAATTGTCGCTCATTAAACCATAACAGCCAGAGACTGTGGATAAAAAACTGGTGAGTCTGCGGGTTTAATGACCGTCAATATCCTGTTAATTGATAAAAATTGTCACGGGATCACCCCTGATGACGTTTCTCTTTCGCCGCTGCGCGTTTGTGCCGCCAGATTTCAATCACACCCGGCAGGATGGAAACCACAATGATGCCGACGATCAGTAATTTCAGATTTTCCTGAACAATCGGAAGATCGCCGAAAAGGTATCCAGCATAGGTAAACAGCAGCACCCAAACTAACGCACCAATCACGTTATACGCAGCGAAATGACGATAAGACATATGCCCCATGCCCGCGACAAACGGCGCAAATGTCCGGACGATCGGCACGAAGCGCGCCAGAATAATCGTTTTGCCGCCATGTTTCTCGTAAAACTTATGCGTCTTGTCCAAATAACTGCGACGGAAAATCTTCGAATCCGGGTTACTGAACAGACGCTCACCGAACACCCGCCCGATCGTATAGTTCACCGCATCGCCCACAATGGCAGCAATCGCCATCAGGAACACCATCAGATGGACGTTAAGGTCATTGCCCGGCAACGCGGCAAGCGCACCTGCGACAAACAGTAATGAATCGCCCGGCAGGAAAGGTGTCACCACCAGGCCGGTTTCACAGAACAGGATCAGGAACAAAATCCCGTACACCCAGGCGCCATACTGCGCGACCAGCTCCGCTAAATGCACATCAATATGTAGAATAAAATCGATCACAAACTGAATGAAACCCATTTGATTTCCGTCCTTTTTTACACCATCAATGGTTCTTAATCTTCTAAGAACAGCGGCCCCATATTGACCTGGGGTAATGCAAATTTCTCGGGGTAATCCACAGAAACCAGATACAAGCCTTCGGCTTTTCCGGTCGCCGCAGCCAGATTGCGATCTTTCGCCGCCAGCAGCTCTGCCATCCAGCTCACCGGCTGATTCCCCGCACCAATTTCCACCAGACTGCCGACAATATTGCGCACCATATGATGCACAAACGCGTTCGCCTTGATGTCCACCACGACATAATTACCGTGGCGTGTGACATTCAGGTGCACCATGTAGCGCCACGGCGTACGCGACTGACACTGCGACGCGCGAAACGACGTGAAGTCGTTCTCACCCAGCAACGCCTGACCGGCGAGCTGCATTTTTTCCACGTCGAGCGGCATGTGAACGTGCGTCACACCGGTGTGCAAAATCGCCGAACGGTAGCGATGATTGTAGATAACATAACGATAACGGCGGGCAGTGGCGCTGAAACGGGCGTGAAAATCTTCCCCGACGTTGGCACACCAGCGTACCGCAATGTCTTTCGGCAGGTGCGTGTTCACGCCCATTGTCCAGGCCGCATCATTACGCATCACCGGCGTATCGAAATGGACCACCTGACCGGTGGCGCTGACGCCCGCATCGGTGCGCCCTGCGCAAAACACCACAATCGGCGAATCGGCCACACGGCTCAGTGATTTCTCCAGACATTCCTGAACGCTGGCGGCTCCCTGCTGACGCTGCCAGCCGAAATATGCGCTGCCGTTGTACTCAATACCTAACGCAATGCGCCCCACTACCGGGGCTGCACTGACGTCAGAAATAACCTCGTCGGACATAATCAGTACCAGTACTCATTGATCAGTTTTTCTGCGGTTTCCACCGCCATCAGGGCACCGCCGAAACGCACGTTATCCGCCACTGACCAGAATTGCAGTAATTCAGGCACGCCGTAGTCATTACGCAGACAGCCAATGCTCAGATTGGCATTGCCGGACGCATCACTGACCTGGGTCGGGAAATCGTCTTCATCGCTCAGGGAAATATCGTCGATACGTTCAAGTTCCGCGCGTGCTTCGTCTGCAGAGAGCGGGCGCAAACCTTCCAGATGCACTACCTGCGCGTGACCGTAAAACACCGGCGATTGCACGCAGCTGACAGAAATTGGCAAACCGTCGTCCTGCAAGACCTTACGCACCTGATCCACCAGACGACGTTCCTGCAACACGCTGCCCTCTGCATCACTCACCAGCGGCAACAGGTTAAACGCCAGTTGCTTACTGAAGATCCCTTCCTCTGCCGGAATACCGTTCAGCAGGCGCGCACTTTGCCCGGCTAAATCATCCACCGCCGCTTTACCCAGCGCAGACACGGAGAGCAGTGACGTCACATGCAGACGCGATAAACCGGCCTGTTCGGTCAGCGGTTTGATGGCGGTCAGCAACTGACTGGTCAGGCTGTCAGCCACGGCCACAATATTACGGTTACGGTAATGGGACAGCGCGTCCGGGTTCACGCCCGGCACCACCAGAGGAATGTCGTTTTCCAGCGAGAACAGGCCGCTGCTGTCGATAACCAGACATCCCTGATTCGCCGCTTCTTCAGCGTACAGTGCCGAGGCTTCGCTGCCCGCGACAAAAAACGCCAGCTGAACCTGCGACCAGTCGAATTCAGACGCCAGCTGCACGCGCAGGCTTTTGCCATTGAAACGCACGGTCTGACCGGCGCTGCGCTCACTGGCCAGCGGGAAGAGCTCACCAACCGGGAACTGACGTTCAGCCAATAATTCCAGTAACGCATCACCGACTGCGCCCGTTGCGCCAAGCAGCGCAATATTCCAGCCATCAGACATGTTGGTTTTCTCCAGAAATAAAAGTGCAAAATACAAAGGGGCGATGAATGATCACCGCCCTGCTTTCGAAATCGTTATCAGATTACTGTATGTGAAAAAGCTTAAGGCCGCGTTAAGCCTCAGCCCATCTGAGTGGTAAAGCCCAGCTTTTTCAGCATCTCCGCGGTGGCCGGATCGTCACATATCACCCGTAAAGATGACCACTCGCGACGCTCTTCATAGAACTTACGCAGTTTGTCGAATTCACCTGCTTTTCCGGCGACACGGCGCAAAGGCCGGTCATCGCGGCGCACATCATACACTAAGTGAATAAGACGCAGCAGTTTGGCTTCACTCAGTGCACCGCGTAGCGTGACTTCAGCAAATTCTGGCGGCGGTAACAGCGAGGCCAGCGCCACGGTTTGCGGCTGACCGATAAACTGACTGAATGCCTCAAACACCTGGGTGGTGCCGCGCGCCTTGCCTTCCAGGCTGTAGCCTGCGATATGTGCCGTGCCGATAGCCACTTTTTCAAGCAGCGCCAGCGATAAATCAGGCTCCGGCTCCCAGACGTCGAGCACGGCGGTCAGCTTTTTCGTGCCGTTCAGCGCATCGAGCAGCGCGGCGTTATCCACCACTTCACCACGACAGGCGTTGATCAAAATACGGTCAGCCGGCAGGCGCGCCAGCAGATCGGCATCCACCAGATGATGGGTCGCGTAAGGGCCGGACGGGTTGAGCGGCGTGTGGAAGGTCAGAATATCGGCGTCGGTGACCAGTTTTTCCAGCGGCCAGAATTCCCCTTCATCACCGCGATCGGCACGCGGGGGGTCGCATAACAGGGTGCGGACACCCAGCGCTTCCAGACGGGCATTGAGGCGTGAACCGACGTTACCCACGCCGATAATCCCGACGGTTTTATCGCGCAGCTGGAAACCATCGCGCTCTGCGAGGATCAGCAGTGAGGAGAACACATATTCAACCACCGCAATGGCATTACAGCCCGGAGCGGCTGAGAAACCGATGCCCTGCGCAGCCAGCCAGGCATCATCAACGTGATCGGTCCCCGCTGTGGCTGTACCGACAAATTTCACCGGTTTGCCCGTCAGTAAACTTTCGTTCACCTTGGTCACCGAACGCACCATCAGCGCATCGGCATCGTTGAGCGCATCCTGCGGAACAGGACGGCCGGGAACAGCCTGCACAGTGCCCAGCCGGCTGAACAGCTCAACGGCATACGGCATATTTTCATCAACCAGGATTTTCACGTTTGACTCCGGCAACACGGCCTAAAGAAAGAATAGAAAATAAAGAAGACAGGGATTTTGCCACGTTCGTGGCGTTGATCCCAACTTTCAGGGCACAACTTTACCTGTCGTTACGAAAACGCTGCGGGGTGGTGCCGGAAATTTGCTGGAACATGGTGATGAACGCCGAAGACGAGCTGTATCCCACATCGTGAGCGACGTCCTGCACATTTTTTCCCTGCTCAAGTAACGAGATAGCATGTAAAAAACGCAGCCGCTGACGCCATTGGGCAAAACTCATCCCCAGTTCCTGCTGGCAGCGGCGCGACAGCGTCCGTTCGGTGGTGTAAATCTTTGCCGCCCATTGCGCCAGCGGCGTGCTGTCAGCCGGATTCTTTTCCAGTGCGCTCAACACCTGCGACAACAATTTGTCTTCCGACGTCGGCAGATAGGTGTTTTGCCGGGGTGCCAGGCTGATTTGATCCAGCAACACGCGGCACATACGCAGGTCTGTCTCCGTCTCCGGTTCCGTCAGTTTTCGCGAAAAACAGTCATCGGCAATCGCATTAAAAATCGCGGTGGGCGTTAACAAACAGGGCGCAGACGGCAGATTTTGGTCCAGTTCGGGAGCGATATCGATGGCGCAAAACCGCGTCGTTTTGCGGTTATAACTCGAGTGCTCGGTGCCCGCCGGTAACCAGATGGCAAATTCGCGCGGCGCCAGATAGCGCTGCCCGCCCACCAGCATGGCAAGCACACCGGATTTGACGCAGATAATCTGGCTCCACGGATGCGAATGGCGCACATACTCCGAGTTGCCTGCCACGACTTCGCCGCGAAACAGCAGCGTGGTCGGCATTTTCTCCGGCAACGGCGGATAGTAACGTGGAGGAGGTGATGTGCGCTGAGCCGTGCCGCGTGGTGATGCCATAAAAGCCTTTTGTCTGTGACGGAAATCCCGCGCCATCAGGTTGTCTGAATTACGTGAAGGGTTGTCTGATTATCGTTATATATAACAAATAAGACAATCGTACACTGGCGCAACGATTTACTTAGGGATGATTTGCCATGAATGTACTTTTTCCGCTGATGGCCGTGTTGATCTGGTCACTCAATGCCGTGGTCAGCAAGGCTTCCGCGACCGCCATTGATCCTGCTGCCATTTCTTTTTACCGCTGGCTGCTGGCGCTGCTGACACTGACACCTTTTGTCTTGCCCGGCCTGCTGCGTAACTTTCAGGCGGTGAAACAATACTGGTGGAAACTGCTGATCCTCGGTCTGCTGGGGATGGTGCTTTATCAAAGCCTGGCCTATTACGCCGCACATAGCGTCAGTGCGTTGTTCATGGGGATACTGAACTCGCTGATCCCGCTGCTGACCGTGGTGATCAGCCTGTTCCTGCTGAGCGTGGTGCCCACTGTCGGTATCGCGCTGGGCTGCATCATTTCTTTCGCCGGTCTGGTGTGGCTGGTCAGTGCGGGCGATCCGGCGCAACTGCTGCAACATGGGATTGGCAAAGGCGAGCTGATGATGTTTTGCGCCTCCGCGGCCTACGCGCTGTATGGCGTGCTGACCAAACGCTGGGCGATCCCGCTGCCTAACTGGCAGTCACTGTATGCGCAGATTATTTTTGGCGTATTACTGCTGCTGCCCAACTTCCTGCTGGCAAACGACGTCAGCCTGACGGTGCACAACATTCCGCTGGTGCTTTTTGCGGGGATTCCGGCCTCGATCATTGCGCCCTTTTTGTGGATCCAGGGCGTTATCCGCCTCGGTGCCAACAAAGCGTCCATTTTCATGAACCTGTCGCCGATTTTCACCGCCATTATCGCGGTGCTGTTCCTGCATGAGCATTTGCAGAGTTACCACATTATCGGCGGCGGCATTACGCTGGCCGGGGTGGTGATCGCCCAGCGGCTGCGCAAACCGCTGTTTGGCGGCGCCTGCCCTCCCGCAGAGAAATAACGCCACTGAACGTCACTGCTCTGCGCGAAAATCAGCAGAGCAGTGACTGATTTTTCGCTTTCGCGCCACGCCAGACGTTTTTAACGCCCGTTTTGATAAATAATATTTCTAAGAATAGTCATCAGCCTGCCATTCACGGTGTCGATTAATAAACTTTGCAGGTATGATGAGGCGCTTCTGCGCTCTTGCGCCGCGCTTTGACTTTTCTTCCAGGTTCAGGCGACGTTTTAATTTCCAGCGAAGGACGGTGATATGCAACCTTTGAGCGGCCCGGGCATGCCGGTTGGCGACAACAGAACACAGCCTCAGGGTCAGACCGTTCCTGCTCAATCGGGTGGCGAACTGCCATTAACCCCGGCGCAGCGAACCACGCTGGAAAAGCTGATCGTAAAGCTGATGGCGCTGACGCCGATTAAATCTGCGGAGATCTGGGCCAACCTGCGCCACGACCTCGCTTTACCGCACGACGCAGAGATCACCTCGTCGCAATTTCCCCAGGCGCAGACGCTGCTGCAGGGAAAACTGACGCAGGCACAGGACAGCCACGCTTCGCGCCAGCTGATGCTGCAACTGACCGAGCTGCTGCCGCAGGGCAACAATCGTCAGGCGGTCAGCGATTTCATCCGTCAAAGTTTTGGCCACACCGTGCTCAGCCAGCTGACCCATCCGCAGTTGCAACAGGTGCTGGATCTCATTCAGACACGCCAGATGAATATTCCGCAGCCGCAGCAAACACCGGTCACCGATCGTCCCTTGCTGCCTGCCGAACACAATAACCTGCAACAACTGGTCACCCGTCTCAGTGCGGCCACCGGTGAAGCGCCGGTGAAAGTGTGGCAGGAGCTGTTCAATCTGGTGGGCGTCAAAGTCGGCGATGCCATACCGGCGAAACACTTCCAGCTGCTGAGCCAGTTTATGCAGGTGAAAGCCTCACTGAGCCAGCAAACAACGCCACCGACGCTGACGACCCTGCTGAGCGTGCTTAAACAACCCGCCACAACGCAGGAAATTCGCCAGCTCACCGAATACGTGGAAAACCGCTTCAACGCGACGTTATCATCGCCCCTCACGCCGGTGCAGGTGAATGACCTGATTGGCGTACTGTTCAGCCAGCGCGTGGATCGCACGCCGCGCAGTGAAGAGATTGATGATCACTTCACTACCACGACGCGTACCGATCCCCAGCCGATCATGAATCCGCTTGTTGCGATGTTGCCGCCTTCCATGCAGGCGCTCGGCGGCAAGCCGCTGCTGTTTATCGCCTTTGTGGTGATTGTGCTTTTACTCTGGGCACTGTTTTAAGCCCGCTTCGCTCCTGAACCTGCAAAGGTTCATCACTCAGGCACAGCCACAATCTTGCGGGGCGACGTGACGGGAATAGTCTCCCCGTTCCTCGCCCGTTGCCAGCGGATGCCGGTCGCGGATCCAGAAATCCAGCCCGCCAATCATCTCTTTTACCCGAAATCCGAGCTTAGCCAGCTTGTATGCGCCCTGTGTAGAACCGTTACAGCCAATCCCGTCACAATAAGTCACATACACCACCTCTTTACTGAGGGCAGCCGTGCTCTCAGCGGTCATCAGTTTATGTGGAAAACTCACCGCCCCCGGCACGTGCCCGCGTACATAATATTCAGCAGAACGGGTATCAATAACCACAATACCGGTGACGCCATTTTGCAAATCTGCGGCCACATCGGCTGCGTCGGTGTAAAAACTCAGTTTTGACAGCAAATATGCAGCGCTGACTTCCGGTGACGGTGGCTCAAAAGCCAGAACATACGATGAATGCGACATATCTTCTCCTGTGAGATTTTCTTTGTTGAAAGCCGTTCCATCATCACCAATTTTGGTCTTATTATTGATGCCAATTTCAGCCATATGATAAGACCCATTATGCCCAAAACGGATCGGCCTTCCGCCTTGATCACTTTGTTCGGAGATACCGCTGAGCGGGGTCAGGCAGCGCCTGCCGGGCTGCGCGACCGCCTGTGTGCCGCACTGCGCAGCGCCATTCACAGCGGTGCGCTGATTGCCGGGGAGAGATTACCGTCATCCCGCCTGCTGGCCGCTGATCTGAACCTGTCCCGCATCACCGTGGAAGCGGCGTATGCCCAGACAGAAGCGGAAGGTTATCTGTATCGCCAAACGGGAAAAGGCACCTTTGTCAGCGCATCCCTTCCCCGCCCCGCAGCACCGCGCAAACAGGCCATAATTGCCGTAAGCCCCCCGAGACTGTCAGCACGTGGACAAACCATTTTGGCAACCGGCGGGTGCCGCGATCCGCAATTCCCGCTGGCTTTTGCCGCCGGTTCGCCCGATCTGCGCGCATTCCCGCTCAAAACCTGGAAACAGCTGACCGCCAGGCAATTGCGCGTTCACGGCGAGCGTCTGCTGGGTTATGGCGATCCGCAGGGCTATTTACCCTTACGCGAAGCCATCGCCAGCTATCTGCAACAATCGCGCGGCGTGGTGTGTTCGGCAGAACAGATCCTGATCACCACCAGTTCGCAGCAGGCGCTGCAATTACTGGCGATGCTGCTTATCGATCCGGCCGATTGTGTCTGGCTGGAACAGCCCGGTTATCCGGGTGCGCGCAACGCGTTTGCCAGTGCGGGTGCGGATATTTGTGCCGTTGCGGTTGACGGTGAAGGGATCGCGCCGGCGGCGAATTTACCCGTGCCGCGCCTGATGTATCTGACGCCGTCACACCATTACCCGACCGGCGTCAGCCTGAGTTTGCCGCGCCGCCTGCATCTGCTTGACTACGCAAAGCGTCACGGCAGCTGGATCATTGAGGACGACTACGACAGCGAGCTGCATTACGACGGACGCCCTCTTCCGGCCATGCAGGGGCTGGATAAATATCAGCAGGTCATTTATCTCGGCACGTTTTCGAAGGTTTTATTCCCTTCTTTGCGGCTGGCCTACGCCGTGCTGCCGCCAGCTCTCGTCGGGCCAATGGTCACGATGCGCACGGTGAATGACGGACACTCTTCACAGCTGATGCAGGCGGTGACCGCTGAATTCATGCAAACGGGGCATTTCGCCGCCCACCTGCGTTTTTCCCGCCAGCTGTACCACAGCCGTCGTGATCATCTGCTTGAACACATTAAGCAAAAAATCAGCTGGCTGACACCGCAGGTTGCCGCTGGCGGTTTACAGCTTGCTGCCCGCCTTCCTGCCGGTCAGGAGTCACACCTGAGTAAGCTTGCTGCACACGCCGGGGTGGAAACACCCCGCTTATCGCCGTTATTTCTGGATGTGCCAGGCTCTGCCGCCCGGCATCAGGACGGCTGGTTGCTGGGATTCTCCGCACTGACGCCTGCGGAAATCACGGCAGCCGTCAACCGGCTGGCGTCAATCAACGTTGCCGTTACTTCGCCAGCAGCGGCAGCAGCCACCACCCCGCCAGCCCGCTGAACAGCAGGAACGGGAAAGAGTAGTAATGAAATTTGAGCCAGATCTTTTTGTCATTCGCCATACGCAGGGCAATCAGATTGGCAAGCGAACCTATTGCCAGCCCGAAGCCCCCCGCGTTAACGGCGTAGGCCAGCAGCGGGCCGGACGGCAGATAGTTGATCATCAGGATCGTCGCAGGCACGTTGCTGATCACCTGTGAAAGCCCGATGCTCAGCAGGTAATGTCCGTAATCGGGCAAACTGTGGATGTGGGTAAACGCGGGCTGCAAAGCATTCAGCCCGACCAGCAAACGCACATCAATAAACATCACGATAAACACCAGAATCAGCGGCCAGTCGATACGCAGCAAAACGTTGCGTGCCAGCAACAGGAAGCACGCAATCACGGCCAGTAAACCGTAAAGTGCCAGCCCCAGATCCACACAGGCGATGAACACCACATACAGCACTGCGCAGCTGAAAAGCAGCCGTTTACGGAAAGGATATCCCTGATTACTTTCAAGCTTTTTCAGGCTGTGCGACGGAAAACAAAACCACGTCACCAGCAACAATGCAGCCAGCGTCACCAGCGCCAGCGGCGCCATCTGCCCGATAAAATGCAAAAATGACTGCCCGGACTTATTCCACAACAGGATGTTTTGCGGATTGCCGATAGGCGTGAGCAGGGATCCGGCATTCACCGCCAGCGCTTCGAAAATGATCAGCCGGGTCACCGGCAGCGATGTCAGTTTTTTTAACGTAATCGTCAGCGGTATCACGATGAACAGCGCAACGTCATTGGTCATAAACGTTGAAAGCACCGCCGCGGCCATCACCAGAAACAGGGCCAGCCACCGCTCATTGTCGATGGCGTTAATCATCTTACGGCCCACAAAATCAAAATAGCCGCTGACCTCCACGCCTTTGGTCAGCATCAGTAAACCGAGCAACGTGACGATGGTGTTCCAGTCAACAAACTGCGGAAACTGAGTGATTTTCTCCGGCTGGAACACGGTCAGAATGACGCCAAGCAGAATTAACAGATGCAAAAATCTGTCACGTAAAAAAGGTTTAACGACTGTGCAGAACGCTGCTATCAACATGGTTATTCTTCGCTGAACAAGATGCGCTGACGTTACCCGAAGAAATTCTCTCCTGCCAGCGCAAAAATGATTTCTCCGGGATGTCGCGCAAAAAAAACGAGGCTCATACAGAGCCTCGTCATCGGGTTGCGGCGTATCCCGCAATGCTTTTATCTCATACCACTTTCCGCTTGCCGGTGAAAAAACAGACGCTACTCTTTCAGCACCCAGATGTGGTACTGGCCGTCTTTGAACTCTGCCCCTTCGAGTTCTTTTTCGAAGCCGGGGAATTTCTCGCCCCATTGCGCGATGCTGCGAATATAACTCAGCCACGGGTCGTTTTTGGCACCGAAACTTTCACCCGGCATGACGATAGGGATCCCCGGTGGATAAGGGATCACGCCGACCGCGGAGACGCGACCGGCCAGCTTGTCGAGGGTCAGATGCTCACAGCGCCCGGCCATATGGTCCTGAAACGCAGCGCGCGGCAGTTTGACCGGTGTCGGGATCTTGCCGAAAGCGTCGGACTGCAGTTTGTCCATCTGGCTGGTTTTCATGTAGGCGAACATCTCGTCGCAGAGATCTTTCAGCCCCATACCGGCATAGCGCGCGGCGTTGGAGGAGGCCAGATCCGGCAGGCACAGCGTCAGCGGGCTGTTGTCGTCGTAATGCTGTTTGAACTCCAGCAGAACGTTGATCAGTGTGCCCCACTTGCCTTTGGTCACGCCGACCGAAAACAGACACAGCACCATAAAATCGGTGGTGCGCGAAGGGACAATGCCGTGCTGAGAAAGGAATGCCGTCACCATCGCCGCAGGAATGCCGTTTTCCAGCATCTTGCCGTCGTCACCCATGCCCGGCGCCAGAATACCGGCTTTGATCGGGTCGAGCATGCACCAGTCGTCGTCGAGCTGATCAAAACCGTGCCAGCTTTCGCCCGGTCTGAGCACCCAGCAAGACGGGTCTGTCGTCAGTTGTTCTTTGGAGGCATTAATGAACGGAATTTTTTTACCGGTTTTCACATCCAGCACGTCTGGCGCATTCCACGGCGAGAAGAACCATTCGCCCTGAGCGGAGAACGCTGCATGAACTTTTGCCAGCGCCATGCGGAAATCGACCGCTTCGTTGATCACTTCCTGAGTCAGCGATTCGCCCTGCTTTCCGTCCATCATCGCCGCGCCCACTTCATTGGCGGCAATAATGGCGTACAACGGCGACGTGGTGGCCTGCAACATGTAGGACTCGTTGAAGCGCGAATGCTCCACCGGTTTTTTACCGTTACGGATGTGGATGTAAGAAGCCTGAGAAAGTGCGGCCAGCAGTTTGTGGGTGGAGTGCGTGGCGAAAACCGTCGGGCCTTCAGGGTCATGATCGGCCGGATTACCGCGCATGGCGTAACGATCGCGGTAGAACGGATTAAAGCGTGCATAGGCATACCAGGCTTCATCGAAGTGAATATTATCGACGCTCTTCGCCAGTAAATCCTGCGCCTGTTTGGCGTTGTAGCACATGCCGTCGTAAGTACAGTTGGTGACGACGGCATAAACCGGTTTCGGATCTGAGGCGAGTTTTTTCAGCGGATGTTCATCCATTTTCTGCTGGATGGACTCGGCCATAAACTGCGATTTGGGGATCGGCCCGATGATGCCAAAGCGGTTGCGCGTCGGGATGAAAAAGACCGGTATACCGCCGGTCATTACCAGCCCCTGCTCGATCGACTTATGGCAGTTACGGTCACACAGCGCGAACTGACCATCGCCTACCACCGCCGTCATGATCGCGCGGTTAGAGCCCGATGTGCCGTTAAGCACCGAGTAACTCTGGTGCGAGCCGAAGACCCGTGCGGCGTAGGTTTCAGATTCTTTAATCGGACCGCTGTGATCGAGTAACGAACCCAGCGCACCGCGCTCGATACCGGTATCGGTGCGGAACAGGTTTTCACCAAAGAAATCGAGAAACTCGCGCCCTACCGCTGTTTTGGTAAAGGCGACACCGCCCTGATGACCGGGTGCCGCCCACGAATATTCCGGAGAATATTTGGTGTAGTGAAACAATGCTTTGGTGAACGGCGGCAACAGCTGGTCATAATATTTATCGATCAGGGCAACGGAGCGCGCCGCGATAAACTCTGCGGTGTCCTCGTGCATCCACACAAATTCGTTGACCATTTTCATGGTGTCGAGGGTCAGGGTGTCGATACAGGAGTGCTCTGCCATCAGCAGCACCGGCACGCCTTTGTTGCGGCGGCGGATCTCCTGCAGCAGCGCAAACGCCTGACTGTGCGAAACATCGTCGTTGCCGCCGGAGGTCCAGTCGACAAACACGCAGCAGATAGAGGCATCAGACGTGATGGTCGCGATGCCGTCTTCAAAGGTGACGGCGGGGATCACCGTCAGGTTGGTGTCTTCCAGCGCTTCGATAAGTTCGCGCACGGCGCGACCGTTTGCGGTATTAACCTCGGAAATATTGCTGTCAACCACCAGCACTTTACGTTTTTTATGGCGACTTAAATCGATCATAACCTTTCCTTTCCTCTTGAATTTCAAAATGTCAGGGAGCTAAAAACGGTCAGTCCAGTTCAAGCGGTTTGCCCAACGGATACGGGTTTTTATGACGACGGTTATAGTTGAAGCTGTACAGCGCGGTAATCACCATCAGCGCGATGAATGACCACATCACCTCTTCCGCGCCGGAGCCGACCACGGCCCATACGCAATACACAAAGGCGATCAGCGTAATAAAGCTGTACATTCCGGTGCGGTTGCCCAGATGACCATGCCCGACCAGCATCAGCGCGGCGCAGGTATACAGATACGGCACTAAGGTGAAAATGACGGAAACCGAGGAAACCAGGGCGAACTGTTCCGTGGCATCCGGAGAAATGGTCGATACCTGGAAGATAGTCATCAGGATACCGAGCACGATAAGACCTTTGACCGGCACCCCCTCTTTGTTGACCTTGGCAAATATCGGCGGGAACAATCCGTCATCGGCGGCGGCTTTTGCGGTCTGGCTGGCAAGTAACGTCCAGCCACCGAGTGAGCCCAGACACCCCGCAGCGGCGCAGAAGGTGACGATGGCCCCTGCCGTTTCGCCCATTGCCATCCTTGCGGCATCACCGAACGGCGACGTGGAGAGGCGCAGCGCCGCATTCGGGATCATGCCCATGATCGCGGTGGTCGAGAGCACGTAACAGACCGCAGCAATCAGCACGCCGCCGATGGTGGCAATCGGCACGTTGCGTTTCGGGTTTTTCACCACCGCCGCCGCGACCGAGGCGCTTTCTACGCCGATAAATGACCACAACGTCACACTCAGGGTGCTTTGAATCGCGCCAAAGGTGCTTTTTCCACTGACGTTCCAGGCCTCCATGTAAGTATCACTTTTGAACCAGAACCAGCCAAAAATGGCGATCGCCAGAATCGGGATCAGCGCCAGCACCGTCGCGACGGCCTGAACACGGGTGATCATCTTCGCACCGACAATGTTGAGAATGACGAACAACCACAGCACGGCAACGCAGGTGAAGGTCAGAACCAGCGGCTCTTTTAAAATAGGGAAGAAGTAGCTGAGATAACCAACGCCGATCACCACCATCGCGATGTTACCGACCCAGCACGCCAGCCAGTAAAGCAGGTTGGTTTGATAACCCAGATAGGGGCCAAATGCCCTGCGCGCATAGGCGTAGGAGCCCCCTGCACTGTCATCAAGCGATGACATTTTGGCGTACACCATCGACAGCGCCAGCGCGCCAATAATCGTCACCAGCCAGCCATATATCGCTACCCCGCCAGTGGACGCCAGGTTGGCCGGCAGGAGGAAAACTCCCGAGCCCATGATATTCCCGGACACCATCAGGGTGACCGGAATTAACCCCACTTTGTGATCATCTGATTCAATAGCCATGAACAAACCCCTACATAAAGTAATGCATTAATTTACAAAGGAAATATTGAATAAAACAAAGACATTCTTCGGACTTTTCTGATGCAAGAATAAGACTAGTAGAGTTTTTGGCGGGCGTAATAAATAGCGCGATAATTTAAATAAATGGTTAATTATCACAAATATAAAAATCAGTTTTATCAGTGTGATATATGAAAATGAAAAAATAAGATTCAGAGGAAGGAGAGTAATGCCGGTGGTGCATCGCATCAGCACCACCGGAAATTTAAGATTAGTTCAGGTTACGGGTGCGGTACACCCTGCGCTCAGAGGTTGCCCAGCGGGCGATATCAATCAGCAGGAAAATGACCAGGCTGACGCCCATCACCGGCAACGAAACCGCAAGCCCGAGTGTGATCAAAAAGAGTGGGCATTGCAGGCTGAAAGGCACCGATTTCCAGGTTTGCATCAGCGTGATCACCGGGTTTACCCCGCCGCTGCTCACGTTTCTGCGCAGCCACCACAGACGATATCCCCAGGCAATCATCACGCAAAGCCCGGTACCAAACACCGCCAGAATCACCTGATTCCACAGGCCAAACAGAATACCCATATGGGCGTCCACGCCCCAGCGGGTCAGTTTCGCCAGCAAAGGGAAATCGGCAAAACGCACGTGATCGACAATCCGCAGGGAGGTCGGATCGATAGAAACGGCATCGACCTGCGTCGGCCAGCTGCGATCGACTTCGGTCACCGTCCAGGCTTTACCGGGGGTATAGGCCGGGCGGATTTCAATTTTATTCGCCCCGATCCCTGACGCCCGCGCGGCCTGAACGACAGTATCAAAGGTATCGGGGGTGACCGGCACGGTTTCAGGTTTCTCGTGCATCGCATGACCAGACATCTCCATGCCCGGCATATCCGCCATGGTGGCGTGATGCTCAGCGTGCTCGTCAGCGGGCGCGGCCGGAGCGTCAGCCTCTAAGGCCGTGTTCACCGTAGGCGTCAGCCAGCCCATGTGCGCGCGCAGCACGCCAATATTATCCCCTGCCCACTGCGACCAGGTCAGACCCGTGGCCGAGAAAAACAGCAAACCGGCCATCAGCGCCAGCCCCAGCGTGCTGTGCCAGCGACGGCTGCGCTCCTGCTTCGCCACTTTTTCGCTCAGTTTTCGGGGCGAGCGGCGTTTCGGGCGGCCGGTCAGCCACAGGATTATGCCGCCGATTGCCGCAACCCATAGCCAGGAAGCCGCAAGCTCACTGTAAAACCGTCCGGCATCGCCCAGCAGCAGGCCGCGATGTAAATCATCCAGCCAGGTGCGAAACGGTAAAATCCCGCTGGTGCCGTACACCGTCATATCGCCTTTAACCCCCAGCGTGGCGGGGTCGATAAAGATGGCGCGGCTTTTGGAAGCACCCAGTTGCGGATCGGAGAACATCACCCGCGTGGTATCGCCCTCATGAGGCGCAGGGCGGACGGCGTAAATTTTAGGATCCGGACCGGCCACCTTCACGGCAGCATCAATTTGTTGCGACAGCGGCTGCGCTTCCCCCTGAGAAGAGGTGAACAGCGCATCGGCGTACAGATAGTTTTCAAACTGCGGCGTGAGGACATACAGCGTGCCGGTCAGTGCAGCGACAAAAATAAACGGGCCGACGAACAGGCCGATATAAAAGTGTATGCGCTTGAGCAGCGCAAGAGATGCGGCTTTGACCGTCATTTTTTGAGAAACAGCAGGCTGGCTCATCAATCAGATTTCCTGAATTTTCCATAGCAAACACACAACGGTTACGCGGGTTAAGCGCCGTTATGTCGATAATTTTCATGTGAAGAGAAAAAGCTAAAGAAAATGAGGAGGCGCGCGGGGTTGGGAATCAGTGAAGAACAGCGAAGGAAAGAGACGTTGTATTACTGAACGCGAAGGCGCGCGGCCGGAATAAGCCCGCGACCACAGCATCGGCATGGCCTGTAAATCGAGCATCGGCAGATGCACCAGCAACACGCAATAACCGCAGGCGGCATCGCTCATGTCACCGAACATCATCCTTTTGGCGATATCTTTCGGCGCAGACTGACAGGATAGCTTCTGACAATGTTCCGGCGAGTCATGGTGGTCAGGCATCATCATGCCAGCCATCTCACCCTCTGGCATGTCCATGTCGGACATCACCATTCCCGGCATCATTGTGTGCTGCGCACCCTCAACCCCCTGTGATTTAGAAATCACCGGAGCAATAAACAACATCAGGATCGCCAGGATCCCAAGCCAGGCCGGGAAGCGCAGATGTCGATGATTGATGTGTCGGAGTGAGAGCATTATGTCAACAAAGTGAAAATAAGAAGCGGCGAAATTGTACCTGAATTGTTGAGGGATAACAGGAGGGATAAACAACAGACGTAAAAAAGCCCGTGTTAAACGGGCTTTTTTTAGTGCTTAACGACAGGAATTATTTGTCGTTTTTCATCTTGCGCATAACCAGCGTGGCGTTAGTGCCGCCGAAACCGAAGCTGTTGGACATCACGGTCGTCAGCTCGCGCTGAGTTGGCTTAGTGATGATATCCATGCCTTCCGCTTTCTCATCGAGGTCTTCGATGTTGATGCTTGGCGCGATGAAGCCGTGCTCGGCCATCAGCAGGGTGTAAATCGCTTCCTGAACGCCTGCGGCACCCAGAGAGTGACCGGTCATGGCTTTGGTGGAAGAAAGCGCTGGCGTTTTATCGCCGAACACTTCACGGATCGCACCCAGCTCTTTCACGTCGCCGACCGGAGTAGAAGTCCCGTGCACGTTAACGTAATCGATAGGCGTATCCACGCCGTTCATTGCCATTTTCATGCAACGCACAGCGCCTTCACCGGATGGAGCCACCATGTCTGCGCCGTCAGACGTTGCGCCGTAGCCAACGATTTCTGCGTAGATGTGCGCGCCACGAGCCAGAGCGTGTTCCAGCTCTTCCACGACAACCATACCGCCGCCGCCTGCGATAACAAAACCGTCACGGTTCTGATCGTAAGTACGGGAGGCTTTTTCAGGGGTTTCGTTGTAACGGGTAGACAGCGCGCCCATTGCATCGAATTCACAGGCCATTTCCCAGCACAGCTCTTCGCCGCCACCGGCAAAGACCACGTCCTGTTTGCCAAGCTGAATCATTTCTAACGCGTTACCAATGCAGTGAGCAGAGGTTGCGCAGGCAGAACTGATGGAGTAGTTCACGCCACGGATTTTGAACGGGGTCGCCAGACAGGCTGAAACACCGGACGCCATCGCTTTGGTCACCATGTAAGGGCCAACGCCTTTCAGGCCTTTGGCACGCATACCGTCGGAACCCGCAACCTGGTTGCGCGGAGAACCGCCGCCGGAACCGGCGATAAGGCCGGTGCGGTCGTTGGACACCATTTCAGGGGTCAGACCGGAATCTTCAATCGCCTGTTGCATGGAAAGGTAAGCGTAGATCGAGGCATCACTCATGAAACGCACAATCTTACGATCGATAAGGCCTGCGGTGTCTAATTTGACATCACCCCAGACGTGACTACGCATGCCGGCATCTTTCAGCTCTTGCGAGAAGGTGATCCCAGAGCGACCCTCTTGCAGAGATGCAAGAACTTCCTGCTTGTTGTTACCGATGCTCGAGATGATACCCAGGCCAGTAATCACTGCACGTTTCATTTAATACCTCTTGTACTATTCACCATTCGGGATTTCGTCACGCACTCTAGCGTACAGTTGTACGCCGAACAAGTCCGATCAGCAATTCCTTGTGTAAATCGTGGTAAATTTGCGCGGGGTCAAACGCAGGCGTAAACTCCGGCATCGCCTTGAACTGAGAGAGTTTCACGTGAGCCATAACCCGATCACACCCGCTGAATTAAGCTGGAACGAACAGGGTACACCTGTTTCCCGACATTTTGATGACGTCTACTTTTCCAATCAGGACGGCTTACTGGAAACACGCCATGTCTTCCTGAATGGCAATCATTTTCCGGCACGTTTTGCCGATCACCCGCGCCCGCTTTGCATCATTGCGGAAACCGGATTCGGTACCGGACTGAATTTCCTGACGTTGTGGCAGACCTTCGAGGCGTTCCACTCTGAGAACCCTGAGGCCACCCTGCAACGGCTGCATTTCATCAGCTACGAAAAATTTCCGCTGTCCGCCCGCGACCTTATCGCTGCCCATGCACAATGGCCGGAACTTGTCGACTACTCCGCCGAACTCTGCGAACAATGGCCGATGCCCTTTGCCGGATGCCACCGTTTGCTGCTGGCCGGTGGGCGTATCACGCTCGACCTGTGGTTCGGTGACGTGACTACCCTGCTTCCGGCATGTGACACCAGTATGAATCAGCAGGTCGATGCCTGGTTCCTCGACGGCTTTGCGCCCTCGAAAAACCCGGACATGTGGACACCTGAGCTCTTCCACGCCATGGCAAAAATGACCCGTCCGCAAGGGACCTTTGCCACTTTCACCGTCGCGGGCATAGTCCGCCGTGGCCTGCAGGAAGCCGGTTTTGACATCAGCAAAGTGCCGGGCTTCGGTGAAAAGCGCCATATGTTATCCGGTGTTTTACCGGCAGAAATTGATGTTCCTCATCCTGCCCCGTGGTATTTACGTCCTGCGGCGAAAAATGCCACAGAGTTTGCAGTTTTAGGCGGCGGCGTTGCCAGCGCCGTGCTTTCACTGGCACTTTTGCGCCGTGGCTATGCGGTCACGCTGTACTGCGCCGATGAAAAACCGGCGCTCGGGGCCTCCGGCAACCGTCAGGGCGCGGTTTATCCGTTGCTTAATGGCCGTGGCGATACGCTGGAAAACTTTTTCGCCCAGGCCTTCACCTTTGCCCGCCGCCAGTACGCGCAGCTTGAAACGCTGAATGTGCCTTTCGACCACGGCTGGAGCGGCGTGACGCAGCTCGGTTATGACGAAAAAAGTCAGGGCAAAATTGATGGCATACTCAAAGGCGGCTGGCCGGAAGAACTGGCAAAAGGGCTGAGTGAAGAAGACGTGGAAGCGTTGTGCGGATTACCGTGCGGCAGCGGCGGCGTGACCTATCCGCTCGGCGCGTGGCTGTGCCCGGCAGAACTGACCGCGTCGCTGATTTCTCTTGCCGAAACCCAGGGCTTAACGGTGCATTATTGCCAGCGCGTGACTGCATTAGAATTTGACGCCGGTTCGCAATGGGCGCTGACCTTTGCTAACGGCCATGTCGCCCGACATCAGGGTGTTGTTCTGGCGAACGGCGCAGACATTACTGATTTCAGTCAGACAGAAAAACTGCCGGTTTATGCCGTCAGCGGCCAGGTGTCGCATATTCCGACCACACCGGCGCTGAGCAAACTGACGCAGGTGTTGTGTTATGACGGCTACATGACGCCGGTCAGCCCGCAGAATCATCACCATTGCATTGGTGCAAGCTATCACCGCGCCGACAAATGCACGGATTACCGTGACGGCGACCAGCAGGAAAACCGCCAGCGTCTCATCAGGTGTCTGCCGGATCAGCAATGGCCGCATGACGTGGATGTCAGTGAAGGCGAAGCGCGAAACGGCGTGCGCTGCGCGACCCGAGACCATCTGCCGATGATCGGCTCGGTGGCTGATTATGATGCGCTGCTGGAGAGTTATCAGACGTTAGATCTCGACATTAAACGCCACCGCCCGGTAGCGCCTGCGCCTGTGTATGAAAATCTGTTTCTGTTTGGTGCGCTCGGTTCACGCGGGCTGAGTTCTGCGCCGCTCGGGGCAGAAATACTGGCGGCGCAGATTGCCGGTGAACCGCTGCCGCTCGACAGCGAAACGCTGGCGGCCCTCAATCCGAACCGCATGTGGGTCAGAAAATTGCTGAAAGGCCGCCCGGTGGAATCACATTAAGCAGGTTTTCAGACCTGACTTTGGGTAAATAAAAAAGCGCAGCCGGTTCACCCTGGCTGCGCTTTTTTTTACTGAAAGGGGATTATTGTGGCAAGGAAGCCTGATAGAGATTTTCCCACATGCCCTGAACCAGTGCCTGATCGCGCGGCGATAATTCACCGGCGCGGATAGCCTTATCCAGTCCGTCCTGAACACGAATTTTCAGCGCTTCGGCGGTGTGTTCACCGTTCTCTTCCGCTTCTGCTACCGCGACCGTCAGATGGCCCCGCAGATAGCCACTGGCAAACAGTTCGTCGTCGCTGGCGCTTTCGACCATGTCGTCAATCAGCGTTAAAATCCGCGTTTCAAATTCTGCGATCATTACTCTTCCTCTCGTGTCCGGTATTGAGTCTTTTATTCGATCGGCTGCAACGCAGGGAAGTCTGCAGGCGTCAAAGGGGCGGTATTGTAAAACGATTGTAACGCTTTAATAAAGCGCGAAGGTCTTTCCGGGATGCCCTGCTCCAGCATACGCAGCACTTCTGCACGCACTTTATTCTGGAAACCGACGCGGTCGGGCTCGCAATCGCCGCTCAGGTTGTCGCAACTGACGTTAAACGCAAAACCCGCTGCCGCGCAGAACAACCATTCATAGGATTGCGGTTTGATTTCGACTTTCTCAAACTCGCTCTGCGTCTGGGCATCACGGCCGTCCGGGCAGTACCAGTAACCGAAATCCACCAGTTTGTGGCGTTCAGCACCCGCGACGCACCAGTGAGAGATTTCATGCATTCCGCTGGCGTAATAACCGTGGGCAAAAACGATGCGGTTAAACGGCTCCTGCTCATCCGCAGGCAGATAGATCGGCTCGTCATCGCCTTTAATCAGGCGCACGTTAAATTCCTCAAAGAAGCAGGAATCAAAAATGTCGATCAATTGATGATAGTTATGTGTTGCAGTCGAATCAGACATAATTGCTGTGAAACTCGTTAAAGTAAGATCAGGGGCGACAATATACCCCTGATTGAATGGCGTATTTCATGACTTCGGGCAAGCATTCTGCTGCTGGTAAAATTATAAATGCAGACTTAGCCAGTGCATGATTTCGGTACCGTGATTGTCGTAAATCAGCTTGCAACTCATCACCACGGACACGGTCACCACCATCGGGCGGATCATCTTCTGCCCTTTGCTGAGCACCATCCGCGCACCAAGACGCGCACCGATAAACTGCCCGGCCATCATCACAAATCCCAGCACCCACACCACTTTGCCGCCGAGTATGAAGAACAGCAGGCCGCCGAAGTTGGAGGTGAAATTCAGGACTTTTGCGTGCGCCGTGGCTTTAGCGAGGTTAAACCCACATAAAGTCACAAAACCCAGCGCGTAGAACGAGCCCGCACCGGGGCCGAAAAATCCATCATAAAAACCGACACAACCGCCGCCGACCAGCGCATACGGCAACGCATTCAGGCGTCTGGCGCGATCGCTTTCGCCCAGGCGGGGCGTCAGCAGGAAATACAACCCAATGCAGATAATCAGCAGAGGCAGAATCTGACGCAGCATGTCGGCGCGCAGATGCTGAATCAGGATCGCACCAATCACCGAACCGACAAAGGTGCAGGCGATATTGAGCTTTTGATCGTTGAGATCCACCACCCCGCGCCGCACAAAATAGAGGCTGGCGGAAAAAGATCCGCCAATGGATGACAGCTTGTTGGTGGCAATGGCCTGCGCGGGGGAAACCCCCGCCGCCAGCAGTGCGGGCAGGCTGATAAGCCCGCCGCCCCCGGCAATGGAATCAATGAAACCGGCAAACAGTGCAACGAAAAATAAGACGATTAATACCCACGGTGCAACGATCAGCCAGTCCATTCATTTCACTCAGCAAGATGAAGTCAAAATCGTACAGGCCAGTTAAAGCTGACCAACATGTTTATCCAGCAGCGCCTGACAGGTTGGCGGCAACGGAGGCGGCTCGCTTTTCACTGAAGTGCCACTTCCCGGTTTTGGCGGCAGGAACCAGCTTTGCAGCTCAGCGCCACAGCCATCTCCCGGAGGAGGTGGTGCCTGATTGTCGCATTCCAGGCTTCCGGCGGGGCAGCTCAGGCGCACATGCATATGCGCACGATGGCCGAACCACGGACGCACTTTGTGCAGCCATTCACGATCGGTTCCCGCATCGATGCAAAGCTGTTGCTTGATCGCCGGGTTGACGAAAATGCGTACCACCTCTTTATCCTTCGCGGCCATCTTGATCAGCGTTTCTATCCGCGGCTGCCACTGGCCTGGCACAACGGATTTACCGTTAGCACTGACCAGATCGATAGGCTGCGGTTTGAGCAGCATCTGTTCGCTCCAGCGCTGACGCGGCAGTTGCAGCCAGATATCCACATCCAGCCCGGACTGATGGCTGGCGTGACCGCTGCTGAAACGTCCGCCCGCGGGCATCGCCATATCGCCGACCAGCATGGTGCCCAGGCCTTTTTCACGCGCCTGAGTGCCCAGACGGGTGATAAACGCCAGCAAATCCGGCTGCCCGAAATAGCGGCGCTGATCGGTTCGCATCACCTGATAATCCGGTGAATTGAGCGGCAGTGGTTGCGCACCAATCTGGCATCCGTTGGCGTAGCTGCCTATGGCCTGAGGCGCGCCGGAAATCGGTTGGGTAATTTTCTGCCACGGCGTTGCCGCCAGAGCAGGCGCGCAAAGCGCGAGCACCAGAAAACTGGCGCAGGCGGCTTTCAACGCAGGAACAGGGCGTAAAAGTTTCATCGAATGATTACCAGCGTGGCACGGTGGAATGAACGTCGCCGTTCTGAGCGCGCTGACGCAGTAAGTGATCCATCAGCACAATCGCCATCATCGCTTCCGCAATGGGTACAGCACGGATGCCGACGCACGGATCATGACGCCCTTTGGTGATCATCTCGACCTGCTCGCCTTCAAGGTTGATGGTGCGCCCCGGAACGGTGATGCTGGACGTAGGTTTCAGCGCCAGATGGGCAACCACCGGCTGGCCGCTGCTGATCCCGCCGAGAATACCGCCCGCATGATTGCTTTCGAAACCGGTCGGCGTAATTTCGTCACGGTTTTCGCTGCCGCGTTTATTAACCACGGCAAACCCGTCGCCAATTTCCACGCCTTTCACCGCGTTGATGCTCATCAGCGCATGCGCCAGATCAGCATCCAGACGGTCAAACACCGGCTCGCCCAGGCCGACCGGTACGTGATCTGCCACAACGGTAATTTTGGCACCGATGGAATCGCCTTCTTTTTTCAGCGCGCGCATCAGTTCGTCCAGTGCTTCGAGCTTGCTTTCATCCGGGCAGAAGAACGGGTTGGTTTCGACCAGATCCCAGTCTTTCAGTTCGCAGGTGATATCGCCCATCTGGGACATATACCCGCGCACCTTCACGCCGAATTTTTCCAGCAGATATTTCTTCGCCACGGCACCTGCGGCCACGCGCATGGCGGTTTCGCGGGCAGAAGAACGGCCACCGCCACGATAATCGCGCACGCCGTATTTTTGTTCGTAGGTGTAATCCGCATGTCCCGGACGGAACACGTCCTTGATGGCGCTGTAATCCTGCGAGCGCTGATCGGTATTCTGGATGATCAGGCCGATGCTGGTGCCGGTGGTCACGCCTTCGAACACGCCGGACAAAATTTTCACTTCGTCGGCTTCGCGGCGCTGCGTGGTGTAACGCGAGGTGCCAGGGCGACGCCTGTCGAGATCGTGTTGCAGATCTGCTTCGGTCAGCGCAATACCCGGCGGCACGCCGTCAATAATACAGCCCAGTGCCACACCGTGGGATTCGCCAAACGTGGTGACGCGGAAAAACTGCCCAATACTGTTCCCTGCCATCACGGCTCCTTACCATTATGTTGATGTTTGATGCTGGAATGACCGGCGAAAGGCCGGTCATGAGAAGTCATTAGTCACGGTAGCCGGTGAAGTATTCGGCGCATTCAACGAGCTGCTGTTTGGTCAGCATAAAGACGCCATCACCGCCGTTTTCAAACTCCAGCCAGGTGAACGGGATCTCAGGATATTGTTCCATCAGATGTACCATGCTGTTTCCTACTTCACAAATCAGCACGCCGTTGTCCGTCAGGTAATCCGGCGCACAGGCCAGAATACGACGGGTCAGTTTCAGGCCGTCAGTGCCTGAAGCCAGGCCCAGCACAGGTTCGTGGCGGTATTCCTGTGGCAAATCAGACATGTCTTCTTCATCCACATACGGCGGATTAGTGACGATCAGATCGTATTGCAGCGGCGGTAATTCGCGGAACAGATCAGAACGGATCGGCGTGACCCAGTTCTCGATGCCGTGCGTATCAATATTGCGTTCAGCCACGGCCAGCGCATCGGCAGAGATATCCACCGCATCCACTTCGGTTTCCGGAAACGCATAGGCACAGGCGATAGCAATACAGCCGCTGCCGGTGCACATATCAAGAATATGCTCAGGTTTCTCGTGCAGAATGCCGGAGAAGCGGTGTGTAATCAGCTCACCAATCGGCGAGCGTGGCACCAGAACGCGCTCATCGACATAAAACTCCATGTCACAGAACCAGGCTTTGTTGGTCAGGTAAGCCACAGGCACACGCTCATTGACGCGGCGGATCACGCGCTCCACGATGCGGTGACGCTCACTGGAGGTCAGACGCGCAGTGTGCATATCTTCAGGGATATCCAGCGGCAAAAACACGCTCGGTAACACCAGTTGCACCGCTTCGTCCCACGGGTTATCGGTGCCGTGACCGTAATAGACATTGGCTGCGTTCAGGCGGCTGACGGTCCAGCGCAACATATCCTGAATGGTATGCAGTTCACTGACCGCTTCGTCGACGAAAATTTTGTCCAATTTTATTCTCCAGGCATGCACGGGTTTTTAACAGACGTTTAACCCATAATTTGCCGCATAGTTTGCCACGAAGCCCGTCACAAATCAGCAGCTAGTCAACGCACTTGCGCGATGTCTCGAAGAATTTAACCCTGAGTTTTCTTTAAACCACAGGTCGCCCGCAGGTACACTGTCGGCATTGTGCGAAAAAGACGACCCGAAAATGAAGAAAAAGCACCTGCTGAGCCCGGAAGAAGCCGCGATATTTCGCGAGGCCGTTCCCGGCGTCAAGCGCCTGAAAAATGACACGATTACCCATCCGCCACGGCGAAAAAAAGTGACGCAAATGTCGCCTCAAAAGCTGCTGCAGGAGCAGGTGGACGCAAGCTATTATTTTTCTGATGAATTCCAGCCGATGTTGCAGGAAGAGGGTCCGGTACGTCATGTCCGGCCTGATGTCAGCCATTTTGAATTGAAAAAATTACGCCGCGGGGATTATTCCCCCGAACTGTTTCTCGATTTGCACGGGTTAACGCAAATGGAAGCCAAGCAGGAATTGGGCGCGCTGATTGCCGCCTGTCGCCGCGAACACGTCCATTGTGCCTGCGTGATGCACGGGCACGGCAAGCATATTCTCAAGCAGCAAACGCCGCTGTGGCTGGCGCAACACCCTGACGTCGAGGCATTTCATCAGGCGCCGAAAGAGTTCGGCGGCACCGCCTCGCTGCTGGTGCTGATTGAGCTGGATGACAAAATCAGCTAACCCCGGCTGGCGAAACACAGAAAGCAGAAAGGCACAGCGCGTTCACACGGCTGTGCCTTTCTTTTGTTTACTTTTCCATCCCGGAAAATTAAACCTTCGCCATCACCTGGCACGGACTAAATTGCCACTCGAAAGTGCCCTGCCCGGTTTCACCATTCAGTTCCACACTGGCCATCGCGGAAGTGGCAAACATTGGCGGGCACAGACCCGGACACAGTTCCGCGACCAGATAGCCCACCAGCGGCAAGTGAGACACCACCAGCACGGCATTCACACCGGTCAGCGCCAGATGTTGCAACTCGCTGGCCACCAGTGCGGGATCGCCGCCCGGCGTCAGTTCTTTCAGCGTATCGATTTCAACGTTGTCTGGCAGCGCCAGGCTCAGCCGCACTTTTTCAAGCGTCTGCTGCGCACGCAGATACGGACTGACCAGAACGCGATCAATTTTGACGCCACGGCCATTGAGCCAGGCTGCCATATGTACTGATTCGTCACATCCGCATTCGCTTAACGGGCGAACCGAGTCGCTTGCAGCTTCAAGAACCGCATCACCGTGACGCATAATAACAACTTGCATATTGCACCGCTTTTGTTAACAAAAATAGCGCTATACAGAAACGCTTTGCGTGCTGTATCACCCATTGCCCAGCGTTTTTTTATCGTCGTTTGACAACAAAAAAGCTGAAAGGCAGTACATCCACTTAACCCGCCTGGCCACATGCTTTGCATGGTCAGCATCAGCGGTCGGGCATTTTGCCTGAAAGTTCACGTAAAGAAAACGCTGTTTTTTACACCAACCCTTACCGCATGTAAACTATTCAGGCTAATTTTTAACCACTCGGGTTGTAGATCAATCGTTTGGGTTTGTTCTTGTACAAAACCGACCTCCCCATAAAAAAGATCCCGCAGGCTTAAGTATGGCTGCAAGCAGGATCTGTTCCACACTCTCGCGAAATACATCGTCACACAGTGACGGAGGTCACACTGCGTCGGCCATTTCCTTCGCCTCGCCTTTCGGATAGAAAAGCCCGCCGTTCGCCGCGCGAAGCACCAGACCTTCGCACGGCGTAAAGTGTTCACCGTAACGCTGCGCCAGTTGCTCCAGGGTTTTCACCACGTTTGCCGCCCCCAGCGTATCAATGTAGCGGAACGGCCCGCCGCGAAACGGTGGGAAACCGATGCCAAATACCGCGCCCAAATCGCCATCACGCGCGCTGCGGATCACCTTTTCATCCAGACACCGCACCGCCTCATTGAGCATCAGCATCACACAACGTTGGGCGATTTCCGTCTCCGGCTGCTGCACTTTCGGGGTGACGTTGAGCAGGCGATAGACGGCAGGATCGACCTGCTTTTTCTTAGCCATGCGTCCTTTCTGGGCATAAAGATAGAAGCCTTTGCCGTTTTTACGCCCTTTGCGATCGTCTTTGAGCACTGCATCAAAACCGGCGGGCGCAGCAAATCGTTCGCCAAACGCATCCACCAGAATCGGGCTGATTTTAGTGCCGACGTCGATCCCTACTTCATCAAGCAACTGCACCGGCCCGACCGGGAAACCAAAGCTGACCAGCGCTTTGTCGATGTGATCGATGGGTTCGCCAGCCAGAACACAGCGCGCCGCTTCGTTGATGTAAGGCGCAAGAATGCGGTTAACGTAGAACCCGGCACTGTCACCCACCACAATGGCTGTTTTTCCCTGTTTCTTCGCCAGCGACACTGTTGTGGAAATCGTCTGCGCACTGCTGCCGGCATGGGGGATCACTTCCACCAGCGGCATTTTATCCACCGGGCTGAAATAGTGCAGACCAATCACCTGTTCAGGTCTTTCCGCCTGCGCAGCTATCTGATGAATAGGTAAAGAAGAGGTGTTTGAAGCGAAAATAGTGTGCGGAGCGGCATTTTTCTCAATCTCCGCCACCATGCCCTGTTTCAGCGCCAGATCTTCGAAGACGGCTTCAACCACCAGATCCACCTGCGCAAAGCCGCTGTAATCAGTGGTGCCTGAAATCAGCATCATCTGGCGTTGCTGTTCATTGCGCGTCAGTCTGCGGCTGCGCACTTTTTTCTCCAGCAAATCCCAGCTGTATTTCAGAGCATGGCGGATACCCTCGACATTGATGTCTTTGATACGCACCGGCAGCCCGGCGCGGGTGGCCGTGACGTTAGCGATACCCCCGCCCATCAGCCCGCCGCCAAGAATGCCGACACGGCGAAGCGGCAGCGGTTGGGCGTCCGCACCTGTTTCTTTTTTCAGCGCCGTGGACGCAAAGAATAAGCTGCGCAGCGCAGCGGATTCAGGCGTCATCACCAGTTCGCCAAACGCGTTTGCTTCCGCCTGATAACCATTACCGCTGCCCTGATCCAGACCGGTTTTCACCACATCGATGATTTTTTCGGTGGCCGGATAATTGCCGTGGGTTTTGGCGCGCGTCTGTTTGCGCACAAAATGGAACAGCACACTTTTCCCCAGCGGTCCGCCCGCCAGTCTTGCCTGCCACGGCAGCACAGGGCGTGCCCTGCGGCCTTTGGCTACGCGTTCCAGCGCCGTTTGCAGCAAGATTGAATAAGGTACAGCGTCATCCACCAGCCCCAGTTTCAATGCCTGTTTCGCCCGCAGGCTTCGGCCGGTGAGCATCAGTTCCAGCGCTTTCGGCGCACCGATTAAACGCGGCAGGCGCTGCGTACCGCCGGAGCCTGGCAACAGGCCAAGTTGCACTTCCGGCAGGCCGAGCTGAGTTTTATCATCCAGCGAACAAATGCGGGCATGGCAGGCCAGCGCCAGTTCCAGACCGCCGCCGAGGCAGGCACCGTGAATGGCGGCCACCACCGGCACGGAGAATGAGGCAATCTGCGACATCACCGTCTGGCCTTTCAGCGCGAGCTGGCTGGCCTCTGCGGCGGTTTTGCAGCCGGCAATCATCGTAATATCGGCACCGGCGATAAAAGAATCGGGTTTGCCGGAAATCAGCACCAGCCCCTTCAGATTCGGATACTGCTGCGCTTTATGCAAAATAGAGGAGATTTGCTCAGCAAATTCAGCCTTTAAGGTATTCACTTTTTCACCGGGAACATCAATGGTGATGATGCCGATATGTTCGTTGGTAAACATCAGTGAAAACGCGGAATCCGGCGCTGTGATTAAGTTTTCCATGCTGTCTTTCATTGTGCCGCCTCCAGGATCATCGCCGCGCCTAAACCCCCGGCGGCGCAGGCCGTCGTCAGGCCGTATTTTCCGCCACGGCGGCGTAATTCATGCAGTGTCTGGGTGATCATGCGCGCGCCGGTGGCGGCAAACGGATGTCCGTAAGCCAGCGAACCGCCAAGCACATTGAACTTATCCCAGTCGATTTCCCCCACCGCTTCGCTGCGCCCCAGTTTTTCACGGGCAAACTGCTCGCTGCCCAGCATTTTGATGTTCGCCAGCGTCTGTGCCGCAAAAGCTTCATGCATGTCGATCAGATCGAGATCGGCAAACGTCAGCCCCGCCCGGTCAAGGGCAATCGGCGTGGCGTACGCCGGGCCGAGGAGCATATCTTCCCAGACATCGATGGCGGCAAAGGCAAAACTTTTCAGATAGCCGAGCGGCTGCAGCCCAAGCTCACGGGCGCGGGACTCGCTCATCATCAGCACCGCGGCGGCGCCGTCCGTCAGCGGCGTGCTGGTGGCGGCGGTGACGGTGCCATGTTTGCGGTCAAACGCCGGTCGCAGTTTGGCATATTGCCCGATCTCTGAATTGAGGCGGATATTGTTGTCTTTTTGCAGCACCTCACGGTACGGCGGGATCTGCGCGGCCATTACCTGACTGTTCAGGTAGCCCTGTTCCCAGGCCAGCGCCGCCAGCGTGTGGGAACGGTGCGCCAGTTCGTCCTGCTGCTGACGGGTAATGCCGTGGCTTTTCGCCATCTGCTCGGCGGTGTCGCCCATGCGCAGGCCGGTCGAATACTCCGCAACCGCCGGAGGCACCGGCATCAGGTCACGCAGTTTGAGTTTACTGAACAATGACAAACGCTGTGACAGCGTGCGGGCTTTGTTGACGTCAACCAGCGTGCGGGCGAGACGTTTACTGACGCCAATGGGCAGCACCGAGGAAGAATCCGCGCCCCCGGCGATGCCGACGCTGATCGTTCCGCTGAGAATGCTTTCAGCCACATTCGCCACCGCCTGAAAACTGGTGGCACAGGCGCGCGAGACGCTGTAAGCATCGGTCGAGACATTCATGCCAGTGCCGAGCACAATTTCGCGCGCAATGTTCGGCGCTTCCGGCATTTGTACCACCTGTCCGAACACCAGCTGATCGATAACTTTCGGGTCAATCCCACTTTTCGCCAGCAATTCGCTGACCACCATTTTGCCCAGATCCACGGCGGGAATGCCGTGGTAGGCGGTGGCCTGTTTCGCGAAGGGCGTGCGTAAACCATCGACAATCGCAATGCGATCGCCTTCACGCGTTACCAGTGGAATGACCTTGTTCATACATGCTCCTGAGTAAATAGGGTCTAAGAGGTCTGACCTGATAACTCAGTTTTAACCATGTATTTACATTTGGCAAAGCGAAAGCGGCCGAAGTGCGAGCAACAGCAAATTTTTCTGAAATTAGAATGAGAAGGAAAGCAGGCGGGAAAGGATGACGGACAAAAAAATACCGCTGCGGGCGGGCAGCGGCATGTGAAATGCTCAGGTGGGCTTATCTTAAAGCCAGCTGGAAGATCATGGTTTCAGCCTGGCAGCTAAAAGTGAAATCGATATTCAGCTCAACGCCACCGTCCACTTTTTCCATGCGGCTGGTGATCTCGCAGGGTTCAGATTCGACACCGCGCGCACGTTCGGTCAGGGATTGCAGCATCTCTTCGGCCTGGGCTTCGTTTTCAAAAACGCGGCTGTAAGAAGCGGTGCAATCGGTGTTGTCCATGATAGTGCCCACATCAACACAACAGCAGGCTGCCGTTTCTTCTGCGCCGCATTTGTTGATGGAGTGCAGAGGTTGGGTGGATTTAGAGGACATGGTTACGTCAGACATAATTTTCTCCCCGGCATCAACGGCAACGTCCACCGTCTGGCCTTTTGCGAATTTAAGATTTATTTTCCTTTCGTATTTTACGCCACCCTCTCCCGCTTCGACTAGCACTTACTTTTTATGTGTGTTTATCGTGCTTCAGATCACAAAATGGCGAAGAACAGATTAAATTTAAGTCAGGTTTCTCAGTTTAACGTTTCTGAATTGAACTTTTAATGTTGGTTTTTTGTTAAGTGGATCCGATTTCTTGCATCAAATAAGAAATATCAATGAAACATGATTGCAACTACACCACAGGTCAGACCTATACTTCGCTCACTGGTCTGATTTGTCAGACTGATAACGGACCCTACAATCCCGCGCTCATTGTTACTCGATGTAACATTGTTTGATAAAAAACATAAAATTGAGGTTTTGGTCATGAACCAGAAAAACCTGTTTAAAAGATCAGCTCTGGCAGCTGCAGTGGCAATTGTTTCTTCCAACGTTTATGCAGCAGGTTTTCAGCTCAACGAATATACCGCTGCGGGTTTAGGTCGTTCCTTCTCTGGTGAAGGCGCGATTGCAGACACCGCGGCGTCTGGTAGCCGCAACCCGGCGACCATGACGATGTTTGATCGTCCGGCATTTTCCATCGGTGCGGTTTACGTTGACCCGGATGTCAGCGTGACGGGCAAATCCCCGGTCACCGGTGCCAGCACCGATGCAGGTAACATTGCGCCAAACCAGTGGGTGCCGAATATTCACTTTATTATGCCGCTGAATGAACAGTGGGCAGTGGGTGCGTCGGCGACGTCTAACTACGGTCTGGCGACCGAGTTTAACGATAATTACCCGGCGGGCCCGATCGGTGGCGAAACCGATCTGATGACCATCAATAATAACTTAAGCGTCGCTTATCGTTTCAACGAGAACTTCAGCTTTGGCGTGGGCTTTGATGCCGTTTATGCGAAAGCAAAAATTCGTCGTACCGCCGGTGAACTCGCCCCGCTGGCGACCCGTGGTCTGATTTCTGAAGATACCGAAGCGGCCAAGCTGAAAGGCAACGAATGGGGCTACGGCTGGAACGCCGGTATTCTGTATGAAGTCGATGACAACAACCGCTACGCCTTCACTTACCGTTCAGAAGTGAAAATTGATTTCGACGGGGAATACCGTAACGGCATTCCACAAGCACTGGGCGGCACTGGCGGTCAAACCGTGCCTGGCTCCCTGACCCTGAATCTGCCGGAAATGTGGGAAGTGTCAGGTTATAACCGCGTTGCGCCAAAATGGGCCGTTCACTACAGCCTGGCTTACACCAGCTGGAGCCAGTTCCAGGAGCTGAAAGCCACCGGTTCTAACGGCCAGACCCTGTTCCAGAAAGACGAAGGCTATCACGATGCTTATCGCATCGCGCTGGGTACCACCTATTACTACGACGAAAACTGGACCTTCCGTACCGGTGTGGCATTCGATGACAGCCCGGTTCCGGCGGATAACCGCACCATTTCGATTCCGGATCAGGACCGCTTCTGGGTCTCTGCGGGGACCACGTACGCATTCACCAAAGATGCCTCAGTGGATGTCGGCGTCTCTTATATGCATGGCCAGACCGTCAACATCAGCGAGCAGGTGTCTGCCAACGCGCCTAAGTATGAATTCCAGGCGAAAGGGACGGCCATGTTGTACGGCGCGAACTTTAACTACAGCTTCTGATGAGTTGAGTGTGACGCCTGAAATGAAAAAAGCGCCGAAAGGCGCTTTTTTTATGGCGACGAAACGGTTATTCCGAATCGATATCTTTCAGGTCACCCTGAATCAGTGCCGCATTCGGGTTTTCCTGCGGCGTCAGCTGACCGCCTCTCGCCAGGAAGTCGTGACGCTGGAAGTAAGCTTCACGGATCATCAGGTAAGGATCAGAAGAGTTACGAATGATGCCATCAGAATCCAGCAATTCAGCACGGGTTTCGACGCCTTCCAGCACCCATTTACCGGCTGACATCCAGAACGTCAGATAGCTGAGCATCGGATAGAGATCATCGACTAAATCGCCCCCCTCGTCACGCAGGGTCGCGCTGCCATAACCTGGCAGAACGGCGTAAGGGCCGTAACCAACACCATAATGTCCCAGCGTGCTGCCAAAGCCCTGCGCCTCTTCACGCGCCAGTTTCGGGTTCGCCATTCCTGCCACGTCAATCAGACCGCCCATCCCTAACAAGGTGTTCAGGAAGAAGCGGTTGAAGTGGATCGCCGCGCGGTACGGATCGCCTTTAAGCAAGGAGTTCACCATGCTGGCCGGTTCGTCGAGGTTGCTGAGGAAGTTACTGGTGCCGTTACGCGCCGGTTGCGGGACATAATCACGCCACGCCACGGCAACAGGCCGCACCAGATACGGATCCATATAGTTATAGTTGAAGTCGAACATGACCCGGTTGAAACCTTCCAGCGGATCAGAACGTCCCTGCTGTTCGCTGTCAGAGGATCCGGACGTGCCGGCACAACCGACCAGTAAAACGGTCGCAAACGCCAGCCCAGTCAGGCGTAAGTTCATGGATATCTCCCTGTTATTGATCTTCGGCTCTCTGATTACGGAACCTGCTGATTAATTTCAATGCTGACCTGACCGTTACCGGCAAAATCTGTCAGCGGACTGTCGCCGTACCAGTCACCCGAAGCTGGCGTCGCCAGACCATTCTGTGAAATACGAACGCGTACTTTTAATTGATGCAGCGAAGAAAGCAAGCGTTCCGGCATCATCGCATTACTGTCGTCCACGGTGATCGCCAGCGGGAAGCGGCTCAGGGGCAGTTTTTTCACTGCCACCGGCACCGGGCTGCTGCCGTCCGTCACCGAAATAAAGACCGTGCCATCCTGCGGCAGTGTCTGCTGAGCCGCGGCAGAAAGGCTGACGTTGACGGCCAGTTTTGCCTGATCGGCACCGGACTTTTGTTTCGCCTGTTCGATACTGGCACGCACCATCTCAAGGCGCTTGTCACCGGCGGGCAGAATTTTCAGCATAACTTCCCACGCGCCAATCGCTTGCGGGTAGTGCCCCTGTTCAAATTCATTATAGGCCAGCAGGCTTAATACACGCAGGTCACCCTGAGATTTTTCCAGCATACCGCGCAGGAGATTTCCCCCGGTAAGGTTATCCTGCGGATCGGAAGAGCGGGTTAACACTTCGGCATACCCGAGTTTTACCGCCACATCATCCGGCGCAAGGGCATATGCATGGGCGTAAGCCTGCGTCGCCGTTGCGCCATTATTGAGCGCCATACCAACGCGGCCAAGCATCACCCAGTCCTGCACATTTTTCGGATCGTCCTGTAACTCAGTGCGCAGGCCTAATCCTAAATCCTGCACATCCATAATGGTCAGCGGTGTGCCGCGATCGTCTGCGATGCGGTGACGCAAATCGGGCATACGCTGCATCACCTGATTCCACGCACTCACCTGCCCCAGACCACCGGCGTAGAGATACACCCCCAGCGTGATGATCACCAGCAACAGTGCGCCCGGTACCAGCGTCCAGCGCGCGATCGGCTGTGACGCCGCCGGTGCCTGACCGGCCGGAATATCGGTCAGCAGATTTTCCTGTAATTCCTGAATATGCGCCGGACGTTCATCCACCACGCCCTGCGCTTCATCTTCTTCCAGCTCACTTAACCGGTGATGATAAAACGCTTTGTTCAGCGCATCGCGCGTGGTGTGCTCGCGGCGATCGCCGCGCAGAACCGGCACGATAAACAGCGCCAGCGCGATAACCAGCATCACCAAAATACACAGCCAAAAAATACTCATGATCCTTTCCTGTCGCTGTCTTTAAGTAACTGCGCCAGGCGCTGTCTCTCTTGTTCAGGCATCTGTTGTGCGGCGGTTCTGCTGCTCACCGGGCCACGGCGGGCGCGCATGAAAATCATTGCGCCACCGATGAGCACCACCAGCACCGGTCCCAGCCACAAAATCAGGGTCGATGGCGTGACCGGCGGTTCGTACGTGACGAAATTGCCATAGCGCGCCACCATATAGGCGACGATTTGCTGGCGATCTTGCCCCTCTTTCAGCAACTGAAAGACTTTGGTGCGCATGTCAGCGGCGATGATCGAATCAGACGCGGCGATGTTGGTGTTCTGGCATTTCGGGCAGCGCAGTTGTGCCGTGATGTCGCGATACGCCTGTTCCTGCTCCGGCGAGGCAAACTGGTAAGTGTCGATGGCGGCAAACGCGCTGACGCTCAGCATCAGGCCGAGCACTAACGCCGGCAGTGACGAAAGCATTTTCATGCGCCACCTCCGTACTTTTTGTACAGCGGCAAGACTTCGGCCTGCCAGACTTTCTCATTTAAGTCACCGGCATGGCGATAGCGGATGATGCCCTGACCGTCGATCAGGAAGGTTTCCGGTGCGCCGTAAACGCCGAGATCTAAGCCTAACATGCCGTCGCCGTCGTACAGGCTCAGCATGTAAGGATTGCCCAGCGTATTCAGCCAGTTTACCGCTTTCTGCCGGTTGTCTTTGTAATTGAGCCCGACCACACGCACGCCGGTGGCGGCAAGCCGGTTCAGATAATCATGTTCAGCCCGGCAGGTCGGGCACCAGGTCGCCCAGACGTTGAGCAGCATCGGTTTGCCGTCGCGCAGTACCGACTGATCGTAGGTTTTCCCGGCCTCGGCCAGCGATTCCAGCGTAAACACCGGCACAGGTTTGCCGATAAGCGCAGATTCCAGCAGGGTCGGGTCATCGCCGTTGGCATTGCGGGTCAGCTGCACCAGAAAAGCCGCCGCCAGCGCCAGGAACAAGAACAGCGGAATAAAGAGGAGTTTACGGTTCATGCGTCTTCAGCCTCCGCCAGACCTTGTTTTTTGAGTTTTTTACTCATGCGGTATCGCGGATCCAAAATACACATCACGCCACCGGCTGCCATAAACAGACCACCCAGCCATATCCAGCGGACAAAAGGTTTGTAGTACAAACGCACCGCCCACGAACCGTCGTCCATCTCTTCACCCAGCGCGGCGTAAAGGTCGCGCGCCAGATTGCCGTCAATGGCCGCTTCGGTCATCATGCTGCGCGCCACGCTGTAGAAGCGTTTTTCAGCATGCAGCGTGGTGATTTTTTTGCCGTTCTGCGTGACGTCAATATTCGCTTCACCACCGGTATAGTTCGGACCGGTAATATCGCGAACGTCGCGGAAGATAAAGTGATAGTCATGAATATCCACGGTATCACCGGCTTTCATGCGCACATCACGCTCAACGCTGTAATTCTGGCTGAACGCGATGCCGATCACCGTCACCGCCACGCCAAGATGGCCGAGCACCATGCCCCAGTGGCTGCGGGAAAGTTTGGTCAGGCCGCGCCAGAACGAGTGGCGATGCGTGGCGCGTTCGTGCAATTCCATCAGGGTAAGCACAATCACCCACACCGCCATCAGCATGCCGACCACGGTCATGCCGACGATCTTGTCCTGCAACAACCACGGCAGAAGAATCGACAAGACCAGCGTGACCAACAGCGCCACGCCCAGACGACGCCACAGTTTGCTCGGCTCATCACGACGCCAGCGCACCAGCGGCCCGATGCCCAGCAGCAGCGCCAGCGGCGCCATCAGCCAGGTAAACATCGTATTGAAGAAGGGTTCGCCGATAGAAATACTGCCCATACCCAGTTGTTTATGGATAAGTGGCAACAGCGTGCCGAGCAGCACCACCAGCATCGCCGCCACCAGCAGGACGTTATTGCTGAGCAAATACGTTTCGCGCGAATGCAGTTCGTGACGGCTCGGCGCACGCACCGAATTACCTTTGATGGCGTACAGCAGCAGCGAACCGCCAATCACAATCACCAGATAAGCCAGAATAAACATGCCGCGCGCCGGATCCGAGGCGAACGAGTGAACCGACACCAGCACGCCGGAGCGCACCAGGAATGTCCCGAGCAGACACAGCGAGAAGGCGGTGATCGCCAGCAGCACGGTCCAGGCTTTGAACGTCCCGCGTTTTTCCGTGACGGCGAGCGAGTGGATCAGCGCCGTCCCTGCCAGCCACGGCATAAAGGAGGCGTTTTCAACCGGATCCCAGAACCACCAGCCGCCCCAGCCTAATTCGTAATATGCCCACGCCGATCCGAGCACGATACCGATCGTCAGAAATACCCATGCGGCCTGCGTCCACGGACGTGACCAGCGCGCCCACGCGGTATCCAGGCGCCCTGCCATCAGCGAAGCAATCGCGAAAGCAAATGCCACGGAGAAACCGACATATCCCATGTACAGCAACGGCGGATGGAAAATCAGGCCGATATCCTGCAACACCGGATTGAGGTCACTGCCGTCCACCGGGAAATTCGGCAATGAGCGGATAAACGGATTCGACGTCAGCAGGATAAACAGCAGGAAGCCGCCGGTGATCATGCCCATCACGGCCAGCACGCGCGCGATGGCATCCTGCGGCATCTGGCGGCTGAACAATGCCACCGCCAGCGTCCAGCAACTGAGCAACAGCACCCACAACAGCAGGGAACCTTCGTGCGCGCCCCAGGTGGCCGCCACCCGGTAATACACCGGAAGATGGGTGTTGGAATTGTTCGCGACATAGGCGACGGTGAAATCATTCACCACAAACGCATGGACCAGAATAATGAATGCCAGCGTGATGCAGGCAAACATCCCGTAAGCCAGCGGACGCGCCATCGCCATCATGCGGCTGTCCTGGCGCGCCGCGCCCCACTGCGGATAAATACTCAATAACACCGCCAGACCTAACGCCAGACAAAGTGCAAATGTTCCCAGTTCCGGCATCATGAGCGGTCGTTTCCTTTCTCGTTACCCACATAGGCCGAAGCCGGCCCTTTATGGTTTTCTTTCATGGCGTCGGCGACTTCCGGCGGCACATAGTTTTCATCGTGTTTCGCCAGAACCTGAATGGCATTCACCACGTTTCCCGGTTCCATCACGCCCTGCGCCACCACGCCCTGCCCTTCACGGAACAGGTCGGGCAGAATGCCGTTGTAAGTCACCGCAATCGCCCCGCGCGCATCATAAATTTTAAAACTTACCTGCAAACTTTTCGGGTCACGTTTTACCGAACCGGGCATCACCATGCCGCCGATGCGCAACCGCTGGCCGACTTCCGGCATTTCGTGGTTTTCCCCTTTGCCCTGCAAAATTTCACCCGGCGTATAGAACAAATCAATATTGGAGCGCAGCGCGTACATCACCAGCGTGATGCTCAGGCCAAGGCCGATCAGCACCAGCAGCGCCAGCGTCATGCGCTTTTTACGACGTGGATTCACAATAACTTCTCCGGGGAGGTGTCCGGTTCCAGCGCTGACGTCTGTGCGCCAGGCTGTTTTTTAGACTGAGACTGAATAATGCGTTTTTCGCGGGCCTGACGGCGGCGGACCTCATTGAGGATCTGGCGGTGCTGCACGAAAGTGTGCGCCACCAGCGCAATCAGGGAAATCAGCGTGGCGGCAACGGACAGCCAGACATAAAACGCATAGCCGCCCATCGCAAAGAAATCATGCCAGCTTGAGAATGCAGGGCTCATCCGCGACGCTCCTTATTCAGCAGGCCAGCCACCCACGGACGCAGACGCTCCTGAACCAGGATCAGGTTACGTAAGCGCATCAGCGTCAGGGTAATAAAGAAGAACAGATAACCGAAGATCGCCCAGCGCAGCGGGTAGCGCATACTCGGGTCGATGGTTTGCTGCATATTGGTCGAGCCCTGATGCAGGGTGTTCCACCATTGCACGGAATAATGAATGATCGGGATATTCACCACGCCGACCAGCACCAGAATACCGGCCGCACGCCCCGCCAGACGGCGATCGTCGAACGCGTTGTAGAGCGCAATCACGCCAAGATAGAGGAACAGTAACACCAGCTCGGACGTCAGACGCGCGTCCCACACCCACCAGGTGCCCCACATCGGTTTGCCCCAGGCAGAGCCGGTAACCAGTGCAATAAACGTGAAAACAGCCCCCACCGGTGCCATGGCAGCCACGGCCAGATCGGACATTTTCATCTGCCACACCAGCCCGATAAAGGCGGCGATAGCCATGCCGCTGTAAATTCCCATCGACCAGATGGCCGCCGGGACATGAATATACATAATCCGGTAACTGTTACCTTGCTGATAATCCGGCGGCGCGTAGCCAAAACCCCATACCCAGCCGATCAGCAGGCAGGCAATGCCAAGCAGCCCGAGCCACGGAATGAACCGGCCACAGACGTGGTAAAGCCGTTCAGGCCTTGCGAGTTGATGTAACCATTTCCACATTGTTATCGTTGCTCACTCTAAAATGTCACTGTGCGGGTTGCCGTGGAGCCTCATCGGGCTCTTGCGCGGTCAGACTGCGGTCTTCCGCACTTACTTAGCAATCTCTCTATTTTTGATCATAGAGAAATGTGATGTTAGTCAAAGGTTGCGTTTTTTCTTCCGTATTGTAACGACAGGTAAAATAATTCCACTTCACACGGCGCACAGACACAACTGTCAGTGGACGCTCACTCTCAGCGCCGCCGCCGTGGCGAAGGGCGCTAACGTCGCACTGCCCGCCAGCATCGCGCCGAGGATAGCCAGATAACCGTCGATCGGCATCGACATCGACGCCGCATCAATCGCGCCGGTGGAAAATATCAGTACCGGAATATACAGCGGCAGCACCAGCAGGCTGAGCAGCACGCCGCCTTTGCGCAGCCCGACGGTGAGCGCCACGCCAATCGCGCCGATAAAACTCAGCGTCGGCGTGCCCAGTAACAGGGTCAGCGCGACTGCTTTCCAGGTTTCAAAATCCAGCGAAAGCAGTAAAGCAATCAGCGGTGACAGGAGCAGTAATGGCAGACCGGTCACCACCCAGTGAGCACATACTTTCCCCACAACCGTGAGCGCCAGCGGCGAAGGCAGTAACAGCAGTTGCTCGAGCGTGCCATCGAGATAGTCATCACGGAACAACCTTTCCAGCGCCAGAAGCGAAGACAACAGCGCCGCGACCCAGACAATACCGGGTGCTATCCGCGCCAGCAGTTTAGGCTCCGGGCCAATGCCTAACGGAAACAGAGTGATCACAATCAGGAAAAACCACAGCGGGTTGATAATTTCGGCGCTTTTGCGAAAGGCAATTTTCAGTTCGCGTCGCAGGACTTTAGTAAACATTCCGTCTCATTTCCCCAGGCGTCACGCCAGCTCTTCGCTGGTCAGACGGAGTTTTCGCACGTCACGGCTCACGCCCTGCAAATCCTGATGCGTGGTCAGCAGCACCATGCCGCCCTGCTCTGCGTGTTGTTCAAACAGATTAATCAGCGTGGCAACGCCTTGTTTATCAATGGCGGTCAGCGGTTCATCAAGGATCCACAACGGCGCGGTGCTCAGCCATAAACGCGCCAGGGCAACGCGGCGCTGCTGTCCGGCGGACATTTGCGCCACGGTCACATCCTCGTACCCCAGCAGCCCGACATTGTCTAATGCCTGATAAATCGCCCCGGCATCGGCTTCAGCCTTTCCGGACGGGCGGTTAACAGACAGATAAAAGGCAAGGTTTTCAAACGCAGTAAGCACTGACTTTACGCCGGGCTGGTGGCCGAGATACAACAGATGCTGATGAAAAACGTCGCGCTGACGGCGGGTATTCACGCCCTGCCAGCGAACTTCACCGGCGTCCGCAGAGGAAAGCCCGGCAAGAATGCGCATCAAGCTGGTTTTACCGGCGCCGTTGCGCCCCTCAATCTGCACGATTTCACCCGGTTCGAGGGTGAAACTTAAGCCGCTGAACAAGGTTCGCTCATCGCGAACACAACTCAGATTAAGGGCTTCAAACATGAGGATATCTCTTATTTTTCACAAGTACGCATCATATCACAGGCGTCAGAGGCGACGCAGCGCAAGGTGCCACAGTTTACATGGCTGAAAACCCTGAAATCCAGCACACAATCCACAAATTGTCCCATAAGGTTCATGGGTTAATGCTTTGTAACTTTTATGTATATTTGCTCATAAACGCGTTGTCTCGCCTATGCTTATCCCTGAACACATTTTAAAGCCGCCTTGCGGCACACCGAAGGAATCACCATGCAACAAGAGCACAAAAAACAGGGCAACAGTGACGTCGACAGCGACGAGCACGCACAGGGCAAAGAGATCGAAACCGGCGAGGACAATTTGCCGTCCAAAGCCGCAGCGGTACACGAAGTTATCCGCATGGAAGGTGAGAAAGAGCTGGAGCGCGACGGGCAGGCTTTATTGTGGTCAGCCATCGCCGCCGGGCTTTCCATCAGCGCGTCATTAATGGCGAAAGGCATTCTGCACGCACGCCTGCCGGATTCCCCGGAACGGTTCTTCATCGAGAACATCGGTTATACCGTCGGGTTCATTATTGTGATCATGGCGCGCCAGCAGCTGTTCACTGAAAACACCGTGACGGCGGTTTTACCGGTGATGCAAAAACTGACCGGCAAAAATATCCTGCTGCTGCTGCGGTTATGGGGTCTGGTGCTGGGCGGCAACATCCTCGGCGGCGGGATTGCGGCGCTGGCGTTCCATCTGGTGCCGTTCTTCGACACCACCACTGACGAAGCCTTCCGCACCATCAGTCTGGAGATCATGGAGAAAGGCCCGGAAGCCATGTTTGTTGGCGGAATGGTGTCCGGCTGGCTGATTGCCACGATGGTGTGGATGATCCCGTCAGCCGGTGCCGCCAAACTCTGGGTGATCATGCTGATGACTTACATGGTGGCGATAGGCGACCTGACGCACATCGTGGTCGGTTCGGTGGAGGTTCTCTACCTGGTGTTCTCCGGCGCGATCCCCTGGTATGAATTCATCTGGCCGTTCGCCCTGCCAACGCTTGCGGGGAACATCGCTGGTGGCACCTTTATCTTCGCACTGATAAGCCACGCGCAGATCCGTAACGACATGAGTAACCAGAAGAAAGCCAAAGCCAAAAAAGAGGAACAGGAAGCCGCGAAGAAAGAGGCCGCGAAGCCGTAAACGTCAGTAAAACCGCCGCAACTGGCGAGGAAACGACCAAACGGCAGGCTAACGCCTTATTATTGAGAGAAAAACGAGTATACTACGCGGGCGCTTTCCACAGGCGCCCGTGTCTCCTTAGTTAAACGGATATAACAAGCCCCTCCTAAGGGCTAGTTACAGGTTCGATTCCTGTAGGGGACACCATTTTCACTTCCCATCACGCCTTTCTAAGTGCGAAAAGCCATACATTTCAAATCCATAATCTAAAGCCACGTCTCAACATATCAAAGAGAATGCAGTATAAGCTCGCACAAATGTGTATTTAATTGCGTATAACTCAGGTTCGATGCAGACAGTTTGTTTTAAAAATGTCTTATGAGAGCTTCGTAAGTCAGTTTGGAACATTAATATAGCGTTATCAGCTCGTGTTTCCTGGGCGTAATGATGCCAGCAAGCCGAAGAGTGATGGGTACATCAATAAGGTGCTCAAACTGTTTGGATATCATGGCAAAGCGACAGGATATGGATTCAGGCACACCATGAGCACTGACTTGCATATGGAAGGTTTTGTAGTACTTGAATGGAGTTACAGCTTGCGCATGTTGATAAGAACTCAATTCGTGGGACTTATAAGCATGCACAGAATTTTGAAGGTAGAAAAACAGTGAAGTAAATATATTCAGAAAATATTAAAATTTAAAAATACAATTAACAAATTAAAAAATAGATTTCTCCAATCTATCTTTCAGGTGAGTTTTAACACGCTATCTTTAGCATCCTCCAATATTTCAGCACTATGTACAATAAATTTAGCTCTTTCTAACAACTCATCATAAAACAATATGTCAATATTTTTCATATTTCGACGATACAGCTCAAGTGTTTTTCTTTTAATTGCTAACTCCTTTGGAGAACCTTCAAGACTAGAAAGTGAACCAATAATTAATATACACTCTGTATCATATGTTTCCTCAGAGATTAACTTGTCATCAGAAGTATAATTCTTACTTTGACTTTTAACTTCCCAATTTGCTTTTTGTGTCAATATTTGACTAACTGCATCCGTTAGATCATTAGACAGTCGCCAAGAGTCAGCTCTATTCTGATTCGTCGAAAATAGTTTCGTCATAGGAGTCTTTAACTCCACTATTTTAGTAAACTTTGAGTCTGAGATCAAAAAATCTGTTATTACACTATTAGAACCGCTTACATCTTCACCTGCAACATGGGCTTCCCTCTGAAGTATTTTCAGATACTTGTACCTTAAACCGTATCCAAATATCCATTCATTTCTTTCAAAAAACGCTTGCCAATGCCCTTCTCTATAATCTTGTGCGTTATTAAGCATGGCTTCATATTCAGAAAGCGCGTCCTTACGCCCAAGAATAGTGTTGATATCACTATTAGTAAGTCTATTACTTATTATATGTTGAAGTGCCAAAATCAGTGATGCATTCTCTGAGTGTTCTAGTACCTTCATTATTTGATGATGATCACCAACAACCTCTATAAAATGTCCAGTGCTAGTAGCCGAATTATCACGTATAGCGTGGTACTGAGAAAGATGCTGATAAAAATCACGCAAATTATCTATACTTAAATTACAAGTAAATCGCGACTCTCCAGTTATTGTACAATGTGCAAAGATAGTAGCACTCAAACTTGATACATCTTTAGATTCAGAATCTAAACCTGAAATATTAAAAACAAGTTCATTTACAGTATCCTGACCAATCAAATAAGAGTGCTTTATACTCATATTATACCTTTGCAATTACATATTTGTACATGTCGGACTCAGGCTTGTATTTGTCATTGATTGGAAATGGAGTTTTGGACTCTATAATTTCCACACCTGACAACTCTGATATGTCGAAAGTACGAAACTCAGGGAAGTTAGGAACTGAATCGGTAACACCTTCAGTTTGAACAATATGGACTTTTGTTGATTCAGTCTCATCCAGTCTTCTTAAAATAAATACGGCATGAGGATTACCAATTCTTTGCCCTGGAACCTTACCCTCTTTATTATATTCAAATGAGATAGACTTTCGTTCTTGAATAGCTTTCTTCAAAACTGTTAAAGACATTTACTTTCCTTAGCTATGTGTAAGTTCATTTAACAGTACTTACAATCAACTACTTTGAAAAGGCTTTTTAAAAATTTTTGATGATTTTCATCACAAAACAATCCTAAGCAGACTTATTATTCAAAAATGAAAAACATTAAGTTTAAAAACCTCGACTAGTCACAGCCAACTTATATCCTTTAACTATATAATCAAAATAACTTACAAGCACCACTATTAGCAACATGTCATTACTACCTGTTTTTTTAATATAAAGAACCCATTATTGCTGTAATCTCCATTTAAATCCGTATGTTATTTATGTTTTCAATATAGACACAATTTTGACGAAAATTACCCTAAACCGCACCCACCTGAAGTTTTTGTAATGCATAATTTTATCAGTTTTACGTGAAAATAAGTCACCGAAAAGGGAGTGGTATATGGTTGGGGTAAAACATGCGAATCCTTGCACCATGTGCTCTGGCAGCGTAAGGGATAAAATCAAAACTGAAAAAATGTAAGGTTAAGACCAGCGGCTCCATATTTGAACTTTCAATCAACAAGCTGATTTCTGCGAACTCCCAAAATTATGTCTCACTAACGCACCTTACCTTTTCCTGTTGTTACTCACAGACAATCTCATATGAGAGGGCATTTATTCCCGCAGGGGCTCAGCGAGAGATACTCCGCGCAATCACCTTAAGAACCTAAAATATGTTGGGACTGCGCGTATAGAAACACCATTCACCCCTTCAAGCCCTGTTCATCTTGCTCTAAAAAATATATCCCCCCTTCTCCTTATGCACGTTCTTTAGCCGCTCAACTACTGTTCAAATATCAGCATTGTTTATGTGGTTTTCAGGTGTATTCTCGTCGCAAATAATTACAACCCATACAGCAACGACAGGGATGCAGTGCCATCATGCGCTTACTCGGATTTGTTCTTTTTGCGATCACGCTTTTATTCAATACTGCTACGGCAAAGCAGCATACACAGTCTCCGCCTTCGGATAATGAACTTGTCGAGCAAGGGGATTACACCAACTCTGACGGGCAGGAAATTCACCGTCCGGCGCATACAAAATCGGGTAACGCGCCCGATGGCGCATCGGCTCAGTGCCGGGATGGCACGTACAGTTTCAGTACGCATCGCCGGGGGACCTGTTCCAGACACGGGGGTGTCGCTGCCTGGCTCAACTGACAGCAATCTCCACAAATTCCCAGTTTTGAGATCTCACGCAAACTTTCCTGCAAAAAATTTGTTTTACTTACACATGTTAAAAAATGTTACGGAAATGAGTTCGTAATGAAATCTAAGATGTAAGTAAGGAAACTTTGATGAAGACTTTGACTACTTTTTGCCTCGCCAGCCTGTTTTCTGTCAATGCATTCGCCCTCACCGGCAACGATGCGACCACCAAACCAGACCTTTACTATCTGAAAAACGATCAGGCGATCAACAGCCTGACGTTGCTTCCGCCGCCACCTGCCGTTGGCAGTATCGCGTTTCTCAACGATCAGGCCATGTATGAACAGGGCCGGTTGCTGCGTTCAACCGAGCGCGGCAAACAGGCTGCTGAAGACGCTAACCTGAGCGGCGGCGGCGTGGCGAATGCCTTCTCCGGTGCGTTCGGCTCGCCGATCACAGCCAAAGATACGCCGGAGTTGCACAAGCTTTTGACCAATATGATTGAAGATGCCGGCGATCTGGCGACCCGCTCAGCCAAAGAGAAGTACATGCGCATTCGTCCGTTTGCATTCTACGGCGTGCCGACCTGTAACACCACCGAGCAAGATAAGCTGTCGAAGAACGGATCCTATCCTTCCGGCCACACCTCTATCGGCTGGGCGACAGCGCTGGTACTGACTGAAATCAACCCGCAACGTCAGGATCAAATCCTTCAGCGCGGTTATGATCTGGGCCAGAGCCGTGTGATCTGCGGATACCACTGGCAAAGCGATGTCGATGCCGCCCGCATCGTCGGCTCCGCGGTGGTCGCCACGCTTCACACCAACGATGCCTTCCAGCAGCAGTTGAAGAAAGCCAAAGAAGAGTTTGCGAAACAACATAAATAAAGCGGCACCATGATGTGACGCTTCGGTCAGACAGGCGCGGTTCAGCGCCTGTCTGACACCTCAACCGCCTGTTACCACCCTGGCACCGCGCCACCGTTAAAGATTTTCTCTGCCGCCTTCGCCACTTCTGGCGACTGGTAAGAATTCAGAAACTCCTTCACGTTCTGCGCCTCTTTGTTGTCTTCCCGCGCGACCAGAATATTGACGTAGGGAGAGTTTTTATCTTCGATAAACACGCTGTCATGCACCGGCGAGAGTCCGGTTTGCTGAATGTAGGTGGTGCTGATGATCGCCACGTCAACTTTCGGGTCGTCCAGTACGCGCGGTAACTGCGCACCTTCCAGCTGCATAATGTTCAGGTGATGCGGGTTTGCAGTGATATCCAGCGCCGTCGGCAGCAGGCCGGTTCCCTCTTTGAGGGTGATCAGTTTTTCTTTTTGCAGCAGCAACAGCGCACGCCCGAGATTGGTCGGATCATTCGGGATCGCGACCGTCGCGCCTTCGCTGAGTTGATCAACGGTTTTAATTTTCTTTGAATAACCGGCCATCGGGAAAACGAAGGTATTACCGACGGCGACCAGATGATAGTTATGCGCTTTATTGTCCTGTTCAAGGAACGGGCGATGCTGGAAAACGTTCGCATCCAGATCGCCATGCTCGGTGGCATCGTTCGGCAGTAACGAACCGCTGAAACCGACCAGCTCGACCTCCAGACCGTATTTCTCTTTGGCGACTTTTTTAGCCACTTCCGCCACATCCTGCTCGGCGCCGTTAATCACCCCCACCTTAATATGTTTCGAATCACTGCTTTTTTGGTCACAGCCTGCCAGCAGTAAACCCGCCAGCAAAACCAGGGCTCCGGCCCGAAAATGAGAGGTTGTCAGTTTCACTCTTTATCCTTAAAAAATAAGCGCTAATGTGCAAAGACACTGACTATAACAGGAGGACCGACGGTGATTAAAAAACCAAAAAAGTATCGATAAGAAGAAAAAAGTATAAACACAGAACAGTGGCCGGCAGGGGTATCCAGACGTTTTACTTATACCTGTCAAAAACAGTTTGCCTTCGGGCCCTGTTTACGCAAAAAGTAGTGATTTGGCACCCTCTGCGGAGCAGGAAGAATGGAAATTATTGAGGCGGATGAACAACATGTTTCCGCGATGCAAAAAATTTATGCCTGGCACGTCATTCACGGAACGGCCTCGTTCGAGACTCAACCGCCTGAGCAAAGTGAAATCTCCGCCCGTCTGAAAAAAATCAAAGAGGCCGGTCTGCTGTGGCTGGTGGTGCTGCATGAAGGGGAAGTGAAAGGATTTTGCTATCTTGGCCGTTATCGCGAGCGTTTCGCTTACCGGTTCACGCTGGAAGATTCTATTTATATTGATCCCGGTTTTCAGAAACGGGGAGCGGGTAAAGCGCTGCTTCGCCGCGCCATCGACTGGGCGGAAACTCACGGCTTTCGTCAGTTGATTGGAAACGTCGGCGACAGCGACAATACCGCGTCGATCAATCTGCATCTCGCGGCCGGTTTTCAGATAAAAGGGACCCTGCACTCGGTGGGGTTCAAGCATGGCCGCTGGCTGGATACCGTATTTATGCAGCGCGCACTGGGAGACGGGAATCAGACCCTGCCCGCGCAGTAGCCGTGAGCGGGCAGCCGCGCTGCCCGCCTTTTCACGCTACCCCGTCACTTCACTGCGTAGCACTTTTCCCCTGGCACTTGCGCCCCAGACTTCACTGTACTCATAGCCGGTCAGGTCTTTGATCACTTTCTGGCACTCCGGCGTGCAGTCTGCAAGATCGCCGCCCAGTTTCAGACGCGCGACCTCTTTGATCAGCGTTTTGTGGGTGTCACGCGTCAGTTTAAATTTGAACGTCATGTAAAAACTGACGGCCAGCAGTGCGGCGGTGGCGAATATCATTAGCCCGATAATCGCATGCAGCGCGCTGACCGGTTGCATACCCTGCCCTTTAACGAAACCGCTCTCCTGCAACACGATGCCGATCAGCATAATTGCCAGCGCCACGGTGCTTTTTCGGGTCAGTACCATCACACCGGCAAATATCCCTTCGCGACGTTTTTTGGTGACGATTTCATCCACGTCGGGAATAAAGCTGTAGATATTCCACGGAATATAATAAAGCCCGGCGCGGGCAAAACCGAACACCGCGAACACTGCCGAGAACAGCAAAACAGACACCGTCATTTCGGTGATATACACATAAAACAGGAATGCCAGTACGCAGAAAATAATGCCGTAAGCCAGCCGTAATGCGCCGGAAGGTGACATATTGATTTTTTCCAGCAGCATCATAAAAATAAAGGTGGAAGGCACGGAGGCTAATGCCGCGACGGTTAAATATCCCGATACCGCCGACGCACTCAGATGTAATCCGTACACCACGTAATAAGTAAAGACGGCACCAAATACGTCCAGTGCGGTAAAAGAGAAAATATAGATAATAATATGCTGGCGGAACATACGTATTTTAAAGGAGGAAAGAAGATCCAGCGCCAGGCTTTTTAAATGGTGCAGCAATCCGCCGCTGTTTGCGCCCAGCGGTTCCGGCTCAAACTCTTCCCGCACGTCTTTGGCTTCCCAGGTACACATCCAGGTGGTAAAGACCGCGACGCAGAAAATACAGGCGAAAATAATACCGGTATACGTGTACGTCATCGGATTATCTTTACCGGTGAATTGCATAATCACACCGGGGATCGACACCGCCAGCAGGCCACCGAGCTGGGAGCAGATCATGCGTACGCCTGACAGGCGGGTGCGTTCGCTAAAGCGGTTGGTCATTTCAGAAGAGAGCGTCTCCCACGGCACCAGCACCATGGCCGAAAGCAACTCGATAGAGAGATAGGTGCCGAGATAATACCAGTAGCTCATGTCGGTTACCCAGACCAGCGCATACAGGAACATCAGCGGGGAACTGATCAGCAGGAAAAACCGGCGGCGGCCAAACTTTTTCCCAAGCCAGGTGTTGGCGAAATTATCGGTGATGTAGCCCATGATCGGACTTAATATGGCGTCGATGACGCGGGCAATGGCGAATATTGACCCGGCCTCTAATACGGATAATCCACAATAGGTCGTATAAAAGAATAAAAGCCAGGTACCAATAACGGCGAATGCACCGCCACCAAATAAATCCGTCACGCCATAACCTATGGCCGTGCCGTAACCGACTCTGCGTTCAGTAGGCTTCATTTTTATTATCCTGTGAATGTAGGGTTATTATTAATATTATTTATTCAAGCGTGATCCATTGTCTTAATTGTGAGGAACGATAAATCGCCTCAACCATCTTGAGGGAAATATCGGCCTCATCCAGAGAGGTATAATTATCATCTTCAAGGTTTCTGTTCTCGAAAGACCGGACAGAGTGCGTGAAATTATTAATGGCCTGACGATGGCTGTCGCCCCAGTAACTTTTCCCCTGCCCTGCCGGGCTGTGATCGCTGACCAGCAGCGTTTTATTTTCTCCTGAGATCAGCCACAGCGCGTTATGGTGCAGTTGCAGCAGCCCGTTTTCACAGTGGATTTCCAGCAGCAGCGGGGAATCGGTGCTGTGACAGTTGCTGGCATAAAACAGCCCGCGTGCACCATTCGCCAGTATCAGGCTGGCCATGGCGGTGTCTTCGTTCTCGGTCACCTCCCCCAGAAAATGGCTGTCCACCACACCTTTTATCGCCCGAACGCCGCCGCCAAACCACTGCATCAGATCCAGTGTGTGGATCGCCTGATTGATCAGCAGACTGCCGCCTTCGGTCGCGAAATGCCCGCGCCACGGGCTCTTGCTGTAGTAGGCTCCGCCGCGTGACCAGGTCAGCACGGCTTTAATGCTCAGCATTTTGCCCAGCGCGCCGCTTGCCAGCAGCGCGTGGATTTTCTGGCTCGACGGGTTAAGCCGGTTCTGATAACACACTCCGAGCAGCCTTCCCGAGTCGGTCAGCGCTTTTTTAACCGCCTTGATTTCGCCGGGATTGAGTACCGCCGGTTTCTCGGTAAATACGTGTTTTCCCGCCGCCAGTGCGGCGAGAATGGCCTCCTGATGCAGATAATGCGGCAGGCAAATATGCACCACATCAATGTGCGGATCGCGCAGCATTTCGGCGTAATCGGCGTAAAACGCACACTGATACTGCTGCGCCAGCGCCTGGCCTTTTTCAACATCGCATTCGGCAATGGCCTGTAAACGGCTGGCCGGATTTTGCAGGATCGCCCCGGCATGGCAGGTGTGAATAGCCCCGCAACCGATGATGGCCGCATTAATGGTTTTCATGACGCGCCTCCGGATTACACCGATTGTCCCGCCTGATTTGCCAGCATCTGCGCCCGCACGCACAACTCGGCGGCTTTAAACGCATGCTCCTGGGTCATGGCGTTTTCGGTGCGATTCAGGCAATCCTGAATCAGCTGGCCGAAGAACGGGAAGCCCACTTTTCCTGATACCGGATAGCGGAACTCGCCCTGCTGATTCACCAGATACACCACATCCTGCTCGCCGCGCGTGATATCGACATATTTGCGCATCTCGATGTAGCCTTCGGTACCCAGCAGCGTCAGACGTCCGTCGCCCCAGGTGCTCAGCCCGTCTGGCGTGAACCAGTCGCAGCGGAAATAACCGCGTGCGCCGTTGTCGCCTTCCAGCATCGCGTCGCCGAAATCCTCAAAACGCGGGGACACCGGATGGTTAAAATTCATCGCCTGCGCGGCGACCACGCGGGCGTTGCGGTTGCCGGTGTAAAACAGGAACTGTTCGATCTGATGGCTGCCGATATCACACAGAATGCCGCCGAATTTTTCCCGTTCGTAAAACCAGTCCGGGCGGCCTTGGCCTTCGCGGTGTGGCCCGGTGCCCAGCGTCTGGATAACCCGCCCGATCGCCCCTTCCTGCACCAGTTGTCCGGCGAAAACCGCGCTCTCAACGTGCAGCCGCTCGCTGTAATAAACCGCATATTTTCGCCCGGTGGCAGCCACTTTTGCTTTTGCCGCGGCCAGTTGTTCCAGCGTGGTCAGCGGTGCTTTATCGGTGAAATAATCTTTACCGGCCTCCATCACTTTTAGCCCAAGGGCGCAGCGTTCAGAAGGCACGCCCGCGCCCGCCACCAGCTGAACTTCTCTGTCGGCGAGGATCGTTTCCAGTGAATCTGCCACCGCCACCTGCGGATACTGGCTGACAAATTTTTGCACCTTTTCCGGATCCGGGTCGTAAACCCATTTCAGGCTGGCACCGGCTTCAATCAGCCCGTTACACATGCCGTAAATATGCCCGTGATCCAGCGCCGCCGCCGCCATCACAAACTCGCCCGGCTTCACTACCGGTTGCGGTTTCCCGACCGGCGCATAGTTCATCCCGTCTTGAATGCTCATCTTCAGGCTCCTTTATCCATGTTTTTGCCCAGCGGGATCGCCTCTTCATTGGCGAAGTTTTCCACGGAGGCGGATTTCTCATAAAAGTGCGGTGCCAGCGACACCAGCCCGCCGGTCTGATAGAAAGGATCCGACGGCAAAATCGGCAGCGTCACAATGCAGCGGGTGATGGCGGATTTATAAATCGCGGCAATCAGCTCCAGCGAGCGTTTGCCCTGCACGCCGTCGACCAGCGGTGCGGTTTCGGTTTCCAGCGCAGTGAGGAAATTGTCGATCTGACCGGTGTGCAGCGTGTACGTCAGCGCAGGAATGGACTGATAAATGTCGTTGAGACGGTTTTCCCGCGCCGTATCACGCGCTTCGACAGGGAAACCGTTAGGTGCAGAAATGCTGGCGAAAGTGTCCCACGGCGCGGAGATCCGCGCGCGCTCGCCCTGGATCACCATCTTCTGATCTTCGCCGTGATGCACCACCGAGGCGGTCAGCTGGGTCAGCGCACCGGAGTCATATTTGAAAATCGCCGCCGAGAGATCTTCCACTTCGGCATTGTCGTGCGCGGCATTGGTGATCATCGAGACCACTTCCGACGGGAAACCCAGCATCCACTGAATCGCATCAATATGGTGAACAGCGTGATTGAGCGTGCAACCACCTGCCTCTTTTTCCCAGGTGCCGCGCCACCACAAATCGTAATACGAGTGGCCGCGCCACCAGAAAGAGTCCACCTGCGCATGGCAGACTTTGCCCGCTTCGCCGGAATCGATGACTTTTTTCAGCCGCCAGAACGCATCGGTAAAGCGGTTCTGGGCAATGATCGACAACGTTTTGCCGCTCGCCTGCGCAGCGCTTATCATCGCATCGCATTCCTGTAATGATGCCGCCATCGGCTTTTCACAAAGCACATGTTTGCCCGCGGTCAGCGCATCAATTGAAATTTGTGCATGCACATACGGCGGCGTACAGATGTCAAAAACGTCGATGTCGGGGTCGCCGAGAATATCCTGATGGCTGGCATAGACTTTGGCCTCTGTCAGGCCGTAATGCCGTTTCTTCTCTTCGGCTTTCTCAGGATAAATATCCACCAGCGCGACAATCTGACAACGGTCAGCAAACTGCAAATATCCCTGAATATGGTTATGTGAAATATTACCGGTACCAACGATCGCTATTTTCAGCATTATTTTATTCCTGATTTCAGACTGATGGGCAGCCGTCACCTTGCTGATTTAATGACTGATTTTACGTGTTTCGTCATTTCATCTGGCGCGGATAAATACTTAAAATCTGCTGCAACACTTATTGCTGAGAGAATAGTAATGGCATTTTTTTCCAACAATCGGTATTTGTGACAGGAATTGCAGCGCGGCATTTCGGATTTGCTATGATGATGAATAGCTGATGAATTACAAACAGTTACACGTGGTAATAAGTCCATAAGCTAATGAGGCGTTGATCACAAAATGACAGGAAAATTAAAAATCAGGCAAATAGCCGAGTTAACGGGGCTTTCTCCCAGCACTGTTTCCCGGGTATTAGCTGGCAAAGCGAATGTCAGCCCGCAGGCAAAAGAAAAAGTATTTACCCATGCCAGAAATATGGGTATTTTGCGCGACATTCCCGCCAGCCGCCTGTTAATGAATACTCTGTTAATTTGCGCGCCACCGGCTGCATTCTCTCCCCATGAAGATCTCTATTATTATGAAGCCATTCAGGAAATAACGGCGGAGGTCAGCCGTTTCGACATTCACGTGCGAAAATGCGCGCTGACGGTGAATGATCCGGATATCGCCGGTTTCATGCAGGCGCTCAGCCAGTCGGATGTGGATGGCATTATTATTATCGGCATTGATGATGTGATGCTGTACCGGCTGGCGGCGGAATCCAATAAACCGGTGGTGATGATTAACGCGAAAGACAGCGAAATGCGCCTCGACTGTGTTTCCGCCGATCACTATTCCATCGGCTACAGCGCGGCACATTATTTATTCCAGAAGGGGCACAGGCCGGTATTGCTGTTCACCGATCTGCGGCGGGAAACCATGATGCAGCGTCTGGACGGTTTCAAACGCGCCTGTCTTGAACATCACATTGCTTTTGATGAAGCCACTCATCTGCTGATCAATAAAGGTAATGGCAAGGAGCAGGCGCGGGAAAGCATTGATAAATACCTGCGCGAACATAAACGGGAAACGCTGCCCTCGGCGATAGTCTGCGGCAGTACGCCGATTGCCCACGCCACGCTGGAAGCACTGACCGCAATGGGCATCCGGGTTCCGGAAGATATTTCACTGATGAGCATGGATTTCGCCCATGAGATGAAAACCGCGACGCCGATGAATTTCACCTCGATGCTGCTGCCCTGCCGCGAGCTCGGCACGGAGGCGGTGTATATCCTGCAAAGCCGCTTAATGCGCGCCACCAGCGCCAAGTTTAATCTGCTGTTGCAGGGAAAAATCCACAGCGGCCAGTCGGTGGTCGATGTGAAATGGAAGCGCAAAGGCTTGTATCCGCAGCCGGTTGGGTTATGAGAGATTGCGGTGTAACATGTCGCCATTACAGTGACTTAATCACCCGGCGTCTTGTTGCCGCTGCCTCACCGGAAACTTCATGAACAAACTCACCGCTTCCGTTTCAGAATCCATTACCCGCGATTTAGCGCTGCGTATTATTCGTGGTGAGCTGGCCGTTGGCATGCCGATTGCGGGAGAAAATGAGCTGGCGCAGCAGTACGAGGCGTCGCGCACGTCGGTTCGCAACGCGCTTCAGGTGCTGGGGGCAAAAGGCATGTTACTGATCCAGGCCAAGCGCCGCAGTATCGTCACGCCGCGCGAGCAGTGGAGTTTTCTGGATGCCGACGTGCTCTCATGGCTGGAAGACGTCGGGATTGAATCCGAACTGGTTGAGCAACTGATGCTCACGCGCCTGATTTTCGAACCGGACGTCGCGGCCATGGCGGCGCTCAATGCCAACGGAAACGATCTCGCCGCCATCGAAAATGCGCTGCACGCCATGCAGTCCGGGCAGCAAAAGGGTTCTGCCGCCCAGTTTGAACAGGGCGATCTGGCTTTTCATACGGCGGTGCTCAAAGCCTGCCATAACCCGTTCCTCTCCTCCGTCGGCAGCGCGCTGTCTGCGGCGATGCTGCTCTCTTTTAAGCATACCCTCGAAGAGGATCTCACTCTGACGCAGGATGCCGTGCAGCAGCACCGGGATCTGTTCGAAGCCATTCGCCTCAAGCAGGTCGACGAGGCGCGCCAGTGCATGCGCCACATCTTACTCAGCGCCGCGCACAAACATATCTGGCGTGAGATCCCCGAAAAGTATCAACACTTCTTTTAACGCTTTTCCCGCCTGATTCGCTAACTTCCGATCTCCCTCACAGTAATAAGGTTATTTCTCACCCATCATTCTTGTCATACAAGATTTATATTGTTGTAACTCAAGAATGAGAATGCCATGCACAAACACTGGATTGCCATTGACTGGGGAACCTCGAATTTTCGGGCGTTCCTGATGAAGGATTCCCTCTGTGTTGCCACGACTCACGCCCCCTGCGGCCTGCTTAACGTACCCGACCGGCAGTTTGCGGCGGCGTTGCAGCCTCTGATTCAGCCGTGGCTGGACGAGTACCCCAGGCTGCCGCTGCTGATGGCGGGAATGGTCGGCTCACAGCAAGGCTGGCTGGAAGTGCCTTACGTCGCCCTGCCCGCCGGAGGTGAGCAGCTCGCCGCGCAGGTCGCCACGGTGAACACGCCGTGGGGAAGCCCGTGCCAGATAATCGCGGGCGTCAGCGGCCCAAACGCGTTCGGCCTGCCCGACGTGATGCGCGGAGAGGAAGTCCAGCTGACCGGGCTGGCGGCACTGCACCCGCAGGCGCAGCACTGTGTGATTTTACCGGGTACGCACAGCAAACATGCCTTCCTGCTGAACGGCCAGATCCGTCATTTCAGCACCTTTATGACCGGCGAAATCTACGCCGTGATGCTCAACCATTCGCTGCTGGGCCGGGATTTGCCTGAGCCGTCAGACGATGCCAGCGCCTTTGCGCTTGGCGTCAGTCATGCGCCCGCAGCACCGTTTCTCAGCAATGCGCTGTTCTCGGCGCGCACCCTGCGGCTCGACGGCACGCTGCCTCCTGCAGACGTTGCCAGCTACCTCTCCGGTTTACTCATTGGCGCAGAGCTGCTGGCCCTGCCGGAAACGCAGGCGTGGATCGTCGGTTCCCCGGCATTAACCGAACGCTACACCCGCGCTGCCAGCCAGATGGGCATCAGCCTGCAACCGGCTGACGGCAATGACTGTTTTATTGAAGGCATGGCCGCTATCTGCCGCAGCCTGAACGGAGAACGCACATGAATGCACTGAATTTTTCCACCCGCTGGCAGCAATGCCGGTTGCCGCTGATTGCCATTTTACGGGGTGTGACGCCCGCCGAAGCTGAAGGCGTGGCGCGTACCCTGCTGGAATGCGGATTTACCTGGCTGGAAGTGCCGCTGAACAGCCCGCAACCGCTGGAGTCGATCGCCATCATGGCGAAAACCGTCGGTGATAACGGTTTTGTCGGCGCGGGTACCGTGCTCAGCGAACGTCAGGTGCATCAGGTGGCGGAAGCCGGGGGTCAGCTGATTATCTCCCCGAACCCCGATCTTTCGGTTATCCGCGCCACCTGTGCGCTCGGTTTAGTCAGCCTTCCGGGCGTCGCCACGCCGGGCGAAGCCTTTGCCGCGCTGAATGCCGGTGCCAGCGCCCTGAAGCTGTTTCCGGCGGAGATGATCACCCCGGCCATCACCAAAGCGATGCTGGTGGTATTACCGGAAAAAACCCTGTGCCTGCCGGTCGGCGGGATCAGCGCCGATCCCGCACAAATGCACAGGTATCTGCAATCTGGCGCACGCGGTTTCGGCCTGGGCGGTGGCCTCTATCAGCCGGGCATTTCCCTGACCGCACTGCGCGAACGCGCGCTGGCTTATCAGGGCGCGTGGCATCAGGCGCATGAAGCGCTGCTGAGCCGTAAAACCACCTGACAGCGGCCACTCTGCTTTCCCTACACATCCCAATAAAAACATAAAATGACCTCCGAGGTTTCGTATGACGACACATGCAATTCCACACTCTGTTCCCCGCACCAACCGGCAAACGTTGCTGGTGTGTTTTTTAGCCGCGCTGGCCGGTCTGCTGTTCGGGCTGGATATGGGCGTGATCGCGGGCGCTTTACCGTTTCTGGCACAGGAATTCGGGCTGAGCAGCCATCAGCAGGAAATGGTGGTCAGCGTCATGATGGTCGGCGCGGCGCTGGGCGCACTGTGCAGCGGCCCGATGTGTACCCGTATCGGACGTAAAAAAACGCTGCTGATTGGCGCAGCGCTTTTTGTCGCAGGGTCGGTCGGTTGCGCCTTTGCCCCTGATTTGCAGACTCTGATCGTCTCGCGTTTCCTGCTCGGCGCGGCGGTCGGTGTCGCCTCGTTCGTCGCACCGCTGTATCTGTCTGAAATCGCGCCGGAACATATCCGTGGCAGCATGATTTCCATGTATCAGCTGATGATCACCATCGGGATCCTGGTGGCGTTTCTCTCCGACACGGCCTTCAGCCAAAGCGGCAACTGGCGCTGGATGCTGGGCATCATCACCTTTCCGGCGCTGGTGCTGTTTGCCGGGGTTCTCACCCTGCCGGAAAGCCCGCGCTGGCTGATGATGAAAAACAAACATGCGCTGGCGCAGAAAGTGTTGCTGCTGTTGCGCTCCAGCGAAAGGGAAGCGCACACCGAGCTGGACGCCATCCGCGAAAGCGTGAAGGTAAGCCAGCGCGGCTGGCAGCTGTTTCGTGCCAGCAGTCATTTTCGCCGCTCCACCTGCCTCGGCGTGTTATTGCAGTTCATGCAGCAGTTCACCGGCATGACCGTCATCATGTATTACGCACCGAAAATCTTTGCCATTGCCGGTTTTGCCTCCACCCAACAGCAGATGTGGGGCACGGTGATCGCCGGTTTAACCAACGTGCTGGCGACGTTCATTGCGATCGGTCTGGTAGACCGCTGGGGACGCAAGCCGATCCTCAAACTCGGTTTCAGCGTGATGGCGATTTGCATGGCGTTACTGGGTTACATGTTCTTCATCGGCATCACCAGCCCGGTGCAGCAATACACCGCCGTCATCCTGTTGCTGATTTTCATCACCGGTTTTGCCATGAGCGCCGGGCCGCTGATCTGGGTGCTGTGTTCAGAGATCCAGCCGCTGGCCGGGCGCGATTTCGGCGTTACCTGCTCCACCATGGCGAACTGGATCGCCAACACCATTATCGGCGCGACCTTCCTGACGCTTATCGACTCGGTGGGCAGCGCGGGCACCTTCTGGCTCTACGCCGTGCTGAACGTCCTGTGCATCATCCTCACCCTGCTTTTCGTGCCTGAAACCAAAAACATCTCGCTGGAAAATATCGAGAAAAACCTGATGGCCGGCCTGCCTCTGAGAAATATCGGCAGCTCTCTTTACTAACCCCGTTTTCCCCTTCCTGACGGCGGGGGAAATGAAGAGATCAGAACCTATGGCGATTATTCATTCTGAAAACAGAGCTGACGCGGTGTACAGCAAAATCACCCGTCGCCTGATCCCGTTTTTAATTCTGTGCTACTTCTTCGCGTATCTGGATCGCGTCAATATCGGTTTTGCCAAACTGCATATGCAGGATGCGCTGAACTTCAGCGACACGGTGTACGGGCTGGGTGCCGGTATCTTTTTCATCGGCTATTTCCTGTTTGAACTGCCGAGCAACCTGATGATGCAACGCTACGGCCCGCGCTTCTGGATAGCGCGGATCATGATCAGCTGGGCGGTGCTGTCAGCGGCGATGATCTTTGTGACCACGCCGATGCAATTCTATGTGCTGCGCTTCCTGCTCGGCGTGGCCGAAGCCGGTTTCTTCCCCGGTATCGTCTTTTATCTCACGCTGTGGTTTCCGTCGTGGCGCTCGGCACGCACGCTCGGCCTGTTCATTCTGGTCACGCCGTTGTCCACCATCATTGGCAGCCCGCTGTCCGGTTTGATTTTGAAAACCTTTGAGGGCGTCGATGGCCTGCACAACTGGCAATGGCTGTTTGTGGTGGAGGCGATCCCCTCTTTCCTGCTGGCTTTTGTGGTACTGAAATATCTTGATAACGACGTCAACGCCGCCCGCTGGTTAAGTGCACAAGAGAAACAGATTGTCGCCGAGGATCTGGAAACAGACCGTCAGCGCAGCCTGATAGCCAATGCCGGTAAACCGCCGCAAAGCCTGAAAATGATGTTTAAAAATGGCTACGTCTGGCTGCTGGCGCTGATTTTCTTCAGCTTTAACATCGGTTACTACGGCATTAATTTCTGGCTGCCGTCGATCATCAAAACCTCCGGCGTGACCGATGATTTTCACATCGGCCTGCTCGCCGCCCTGCCTTACGTGTTCGGCGCCGTGTTTATGGTGTGGAACAGCCGCCACTCAGATTTACGCCGTGAACGCCGCTGGCATATCGCCATTCCCGCCATTATTGGCGCGGTCGGCCTGAGCCTGAGCGCCTATTGCAGCGGCTCAACGGTATGGATGATGGCGTGGATTTGCTTAGCCATGTCCGGCACGCTGGCGCTTATCCCCACCTACATCAGCCTCCCCGGCACGTTGCTTTCCGGCACCGCGGCGGCGGCCGGTATCGCGCTGGTCAACTCGGTCGGCAACCTGGCCGGATTCTTCGGCCCGACCGTTCTCGGCTGGCTGAAAGACAACACCGGCAGCACCAACATGGGCCTGTATATTCTCGCCGCCTTCCTGCTGCTGTGTGCGCCATTGATATTTTTGTTACCAGCACGGCTGGTTAATCCCCGTCGCAGCCCTGAACCAGCGGCTGAAAGCGGCGTTGAATCATCATTAAAAAGAGGCAGTGTATGAGCGGATGCAGTAACGGATGTGGAACCTGTGGTGACCACTTTAACCCGGTATTAAGCGGAGACGACGGCGCACTGAAACGCGCGCTGTACAAGTCGATGGGGCATACCGATGAGCAACTGCGCCGTCCGGTGATCGCCGTGGTGAACAGCTACACCAACGCCACCGCCGGTCATGTGAACCTCAATGAGCTGACCGCCGAAGTCCTCAAAGGCATTGACGAAGCCGGTGGCGTCGGCATGGTATTTGGCACCATTGCGCCGTGCGACGGCATCGCCGAAGGCCATCTGGGCATGCGTTACATTCTGGCCGCCCGCGAAGTGATCGCAAGCTCCATCGAAGTGATGATGCGCGCCCACCGTTTCGACGGCATGGTGATGCTCGGCTCGTGCGACAAAATCGTGCCCGCCATGCTGATGGCGGCGGCACGTCTGGATATTCCGGCGATTCTGGTCAACGGCGGGCCGATGTATCCGGCGCGCTATCACGGCAAAGACTGGGACGGCAACATCGTGACCGAAGCCATCGGCTGGAAAAAGCGCGGTGAAATCGACGAGGCAGAATTCCGTCACATCGAAGATATCGCCGAGCCCGGCCCCGGCTCCTGCACCATGTACGGCACCGCCAATACCATGTGCTGCATCGCTGAAGTGATGGGCATGAGTTTACCCGGCAGCAGCACCCTGCCCGCCATTTCGCCGCAGCGCCGGGAATGCGCCTTCCGCACCGGTCAGACGGCGGTAGATCTGGTGAAACGCGGCGTGAATGCGCGCCAGATCATCACGCCGGACGCTATCCGCAACGCCATGATTTACCTGCTGGCGACCGGCGGCTCCACCAACGCCATCCTGCATTTACAGGCCATTCATTACGAAGCCGAATACGGCCATCTGCCGCTGTCGGATTTCGACAAACTCAGCCATCACGTGCCGCTGGTCGCCGCGCTGTATCCGGCGTCAGAGCACGACATGATCGACTTCTGGGAAGCCGGTGGCGTGACGGCGGTCGAGAAAGAAATCAGCGCGCTGATGCATCTGGATGCACTGACCGTCAGCGGCCAGACCAAGCGCCAGTGGCTGGAAACGCAGCCTGAAACCTCGCGTCCGGAAGTCATTCATACGCTGGCGATCCCGGTGCGCAATGAAGCCGGTGTCGCGGTGCTGCATGGCAATCTGTCGCCGCTCGGCTGCGTGGTGAAACCGGCGGCCGTGCCGGAAGACCTGATGATCTTTAGCGGCCCGGCGGTGGTGTTTAACAGCGAACAGGAATCGGTGGACGCCATTCTTTCCGGCGACATCCCGCCGGGCAGTGCGCTGGTGCTGCGTTACGAAGGGCCGAAAGGCGGGCCGGGAATGCCGGAAATGTACAAGCCGATGAAATGCCTCGAAGGCATGGGGCTGTCTGACAGCTGCGCGCTGATCACCGACGGGCGCTTCTCCGGCTCCAACCGCGGGCTGTTTGTCGGCCATATTTCGCCGGAGGCCAGCGACGGCGGCGATCTGGCGCTGGTCGAAAACGGCGACATCATCACCATCAATATTCCGACCCGCGAGCTGACGCTTAACGTCAGCGCAGACGTACTGGCCATGCGCCGCCAACACTGGGTGCCGGTCGAAAAACAGGTGCCACGCGGCTTCCTGCGTTTATACCGCCGCTGGGCATTACCGGCCGCACAGGGCGCGGTCTTAGCCGACCGTGACGAGGTGTAATGATGTATTCATCTTCACAGATTTGCGGCGTCAATCCGATTGCCGCGCTGCCTTTCACCGCGCAGGGCGAACCGGATTACGCGAGCGTTGACCGCCTGCTCGGCCACCTTGCCGACACCGGCATTCAGGGGCTGACGCTGTTTGGTATTGCCAGCGAATTCCCCAAACTCGAGGACAGCGAACGGCTGCGGCTCGCCGATCAGTTTATTTCCACGCTGAGCGGCAGCGGCATTTTCCGCGCCCTGTCCGTCACCGATCACAGCACCGAAGTGGCGGTGAAACGGGCGCGGGATTATCAGAAACGCGGCGCCGATGCCCTGATGCTGCTGCCACCGTTTTTCCTGCAACCGGATAACGCCGCGATTTCGCACCACATTTTCTCGGTGTTGGAAGCCGTGGAGATTCCGGTCATGGTGCAGTACGCGCCGGGGGAAACCGGTTTGTCGATTACGCCGGAGAAGCTCAGCGAGGTGGCCAGGCGCTACCCGCACGCGGTGTTTAAAATCGAATGCAATCCGCCGGTGGATTACACCCGTGAGTTTCTGCAACGCGCGCCGCAGGCCTGTGTGCTCAACGGTTACGCGGGTTTATACATGCCGGAGATGCTCAGCGCGGGCGGCAAAGGCGTGATGCCGGGCTGTTCGTTCAGCGAGATTTACGTGCAGATTTACCGTTTGTGGCAGGCAGGCGAACACGATCAGGCGCGGGCACTGCACGCCCGGCTTTTACCGTGGATCCGCCGCTGGATGACGCACTGTGAATACATCATTCAGGTGGAGAAAACCATTTTGCACAAACGCAGGATCATCGCCACCGACTACTGCCGCCATCCGGGCTGGACACTGACGGCAGAAGACCATCAGTCGATCGACACCTTCATCAGCACTTTTTCCCTTTAATGTTGCGGAGTTCTTATGACTACCACGCTTACATTCCCGCGCGTTGTGATCGTCACCGGTGCCAGCCAGGGCATCGGTCACGCCATCGCACGCACCTTCCTGGATCACGGTGACATCGTGATTGGCTGCGCATTTTCTTCTGCGGATAACGCCCCGCACGCCATGAAATTGCAGGCGCAGTTCCCGGAGCAGTTCTTTTATTATTCCGTCGATATCACCAAAACGGACGCCATCGCGAATTTCATCAGAGAGGTAGAAACACGCTTTGGCCGGCTGGATGTGCTGGTGTCGAATGCCGGTAAAAACGTTTTCAAAGGCATCGACTGCGAACCGGAAGACTGGCATCACAATCTGGATCTCAACCTGCGTTCGCACTGGTATATCGCCAAATGCTGCCGCGCATTGCTGGAAAAATCCAAAGGCGTGATCCTGATCATGACCTCGAATCACGCGTTTTCCACCATGCCCGGCTGCGCGCCCTACAACATCACCAAACGCGCCCTGCTTTCGCTGGTGCAAAGCCTGACCATCGAATGGGGTCCGGCGATCCGCACGGTAGGGATCGCCCCCGGTTTTATTGATACGGCGGGCAATCAGCTGTGGTTCGACGCCCATGAAGACGGCGAAGCCTCGCGCGAGGAAACCATCAGGAAACACCCGGTCGGGCGCATCGGTACGTCTGAAGAAGTGGGCGAATTGTGCCTGTATTTAGCCAGTCAGGCTGCCGGTTTTATCGCCGGTACCACCATCGTCATGGACGGCGGGCGCAGCGCATTAATGCAGGATTAAGCCCTGTGCGTGCCCTGCATCCGGCAGGGCACATTCTCAGCGTCGCGCTTTTTCATCTCCTGCTAGACTTCTCTGTCCTAACCTAAAAAAAGATGCGGAGATTTCAATGTCAGAACAGTATCAGCCACCGAAAGTCTGGACCTGGAATAAAGACGAAGTCAGTAAATTCTCGAACATCAACCGCCCGATAGCGGGCCCGACTCATGAAAAAACATTGCCGGTCGGCAGGCATCCGTTGCAGCTCTATTCCCTCGGCACGCCGAACGGCCAGAAAGTGACTATTCTGCTGGAAGAGTTACTGGCGCTGGGCATCAGCGGCGCAGAGTACGATGCGTTTATCATCCGCATCAACGAAGGCGATCAGTTCTCCAGCGGCTTTGTAGACGTCAACCCGAACTCGAAAATCCCGGCGCTGCTGGATAACTCCACCACCCCGCCGATCCGCGTGTTTGAATCCGGCAACATCCTGCTGTATCTGGCAGAGAAGTTCGGCAAGTTCCTGCCAAAAGACCTCGCCGGACGCACCGAAACCCTGAACTGGTTGTTCTGGCTGCAAGGCTCCGCGCCGTATCTGGGCGGCGGTTTCGGCCACTTCTACCATTACGCACCGGTCAAAATCGAATACGCCATTAACCGCTTTACGATGGAAGCCAAACGCCAGCTCGACGTGTTAGACCGCCAGCTGGCGGAGCACCGTTTTATTGCCGGTGAAGAGTACACCATTGCCGATATCGCCATTTTCACCTGGTACGGCAGTCTGGCGCAGGGCGGGCTGTATGAGTCTGCTGAGTTCCTCGACATTCATTCCTACAAGCACTTCCAGCGCTGGGCCGAAGAAGTCGCCAGCCGTCCGGCGGTGAAACGCGGGCGCATTGTCAACCGCACCTGGGGCGATGAGCAGCTGGAAGAACGTCATGATGCATCGGATTTCGACGGCGTTCTGAAATCCTGACCGGCGTCTGACACGTAAAAAAAGGGCGGGATTTTGCGATCCCGCCCTTTTCTTTAACGTACTTTCCGTCAGGCGGTTTCCGTCTGCGGATCGAGATACTTTTTAAACCAGGCCAGCGTTCTTTCCCACGCCAGATCGGCTGCCGCTTTGTCATAACGCGGCGTCGAATCATTATGGAACCCGTGATTTACGCCGGGATAGACATACCCTTCATAAACCTTGTTATTGGCTTTGAGCGCGGCTTCATACGCGGGCCAGCCTTCGGTGATCGGCTTATCCAGCTCGGCGTAATGCAGCAGCAACGGCGCTTTGATGCGTGCCACGTCTTCCGCTTTTGGCTGACGCCCGTAAAAAGGCACCGCCGCCGCCAGTTCGGGATAGGCCACCGCCGAGGCATTCGCCACGCCGCCGCCGTAACAGAAACCGGTGATGCCGACTTTGCCGGTGGCCGTGTCGTGGTGCATCAGAAATTCGATGGCGGCGAAGAAATCATTCATCAGCTTGGTCGGATCAACGCCTTTTTGCAGCTCGCGCCCCTTTTCATCGTTACCGGGATAACCGCCCACCGAGCTGAGGCCATCCGGTGCCAGCGCGATGTATCCGGCTTTCGCCACGCGGCGCGCCACGTCTTCGATGTAGGGATTCAGCCCGCGATTTTCATGCACCACCACCACGCCCGGCACCTTGCCGGTGGCTTTTGCCGGACGCACCAGATACCCGCGCACGCTGCCGTGCCCCTGCGGCGACGGATACTGAATATATTCCGCCACAATGTCCGGATCGGTAAATTCGACCTGCTCGGCATAGGCATAATTCGGTGTCATCAGCGTGGTGAGCGCCGCCGCCGATAATCCGCCGACCACAAATTTCGCCGAGAGATCGAGAAACTCCCGTTTGGTCATCTTGCCATGCACGTAGAAATCAAAGTATTCGAGGAGTTCAGGGGGAAAATCTTTGGCCGTCATTCGCGTCATCTTGAGGCTCCGTTCAGTGCAAAAGAAGCCTGAATAATGACCTGATTCTGGCGATTTTGTAAACCAATTGTGAAATACCAGGCCAATTCGGGCGCCTTACGCGCCCCCTTTGCGCACCGGAAATGGTAGACTGCGGGATAAAAAAGGGGAGCGTAATGGGTAATCATCAAAGGAAAGCAGCCAACATACATTTCGTTGAGTGGAACTCAGAATACGAAAGGATGATGACGTCTGCCCTCAAAAAAGACTTCAACGTCAGTGAGATTTATCGCGTCAAACAGCATTTCAAGTCTGTGCAAAATCTCCTGCCTGGAAACACGCTCAGGCGCTGCCATGCCAGATGGCAAAGTGCGATAAAATTTCGGCATGTCGCTGACAACGATGTGATCATTTGCAATGGCTACAGCGCGTTTCTGTTGCTGGATCTGATTGCGCCGCTGCGTTGTAAAAAGATCCTGGTTTTGCGTGACGCCGTGTCGGCACTGACCTCTAAGCGCCGCCGCCTGAAATTGCTTTCCGACAATGAAAACTATCTGGACAGAGTGAAACCTGTTTTTGACGTTATCTACAGTTTCGACCCGGAAGATTGCCTGAAATATCAACTTGCCTATGTCGATCAGTTTTTACCCTTTACCCGCAACGACATCGCGGCGTGGCGGGCTGAACCGGCCAACGCCCCGTCTGCGCACTCATGCTTTTATGTCGGTGGCTATGATGATGGCCGGGCCAATCTGATTAACCAACTGGCGCCGTTGTTGCAGGAAAATCAGTGCCAGCCGGATTTTTATCTGGTGGGCGGTGATGCGGAAAACCCCCATTACCCGGCCTTCTGCATCAATCAAAAACTCAGTTATCAGCGAAATATTGAAAAACTCAAACGTTCCACCGTCGTGCTCGAAATCAATAAGCCGGGCCAACACGGATTAACGCTGCGCGCGCTCGAAGCGATGGCTTTCAACAAAAAGCTGATAACCAATAATGCCTCGATAAAAGATCATGCTTTTTATCATCCCGACAAAATCTTTATCTGGGGAGAAGACGACCACGACACTATTGCCCGCTTTCTTTCCTCAGCGCATCAGGAAACCGATCTGGCATTGCTGGAGAAGTATTGCGCTGACGGCATGCTGAAAACCCTGGCCGGAACGGCAGCAGAGTAAAGACAGTGCGGGACAACGTAACCATTCAGTTAAAGGAGACACCATGAACACATCACTCGCAGGGCTCAGTAAAGAAGAAATGGACAAAGTGAGTGCCGGGCTCGCGGCCGGGACTGTCGCGGTGCGCGAGCGCAATAATCTGCCGGTAAATGCAGATGAAGTGGAAATGGAGCAGCCGGAACATCTGCGCGCCTATTTTCGCGAGCGTCTGGAACATTACCGCCAGCAGCCAGCGAAAAAGTGATCCGCGCGGCTCAGCCCGCGTGCGCAAAGAAAGCGATAATCGCCTCTTTCAGATGCCTCGCCGCCTCGCCGGGCAGCGTCTCGCTCTGATGGAGGCTGATGCCCACATCCCCCGCCGCAGGCAGTTCGCTCAGGCAATGTAACGACGCCGGCAGACCGAAACCGGTACGCAACGTCACCCCCAGCCCCGCCGAAGTTGCCGCCCAAATTCCGCTCAGACTGCAGCTGGTAAAGGCGATCCGCCAGGGGATTCCGGCGCGATCCAGCGCCGCGGTTGCCGCACTGCGCATCAGGCATGGCGCGTCAAACACCAGCAGCGGCAGCGGTTCACCGGAGGCCAACATTTCGCTGACGGGGAAATTCGCCGGGCCAATCCAGCGCAAAGGCACCCGCCCCAGCGACTGGCTCGACGGGAAAAGCAGCGTCTCTTCGGCCTGCCAGCACAGCGCCAGATCGAACTCATTGTGCCGGATCCCCTCAAGCAACTGCCGGTTACGGGTAATGCTGGCCGAAATCTGCACCTGCGGATGGGTGCGGGTAAATTGCCCGAGAATGGCCGGTAACAGGATTTCGCCGAAATCTTCCTGCATGCCCACGCTGAGGCTGCCACCCGGCACGCCCGCCCGCAGCGCCGCGCTGGCGTCGTCGTTCAGGCTGAGGATCCGTCGCGCATAGCTCAGCATCACTTCGCCACGTTCGGTCAAAATCAGGTGTCGTCCGGATTTCTGCACCAGATCCGTCCCCGCCTGTTGCTCCAGCTTTTTCAGCTGTGCGCTGACGGCGGAGGTCGAACGCCCCAGCCGGTCGGCGGCCAGCACAAAACTTCCCAGCTCAATGCCGGTCACAAAACTGCGCAACGCCTCTGAATCAAAAGTCACTGGCCTTTTCGACACGCTAACCATCCCGTATTTATGAAGTAATGCTGCTGATATTTTCGATATTCAGGATAATCATAACGCCTTATGCTCCATTTCACACCGACAAACATGGAGCCTGATATGAGCACAACGCCCCCTTCCCTGCGCCCGCCTGAAAACATGGCGCGCCTGACGCCAAAACTGGCAGAACTGACCGAACAGGTGCTGTTTGGCGATCTCTGGCACAGAGACGAACTTTCCCCGCGTGACCGCAGCATGATCACCGTGGCCGCGCTGATTGCCCTGAACCGCAGTGAACAACTGCCCTTCCATCTGGATCTGGCCGTTAAAAACGGTGTCGGCCACGCCGAGCTGGCAGAAGTGATCACTCATCTGGCGTTTTATGCCGGATGGCCCGCCGCCGCGTCAGCCCTGACCCGCTTCGCCGCTCTCAACGATCAGTAACCGGAGGATCTGACAATGCCTTTCAGCCGAATTTCTTTACCCGCTCACCGTGCAGATGCCTGGCAGGACGCCATTTCTGCCATTTTACAGGAGACGCTGGTCGATCATTTCTCTGTCCCCAAAGAAGACTGTTTTCAGCTATTCGAACCCGCCAGCCGCGGCCAGCGGGTGATCAACCCGACCTATTTAGCCGGAGATAATGACCGGCGCTCAGACGATTTTTTGCTGTTTCACATCACCGCAGGCAAACCGCGCAACGGTTATCAGAAACAGCAGCTGTTCCGTCATCTGGCCGATAAATTACATGCCGCGCTGGGCATTTCTGCGGCGGATGTGATGGTGGTGGTAACTTTTACCCAGCCGGAAGACTGGTCATTCAGCCACGGAGAGATGTTTCAGCTGGCAGGAAAATAACCGCAGCCACGCAGAAAAGGCTGCCCGAAGGCAGCCTGAGGAACAGTCAGCGTAAAATTATGCCTGCAGAATCACATCAGCCATTGGCGGGATGTAACCGTAATCGTACTCACCGACCACAAACGTCTGTTCGCCTTTGAGCTTGATTTTCACGGTCGGCGCTTCGGTGCCGCCGATGCGGTAATCCAGACCGGTGGTGGCTTTATCGACCGGGACACTGTCGATAAACGACGTGACCAGACCGTTAGGCATCACATAGTGGGAATAGGTCTGGTAAGGCTGTGAAGGCGGGTTACCCAGCACCAGGCCGGAGCCGTTCAGCGGCACATACGGGCCGAACAGTGCGTCACTGACAAAACCGTAAACCCCGTCCGGACCGGTCACCCCTTCGCCATAGGTGAATTTATGACTGATGGTGAACAGGTAATATTTCCCGTCCTGGAACACAAAGTGCGGGCGTTCTGTCTGATCATTTACCCCGACCGCCGTCAGCAACGGGGGCAGCAATGTCCAGCTGTCGCCGTTTTCATCTGCCGCTTGCGCGATACCGATGCACGCCGTCTGATAGCGTGAATTGCCCACGTCTTCATAGCCCGGTGGCACATCACCGATTTCATCCGGCCCGACCACGTGGGAACCGCGGTCGCCCGCCACATTCCCTTCAAACAACATATACAGCTTGCCGCTTTTCGGGTCGCGGAACGGGAACGGGTCGCGAAAGCCCCAGTAAGGGTTTTGGGTTTCGGTCTGATAGATTTTCCCGTCGGGGTCAAACAGCGGTTTCACCGCAGTAAAATCCGCCACCTCAACACCCTGTTGAGTGGTGATCACGCGTCCGCGGACTTTTACAATCGTCGCACCCGGTGTTACCGCCGTATAATATAAATCCACTTCCCCTTTATTATTTAATAATACCGGTGAACCCGCCCATTCGCGCACTGTAGGAGAAACACCTTCAGCCATTACGCGGCCACCAAATACCCAGTCTTTTCCGGTTGCGGAATACCAGTAGCAGATTTTTGCGCGGCCATGTCGGTTATTCCAGTCGAGGGTAATATCGTAATTGCCATTGGCATCAATATTTGCCGGATCATGTGGCTGACGGTCTGCCGTCAGGGTAAAGATGACTGACCAGCCATCGACCGACAGTACGTTACCGTCAATGTCGCGCAGCGGCATGGTGTCCCAGATAAAGACCTCATCACTCATGACCGGGAAGTCACCGCTGACGCGTGGTTGCGTTGTGGTCGGGTCATTTTCATTCACTTTCAGGGCATCGGCACGGGTCCAGATACTCGGCTTTTTCGCCGCCTGTTCCTGCAAGCCTTTTTCGATTACGTTACTCATAAACCACCTCATCATTATAAAATTCAAAAGATTCAAATTAATTAATTTGCCGGTTTCGCTGCGCTCAATAATATTCATTCACCAAGCGTTGCCGACAGAGTTAATACTGAACCCTGAGGATTTTCTGATAAAGCAGTTGGCGTCCGGTGGCGGCTCACAGGACGTACGAATAATTAACCCGTGGATTTAAAATAAAAAACCCTGAGGCGGAGTCAGGGTTTTTTATCGGTATTTACATGATTAGGATATTTATTATCTGGCGGCAATACCCAGCTTTTTCATCCGTGATAATAGCGTGGTACGCTTTAGCCCGAGGCGCTGTGCGGCACCACGCGGCCCGGCCACCACGCCATTGGTTTCTTTCAGCACGGCCAGGATACGTTCACGTTCATCCTGATCGCTGAGTTGCGCCACCGCGTCCGTCTTCACCTGCGGCGCGACCACGGGCAAGGTGGTCAGCGGGTAATTCAGCTCGGGAAGTTGCAGATCTAACACCGTGCCGCGCGTCAGCAGCACCGCGCGTTCAATGACATTTTCCAGCTCACGCACATTACCCGGCCACGGCATACGGCTCAGCAGGCGCAGGGTTTCCGCCGGAATACTGTCGATGGTGCGCTTCATGCGTTTAGCGATTTTATAAGTGAGGAATTTCACCAGTTGCGGAATATCTTCCGGGCGTTCGCGCAGCGGCGGAATAATGATCGGAAAAACGTTCAGCCGGTAAAACAGATCGCTGCGAAATTCTTTGTCAGCCACCATCTGCTGCAAATCCCGGTTGGTGGCGGCGATCATCCGCACGTTGACCGAAATCAGTTTGTTACCGCCTACCCGTTCAAACTCCTGTTCCTGAAGGATGCGCAAAAGTTTGGGTTGCAGCTCGAGGGGAATTTCTCCGACTTCATCCAGAAACAGCGTTCCTTTATCCGCCAGTTCGAAGCGCCCCATCCGTTGTGCGGTCGCGCCGGTAAAAGAGCCTTTTTCATGGCCGAATAAATCACTTTCCATCAGCCCGGCGGGCATGGCCGCACAGTTCATTTTCACCATACGCTGGTCACGGCGATCGCCGAGATTGTGGATCGCTCGGGCGATAAGCTCTTTACCGGTGCCGGTTTCGCCGAGGATCAGCACCGAGCAGTCACTTTTCGCGACGATTTCCACCTGTTTCAGCACCGCTGACATACTCGAACTGCGCCCGACAATATCGCTGAAATCCGGGTTATTGCTGTTGATCTGCTCGGTGAGATACAGGTTTTCGTGTTGCAGTTTTTCTTTCAGGCTTTTGATTTCCTGATAGGCCAGCGCGTTGTCTACCGCGATGGCGATACGTTCTGCTATTTGTTGCAGCAGACGCAGATTTGCAGAATTGAAATTGTCCGGCTGGCACTGCGCCAGTTTCAGTACGCCCAGCGTTTTATGGCCGAAACGCAGCGGCAGAATACACAGCGTTTTGGTCTGCTCCCGCCACAGCAAATGGAACAGCGTGCTTTCTTCGCTTTCCCGCTCTGCGTCTGGCCGCACGTTAGTCAGCAGCATCTCGCCGCTTTTCATCACCTGCTGTTCAAGGGTGCCCTCCAGCGCCATCCGTGATTGTTCACGTTCCGCCACGTGCGCCTGCACGTAATGCGTGGCATAGACGCTGGCCGGTTCCGTCTCTTTTTCGGCATCGCATAACACTATGCTGATGGCGTTGATGTGAAAGAAATGGTGGATGGTTTTGGCGATTTCGCCGGTCAGTTCATCGAGATCCAGCTTGGACAGCACCGCGTTGGTGATATCCACCAGAATGCGAAAATCGTCACGTTCATGACGCAGCAGGGAGTGCTGAAACTGTGCATTTTCACGCAACCGGATCTGTTCGACGGCGATGGCAGCCAGCATACAGAGTTCATGCAGACCCGCGTTGTCTTCCTCGCTGAACGGACGATCGTGCTGGCGGGTAAACTCGCAGCCGCCGAGCAGGCCGGTGGAGGCCAGCAGCGGCACCAGACAATAATCGGTAAACGGCGGATAGAGATTCAGCGCAGCCAGTTGCGGATAGCGCAGGTTCAGCGCTTCGCTGCGCCAGACCTGCGTTTTAGGGTTGTTCAGCAGGCCGTGCACCGGCCCGGTGGCTAACAGGGTTTCATCTTCATAACTGACCGGCTGATGGTGCGGATCGATACCGTAAAAACTGACGCGATCGCTGTTGCTGTCAAACAGCACCAGCGTCACCGCTTCGGCGATACCGGCACTCTGAACCACCTGCGTCAGGGTTTCCAGCAGTGAAACCATGGTCTGTTGCAGCAACAGCGTGCGCGTCAGTTCCAGTAACCCTTTATGTTTTGTGATGCTCATTGTTGCACTCTGCATAGCGTTAGCTCTGGATACCTGTTCTTTCAGTTGCATAACTGGGTTGCAAAAATTTCTCCGAAGGGGCAGACCAAAAGTCTACCCCTTTCATGGCAGGCCACTCCCTGCCGAGATCAACAAATGCGGGGTAACGGCTCCGCATGGGGCAACATCAGCTGGCGGACGACGCCCAGCGCACCCCGTAAACAGACCTGCGGATGTTCCGTCACCTCGCCAATGGTCCGGGCATCGATGCCCAGAGGATGGCTCTGCAGGATATCCAGCACCGCCTTTTCCACCTGCGGGGACACCACCAGCACCAGTTTGCCTTCGTTGGCAAAATTGAGCGGCTCAAGCCCCAGCAGCTCGCAAATACCGCGCACCGCCGGTTTCACCGGCAGGGCATCTTCGTCAATGCAGATCCCGAAACCACTGGCCTCGCAAAACTCATGCAAAATGGCATTGACCCCGCCGCGGGTGGCATCCCGCAGTGCGTGGACTCCGGCCAACGCACGCAGCGGCGCAATCATCGGGGCCAGCACGGCGCAGTCACTTTCCACCCCGAGATCCATACCGAGCTGTTCCCGCAGATTCAGGATCGCCGCACCGTGATCGCCGAGCGTGCCGCTGACAATCACTTTGTCTCCGGCTTCGAGGGTTTTCGCCGCCCACTTCACTGAGGTGGGGATCACGCCAATCCCGGCGGTATTGATAAAGATTTTGTCCGCCGCGCCGCGCTGCACCACTTTGGTGTCGCCGGTCACGATGGCAATGCCCGCATCGCGGGCGGTCTTCGCCATTGCGCCGACGATTTTCTGCAAATCCGCCAGCGGCAACCCCTCTTCGAGAATGAATCCGCAGGAGAGATAAGCCGGTGTTGCGCCGCTGACGGCCAGATCGTTCGCCGTACCGCACACCGCCAGTTTGCCAATGTTGCCGCCGGGAAAGAAAATCGGGTCGATAACGTAGCTGTCAGTGGTGAATGCCAGCCGGTCGCCCTGACGGGTGAGATCGGCCAGGTTCAGCCGCGCGCCGTCTTCACATTCGTTAAGCCAGGGGTTATCAAATGCGGCGCGAAACGTCCGTTCGATCATCTGCTGCATAGCCCGTCCGCCGCTGCCGTGCGCCATGGTCACCACGTCATTACGGTTACTCATCCTGCCACCTTCTGTCGTTGATGCGTCTGCACGCGTTGCGTTTCCTGATGCCGGTACTGATACCACGCGGCGCAGGCGCCTTCGGACGACACCATCAGCGCACCGAATGCGTTATGCGGCGTGCAACCGGTGCCAAACAGCGGGCACTGATGCGGCTTGCAGCGTCCGGTCAGCACTTCGCCGCAGCGTGCACGCGGATCGTCAGCGACCGACTGCGCCTGCGGGTTAAAGCGCCGCTCGGCATCGAATGCCGCGTAGCCCTTAGTCAGCGAAATACCGGAATTTTCTATCAGCCCCAGACCGCGCCATTCGCTGCTGCCCGACAGCACAAACACGTCGCGCATGGCGTCCTGTGCCAGCAGGTTACCCTCTTCCGGCACCACGCGGCGGTACTGGTTTTCAGTTTTACACGATGCCTCGCAAACTTGTTCCACCAGCATCAGAACGCTTTGCAGCATATCCAGCGGTTCAAATCCGCTGATCACCAGCGGTTTACCAAATTGCGTATTGATAAAGTGATACGGCGAGGTGCCGATCACCATGCTGACGTGGCCGGGCGCGAGGAACGCATCGATGCGCACGTCGTCTTGTTGCAGCAGGCTGCGCAAGGTAGGGATCAGGCTGATGTGCTGGCAGAACACGCTGAAGTTCATCAGACCTTCACGCCGCGCCTGTTGCAGCGTCACGGCGGTCACCGGCAGCGTGGTTTCAAAACCAAGGGCGAAAAACACCACCTGACGCGCCGGGTTTTCCCGCGCCAGTTTCAGCGCATCGAGCGGCGAATAGACTACGCGCACGTCGGCGCCGCGTTCGCGCTCCTGTAACAGCGAACCCTGTTTACCCGGCACGCGCAGCGCATCGCCAAAGGTGCAGAAAATCACCTCGGGATGCGCGGCGATTTCACAGCAGGCGTCGATGCGCCCCATTGGCAATACGCAGACCGGACACCCCGGCCCGTGGATAAACTCAAGCTGCGGTGGCAGCAGTTTATCCAGCCCGAATTTGAAAATCGCGTGGGTGTGGCCGCCGCAGACTTCCATAATCTGCATCGGTTTTGCGGCGCTGTAAGGCAGTTGCGCCGCCCGCTGATGCAGCCGTTCGATCAGCGTTTTGGCAAGTTTAGGATCGCGGAATTCATCGACAAATCGCATTATCTGACCTCCCCTCTGCCGAGGAACAGCGCGACGTCGGCTTCCACTTCCTCCATGGCGTGCAGCGCCGCCAGCGTTTCCTGCGCCTCCTGTTCGTCGAGTTTGCTCAGCGCGAAACCGACGTGGATCAATACCCAGCAGCCGATCAGCGCCTGCCGGTTCTCACCACCGACCAGCGCGATATTCACCTCGCGGCGCATTCCGCACACCTGCGCCCAGGCGTGGTCGGGTTGCTGATCGTGCAGGGCAACGATTTGCCCCGGAATGCCTATGCACATCGCTGTTGCTCCAGCCACGCCAGCCAACGCGCCATCCCTTCACCGGTGGTCGCAGAGAGCTGAATCACCTCAATGTCCGGGTTAACCTGGCGCGCATTGGCAATGCAAACCTCAACGTCGAACGTCACGTAAGGCAGCAGATCGATTTTATTGAGGATCATCAGCCGGGAAGCGGCAAACATATGCGGATATTTCAGCGGTTTGTCTTCGCCTTCGGTGACAGAAAGCACCGCCACTTTATGACGCTCGCCGAGATCGAAACTGGCGGGGCACACCAGATTTCCGACATTTTCGATAAACAGCAGGCTGCCGTTTTCAGGTGCCAGCTGGTGTACCGCGTCGTGCACCATTTGCGCGTCGAGATGGCAGCCTTTGCCGGTATTCACCTGAATCGCCGGCACCCCGGTGGCGCGAATGCGGTCAGCATCATTGGTGGTTTGCTGATCGCCTTCCACCACCGCGCAGCTCACCTGCGATGCCAGACGGGTCAGCGTGCTGGTCAGCAACGTCGTTTTGCCGGATCCGGGGCTGGACACCAGATTCAGCGCCAGGATCGACGCACTGGCAAAGTGCTCGCGGTTATGCGCCGCAATGTGATTATTCTTCGCCAGCACGTCCATTTCGATATCAATCAGGCGGCGCGGCGCAAACGGCAGGCCGTGGGAATGATCATCATGAGAGTGGAAATGTGGCGACGCGTCGTGAGGGTGCTGATGGGAATGTTGATGGAGATGTTCACTGCTGACGCCTTCAATCCGAAGTTCGCCACTGGCACAACCGCAGGTACTGCACATAATTTTCTCCCGGGGCAAAACGCGCCCGTTATTCGATTTCAATACGTTTTAATTTCATGCCGTCGTCAGCAACAACGCGGACATGACGGCCGCCGCACAGCGGGCAAAGCAGTACGCCGGGGCTGAGCAGGCGGATGTCGAGCTGGCAATCGTGGCACCAGCACTCTGCCGCAGGCGTCGCGAGATGCAGCTCGCAGCCTTCGGCCAGCGTTTCGCGGCAGGCCAGTTCAAAACAGAATGTCAGCGCGTCAGGCTCGACGCAGGAAAATGCCCCCACTTCCATCCACACGGCGGTGATCCGGCGGGCATTATTTTGCCGGGCAAATTGCTGCATTAATTCGACGGCATTCTGGCACAGGGTTATTTCGTGCATCGCGTCCGCTCTTTTAAAAATGATGACAGTGCGCTGCAATATTAATGCCAGAGTGTATTCATGAACTGAGAAGGGAATATTTCCGTCGGTCTGTCAGGCGGCGGTCAGCCCCCGTCATATATGTCGAAATAAGGTGTCATCGACATGTCATTTAATTTCCCTTCCACATCCCTGTTAATACGAAAAATATCCAACAACCTGAATTTAAAGCAGTTAACAGAAAAATTCCGCAACTGGCACGCTTTATGCCAATACAGCCCTATGCGCCGTATTTTCGTCGTCATCTGACATTTCGAAATGGCACCCTTACAGAACTCAACAACGGGTAACCACCATGAGCACTCTCAGCGAACTGACCACTAAAGCGGATTACATTGCCAGCAAAAATAATCAGCTGAAATCACACTGGCACACCTATCAGAACAGCCTGATCCAGGCGATCACCACAACAAATAAGAAAATAAATCATGAGTTTACCTGTAGCGAAGAGCAGGACATTCGCTTCACGCTGTTTAACCATTTCTCAGTCAGCATTCATCTGAGCGATGACTTCTACAGTCAGGACGTGATTTACAGCCTGAACATGGCACCGGCCAGCGAAGAACCGGAATTTAAAGCGTTTGCCCACGCCAGACTGAGCGAAGACGGCCATCTCGACGATGTGGTGGATATCCGTGACAAACATGCGGTACAGGAACATTACCTGAATAAGATTTCCGCTATTTATCAGTGCCTGTTCGATTCCCTGCATAACAATCAGGCCGTTTTACCGCAATTAGAAAAATTGCTGATTCAGGAAAAATAATCCTGCGGAATTCATTTTCACGGCGTGGCGAAAATAAATACCCCCTCGCTGAACTGCCGTTTCTTTAATGGGATTAATTCCGACATAAGTGTCGAAATGTCATTTTTAGTGCCGATTTCGTCATCTTTGACGAAATAGAAAGGAGAGGTCATGAGCGTTAAAACGGCCATGAATCAATATGTGATAGCCGACCCGAAACGTTGTATCGGCTGCAATACCTGTATGGCCAGCTGCTCGCAGGAACATCAGCGCCACGGCTTACAGTCTGCTCCCCGTCTGCAGGTGATGCGTAACCGTCTGGATTCCGCGCCGGTCATGTGTCACCAGTGTGAAGATGCCCCCTGCGCGCAGGTGTGCCCGGTGAATGCCATCACCCGCGAAAATGACGCCATTCATCTGAATGAAAGTCTGTGCGTCAGCTGCAAACTGTGCGGTATCGCCTGCCCGTTTGGCGCGATCACCTTTTCAGGCAGTACGCCCGTGGACATTCCGCGCGACTGCAACACATGGAAAGCGCAGCCCGCCCCGCGCGCACCCCGTGCGGTCAGCCCGTTTCTTGACTGCGTTCCCGGCATTCGCGCCGTGGCGGTGAAATGCGATTTGTGCAGCTTCAGCCCGCAAGGCCCGGCGTGCATCACCTCCTGCCCGACGCAGGCGATCACGCTGGTGACCGCCGGTCTGTCTGCCCGCGCCAGCCAGCAAAAACGCCTGAACGCCATGACCGTTTTCCCCGCCGATCTCCCGGTCGATTTAACCGCCTTCACCGCACCTGACGCGGAGACAAAATCATGACGTCTTTATTGGCTTTGACTCCGGCGTCCCTGCTGGCGCTGGCGCTGATGCTCTGGTTACTGAGCGGTGTCCTGAGTTGGCTGGTGGCGGTTTTTGCACGCCTGAGCAGCCTGATTTCCGGCCTCGGCGGCATGCTGGCCTCCCTCGCCGCCATGACGGCGGCGTTGCAGATAGTGCACGGCGGCCCTGCGCAGGCGATCACGCTGCCGCTGCTGCATTTCGCGGCGGAGTTCAGCGCGCTGAACGGCCTGCTGCTGCTGGCGATGTCCGTTCCGGCGCTGTTTTGCAGCCTGTATGCCTGCGCATGGCTCAACGCGGTGAATTCACGCACGCGCGCACGCACCGGGCTGTTGTGCAATCTGCTGCTGGCCGCACTGGCCGCCGCGTCAGTGTCTGCCAATGCCGTTCAGCTGATTCTGATGATGGAGCTGGCGGCACTGTGCGCCTATTTCCTGATCGTACAGAGCGACGATGTAAAAAGCCGTCGCGCCGGTCTGAACCAGTTTCTCTCGGGCCGCCTCGGCACGCTGTGCCTGATCCTGGCCTTTGCCCTGCTGCATCACACCAGCGGCAGCGTCAATTTTGAGGTGCTGCGCCAGGCAACGTTGACGCCGGGCATTAAATCGGCGGCCTTCCTGCTGGCGCTGGCGGGTTTCGGGCTGTACGCCGGAATTATTCCGCTGCACGCCTGGGTGCCGCAGTCACATTCCAGCGCGCCCGCTCACGCCGCCGCGCTGTTCTCCGCCGCGCTGATGAAAATCGGCATTATCGGCATCGTAAAAGTCGGTCTGGATCTGCTGGGCGCACCGCCACTCTGGTGGGGCCTGATGGTGTTGCTTCTGGCGATCCTGACCGCATTTATTGGCGGGCTGTACGCGCTGATGGAACATGATCTCCGCCGTCTGCTGGCTTATCACACGCTGGAAAACGTCGGGATTATCCTGCTCGGCGTGGGGGGCGCGATGGTGGGCGTGGCGCTGGATCTGCCGGTGCTGGCGTCGCTTGCGCTGCTGGCCGGGCTGTTCCATCTGTTCAACCACGGCCTGTTCAAAACCGCGCTGTTCCTCGGTGCCGGTGAAATCGAAATGCAGACCGGCATCAGGGATATGGAAAAACTCGGCGGTATTGCGCGGCTGATGCCGTGGACCGCCGTGGCGGTGCTGATTGCCCTGATGTCGATGGCGGCACTGCCGCCGCTCAACGGCTTTGCCAGCGAATGGCTGCTGTATCAGTCGCTGTTCCAGCTGAGCGCCAGCAAGGTGTTTATCGCGCGTCTGCTCGGGCCGCTGCTGGCGGTCGGTCTGGCGCTGACCGGGGCACTGGCGCTGATGTGTATTGCCAAAGTTTTCGGCGTCACCTTCCTTGGCGCACCGCGCAGTCAGGCGGCGGCAGATGCCACACCCGCCCCGCTGGCGATGACGCTCGGCAGTCTCTTACCGGCGCTGCTGTGCATTCTGTCTGGCGTCGCCTCCCCCTGGATCATTCCGCACTTTTCCGGCGTGGCTGCTTCCGTGCTGAATACGCAGCTCATGCCGTTTGCCCGAAACGGTGCGGCGGTGTCCGGCACCTCCGCCGTCTGTGCCCCGATGATTGCCCTGCTGCTTCTGGCGATGCCGTTACTGCCGTGGCTGATTGCCAGCCTGTTACGCGGAGCGCGTCTGCCGAACCGTGTGCGCGGCGACGCCTGGGCGTGCGGTTATGGACATTCCGCTGAGATGGTGGTGACCGCCACCGGTTTTGCCCAGCCGCTGCGCGTGATGTTTGCGCCGTTATATCGCCTGCGCCAGCGCGCCACGCCTGCCGCGCTGGTGGCTGCCCTGCACCGGGGCTGGCTCGGGGCGTTCTGCCGTCGTCTGGCTTTCATCGAACTGGCCGTGTTGCTGGTTGTGGCTTTTGCCTGAGGAACTAAAGATGAATTTTCCCGTTTTGTTAAACACCGCCCTGTGGCCGCTGGCGCTGATCCAGGCGGTGGCCCTGCTGGCTGTCGCGCCGCTGTTTGCCGGTTTCAGCCGCGTGATGCGCGCCCGGATGCACAACCGGCAGGGGCCGGGCGTGTTACAGGAATATCGCGATATCGCCAAATTACTGACACGCCAGAGCGTGGCACCGGCGGCATCGGGCGCGGCGTTTCGCAGTATGCCGTATCTGCTGACCGGCGGATTGCTGGTCATCGCCACCGCCCTGCCAGCGGTGACGCTGGCATCACCGTTGGGAGCGGCGGGCGATCTGATCACCGTCATTTATCTTTTCGCCATCGTGCGCTTCGTGTTCGCCATCGCCGGGCTGGATACCGGCAGCCCGTTCACCGGCATGGGTGCCAGCCGCGAGGCGGTACTCGGCGTGCTGGTCGAGCCGATTCTGCTGCTCGGCCTGTGGGTCGCGGCGCTGGTGGCCGGTTCCACGTCACTCGGCGCGATTGCTGCCCGCGTGCTGCACTGGCCGGTGTCGTCTTCGTTAACGCTGATTCTGGCCGCGCTGGCCTGCGCTTTTGCCACCTATATCGAAATGGGCAAGCTGCCGTTTGATATGGCCGAAGCCGAGCAGGAATTGCAGGAAGGCCCGCTCACCGAATACTCCGGCGCGGCGCTCGGCGTACTGAAACTGGGGATCAGTCTGAAGCAGCTGGTGGTGTTGCAACTGTTTCTCGGTCTGTTTTTCCCGTTCGGTCTGGCAGAGCACCTCACGCCACTGACGCTGCTGATGGCGGTGATCGTCTGCCTGCTGAAACTGCTGGTTGCCGTTTTTCTGGTGGCACTGATTGAAAACAGCGTCGCCCGTCTGCGCTTTCTTAAAACCTCCCGCACCACCTGGGCGGGCTTCGGGCTGGCGTTTCTGGCGCTGGTGTCCTGGCTGGTCGCAGGCTGACCTGACATTTTTCGTGTCCCGCTGCGGCGGGAAGAGGCTTTGTAATGAGTGAATTCAATACCGCGTTAAACCAAAATCCGGTGGGTAAGCATTATCTGGCGGCGCTGGCGAAGCAGTTTCCTTCGGCAATTTTAGGCAGCGAATGGCAGACCGATACGCAGGCCACCGTGACCATCAAACTCAATGCCCTGCCGGAAGTGGTCGAGTGGTTGTATTACCAGCAGGGCGGATGGCTGTCGGTTTTATTCGGCAATGACGAGCGCACGCTGTGCGGCAACTATGCGCTGTACTACGTGCTGTCGATGGAACAGGGCGTGAAATGCTGGATCACCGTGCGCGCCGAAGTGGATCCCGTCTCGCTGGAATTTCCTTCCGTGACGCCCCGCGTACCGGCAGCCGTCTGGGGCGAGCGCGAAGTGCGCGACATGTACGGCCTGCGTCCGGTGGGTTTGCCGGATGAACGCCGCCTGGTGCTGCCCGATGACTGGCCTGACGATTTATATCCGCTGCGCAAAGACGCCATGGATTACCGCCAGCGCCCTGCGCCGACCACGGACGAAGAAACCTATCCGTTTATTTCTGAGGCCAAAGAAGGCAGCAAAATTGTGCCGATCGGCCCGCTGCACGTCACCTCTGACGAACCCGGACATTTTCGTCTGTTCGTCGATGGCGAAGACATTATCGATGCCGATTACCGCCTGTTTTACGTGCATCGCGGCATGGAAAAACTGGCCGAAACCCGCATGGGTTACAACGAAGTGACGTTCCTGTCAGACCGCGTTTGCGGCATTTGCGGCTTCACGCACAGCGTCGCCTACACCTCGTCGGTGGAAAATGCGATGGGGATCGTCGTGCCGGAACGGGCGCAGATGATCCGCTCGATTCTGCTGGAAGTGGAACGCCTGCACAGCCATCTGCTGAACCTCGGTCTGGCCTGTCATTTCGTCGGTTTTGACTCCGGCTTTATGCAGTTCTTCCGCGTGCGCGAGCAGTCCATGAAGATGGCGGAGATCCTCACCGGCGCACGGAAAACCTACGGTATGAACCTGATTGGCGGCATGCGTCGCGACATTTTAAAAGACGATATGATCGCCACCATTGCGCTGGCGGGCAGCATGCGCCGTGATCTCAACGAGCTGGTGGATATTCTGCTCAGCACGCCGAATACCGAACAGCGCAGCGTCGGCGTCGGCATTCTGGATCCGCAGGTGGCGCGTGATTTCAGCAACGTCGGCCCGATGGTGCGCGGCAGCGGCCATCGCCGCGATATGCGTCAGGATCACCCTTACGCCGGTTACGCCAAACTGCCGTTTGAGCTGTGCAGCGAAACCGGTAACGACGTCTATTCCCGCCTGAAAGTGCGCATCCACGAAGTTTTCAATTCCCTGAATATGATCGAGTTTGGCCTGCAAAGCCTGCCGGGCGGCCCGCTTGCCGTGGAAGGTTTTACCTATATTCCGCACCGCTTTGCGCTGGGTTTTGCCGAAGCACCGCGCGGCGACGACATTCACTGGAGCATGACCGGCGATAACCAGAAGCTGTTCCGCTGGCGCTGCCGGGCGGCCACCTACGCCAACTGGCCGACGCTGCGCTACATGCTGCGCGGCAATACGGTGTCCGATGCGCCGCTGATCATCGGCAGTCTCGATCCCTGCTATTCCTGCACTGACCGCATGACGGTGGTCGATGTGCGTAAGAAAACGACCATTGTCGTGCCTTACAAAGAGATCGAACGTTACGGCATCGAACGCAAAAATTCGCCGCTTTAAGGAGCCGCTCACTCATGCTGAAACTGATAAAAAAAGTGCTGAAAACCGGCACGGCGACGGTGGCCTATCCGTTTAAACCACTGGATCTGGCACCGAACTTTCGGGGTAAACCGCAGTACAACGCGCAGCAGTGCATCGCCTGCGGCGCCTGCGCCAACGCCTGTCCGTCCAATGCGCTGACCATGACCACGGCAGAAGACGGCGAAACGATCCGCTGGCAGTTGTTTTTAGGGCGCTGCATTTTCTGCGCCCGCTGCGAGGAGGTCTGCCCGACGGCGGCCATTACGCTCTCACAGGAATTTGAACTGGCGGTGTGGCGCAAAGAAGATCTGTTCGAAACGGCAGATTTTCCCGTCTGCCACTGCCGTGAATGTGGCAAAGCCTATGCCGTGCAGAAAGAAATCGACTTTGCACTCAGCCTGTTACAGGAAAACGGCGCGCTGAGCGAGCGGCAAATCGCCGACCGGCGCATCCAGTATGAAACCTGCCCGGAGTGCAAAAAAATGCACTGTCTTTCTTCCACCGACCGCATTGATATCGGCCGACATATGACCACGGAGGCGCAGTCATGAGCCAGACGCTGATCGGCCCGCGTGACGAACATGGCCTGCCGGTGCCCGTCACCCTTGATGAAAGCATCGCCAAACTGAAATCCACCCTGCTCACCCGCATCCGCCGCTCTGCCTACGTCTACCGCGTGGACTGCGGCGGCTGCAACGGCTGTGAAATCGAGATTTTCGCCGCGATCTCCCCGCTGTTTGATGCCGAACGTTTTGGGATCAAAGTGGTGCCCTCACCGCGTCATGCCGACATTTTACTGTTTACCGGTGCCGTCACCCGCGCCATGCGCGTGCCTGCGCTGCGCGCCTGGGATTCTGCCCCTGATCCTAAAATCAGTATTTCCTACGGGGCCTGCGGCAACAGCGGCGGCATTTTCCACGACCTTTATTGTGTCTGGGGCGGCACTGACAAGATCGTGCCGGTGGATGTGTACATTCCCGGCTGCCCGCCCACGCCTGCCGCCACCATTTATGGTTTTGCGATGGCGCTTGGCCTGCTGGATCAGAAAATCAAAGGCCAGCAACACGACGAGGCTGCCCGCGAACCGGCGGCATTATTGCATCCCGACCTGCCGCAACCGCTGCGCGTATTGCTCGATCGCGAAGCCCGCCGCATGGCCGGTTACCGCTATGGCCGCCAGATTGCCGATCGCTTTATGGAGCTGGTCGCCGCGCCCGGCCTGCAACCGGTAGAACAGCGCATCTCGGCCTATCTGGATGAACAAGGGGATATGCGGCTCAACGAAATCGTCGGCAACCTGCAACAGATTTACCAGCAGGTGCTGCGCGGGGAGGTACGCCTGTGATGACCTCCGCCAACGATAACCGTTATGCCCGGCATCAGACCCCGGCGGGCATCACGCCTGAAAAGAACAAAGTGATTTTCTATTCGCTGAGCAGCAAGTTCGTCGATGAAAAGCGCGCGCAGAAACGCAGCTCGCAAAAAGTGCAGGAAGTCATTTATTACAGTCTGGCGATCGGCCATCACCTTGGGGTCATCGACTGCCTGAAATCCCGCCTCGAATGCCCGCTTGATGATTATCGCCGGTGGATAGACCTTCTGCCGGAGAACGGTGAGGCGCACCGGAAACTGGCCGGAGTGCAACGCTTCGGCGAGATCAATATCGACAGCACACACACGCACTGCCTGGCGCTGGCGCTGCGCGCTGCGCGCCAGCAGATGACCCCGCAGCAACAGGGCTGGAGCGATGCGCTGGTCGCCCTGCTCCAGCAAATCGAAAACGACCCCGCCATGTACCTGATGGTCAGGAGATACGATGCCTGATTTACCTTCCCGCTACGCGCTGCTGTGCGTCGGCAACAGCATGATGGGTGACGATGGCGCAGGCCCGCGGCTGGCCGAACTGTGCGCCGAACGGCCACTGCCCGGCTGGACCGTCGTGGACGGCGGTGCCGCGCCGGAAAACGATATCGGTTTTTTACGCGAACTGCGCCCGCAGCATCTGGTGATTGTCGATGCCACCGACATGGGGCTGGCGCCCGGCGAAATGCGCATCATCAATGAAGAGGACATCGGTGAGATGTTCATGATGACCACCCACAACCTGCCGCTGACGTTTCTGATTCAGCAACTGCGTGAAGATATCCCGGACATCACGTTTGTTGGCATCCAGCCGGATGTGGTGGCGTTTTATTACCCGATGAGCGCGGTGGTGGAACAGGCGGTCAGGCATCTGCATCAGCGGCTGCCGGCACTGGAAACCGGCTTAGGTATCGCGCTTTATGCTGCCGGGGATGCCTGACATCGGCTATCGACACATCTGTCGAGGCGGTGACGAAGCGGGCATGACGTCAGCGCCCTGTTTCGTCACTGTGAATAATCACTTCGCTAACCCGTTGAATCAAAAGCGTAAAAATTAACCCTCTGAACTGGCACGGTTTATGTATAGCCAGAGCAGCAATGTCGTCAGGCCGGTGTCATCCGGCTTCATAAGAAAATCCGGAATCAGGAGAGTTGAAGATGAACCGGTTTATTATCGCCGACCCTAAAAAATGTATCGGCTGCCGTACCTGTGAAATTGCCTGCGTCATGGCTCACAGTGAATCGCAGGATATCTCGCTGCTTAACGCCGCCACATTCGCGCCGCGTTTGCACGTGATCAAGGGCGTTAATCTGAGCACCGCCGTCATGTGCCGCCAGTGTGAAGACGCGCCCTGCGCCAATGTCTGCCCGAACGGGGCTATCAGCCGCGTCGGCGACCGCGTTCAGGTGATGCAGGAGCGCTGCATCGGTTGTAAAACCTGTGTCGTTGCCTGCCCGTACGGCGCGATGGAAGTGGTCACCAAACCGATTTTCCGCCAGAACGGCGCGGCCATGACCGCCACCTCTGACAAAGCCGAAGCGCATAAATGCGATTTGTGCCACGCCCGTGCCGGTGGCCCGGCCTGTATGGAAATTTGCCCGACGAAGGCGCTGTACGCCATCGACCGCAATCACTTACAGGAAATGAACACAGAAAAACGCCGCCGCGCTGCGCTCGATAGCACCTCCCCCCTGCTGTTTTAACCTCGGATAGAGGAAGGAAGATCATGAAAAAAGTCACCACTGTCTGCCCATACTGTGGGGCGGGATGCAAAATGAATCTGGTTGTGGATAACGGTAAAATTATCCGCGCAGAAGCTGCCAATGGCGTGACCAATCAGGGCGAGCTGTGCCTGAAAGGCTATTACGGCTGGGATTTTCTCAATGACACTAAACTGCTGACGCCGCGCCTGACACAGCCGCTGATCCGCCGCCAGAAGGGCGGAAAATTCGAAGCGGTCAGTTGGGATGAAGCCATCCGTTACACCGCGCAGCGTCTGAAAGAGATCAAACAAAAACATGGCCCGCGTTCGATCATGCACACCGGTTCTTCCCGCGGAACCGGCAATGAAACCAACTATGTGATGCAGAAATTCGCCCGCGCGGTGATCGGCACGAACAACGTCGACTGCTGCGCCCGCGTGTGTCACGGCCCGTCGGTTGCCGGTTTGCAGGCCACCCTCGGCAACGGCGCGATGAGCAATTCCATCGGCGATATTGAGAATTCCAAATGCCTGCTGGTGATCGGCTATAACTGTGCCGATTCACACCCGATCGTTGCCCGCAGGGTGATCAAAGCCAAAGAGAAAGGCGCGCAGATCATTGTGTGCGATCCGCGTCGTATCGAAACCGCGCGCATCGCCGATCAGCATCTGCAAATCAAAAACGGCTGCAACATGGCGCTGGTGAATGCGTTTGCCCATGTGCTGATCGAAGAAAATTTGTATGACCACGACTACGTCGCCAAATACACCGAAGGCTTCGAGGAGTACCGCAAAAACGTCGCGGATTATTCGCCGGAAAAAGTCGCGGAACAGACCGGCGTCAGTGCACAGCAAATCCGTCAGGCAATGCGCACGTACGCCGCCGCGCCGTCTGCCACCATCATGTGGGGCATGGGCGTCACGCAGTTTGGTCAGGCAGTGGACGTGGTGAAAGGGCTGGCCGGGCTGGCATTGCTGACCGGGAACCTTGGCCGGGCAAACGTCGGCGTCGGGCCGGTGCGCGGTCAGAATAATGTGCAGGGTGCCTGCGATATGGGCGTGCTGCCAAACGAATTCCCCGGCTATCAGTCTGTGACTGATGCCAAAGTCCGCGCAAAATTCGCCGATGCCTGGGGTATCGACGTGAATCAGATGGATGCACAAATCGGCCACCGCATCACCGAGATCCCCCATCTGGCGCTGGAAGGACAGGTAAAAGCCTATTACATCATGGGTGAAGATCCGTTGCAGACCGAAGCCGATTTAAGCCTGGTGCGTAAGGGCTTCGAAGCGCTGGAGTTTGTGGTTGTGCAGGACATCTTCATGACCAAAACCGCCGAGCAGGCCGATGTGATCCTGCCGGCCACCTCCTGGGGTGAGCACGGCGGCGTATTCTCCTGCGCCGACCGCGGTTTCCAGCGTTTCGAGAAAGCCATCGAACCGAAATACAACGTCAAGCGTGACTGGGAAATCATCAGCCTGCTGGCAACGGAACTGGGCTATCCGATGCATTACAACGATAACCAGGAAATCTGGGACGAAATGCGCGAGCTGTGCCCGCTGTTTTACGGCGCAACCTACGAAAAAATGGGCACGCTCGGGCATATCCAGTGGCCGTGCACCACGCTGGAAAGTCCGGGGACTCAGTACCTTTATCAGGACAATCATTTCGACACGCCAACCGGCAAAGGCCAGCTTTTCGCTGCACCGTGGCGCGCCCCGGCTGAAGTGCCGGACGGCGAGTATCCGCTGGTGTTGTGTACCGTGCGCGAAGTCGGCCACTACTCCTGCCGTTCGATGACCGGTAACTGCGCCGCCCTGCAAACGCTGGCCGACGAGCCGGGCTTCGTGCAGATGCATCCGCAGGATGCGCAGGCGCTGGGGATCCGCGATCAGCAACTGGTCTGGGTCGCCTCCCGCCGTGGCAAAGTCATTTCCCGCGCCAACTTTAACGAGCGCATCAATATTGGCGCGGTGTACATGACCTATCAGTGGTGGATCGGTGCCTGTAATGAGCTGACGCAGGAAAATCTGGATCCGATCTCAAAAACGCCGGAAACCAAATACTGTGCGGTCAACGTGGAAAACATCGCCGATCAGCGCTGGGCGGAAGACTATGCACAGCAAAGCTACAGCGACATGAAAGCACGTCTGCGCCGTGCCGTTGAAGATGTGATCCCGGTGGTTGAAGTTTAGGTTAATGGAGATCCGCACCTCAAAGTGTGAGGTGTCGTTTTGCTCCCTCCCCTGCAACGGGGAGGGGTCGGGAGGGGGTATAAATGACAACGCGGGATCCGCCGTGGCCATGAATCCCCCTCCCCGCCATTTAAAAAGGGTTTTTATGTCTGGCTTACTCATTCGCATCAGTGGCAAAGTCCAGGGCGTCGGTTTCCGGCCTTTTATCTGGCAACTGGCTGACCGTTTACAACTTCGCGGTGAAGTCTGTAACGACAGCGCGGGAGTGGAAATCAGACTGCTGAAACCGGTCAATATCGACATTTTTGTCGAACAGTTACAACGCCACTGCCCTCCGCTGGCGCGCATTGACAGCATTACACTGGGTCCTTTCGACTGGCAGGATCCGCCACACAGTTTCACGATCACCGGCAGTCGCAAAAGTCAGATGGACACTCAGGTGGTGCCGGATGCCGCGACCTGCCCGGCCTGTCTGAAGGATATTCAGCAGCCCGGCGATCGTCGCTTCGGCTATGCCTTCACCAACTGCACCCACTGCGGCCCGCGCTTTACGTTGATCCGTTCAATGCCCTACGACCGCCCTTCCACCAGCATGGCGGAATTTACGCTGTGCCCTGCGTGTTTACAGGAATATCACAACCCCGCCGACCGGCGGTTTCATGCGCAGCCGGTCGCCTGCCCTCACTGCGGGCCGGGGCTCAGCGCCACCGGACAAAATGGTGAGGTGCTGGCACAGGATCAGACGGCCATCGCGCAGGCCGTGATTGCGCTGCGCGCCGGTAACATTGTCGCCATCAAAGGGCTGGGCGGTTTTCATCTGGCCTGTGACGCCACGCAGCAGGCCGCCGTGATGCGGCTGCGGGCACGAAAACATCGTCCGACAAAACCGCTGGCCGTGATGCTGCCGGACATCCGCTGGCTGGCGCGCTGCACGGATGACCCGGCATCGCCCGCGCTGCGGGAAGTGTTGCAGTCCCCCGCCGCACCCATCGTGCTGACGCAGAAAAAAAAGAGTTCTGTGCTGTGTGAGGCCATCGCCCCCGATTTAGATGAGGTCGGGCTGATGCTGCCGTTTACGCCGCTGCATCATTTACTGATGCAGGCCTACCCGACCCCGCTGGTCATGACCTCGGGAAATGCGGCGGGTTGCGCACCGGCGTTATCCAACACCGACGCGCTGCGCCAGCTCGACGGCATTGCCGATCTGTGGCTGCTGCACAACCGTGAAATCGTCCAGCGTGCCGATGATTCACTGGTACGCCTGACCCCGCAGGGCACTGAAATATTGCGGCGTGCCAGGGGTTATGTGCCGGACGCCCTGCCATTGCCGCCGGGTTTTCTCGTGCAACCGACGTTGCTTGCGCTCGGAGGCGATCTGAAAAATACGTTTTGTCTGGTCCGTGGCGGGCAGGCGATACTCAGCGCGCACTTTGGTTCGCTGGCGCACCGCGATGTTGCCCTGCAACAGCAGCAGGCGATTGAACATTTCCAGCATCTTTATGCCTGTACGCCCGTGACCCTCGCCCGCGATGCGCATCCCGCTTATGTCAGCCATGTTCAGGCGGACAAGCCCGGCACGCGGGTGGTGGATGTATTGCATCATCATGCCCACATCGCCGCCTGTCTGGCGGAACACCGCTGGCCGCTGGAGGGCGGAAACGTCATCGGGCTGGTGCTGGATGGCCTGGGATACGGTCAGAAAGGCCAGCTTTGGGGCGGCGAATGCCTGCTGGTGAACTATCGCCGGTGCGAACACATGGGCGGATTACCGCCGGTGGCTCTGCCGGGCGGCGACCGCGCCGCGCGTGAACCCTGGCGAAATCTTCTGGCGCAGTGGATGGCGTTTGTGCCGGGCTGGCAGCACCTTCCTGAAGCGCAAACGTTGCTTACTCAGCCATGGCAGCCGCTGTCAAAAGCGATTGTGGCGGGCATCAATTCCCCGCTGGCCTCCTCCTGCGGGCGTTTATTCGATGCCGTGGCAGCCGCGACCGGCTGCGCCCCGGAAAGTCTGAGCTGGGAAGGTGAGGCCGCCTGCCGTCTGGAAGCGCTGGCACATCAGGCATACGGCGTAAAACATCCTGTCACCCTGCCGCTCATTCACGCCGCTGACGGCACCTTTCTGGATTTGGCCGTTTTCTGGCAGCAATGGCTCGGCTGGCAGGCGACACCTGCCGAACGCGCGTTCGCTTTTCATGACGCACTGGCACAAGGTTTTGCTGCCCTGGCCCGCTATTACTGCGCGAAAAACGGCACCCGCACTGTCGCACTGAGCGGCGGCGTGCTGCATAACCGGCTGCTGCGCCAGCTTTTACATCAGGCTTTATCGCCACTGCACATTCTGTTGCCGCGGGAGTATCCGGCAGGTGACGGCGGGCTGGCTCTGGGTCAGGCGATTGTCGCCTGCGCCCGTCTTCAGTCTGTTTCTGGTTTCAATCTGAATTAACAATAAGGATCCCCATGATTAACCGCGATTTTTTCCATACGCATCGCCGCGCCTTCTGGCTTTTTATCGGCCTGATTGCCGTCAATCTTCTGGCGTGGGGCTGGGCGCTGGCGGCGTTTCGCCACAATGCCGCGCTGATTGCAGCTGCGCTGCTGGCGTACGGTTACGGGTTGCGTCATGCGGTGGATGCTGACCATATCGCGGCCATCGATAACGTCACCCGCAAGCTGATGCAGCAGGGTCAGCGGCCGGTGGCCGTCGGGGCTTTTTTCTCGCTGGGACATTCGAGCATTGTGGTGCTGGCCTGCGTGGCGATTGCAGCCACCTCGCTGGTCTTTGGCAATAAAATCGGCTGGCTGCACGATTACGGCAGCACCCTCGGCACGCTGGTTTCTGCTCTGTTTTTATTGATGATGGCGCTGCTGAATGCGCTGATCCTGCGCGATGTTTACCGCCGTTTTCAGAAAGTAAAACGCGGTCAGACCTTCAGCGGTAAAGAGGAACTGCATCAGGTTCAGGGCGGCGTGATGAGCCGGTTGTTCAGCTTCGCTTTCAATATGGTGAATAAAAGCTGGCAGATGTATCTGGTGGGATTTCTGTTCGGGCTGGGTTTCGACACCGCCACGGAGATCGGCCTGCTGGGCATCTCGGCGGCGGGCGCCTCTTCCGGGATGTCGGTGTGGAGCATTATGGTGTTTCCGGCGCTGTTCGCCAGCGGCATGGCGCTGATTGATTCACTGGATAATTTTGTGATGGTTGGCGCGTATGGCTGGGCGTTCGACAAGCCGGTTCGCAAGCTCTATTACAACATGACCATTACCGCCACGAGCGTCTTCATTGCGCTGTTTATCGGCGGGCTGGAAGCGCTGGGGCTGATGGCCGACAAGCTGAATCTGCACGGCGGATTGTGGCGGGTAGTGGAACATCTCAACGACAACATGGGCAGCGTCGGTTACGCCGCGGTAGCGATTTTCATCCTGTTCTGGGGCATTTCGGCGCTGAATTATCGCCGTAAAGGCTATGACTCCCTGACGGTCTGAAACCCCGGATCCTGCGGTTACGCATCACCCGGCAAGGTTATCTGCTTTTCCAGACGCAGCGTACCGCCGTCTGTCACTGTGATCATGATTTGCGTTTTACTGCCCGGCTGCACGGCAAAGCGCATCTGCCCGAGCGGCTGTGGCTGATTGGCAGAAAGATTGACGTTGCTGCTCTGGCGGCTGGTGCTGTTGCCCGCGCTGCCTTGTTGCGAAACGGACACCGCCACCTGGCAGGCGCAGGCTTTGGTGAGGCTGACCATCGGGGTGATGACGTAATTCTGCGCCTCATTATGCGTATCAAACCAAAGCTGATTGGACATGACGGCGGCGATCAGGAGTAAATGCATAGCCTTTATTCTCCGGGTTCAGTCGAAAAAAAACAGGGCTAGTGCCCTGTTCTGCTTTGCTCCTCCCCTTCGCAGGGGAGGAATGGTTAATCAGTTTTGACTGGCGTAGGCCAGGTTAGCTGTACCAAGCTGGGTGATGCTGGTCAGAGAACCGTTTGCGCCTTGTGAAGCCTGCGCGTAGTTGCCTGAACCGTTTTGAGAAACAAGCACTTTACTGCCGTTAGCGGATTGCGACACGTTAGCCGTGTTGTATTCGCCTTTCTGCGCCACACTGATCAGGCTGCCGTCGCCAGTCTGATTCGTGCCAGAGGTGTTTCTGAACCCGTCCTGATTTACCGCAGTCAGCGATTTCTGCGCACCGGTTTGAGTGGCATTCGCCAGGTTAGCAGTACCCTGCTGGTAAATCTGAATTTCAGAATTCCACTGGGTGGCCGTGAATGTCGGCACTGTTGATGGAGGTGTAGAAGGACCACCACCGCCGCCGCCACCATGATTTTGACCCGTTGCAAATGCACTGCCACTAACGACTAAAGCGGAGACTGCCACAATTTTCCAAAGTTTCATGATGCTACCCCATTGGTTTAATATCGGATGTCATAAGAACGTATGTTTTTAATGCTGTGTCACTCTAATCGCCATTCCTGACGAGTTTTGCACGACGCCGCTACTCTGGTTCGTTCCATTCTGGCGTATCTCAGTCACACTCCGGCCTTTTTGCAGAATGTAAGCTGTGTTACCAAAATTCTGTTGCGTAATGGATGAATTCCCGCCACCGGTTTGCGATATATAGGCAAAGTTATCGCTGCCGCTTTGAGAAATATCCGCATTATTTCCATTACCTCTTTGTTTTATCAGCGCAGTATTTTCTGAGCCAGACTGCCGGATAACGCTCGTGCTGCCGTTACCTGTTTGATTGCTGTAGGCCATATTGCTACTGCCATTCTGATAAATCGCCGATGTATTCCCTGATGAATTTCCCGCACCTGCATAATAGATTTCAGCGCTGCCGGCACTTATCTCCGGAAAAGCCATATCATATTGTTGTGCGTTAACGACCCAGGATGCTGAAAGTAATGCCAGGGTCAGTAAAGTCTTTTTCATTTCGTCACCCTGTATTAAATCCGGAGAACAATTTCTTGCTGACCGGTTTTATTGCTGTTGACGAATTGATTATGGAGTTTAAGAAAAATAAGGAACTCACCCGCACGTCGTATTTTAATTTCCGGCTTCATCAAAAAGTATGAGTTGCCCCTTCTCATGCGGATTGACCAGTACATTCTGGTTAAAGGTCAATACGGCTAATCTGGTGCATGGCATTAATCCTAAAGTAACGGGAAAGAGTCATTTCATTAATCACACAAATGCAACTATTCTTAATGGCTCGGGAACGTTCCCTTCGACAATAAAGCGATCTGCCGCACATTTCCGTTGCTTATAATTGGGCGAAAAACGCCGCCACACCGCTATTCCTGCCACTTCCTACACCTTTCCATAGGGTTCTGACCCCTGCCACCTAAGTTAAATCGATTATTAGAGCGGGTGGTATTTGAGTTATTAAAGCAGAATGATGAAGTGTATTGCAGAATTTGGAGAATATTTTCGGAGAGGGAATGATTAAAATCGCTGGGTTAACAACGGCAAACGTTAAGATTATGTAAACCCCGTTACTTTAATTTTATTGAACAGGATTTACATTGCGCATGGCAATACATTAGGAAAACTTTATACATTTTACGTTACATTTTGAAACACAAATAGGCCTTGCGTAAGAGAGGCCAAACGCTAAATTGAGTCAGTACCGCACATGAAACGACCTGAAAATATTATGTGCACCAGGTTGTGTTTATTTTCTCTTTTTAGATATACACAGCAAACATACAGCTATAGATTTAGCAAAATAAGTTAACGGCCTCATTATTGCCTTTCTTTAATCCGGCAACAGAAGGCCGTGGCTATAATAATCAAGGCAGGGTTTGATTATGCTTAATGAAGCGGCGATCAATAATAATATTCTTTTATTAGTGACGAAACCGTCATTACAGGCCAGTGCTTTATTGCAGCAATTAAAACAGCAACTTTGTGTCAGTACCCGACTCCATAACATTCAAAAGTCCCTAGAGGATCAATATCTTCATCAGACATTAATTCTCTTCGACATGATGGAGGCAGATCGCCGCACCATTGAGCAGTGGCAATCCGCATTACACCATTATCACGACAGCGTGAAACTGTTGTTACTCAATACGCCTGACGAATACCATTTTCGTGAAATAGAAACCTGGCCGCGGATAAGCGCCGTGTTTTATCTCTCAGCCGATGAAAGCAATCTGGTGGAAGGGATCAAAAGCGTGATCCGTGGCGAATGCTATTTCTCGCAGGGCTTTGCCAGTTACCTGATCAATCAGTCGGGTGCCTTTCGCCAGCTTCACTCGCAAGACACCGGACTGACCCATCGCGAGAAAGAGATCCTCAATAAATTACGTGTGGGGGCGTCGAACACGGAAATTGCGCGGCTGTTATTTATCAGCGAAAACACCGTCAAGACGCATCTTTATAATTTATTTAGAAAAATCTCGGTAAAAAACCGTACTCAGGCGGCGTCCTGGGCCAACGATAATCTCAAGCGCTGACATCATGAGACTTTACAGCAAGACCTTGTGGCTGTGGCTGGTATTGCTTTGCGGCGCCTGCCTGCATGTTCATGCAGCGGAAATTAAAGATCCCGGCCTGGTCATCGATCACACGGTGACCTCGGTCGGCCATGATTTTTATCGCGGTTTTACCGATAAGTGGGACCGCAACTACCCGGAAACCATCACCATTTCAGAAAGGCCCAGCGCACGCTGGGGCAGCTGGATCAGCGTCAAAATAGGCCAGGACACGCTCTACCAGACGCTGTTGTTCCCAAATCGTCGCAATTTTAATAAGGACGTCGACACCGCCATAGATGGCGTCACCGAGGCGCTATCACGTCGCCAGTTAGACAAGGCGTTACTTGGCACCGGGGATCTTGCCCATGATGAATTTTAATGCACAGCCTCTTTTAAGGAGAGCATCGTGAATATTCCAGTCTCAGTCCCCCGCTCGGTGATGCTGCTGGCGTTACTGACGGCGTCCCCGCTTTCCTGGGGCGGCAGTATGGTCTTTCAGTTTGTTAACCCGAACTTCGGCGGCAACCCGAACAATGGCTCGTTTCTGCTCAATGAGGCGCAGGCGCAAAACTCGTACAAAGATCCGGACAGCTATGACTTTGGAACGTCCGGCACGTCGGCGCTGGATAACTTCACTGCCTCGATTCAGTCGCAACTGCTGGGCACGCTGATGGGCAACATCAATCAGGGTAAACCCGGCAGGCTGGTGACGCAGGACTTTATTGTGGATATCCAGAATACCGACGGGCAGCTGGTGATGAATGTCACCGACCGTCAGACCGGCAAAGTGTCCACCATTCAGGTTCAGGGTTTGTCAGCAACGACTAACTGATTCCGACGAACAAAATCCCCAAAAAATTCGATACGAAATCGAAATAAGAAGGGAAAAAACGGGAATGAGATCATGCGCAATTATTTATTACTCATCGCAGTTTTTGTGTTGAGCGGGTGCCTGACAGCAGCACCTAAAGAAGCCGCCAGACCGACATTATTACCGCGTGCGCCGAGCTACACCGACCTGACCCATCTGCCGCCTCCGCAGGGACGGATATTTGTGTCGGTGTACAACATTCAGGATGAAACCGGTCAGTTCAAGCCGTACCCGGCCAGTAACTTCTCGACGGCGGTGCCGCAGAGCGCCACGGCGATGCTGGTGTCCGCGCTGAAAGATTCGAAATGGTTTATACCGCTGGAACGTCAGGGGCTGCAAAACCTGCTCAACGAACGCAAAATTATTCGCGCCGCGCAGGAAAATGGCAGCGTCGCCATCAACAACCAGCGGCCGCTCTCCTCGCTGGTGGCGGCGAATGTCCTGATTGAAGGCTCGATTATCGGTTATGAAAGCAATGTGAAATCAGGCGGGATTGGTGCGCGTTACTTCGGTATCGGCGCCAGCACGCAGTACCAGTTGGACCAGATAGCCGTGAACCTGCGTGCTGTCGACGTCAATACCGGGGAAGTTCTGTCGTCAGTGAATACCAGTAAGACGATATTGTCGTACGAAGTGCAGGCCGGGGTGTTCCGCTTTATCGACTATCAGCGTCTGCTGGAAGGCGAACTGGGCTATACCACCAACGAGCCCGTCATGCTGTGCCTGATGTCGGCCATTGAATCCGGGGTAATTTATCTGGTCAATGACGGTATCGACCGCAATCTGTGGCAGTTGCAGAATCCGTCGGATATCAATTCACCGATACTTCAACGCTACAAAAACACTATTGTCCCTGCCGAATCCTGATGAGAGGCAGTTGGCGAAGGGAAGTGGCGGGTTGAGGCCGCTTCCCTTCTTTTTTTAGGACCAACCTCAGGTTTTGTTCTCCTGAGTTTTCACGCCTTGCTGGTAATTATTAACGCGCTTTTTATCTTCAAGATTAAAATCGGGATCAAGATAAATGCTCAGCCGTTTGATCAGCAACTCGTCAAATTCAAACACCGTACAGAAATGATGACGCCCCGCCTGAGACGTTGGCCAGCGGTCGCCGTTTTGCATCACGCCGCGCATCTGCCCTTCCAGCACCAGGGTGTCGCCGTCGCACAGAAAGCGAAATGCGTCCTGAATATGCTGGATTTTGTCGATCTCCAGCGCAAAACGTTTTCCCAGTTCTCCCAGTGAGGATTTGCCCTGCGCGGTGCCAAACTTAGGAAAGAACAGTTCGACGTCTTCCGTAAAAAGATCTAATAAGGAAGCATCGGCCTGATCCAGTTTGGCGTAAAAAGTCTTCACAACGTCAATGCGCTTTTCTTTCAATGGTTGTTCTGTCATTTTCCACCTCGAAATCACTCCCTCAGCCTCAAGCCTAGTGACTGTCGCTGAATTTGCCAGTTATGTGGCCGGGCTCACAAAAGCCAAACGCCGCCAGTTCAAAGAGATTTCTGCACTCTGCGGCGTAACCCATTACACTTGCAGGATTGTTTACGTTCATTTCCCCTTACATTTTGGAGAGTCACGGATGTCTCAGTTCACTCGCGCAGGCAGCGTTATGCCGCCTGTTCCGACTTCCGCCCGGGCGGTCATCATCGCCATTTGCGTGTTGCAGGGACTGCTGCTGTATTTCTTCCTCTCGCACCCTGCGTCTCCCGCGCTCGAATCCCTGAGCCATAATATTTACGGCCAGACTATGGCATTTACATTACCGGTTCTGATTTCGTTATCGGTCGTGCACCTGAATTCTCGCCGTTTCTGGGGCGGCATAGCCGTGCTGACGTTGCTGCTGGCGGGGATGGCGGCGTGGCTGAAAAGCAACATGACCGGCGCGCCGTCAGAGGCGGTGCTGTTTCCTTTCTGTCAGTCTTTGGTTCTGCTGGTTTACTTTGTGCTGCCGTGGTTGCAGGTGCAGTCTTTCCCGCCGGACACCCGTTACCGCTACGCAAATCTGGTGGCGTGCTATTCGCAAAATACGCTGTGCCTGATGCTCACCGTGCTGCTGATGCTGCTGACCCTGGGCGTGATGGCGCTGTGTGCGGCACTGTTCAGGCTGATTGGCATTGAGTATTTCCACACGCTGTTCTTCGATACGCCGCTGTTTATGTGGCTGGTTTACGGGCTGCTGCTGGGCATCAGTATCGTCACCTGCCGCACCCAGCCGTCGCTGATGAACACCACCAAAAACATTATTCGTTTTATTCTGAAAGGCTTACTGCCGCTGGTGGCGTTTGTGGCGCTGCTGTTCCTGTGCGCCCTGCCGTTCACCGGGCTGAAGGCGCTGTCCGATGCCTGGTCTGCGGCCAGCCTGCTGACCATCATGGCGATGAGTGTGCTGGTGCTGGTGAATGTGGTGCGCGAAGCGGATAACGCCTCGAAGCCGTATCCGCGTTTCATCCGTCTGCTGGTCAATGCGGCCATTCTGCTGCTGCCGGTGTATGCCGCGCTGGCGATGTACGCGACCGGTTTACGTATTGCGCAGTACGGCTGGACGCCGCAGCGTCTGTGGGCGGTGCTGACCATCGGGGTGACGCTGGTGGCCTCGTTGTGCTACAGCCTTTCGGTGATCGACAAACGTCCGGACTGGCTGCCGCGCATCACCCAGTTAAACAAACCGCTCTCGCTGCTGGTGGTTTTGCTGGTGATCGCCGTTAACAGCCCGCTGCTCGACCCGTACCGTATCAGCGTGAACAATCAGATTGCCCGTTTAGACCAGGGTAAAACGCAGGCGAAAGATCTCGATTTGCATATGCTGCGTTTCGATACCGGCCGCCGGGGCAACGACGCGCTGAAGGCGTTACAGCAAAATCCGGCGTTCGTGGCCGATCCCCATCTGCTGGTGCTGTTGAAAAATACCCTTTCACAGACGTCGCGCTGGGGTTCTTATGACGTGGAAGATGCCGCGCAGGCAGCTAAAGACTACCGTGCAGAAAATGCGAAGAAGATGATCCAGCTGGCGAAGGGATCGGTTCAGCCTGAGGATGCCTGGTGGAACAGCCTGCCTGAGCTGGAAAAATACCGCAGTACGCTGCGCGATTGCCTCAGCCTGCAAGGCGTGTGCATCGTCAACACTCTTGAACTGAACAACGACAAACAGAAAGAAGTTTTCCTGTGTAATACCCTGGATCCGAAATCGGTTAATTGCCGGGTGTACGCCAGAAAGGCAGGGAAATGGACTGAAGCCGGTGAACTGTATCTGTATGAGGAAAAAAACAGAGAAGAGATCATTCAGGCATTGCGTAACGGGGAGGTCAAACCGGTAGCGCGCAGAGAGTCAGACGTGCAGATTAAGGGCAAACGGCGGGTGATTCATTACAACAATGATAGTGAGCAGTAAGTGACACATCCTGAATGACGCGTCGTGAATAACCCGCGTCTTTGTCCTTCACCGGCAGGCCACAGCGCCTGCCGGTTTAACATCATATCAACGCAACCTGTTACGGCGTGACCGTCGGATCCTGCTCCACGGGCGGTTCACCCGCGGTTTTCTTCGGCGGCAGCAAACCGTCGGCGCGGAACATCGCTTTGATCCCACGAACCGCCTGACGAATACGATCCTGATTTTCGATCAGCGCGAAACGCACGTGCGTATCACCGTAATCGCCAAAACCAATCCCCGGAGAGACGCAGACTTTAGCATCAGCCAGCAGACGTTTGGCGAACTCCAGCGAGCCTAAATGGGCGTAAGCCGGCGGAATTTTCGCCCAGACGTACATGGAAGCCTTCGGATTTTCCACCATCCAGCCCGCTTCATGCAGGCCGCGCACCAGGACGTTACGGCGCTGGCGGTATTGCTCGGCGATGTCTTTCACACATTGCTGATCGCCTTCGAGTGCCGCGATGGCTGCGACCTGCAACGGCGTGAAGGTGCCGTAATCGTGATAGCTTTTGATGCGCGCTAACGCGCTGACCAGTTCCGGGTTACCGACCATAAAGCCGATGCGCCAGCCCGCCATGTTGTAGCTTTTTGACAGCGTGAAGAATTCCACCGCGATGTCTTTTGCGCCCGGCACCTGCATGATTGACGGCGCTTTCCAGCCGTCATACACGATATCGGCATACGCCAGATCGTGGATCACCAGCACGTCATATTGTTTTGCCAGGGCCACCACGCGCTCGAAGAAATCCAGTTCCACGCACTGCGCCGTCGGATTGGACGGGAAGCCGAGGATCATCATTTTCGGACGCGGAATGGTTTCGCGAATGGCTTTTTCCAGCTCAGCGAAGAAATCCACACCTTCGGTCAGCGGCACGGAACGCACCTGCGCACCGGCGATCACTGCGCCATAAATGTGAATAGGATAACTTGGGTTGGGCACCAGAACGGTGTCGCCGTGATCGAGCGTCGCCAGCATGAGATGCGCCAGCCCTTCTTTCGAGCCGATAGTGACGATAGCTTCACTTTCCGGATCAATCTCGACCTGATAGCGATCGGCATACCAGCGGGAAATCGCCCGGCGCAGACGCGGAATACCGCGTGACGTCGAATAGCCGTGGGTGTCTTCGCGCTGCGCCACCTGCACCAGTTTTTCAACGATGTGCGGCGGCGTTGGACCGTCGGGGTTGCCCATACTGAAATCAATGATGTCTTCGCCGCGATGGCGCGCCGCCATTTTCAGCTCAGCGGTGATGTTGAAAACATAAGGGGGAAGACGATCAATACGTGAAAAACGACGTGGTGAACTGGAATCAGCCATAATTTCCTCGAGGATACGTAAGCGCCCGGACCGTCCGAGCGACGCTGGCCGCATTGCGGCCTTCCACGAACATAACGCAGACTCAAAAAACTGTCGAGAGTGTGAACACTCTTTTTTAGCGTTGCCCGGTTCTCAGCGTGGATCGTGCTTCAGCAATCCCAACAGCCAGTCGTTCTTCCATTCATCGCCAATGCGATAACTGTCGCGCAACAGACCTTCCATCTGAAAACCACATTTCTCCAGCACGCGGCGAGAGGCGTGGTTGCCTTCGAGCACATTGGCTTGCAGCCGGTGAAAATCACAGTGGTCGAAAGCAAAATTCAGCACCTCACGCAGGGATTCCACCGCGTAGCCTTTGCCCTGATGCTCAGGTGCCAGAATAAATCCGACTTCCGCCTGCTGATAAGGCCGCCAGTCAGGGAAGAATCCGGTCAGCCCCACCGCTGCACCGGTCTGTTTTTCGCGGATCAGCAGACACAACCAGAAATCGCTGTAACGATCCCAGTTACCGAGCCGTTGTTCAAAGCGACTGTGGATCTGAGCGGGGGTATCAAGGTTGCCAATAAAACGCATGACGTCAGGATCCTGATACAACCGCAGGAAAAAAGCCCAGTCATCGGCCTGGAGGGGTTGCATGTGAAGCCTTGCGGTCGAAAGCGAAATCATCATCCGAACTCCTTTGCTGTCAGCAAATTATCCCTGTTTTTATTGTGCCATGACAGGCTGAACGCCGTCTGTCTGGTGGTCAATTACGGGTGTTTTACATATAATAAACCACGATTTAATTTAGCGTGATTATACAATGTCGCGCAGAGAACCTGCCATGCAACACATGTTCGATATGCTGCTGGCGGTCTTTGACCGCGCGGCACTGATGCTGATCTGCCTGTTCTTCCTCACGCGTACCCCGCTGTTCCGCAAACTGCTGCACAAAGAAAATGAAAACCACACGGCACTGGAACTGACCGCCGTGACGGCGATTTTCTCGTTGTTTGCCATTTTCGGTACGCTCTCGGGGATCAACGTGGAAGGGTCGCTCATCAACGTGCGAACCATTGCCATCATGTCCGGCGGGATCCTGTTCGGCCCGTGGGTCGGCATTATCACTGGCGTGATCTCCGGCACTCACCGCTTTTTGATCGACATCCACGGCCCGACGTCCCTTCCCTGTCTGATCACCAGTATTACCGCCGGTTTTCTCTCGGGCTACATCAATAAAAAAGTCAAAAAAGCGCTGCACTGGAAAGTCGGCATTCTGGCGGGGATGCTGTGCGAAACCCTGACGATGGTGCTGATCCTGCTGATGGCGCGGCCTTTTTCGCTCGGGCTGGATATCGTGATGAATATCGCCGCACCGCTGATCCTCGGGGCCAGTTCTATCGGGCTGATTGTCTTGCTGGTGCAAAGCGTCGAGGATGAAAAAGAGGTGATTGCCGCCCGGCAGGCGCGGCTGGCACTGGATATTGCCAATAAAACGCTCCCCTATTTTCGAAATATTAATGCAGAATCCCTGGCCAGTATTTGCAGCATCATCCGTGATGATATCGATGCCGATGCGGTCGCCATCACCGATAACAAAAACATTCTGGCCTACGTCGGCGTGGGGGCAGAAGAATACAATATTGGCCATGAAACGCTCAGTGAGATGACCAAAGCCACGCTGGAAAGCGGTGAAATTACGGTGAAAAACAACGACGAAATGCACCGCACGCCGCAAATTCACTCGCTGATAATTATCCCGCTGTGGGAAAAGGGCGAAGTCACCGGCTCACTGAAAATCTATTATTGCGATCCGCACCGCATCACCTATTCGCTGAAAGTGATGGCGATCGGCCTGTCGCAAATTATGTCTACCCAGATGGAAGTGTCGCGCACCGAGCAACTGCGCGAAATGGCCAACAAAGCCGAAATGCGGGCATTGCAAAGCAAGATAAACCCGCACTTTCTGTTTAATGCCCTCAATGCCATTTCCTCTTCGATCCGCGCCCGCCCTGACGTGGCGCGCCAGCTGGTGATCAATCTCTCCCGTTATTTGCGCTACAACCTGGAACTGAACGACGAGCTGATCGATCTGCGCAAAGAGTTGCATCAGGTGCAGGATTATATCGCCATCGAACAGGCCCGCTTTGGCAGTAAACTGACGGTGATCTACGATATTGATGATGACATTTCGGTAAAAATCCCCAGCCTGCTCATTCAGCCGCTGGTGGAAAATGCCATCGTGCATGGGATCCAAAAGTGCAGCGGTAAAGGCGTGGTGGTGATTTCAGTGAAGCACCATGCCAACGGCGTGTGGGTTTCGGTGAAGGATACCGGCCACGGCATTAATCAGGAAACCATCGATCGTGTGGCACGCAATGAAATGCCCGGCAATAAAATCGGCCTGCTGAATGTGCATCATCGCGTGTCTTTACTGTATGGTCAGGGGCTGGTGATCCGCCGCCTCGAACCCGGCACGGATATTTCGTTTTTGATCACACAATCCCCGGCAAAAATCACGGCAGCCCCCGAGAGCACTATAGCCTGACCATGTTGAGGGAATTTCTCTGCTTTATTTCTGTCGCCCGCTTTTCGGGCGCTCGCACCGGGGGATAATTCCGTGAAAGCTATTATCGTCGAAGATGAAGTTCTGGCTCAGGAAGAGCTGAGTTATCTCATTAATACGCACAGCAGCATCAAAATTGAAGCCACATTTGATGACGGGCTGGACGTGCTTAAATATCTGCAAACCCATGAAGTGGATGCTATTTTTCTGGATATCAGCATCCCTTCGCTGGACGGCGTGTTACTGGCGCAAAACATCAGTAAGTTCGCGCATAAGCCTTACATCGTGTTCATTACGGCCTATAAAGAACACGCTGCCGAAGCCTTTGAAATCGAGGCTTTTGATTACATTCTCAAGCCGTATCATGAGTCACGCATTGTCACCATGCTGCAAAAGCTGGAGTCGCACTTTGCGAGGGATAAGCAGAGCGGCAGTAAGCCTGAAGATGTCCATCCGGCGCAGGGCAGCGCCAATCGCGTCAGCCACAGCATTAATCTGATCAAAGATGAGCGGATTATCGTGACCGACATCAATGATATTTACTACGCCGCCGCGCAGGAAAAGGTGACGCAGGTGTATACCCGCAAAGAAGAGTTCACCATGCCGATGAACATCACCGAACTCTGCAACCGCCTGCCGGAAGAGCATTTTTTCCGCTGCCATCGTTCGTATTGCGTGAACCTGTCAAAGATCCGCGAGATCGTGCCGTGGTTTAACAACACCTATATTTTGCGGTTGAGTGATTTGGATTTTGAAGTGCCGGTAAGCCGGAGCAAGGTGAAAGAATTCAGACAGTTAATGCGGTTTTGATGACTCCCCCTTTACAGGGGGAGCTTTTTTTAGATCGTCATACCCATCGACTGACGCAAATACGCGCCTGCGCCAAGCAATCCTGGCTGATCGTGAGTGATCAGGAATACCGGGATATCCATCAGGTAATCTTTAAAGCGGCCTTTATCTTCAAACGCGGCACGAAAACCTGACGCTTTGAAGAATTCCAGGAAGCGCGGAACGATGCCACCGGCAATATAGACCCCGCCAAATGTGCCCATGTTCAGCGCCAGATTCCCGCCAAAGCGCCCCATGATCACGCAAAACAGCGACAGCGCGCGGCGGCAGTCTACGTTTTCATCCGATAACGCCAGCTCGGTGACGTCTTTCGGTTTGAAGCTCTCCGGCACGCGGTTATCAGATTTCACGATCGCGCGGTACAGATTGACCAGCCCCGGCCCCGAGAGAATACGTTCGGCAGACACGTGACCCATTTCAGTACGCAACTGCTCAAGAATGATGTCTTCTTCTTCGCTGTTAGGTGCGAAATCCACATGTCCGCCTTCGCCGGGCAGGCTCAGCCACTGTTTGTTGGCATGGATCAGATGAGCCACACCGAGGCCGGTGCCCGCACCGTAAATCACTGCCGGTTTGCCATCCAGCGCTTTCTTACCGCCGAACTGCAACAGATCAGCCTCTTTGAGCATCGGGATCGCCATGGAAACGGCGGTGAAATCGTTGATCACTTCCAGATGCTGCAGGCCGAGACTTTGTTTCATTTCGGCAATGGAGAACGCCCAGGTGTGGTTGGTCATCGCCACCCAGTCGCCGGTGATCGGGCAGGCGATCGCAATACAGGCATCTTCAACCTCCTGATGCTGCTGCGCGAGATACTCACGTACCGCGGCTTCGAGGCTGTCGTAATCCAGCCCGGAAAAAGTCTGAGACTGTGAGATCTCGCCGCTGTCTAAGGCGCACAGCGCCAGACGACAGTTGGTGCCCCCGACATCGCCCACCAGGGAGTATTTAGTCATGTTATTCTCCGCAAAAGTAAATTCGTTATACTGCGCATCCACGCCAGAAATGCTGTGCTCATGAGTACGCTGCCAGACACCCTGATGTAAGTGGTGGTCATCAATAAAAGCGACTGGCGAATGCCTGCAATGGGGCAGAGCTGACAGATTCGTGTGGGCAAAATAGCGGTAATTGCTATACGCTGCAATGCAGTTTTGTACCAACGCACATTTATGCGGCATGTCACACAAAATAATGTCGGCCACCCGCAAACTGACCTTGCTGATATTCATCTAAGCTATCAGGGCAATCAAAATTATATAATAAGGAAATCATTGCATGTTTCATCCTCGCGCCAGAATCATGCTGGCTTTTGCCCTGCCCGCAATCGTTATTGGTGTCATGTCCAGCCTGATCCTGGTTTTGGTCATGATGATGTCCGGCGCGCTGCAAAACCTGCTGTGGCAGTACATTCCTGACGTTCTGCACGTCAATACCCAGTCGGCCACCTGGACACTGTTCATGCTGACGCTGACCGGGATTGGTGTCGGAGCGTTGATCAAGTATATGCCAGGCCACGCCGGGCCGGATCCGGCGACGGAATCGCTGATTGGCGCCCCGGTGGCGGTCAATGCGCTGCCGGGACTGGCACTGGCGCTGATGGTCGGGCTGGCGGGTGGCGTCAGCCTCGGGCCGGAACATCCGATCACGGTGATCAATATCGCGCTGGTCGTCGCGCTGGGTTCGCGTCTGTTGCCGAAAGTGCCGACCACCGACTGGGTCATTCTGGCCGCCGCTGGCACTATCGGCGCGCTGTTCGGCACGCCGGTGGCGGCGGCGCTGATTTTTTCGCAAACCCTCGGCACCAATAAAGATGTGCCTTTGTGGGATCGCCTGTTCGCACCTTTGCTCGCCGCCGGTGCGGGCGCGCTGACGACCGATCAGTTCTTCCAGCCTGATTTTTCACTCAGCATTCCGTCGTATGACAGCTCCCGCCTGATTGATATTTTTAGTGGTTCAGTGGTGGTGCTGATTGCCATTGCGCTGGGGATGATTGCCGTGTGGCTTTTCCCGCATCTGCACCGGATGTTTTACAGCATTCATGATCCGATTATCCGGCTGGGGGTTGGCGGGTTTGTTCTGGGATTGCTGGCGCTTATCGGCGGGGAAATCACGCTGTTCAAAGGGCTGGATGAAATGAAGGAGCTGGCCCACTCGAACCAGCTTTTTGAGATGGGGCCGCTGCTGGCGATCACCCTGACCAAACTTGCGGCGCTCGTGGTGGCGGCGGCCTGCGGTTTTCGCGGCGGGCGGATCTTCCCGGCGGTGTTCGTCGGCGTTTCGCTGGGGCTGATGCTGCACCAGTATGCGCCTGACGTACCGGCGGCGGTGACCGTATCCTGCGCCGTGATGGGAATGGTTCTGGTGGTCACGCGCGACGGCTGGCTCAGTTTGTTTATGGCCGCCGCCGTGGTGCCGGGGCTGAAATTGCTGCCGCTGCTGTGCATTGTGATGCTGCCAGCCTGGCTGATGCTGGCAGGAAAACCGCTGATGCAGGTGGCTAAACAGCGGCTGGGGCGTCAGGATCCGGAAAAAGATTAATCCTGCGTTAAGGCAAACTCCGCCGCCGCCAGCGCATGAATGGCGGTGGTGTCGAAGACCGCGACGCGCGCGTCTTCCGCGCCCACCAGCAGGGTGATTTCCGTGCAGCCCAAAATAATGCCTTCAACGCCCTGCTGTTCTAATTTGCCAATAATCCGGCGATATTCCTCGCGGGAATCATCCTTAATAATGCCCAGACACAGCTCGTCATAAATGATGCGATGAACGATCGCGCGGTCAGCGTCATCCGGCGTCACCACGTCAATCTGATGTTTTTCCTGCAAACGCCCGCGATAGAAATCCTGCTCCATGGTGAAACGTGTGCCGAGCAGCCCGATTTTACGCAGCCCCTGCCCTTTAATTTTTTCTGCGGTAGCGTCTGCGATATGCAGAAGCGGCAAACCGCCGATGCGTTCGATATCACCGGCCACTTTGTGCATGGTGTTGGTACAGACCACAATCACTTCCGCCCCTGCTCGCGCCAGAGAACGGGCGGCATTGCCGAGGATTTCACCCGCCTGCTGCCAGTCGCCGGCCATTTGCAGTTTTTCGATCTCATAGAAATCGACGCTGTAAAGGAACAGTTTGGCCGAATGTAATCCGCCGAGCTGCTGTTTTACGTGTTCGTTGATCATGCGGTAGTACGGCACCGTGGATTCCCAGCTCATGCCACCAATCAGCCCTAACGTCTTCATTTTCGCCCCTGAGATTAAGTATTGAGCAAAACCATAACTGACAAAAAGCCCGCAGACAAAGAAAATGTCTGCGGGCTTTTTCGGGCATTCAGCGAGGTTGAATCAGTGTTTAGCCGCGCAACGCTCTGCCGCCAGACGGCGGTTCATCCAGCGCTGACGCAGGGTGTCGTAGATCCAGTTGTAGGCGACGGTATACGGCAGGAAGAACAGGAAGAACCCGACTTCCAGCATGAAGGCATCCAGCAGTCCGATACCCAGCCACAGCGCGGCAATCGGCAGACCAATCATGATAAATCCACCTTCAAAGCCCAGCGCATGCGCCACGCGGATTTTAAATGTCCGCACCACACGGGATACAGGCCAGAACCGGTCGAAAATGCTGTTATAAACGATGTTCCATACCATCGCCGTGGTAGACAGCATAATAGCCAGTGCGCCCATTTCCCAGACCGGTTTGTTGAGTAGCCACGCCGCCGCAGGGGCTGAAATCAGCACCGCCAGCGTTTCAAAGCCAACCGCATGAAAAATGCGCTCGCCGAACGTTTTCTGAGAGATGTTCCGTGTTTGCTTAGACATAAAAACCTGCCTGATTCCTGAAATTAAAAAGGGGTGACGGTTGTCACCAGGCAGGCATTATCATTATAAAATGAGATAGGTAAAAGATAGAAAGTATTGATAAAATCGATAGATTGCCGTTCAAAGAGACTCACGGAGCCTGATTATGCGTTATTCACCCGAAGCCCTGATGGCCTTTGTGGAGGCCGCCGACGCGGGATCTTTTTCCGCTGCGGCCCGTAAACTGCGTAAAAGTCAGTCCACTGTCAGCACCGCGATTGCCAATCTGGAAGTGGATTTGGGCGTCACGCTGTTTGATCGCCAGAGCCGACATCCGGTGCTGACGCCCGCCGGGCAGCGCGTGCTGAGCCATGTTCAGGCCATTCTGGCGGCCAGTGAGCGTCTCGATGAACTGGCCGTCCGGTTATCTACACAGGTGGAAACGCGCCTGACGTTTGTGCTTTCCGATACTTATCAGCCGACACACCACGAAGCATTGCTGCGCCGGTTTGAGCGCCGCTATCCTGATATCGAATTTGAGTGTCAGATAGCGGAAGATCAGGACGTGATCGATCTGTTGCAGTCCGGCCGCGCGCATATCGGCATGGTGGAAGTGCAGGATCACTATCCGCCGGATATAGGTGTGGCGCGTCTTCCGGAGCAAACGGATATGTCGATTTTTTGCAGTAAAGCACACCCGCTGGCGAGTATTTCCTCTCTGCAACCCGAACAGTTACACACCTTCCGCCAGCTCTGTCTGCAACCTTACAGCCGCCGGGAAATGCCACGGGCGCAGGGGCAGATCTGGTCTGCGCCGAGCTACCTGATGCTGCTGGAAATGGCAGAGCAAGGGTTTGGCTGGGCCACACTTCCCCACTGGCTGGTGAAGCAGTTCGGGCATGACAAGCTGGTCAGCCTGCCGCTGCGGGGCTGGCCGAAGAGAATTTCGGTGGATGCGGTGTGGAGTAAAAATAATCAGCCCGGCCCGGCGGGAAGCTGGTTCATCGACCAGCTGATTGACCCGCCGCCGCCGGATGCAGAATTACTCCCCTGAATTGCGTTTCGCCAGGGAACGAGTGACGGAATCGAGTAACGCGGGAATATCCATTTTAGGCAAAATCACTTCAATCCAGGCCATCCGCCGTTTGGCGCTGGCCTGTTCTATCGCCTCTTTCAACGCCTGCGGCGAATCCGCCCGCGCGCTGAACACTTCTTTGCCGCCAAACGCCGCCGGGAACTGCGTCCAGTTCCATTGCGCAATATCGTTATAGCGCTGAGTCTCACCGTGGATCGCCCTTTCCACGGTGTAACCCTGATTATTAATGACGAAAATCACCGGCGGCAAACCATAGCGGATCGCCGCGCCCAGGCCCTGAAGGGTCAGCTGCGCAGAACCGTCGCCGATCAGCAAGACCACGCGGCGATCAGGTGCGGCGATCTGCACGCCAAATGCGGCGGGCAGCGTAAAGCCGATTGAGCCCCACAAAGGCTGGACCACGAACTGGCAATCCTGCGGCAAGTTCAGCGCCGCGGCACCAAAACAGGCGGTGCCCTGTTCCGCCACCAGCACGTCGCCGGGTTGCAGAAAGGCCTGAATTTGTTGCCAGAAGGCATATTGATCCAGACTGTTATCCGCAAGCTGCGGGAGTGTGGTGCGTTTAACCGCGTAAGGCGGCCATTGATCGGCCCGTTCCGCCGTCAGACGATGCAACACGCTGACGGTTTTTTCCAGCGGAAGCTGATGGAATATCTGATTGCCGACGCGGGCGGAAAATGGCTGGAGATCGATACATTTTTCGGCAGGGAGTTGCTGGGTAAAACCGGCAGTGATGGTGTCGGTAAACTTCACACCGATGCTAATCACCACGTCAGCGCCCTCAATGGCCTCTTTGGTCGAGGCGGCGCTGGCGGCACCGGAATACGTCCCGGCAAAATTCGGCTGCTGCTCGTTGAACAATCCTTTGCCCATCAGCAGCGTGGAGTGCGCCAGCGGCACTTCCTCCATCCATTGCTCCAGCGCGGCCTTCACGCCAAAGCGTTCCGCCAGAAAATCGGCCAGCAGGGAAACGCGTCCGGCACCGCGCAATTTGGCATCGGCTGCCGCGACAAAGGCTTCGAGAGACGAGGCGGAAAACGCCGGTTGCCGCGCAGGAATGGCATGGGCGCGGGTACTGACGGGCAAGGCGGCCACGTCACTCGGCAGTAAGAGGTAGCCGGGACGCGAGGAATAGATGACGTCTTCAATGACGCGGTCAATTTCGGCCAGCGCATTTTCCGGCGTCAGTGACGCCTGCGCCACACTCACCGGCTGCGACATGCGCATGAAATGGCTGAAGTCGCCATCGCCCAGGGTGTGATGGAGTAATTCGCCTTTGCGCTGCGCTGCGAGGGGCGGAGCGCCGACGATATGGATAACCGGCACATATTCGGCATAACTGCCCGCAATACCGTTCAGCGCACTGAGTTCACCGACGCCAAAGGTGGTCAGCAGCGCGGCGATACCTTTGGTGCGCGCGTACCCATCGGCACCATAGGCGGCATTGAGTTCGTTGGTACAACCGATCCAGGTAATTTGCTGATGGCTGATGACGCTGTCGAGGAATTTCAGATTGTAATCGCCCGGCACGCCAAACAGCTCCGAGATCCCGCTAAATGATAAGCGGTCTAAGAGATAGTCCCCTACGGTATAGATATTATCCATGACGATCCTCTGTTAAATAGAAAGTAAACAGTTAATCCCACTAGCGTAAGTATTACGCCAAACCGGGGAATAGGATATTTTTTATTCGAAAAAAGACGTGGCAACGCAGAGTTACAGTGCTGCACTGCGATCTCGCACGGGCAGCCCCTGAACAGTAAAAGTAATAGCCGGAGGGAATAGCCCTGTTTTTCAACGGTAACGCGCCGTAAGGATTGTTCTGGTTGTGATCGTGGTAGCTGGAATTGTTAGTGAAAGCGCATACACTAAAAGGGTTTTTATCTGATTCCTTACACGACACCTACCTCAAACAATAAAGGTTCCTATGCCGTATCTTGCTAGTTCAAACCGTTACGAAAAGATGGAATATCGTCGCTGCGGCCAAAGCGGCCTGAAACTGCCTGCCGTTTCTCTCGGCCTGTGGCATAACTTCGGCGATAACGCGCATTTTGAGAATGGCCGCAATCTTATCCGCCATGCTTTTGACCACGGGATCACCCACTTCGACCTCGCAAACAACTACGGGCCACCTCCGGGCTCGGCAGAGCAGCATTTTGGCCGTATTTTGCAGGAAGATTTGCTGCCTTATCGCGACGAACTGATTATCTCCTCCAAAGCCGGTTACACCATGTGGGACGGCCCGTACGGAGACTGGGGTTCGAAAAAATATCTGGTCGCCAGCCTGAACCAGAGCCTGAAACGCATGGGGCTGGACTACGTCGATGTCTTCTATCATCACCGCCCGGATCCTGATACGCCGCTGGAAGAAACCATGGCCGCGCTGGATTTGATCGTGCGCCAGGGTAAGGCGTTGTATGTCGGGTTATCGAACTATCCGGCTGACCGCGCCAAAGCGGCATTCGACATTCTCAAACAGCTGGGAACGCCGTGCCTGATCCATCAGCCGAAATATTCCATGTTCGAGCGCTGGGTTGAAGCCGATTTGCTCGATACGCTGGCAGATAACGGCGTCGGCTCCATCGCCTTCTCACCGCTCGCCGGTGGCGTGCTGACTGACCGCTATCTGGCAGGTATTCCGGAGGATTCCCGCGCCGCCAGCGGCAGTAAATTCCTCACCACCGATCAGCTGACCGAAGAAAAGCTGGCGAAAGTCCGTAAGCTGAATGACATCGCGCAGGCCCGTGGGCAAAAACTGTCGCAGATGGCGCTGGCGTGGGTGTTGCGCGGCGACCGCGTGACGTCAGTGCTGATTGGTGCCAGTAAAACCAGCCAGATTGACGATGCGGTGGGCATGGTGGCAAACCGCCACTTCACTCAGGAAGAGCTGACTGCCATCGAAGCGATTTTAGTGTAAGCGTTTACCCTGACGGTGAAAAAACATCCCTTTATGGAGGCTGAGTAAGGATTCCGTTAAGGGTGGGTAAATCAATCAAAACAGGATTGCCCCCATAGAATAGCGGGTGCCTTCACCTTATAACTGTCAGCATAAATTATAAGGAATCTGGGGGCATCATGATTAAGCCTTTACTGTTCGGTACATTATTGTTCGCATTGCTTCCTGCCGCAGCGCCCGCTGTGCAGGCCAGCAGCTTTAGCCTGAGCACGCCTGGGCTTTCAATCAATATCGGTGACCGCGACCGTCGTGGTTATTACTGGGATGGGTATGACTGGCGTGATGCGGGCTGGTGGAACAATCACCGCGGGCGTTACTACGGTGAACGCAGCCATCGCGGCTATTACTGGGATGGCGGCCGCTGGCGCGATCGCGGCTGGTGGGATAACCGCTCTCATCATCGTCCGCCTCCGCCGCGCTATTACGGGCGTCCGCATTATGATCATCCTGGCCGCGGGCCGGATCGGGGTCATGGTCACGACAGAGGTCGCGGCCCGGACCGCGGACACGGTGACCACCGGGGTCATGGCGATCACCGCCATTAATCCGCAAAGATCACAGATAAAAAAACGGGACAGTTTGCGCTGTCCCGTTTTTTTTGCCGCGGTGCTGTGATTATTTCAGCATGCCGAACAGCAGATAGAGATTCAGGCTGACAACAATCAGGACGATCACCCGCCCTGCCCACTGCACGGTTTTGGTGTTGGTCATCTCACCCATCAGATGGCGGTTACCGGTAAATGCCAGCAGCGGCAACAGCGCCAGCGCAATCCCGAAACTCAGCAAGACCTGGCTCATCACCAGAATGCGCGTCGCATCCAGCCCCATCAGAATAACAATAAAGGAAGGCATCATGGTGACCACGCGACGCACCCAGATCGGAATGTAGAACTTCACGAAGCCCTGCATCACCACCTGCCCCGCCAGGGTACCCACTACCGTTGAAGACAAACCGGCAGCCACCAGGCTCAGGCCAAAAGTGGTAGCAGCGGCATGGCCGAGTAACGGTTGCAGTGTCAGATAAGCCTGATCCAGCTCGCTGATACCGCTGTGACCGCTGAAGTGGAACGCGGCAGCGGCGGTCGCCATCATCGCCAGATTCACAAAACCGGCGATGGTCATGGCGATCCCGACATCCAGCTTAGTGGCAGAGTAACGCTGTTCTTTCGATGCCTTACCGGCCCGCTGGGTCAGTGAGGAGTGTAAATAGATGACGTGCGGCATGATGGTTGCGCCAAGCACACCGGCAGCCAGATAAACAGAATCACTGGTGGGCAGAGAAGGGATCAGCATCCCTTTGCCGAGCGCCAGCATGCTGGGCTGCGAGAAGAAGAGTTCGACGATATACGCCGCAGCCACAAACAGCAGCAAACCGGCAATCACCAGCTCAAGCGGTTTTTGTCCACGCTTTTGCAGACCGAGGATAATAAAGGTGGCAATACCGGTAAGCACCGCGCCCTGCAACAGCGACACACCGAGCAGCAATTTAAAACCGATCGCCGCACCGATGAATTCCGCCAGATCGGTCGCCATGGCGATAATTTCAGCCTGCACCCAGTAAGCCCAGACGGCCGGACGCGGAAAACGATCGCGGATGTGTTCAGCCAGGTTTTTGCCGGTGGCGATACCCAGTTTGGCAGAAAGAAGCTGGATCAACATCGCCATGACGTTAGCCCAGACCACGACCCACAGCAGCTGGTAACCGTAAGAAGCCCCGGCCTGGATGTTTGTCGCAAAGTTACCCGGATCGATGTAACCGATGGCGGCTATAAAGGCCGGTCCCATCAGCGAAAATTTCATCTTTCTGGATGCGCGGCCTGAAGATTCGGTCCGGCTGTTAAACATAATGGATTAACCCCTACAATTATTACGCTTACACAAATATCGTCTAAATGATAATGATTATCAAGTGCATTTAGAGAAATTTGAGCGATGATTCTGATAGGCAGTAAGCGACGACGTGATAACTGTGTGGTTATTCGCCCGCCCGGCTTTCTCAATCCGGGCGCGCGCGCTTTCCTAAAACAGAGGCTGTTTGACCAGATTTAGAACGCATTACGGCACATGATAAAGCTAGCACAAGAAAGCAAATTGTGCCTATTTTTCTTAACATCTTGATTTTTTGTGTGGTGGAATGGGATTTGTTGCAATTCATGTCTGCAATTTCTATATTTGCAAGCGACTTCACGTTTTAAATGTACGCGTTACATAGAATGTCCGTCGAAATATAGCCTGCCTCTAATTTGGAGCACCCATGTCTAACATTTTGCACTTTGTATTAGCGTTGGCCGTTGTCGCAGTACTCGCTTTACTGGTGAGCCGTGATCGTAAAAGCATCCGTTTACGTTTCATCGTTCAGCTGTTAGTGATCGAAGTCCTTTTAGCCTATTTCTTCCTGAACTCATCTATTGGTTTAGGTTTTGTGAAAGGCTTCTCAGATATGTTTGAGAAATTATTAGGATTCGCTGCGGAAGGAACCGGCTTCGTATTTGGGGGCATGAGCGATAAGGGATTAGCGTTCTTCTTCTTGAAAGTCTTGTGTCCGATCGTGTTTATTTCCGCACTGATCGGTATTTTGCAACACATTCGCGTACTGCCTTTCGTCATCCGTATCATCGGTACGGTACTGTCGAAAATTAATGGCATGGGAAAACTGGAATCTTTCAACGCCATCAGTTCCCTGATTTTGGGTCAGTCAGAAAACTTTATCGCGTATAAAGATATTCTGGGCAAGATGTCTGAAAAACGTATGTACACCATGGCCGCTACGGCAATGTCGACTGTTTCTATGTCGATTGTGGGTGCGTATATGACCATGCTGGAACCGCGTTTCGTCGTGGCTGCGTTGGTGCTCAACATGTTCAGTACCTTTATCGTACTGTCTCTTATCAACCCTTACAGAGTTGATTCGGAAGAAGACCTGCAGATCGGTAACACGCACCAGGGTCAGAGCTTCTTTGAAATGCTGGGTGAATATATCCTCGCCGGCTTCAAAGTGGCGATCATCGTTGCAGCCATGTTGATTGGTTTCATCGCACTGATTTCCTGCCTGAATGCGCTGTTCGACGTGGTATTCGGTATCACCTTCCAGGGCGTGCTGGGTTATGTCTTCTATCCGTTTGCATGGATGATGGGCGTTCCAAGCCATGAAGCCTTGCAGGTGGGCAGCATGATGGCAACCAAACTGGTTTCCAACGAGTTCGTGGCGATGCTGGATCTGCAGAAAGTGGCGGCTGAATTGTCACCACGCAGCGTCGGTATCCTGTCCGTGTTCCTGGTGTCCTTCGCTAACTTCTCCTCGATTGGTATCGTGGCAGGGGCTATCAAAGGCCTGAACGAACATCAGGGCAACGTGGTTTCACGCTTCGGCCTGAAATTGCTGTACGGCTCAACGCTGGTCAGCGTGTTGTCTGCTTCTATCGCGGGTCTGGTACTGGCGTAAGTAAGCAAACGACTGAACGACAAAGAAACCCGCTTCGGCGGGTTTTTTTATGGCTGCAATTTGGTGCTGCAAAACAGGAAGGAAAAATGACAAGGCTCAGAAAGCAAAAAACCCGCCGAAGCGGGTTTCTTTAATATTTGGTGGAGATAAGCGGGATCGAACCGCTGACCTCTTGCATGCCATGCAAGCGCTCTCCCAGCTGAGCTATACCCCCACACGAGGTCGTACACATTTACTTTTTGTTTCCTCTGGAAGGAAACAGCCAACTTACTCTGGAAAGGAAGTTGGTGGAGATAAGCGGGATCGAACCGCTGACCTCTTGCATGCCATGCAAGCGCTCTCCCAGCTGAGCTATACCCCCAATTCAAACCAGTAAAAACCGGTGAACGGGGCGCATCATATGAAACCGTGTCTACCCTGTCAACGGCTAAATCGGTTTCTGCAATCAAGCGCTGAAAAAGCCGCCAAATACCCCATTTCGCAGGGAAATCCGCCCTGCCCTTAAACAAATTTTTAGCAGGATGCGTTGTTTTACGATCGCCCCTCCAGCCCGCATTTTCACTAGCTTTATGATCGGCCAACACATTTTATTAACAAGCAGGTTTGAATGATTAATGAAATGTTAGCAGACTATTAAAATCGTCTTGTTTTGAGATAACTCTCAGAATAGACTGCTCGCGCAATAATCATAATCCATTACGACGAGCAATCTCATGTCCTTGTATTCACCTAAAGAAATCGCATCCATCGCTGTCTCGGCAGGCGTGACGAAAAGTCATTCCTCCGTGTTGAATTTGTTAATTTTGGGTTTCCTGGCGGGCGCATTCATCGCCACCGGCTTCCTGCTGGATCTGCATGTAATAGGGACGTTACCTGCATCCTGGGGCTCTTTCAGTAACTTACTGGGCGCCGCTGTATTCCCGGTAGGGATCATTCTGACTGTGTTAGCAGGGGGAGAACTGCTGACCGGTAACATGATGACCTTACCTATTGCCTGGTTCGCACGTCAGATCAGTCTGTTTGCCGTATTGCGTAACTGGTTCTGGGTCACGCTGGCCAACCTGTTAGGTAGCCTGGCGGTCGCGTACTTCTTCGGCCACGTGTTAGGGCTGACGGAAGGCGCATTCCTCAGCAAAACCGTCGCCACTGCCACCGCAAAAGTGAACGCTGACTTTATGCATGCCTTCATTTCAGGGATTGGCTGCAACTGGCTGGTGTGTCTGGCGATCTGGCTGGCATTCGCCAGTAAAGACGTCGGCGGCAAAGTGATCGGCATGTGGTTCCCGGTCATGGCATTCGTGGCAATCGGGTTCCAGCACGTGGTGGCGAACATGTTCATCGTGCCTGCGGCAATCTTTGCCGGCGCACTGAGCTGGTCCCAGTACTTCCCGAACTTCGTTGCCGTATTCCTCGGTAACGCCGTGGGCGGTGCAGGCTTTGTCGGTCTGATGTACTTCCTGGCTTATCGCCCGACGGTTGCGACACCGGCGACCGAACAACGTTAATTCAGGCGTTTTTCACGCGTCGGATTTATAAAAAGAAAAAAGCCAGCCGGTTTCCCGCGCTGGCTTTTTTTATGACGAGCGGCTGCGATTACTGAGCTTGTGTTTCGCGCTCAGCAATAAAAGCTAACGCCATGTCGATACGCGCCAGCACACGGCTCTGGCCGATAGCGTGGACGGTCACGTCAACACCCGGTGACTGGCCTGCGCCGGTCACGGCGACACGCAGCGGCATACCCACTTTACCCATTCCGACTTCCAGCTCATCTGCCGTGCCCTGAATGGCATGGTGAATGTTTTCAGCCGTCCAGTCAGTGATGGCAGCCAGTTTCGCACGCACCACTTCCAGCGGCTGACGTGCCACCGGACGCAGGTGTTTCTTCGCTGCATCGGCATCAAACTCTGCAAAATCTTCGTAGAAGTAACGGCAAGATTCCGCCATCTCTTTCAGCGTCTTGCAGCGCTCACCCAGCAGGGTGACGATCTCAAACAGCTGCGGTCCGTTACGGGTTTCGATGCCAGCCTGCTCTACGTGCCACAGCAGATGGGTCGCCACGTACTGCGGGTCCATCGCGTTGATGTAATGATGGTTTAGCCATTGCAGTTTTTCAGTGTTAAACGCGCTGGCAGATTTGCTGACGTTTTCCAGTGAGAACAGCGCTTTCATTTCGTCGCGGCTGAAGATTTCCTGATCGCCGTGGGACCAGCCCAGACGCACCAGATAGTTCAGCAGTGCTTCAGGCAGATAACCATCGTCACGATACTGCATCACACCGACCGCACCGTGGCGTTTGGACAGTTTTTTACCGTCGTCACCCAGAATCATAGAAACGTGGGCATAAACCGGTACAGGCGCGCCCAGCGCTTTCAGGATGTTGATCTGACGCGGGGTGTTATTGATATGGTCTTCGCCACGGATAACGTGGGTGATTTCCATATCCCAGTCATCGACCACGACGCAGAAGTTATAAGTTGGAGAACCATCGGTACGGCGAATGATCAGATCATCGAGCTCATCATTGCTGAATTCGATCGGGCCACGGATCTGATCATCAAAGATGACGGAACCTTCCTGAGGGTTACGAAAACGCACCACACACGGCTCATCAGCGGCGTGATGTTCATGGCTGTCACGGCAGCGGCCGTCATAACGTGGCTTTTCGTTATTCGCCATCTGGTGTTCACGCAGCGCTTCCAGACGCTCTTTAGAGCAATAGCATTTATACGCAGTGCCGTTTTCCAGCATTTCGTCGATCACGCCGTTATAGCGGTCAAAACGTTTGGTCTGGAAATACGGGCCTTCATCCCAGTCCAGATTCAGCCAGTTCATGCCATCCATAATCGCGTCGATAGCTTCCTGAGTGGAACGCTCGAGATCGGTGTCTTCGATACGCAGCACAAACTCACCGCCAAGGTTGCGGGCAAAGAGCCAGGAATACAGTGCGGTACGGGCGCCGCCGACGTGCAGATAGCCGGTCGGGCTTGGGGCAAAACGGGTTTTGATTTTCATCCGGGTGCAACCTTAGTCACGCAACGCCAAGAAACGCTGCTCTTAATTAACAAAAAGTGGCTGACATTCTACCACTCTGCCCTGATTCCTCAACGCTGATACAGGGTAAGGTCGCCGGTTTAAGACCATGAATGCGTAAAGAATCGACTACGCGGGCGAGAAAGACGTCATGTTGTCTAAAAATAAGCCGAACGATCATTTTTGTTTTTAAAAAGCGTTGACGTAATTTCAAGTATCCCTATAATGCGACTCCATCACGACGGGGGCGATTAGCTCAGTTGGTAGAGCATCTCCTTTACACGGAGGGGGTCGGCGGTTCGAACCCGTCATCGCCCACCACTCTTAGAGTGGACGCGTTGTGATAGTAAGCAGGAATGAGAAATGGGCGATTAGCTCAGTTGGTAGAGCATCTCCTTTACACGGAGGGGGTCGGCGGTTCGAACCCGTCATCGCCCACCATTTCTCAGCAGTTTCTGACTTACGTTGTGGAGTACCCAGAAGTGGGCGATTAGCTCAGTTGGTAGAGCATCTCCTTTACACGGAGGGGGTCGGCGGTTCGAACCCGTCATCGCCCACCACTTCTGCGGGCCGTTAGCTCAGTTGGTAGAGCAGTTGACTTTTAATCAATTGGTCGCTGGTTCGAATCCAGCACGGCCCACCAATTCAGAGAAAAGCGCCTTTAGGCGCTTTTTTCGTTTCTGAACTCCGGAGCTTAAACCGTGATGGAGGCGAACCAGCCGCTGGTTCGAGCCGAGCGCAGCGAGACGACAACGCGACAGCGTTGCCCGCAGGGTGAGGCCGGAGGCCGAATCAATCCAGCACGGCCCACCAATTCAGAGAAAAGCGCCTTTAGGCGCTTTTTTCGTTTCTGAACTCCGGAACTTAAACCGTGATGGAGGCGAACCAGCCGCTGGTTCTATTTTTCCCCTCCTCTACTCCAGCTTAAACATCGGCACGACTTTGTTGTGCAGCGCCGGGTTATCGCTTTCATCCTTCAGATTTACCCCCGACAATTTTCGCTGGAATGATTGTTCGAGCAGCCACGCCAGCTTAAAAGCCGCCTGCGGATAGTTCAGCCCCTCCGGACGCACGTTCGAAATACAATTTCTTTCTGATTCCAGCCTTTTGGTGTGCGGCCCCCAGGTCATGTAAATCCCCAGGCTGTCCGGCGAGGATAAGCCGGGGCGTTCACCAATCAGAATCGCCACCGCCTTCGCTTTCATCGCCTGCGCAATATCATCGCCCAGCGCCACACGCGACTGATGCGCCAGCACCACCGGCCCTAATGCCAGTTCCAGCGTGTTTAAATAAGGCAGCAATGCACGAATAAGCGGAACGGCCTGACGGTGCACCGCCTTCGAAGACAAACCGTCTGCCACAATCAGAACAACATCTGACGGCTTCACAGTGAGGCTTTGCAGCGACTGACGGCTTTCTTCCGAAAGTTTGCGCCCCAGATCGGGGCGGCACAGATAGGTGGCTCTGTCCGGTGCGGCGCTGGCGACGGTGAGCGTTTTCAGCCCGAGTTGCTGAAGTTCGGTTTCCAGCGATTCACTGTCAAAGGGTTGATGCACAGCGTCACGCGCCTGGGCGTGAGCTAAACCGAAACGCAGCAGTTCTTGTGTGGGTAAGCTTGAACCGGTGCGCCCCAGTGCTATACGTGCGGCGGTAAACTGACGCAGCGTTTCCCACGGATTGTTGTGCACCAGCTGGATTTCCCCCGGTGCTTTCTCATTATTTGTCACAGGCTTCCCTCAGCTTAACTGCGGCAACTGACGCAGCAACGGATGCGACGCGCGGGCATCCTGCAAAATGCCCTGCGGATCGATGATGTTCATTTTCTCCAGCCAGACTGCAAATTCCGGCGCATGTTTCAGCCCCAGCAGTTCGCGGATATAGAGTGCATCATGGAAAGAGGTGCTCTGATAATTGAGCATGATGTCGTCCGCGCCCGGTACGCCAATCAGGAATGTCAGCCCGGCGGTGCCCAGCAGCGTCAGCAGCGTGTCCATATCGTCCTGATCGGCTTCGGCGTGATTGGTGTAACACACATCGCAGCCCAGCGGCACACCCAGCAGTTTTCCGCAAAAATGGTCCTCCAGCCCGGCACGAATGATTTGCTTGCCGTCATACAGATACTCCGGCCCGATAAAGCCGACCACCGTATTGATCAGCAGCGGTGAAAAACGCCGCGCGATGGCATAAGCCCGTGCCTCGCAGGTTTGCTGATCCATGCCGAAATGCGCATTGGCAGACAAACAGCTGCCCTGCCCGGTTTCGAAATACATCACGTTGTCGCCAAGCGTGCCGCGTTTCAGGCTGAGTGCCGCCTGCTGCGCTTCTTCCAGCAAAGCGAGATCGATACCAAAGCCACTGTTAGCCGCTTGCGTACCCGCAATCGACTGAAACACCAGATCGACCGGCGCACCACGTTCCACCAGCTTGATGGTGTTGGTGACATGTGTCAGCACGCAGGATTGCGTGGGGATATCAAAGCGCGTGATGATGTCGTCGAGCATGTAATTGAGATTTTCCAGCAGCGGTAAACTGTCGCTGGCCGGATTGATACCGATCACCGCATCGCCGGAACCGTACAGCAGGCCGTCGAGCATACTGGCGGCAATACCCTGTAAATTATCGGTTGGATGGTTCGGTTGCAGGCGCACGCTCATGTGTCCCGGCAGCCCGATGGTATTGCGAAACTGGGTGATCACGCGGCATTTTTTAGCGACCAGAATCAAATCCTGGTTACGCATCAGTTTACTGACCGCCGCCGCCATTTCCGGGGTGATCCCCCAGGCGACCGCCGCCAGCACCGCGCTGTCGGTTTTTTCACTCAGCAGCCAGTCACGAAAATCGCCAACGGTGAGGTGTGAAATCGCGGCAAACGCCGCGACATCATGAGTATCAACAATCAGCCGCGTGACTTCGTCCTGTTCATAGGGCACCAGCAGCTGTTGCAGGAAAGTTTTCAGCGGCACCTCCGCCAGTGCCATCTTCGCCGCCATGCGCTCTTCCGCGCTGGCCGCCGCCACTTCGGAAAGATAATCCCCCGATCGTGCGGGGGATGCTTTTGCCATCAGCTCGCGTAAATCTTTAAACCGGTAGCTGCGGTGGCTCAATGTGGTCTGAAACATAACGCTCCTTAGCGAACCGGGTTATTTGCCGATTTTGGCCGATGCCGGTCGCAATCCACGTAACTGCGGGTCTTCCGCTGCGTCACGGCGTGCCTGATGGGTGAGAAGGAACCAGGCGTAAGCCAGCAACATCATGGCGGCGAAGATTAAAAACAGCAGCGTGTTGTAATAGATCATAGCCCCCAGACAGACCACCGCCAGCACCAGTGCCAGCGCGGGAGCGAAAGGATAGAGCGGCGCACGAAACGGACGGATCAGGTTCGGCTCGCTGCGGCGAAGTTTGAACAGGGCTGCCATTGAAATGATATACATCACAATCGCCCCAAACACTGACATGGTGACGATATTTGCCGTCAGCGGCTGGCCGCCAATCACAATCAGAGAATCCGAGAAAATTGCCGCAATGCCCACCACGCCACCGGCAATAATGCCCAGATGCGGAGTCTGAAAACGGGCGTTCACCGTCGCCAGCCGTTTCGGTAAATACCCTGCGCGAGCCAGCGCAAAAATCTGGCGGGAATACCCCATAATGATGCCGTGGAATGACGCGATAAGCCCAAACAGCCCCAGCCACACCAGCATGTGCAGCCAGCCGCTGTCGCTGCCGACAATCAGTTTCATCGCCTGCGGTAACGGGTCATTGATATTGGACAGCTTCGTCCAGTCGCCCACGCCACCCGCAAACAGCATCACGCCGAGCGCCAGCACGGTGAGCGTCAGGATCCCGCCGATAAAGGCTTTCGGAATGGTTCGCTGCGGATCTTTCGCTTCTTCAGCGGCCATCGAAGCCCCTTCAATGGCAAGAAAAAACCAGATCGCGAAAGGGATCGCGGCAAAAATACCGGAGAACGCCGCCGGGCTGAACGTATCGCTGCCCGCCCAGCCGCCGTGCATAAAGTTCGACATTTCAAAGCCAGGTGCCACCACGCCCATAAACACCAGCAATTCGAAAATCGCCAGCAGCGTGACCAGTAACTCGAAGGTTGCGGCAATGCTCACGCCAAGAATGTTGAGCACCATAAAGACGATATAGGCGCCAACCGCCACCCATTTGGGTTCGATAGCAGGAAACTGTACGTTGAGATAGGCACCGATCGCCATCGCGATGGCGGGCGGCGCGAAGACGAACTCCACCAGCGTGGCGAATCCGGCGACAAATCCCCCGGTGGGGCCGAAGGCGCGATAAGCGTAGGCAAAAGGCCCACCGGCATGAGGAATGGAGGTGGTGAGTTCGGTAAAACTAAAAATAAAGGCGCAATACATCGCGGCAATCACCAGTGCGGTGATGAGAAAACCCAGAGTTCCTGCCTGAGCCCAGCCGTAACTCCAGCCAAAATACTCGCCGGAAATAACCAATCCGACGGCGATGCCCCAGAGTTTAAAACTGCCCAGCGTCCGCTTTAAAACGGGAGTGACTTTCGTGGTTTGCATGTGTGATCCCCTGCCCGGTGATAACTCAATTTTTGTTGGAAGCGAAAATGCCGCAGTGCTGCCCGTTCTTTCTGCCCACATCCGATCCTGCAAAGGCTGTACCACTTAAGCCATCCCGCGCCGAAGCGGCCTGACACCTTTCAGCCCGCCGTTTTGCTTCATTTTGGCGCGCCGGTGTGGCCGTAAAATCCGAAACGGTGCGTTGGAGTGCTGTCATGAAATGCGGCTACAATGGAGCGCCCCCTTCCGGAGACTGACGCGTGAAAGAGATGGAACAACGAATTATCACCTGGCTCACAGAAGAGCCACTGCATCTGCGGGCGCTGACCGAGGTGCGTAAACTGGGGCTTAACGATGCCTGGCTGGCGGCTGGATTCGTACGCAATCTGGTGTGGGATCGGCTGCACGGTTACGATCAGGCGACACCGCTCAACGACATCGACGTGGTGTATTTCAGTCCAGAGAATTGTTCGTCCCTGGAGGATCAACGCCTGGAACAGCGCCTGTTACAGTCCTCACCCGACCTGCCCTGGTCTGTGAAGAATCAGGCGCGGATGCATCAGCGGCACGGCCACGCGCCTTATACTTCCAGCGCGCAGGCCATCAGTTACTGGGTTGAAGTGGAAACGGCGATTGGCGCACGGATGAACCCTGCAGGGCAAATTGAGCTCAATGCGCCACTCGGGCTGGAGGCCCTTTTTACGTTCACTATCACGCCCAATCCGCGTCATGCCATCCCTGCGGTGTTTGCCGAACGTATCAGCAGCAAAGGCTGGCTGACGCGGTGGCCGGAACTTGTCGTGCAAGCGCCGCGCTGACAGGGTAAGAAATCTGCAAAAACAATAAAGCCCGGCTCATCGCCGCCGATAACGCTTAAGCACCCTTACGTGCAAAAAATTATCCACACTAAGCGAGGCTATTATGAGCACAATCAGTGCCACCGGCAGTTCGGTGAGTTCGTCCTCCAGCAGCGATGCGGGCAGCAGCAGCCAGATTGCGCAGCTGACGAAACAGATTCAGAAACTGACCGAGCAGGTCAAAAGTCTGAGCAGTTCAGGCGGCGATAAGGAACAGGTAAAACAACAGCAGGAACTGTTACAGCAACAAATCGAAATGCTGCAACAGCAAATTGCGGAGATCCAACAGCAGCAGGCCGATAAAGCTCTCGAGCAGCAGCAAAAAGCCGAAGAAGCGTCTGACATCAAAAAAGAAGAAGGCGTCAATAAGCCAACTGACACCAATGCCATTGATATCTACGTGTAACCGACGTTAGTCAGAAACAGCCAGCATGGTGTCAGGGTTTGAACATGCCCTGCTGGCTGCGTTTTTCACTCAGCAGTAAAGCCTGGTCTTTTACTACCTGCCAGATGGCCTGCGCGGCGGGAGACAGCGAGCGGTTTTTACGTTTTGCCAGCATCAGCACGCGGTTAATTTCCGGCTCGAGCGGCCGGATAGCCAGCCTGCTCCCCTGTGGCACCGGCAGCGCCAGCGCCGGAAATACGCTGATGCCAATGCCTGCCTCCACCATCGGGAACAGCGTCGCGGTATGGCCGATCTCCTGAACGATTTCCGCCTTTACGCCCTGTGACTTCAGCGCTTTATCAATCAGCACGCGGCTGCCTGAGGCGTAATCCTGTAAGACCAGCTTGCAGCCGTTTAACGCTTTCCACTTGATGGCGCTCTGGCTGGCAAACGGATGATCTTCAGGACACATCAGCAAAAATGGCTCATTGAGTACCGGTTCGCAGTCGAGATCCGTACTGGCACCGGGGTCGATCACAATACCGAAATCCACTTCTGCATTACGTACGCTGTTAAGCACCAGTTGCTGCGCCTGATCGCGCAGTAAAATACGAATGTCGGGATAAAGCTGTTCGCCGCTGGCGATGCACTGAGGCATCAGTTGTGCGGAAATGGTCTGGCTGGATGCAATCCGCACGCGACCATTGTGCTGAGTGCCGAAACTTCGCGTATCAAGCAGCATCGCGTGCAACTCATCGAGCAGAGGCTCGGCACGGTTTGCGAGACGCCGCCCGGCATCGGTCAGCGCCACTTCCCGCGTGGTGCGATCCAGCAGCCGCACGCCCATCTCCCCTTCCAGCTCTTTCATGCTGTGACTGACTGCCGACTGGCTCAGGCCGATGGCTTCCCCTGCCCGGCTGAAGCTGCCGTAGCGGGAAACGGCGACGAAAACGCGTAGCTGCCGGAGAGAATAATTCATGAATTTTCCGCATTAATGGATTAAATAAATCAATTTTTTAATTGTAACCCACAGGCTCAGAATAGCGGAACGATATGACCCCTTTCTGAGACACCACAATGCGTTTCTTACCCGACCGTTTCACCCTTACGCTGATCGCCACCGTGCTGCTGGCGACATTTCTCCCGGCAAGCGGCATGTTTGTCGCCTTTTTCAATAACCTGACGATTATCGCCATCGGCCTGCTGTTCTTTATGCACGGTGCCAAGCTGTCGCGTGAGGCGATATTTCAGGGCAGCAATAACTGGCGGCTGCATCTGTGGGTGATGTTCAGCACCTTTATCCTGTTCCCGGTGCTCGGCCTGCTGTTTCAGTGGTGGCATCCGGTAGACGTCAGCCCGCAGATTTACAGCGGTTTCGTTTATCTGTGCATTCTGCCTGCCACCGTGCAATCAGCGATCGCGTTCACCTCACTGGCCGGCGGTAACGTGGCGGCGGCGGTGTGCAGCGCCTCGGCATCAAGCCTGCTGGGGATTTTCGTTTCACCGTTGCTGGTGAGCCTGCTGATGCATGTGCAGGGCACCACCGGTAACGGGCTTGAGCAGGTCGGCCACATCGTGTTGCAACTGCTGGTACCCTTTATCGCCGGGCATTTGTTGCGCCCGCTGATTGGCGGGTTTGTTGAACGTCACCGTAAGATGATTGGCAAAACTGACCAGACCTCCATCCTGCTGGTGGTGTATACCGCCTTCAGTGAGGCAGTCACTCAGGGGATCTGGCATCAGGTCGGCATCGGTTCACTGCTGTTTATCGTGGTGTTCAGTGTGGTGCTGCTGGCCTTCATTCTGGTGATAAATACTTACATGGCTCGCTGGATGGGATTCAGCAAAGCGGATGAAATCACCATTGTGTTCTGCGGTTCGAAAAAAAGCCTGGCGAACGGGATCCCGATGGCCAACATTCTGTTCCCGGTCAGCGCGATTGGCATGATGGTGTTGCCTCTGATGATTTTCCATCAGGTTCAGCTGATGACCTGTGCGGTGCTGGCGAAGAGATATCAGAAAAAACAGCAGGACATGGCGCAGAAGTCAGCGCAGATTACGGCATCGTAGAAACAACAAAGGCGCTGAAATCAGCGCCTTTGTTCATTTATTTCCTGACCTCAGTCGTCAGTTCCACCCAGCCCCGGTCCGTTACGGCGCAGCGGGTTAATCAGACTTTGCAGCCCTTCGCTTTTGATTGTCAGCGTCAGTTGCATCAGCTCACCGAGTTTTCCCTGCGGAAATTCGTCTTTGCGGGCGAACCACAGCAAATATTCTTCCGGCAAGTCGATCAGCACCCGTCCGGCATATTTACCGAACGGCATCACCATATTGGCAATCTGGATCAGATCTTCTTTTTCCATCGCTTATTCACCCAGCAGGCGGATCATCTCCGCTTCATCGATAACCGCGATCCCAAGCTCCTGCGCTTTCGCAAGCTTTGATCCCGCCGCTTCACCGGCAATCACCAGATCGGTTTTCTTCGATACGCTGCCGGAGACTTTCGCGCCCAGCGCCGTCAGACGATCTTTGGCTTCGTCACGGGAGAGGATCGAAAGCGATCCGGTCAGCACCACGGTTTTACCGGCGAAAGGACTGTCGATTTCTTCCGGTACGATCACCTGTACTTCCGGCCAGTGAATGTTGATTTCCGGGCTGAGCAGCTCGTCGATCACCTGCTGGTTATGCTCTTCCGACAGGAAATTCACCACGTGTTTCGCCACCACGTCACCGACATCCGGAACGGTTTTCAGGGATTCGATATCCGCCGCTTTCAGCGCTTCCACTGAGCCATAATGTGCAGCCAGATTGGATGCCGTCGCTTCGCCAACTTCGCGGATACCGAGCGCATACAGGAAACGCGCCAGCGTGGTTTCTTTGGCTTTCTCCAGCGCGCTGACCACATTCTGCGCGGATTTCGGCCCCATGCGATCCAGGCCGGTAAGTTTGCCCGCGGTCAGACGGAACAGATCCGCCGGATTTTTGACGTACTCTTTTTCCACCAGCTGATCGATAATTTTATCGCCCATGCCGTCAACGTCCAGCGCGCGGCGGGAAACGAAATGTTTCAGCGCCTCTTTGCGCTGTGCGCCACAGATAAGCCCGCCGGTACAACGGGCAACGGCTTCGCCTTCCACACGTTCAACGTCTGAATGACAGACCGGGCAGTGCGCCGGAAATACCACTTCGCGGGCATTTTCAGGGCGCTCTTCCATCACCACGCCAACGACCTGCGGGATGACATCACCGGCACGGCGAACGATAACTGTATCGCCGATGCGCAGGCCCAGACGCTCGATTTCATCGGCATTGTGCAGCGTCGCATTACTGACCATGACGCCCGCCACCAGCACCGGTTCCAGGCGTGCCACCGGCGTAATCGCACCGGTCCGGCCAACCTGGAATTCGACGTCTTTCACCAGCGTGATTTGCTCCTGCGCGGGGAATTTAAACGCCGTCGCCCAGCGCGGCGCACGCGCCACAAAGCCCAGCGTTTCCTGAATATCCAGTGAATCAATTTTGACAACGACGCCATCGATATCAAAGCCCAGCGCTGGGCGGTCAGCTTCAACCTGACGGTAAAACGCCACCACTTCGTCGCTGCCGGTGCAGACACGCACGCGATCGCTGACCGGCAGGCCCCAGGCTTTCAGCTGTTGCAGACGTTCATAATGGCTGCGGGGTAATTCACCGCCGTCCAGCACGCCTATGCCGTAGCAGAGAAACGTCAGAGGGCGTTTGGCCGTAATACGCGGATCAAGCTGGCGCAGGGACCCCGCCGCCGCGTTACGCGGATTGGCGAACACCTTGCCGCCAGTGCGACGCGCTTCTTCGTTCATCGCTTCAAAACCCGGCTGCGGCATAAACACTTCACCGCGCACTTCGAGACGCGCAGGAATATTGTCACCGTGCAGACGTAGCGGGATAGCGCGGATAGTGCGCACGTTGGCGGTGATGTTCTCGCCCGTGGTGCCGTCGCCGCGCGTGGCCGCCTGCACCAGTTCACCGTTCTCATACAACAGACTGACCGCCAGCCCGTCGAGTTTCAGTTCACAGCAGAAGGTCAGCGGTTCAGCCGTTTTCAGCCGATCCTGAACACGCTTATAAAATGCCAGATAGCTCTCTTCATCGAAGACGTTATCCAGAGAAAGCATCGGTACCTGATGTTTAACCTGTCCGAATTCAGAAAGCGGCGCGGCACCGACGCGCTGCGTCGGTGAATCGGCGGTGACCAGATCAGGGTATGCCGTTTCCAGCTCGCGCAGTTCGCGCATCAGACGATCGTATTCGGCATCAGGCACTTCAGGGGCATCAAGAACGTGATACTGATATTCGTGATGGCGCAGCTGAGTGCGTAATTGGTGGATTTGTTCTTCGATAGTGGCCATGACTCACCGTGGAGATAAAAAACCCCCGCAAGCGGGGGTCAGGAGATAGGGGATGTCACAACCGCCTGAGTCAGGCAGTCGCCTCGAGGACCTCACGGATCCGCGCTTTATAGGTTTCGAGCTTCTGCGGCGTAATCATACGACGCTCATCGTCAAGCACCATCGCACCGACATCATCGGCAATGCGCTGGGCAGACTGCAACAGCAGTTTGAAGTTCTGATGCGCGTCGCCAAAGCAAGGCACCATCATGAACAACGTAATTCCTGGTGTGGAGAAGTCGGACATATTGTCAGGGTCGAATGAACCCGGTTTGACCATATTTGCCAGACTGAACAACACCGGACCACTGCCCGCAGGGCTGACGTGACGATGGAAAATATTCATGGCACCAAACTGGAAGCCCGACTGAAGCACGCTGTTGAGCAACACTTCGCCGCCGATAACGCCGCCCTGATGTGCAGCAACGTGCAGCACCAGAACCGTCTCTTTCAGCTTCGCTTTTTCTGCCGGTGCATCTGGCTCAGCAGGCGCAAAAGCTGACGACTGAGGCTCTGCTTTCGCCGCAGGGGCTGCATCCGCATGAATCTCCTGCGGAGGAACCGGTGCCTGCGTTCTCACTGGTGCTGAAGGCGCAAAATCGACCGCAGGTTCGCGGCGGGATGCGACGTCAGGCTCAGCGGCAGAATAACCACTTAACAGCGGATCTTCCTGAACAGCAGTGTGTTGGGGCTGAGCGGGTTGCGGTTGACGAGCAGCAGGGGCTGGCGCTGGCTGCACAGGCTGAACCTGTGGCTGACGTGGCGGTGCAGCCTGTTCTGGCTCATCATACTGACCAAAAGTCGGTTCATCCTGAGGATAAGCAGGACGCACGCGCACTTCCCCCACTCCATCGACAAAATCATCCGACGGAGACTGGTCCCGTTCTTTTTTCATTCGTTTAGCTGGACGATCACGAAACAGCGAAGAGCGTTCTTTACGGCTGGTCCACAAACCGTGCAATAACAACGCTATTATGGCGATCGCGCCAACAACGATTAATATCAGACGCAAATCCTGCATCATTGCTATCTCTGTTGTTCTAATTCATTGCCACCACGGCAAACATTCACATGTTTAACTCTATTTGCCCACGTAGATAAGTGCAAGTCTGGACTCTACTTTCTGCTAATAAACATGGTAGTCGCACCTTTTTTTGCTGTTTTTTCCGCCAATACGCGGCTAGCCAGTGGAAAATCATACCGATATGATAGTCCATGTCATTCAACTCAGAGAGAAAATTTCATCCATGACTTCATCACCAGGCGCCGGACAACACAATGGCGTGCATTATTTCAAACAGGGCTGGACGCTCATTTCCTTACCAGGGATCCGACGTTTTGTGATTTTGCCCCTCGCCGTCAACGTGATTTTGATGGGCGGAGCCTTCTGGTGGCTGTTCAGCAAACTGGGAGAATGGATCCCGGCGATGATGAGCCGCATTCCCGGCTGGCTCAGCTGGCTGGATTATCTGATCTGGCCGGTGGCGGTGATTTCCGTGGTGCTGGTGTTCAGCTATTTCTTCAGCACCCTGGCCAACCTGATTGCCGCGCCCTTCAGCGGCCTGCTTTCCGAACAACTTGAAGCGCGCCTGACCGGCAAAGCCCCACCGGATACCGGCATCTGGGACATCATGAAAGATCTGCCACGCATCATGAAACGCGAATGGCAGAAGCTGGCGTATTACCTGCCGCGTGCTTTGCTGCTTTTCGCACTGTATTTCATTCCGGTGATAGGTCAGACCGCGGCACCGGTGCTTTGGTTCCTGTTCAGCGCCTGGATGGTGGTGATCCAATACTGTGACTATCCTTTTGATAATCATAAAGTCAGTTTTGCCGATATGCGGCGGTCGCTCGGTAAAAACAAGATCGACAACATGCAGTTTGGCGCGCTGGTCAGCCTGTTTACCATGATACCGGTGCTGAATCTGGTGATCCTGCCGGTTGCCGTGTGCGGTGCGACGGCGATGTGGTGCGATCGTTACCGGGATCTGTATGTCCGAAACAACCGCGACGTCAATCCGACGCGTGGCTGAGCCGCGTCAGCACTTGTTTTAACAGCCTTTTATTTCAACAGCCGCCCTGCGCGGCTGTTCGCTTCACTTGACTTTTGCGCTTCAAACTTATTTCTTAATAACCTATCGATATACCAAATACCAAAAGCTTACTTCACTCGAAAAGCCGTTCGCGTATGCTTTTCTGATTCCCACTAATTTCAGAGTGTTGAAAGCTTCACACCGTGGATATTTCATACAGTTAAAGGACGGGTTATGAGCAAGATCTATGAAGACAATTCATTAACAATCGGCCATACGCCACTGGTTCGCCTGAACCGTATCGGTAATGGACGTATCCTGGCTAAGGTCGAGTCGCGTAACCCGAGCTTCAGTGTGAAGTGCCGTATCGGTGCCAACATGATTTGGGACGCCGAAAAACGCGGGATTCTGACCAAAGATATCGAACTGGTTGAACCTACCAGCGGCAACACGGGTATCGCTCTCGCATACGTCGCCGCCGCGCGCGGTTACAAACTGACGCTGACTATGCCTGAAACCATGAGCGTGGAACGCCGCAAGTTGCTCAAAGCCCTCGGTGCCAATCTGGTGCTGACCGAAGGCGCAAAAGGCATGAAAGGGGCGATCGCCAAAGCGGAAGAAATTCAGGCCAGCGATCCGCAGCGTTATCTGATCCTTCAGCAGTTCAGCAACCCGGCGAACCCGGCCATTCACGAACAAACTACCGGTCCTGAAATCTGGGAAGACACCGACGGCGACGTGGATGTACTGATTGCTGGCGTCGGCACCGGCGGTACCATCACCGGGACGGGCCGTTATCTGAAAAGCAAAAAAAGCAGCGTGACGCTGGTGGCCGTGGAGCCAACCGATTCCCCTGTTATCACCCAGACGCTTAACGGCGAAGAAGTGAAACCTGGTCCGCACAAAATTCAGGGCATTGGTGCCGGTTTTATTCCGGGAAATCTGGATTTAGAACTGCTGGACCGTGTGACGCTGATCACAAATGATGAATCCATTCAGATGGCACGCCGCCTGATGGAAGAAGAAGGGATTCTGGCCGGTATTTCTTCCGGTGCAGCCGTCGCCGCCGCAGTGAAATTATCTGAAGAAGCCGACTTTGCCGACAAAACCATCGTGGTGATTTTACCGTCTTCCGGTGAGCGCTATCTGAGTACCGCATTATTTGCAGATTTGTTCACTGAAAAAGAATTGCAACAATAATGCCACATCCTTGAAATCGATTAAAAAAGCACCTTAACGGGTGCTTTTTTGTGGGCTGCGTCAAACTTTACACCACTCTGCCATTGATTTTACCCGCCAGGTTTAGTATTTAACCGGACAATTATTTCGGTGCGCGAAATTAATCGCTTCCACCCCGCCTCCCGCTGAATCGATTTACCGATTTGTTACAAGGGGGAAAAAGACGGCATAATGGGGTGATAACAGGAAAGCCTAGATCTAGGGCAAAGAGTTTTATCGCAGAGTGCGCTATTTTCTCTTTTCTGTTGCATCAGAACCTGCCCCTGAACCATAGTCAGGCGCGAATCTCTCAGGCCAAAGTGAAGCCAGTACGCTAAACTTTAGCTCCACAACATTACTTTAATAAGTTGGGGAAACAACAATGTTCCAGCAAGAAGTTACTATCACTGCACCTAATGGTCTGCACACTCGCCCGGCGGCACAATTCGTGAAAGAAGCGAAAGGTTTCACTTCTGACATCACCGTGACTTCAAACGGTAAAAGCGCCAGCGCTAAAAGTCTGTTTAAACTGCAAACTTTGGGCCTGACCCAAGGTACCGTTGTGACCCTCTCAGCTGAAGGTGAAGACGAGCAGAAAGCCGTTGAACACTTGGTAAAACTGATGGCAGAGCTCGAGTAACAACAGCCGCTCTTATATAGTTTAAACCAGTCAAGAGAAAGGTAGGGTTATGATTTCAGGCATTTTAGTATCTCCCGGTATCGCTTTCGGCAAAGCACTTCTGTTGAAAGAAGATGAAATTGTCATCAACCGGAAAAAAATCTCTCCCGATCACGTTGATCAGGAAGTTGAACGTTTCCTTACTGGCCGTGCGAAAGCATCTGCCCAGCTGGAAGTGATCAAGACCAAAGCCGGTGAGACCTTCGGTGAAGAGAAAGAAGCCATCTTCGAAGGCCACATCATGTTGTTGGAAGACGAAGAGCTTGAGCAGGAAATCATAGCCCTCATCAAAGACGAGCACGCTTCTGCTGACGCAGCGGCTTACTCGGTGATTGAAGGCCAGGCGAAAGCCCTGGAAGAGCTTGATGATGAATACCTGAAAGAACGTGCGGCTGACGTGCGTGATATCGGTAAACGTCTTCTGCGCAACATTCTGGACATGGCGATTGTCGATCTGAGCTCCATCCAGGACGAAGTGATTCTGGTTGCGACCGATCTGACGCCGTCAGAAACAGCACAGCTGAACCTGAACAAGGTGCTCGGCTTTATTACTGATTTAGGTGGCCGTACTTCTCACACCTCTATCATGGCCCGCTCACTGGAACTGCCTGCTATCGTAGGTACCAGCGACGTGACCAAACAAGTCAAAAACGATGACTATCTGATCCTCGATGCCGTGAACAATAAAATCTACGTCAACCCGACGGCGGATATTATTGACCAGCTGAAAGCGGTTCAGAACCAGTACATCTCTGAAAAAGACGAACTGACCAAGCTGAAAGATCTGCCTGCGATTACGCTGGACGGTCATCAGGTTGAAGTCTGTGCCAACATCGGTACCGTGCGCGACGTCGCCGGTGCAGAGCGCAATGGCGCTGAAGGTGTCGGCCTGTATCGTACCGAATTCCTGTTCATGGACCGTGACAGCCTGCCTACCGAAGAAGAGCAATTCCAGGCCTATAAAGCCGTTGCTGAAGCGATGGGTTCACAAGCTGTTATCGTACGTACCATGGACATCGGCGGTGATAAAGACCTGCCGTACATGAACCTGCCAAAAGAAGAAAACCCGTTCCTGGGCTGGCGTGCAATCCGTATCTGTCTGGACCGTAAAGAAATTCTTCACGACCAGCTGAAAGGTATTCTGCGTGCTTCTGCGTTCGGTAAACTGCGCATCATGTTCCCGATGATCATTTCTGTTGAAGAAGTGCGTGAACTGAAAGCAGAACTCGAAATGCTGAAAGTCCAGCTGCGCGAGAAAGGCCAGGCGTTCGATGAAACTATCGAAGTTGGCGTGATGGTAGAAACTCCGGCCGCGGCCGTGATTGCTCACCATCTTGCAAAAGAAGTCGATTTCTTCAGTATTGGTACAAACGACCTCACCCAGTATACTTTGGCTGTGGATCGCGGTAACGAGCTGATATCTCATCTTTACAACCCAATGTCTCCGTCTGTACTTGGCTTAATCAAGCAAGTTATTGACGCATCTCATGCTGCCGGTAAATGGACAGGGATGTGCGGCGAGCTAGCCGGTGACGAACGTGCTACACTTCTTCTATTGGGCATGGGGTTAGATGAGTTCAGCATGAGTGCTATCTCTATCCCACGCATCAAGAAAATTATTCGCAATACAAACTTCGAAGATGTGAAAGCGCTGGCAGATGAGGCTCTGGCTCAACCTACGGCGCAAGAGTTGATGAACCTGGTCAACAAGTTCATTGAAGAAAAAACACTCTGCTAATTGCGCGATGCTGTAAAGCTGCCCAAATTAATGCTTAGGAGAAGATCATGGGTTTGTTCGATAAACTGAAATCATTGGTTTCTGATGATAAAAAAGACGTTGGCACTATTGAAATCGTAGCGCCAATTTCTGGTGAAATTGTCAACATTGAAGATGTGCCAGACGTTGTTTTCGCTGAGAAAATCGTCGGCGACGGTATTGCTATCAAACCAACGGGCAACAAAATGGTTGCTCCGGTTGACGGTACTATCGGTAAAATCTTTGAAACTAACCATGCTTTTTCAATCGAATCCGACAGTGGCATCGAACTGTTTGTTCACTTCGGTATCGATACGGTGGAACTGAAAGGCGAAGGCTTCAAACGCATCGCTGAAGAAGGCCAACGTGTGAAGAAAGGTGATTTGATTATCGAGTTTGATCTGGCTCTTCTGGAAGAGAAAGCGAAGTCTACCCTGACTCCGGTTGTTATCTCTAACATGGACGAGATCAAAGAGCTGATTAAACTGACTGGTAGCGTGACAGTGGGCGAAACCCCAATTATCCGCATCAAGAAGTAATTCGCTTAGCGATAAGAAAGAAAAACGGCGCTCAGGCGCCGTTTTTTTATGTCTGCAATTCTGTAATCTGGCGGGACTTTCCCGCCCGCAAACCGCCGTTTCAGAGCTTCCAGTGCGGCACCTGCAGGCTGATCACCAGCCCGTGAGGGTGCGCATTACGCGCATCAACCTTCCCTTCGTGGGCAACCATCACCTTGCGGGTGATCGCCAGCCCCAGCCCGTAGCCTTTGCCTGAAAGCGGCGACTTCACGCGCACGAACGGGTCAAAAATACTCGACAGCTTATCTTCTTCCACGCCCGGCCCCTGATCGGCCACTTCAATCTGCAAATACTCTTCGAGATGCGCCAGAGAAACCGTGATGGTTTGCCCCCGCGCCGAAAAACGAAGCGCGTTACGCACCACATTATCGACCGCGCGACGCATCAGCTCCGCATTTCCTTTGACCGTGTAATCCGCGCTGTCCGGCGTCTCAGGCGACATCACGATCTCCACGCCCGGCAGCTGCGCTTCATAACGCGCATCATTGACCACGGCCTCTACCAGCCCGTACAGGTCGAAATACTCTTCATCAGGGATTTCACTGCTTTCTGTGCGCGATAACGCCAGCAGTTCGCCGATCATCTTATCCAGGCGCCCTGCTTCGTGTTCGATACGGCTCAGCGATGTTTCTACGTTGGAAGGATTTTGCCGCGCCAGCCCGATCGCCAGTTGCAAACGCGCCAGCGGAGAACGCAGCTCGTGCGACACATCATGCAGCAGTTCTTCACGCGCTTTGACCAGCACCTGCAAACGTTCGGCCATGGCATCGAAATCACGCGCCACTTCGGAAAGCTCATCGTGGCGTTTTCCCATACTGGAGAACAGACGCACCGAGAGATCGCCCTGCGCCACCCGACCAAAGGCTTTACGCATTTGCAGCATCGGCCGCGTCAGGTTCCAGGCCAGCACGGCGCTGAACAGCAACCCGCCCAGACCGCCGAGCCACAACAGCGGCGGGGGCATATTCAGTAAATCCCGGTGGCGCTGCGGCCGGTATTCGTGCATCAATCCCTGCACATCATAACGCAGGCGATAGCCCTGCCCGTTCGGCCCCTGTACGAATTCCACCACTTCGTGAGGGATTTTCCCCGGCTCTAAATCCTCCACGGTGTCGCCCTGTGCAGGCAGCAGCGAAGGCGTCACCGAAAACAACTGGCGATCGCTCTCCGGCCAGTTTGCCATCATATTATTCAGCGCAGGCATTCCGCCGGTGTGCAGCGTGGAGACAGCCGAATTGATTTGCAGTTTGACAAAGCGCCGGGCGATACCACTTTCCGGCGGCTCATGCGGGTTATAAAAGGCGAAAACCACCCAAAGGCCCTGGGTGATGGCAACGAAGGTAAACCAAAATCCTAAAAGGATTTTCCAGAACAGCCTTCCGCGCATACGTTTATCGGATCCGGTAACCAATGCTGCGCACCGTCTCAATAGTCAGAATGTCACCACCGTCCAGTGAACCGAGTTTCTGACGGATATTGCTGATGTGCACGTCGATGCTGCGATCATAAGCTTCACGCGGACGCCCCAGCCCTTTTTCCGACAATTCATCTTTTGACACCACACGTTCCGGGGAACGTAACAGCAGTTCGAGAAGATTGAACTCAGAGGCCGTCAGGTCGAAAGACACGCCGCGCCATTCACTGCTGCGGGTGGCAGGGTTGAGCGTCAGATCGCCGTAGTTGACCGAAGAGGAATCAGAGTGCGATTCCTGCTGTTCTTCCACACGACGCAACACCGCACGCAGACGGGCCACCAGTTCGCGCGGATAGCACGGTTTTGGCATGTAATCATCCGCACCCATTTCCAGGCCGATCACGCGATCAATGTTATCGCCCTTGGCGGTCAGCATGATGATCGGCAGACGGCTGTTCTTGCGCACCTGACGCAGGACATCGATACCGCTCATGTCCGGTAACATGATGTCGAGGATCATCGCGGTGTATTCGCCAGACATTGCGCCTTCCACACCCGCTTTACCGGTCAGAACCAGAGAGGCATCAAAGCCTTCGGCAATCAGGTATTCACTGAGCATGGTGCCCAGTTCAAGATCGTCATCGACTAACAAAATTTTCATTATTTTTCCGCCTGACTAAAATTTTGGTCATTTTTACCACTAAGCCTGCAATTCGCAGCCGCTTTTACTCTAATTTTACATTCATCAGCTGAATATAGAATCAGACATCAAAAACGCCAGTAGATAAATACCGGTCGCCACGATCGCAGATGATGGCAACGACCACGCTGCCCGGCTGGCTTTTTGCCACGCGCAACGCGCCTGCCACGGCACCGCCGGAGCTGACGCCGCAGAAAAGCCCTTCTTCACGTGCCAGAGCCCGCATAGTCTCTTCTGCCTCTGTCTGGCCCATATCCATTACGTCATCAACCAGATCAGGTTTGAAAATGCCCGGCATATACTCAGCGGGCCAGCGGCGGATACCCGGAATGCTGCTGCCCTCAGACGGTTGCAGCCCGACAATCGTGACGGCGGCACTCTGGCTGCGCAAATAGCGGCTGACGCCGGTGATGGTGCCGGTGGTGCCCATGCTGGAAACAAAATGCGTCACACGCCCGTGAGTCTGCTGCCAGATTTCAGGGCCGGTGGTGGTGAAGTGCGCGAGGGGATTGTCGGGATTATTGAACTGATCCAGCACTTTCCCCTGCCCCTGCTTCTCCATCTCCAGGGCGAGGTCCCGTGCGCCTTCCATGCCCTGCGCCCGGCTGACCAGCAGCAACTCAGCGCCGTAAGCGCGCATAGAGGCCTGGCGCTCAAGACTCATGTTTTCCGGCATCAGCAATTTCAGTTTGTAGCCTTTAAGTGCGGAAATCATCGCCAGTGCAATACCGGTGTTGCCGCTGGTGGCTTCAATCAGCGTATCGCCGGGGCGGATTTCACCACGCTTTTCTGCCTGCTCAATCATAAACAGTGCTGCGCGGTCTTTGACTGAGCCGGCAGGATTATTGCCTTCCAGTTTGACCCAAATCTCGCTATCCAGCCCGGCAGTCAGCCGCTGTAATCTGACCAGAGGGGTATTACCGATATAGTGTTCGAGCGTGCTCACTGTGCTTGCCTTATCTTGCGGATATGAAAAAAGAGCGGTTATAAACCACTCTTTAAAATCTGTAATAGAAGGAAATTAACAGCAGGGAGAATGATTGGCAAACAGTTGTACGGCCAGATCAGCGATTTTGAAATGGCGTGTTAACTGGCGTTGAGAATTTTTTCCAGCGCATAACGCTTGCCGCGGCTGACTATTCTGAAGTTATTAAAAACTTTGTCACCGGGTTGAGCGAAGATCAGTTTATTGCCTTTTTTAACGCCAATTTTCATTCTGCCTGCTTTTCCTGAAACCAGCACAATTCTCGGCAGTGGCGGAGGCTGAATTTTGGCGGGAGCGGCTGGCTGGGTTTCATTCGCCGGGGCGACTGTAAAGCCTGATGAACCCGATTTTCCTGAGAATAACAGCGTTGCCGGGTTGATAAGCTTTCCGTTATAGCTTAATTCGAAATGCAGATGCGGGCCGGTCGTCCGCCCCGATGCGCCGGAAAGCGCAATAATATCGCCCTTCGACACTTTTTGCCGGGCATGCACCTTAATGCTGCTCAGATGCAAATACTTACTGACCCAGCCGTTTTTATGGGTAATCACCAGATATCGCCCGGAAATCGGATCGCCAGCCACCTGTGTCACGGTTCCATCCTGAACGGACGCCACTTTGCTGAACATCGGAGCCTGAAAATCCGTGCCGTGATGCTCAGCATAGCGCGCCGTGACCGGGTGGAAACGCCGCCCGAACCCGGAAGTCACCTGCATAGGGATCAGTAAAGGAGGGGCGAGTGAAATTTGTCTGCTGACATGCTGGGCTGAAGCCGGTTTAAGCTTATGCCCTTTCGGGCCCGCCACCGCCCACTGCGAACAAATCAACACGCCCCAAAGGCACCCTTTCCACAATGTCATCAGGGGACAATGCAGATATGGAAAAGGATCAAACCCGCCAGAGCAATCGCCGGGCCGAAGGGAATATACTTATTCTCCTGGGTAAACGGGCTGTCAGAAACATGCAGGATTTTCTCGTAATATCCCCATGCCGCCAGATAGAAAAATCCGCCGACGACAGAAGAAATTAAAATTAATTCCGGCAATAAATCTAATCCTAACCAGGCGGATACCGCCGCATAGAGTTTTACATCGCCGTTACCCAGCCCATCATGACCGCGGAATTTTTTATATAACGTCATCACACCGTACATCACCGCCCAGGCGGTAATAACGCCCAGCACAGACTGCTGCGGTTTCACCGGGATGATATCAAGCACGGAAGCCAGCACTCCGCCCCATAACAACATAAAGACCAGTGAGTCGGGCAGAAGCATACTTTTGAGATCTATCATCGCCAGCGTATATAAAATACAAAAGAAACCCATACAGAAGACGAACTCACTCACGCTGATACGCGGAACCAGGTGCAATGCCATTAATGTAAACCAGATACCCACAATCGCTTCCGATATCGGATACTGGACGGAAATACCGGTTCCGCAGAACCGGCATTTCCCTTTAAGCCATAGCCAGCTGAATACAGGAATATTATCGCGTTTCAATATTGGCTTATCACATTCCGGGCAATGGGAAGGGGGCCACCAGAGGTTAAATACGCCGGTGGTGGTCTCTTCCTCATAGTGTGCAAGAACCATCAGCGGCAGCCGATAAATCACCACATTGAGGAAACTCCCAATCACTAACCCCACGATCAAGGCAAATATCGGGTAACTTGAAAACAAAATAAATTCAGCCATACTATTTCCAGTGCTATAAGTTCTTATGATTAATTACAAGTAGTATTTTTCCCGGTAAAGTGGTGTTTTAAATATTTTATTTCAACATCAGTATTTTCAAAAACTTTATCTAATTTACCTAAATCGCTCCAATATACAGGATTAGTTTTATCCCATTTAGAAAAATCTGAGCCGCGGGAGGTTATAACGATCTCATCAACAGTGCGTAAATCTATAGTTGAAAAATCTGGGAAAGTTTTTAGGGGATGCCACGGGGTGCCCCCACCGGACTGTCCTTTACCCGGGTAACGATCAAAGATACCACCCGAAGTAGGCGTCAACGCAATGACCTCTCCAAGATAACCTTTCCCAACCCCAGGCTCAGGTGCCCAGAAGTCGAACGAGAAACTTAGTTGTGATGATCCAGGAACAGTGTCTTGTTGCTCGTCTAAATAATACGAGCTAGGGGTATTTAACACCGCAGCACCATAGGAGGGGTTTCCAGTAATATAGAGTCGTTTATAGCTTCTTAGAGGCATTCTCACCGTGACTTTACTTGAATTCCCGGTGATATCAGCCTTGCCATTAGGTAGATAAGCTGTCATTACTTTAGCTTCAGTCCCATAAATTCGCTTAAACATCTCACCAAATGATCCGAAGGCGTCCATCTTTGAATTTTCGCCAACTCTGACTGGCATAAATGCATTGTTATTTTGAGTTCTAAACCCGCCAATTGCACCCCAATCAACATAGTTTTTATTGCCATTTGCTGCCGCATACTCTGCATCAGGATATTTTTTATCCTCCCATGGGTAAACGTTCCGATCATTTTCTACACGGATATAATTTCCTCTATAAGGACGGCTATCATCTACCATATAAAAAATATTATAAGCCATTGCAAACCCATGACCGGGTTTATACTCTTCAGTCTCATTTATAAAGGTGATCGCAAAAGATTCATAAGGACTTGCGCATTCACTAATAGCCCCTCCTGCTGGCGTGATGTAGGTAAAACTTCCGCCTTTTTCAGTGGTTGCAGGATCTGTCTTTGCTGAGTACGCCATACCTGAAGTACTTATACCTATTAGCGCAGAGATAACAACTGCCAGCGTTTTTTTCTTACTAAGACGTCTGTTGATTTTCATAATAAATATCCTTATAAAATTATTAATATTGCGACATTTTAGAAATTGCGTCTGTCAGCGCATACAACGACAGAAACACCCAAATCACACAACCACCCAGAATTAATGTTGAAAGCGCTTTTAACAGCCCCGAAACCTTGACAATATACTCCTGAATTTTCACCCTCGACTTGTCAGATACCGCAGTCAATACATCATTAAAAGAAGGTAAGCTCGAATACAGTGTAATATTGAGTAGTTCTTCTGCACCGAACAGGCCGGTGTTTAATGAGTCACCGTAGTTTTCCCCCGAGGTCATTTTCAATAGCATGGTATCCACATGGGACTTTAACCAGCGGTTAGCGTTAAGTGCCAGTATGTTGAGGCTGTCATTAATCGGAATGTTATTTTTCAACATTCTGGCAAGGTTGTTCAGAAAAACAGATGCCGATATTTGCTTAAATGTTGAAAAGGGCATGATTTTATCGAGGTATCTGTTTCTCAAGTCACCGGTGAAATTAGCCATCATAAAGCGCATCAAAAAAAACACACCGACAAAACCCAAAATAATAAAAAGCCATAACCCGTGAAATAACGCCGTACCAAAATTAAATAACCGCTGCGTTATCACCGGCCAGTGCTCAATAGGCACGACATCGGCAAAAGCAGGAAACACCTTGAGCGCATAACCGGTAATTACGCCCAGCGCCAATACCATCATAATTATAGGAAAGGTCACGGCTGATATCAGTTTTTTCATTAACAAATCATTGTACTCAATAATATTCACCAACGTCATAAATCCGTCAGCTAACCCGCCACTGCGCTCGGAGGCATGAATAATACTCAGTTCATCGCGCGGTACAAGATCCTGAAACACCGAAGCAATCGAAATACCGCCCTTCATTTTCGAAATTAAAAACTGGAGTTTGATACCAAATGATTTCCCGAGTAATAACTGGCTTTCCACCTGAAGTTTTAACAGTGACTCATAAAGGGGCAAGTCCGCGTTAATCATATCAGAGCAGAACTGGTATAAATAAAGACGATGCTTTTTACTAAATTTTCTCAAGGATCACCTCCAGGCTTTCACTTTCAAGCTCACCGAACTCCATTTCAAACCAGGAAGCGCAGACTTTACCTGCAAGCACTTTCGCCATGACTTTTTCTTTAATTTCGAAACCTTCTGAAAGCGAAGCTTTTCTTTTACGCTTTTCACGCCAGATTGTATAAACTCTTAACCACTCCTGCTTCGCAATGGCTTCAAGTTCTTCATAGCCAGGGCGCATATATTCAAGAACCAGCTGACGCCCGGAAATACCGGTATGATTACATCGTACACACCCATCATTACTGCGCGAAAAAACATTAAAATGGCGATCAAGAAGAATCATCTCGCGGCTGACTTTACAGTGCTCACAGATTACCGGAACCAGTTTCTGACACTGCAAGCCTGCAACAAAACCTGGCGTCGAAAGCTTATCGCTGGTAATCCCTAACGCGGATAAACGTTGCAATAAGGAAACAATATTCCCTGCATGTACGGTGGTAAAACAGTAGTGTCCGCTTTCTACAGCACCGGCAAGTGCGTTAGCGGAAATGGTGTCGCGTATTTCCCCGACCATCAATACATCAGGGTCGCGACGCAATGCGGATTTTATCGCCAGATGAAAACCGCCGCCTTCAGCATTCAGCACTGAGCTTTGCTTCGCGCCATAAATCTGATACTCAACCGGATCCTCGACGGTAAGAAAACAACCACGGTCGTCATACCGGTTAATTTGCAGCCACTCCATTAAATTCTTCAACGTGGTTGACTTACCTGAACCGGTCGTCCCTGCGATAATATAAGCACCGTAAGGATTGCTCAGAATTTTTTTGAGGTCAGTCAACTCCTCGTTATTAACACCTAATTTATCCAGGCTGGCGATGGCGCCCTTTTGTATACCCGAAGGGATAATACGTAATACCGCATGGTAACAACCCGCCGTTTCACCGAAAATGGGGAAATGAGCATAGCGGAAACGGTAGTTTTTATTCGCCAGTGTATACAGAATGTTTGCGCTTTGCGGTATAGCCCGGTTCCAGGTGGTATCTTTGGTACTGGCCTCCACATTATATAAAACGAAGACCAGCTCATCGCACCTGTCAGATTTCATCTGGGTGAAGACGCTCAGCACACCATTTATTCTGAACTCTACCTGAGCAATATTATCGTTACGGGTAATATGCAGGTCGCTTGCGCCTAAATTAACAGCGTTCAGTAACAACTTCTCCAGTGAGTTTTGAATATCACTGTTATCAATAAGTGTCAGCTTTCTACGGTTAACCGACGTTTGCTCAAGGACAATAAAGTAATCGTCCTCACTGATGATAGCGACGCCGCACACATCACATTCATAGAACGTTTTAAGCTGATAAAGATCACTATCAAGTGTGGCGAGTTTTTCAAGTAAAGTTGAACGCGTGAGTAAATATTCCCCATCCTGACTCTCAGCAGTAATGAGATCTTCTGCATACTCAGTAAAACGCCATTCACCATTGAGAATAGCGTCATTATCCAAATAAATAACACCTAAACTCACTTAGTGATTTCCCTCACAGTTGGCATCCCTCGTCCGGAATTGGAAACGATAAACTGATGCCCTTCCTGGGTAAATTTCTCGTTCAGCCTGACCATTTTAACGCCATCACCAGAGGACACAGCCACCCGTGACACGCCGGCAATTTCAGAAACCAGCACGACTTTTGGCAATGCCACAGCTTCTACAGTTTCAACAGGTTGAACATCGGGCTGAACGGACTCCGGAGCACGCACCGGCTCAACGGATATAGGTTCGTTATCCTCTTTTAACTTATTTATTTCACTGCGAATTTTTTCTAGCTCAAGCTCATTCGATAATTCCCTTTTTTGTGCATCGAAGGTAATATCATTCTGCATCATCTGAATAATATGTTCCTGTACAGGCGTTGGGATACTTTCAGCCGTATTCGCAGGTTCTGCCGGATTCACCGAAGATTCAGCAGCATAAATTTGAAATGAAACTGGGTTTAACACCAGCAGTAAAGAAAAAGTTAACTTCCAGTTTTGCATACAAAGTCTCCTGAAATGCTGACAGTGCCCAATTTAATTTCGATATTTTTAACAAGAAAATCGTCACGGAATGCCTGACCGTCAAAAATGCTGATCAAATGAGAGATACTATTATCTTTAGTTTCCATCTTCCATGAACCAAAAAGTAAACCGTAATATTTCCCCCTGACACCAAGTTCTTTTTCAATTTCAATGACGCTTGATGCTGGAGGTGCTACAATTTCAAAAACCCCTGAAATTATTCCGGAAGAATTTAAAGAATAGATATAATTAAGCATTCTCCCACATTCAGCCACGTTGACATCTTCGTTAGCTTTATATTTATCGAGCAAAACATTACTGTTTAACTTGGAAGGTATATCTGAAAAACTAACTTCTTTTTCTGAAAAACTACCTGAAAAATCGCTTCCCCAAAACTCTTTATTTTGAAGACTAAAAACATGACCTTGATGAATGGCATAGTTGAATGTACAACCAGAAGTTGTACAATTCACAGAATTTTCGTCGTACCCAGATAGGCTGAGTTTCGTCCTGCTTTTATATATTTCAAAAAGCAAAAGATCAAGGCGATCAATACTCCCTCCAGATAAATTACTATCATAGAAACTCGCAACTTGTAATATATTATCCTGAATAGCCTGTTCTTTTCTTTTGAGTTCTTCCTCATGCTGTTTATGAGGCGTATAAATCAGGTAATACCACCCGGCAGCGCCCCCTGATAAAACAAGAATGATGAGCGCGATGACAATCCCCATGGTTTTACTGGGTTTTCTGCTGTTCTTCCAAAAATACAGTCCGCTTTTCATAAAACCTTATTCCAGCAACATGTTAAGTATAAATATAACTGTAATGAGCAATAATGAACCCGCCAGACCGACACCGAGAGCAAAGAGTCGTTTCTTCTTTTGCGTATTAATTCTTTTCTGATGACATTTTTCCGCAACAGCGTCAATCCACTGCTGGCTCAGTTCGTTCACTTTCAGATGTGAATATTCACTTTCTTTCATCTGTTGAATAAGGGTGTCGAAGAAGCCCGTTTTTACCACCCGGTCACTGCCACTCAGGATCCGGTCATCGGTAATAATAAGAAAGTAGATTTCATCATCCGCCAGTGGCCCGCGGATATAATAAACCCCATCACCGAATTCATTCTTTACATAAATAGCAAAAGGTTCAAGATCTGAGAACTTCCTATCTGAATAACCTTTAAGCAGACCACCATTATTCGTGATATAAACTAACTGACTCTGTGTTTTGCGAAGTTTACTTAACCACTGTTGATAACTTTTACTGTTTGTAACAGTATCAACCGGTTCCCAGATAAGACCGGTTAAAAGATTATTATCGTGCAGATGCTTTATCATCATAACTCACTTAGCCGACGTCGGAGCCCGATAATAATCAATCCCGACGACCGTGACCACGGTGACCGAGTCTTCAGAATTAGTGGCGTCCGCTCCCAACATCACGTAGCTATGGCCATCATTCGATTCCTGGGCCTCGTATTTCCCAACCATCAGCATCGTGCCTGCAGAAACCATCGTGGTGTTGAACATTTCTGTTGTTGTCGTATTAGGCAGCTGAACTAAATCAAACGTATCGATGCCATTTAAATAGCGTTTGGTAAAACCACTGGTGACTTCGATGCGGCCATCATTTTGAACACGTGGCGTAATAATGAAACTCGTCCCGGTGATGATCTCTGAGGTCTCAATGGAGGTATCTTCAGTCGACGTCAGATCGTTAGTGGTCAGCGTTCTGCCGGAGACATAATGCTGAGTTTGGGTCATATTCAACGGAATCGGTACACCATTGCGCGTGACAAATGAGCCACTCTGAATAACTTTATTACCCGTAATTTCATACAGCGCATTCATCTGGGCACTCACATTCAGGGTGTGATCAGAGCCAGCATAGAAGTTACGGCCAAACGACATACCACCATCCATATTCGTCAGAATCTTATTGCTGTCGATATTGAACGTCGTCCCGCCCTCTTTATATTTCATGGTGGCGCCGGCACTCAACTGCTTCATTTTTGTTTTGTCTAAGGTATAGATTTTATACGTTACAACGAATTGTTTATTATTATCAGATTGATATTTCTTCAATACTTCGTTCAATGTATTGTATTCCGAAGGACGCCCTGCAAATGTTAATATTGAAGCATCCTTAAATACTGTGTAAACACCGCTGGATACATATTTCTCAGCCATATCATCAATATCGTCCCAGTAGGATGACTCAAACTTTGTCTCACTTTTACCTTTCAAACCCCACCTGATGTTGATGAGTTTCCTGAAAGATCGAGGCCGGATTCTGATATGGTGTCTTCACCATAAAAATCCATCTTGATAATATAAGAACCATAGAGGTCTAATTTAAGAACGTTATTATCATCAAGAACAGTATTTACATCATACAGTGCTGCGATATAACGCATAAACTCTTCAAAACTGCCGGAGAAATTCACGCTGCGAGTATCTTTTTTCGGGTCGCTTGTCTCATCCGTTTTGGCTGTACCCGTACCTGGCACTGAATAATTCAGACGAAAACTGATCCCTGTTTGCTCTGCAACCGCATTCATCAGGGTATCCAGATCCATCTGTTCATAGGACTGGATACTTACGTGTTTAGCCAGTAACTCTTGAGTTTTAGGGTTGTAATTAACTTCTTTTCCCAGGAAAGCTGTATCAAACTTTTGATAAGGACGGGTCTTCACATCATCCGTAGTAGTGATTTTGTCGTCTTTATTCTCTGTTAATTTTGCCACATCATATTTATCATCAATATTTGTACAGCCCTGAATTGAAAGCAGCAAGGTTAAAAAGATGAATTTATTCTTCACAAGATTATTTTGCATATTATTGCTCATCAACCAGGAGTACATTATTTTTTTGATAAAACTTGATTACCAAACCATAATTTTCAGAAGCGAAAAGCTTACCTAATTCACCCAGCACTTCATCCTGAGTTTTACCGGTAAACGAAATCGTACTGTAGATAATATAATCTTTGGCACTGTTCCAGAGCATTTTATAGCCTGAATCCTTTGCCCATTCATTCAGCCCCTGACTAAGAAGCATATTTTCATGAAGCACCAATACCCGTGCGGAAGCGGCTGCTGGTGTGCCCGAATTTAATGGCCCTGAGGCCATGGGCTGTACCGGAGTCACCAGCGTTTTGGGAGCCTGCTGTGGTGTTTTATTATCAAATTCAGACGACGTTAAAATAGATCCATAAACCCCGTTGTCACCATTACCTCCGGATCCGCTAAAGGGATTATGTTTTTGTGCATCAGAACTTCCTTCTGCAAATACACCGCCAGAGACAAACAGCAGCATCAGAAAACAACAAAAGTTCCGTTGTTTCTTTTTCAAGTTCCCTTTGTTCATAATTCCCTCTGAATATCTAATTTCTGATATTAATGGACATGGCTAAGTACCATTTATCATTTTCTATTGCGGTATGGTGCTGCACCATGAAGTCAGCACGACCGAAACCGAGGTCGAGTTAATCAGATTAACTCCCAATCCAGTCGCGTTATCGTAAACAGCTGACGTTGAACTTACCGTCCAGTCAGTATCTTTACTGTTTAAATTCACCTGTAAAGCTACCCCGGCTAAACGGCCAACCGCACCAAGATGTGTTCGGTTTTGCGCAACATTCGCAAAATCACTCTCTTGACTCTGATTATTGATGTCGAACCCGACATCCGCAGCCACAGAGGAAATAGCAGCTACCAGACGCGGATACATTTCTCTGCCTCCGGGAGCAACAGGGCATTTCTGGACATTGACCTTCATCGTGCCGGGTTCTGTGCTCACATTGCCGATGTAAGTGTTATCTTTTTTGCCATTAGTAAAATCGTTACCAAATGCCCGGTATTCGACAACAGGAATAGTCAGTAATTCAGGTTGGCCTTTGGCATCAAGGTTGCCGGTATTCTCGACGATAATATTGGCCATGAGTGTACCGGTAACTGTTTGATTATTTTTTTCCGTGGTTAAACGCATCACCTGATCATCCTTATTGACCCCTTGCCCGTCAGCCACAGAGAGACAAGGCAAACTTTTGCTGCTTTTTGAATCCCAGCACAGCCCTGGTGTATGCGACGTACTGCCGGTACCGCTGTAAATAGAGAGTTTGTCAGCGTCTTCTGCCGCAATACAGGGGCCGGTCATCTGTGAATTAATATTCCAGCACTGTTTATCTACGCCAACCGAACCGTCAGATTTAGTATTCTTGCCGATGCCCATTTCAAAGCTAAATCTGATCGCATACTCTTCATTTTTTGAATTCGTCAGATCGGCTGTATGGCTGACAACAGAGCCAAATTCAATCACACTGGTGGTATTATTTTGTTTAAGTAAAATCACCTGCCATGACTTGTTTGAACTGCCTGTTGAACGCCGTAATAATGCGGCTTGCTTATAACTAATTTTATAGTGTGAAAGCGCCTGATCAAATGCAGGTTTTAATTTTTCGAAATGCAGCTCTTCACCCTTTGCATCAGGGATATATCTTACAACGAAATCCACCCGGTTAATGGCCAGGGGTTCTGTTGTGCTCCCAACAAGGTCAATCCTATCGAATTGCATTTTCCCTTTTAAGGCTATATCAGGTAATTTGCAGAGAATATAATCATCATCAAAATTTCTTTTTACCTGACCATTTGTGGGGTCATTACCGCTCCCATCACATTTTTTATTTGTAAAATATTGTCGTTTTGAATCTTTACCACTCCAGGAAAGATAATCATCCGTCTGCATCTGATCTAATAAATCGCTGTTTTTTACACGCTTATCAAAAACATCTGCATAAGCAGCTATCGCACCTTGCCCTCTAATATATAAAGGGTTTATTTCTGGCGTCGTGGAGTTGTCCAACGCTACCTCGTCTTCATTTACAAACTTGAGTAATCCGTACATCTCTTGTACAAGAGCATTTGCATTTATTTCATTCCTGAGTTCTTCTGCCTGTTTTTTCTTATAACTGGCTAACATCACTAACATCATTCCGATTAATGCTAAAACAATGATAACTTCCAAAAGTGAAAAACCTGAATTTCTCTTTTGCACGTGATCGCAGCCTTTTATTAAAAGCCCCCCCTGAATAGGAGAGGGCTAAAGTTAAATTATTTACTGCCTAAGACAACGGCGTTGCTGCTATTAGCAGCACAAGTCTGGGATGCAGCGTCTGCAGAGATCTGAACCATACCTGTGGCCGGATCAAGACTACGTAAAACACCTTGCGGTGCACCTTTTGTACCAGTAACTGTTACAGGTGCATCCAGAGCCGCAGGAACTGTTGGCAATGCACCTGCAGCGGCAATAGCCACCCCTACGTAGTCCCAAGAGTTACCAACCTGTAGCAGAAGACTACGACATTGTCCTTCGTCAAGCCCATTCACTGCCAAAATAAAGCCTTTAGTATCAGCAGCACCGGCAGCTGCAGTCAGTTTAGTACCCCGCATATAGAAATAATCGCCAGAGATGCCGTTCTTGATCTCAGGTTCGCTAACTTGACCGAGGTTTACTAAGACCGCAGCCATTGCACCAGTTGAACCTTTCTGGCCAGCAAGAGAAGATGGGACTAAACCGATGACTGTACCAGCAGCAGCTGGATACACACCTGCATCTTTATAAGCATTACCAGCAGCAACACGCACCGTGTTCGTATTATCCACCAAATCGGTAATGTCCTGGCTATCGAATGCACGCTGCGCAAGAATAACGACTGCAGCTGCCATTGTACCAATGATGCCCAGTACGATAATGACTTCCAGTAAGCTCATACCGCGTTGCTTTTTAAGCTCAGCGTAACGGTTAGCCTTTGTCTTTAATTTATTAACAAAATTATTCATCATATTTTCCATAATATAAGAGATTATTTCTTTTCTCAGATTCGCTGAGTGAATTCTTTTGTGTAAATTCACAGAGAATACTGAGTTCTTGGGTTTACAACTTACTACACTACATAACACATATCAGCACTGATATTTTATGTTATTCAACAGGACGTAGACCTATCCAAATAGAGTTCCACTGCGACACTGCCTTTGAATTAAACAAATAATTCTGACATGTGTGATAGCAGTGAAATATATAAATCATGTATATTTAAAGCATCATTGCGTTAAATACTGTTCAATTCAACCGAACGTTTTTGCATGCTATGAAATACGGAGTTTTTTACTCTTGCGCAGACGAGTTGTAACTTTGCATCCAGTTCCAGGCTCAGGATTTCTTTGGCATCTTTATTGACATTGTTACCCTGTGATTTGTACGTTGCATAGTTTTTATTAATTTCTGCAAACTGTTTCGCATATAAATCATAGCCAATTGGGTCAAGATCCCCCAAGGCCTCAAATTCTTTCAAGCATGCTTTATTACTTGGGCCAGTCTGTTGTTGCACCGGCAGCACTTTGTTAGTGCATCCTGTTACAACAACCATTAGCAGTAATATAAAAGATGATTTCCATATTATTCGCATAGTAATCCCTAATAGAAAAAATACCTACTCCGCATAATAAACATGCAAAAATAAAATATAAGAATGCGCTGATTTGCAAGTCTGGGCATTCTATTCAATAAGAATTATCACCGCAACAATATTTTTATATTCTTTTAAATGATCTAAAAGATCGCACACATATAAAAATTAGATTAATTAGATGATTTGTTTTTAAAAACACTTCTCTCAAATGGACTTAATTAATAACTAGATAACCGGTTGCTTGAAAAACTCATAACGTCATGAAAAAAAAAGAAAAATAGTCCTAAATAAAAAATGCGCTCAGGGTGTCGGGGGAGTTAAAATATTTAAATTGACATGAAAAATAGAATTATCGACTCAAAGAGTTAAGTAAAAAACAAGGCAACCTGCAAAAAATGGCATTCGAGAATTAAATAGAAAAATCATGAATCATCATTATTTACTATTTATTATTCCCTCGTTAATTACTGCTTATAAAGTAGCCTGTTACATGAAAGATTAATGATTCTCTGTTGTTTTTAAAAGTCACCACCTCATTTCGCAATGCAATGATAAGGCGCAGGTGTGCGTTTACGTGGCTTTGTTCGGGGAGACAGACGGATGAAAGGTGTTCACAAAAAAAGATATCGGGAACCTCAAAGCAGCCTGATGCTGCTTTGAGGTGGGCTGTCGGGAATGTGTATTCAGGCAGATTTCGCCAGTGCAACGGCTTGCAGCGGCTGATCGCCAGCATACAGGCGGCCATTCAGCCCGCCGACGTAGAAGCGGTCGCCACGCTCAGGGGCGTGGCTGCCATGCGTTTCAGAAAGCACAACAGCAAGCGGTTCATCATGCCAGCCCTCGGCCTGAACAATGAGTTGCCAGAAATGACCACGCGGGCTGACTTCCAGCACTTTTACCGGCAAAGGGCAACGTGCCGAACTTTGCGGCGTGATCTCCATTTCCCACGGGCGCAGGAATAAATCCACCGCGCCCTGATGCAGTGGCGGGTTCTCCAGTGGCCAGTGATGTGCGCCGACATACAGCTGTGAGCCACGAATTTCGCCGCCGATTTTATTCACTTCACCCATGAATTCCAGCACGAATCGGGTCGCCGGTTCGCGCCAGATTTCCTGCGGTGCGCCCACCTGTTCGATATTCCCCTGGCTCATCACCACCACGCGGTCAGCGACTTCCATCGCTTCTTCCTGATCGTGCGTCACGAACACGCTGGTGAATTTCAGTTCTTCATGCAACTGACGCAGCCAGCGGCGCAGCTCTTTACGCACCTGCGCATCCAGCGCCCCAAAAGGTTCATCCAGCAGCAGAATTTGTGGTTCCACCGCCAGCGCACGGGCCAGTGCAACACGCTGTTTCTGACCACCGGAAAGCTGAGCCGGATAGCGGTTTGCCAGATGGCCTAACTGCACCATTTCCAGCAATTTGGTGACTTTCTGTTTGATTGCCTCAGCGTTCGGACGCTCGCGGCGTGGCAGCACCGTCAGGCCAAACGCAATGTTGTCGAACACGGTCATATGGCGGAACAGCGCGTAATGCTGGAACACGAATCCGACCTGACGATCGCGGGCGTGCAGCCGGGTTACGTCCTTACCGTGAAAGCTCATGTGCCCGGCGCTCTGGTTTTCCAGCCCGGCGATAATGCGCAGCAACGTGGTTTTTCCTGAGCCGGAAGGCCCGAGCAGCGCGACCATCTCTCCGGAAGCAATATCGAGCGAGATATCATTGAGCACTTTCGTGCGGCCAAAATATTTGTTGATACCGTTAATTTCAATGCTCATGACTTTCCTCCCGCTCAAGACGGTCGTTGTGACGCTTCAGACGACATTGCAGGCCGCTTTTCAGAAACAGTGTGACGATGGCCATCAGGGTTAACAGCGCAGCGGCAGTAAACGCGCCAGCGGTGTTGTAGTCCTGATGCAGTAATTCGACTTGTAAAGGCAGCGTGTAGGTTTCGCCACGTATAGAACCGGAAACGACAGAAACTGCCCCGAATTCCCCAATCGCGCGGGCGTTGGTCAGCACCACGCCGTACAGCAATGCCCAGCGGATATTGGGCAAGGTCACGCGGCGGAACATCTGCCAGCCGGAAGCCCCCAGCAGAACGGCCGCTTCATCTTCGTGGCTGCCCTGACTCAGCATCACCGGCACCAGCTCGCGAATCACAAACGGACAGGTGACGAACACCGTGACCATCACCATACCCGGCCAGGCGAACATGAATTGAATGTTGTGCGCATCCAGCCAGCCACCGAGCGGGCCGTTGGTGCCGTAGAACAGTAAATACAGCAGACCAGCAACCACCGGAGACACGGCGAACGGGATGTCGATCAGCGTCAGCAACAGCTGACGGCCTGGGAAATTAAAGCGCGCCACAAGCCACGCCAGCAGCGTGCCGAAAATCAGGTTCACCGGCACGGTAATCAGCGCCATCAGCACCGTCAGCCAGATGGAGTGCAACATGTCGGAATCCGACAGATTCTTCCACACCGCAGCAATACCGTCAGAAAACGCCAGCACAAAAATGCTGATCATCGGGATCACCAGCAGCAGGATACATATCAGCACCCCTGTGCCGATAAGCGCCCACTTCACCCAGTCGACGGGCTGGCGGGCAGCCCCTGCAAAATCCGGAACATCAGACATTATTGGCCTCCCAGACGACGGCCATAACGGCTCTGTAAGGTGTTAATGGCGAACAGCAACACCAGCGATGCCGCAAGGATAACCGACGCAATCGCGCTGGCGGCCGGATAGTCAAATTCCTGCAAGCGGATGAAAATCATCAGTGACGTCACTTCCGTTTTCCACGCAATGTTACCGGCGATGAAAATGACCGCGCCGAATTCACCGAGGCTGCGGGTGAAAGACAAGGCGGTCCCCGCCATCAGCGAAGGCATCACTTCGGGCAACACCACACGACGGAAACTCTGCCAGCGCGATGCGCCCAGCGTTTCGGCCGCTTCTTCATATTCCGGGCCTAACTCTTCCAGCACCGGCTGCACGGTTCGCACCACAAACGGGATGCTGGTGAAGGCCATCGCCACCGCAATACCGATCCAGGTGTATGAGACTTTGATATCAAAATGCGCCAGCCACTGACCGTAAAAACCGGTGGTGGAAAACAGTCCTGCCAGCGTCAGCCCTGCCACCGCAGTCGGCAACGCAAAGGGTAAATCCATCAGGCCGTCGATCAGGCTTTTCCCCGGAAACTCGTAACGGGTGAGGATCCACGCCATCAGCATGCCGAAAACGCAGTTGAAAAGGCTCGCCACACCCGCGGCCAGCAGCGTAACTTTGTAGGCCGCCACGACCTGACCGTTGGTGATCACATCCCAGTATTGTGACAGCGTCATTTGTGACAACTGCATCACCAGCGCGCTCAGCGGCAGAAGCAGCACCAGACACACGAACAGCAAACTGCTGCCGAGGCTCAGGGTAAATCCGGGTAGTACGCGTTTGCTCGACAACAACATTACTTGTGACCTTGCTCTAACAGTTTATCCAGCTCACCGCCGGTACCAAAATGGGTGTCCATAACCTGTTTCCAGCTGCCAAACTGATCTTCAACGTTGAAGAGTTTGGTATCCGGGAACTGATCTTTCGCCGCCGCCATGGCCGTTTTGTCATACACACGGTAGTTAAAACTGGTGATAATTTTCTGTGCCTGCGGGCTCCACAGATAATTCAGGTAATCTTTGGCAGCTTTCTCCGTGCCATTTTTCTCGACGTTTTTATCGACCCAGGCCACCGGGAACTCCGCCAGAATGTCCACCGGCGGAACAATCACTTCGTACTGATCGTCGCCGTACTGTTTGCGGATATTGTTCACTTCAGATTCGAAGCTGATCAGCACATCACCCAAACCGCGCTCGACAAAAGTCGTGGTCGCGCCACGGCCTCCGGTATCAAAGACCTGCACGTTCTTCAGAAAGCTGGCCATTTTGGCGCGAGTCTGCGCGGTGTCTTTTTTATCTTCAAGATTGAACGCGCCCCACGCCGCCAGATAGGTATAACGGCCATTGCCGGAGGTTTTCGGGTTCGGGAAAATCAGGCTCACGCCCGGAAGGGTTAAGTCGTCCCAGCTGTGAATATTCTTGGGATTGCCCTTGCGCACCAGAAACGCCATGGTGGAATAGAACGGCGAGCTGTTGTTCGGCAACCGGGTTTGCCAGTCGGCAGGGATCAGATTGCCGCGATCGTGCAGGATCTGCACATCGGTTACCTGGTTGTAAGTGACCACATCGGCTTTCAGCCCCTGCAAAATCGCCAGTGCCTGCTTTGATGAGCCGGCATGAGACTGTTTGATCTCGAGTTTGTCGCCATTATTTTGCTCGGCCCACTGCTGCTGGAACGGCGGGTTCAGCGCTGCAAAAAGTTCACGGGAAACGTCATACGAGCTGTTGAGCAATTCGGTTGCGGATGCCGCCCCGCTGGCCAGCAACAATGCCGCCACAGATCCTTTCAGCACATTGCCTGTCAATCCGGTAGTTTTCATGCTTAGCCTTAGGTGAGTGAACCGATATGCGACGCTGATAAATGCCGCTCAATATCACACAGTGTATTTATAACTGAGGGTCAGGCTGTAACGGTTTTATATACCATTTGGTGATTTTCAAGCATGAAAAGCTATAAGGCATTAACAAACGCGGGGGAAATTGCAGGAGGGAGGAAAAAGCGCGCCCAAAGCGGAGCGCGCCGGAAAAGCTTAAAGCGCTAAAAGACGGGTCAGGGACGGCGCGAAATAATAGCTGCCGGTGACCGGGCGGGTGAAGCGCAACATGGCGTCACGTTTGCCATCCAGATCGCCAAACATGCTCAGCAGTTGTTTCTCAATGTTCCACAAATGCGCGCAATAGCTGATGAAGTACAAGCCATGCTCGCCGCTGGCTGTGCCGTAAGGCAGGCTCTGACGCAAGATTTTCAGGCCCTTGCCCTCTTCTTTCAGATCAACACGGCTGACGTGTGAGGTGTCCGGACGGGTTTCTGAATCCAGCTCTTCATCCGTGTCTTTGGTGCGGCCAATCACCTCTTCCTGCTGCTGCACGGAGAAGCGCTCCCACTGCACCAGATTATGTTTCCAGCGCTGGACCATCACGTAACTGCCACCGGCATCGACGCTGCCTTCAGGAATAATCGCTACCTGGGCGCGGGCTTCTGCTTTCGGGTTTTCGGTGCCATCAACAAAACCGCTGAGATCGCGCTCTTCGATTCCACGGAAACCGTGGGTTTCTTCTTCCACCACGATGGATTGACCAAAGGCTTTCAGTGCAGCCTGCGCAACGGCAAAATTCACGTCATGGCGCAAAGACTGAATGTGCAACAGCATATCGCGCTGCGTGGCCGGAGCCAGCCCTTTCCCCAATGGCACGAACGCTTTCAGCTCGTCCGCACCCTGATTGCCCGACAGATCGCGCCAGACGTCGTGACCAAAAGCCACCACCGCGCCAAGATGTTCATGGGGGAATTTCTGCTGCATCTCTTCGAGTGCAGCGACAAATGTCCGGCAGCCCTGCCGGAGCGCATCCAGGTCGCCCTGAGCTTTCGCTTCAATATAAATGGCGAAACGGCAATGTTCGGGCAAAATGCCGCTCTGAACCTGAGTCATGATCTTATCCTCGTTAATTTGACCGGCGATATCATACCGGATGTCAACAAAAATGCCTTGCGCGAAGGCAAGGCATTACGTCGTTTTTAAACGAAGAAAGAAGCGGTGTACGTGCTTACTGCGCGGCAGTTGCCTGAGCAGGATCCGCCCGCCAGATGATTTTGCTGACTTTCCAGTCTTTCAGCGAATCGTCCGATGGCATCAGCGAATCCGGGCCGTGCCAGATCCCGCTGAACACGTAAGTTACGTGAGCACTTTGCGGGGCTTTGCACTCGATACTCTGCGCATCGTCACCTTCGCCTTTCACACAGACATCAAAGGCTTTGGTATACAGATCGCTAAAGGAAGTGCCTATTTTAACGCCCCATTCGCTTTCGACTTTAGCGTCTGTCACATCAACCCGCCGCACAGTGCCTTTCGGCTCGCCGCTGATCGACATTTTCACGTCTTTGCCATCCATCGCCTGGAAGAAACTGAGCATTTTACCGTTACTCATCGACATACCACTGCGCAGCGTGTAATCCCCGTCCAGCGCCTCTTTGATCGCATCTTCAGTCAGCGGCGTGCTGGCGGTGATATCACCGACACCTTTTTCAGACACCGTCAGGCTGCTGCCGAACCAGTTCAGAGGATTCATGGATGACCAGGAAATGCCCGGCATCGACATATTCGATATCGACGAACAGCCCGTGAGGATCAAAGGAAGCGCCAGCAACATCGGGCGAACCCGTAAGCGAACAGTCATTCAGTGTACTCCTTGGCTCCCCGTTTCCGTTGGCCGGTGCGGCCTGACGGACAAACCGGCAGCATAATGAGGGATAATTAACTTTTATACAGCCTGCGGCTGCTTTTAGCGTTCAGCGCCAGTTCGAGTGCTTTCTTTCCGAAAAAGTTCAATGACGTCACGCCAGACGGCGCGCCGCATCGAAACAGGCTCGCAGACGACGGCTCAGCAGCCAGTAGGCCAGCGCGGCGGCGTCGAGCAGCGCCAGTGCAATATCCACGCCGGAAATCAGATCGTTACTTTGCCAAAGCCCGAGTGCCTGCAGTGCAAACGTCACAAACATGCCCGCCAGCAACAGCCAGTAACCGGCCTGCCAGATGCGTGGCCATAAATGGCGGCGACCGCTGAGCAGAAACACCAGCGCCGGGGGCAGCCCCAGCAACATACCGGACCAGAAACTTTGACGATCGGGATAAAAAAGGGACAGTAAATCATTGCCCTGCTGCCGCGATGCACCCGCCATGACAAACAACAGCCAGGTTCGCGCCTGTAACATCAAAATCGTCCAAAACCACAGCGGCAGGCGCAACATTCCGTGGTCGTTATAATCATCCGGGTTCATAAAAGAGGACAACGTTCCTGCGAATTAAGTGAAATTAAACAATAATCAGAGCATCTTAAGAAACCGTTAAGAACAGTCTGCTTTACTGTACCTCAACGCGGCAACACATCGCAAAGATGCCATAGTTGCTGACACACACCAGAAAAGTTAATTAAGGAAGACCTATTATGATGAAGAAAATCACTCTGGCAGCCCTCATCGCACTGAGTTCAGCGTCCGTTTATGCCCAGCAAACCGGCGGTTTTAACGGCCCTTCCGCTCAGGAAGCGCAAACCCAGCCAGCGGCACAGGGCGGCTTTACCGGCACCACCGCACTGAGCACCGTAAAAGATGCTCAAACCATGAAAGACGATCAATGGATTATGCTGGAAGGTTTTATCGATCAGCGTATCGACCATGATAAATACATTTTCCGCGACAACACCGGTACCCTCAATGTAGAAATTGACGGCAAACGCTGGCAGGGACAGAACGTGTCACCAAAAGACAAAATCCGCATTGAAGGTAAAGTCGATAAAGACTGGAACTCAGTGGAAGTGGACGTCAAAAGCGTAAAAGTGATCAAGTAATCACACCCGGCGTTTAAACGTAAAAAGCCCCGACGGCCATCGCCTGTCGGGGCTTTTTTAATTTATGCAGACCCGGCTTAATATTCCTGATCTTCGATAAGCCGTTTACCCAGCAGCAGCGTATCTGAAATCTCGTAGCCGAGTTTTTCATACATGCTGACCACCGCGTCATTTTCAGCACGCACCATTAAATTGATTTTTGGGCAGCCACGGGCAATCAGTTTCTTTTCCAGCCGGTTCACCAGCGCATTGGCAATCCCGCGCCCGCGATAATCCGGGTGTACGCCAAGATAGCCCACCGAACCGCGATGACCGTCATAGCCCCCCATCAGCGTGCCGACCACTTCCCCGCCAACTTCGGCCACCAGGAAAAACTCCGGGCTGTGGTTAATCTTGCGCTCAATATCCAGTTCCGGATCATTCCACGGACGCAGCAGATCGCAACGCTCCCACAAGGTCAGTACTTCTTCGAAATCTTCTTGCCGGTATACGCGAATTTCCATCACTGTCGCCACTGTTGTGTTAATAAGGGGAAAGAGGTTTCTATAATTATCGCGTGATCTGCTTGATACGCAACATCAAAATCAAAAATCGTGCATTTTATAAGCGTTTTTTCTCTGGCCGTTTGTCAGCCCGTCAGCTCATGAATCATTAATTTGAGATATATTTGTCCGGCAATATATTAATTCGCGACACAAAATTCATAAACAGTAATAGTTCTCAGATCGAAACTATAAAAAAGATACTCTATAACATAGGGCATTCTGCTTTTTTTATGACGGTAATGGACTGATGTTAAACCCCCTGAACAAATTTCTGCATTTCCAGCCTCTGCCCGCTTCCGCTACCCGTCGCCAGCTCCTGTTATCCGGCCTGGGTTTAGCCATTGCCGCCTTTGGTTCCCGTTCTGCCAGCGCAGCGCAGCAGGAACACATCACCAAATCTGCTCCGGCGCCGAAACCGCCGGGTTCGAAAAAGCTGGTGATGATCGACCCTGGCCACGGCGGGATCGATTCCGGTGCCGTCGGCCATGAAGGATCGGAAGAGAAACATGTGGTGCTGGAGATTGCCAACTATGTGCGCGAAATCCTTGGCGCGCAGAGCCATATTGAGGTCAGGCTGACGCGAGATTCCGACCACTTTATCCCGCTGTATCAGCGTGTTGAGCTGGCGCATCAGCATCAGGCCGATCTGTTCGTTTCAATTCACGCCGATGGTTACACCAGCCCGAGCGCTTCCGGCGCGTCAGTGTTTGCACTTTCTAACCGGGGTGCCAGCAGCGCGATGGCGCGATACATGTCCAAAAAAGAGAACGACGCCGATTTGGTCGCCGGGGCGAAATATGCCAAAGAAGACAACAATTACCTGCAGCAGGTGCTGTTTGACCTGGTGCAAACCGACACCATCAAAAACAGCCTGACACTCGGCCACCATGTGCTCGACAGAATCCGCCCTATTCACCATTTACACAGCCAGCAGACGGAGCAGGCCGCTTTTGCCGTGCTGAAATCGCCGTCGATTCCCTCGATTTTGGTAGAAACATCTTTCATCACCAACCATCAGGAAGAGCAACTGCTCAGCACCACCGCGTTTCGTAAAGAGATTGCACAGGCGATTTCGCAGGGGATAATCAACTTCTTCAGCTATTTCGATGCCAATGAGCGTAAACCACGATAATCTTCATTCTTCGGGCTGCACATGCCCTGGCGGCTCTGACTCCTGCGAATTACGGACAGTGCCGCCTTCCTGCAACTCGAATGATTTTGAGTATATAATAGCGTCCACTTTTCTCTCATTCAGCGCCCGCAAGGCGCTGAATGTCTTTTCAGTCAACGTCTGCGAGTTTGCCTGTGAGCCAATCGATTCCCGACATTCAGCAAGTTAAAACCTTCCTGCTTTCACTGCAGGAGCACATCACTCAGCAACTGGCTGCCGCCGACGGTCAGGGCCAGTTCGCCGAAGATCAGTGGGTGCGCGAAGAAGGCGGCGGCGGTCAGAGCCGGGTGTTAACGAATGGCGCCGTCTTCGAACAGGCTGGCGTTAATTTTTCCCACGTGTCCGGCGCCATGCTCCCCGCTTCCGCCACCGCGCACCGCCCCGAGCTCGCAGGGCGCAGCTTTCAGGCAATGGGCGTTTCTCTGGTGATTCATCCGCTGAATCCTTATGTCCCCACCAGCCACGCGAACGTGCGTTTCTTCATTGCCGAAAAAGCCGGTGAAGCCCCGGTATGGTGGTTCGGCGGCGGGTTTGACCTCACCCCTTATTACGGATTTGAAGAAGACGCCCGCCACTGGCATCTCACGGCGCAACAGCTGTGCCAGCCATTTGGTGACGACGTCTATCCGAAATACAAAAAATGGTGCGACGACTACTTCTTTATTAAACACCGCAATGAGGCGCGCGGCATCGGCGGCCTGTTCTTTGACGACCTCAATACCCCGGATTTCGCCACCAGCTTTGACTTTATGCAGGCTGTGGGCAACGGTTTCACCGACGCTTATCTGCCCATTGTTGAAAAGCGCAAATTGCTGCCGTGGGGCGAACGTGAGCGCCAGTTCCAGCTCTATCGCCGTGGCCGCTATGTCGAATTCAATCTGGTGTGGGATCGCGGAACGCTGTTTGGCCTGCAAACCGGTGGCCGTACGGAGTCGATTCTGATGTCAATGCCGCCGCTGGTCCGCTGGGAATACGGCTATCAGCCTGAAGCCGGCAGCCCGGAAGCGGCGCTGTACAGTGATTTCCTGCCGCCACGCGACTGGCTGAATCTGCACGCTGATCTTACGGGGAGCGACACTGATGCAAATCTGGGTTGATGCCGATGCCTGTCCGAATGTCATCAAGGACGTCCTGTTCCGTGCCGCCGAACGAACCGGCATGATGGTGACGTTAGTGGCTAACCAAATCATCCGCACGCCGCCGTCAAAATTCCTGCGCACCCTGCGCGTTGAGGCGGGCTTTGACGTGGCGGATAACGAAATTGTGAAGCGCACTGAGCAGGGAGATTTAGTGATTACCGCCGACATCCCGCTGGCAGCTGAAGTGATCGAAAAAGGCGGCGTGGCGCTCAACCCGCGCGGCGAGCGCTACACCACCGAAACCATTAAAGAGCGCCTGAATATGCGTGATTTTATGGACACCATGCGCGCCAGCGGCGTGCAAACCGGCGGGCCGCCCGCGCTAAATCAGCGCGACCGCCAGCAATTCGCCAATGAACTGGATAAGTGGCTGCAACAAGCTAAAAAATAATCCGGTCAGGCAAAACGATGTATCCCTACACTTTAAAGGAATAAAACATGGTCAAAAAGATCATCCTGGATTGCGATCCGGGGCATGACGATGCCATCGCCATGCTGCTGGCACACGGTAATCCGGAAATCGAACTGCTGGCAGTCACCACCGTAGTCGGTAACCAGACGCTGGAAAAAGTCACCCGTAACGCCCTTGCCGTGGCGCGGGTGATTAACCTGACCGGCGTGCCCTTTGCCGCAGGTGCCACTCGTCCGCTGGTGCGTCAGGTGGAAATCGCCGACGAAATCCACGGCGATTCTGGTCTGGATGGCCCGGTATTGCCGGAAGCGGCCATCACACTGGAACCCGTTCACGCCATCGATCTGATCATTGATTTGATCATGTCGCATCCGCCAAAAACCATCACGCTGGTGCCCACCGGCGGCCTGACCAACATCGCCATGGCGGTGCGTAAAGAACCGCGCATTGCTGAACGCGTCAAAGAAGTCGTGCTGATGGGCGGCGGTTATCATGTCGGTAACTGGAGCGCCGTCGCGGAGTTCAACATCAAAATCGACCCGGAAGCCGCGCATATCGTCTTCAACGAGAAATGGCCGCTGACCATGGTCGGTCTGGATCTCACTCATCAGGCGCTGGCAACACCGGAAGTCGCGGCGCGTATCGCCGCCGTCGGCACGCAACCGGCAAAATTTGTGGGCGAGCTGCTCGATTTCTTCGGATTAAGTTACAAAGATCGTCAGGGGTTTGATTCCCCGCCGGTTCATGACCCCTGCGCCGTCGCTTACGTCATTGATCCGAACGTAATGACCGTACGCAAAGTGCCGGTGGATATCGAACTGACCGGCACATTGACGCTTGGCATGACCGTGGCTGATTTCCGCGCCCCGCCGCCGCCGGACTGCCATACACAAGTGGCGGTAAAATTGGATCATCAGCGTTTCTGGGATCTGATCGTCGATGCGCTCGAACGCATCGGCGAAGTCAAATACTGAGGCCGCAAGCAGACGTAACGGGCATCCTGCTGATCCCCGTTTTCGTCAGGATCCCCGCGTTATAAAGGTTCGGTTTGCGCCTCTACCACGGCCAGCGCCACCATATTCACAATACGGCGTACCGAGGCAATGGGCGTGAGAATGTGCACCGGTTTTGATACCCCCATCAGCACCGGCCCGACGGTCACCCCTTCCGAACTGGACACCCGCAACAGGTTGTAGCTGATGCGGGCTGATTCCATATTCGGCATGATCAAAATATTGGCCGCCCCTTTCAGCGGGCTGTCCGGCATGATGTCCTGGCGAATGCTTTCAACCAGCGCAGCGTCACCGTGCATCTCACCATCGATTTCGAGATCCGGCTCGCGCGCGTTTACCAGCTCCAGCGTCCTGCGCATTTTAAGCGCCGCCGGGCTGTCCGACGTGCCGAAACTGGAATGGGATAACAGCGCCACTTTCGGCTCGATACCAAAACGCCGCACCGTTTCTGCCGCCATCAGGGTAATTTCCGCCAGCTGTTCAGCGGTCGGGTCATCATTGACATAGGTATCCGCAATAAAGGTATTGCCGCTCGGCAACAGCAAGGCATTCATTGCTCCGGCCACGTGAGTGCCTTCGCGAAAACCAAACACCTTTTCCACGATATCGTAATGCTCATGGTAGGTACCGACCGTGCCGCAAATCATCGCATCGGCTTCACCGCGCAGCAGCATAATCGCCGCGATAAGCGTCGGATTGCCGATCACCGCGCGCCGGGCCTGTTCCTGCGAGACGCCGCGTCGTTTCATGCGGTCATAGTATTCACGCCAGTACTCGTTAAAGCGCGGATCGGATTCGTTATTGACCACTTCGAAATCTTTGCCCGCTTCGAGTTGCAGACCGAGTTTCTTGATGCGCATTTCAATCACGCTCGGTCGCCCGACCAGAATCGGTTTCGCCAGCCCGAGAGTGATCAGTTCCTGCGTGGCCTGCAAAACACGCTCCTCTTCACCTTCGGCCATCACCACCCGCTTCGCCTCTTTTTTGGCCTGCGAGAAAATCGGTTTCATAAACAAATTGGTTTTATAAACGAACTCCGACAGCTTCTCGACGTAGGCATCGAAATCCAGAATAGGCCGCGTGGCAACGCCAGAATCCATCGCCGCCTTAGCCACCGCCGGGGCAATTTTCACGATCAATCGCGGATCAAAAGGCTTAGGAATGATGTAGTCAGGGCCAAACGACAGCTCCTCTTCACCGTAGGCCGAAGCCACCACATCGCTTTGCTCGGCCATTGCCAGATCGGCGATCGCATGGACACAGGCCAGCTTCATTTCTTCATTGATGGTGGTTGCGCCAACGTCCAGCGCCCCGCGAAAAATAAACGGGAAACACAGAACATTGTTCACCTGATTAGGGTAGTCAGACCGGCCGGTGCAGATAATGGCATCAGGGCGGACGGCCTTTGCCAGCGGCGGCAGAATCTCCGGTTCCGGGTTAGCGAGCGCCAGGATCAGCGGATCTTTTGCCATGGTTTTCACCATGTCCTGCGTCAGCACACCAGGCCCGGAACAACCGAGGAAAATATCCGCTTGCGGGATAGCGTCCGCCAGCGTGCGCTGGCCGTTGTCTTCGATGGCATACACCGCTTTGGTTTCAGCCATGTTCTCTTCACGGCCTTGATAAATCACGCCGCGGGAATCACAGGCCGTAATGTTGTGGCGCTTCAGCCCCAGCGCCACCAGTAAATTCAGACAGGCAATAGCCGAGGCTCCCGCCCCCGACACCACCAGCCGTACATCTGAAATATTTTTCCCGACCACGCGCAAACCATTCAGAACAGCGGCGGTACAGATGATCGCGGTACCATGCTGATCGTCGTGGAACACCGGAATATTCATGCGCTCACGCAGTTTTTTCTCGATGTAAAAACACTCCGGCGCTTTGATATCTTCAAGATTGATGCCGCCAAACGTAGGCTCCAGCGCGGCAATGACGTCGATTAACCGGTCGGGATCCAACTCATCCACTTCGATATCAAACACATCAATACCGGCGAATTTTTTAAATAATACGCCCTTGCCTTCCATCACAGGTTTACCCGCCAGCGCACCAATATTGCCGAGGCCGAGCACCGCCGTGCCGTTTGAAATCACGGCCACCAGATTTCCCTTGGCCGTGTATTTGTATGCCGTCAGCGGATCTTTTTGAATTTCGAGACAAGGCGCGGCCACGCCCGGCGAGTACGCCAGCGCCAGATCCCGCTGTGTGGCGAGCGGTTTTGTCGGGGAAACCTGAATCTTTCCGGGCACCGGAAATTCGTGGAAATCGAGCGCACTTTGCTTGAGTTGTTCGTCCATCGTAGGGTCCTTTTCTGTTTCTTATTTTTTTCAGGGGTACAGAGCAAGGGAAGCCGCAACATCCGGTTTTCCCGCACAACAGTATAGATAACCTGCCACGACACAGGCCGAAGCACGACCAAAAGTTGTGCGTTACATTGATTACTTTTCGTTCGCGGAAGACGTCTCGCAAAATTCAACTAAGCTTAAGGTTCCCCCTTGCGCAACTCAGGTTGAAAGCTCAGCCTTGCGTAGGCTTTTGCTTTTTCATTGCTCTGACCCATTACAACAATCAGAAAAAGCGTATTCATATTGTTAACAGAATGATGCAGGGTAGACCCCCTGTGAAAAAGAGTCGCACGACCTGTTGCTGTATCGTTTTTTAGCTAAGGAGATGTAGAGATGAACCAGTTAGACGCCCTCAAAAAGCTAACTACCGTGGTTGCCGACAGCGGTGACATTGAATCTATCCGTCATTTCGAACCGCAGGATGCCACCACCAATCCATCCTTAATCCTGAAAGCCGCCGACCTCCCGCAGTATCAGAATTTGATCAAAGACGCGGTGGACTACGCCCGCAAACAAGGTGGCAGCAAAGAAGATCAGGTGATAAACGCCACGGACAAACTGGCGGTCAATATCGGTGTCGAAATCCTCAAAAGCGTGCCCGGTCGCATCTCGACAGAAGTGGATGCGCGTATGTCTTTTGACAGCGAAAAATGCCTCGCGAAAGCCCGCAAACTCATCGGCTTATATCAGGAACAGGGGATCGATAAATCCCGTATTCTGATCAAACTGGCCTCTACGTGGGAAGGCATCAAAGCCGCCGAAGAACTGGAAAAAGAAGGCATCAACTGTAACCTGACGCTGCTGTTCTCCTTTGCTCAGGCACGCGCCTGCGCCGAAGCCAATGTCTACCTGATTTCCCCGTTCGTTGGCCGCATTTATGACTGGTACAAAGCCAAAGATCCTGACGCCACCTATGACGTAGAAAAAGATCCGGGCGTGAAATCTGTCCGTGAGATCTACACCTACTACAAATCACACGGCTACGAGACGGTGATCATGGGGGCCAGCTTCCGTAAAGTTGAACAGATTCTGGCACTGGCGGGCTGCGACCGCCTGACCATTTCACCGGCCCTGCTGGAAGAGCTGAAAGCCAGCGAGGCACCGGTGGAACGTAAGCTGCAAGCGTCATCACAGGGCAGCAAACAGCCTGCACCGCTGACTCAGGCAGAATTCCTCTGGGAGCATCATCAGGACGCCATGGCGGTTGAGAAACTGGCTGAAGGTATCCGCCTGTTCGCCGTCGATCAGCAGAAACTCGAAGACATGCTTTCTGCTCAACTGTAATTCCACTCACTGTTATTTCAATGGCCGTTGACCTGTTCAGCGGCCATTCACCGGAGAAAAATATGCCTTCTCGTAGAGAACTCGCGAACGCTATCCGTGCGTTAAGCATGGATGCGGTGCAGAAAGCCAATTCCGGCCACCCAGGCGCTCCCATGGGGATGGCGGATATCGCCGAAGTGTTGTGGCGCGATTACATGAATCACAACCCGACCAACCCGCACTGGGCAGACCGCGATCGCTTCGTGCTGTCCAACGGTCACGGCTCCATGCTGATATACAGCCTGCTGCACCTCACCGGTTATGATCTGCCGATGAAAGAGCTGGAGAATTTCCGCCAGCTGCACTCCAAAACACCGGGCCACCCGGAATATGGCTATACGCCGGGCGTTGAAACGACCACCGGCCCGTTGGGTCAGGGCATCGCCAATGCCGTGGGTTTTGCGATTGCAGAACGCACGCTGGCCGCACAGTTCAACCGTGAAAACCACGACATCGTTAACCATCACACTTATGCCTTTATGGGCGATGGTTGCATGATGGAAGGGATTTCCCACGAAGCCTGCTCGCTGGCTGGCACCATGAAACTCGGTAAACTGACCGCGTTTTATGATGACAACGGCATTTCTATCGACGGCCATGTTGAAGGCTGGTTCACCGATGACACGGCCAAACGGTTCGAAGCCTACGGCTGGCACGTGATCCGTGGTGTCGATGGTCAGAATGCTGACGCCATCAAAGCGGCCATCGAAGAATCCCACAAAGTGACCGACAGACCTTCCCTGTTACTGTGCAAAACAGTCATCGGTTTTGGTTCACCGAATAAAGCCGGTACGCACGATGCACACGGTGCAGCGCTGGGTGTGGATGAAGTGGCTGCCACCCGTAAAGCGCTGGGCTGGAACTACCCTGCCTTTGAAATTCCGCAGGATATTTATGCTGCCTGGGATGCCAAAGAAGCGGGTAAAGCGAAAGAAAAAGCCTGGGATGAAAAGTTCGCCGCCTATGCCAGTGCCTACCCTGATCTGGCGAAAGAATTCAAACGTCGTGTGAACGGTGAGTTGCCTGAAAACTGGGAAGCTGACGCACAGAAATTCATTGAAGGTTTGCAGGCCGCCCCGGCCAATATTGCCAGCCGTAAAGCTTCACAAAATACGCTGGAAGCCTTCGGTAAAATCTTGCCTGAATTCCTCGGCGGCTCCGCTGACCTTGCCCCAAGCAACCTGACCATGTGGTCCGGCTCGAAATCCCTGGGCGATGATCTGGCCGGTAACTACATTCACTATGGCGTACGTGAGTTCGGCATGACGGCAATCTCCAACGGCATCGCGCTGCACGGCGGTTTCCTGCCTTATTCAGCCACTTTCCTGATGTTCGTTGAGTACGCCCGTAATGCGGTACGAATGGCGTCGCTGATGAAGATCCGCAACGTATTCGTTTACACCCATGACTCCATCGGTCTGGGCGAAGACGGCCCGACGCACCAGCCGGTCGAGCAAATGGCCAGCCTGCGCGTCACCCCCAACATGAGTCTGTGGCGTCCGGCCGATCAGGTCGAGTCGGCGATTGCGTGGAAATATGCCATCGAGCGTAACGACGGCCCGGCTGCGCTGATTTTCTCCCGTCAGAACTTGACCCAGCAACCGCGTACACCGGAGCAACTGGCTAACGTGGCGCGCGGCGGTTATGTGCTGAAAGATTGCCAGGGCACACCTGACGTCATCCTGATTGCCACCGGCTCTGAAGTGGGTATCACGGTTGAAGCCGCAGACAAGCTGGCCGCAGCAGGTACGAAAGTGCGCGTGGTTTCCATGCCGTCCACTGACGTGTATGACAAACAGGACACGGCATACCGCGAATCGGTGCTGCCAAAAGAAGTCACGGCACGCCTGGCGGTTGAAGCGGGTATTGCGGATTACTGGTACAAATACGTCGGCCTTAATGGCGGCGTGGTTGGCATGACCAGCTTCGGCGAATCAGCCCCTGCTGAACAGTTGTTCAAAGAGTTCGGCTTTACGGTCGATAACGTTGTCGCGAAAGCCCAGGCGTTACTGAAATAAAATCAGGCCGTTTTTATTCCCTCTCCGTGAAAAGAGAGGGAATAATTCATACTAAAAATCTCAAAACATGTCCCCTTCCTGCTTGATGAAAGTCGCCCGCTCCGGTAAAGTCCCGCCCCTTCTTTGGCATGGGGAACAGTAATGTTTATTGGATTTGACTACGGTACAGCGAATTGCTCCGTTGCGGTGATGCGCGACAATAACGCCCACCTGCTGGCGTTAGAAAATAACGATCCTTATTTACCCTCCATGCTGTGTGCACCATCGCGTGAAGCGGTCAGCGAATGGCTGAACCGTCACGGACAGGTGCCGACAGGCAGTGATGAAAATCTGGCGCTGCTGCGCCGCAGTGTCAGTTTTAACCGTGAGGAAGATATTCCGGTTAACGCCAACAGCGTTCACTTTGGTTTGCAGGCGCTGGCGACGTATATGGAAGATCCGGAAGAGGTATATTTTGTCCGCTCTCCGAAATCCTTCCTTGGCGCAAACGGCCTGAAACCACAGCAAATTGCACTGTTCGAAGATCTGGTCTGCGCCATGATGTTCCACATCAAGCGTCAGGCAGAATCTGTCCTGCAAGAGACGATTCATCAGACCGTCATTGGCCGGCCAATTAACTTCCAGGGCATGGGCGGCGATGACGCAAACCGTCAGGCGCAGGGTATTTTGCAACGCGCCGCAGAACGTGCCGGTTTCCGTGATATCGCTTTCCAGTTTGAGCCGGTCGCTGCCGGTCTGGATTTTGAAGCCACGCTGACTGAAGAGAAAACGGTGCTGGTCGTCGATATCGGCGGCGGAACCACGGACTGCTCGGTGTTGCTGATGGGCCCGCAATGGCGTGATAAAGCAGAACGCCAGAACAGCCTGCTCGGCCACAGCGGTTGCCGCGTTGGCGGTAACGATCTGGATATCATGACAGCGTTCAAACAACTGACGCCTCAGTTTGGCATGGGCAGCGAAACCCAAAAAGGCACGGCGATCCCTGCGCTGCCTTACTGGAATGCGGTAGCGACAAATGATGTCCCGGCGCAGCTGGATTTTTACAGCGTCGCCAATGGCCGCATGTTGCGTGATTTGATCCGTGACGCCGCGCAGCCGGAGCTGATTAAGCGCCTGCTGAAAGTCCAGCAACAGCGCCTGAGCTATCGTCTGGTGCGTGCGGCGGAAGAGAGCAAGATAGCGCTTTCACAACGCGAGAACGTCACGGCCGCCATGGACTTCATCGAATCCGGTCTGGCAGAAACCATCAGCCAGCAGCAACTGAGCGAAGCCATTGCACAGCCGCTGGAGCGCATTCAGGAACAGGTCAATCTCGCGCTGGCAAGCAGCGAAATAAAACCGGACGTGATTTATCTGACCGGTGGCAGTGCGCGTTCTCCGCTTCTGCGCGCGGCATTGCAGGCGCAGTTGCCGGGTATTCCGCTGGTGGGTGGCAATGATTTCGGCTCGGTGACCGCCGGTCTGGCTCGCTGGGCACAAACGCTGTTCCGTTAATCGCTGAACGCCGGATGTAAAAAAACCGCCTGAGACATCCGGGCGGTTTTTTTTATTTCTGAGACGGCAAATTTACCAGGCGCTGGCGTCGTTCAGCGTCTGAATATCTGCATCATCCAGTTTCAGCGTTGCGGCCTGCGCCAGTTCGTTCAGCTGCTGCAAGGATGTCGCGCTGACGATCGGAGAAGTGATGGAGGGGCGGGCAATCTGCCATGCCAGCGCGACCTGGCCAGGCTGCGCACCGTGCTTTTCAGCGACCTGATCCAGCCCCCGTAGCACCTTCAGACCGCGTTCATCGAGATAACGCGCAATCACACTCTCACCGCGCAGACTTTTACTGGCGTCAGCCTGAGTGCGATATTTCCCGGTCAGGAAGCCGGCGGCCAGCCCGTAAAAGTTAATGACGCCCAGACCGTTGTCCGTCACGACCTTTTCCAGCGCTTCTTCATACACTTTGCGGTCATACAGGTTGTACAAGGGTTGCAGCGTTTCATACCGCGCCAGACCGTTCTCCTTGCTGACTTTCAGCGCCTCAGCCAGACGCGGCGCGCTGTAGTTCGACGCGCCAACGGCACGGACTTTACCTTCTTTAATCAGCGCATCAAACGCGGCCATGGTTTCAGCCAGCGGCGTATCGGCATCATCATCATGCGACTGGTAGAGATCGATATAGTCCGTTTGCAGCCGTCTGAGCGAAGCTTCCACCGCGTCTTTAATGTAGCGGGGAGACAGGCCCACTTTGCCTTCTCCCATGGGTTTACCGACTTTAGTCGCCAGAACGATCTGATCGCGTTTACCGGTTTTCTTCAGCCAGTTACCGATGATCGTTTCGGACTCGCCGCCCTGATTGCCCTCGACCCAGGCGGAATAGACGTCGGCGGTGTCGATAAAGTTCAGGTTGTGATCCAGTAAGGCATCGAGCAGGCTGAAAGAGGCCGTCTGATCGACCGTCCAGCCAAACACGTTGCCACCAAAAGTCAGTAGCGGTACCTGGATACCTGAACGGCCTAATTCTCTTTTACTCATCACTCACTCCTCTAAACGGTCAGGGTAGATTTTCTTCGCGTGCGAACGATTTGTGATTCAGGGTTTACCTTAGCATTCTGATATAAAATGGGTGGCTGAAAGTCCGACCTTTTTGTCATAAGTCATGTCCAAATCGTTGGGAGAAATGAGGGGGACTCTCCTTAATTCCTCCATTTTCTGCCGGAGCAATCTGGCTACACTGTAGGTCTGGCCTGATGACCCTCTGCAAGCCGCGACAATGATTGTGCTGATGCGATAACCCGATGAAATCTGAAAACACTGACACCGTACTGCCCTCCGCCCCCCTGCCGCCCTCTGTGCGCTGGCAGTTGTGGATCGTCGCCTTTGGCTTCTTCATGCAGGCACTCGATACCACCATCGTTAACACCGCGCTGCCGTCGATGGCCCACAGCCTGGGTGAAAACCCATTGCACATGCACTCGGTGGTGGTCGCGTATGTCCTGACCGTGGCCGTGATGCTGCCCGCCAGTGGTTGGCTGGCAGACAAAGTCGGCGTTAAGTGGGTTTTCTTTTCGGCCATCGTCCTGTTCACCTTAGGTTCGCTGCTGTGTGCACAGTCCGACAGCCTGCGCGAACTGGTGATGTCCCGCGTGGTGCAGGGCGTTGGCGGCGCGATGATGGTGCCGGTGGGCAGACTGACAGTGTTAAAAATCGTGCCGCGCAGTGAATATATGGCAGCCATGACCATGGTGACGCTGCCGGGTCAGGTCGGCCCTCTGCTCGGCCCGGCGCTGGGCGGCTTTCTGGTGCAGTACGCCAGCTGGCACTGGATATTTTTGATTAACCTGCCGGTGGGCATCGCCGGTTGTATCGCAACACTCATGATCATGCCGAACTACAAAATGCAGACCCGCCGCTTTGATATCAGCGGGTTTGTGATGCTCGCCGTGTGCATGGCCACCCTGACGCTGGCGCTTGACGGCAGCCGTGGCCTAGGGCTGACCCCGCCGGAACTGCTGCTGCTGACCTTCGTCGGCTTTGGCGCGCTGGGCATTTACTGGCTGCACGCCCGCGGTAATTTATCCGCCCTGTTTTCCCTGCGCCTTTTCCATACGCCGACCTTTAAAATCGGCCTGACCGGCAGTTTTCTTGGCCGCATCGGCAGCGGGATGCTGCCGTTTATGACCCCCGTTTTTCTGCAACTCGGCATGGGCTTCACGCCGTTTCATGCCGGGCTGATGATGATCCCGATGGTGCTCGGCAGTATGGGCATGAAACGGGTGGTCGTCCGGCTGGTGAATCAGCTCGGCTACCGTCATGCGCTGGTCATCGCCACCCTGCTGCTGGCGCTGATTACGCTTATCTTCCCGCTTGTGGCGATTTACGGCGCGGTGTGGATGATTCCCGTGGTGCTGTTTTTCCAGGGAATGGTGAACTCACTGCGCTTCTCGTCAATGAACACGCTGACGCTGAAAGATCTGCCGCCGCGCCTTGCCAGCAGCGGTAACAGTTTGCTGTCTATGATCATGCAACTGTCAATGAGCCTCGGCGTCAGCGTCGCGGGGATACTCATCGGCCTGTTTGCTCATCAGCAGGTCAGCGTCGGCAGCAGCGCAATGCACACCGCATTTTTGTATTGCTACATGTCGATGGCGCTGGTGATTGCCCTGCCCGCCTGGGTCTTCTCACGCGTGCCGCTGGATGCGCAGAAAAATGCCCTTATTGACCGTCGTCGCGCTGCGGCCGGTTCTCCCGATCCAATGAGAAAATCATGAAACCAGGTATCACCGCAAAACTGTTCATGGCCATCTTCTGCACCTGTGCGCTGGTGCTTATTACCATGAACTGGGGCGTGCGAATGAGCTTCGAGCGCGGCTTTATCGATTACATTCGTCAGAGCAACGAACAGCGCGTCGAGTTGCTGGCAGACACTTTACAGGAGCAGTACCGGCAGCACGGCAACTGGGAGTTTCTGGAAAAAAATGACCGGCTGATTTATCAGCTCATGCGCTCATTTGAACAAAACAGCAGCCCGAAAATGCCGCCACAGGGGTGGCGCACTAAATTCTGGATCCTCGACAGTAACGATCGTCGCATCGGCGGTTACGATCAGCCGGTTCCGCATGATCTGCAGGGGCCGCGCCGCGTAATGACCGTCAACGGCGTGGTGATAGGTTCGGTGATTTCTACCCCGGCTGAACGCCTGACCCGTGATGCCGATATTAACTTCGAGCGCCAGCAAAGCCGCACCAGCTGGATGATTGTCGCGTTTACCGCCTTGCTGGCTGCTGCCGTGACCTGGCTTTTATCCCGTGGAATGCTCGCGCCGGTAAAACGGCTGGTCAACGGCACTCATCAGCTTGCGGCGGGGAATTTCAGCACCCGGGTGGAAGTCGACAGCGAGGATGAGCTGGGCAAACTGGCGCAGGATTTCAACCAGCTGGCGATGACGCTGGAAAAAAATGAACAGATGCGGCGGGCATTTATGGCTGATATATCCCACGAACTGCGCACCCCGCTGGCGGTGCTGCGCGGCGAGCTGGAAGCCATGCAGGACGGCGTGCGTAAAATGACCCTCGGCTCGCTGGAGTCGCTGCAATCCGAGGTGTCGATCCTGACCAAACTGGTGGATGATTTGCATCAGCTTTCCCTTTCTGATGCCGGCGCACTGGCTTATCGCAAAGTCGATACCGATGTCGTGCATCTGGTCCAGCTGGCAGAAGCCGGTTCGCGCGATCGTTTCCACAGCAAACAGTTAACCCTAACCAGCACGCTGCCGGAGCACGCCGAGGTGTTCGGCGATCCGCAGCGTCTTTCTCAGCTTTTCAATAATCTGCTGGAAAACAGCCTGCGCTATACTGACCCTAATGGTGGGCTGGAAATCCTGGGTGAAATCCGTGAGAAATCGCTGTGTCTGACCTTTCAGGACAGCGCCCCCGGCATCAGCGATGAACAGCTGACGCGCATTTTTGAACGCTTTTACCGCACCGAAGGCTCGCGCAATCGCGCCAGCGGTGGCTCAGGTTTAGGCCTGGCGATCTGCCAGAATATCGTCGAAGCACACGGCGGGCAGATAAGCGCCAGCCACTCTCCCGCAGGCGGCGTGCGTGTCACGGTCGTCCTGCCGCTTTCTGTTCCACATGGACCGAGAAACTGATGAACGATTCTGTAATGTCCGGCCCTGCGCCGTTAAAAATTATGATCGTGGAAGATGAGCCGAAACTCGCTCAGTTGCTGATCGACTATCTCGAGGCCGCAGGTTACGCCACGCAGTGGCTGGCGGACGGCCACGATGTGATCGCCCAGGTCAAAGCCCATCCACCCGCGCTGATTTTGCTGGATCTGATGTTGCCGGGCAGCAGTGGTCTGTCTATCTGCCGCGATATTCGCCAGTTTTCTGACGTGCCCGTCATGATGGTCACGGCAAAAACCGAGGAAATTGACCGCCTGCTGGGGCTGGAAATTGGCGCAGATGATTATATCTGCAAGCCTTACAGCCCGCGTGAAGTGGTGGCGCGTGTAAAAGTGATCCTGCGACGCTGCGTGCGGCCTGAAGAAACGTTCACGAAAAGCCACGGACTGCACATTGATGAGGCGCGTTTTCAGGCGTCATTTCAGGGGCATGAACTGGAGCTGACACCGGCGGAGTTCCGGCTGCTGAAGACGCTTTCGGTGAAACCGGGCTACGTGTTTACCCGCGAAGTGCTGCTGAATAATCTCTACGATGATTATCGCGTGGTGACGGACCGCACCATCGACAGTCACATCAAAAATCTCCGGCGTAAGCTGGAATCCCTTGATGGGGAGAAAGCCTTTATCCGCGCGGTTTACGGCGTCGGTTATCGCTGGGAAGCGGAGCCCTGCCACCTCGCCTGATGCACTCCGGGCCGGCATTTCAGTTTTGTAAAGTTACTGAAAGTCTGTCGGCCGGTTCACATTTCATGCCATAACTTCCTCTTATTGCCGCGAAACATTCTTCTTTAACTACACTTATCTCAGGAAAATAACCCCCTCTTGCTGGAGATAACCTTTATGGCAACTGGTCACTATGATCTGAAAAAAGCGAAGAATGGACAGTTTCACTTTAACCTGAAGGCCGGGAACGGAGAGATTATTCTCACCAGTGAAATGTATGCCAGTAAAGCATCGGCGGAAAACGGCATCACCTCGGTACAAAACAATGCCCCGCACGAAGAGCAGTACGAAGTGAAACCGTCAAAAGACGGTCAGTTTTACTTCGTACTGAAAGCCAAAAACCATCAGGTGATTGGCGTGAGCGAAATGTACACGACCGAAAGTGCAGCAAAAAAAGGCGTGCAGTCGGTGGTTAAAAACGGGAGCACCACGGATATCCGTGATCTGACCCAGCAAACTGCCTGATCGCTCTTTTCCTGAGGTTGTCACGTTCCTGCGGCAACCTCAGTCGCCAAAAATTGATCTGACCCCGTAAAACCCCAAATACCCACACTAACCGGCTGCTTTTGATCAACTCAGACGTTACAATTCTGGCCTTTCGTCGCCCCGCATTCGGGACGGCCCTGACTTGTGATCAGACTGAGATTGACTATGTTGACCCCCGATTCTTTTGTTCCTGAACTGCTTTCCCCTGCCGGTTCCCTCAAAAACATGCGCTACGCTTTCGCCTATGGCGCAGATGCGGTCTATGCCGGACAACCGCGCTACAGCCTGCGCGTGCGTAATAACGAATTTAACCATCAGAATCTGCAAACCGGCATCGATGAAGCCCATGCGCTGGGTAAAAAATTCTACGTGGTGGTCAACATCGCCCCGCACAATGCCAAGCTGAAAACCTTCCTGCGTGACCTGCAACCGGTGATCGACATGGGGCCGGACGCGCTGATCATGTCAGATCCGGGGCTGATCATGATGGTGCGCGAAGCCTTCCCGCAGATGGATATTCATCTCTCGGTGCAGGCTAACGCGGTGAACTGGGCGACGGTGAAGTTCTGGAAGCAAATGGGGCTGACGCGGGTCATTTTATCGCGTGAACTGTCACTGGAAGAAATCGCTGAAATCCGCACCCAGGTGCCGGACATGGAAATCGAAATTTTCGTTCACGGCGCGCTGTGTATGGCGTATTCCGGCCGCTGCCTGCTTTCCGGTTACATCAACAAACGCGACCCGAATCAGGGAACCTGCACCAACGCCTGCCGCTGGGAATATAAGGTTCAGGAAGGCAAAGAGAACGATATCGGCAGTATCGTGCATCAGCATGAACCGATCCCGGTACAGCAGGTGGATGCAGTGGAACCGACGCTGGGCGTCGGCCAGCCAACGGACAAAGTCTTCATGCTGGAAGAAGCGATGCGTCCTGGCGAATACATGAGTGCGTTCGAAGATGAACACGGCACCTACATCATGAACTCAAAAGATCTGCGCGCCATTCAGCACGTTGAAACCCTGACCCGGATGGGCGTGCATTCTCTGAAAATCGAAGGCCGCACCAAATCTTTCTATTATTGTGCCCGCACCGCGCAGGTTTACCGCCGCGCCATTGATGACGCCGTCGCCGGAAAACCCTTCGACCCGACCCTGCTCTCTACGCTGGAAGGCCTGGCGCATCGCGGCTATACCGAAGGTTTTCTGCGCCGCCATACGCACGACGCACAGCAAAACTATGAATACGGTTTCTCGGTCAGCGACCGTCAGCAATTCGTCGGTGAATTCACCGGCAACCGCGTCGATGGCTGGGCGGAAATCGATGTGAAGAATAAATTCAGCGTCGGTGACAGCGTGGAAATGATGACGCCGCAGGGCAACATCCAGTTCAAACTGGAGGCCCTGCGCAACAAAAAAGGCCAGCCGACCGACGTGGCGCCAGGCAACGGGCACATTGTGTATGCAGCGCTGCCGGAGGATGTCAGCCTGGAATTCGCTATCTTGTTGCGCAATCTGGAAGAAACCGATACGCGCAATCCGCACGCGAAATAAGGCTTTTGTTGAAAACAAGAAACTGATCACATCTATTTCTTGCCGGGCTGGATAATATGCATTCGCAATTTACTTCGAATGCAAAATAAAGCACCGGACTACACTAGGAACCACCTCCTTGGCCAGCTCAATCTCCCTTGAGCTGGCTTTTCTTTTGGTAATCAATCCCCTTTGAATGTTCGCCGTCCTGTCTCATTATTTTTTCTTTCCTTTCTATTAATAAATAAAATTGACGCCTAAATAATAGCTTTAATAAATATATATAATTTCAACCATTTCATTTATGAATGAGGTTTTCGATCATTTATCTGATAGCCAAGTATGCGCTTAATCATTTATGGTAGTTATAGAAAGAAACGAGGAGCATACATGACCACAGCACTGTTGATTTTGAATGGAAAAGGCGCAGGCAATGAAGAGCTGCGTGAGGCCGTCGGTGCTCTGCGCAAAGAAGGGATCGAACTGTTTGTCCGCGTAACCTGGGAATACGGCGACGCCCTTCGTTATGTCGCAGAAGCTGTCGCCCTTGGGTGTGACACGGTGATCGCGGGTGGCGGCGATGGCACCATCAACGAAGTCGCCGGCGCACTGGCGCAACTTGAAGGCCCGCGTCCGATCCTGGGCATTGTGCCACTCGGCACTGCCAATGATTTTGCGACCGCTTGTAATATTCCGCTGGCGCCTGAACAGGCATTATTGCTGGCGATCAAAGGCCGTGCAGAAGCCATCGATCTGGCTCAGGTGAATGATAAACATTTCTTCATCAATATGGCGACGGGCGGTTTTGGTACGCGTATCACCACCGAAACGCCGGAAAAACTCAAAGCGGCACTCGGCGGCGTCTCGTACTTCATTCACGGACTTTTACGTCTGGATACGCTGAAGGCTGACCGCTGCGAGATCAAAGGCCCGGATTTCAGCTGGGAAGGCGACGCCCTGGTCATCGGCATTGGTAATGGCCGTCAGGCCGGTGGCGGCCAGCAGATTTGCCCGGAAGCGCTGATCAATGATGGCCTGCTGCAACTGCGTCTGCTGACGTCAGAAGAACTTCTGCCGTCTTTCCTTCGCAGCCTGCTCAACAACGAAGAAAACAAAAATATCGTCTCCGCCCATCTGCCGTGGCTGGAAATCACTGCCCCCCATGACATGACCTTCAATCTGGATGGCGAACCGCTGACCGGGAAACATTTTCGCATTGAAGTTCTGCCCGAAGTCATCGAGTGCCGGTTGCCACCCCATTGCGAGTTGCTGGGCTAACCTCTCCCCTCCTGTCATTTGTTCATTCTCTGTACTGTGATCTGCCTTACAGTACAGAGGAAATCCATCCCTGTTTTTGTGATCCCTCCTGTTAAATCCCGATAAATATACTTGTATGGTAGCTGTGCATTACCTAGGTTTACATTGCCTATGCCGCTGAAGGTCCACGGATGAAGTTCTGCGGGCATTATTATTCGTGTCTTTTCATGACTTTTATTTATCTCAATTTTATTGGATACAGAGGCATCATGATTAATCATCATAAAGAAAGACCGATATCGCTTAAAAATATGCTGGCGTACGGCGGAGGTGATTTCTTCGGCGGCGGATGTTTTGCGGTATTGGGTTTGTGGATAATGTTTTTCTATACCACTTATGCCGGATTAAGCCCCGCAGAGGCGGGAGCCGTTATTGCGACGGCACGTCTGCTGGACGCTTTTTTTGATCCACTGATGGGATATGTCACTGATAATTTCTACCGTAACCCGCTGGGTAAAAAATACGGACGCCGGGGATTCTTCTTCTTATTCGGCGCGCCGTTAATTATGGTGACTTACATTATTATGTGGGTCAGCGGTATGGGGTTCTGGTATTACCTGGTCACGTATATTTTATTCTATGCTGCCTATACGCTGGCCATTGTGCCGTATGAAACGCTGGCAGCAGAAATGACCTCCAGCTTTAAAATGCGCACAAAACTCACCGGCGTCAGAATGTTCTTTTCTACCGGCGCGGCAATATTAGCGGCATGGTTACCGGGGCGGATTATTGCGTATCTCGGAGATGACTCTTCTTCCTCTTTTCTGATTATGGGTGCCATTTTTGGCGTGCTGTTTGCCGTGGTGATCCTGCTGTTGTACTTCTACACCTGGGAGCGCCCTATCCCTGTGGATGTTTCTGCGCCTAAACTCTCTTTTCGACGGGACATGAAACACCTGTTTAAATCCCTGGTTTCCACCATGAAAGTGCGGACTTTCCGCCAGCATGTGGGCATGTATCTGGGGGGCTATGTCGCGCTCGACGTGCTCGGTGCAGTGCTCGCTTATTACATCATTTTTGTTCTCGGGCAGAATGCAGTGTCAGCCTCCAACGCCATGACATTAATGACGCTGGTACAGTTTGTGTGTGTCGCGCTGTTTATTTTTCTCTGTATGAAATGGGGAAATGGCGCATCGTACAGAATTGCTCAACTGTTTATGTTAGCCAGTGTCGGCTTATTCATCGCCATTCATCTTCTGCAATTGCCTTATAATATGGCGCTGATTTATGTGTCCGTTATCCTCATGGGCGTCGGGCGTTCCGGCACCAGTTATGTTTGCTGGAATATCTACAGCTTTATTCCTGATGTGGATGAAATGCTCACGGGTAAACGTCGCGAAGGTATATTCGCCGGAGTAATGACCTTCGTGCGCAAAGCCGTTCAGGCAGTGGCGTTATTCAGCGTCGGGCTGTTATTACAGCATTATGGATTTACCCCAAAAAGCAGTACTCAACCTGCCGAAGCTGTTTATGGTATTACGTTGGTGTTCGGTGCCGGTTCGGTTATTTTCCTGCTGATCGGTTTATACAGTTCAATGAAATTCAAACTTACCCGCCATAATCATGCCTTGCTGGTTAATGAAATCGAGCGCCTGAAAGCCGGTGGCAGTAAATATGACGTCACGCCTGAAACCCGTTTAATCGCCGAACAACTGACCGGCTGGCCTTACGAAAAATGCTGGGGTGATAATAATATTCTTAGTCAGACCGACATAATGTCTTCCCCGACTTCCCCTGAACTCTCAACCGGAGCCGACCATGCAAAGAATTGAATTCAGCCTGATGCAACAGACAATCCAGCGCGCCCTGCTCAATGCCGGGCTGGATGATGAAAGTGCGCGGGTTTGCGCCCGTATCCATACCGAATCCAGCTGCGATGGCATTGCCTCACACGGCCTGAACCGGGTGGCGCGCTTTGTGGATTATGTCAAAAAGGGCTGGATTGATATTCATGCCAAACCGGAACTTGAAAAATCACTGGGGGCCATCGCTATTTACAACGGACATCAGGGGATCGGCATCACCAACGCCCTGTTCGCCGTCGAAAAAGCCGCAGAGATGGCAAAGGAATACGGCGTCGGCATTGTGGCGCTGAAAAACAGCACCCACTGGATGCGCGGCGGAAGTTATGGCTGGCACGCAGCCGAACATGGCATGGCCGCGATATGCTGGACGAATACTGAATCCTGCATGCCTGCCTGGGGCGGTAAAAATACCCGTGTCGGCAACAACCCGTTCGTGATGGCGGTGCCCCGCGCCAAAGGCCCGATCGTGCTGGATATGGCGATGTCACAGTATTCCTACGGCAAATTACAGGTTACCCGGCTGAAAAACGAAAAACTGCCTTTCCCCGGCGGCTACGATAAAGAGGGAAATCTTACCGACGATCCGGGCCCGATCGAAGCCTCAATGCGTATTTTACCCACCGGTTACTGGAAAGGTTCCGGTCTGGCGATTGTGCTGGATGCCATGGCCGCACTGTTGTCAGCCGGAGCCCCCACCAATGAGATCGACAAAATAGGCAAAGGCAGCTGCACCGGCGCCAGTCAGATCTTCATGGTGTTCGATCCGCAACAACTCGGTGGCGCTGAGTTCACCGAACGCATGGCCGACAGCGTGGCAGATTATGTGAATGGATCCGATCCCGCCGAAAACAGTCGCGATGTGCGGTATCCGGGGCAAACGGCGGCATCAAACCGCCGTGAAAACCTCAGCCAGGGGATCCCGGTGGATGATGCGGTATGGGAGGAAGTGATGCGGCTGGCGCAATAAAAACACCCGAAGCCTCCCACCGCGGAGGCTTTTTTATTGGCACCCGCAGCCGGTTTCCCGCCTCTCGTCATATTCACTTTTCCGCAACAAAGTGTGATCCTCCCCGGCAAAAAACGATAAACATACTTGTATGGTAGTTGTCATGTGGCGTATTTATAGCCAAAGAAAATGCATCTTACTTTACTGCAGAAGGTCATAACCGATGAAAATCGTGAATGCTGAAGTCTTTGTTACTTGTCCGGGGCGCAACTTTGTTACGTTGAAGATCACTACCGACAGCGGGCTGACCGGGATCGGTGATGCCACGCTGAATGGCCGCGAACTGCCGGTGGCGTCCTACCTGAAAGATCATGTTTGTCCGCAACTGATCGGGCGTGACGCGCATCAGATCGAGGATATCTGGCAGTTCTTCTACAAAGGCGCGTACTGGCGTCGTGGCCCGGTCACTATGTCGGCGATTTCCGCCGTGGACACCGCGCTGTGGGACATCAAGGCCAAAGCCGCCAATATGCCGCTGTATCAACTGCTCGGTGGCGCATCGCGCACCGGCGTCATGGTTTACTGCCACACCACCGGCCATTCGGTGGATGAAGTGCTTGATGACTACGCTAAACACAAAGAGCTGGGCTTCAAGGCGATCCGCGCGCAATGCGGCGTACCGGGCATGAAAACCACTTACGGCATGGCGAAAGGCAAAGGGCTGGCCTACGAACCGGCCACCAAAGGCAACTGGCCGGAAGAACAGCTGTGGTCAACGGAGAAATACCTCGATTTCACACCAAAACTGTTTGAAGCCGTGCGTAACAAATTCGGCTTCGACGAACACCTGCTGCACGACATGCACCACCGCCTGACGCCAATCGAAGCGGCGCGCTTTGGTAAAAGCATTGAAGACTATCGTCTGTTCTGGATGGAAGATCCGACCCCGGCGGAAAATCAGGAATGCTTCCGTTTGATCCGCCAGCATACGGTGACGCCAATCGCGGTAGGGGAAGTGTTCAACAGCATCTGGGATTGCAAACAGCTGATCGAAGAGCAACTGATCGACTATATCCGCACCACCATTACCCACGCGGGCGGCATCACCGGCATGCGCCGCATTGCTGATTTCGCCTCGCTGTATCAGGTGCGTACCGGCTCGCACGGCCCTTCCGACCTCTCACCCGTTTGTATGGCGGCGGCGCTGCACTTCGACCTGTGGGTGCCAAACTTTGGCGTGCAGGAATATATGGGTTACTCCGAGCAAATGCTGGAAGTCTTCCCGCATAACTGGACGTTCGATAACGGCTACATGCACCCTGGCGAAAAACCGGGTCTGGGCATTGAGTTCGACGAAAAGCTGGCAGCGAAATATCCGTATGAACCGGCCTATCTGCCGGTAGCCCGTCTGGAAGACGGTACGTTGTGGAACTGGTAAGGGAGCGAATAATGAACAGTGTCGTTATACAAGAACCAGGAAAACTGGTGATCGAGCAACGTGCCTTGCCGGTACCTGCCGCCGGTGAGGTACGAGTTCGGGTCAGTTACGCAGGGATTTGCGGTTCGGATGTGCACATTTATCACGGGCATAATCCGTTCGCAAAATACCCACGGGTGATCGGCCATGAGTTCTTCGGGCACATCGACAGCGTCGGAGAAGGCGTAGACACCTCGCGTATCGGCGAGCGCGTGGTCGTTGATCCGGTGGTCAGCTGCGGCCATTGTTATCCCTGCTCCATTGGCCGCCCGAACGTGTGCACCGAGTTGCAGGTGATCGGCGTCCACCGTGACGGGGGTTTCAGTGATTATGCCTGCGCACCGGCGAAAAATGCCTACGTGGTGCCTGCGGCCATTCCGGACAAACTCGCCAGCATGGTCGAACCCTTTACTATCGCGGCCAATATCACCGCCTTTCTCAAACCGACACCGCAGGATACCGCGCTGGTGTACGGTGCCGGTCCGATGGGGCTGACGGTGATTCAGGTACTGAAAGGCGTCTACGGCGTGCAGAAAGTGATTGTCACCGATCGCATTGAAGAACGTCTTCAGATGGCACAGGAAAGTGGCGCAGACTGGACCATCAACAATGCCGAACGCAGCGTAGCCGACGTGCTCGCCGCAGAAGGTGTGCGCCCGACGCTCATCGTGGATGCCGCCTGCCATCCGGCGATTTTGCAGGAAGCCATTCTGCTGGCGTCTCCGGCAGCACGCATCGGCATGATGGGTTTCTCCGGCGAGCCGAGTTCGGTGACGCAGCAAAGTATTACCAGCAAAGAGATTTCGTTGTTCTCTTCACGCCTGAACAGCCACCGGTTCCCGCAGGTGATTGAATGGATTGAGCAAGGGAAGATCGCGCCCGAAAAGCTGGTGACGCACTGGATGCCTGCCAGCGAAGTCGAAGCCGCGCTGACGCTGTTTGAGAAAGATCAGCGTTCATGCTGCAAGGTTCTGCTGGCATTCTGATCACGAAGATATCTGACGATTTGGCTTTAACGGGAGGAGAATTCAATCCTCCCGTCTGTTGTACCTCATATTCTACTTATAAAAACGCAACACTATTAAAACAACACTACGTGGAGCATCTATGTTTAAGAATCTACGCTGGATAATCGTATTCCTGCTGTTTATGGTTTACATGATCAATTATCTCGACCGCGTTGCGCTGTCGATCACGGTCCCGATGATAGAAAAAGAACTGGCCATCAATCCTGAACAGTTCGGCATGATATTTGGCAGCTTCTTCTTTGGTTACGCGATATTTAACTTCCTTGGCGGTCTGGCTGTCGATAAATTTGGCCCGACCATCGTCATGGGGTTAGCCGTCGGGTTATGGTCACTATTTTGTGGCATGACCGCTATCGCCACCGGTTTTTATTCCATGCTGATTCTGCGGGTATTATTTGGCATGGCCGAAGGCCCGATCTGTGCCTCGGCAAATAAGATGATCAACGGCTGGTTCCCGAAGAAAAAGGCGGCGACCGCCATGGGTCTGCTCAGCGCCGGTTCGCCGCTCGGCGGCGCTGTGGCCGGGCCTATTGTCGGGTATCTGGCAATCTCCTTTGGCTGGCGTCCGGCGTTTATGGTCATTGCCGCGATTGGTATTGTGTGGATGGTGATCTGGTTCTTTACGGTGGCCGATAATCCGCTGAAAAGTAAGCGCGTGTCCCAGGAAGAATTGCGTTTAATTGATGCAATGAAGAATGAAAATATCAGCGAAGAGGAAGATCTGGCGCAGGCTGCGCATGGGCTGGGGTATTATTTAAAACAACCGATTATTCTGGTCACTGCCTTTGCATTCTTCTGCTACAACTATATTTTGTTCTTCTTCCTCAGCTGGTTCCCGGCTTATCTGGTGCAGGCGCATGGCCTGAATATTAAAGAGATGAGCCTGACAACGGTTATTCCGTGGATTGTCGGCTTCGTCGGACTGGCACTGGGCGGTTATATTTCAGATAAGATTTTCAATATTACCGGCCGCTTATTGCTGTCGCGTAAAATTATATTGGTGGTCAGCCTGTTAGCCGCTGCCATTTGCGTCGCCCTCGCCGGTATCGTCACCAGCGTGGTGCCTGCGGTAGTGCTGATGTCAGTGTCTATTTTCTTCCTGTATACCACCGGGGCAATTTACTGGGCGATTATTCAGGACGTGGTACATAAATCCCGCGTCGGGGGCACCAGCGGATTCATCCATCTGGTCGGCAGCATCTCCGGCATCATCGGGCCTGTGGTCACCGGGTTTATTGTCCAGAATACCGGTCGTTTTGACAGCGCCTTTATTCTCGCAGGCGGCGTCGCCGCGCTGGGGGCAATTCTGGTGTTCTTCGTGATCAAACCGCCTAAACAGTCCGCCGAGACAACACTCTCTCACAGCTAAATCAGTAAAAGGTTATTCAAAACCCGGCCACCTGCGCCGGGTTTATTTTTTGGAGGCTGGCTCAGCCTTTTCTACACTTCATCAATCCACACCCGCATCTCCCCTTCCCCACGGTTCGCCCAGGCAAAATACGGCACAAAGGTCATGGTTTGCGGCAAAGTTGCTTCCTTTGGCGGATTGTAGCGGTACAACGGCTGCTGCCCGGCCTGTACCGACGGGCGTCGCTCGCCCTGCGTTTGCAGCAATGTTTTACCCGCGAACAGTCCGCTGCCTGAAATCAGGCGGAACGGCGCATCGTGCGGCAAACGAATGTTATGCAGTTCACTGCCGTTATCCGCCTGTTCCAGGCAATACACCAGTGGCCCGCGCTGCACGGCGACTTTTCCGGCGACGTGGCGCAACAGTGCGTTACCTTTCACGCGGGTGACCGGCATCGGTAAGATCATTTCAATGCGATCGCCTTTCTGCCATTCCCTGGTCAGACGCAAATATCCGCGCTGCGTCAGGCTGGTCAGTTCAAGCGGATGACCATTGATGGTGACCTGCGGGCTGGCGCACCAGTCTGGTAAACGCAGCGCCAGCGTGGCTTCCAGCGGTTCGCCGGTATCAACGTCAATCGTTACGTTTTCAGCCCACGGATAGCCGCCGGATTGTTTCAGCCGCAGCGGTTTTCCGCCGATTTCCGCCTCCACATCGCTGCCGATATACAGATTGATATCCACGCCGTCCGGGCGCCGGGTATAAATGTAATGGCCGAGTGACGCCAGCAGCCGCGCGATATTGGGCGGGCAGCAGGCGCAGCCGAACCAGCGCTGACGCACCGGTTTTACGTGATCATAAATATGGTTGAACGGGATGCTTTTCGGGTGCACTTCCAGCGGATTCACATAGAAGAAATGTTTACCGTCGAGCGCCATACCGGCCAGCACGGTGTTGTAAAGCGCACGTTCCATCACGTCGCTGTAACGGCTGTCGGCCTCCATCTGCAACATGCGGTTGGCAAACATCATCAGGCCAATCGAGGCGCAGGTTTCGGTATAGGCGGTATCATTGGGTAAATCGTAATCCGATGAAAACGCTTCGCCGCTGCTTTGCGAACCAATCGCCCCAGTGATGTACATCTGCTTTTGCGTCATGTTTTCCCATAAGCGCTGACAGGTTTCGCGTTTTTCCTGATCCTGACTCAGCCTCGCCAGGTGCGCGACACCGGCGTACAGATAAACGAATCGCACCGCATGGCCGACCGCCGTGGTCTGTAGTGCTATCGGTAAATGCGCCTGCGTGTAGGCTTTATCTTTAACCATCCACGCCGGGCCGTAGTTATTCCAGTGCGATGTTTTGCCGCGTTTTTCATATTCGATATCGTAAAAATGCGGCTGCGCTCCGCGCTGCTCAACGAAATACCGTGTCAGTTCGAGATAACGGGTTTCGGCGGTTTGTTCATACAAACGCATCAGCGCCAGTTCAATTTCAGGGTGACCGGGATAGCCGTGTAATTGCTTTTCGCCCGGCCCGAAGACGTCGGCAATGTGATCAGCCAGTTTGCAGACGATCTCCAGCAAACGGTTTTTTCCCGTAGCCTGCGCATAAGCCACACCGGCTTCGATCAGATGTCCGGCGCAGTAAAGCTCGTGACATTCCGCCAGATTGGTCCAGCGGTGTTGCGGCTCTTTGACGGTGAAATAGGTGTTGAGATACCCGTCGGGCTGCTGCACCGCGCCCACCAGTTCGATCACCTGATCGGCGGTTTCCTCCAGCGCCGGGTCCGGGGTTTTCGCCAGCAAATAACCCACCGCTTCCAGCCATTTGGCGACGTCGCTGTCCTGAAAAACCATGCCGTAAAACTCACCGTCACTTTGCCCGGCGGCAATGCGGAAGTTTTCTATCGCGTGGCTCGGTTCGGCATCGGCGACCTCATCATTGAGCGCCTTCCACTGATACGGCACCACCACATCTTTCACCAGACGCTGATACTCCCGCCAGAACGCGTCGGAGACATTCACCTTGTGCAAAGGCACTTCTAAAGATTCAACCGGAGAAAAAGACATACAACCTCCTGAACAGTTATCAACATTAAACGTTTGCCGCCAGCTCGCGGGACATGCGGGTCAGCAATGTGTTATTGAGCTTGCAGAACATCAGCGTCCCGGCCAGCAGTAAATGCATCGCCGCGGGCAACAGCGTTTCCAGCAGCGTGATCCCGCCAAGGGATGCCGCGGTCTGGTGCCCGGCACCGGCCTGATAAGACACCCAAATAAAGACCAGGCTGATGATCCCGGCGCTGGAGGCCCAGGCCAGTTTGATAAAGAAAAGATTGAAGGCGAAGTTCATGCCGGAAGAGCGGATACCGTTTTTCCAGTGTCCGTAGTCATCGGCAAACGCCATGATGGAAAAGTGCAGCGGCAGCGTGAAGCCGAGGATCACACAATGTACGAAGATAATGCCAAGCCACAGCGTCTGGAATTGTTCACCCACCGGCACAAACCACAACAGCAGGGAAAACACCGCCAGCACCAGATTGGTGATCAGGTAGAGACGCACGCTGTCGATAAATTTGGTCAGCTGATTGACGATGATCGCGCCGAGAATTGACGCCAGCGTCACCATGCCGAAGAACATCGACGCATACCCCGCACCGCCTTTGAGCACGTAGGTGATGAAATACATATAGCCGCCACCGCGCAGGTTGAACACGTTGATCAGCAGGAATGACATGAGGAGAACCAGCAACAACTGATCGTTTTTCAGCATTCCGCGGATGTGCTCTTTAATGCTGAACTGCCCCAGCAGCGCCAGCGGCAGACGCTCGCGAACCGTGAAGAAGCACCACAGGAACATCACCACCGCCACCGCGCACAGCAAGCCGACGCCCTGCTGATACCCCCGCGCAGCATCACCTTTGCCGAAGAGTTGCACCAGCCACGGCAGCCCGACGGAAACCATAAATCCGGCCACACCGCACAAAACAAAGCGCCATGACTGGCAGGAAATCACCTCCCGGTGATCGGTGGTCATGGTGTTAATCAGCGCGCAATACGGCACGTTGATGGCCGTGTATGACACCGAAAGCAGGAAGTAAGTGAAGAAGGCGTACGCGATTTTGGCATCACCGCTCAGGCCGGGCACCGTGAAGGTGAGAAAACCGACTACGCCAATCGGCAGCGCTATCCACAACTGCCATGGACGAAAGCGCCCCCAGCGGCTTTGGGTGCGGTCAGCCAGAATGCCCATCAGCGGATCGGAAATCGCATCAATCACCCGCAGGGAAATAAACAATGTGCCGACAATCGCCGGCGTCAGCCCGAAGACATCGGTATAAAAGAAGGTCAGAAAACTGGTGATCAGACAGGTTATTATCGTGCCACCGGCATCACCTAATCCGTAACCGATTTTCTCACTGACGGAGAGTTTAGCGTTAACAGAAATTATTTTTCCCTCAACGCTTACCGGCGCAGAACCGGTATTAACTGAATCTGTTGGCATTATTTTTCCTCGCTTTTATATCGTTATTTATAAGCTGTAGGAACACAATGAATAAGGCTGATTTTTCGCATCAGCCCTGAGATGAAATAAGGTACGCCATAAATCTGGCATAGAGATCTCATGCCAACAAGAGGAGGATAAAGTAGTTAAACGGGACAATTCCGACTCACGAACAGAATCTGTGAAGCAGATCAAAACCTCTTTACGCCCGGCGGGTAGCGCGTGTTTCTTATGCTACTGTCAGTCTACACCTGCCTGATGAGCGCCTGAAAATGCCTGAAATACTTGCGTTTCCCGTTAATTACCCGGTAAAAGTGCAAAACGGTGGCCTGTTTATTTCAAGGGGAATTGGCACACATCCGACCCGACGCCTGAGTTCACACGAGTTAATTTATATTGTGCGGGGTTCGCTGTCTTTGCAGGAAGAAAATAACCGTTTTGATTTACACGCAGGCGAAAGTTTATTGTTATTTCCAGGGCGTGAACATAAAGGGATCACAACATTCGATCCCGATTTAAAATTTTACTGGCTGCATTTCGATATTGTGAAAGATAGCGCAATAATGAAAATACAACCAAACAGTCCCTCTTTACAGCTGAATATTCCACAGCACTGTAAAGTCAGAGACAGCGAAACCCTGTTAACGCTGTTCAGATTATTTTTATATGAACAGGAACGCGGGGGTAACTCTCTCGAGCTGTTTCTCATATTGCTGTTACAGGAAGTCTCGCGTGCCTGGCCGGAGAATGTCGAACCGGGCGGCCCCGGCGTGGCACTGGCTTATAAAGCCCGCCAGCTCATCACGACACAGTTTCATCTGCCGCTGGGGGCTTCGGAACTGGCGGAACGGCTGCACTGCAACGCGGATTATCTCGGACGGGTTTTCCGCCTGACTTTCCAGATGACGCTGACCGAAGCATTGCATAAACAACGTGTTGCCGCCGCCGAGAAACTGTTGCTGGCGAATACCGGCAATGTGGCGGATGTGGCCCGCCTCACCGGGTTTAATGACGTGGCGTATTTTCGACGAGTGTTTCGCAAACTGCTGGGGATCACGCCAGCGGCGTATAAAAAGCTCTATTGCCGTGAGCACATTAATTCGGATTAGCTTTGATGAAATAAGCCAAATATCTGTGAAAACCTTGCGCTAACAATCTCAAAATCCTGAGAAAACTCATGTTAGTATTATGGACTCCCGATTCTGAAGACAACTTTTGCCCATGACAGACGCCTTTGAATTTCTCAGCAATGTACCGGTTAATCAGCAGATTTACCGTACCTTGCGTCAGGACATCGTCACCTGCGCCATTGCGCCGGGGGCATTCCTGTCGGAGAAAGAGATTTCCACACGCTTTAACGTGTCCCGCCAGCCGGTGCGCGAAGCCTTTATCAAACTGGCGGAAGCAGGACTGGTGCAGGTACTGCCACAGCGCGGCACCTATGTGATGAAAATTTCCTCCAAACGGGTGGCTGACGGCCGTTTCATTCGTGAAGCCGTCGAAACCGCCGTGGTGCGCCGTGCGGCGATGGTTGCCACCGGGAAAGATCTGGCATTGCTGGAACACAATCTTGAACGCCAGACGCTGGCCGCCAAAAGCCAGCAAACGCAGGAATTCCTGCTGCTTGACGATGATTTCCACCGCACCATCGCGCAAATCATTGACTGCCGTCTGGCGTGGGAAACCGTCGAACACATCAAAGCCACCATGGACCGCGTGCGGTTCCTGACGCTCAGTAAAGTCTCCCCGCCGGAGAATCTGATTGCACAGCATTATGCGATTTTCGATGGTCTGAAAGCACATGACCCGGATGCTGCGGAAAAAGCCATCCGCATTCATTTGCAGGAAATGATTTCCACTATCACGCCCATTGCTGAACAGAACAGTGACTGGTTTGATGCCGAGTGAGTTTGTCTTCCCGCGTGGTAAAACGATGCCAGCGCGGGAGATGATTTTCACTTCAGGGCAATTTGTTCCAGTCTTTTGAAGGGCGGTAGCAGGCTTCTCGCGGGCCAAGCAGCACACCTCCCCCTTCAAAACCTTCAACATCTTTTTGACCTTCATATTTTTCATCGCAGGATCTTAAAAATCCGACAACGAGTTCCACTAGTTCTGTCTGCCGAGGCGTTAAATTAACCGGTTTTTCCTTGTCTCGCTTCATGTGCTGCTCCTGATAAGTCAGATAAAAATTCTCTGTCTGAAATGATGAATTCATTCTTCAAACGTTGATATTAAATAAATCCATATTTATATATTCACGTAATAAATAGTAAGTAGATTCGCACTCCATCTCTTGTGAAACTTGCGACAGGGGCGCTGCGGAGATATAAAAACGCATTACATCATCATTAACAACATCTTTAATTACAAATCTCGCCCTTTCTTTCTTTAATATACCCAGCTCATTAAGAACCTCAGCGTAAATCACCATAAGACAAAGGCTGTAATACAGCATATTCCTTTTCAAAGGATGCCCTGCTGTCTTGCGATAAAAATTCTCCAGTGCATTGAGCTCCAGTTCTTCTGATAAGCACCGGCACGAGGTTAACAGGAACGCGGCCCGCTCCTGCTGCAGGTTATTGAGACAAAACACATAAGCGGCCTGCTCCATACCTGAATTCTGCGGCTTATTTTTCCGATACGCGTTAAACAGCCATTTCCAGTTAAGCTGGTGTTTTTCAGGTTGTCGTAAATTACGCCTCGCCCGACGCTGCTGCCAGATAATATCACTGCGACGAATACACTTTATAATAAGAGAGAGTTCTAACTTACTGAAGACGGCATTCATTATTGTGACCGTCTCATTAATCACCCTTTCATGTAACGTCATCCTTTCCATTTTATTCCCACAGGTTGCATGTTATTTCGCAAGAATAATCCTCAATCCGGGAATAACAATCATGATGCGTTTTTTTTACGAGACGTCTCGTAAAATTTCATCAGACCCTGGGTCTGTAAGGCGAAGGTTTTCTTTCCATCCCGCTGTCTGCGGCGTTCAATTTTTGCGGGTTAGCGCCAAAATCTGTATGACAACTTAGTGTAAGCTGTAAACCACATCAATATCGTGGATACCTTTATGCCAGCCGCAGCCCCCCTGAAAAAAAGCTATTACAGTGCCGAACAGTCACTCTCCCTCGCCCAACTGGATGAAGAAAAGATCAGCCAGATTGCACGCGATCTGGACGTGGCCGAAAGCGAGAAAGAGCATTATCTCACCGGCTGGATGGGCCAGAACAGTGTGGTGCTGGTAAGAAATTATCAGGATAAACGTGGCACCGCGAACGGCCTGGTGATGTCGCGGGGTAACCGTTACAAACTGACCGTGCAGGCCATCACTTTTCGCATTCCCAAAGTGCTGCTGTGGGTGACTTTCCGCCGCACGCCGCGCACCATGACCGTCATTGCCTATAACAAACTGGGCGAACAGGCGACCGGCCTGCAACAGTTTATGCATGTGCAGGATCCTGAGCTGAAAGAGCGCCTCGAAAACGACTGGCGCGAGCTGAATGATTATCTTGGTATGGCCTGCTGGCAGATGGACAATAACCGCCCGTTATGGCGTCAGCTGCATGAAGAGATCACCCCGCAGGCACTGTGGCTGCTGGCGGATTCATCGTGGTTCAGCGGTAAAAAACTGCAAAAAGATGGCGAACTGGAAGGCCTGTGGCTGCATGAGCAGTTTATTGGCCGACGCAGCGGCGAACACGCGGCGCTGGTTCTTTCATGGAAAGATGAAGAGAATCAGGACATCGCCAGTTATCTGTATGAGCGGATTTCTGTCAGCCAGATCCGGGTGATGCTGCGTCCGCGTAAAGACGAGAAATTCTACCCGCTGAATCCGTTTGATGCCGTGCATTTACAGCGGGCGCTGATGATGTTTCATCAGGCAGAACAGGCGCTGGAAAAATCGCAGCGCAGCGCCTGACTGCCCTTCACTATCGTCTTACCACCAGCGATGGAAATGATGCACCGGCCCGATGCCCTGCCCGACATCCAGCGAGTCGGCCTGTATCAGCGCCTGTTGCAGATAGGCTTTGGCTTCGCGCACAGTGTCTGCCCAGCCGCTGTGGCGCGGGCGCAGTGCCGCCAGTGCGGCTGACAACGTACAGCCGGTGCCATGAGTATGGCGGGTGTTCACCCTCGGCGCAGTGAAACGCTCACGCGTATCCCGCATAAATAACCAGTCCGGACTCTCTTCGTCGCTAAGATGCCCTCCCTTCATCAACACCGCGCCACACCCCATCGCCAGTAAAGCTTCGCCCTGCTCACGCATTTCCGCTTCACTGGTGGCGATGGCGCATTCAAGCAAGGCTGCTGCTTCAGGCAGGTTTGGGGTGATGATCGAAACCTGAGGCAAAAGCAGCCGCCGCAACGCCTCGACCGCTTCCGGCTGCAATAAAGGATCGCCGCTTTTCGCCAGCATCACGGTATCGAGCACCACGAACGGCGGCTGATAATGGCCAAGCCGCTCCGCCACCGTTTCCACAATCTGACTGTTTGCCAGCATGCCAATTTTAGCGGTGTCGATCCGCACATCGCTGAGGACGGAATCAAGCTGCGCCGCCACAAACTCCGGTGAGATGTAACAGACCGACTGAACGCCGCGGGTATTTTGCGCCACCAGCGCCGTGATCACGCTGGTGCCATAAGCGGCGAGGGCGGAGAAAGTTTTTAAATCCGCCTGAATGCCCGCACCGCCGCTCGGGTCCGTTCCGGCAATGGTCAGCGCATTAATGCGTTTCATGACAGCCCTCCCCCGTTCAGCCATGTTTCGTTCAATAAATACAGATTATCGAGGAACGCTGGCGTAAAGCTGCCCGGCCCGTAGGCTGTCGCACAAGCCCGCTCACCGGCACATGACATGACGCGACACGCCGCCGCGACGTTGTCCAGCCGGTCGCCCGGTAATGCCGAAAATGCCGCCACCACGGCAGATAATGCACAGCCGGTACCGACCACGCGGGTCATCATCGGATGCCCACCCGGCACAGCCCAATTGCGTTTGCCGTCGGTGATGTAATCCGTTTCGCCGGTCACAGCCACTATCGCCCCGGTTTGCTGCGCCAGTTGCTGTGCGGCAGGCAGAGCGGAAAGCGAATCGTCGCCGCTGTCAACGCCGCGGCCTGACGCGCTCAGGCCACTGAGGGCACGGATTTCAGACGCATTGCCACGAATGGCGGCGGGTTTTAACGGCAGGATATTGAGGCAAAATTCGGTTCGCCAGCTCAGGCCACCGACCGCGACGGGATCTAACACCCAGGGTTTCCCGGCCTGATTGGCGGCATGAATCGCCGCCAGCATCGCGTTAGCGTGGGGATGTGTGAGCGTGCCGACGTTCACCAGTAAGGCATCGGCAATGGCGCTGAACTGCGCCGCTTCATCGGGATCGACCACCATCGCCGGAGAGGCACCCAGCGCCAGCAGGACATTGGCAGTAAAAGATTGCACCACATCGTTGGTCAGGCAATGGACCAGCGGTGAGGCATGGCGGAGTTGATGTAAAGAACCGGCGGCAGTAGCACCGGGAAATACGGAAGGTCGGACGTTCATAAGTCTCCCAACCGGCTTTCAGGAAGGCGGCATCGGGAGAGATACCTGACTTCCCTACGCTGGCATAATCCAGATCAGGTAATACGGGTAAAATCTCAGCCGTTCTTTTGCAAGCACGGCACCCCGAGTCAAGGGAGCATTATTGGTGTGGACGGCGGGAAGATCAATCAGCAATTGATACAAAAAAGCCCTGTCCATTGACAGGGCTGATGAAACAACCGCGATTTACAGCGTAGCCGGCACGTCGCCAGTCGTGCCTTCGCTGCGCGCCTGCCACAACGTTATCCAGCGCAGAACAGATGCCACCATAATCACCGCGCCGAGGGCGACCATGATGATTGAGATGGTGCCGTTGAACAGGTTGAAACCTTTGGCCGCAGAATTGAAATACACATGAGCGACCATCCAGTACGCCGCATAGTTGACCGTGACATAGAGATAGGCCAGCGGGATCAGGCAGGTCAGCATGTAGCGGCGTTTGTCCGCCAGACGCAAGATAATGGTCGCGCCGATCATCAGGCCAATCGAGGCCATCAGCTGGTTTGAAACGCCAAACAGCGCCCAGACGGAGTTGATGTCGCCCGAGTTAAGAAGGTATCCCCACAGCAGGCAGGCGACGATGCTGCACGCCACTGCGCCCGGCCACCAGTCAGTACGTTTGAGCGGCGCCCACAGATCGCCGAAGAAATCCTGTAACAGATAGCGCGCCACGCGGGTCCCGGAATCCACGGCCGTCAGAATAAATACCGCCTCGAACATCACCACAAACTGGAAGAAGTACGAAGACAAATGGCTGAACCACGGGATGCGGGTAAAGATATCCGCCATGCCGACTGCCAGCGTCACAGCCCCGCCGGTACGGCCACTGAGATCCAGACCAATTTCCTGGCTGAGTGTTGGCAGATTCACCACCTGCATCCCCAGACCGGCAAAAACCTCGGGCGCCGAGTTGATCGCAAAGTAATCCGCCGGATGCAGCGCGGTCGCGGCAATCAGCGCCATCACGCCGACCACGCATTCCGCCAACATCGCACCAAAACCGACCGGTAAGATGTCGCTCCATTTATCGATTTGCTTCGGCGTCGTGCCGGAACCGATAAATGCGTGGAAGCCGGAGATCGCGCCACAGGCGATAGTGATTGAGATAAACGGCCAGACCGGCCCGGCCAGCACAGGGCCGCCACCGTGGATAAACGGTGTGATCGCCGGAAACTGGATCTCAGGGTTAATGAATACTACCCCGACAATGAGCGCCCCGAACACGCCGATTTTCATGAAGCTGGAGAGATAACCGCGCGGTGTCAGCAACATCCACACCGGCAATGCGGTCGCGAAGAATGCATAGACCGGCAACACCAGGCTGACCGTCGAAGCACGCAGGCTCAGCCATTCCCCAAACGCCGAGGCCTGAATGTACGGCCCGATCACCACGCAGGCCATGATGGCAATAATCCCCACCCACGAAGCGGCTTTCATACTGCCGGTCAGACGTTCCCACAGGCCAACGCAAATCGCCACCGGGATGGTCATGAAGACGGCAAACGTCCCCCACGGATTACGCTCAAGAGCGTGGACAACCACCATCGATAAACCGGCCATGGTGATCGTGATGATGAACAACATCGCCAGCCCCGTGCACCAGCCTGCCACCGGGCCAAGCTCTCGCTTAGCGACCTCGGATAACGATTTCCCTCTGTGTTTCATGGAGGCAAACAGCACGACGGTATCATGCACCGCGCCGCCGACCACACAGCCGATCAGCAGCCATAACATGCCGGGCAGATAACCGTATTGCGCAGCCAGCACCGGGCCGACCAGTGGCCCCGCCGCCGCGATAGCCGCGAAGTGGCTGCCAAAGTTCACCCATTTTTTGGTCGGGACGTAGTCTTTCCCGTCTTCCAGTAAATGCGAAGGAGTGACCTGAGCATCATCGGCTTTCAGCACTTTACGGACGAAAAACACCCCGTAAAGCCGGTAACAGATTGTCAGAATACACAAAGTCGCGATGACAAAAGTCAGTGCGTGTTGCATCTTGTTGTTCTCCGGATAAGGAATAATCCGGCGCAACGTAACAAAGTGCCGATGAAAGCGCTCCGGCTATTGGCGTGAGCGGCGTAATAGTGATTTAAACGGTTAAAACGCCAGAGTGAACGGTGCGGGTTACAGGCCCAGCCGGGACTTCAGGGCTCTCAGGTAGCGACGACTGACCGGCACCCGTACCTCATTTTTCATCACCAGCTCTGCCAGCCCGCAGTCATCAAAACGGATTTCGCGCAGATGCTGCATATTAATCAAATACTGCCGGTGGCAACGCAGCAACGGCGTGCGACTTTCCAGCGTGCGCAGCGTCAGCTCTGTAAAGCATTCACTGCCGTCGGCGCGGTTCACGAATACCCCGCTGACCCGTGAGCTGACAAAAATCACCTCATCTGTGGAGAGCAGATAAATACGGTTCTGCCCGCAGCAGGGGATCAGGGCCAGATCCGGCTCCCCCGCCATCAGCGCACTGACATTTTGCGCAGGAAGATGCTGTCGCAGGCGATGAAGGGTTTTCTCCAGCCGTGAGGCCTGAACCGGTTTGAGCAGATAATCGAACGCATTCTCTTCGAACGCCTGCAGCGCATACTCATCGTATGCGGTGAGAAAGACGATATGAGGCATGCGCTCGGGGTCGATCATACCGACCAGTTCCAGACCGCTGATGCGCGGCATGTGTATATCCAGAAACACCACGTCAGGTCGCAGCCGGTTGATCGCGCCAAGGGCTTCCACCGCATTTTCACATTCGCCGGCCACGATGACGTCAGCGACCGGCTGCAACAGCACGCACAGGTTTTCACGCGCAAGCGGCTCGTCATCAACAATCAATATTTTCAGCATGTCGGCTCCTGGCTGGCAAACGTAAAATGACGCGGGTGAACCGTTCCGGCTCGCATTCAACCTGTAACCCGAACTCGTCGCCGTAACGCCCACGCAGTCGGCGATCGACCAGGCTCATCCCAAGCCCGTTACCGTTCGCCGACGGCGCGTACAGCCCGGCGTTATCTTCCACGGTGAGCACCAGACACTCTCCCTGCCCGATGGCAGAAAGACGAAGCTGCCCGATACCAAGCAACTGCGATGTCCCGTGTTTGATGGCGTTTTCCACCAGCGGTTGCAGGGTAAAAGCGGGTAAACACAGCTGTTGCAGCGCCTCGGGGAAATCAAAGGTGACATTCAGACGGTCACTGAACCGCGCTCGTTCGATATGCAGATAGGCTTGCACATGCTCGATTTCGTCGGCCAGCGTCACCACTTCCTGCGGGCGTTTGAGGTTTTTGCGAAAAAATGTAGAAAGATGCTGCACCAGTTCACTGGCCTGCTGGCTGTCGCGACGGATCACCGCCACCAGGGTATTCAGCGCGTTAAATAAAAAGTGAGGGTTCACCTGCGCGTGCAGCAGTTTAATTTCCGACTGGATCAGCAACTGTTTGTGCCGTTCGTACTGTCCGGCGAGGATCTGCGCCGACAGCAGGCTGGCGATGCCTTCGCCCAGCGTACGGTTGATCGAACTGAACAGCCGGTTGCGCGCTTCATACAGTTTGATCGTGCCGATCACTTCCTGATTTTCACCGCGCAGCGGGATCACCAGCGTCGAGCCCAGCTTACACGACGGGCTTTGCGTGCACTGATAGGCCACTTCATTGCCGTCGGCATAAACCACTTCGTTATGTTCGATGGCGCGGTGCGAATGTTCGGACAATATCGGCGATCCCGGCAAATGGTGATCGTCGCCGATCCCGACAAACGCCAACAGCTTCTCACGATCGGTAATCGCCACCGCGCCGATATCCAGCTCCTGATGAATGATCTGCGCCACCCGTGCAGTATTCTCCTGATTAAACCCCTGACGCAGCACACCTTCGGTACAGGCGGCGATATTGAGCGCGCGGGCGCTGAACGCCGTGGTGTAACGTTCAAACATCGCCCGCCGGTCGAGCAGAATGCGCATGAACATGGCCGCGCCGATGGTATTGGTCACCATCATCGGCGTGGCGATGCTTTTGACCAGCCGCAGCGCTTCGTCAAAAGGACGCGCAACCATCAAAATTATCGCCATTTGCAGCACTTCGGCAAACAGCGTGACGCCCGCGACGGTCAGCGGATTAAACAGCCGGTCAATACGTCCCCGTCGCATCAGCACACGATGCACTATGCCGCCGAGCAATCCCTCGATAACCGTCGAAATCATGCAACTCAGCGCTGTCATGCCCCCCAGCGAATACCGGTGTAACCCGCCCGTCAGACCGACCAGAACACCAACGACCGGCCCGCCGAGTAAACCGCCCAGCACCGCGCCGATAGCCCGGGTATTGGCGATTGAATCCTGAATATGCAGACCAAAATAAGTGCCCATAATGCAGAACATCGAGAACATGAAATAACACAGCAATTTGTGCGGAAGCCGCACGGTAACGTGCATCAGCGGGATAAACAGAGGGGTTTTGCTGAGTAAATACGCAATGACTAAATAGACGCACATTTGCTGCAACAGCAACAAAACCAAATTGAACTCATACATAGTCGCTGGCAGTATCGTTAAGTGAGTTGCGTACCATACGCACAAATAACCCTACAGTCTTTGAGGAGTCTCACTCTTTGGTATCACCACTTCGCATCCGGGCTTACGAAGAAGCCGATCGTCCTTTTTTACGCACGCTGTATCTGGCCGCACGCAAAGATACCTGGACGTGGCTGACAGAGGCTGACTACAAGCTGGAAGATTTTGACCGTGCGGTGATCGGCGAGACGATACTTGTCGCGGAGCGCGATGGGCATTTACTCGGGTTCGCCTCGATTTTTACCCAGGAAAACTTTCTGCATAACCTGTTTATCGACCCGCAATTTCAGGGGACCGGCGCCGGCAGCGCCTTACTTCGCGCCGCTGAAAAAACCTTTACCCGCACCGGTTCGCTGAAATGTTTGGTAAAGAGTCAAAAATCGGTCGCATTTTATTTATCAAAAGGCTGGGACATCGTCGCCACGGGGGATAGCCCTAAAGGCGAGTACTATCTCTTTCATTCACCAAATAAATGAGACGAGCGTGATCAATCATGCGCTCCTCTCACAAATATCAATACTCTGTTCTTCATCAATTTTTCTTTGTTGTTAAGAGGTTAAATTCCCCAGCGGTGCTATACATACTTTGTCTTCCTTAAAAATTTCGAGGGTTCGAATGAAAAAAATAAAGCTGCTGCAGATTGCTCTTGTGACCGGTACGATGTTTTTAGCGGGCTGTACAAGCCATGTTACGCAGACTGAAAAATTCTCAGGCTTCCTGGGGGATTATTCGGGCCTCAAGGAAGTGAAAACTGCCTCAGGAAATCCGGTTCTGCGCTGGATCGATCCTTCGTTTAAGAAAGAGAATTACTCCTACATTAAATACGAACCGATTAAATTCTATCCTGAGCCTCAGCCTACTGAGCAAATCAGCAAAGAGACACTTCAGGGGGCTCTGGATTATGCCAACAGCCGCATGAAAACTGCGCTGTCTGAGCGTCTGCCGCTGACCGATCATGCGGGGCCACGTACTTTGATCTTCAAAGGTGCCATTACCGGTGTGAATACTTCGGCTGAAGGTTTGCAGTTCTATGAAGTTATTCCGGTGGCGCTGGTGATTGCAGGTACCGAAACGGCGACCGGCCATCGTACCCGTGATACCGAAGTGTACTTTGAAGGCGAGCTGATCGATGCCAGCACCGGTAAAGCGGTGATAAAAGTTGTTCGTAAAGGATTCGGTAAACAGGTTTCTAACGATAAACAAAAAGTGACGGCAAACGATCTGAAAAGCGTCGTCGACAGCATGGCGAACGACACCCGGTTGTTCAACGAATAACGCCCACATGTGGCATGACAACAAGGCGGCCTGAGGGCTGCCTTTTTTGTTTTATTTTTTTCGACTTTCATTTTTGATATCAAATAGTGATATCATAAAAATTTGGCGGCAATCACTTTCGAAGGATCGATAAATTATGAAGATGCTAAATGCCGCACACCTGAAAACGTTACATCTTATTTTTGCCTTACCCACCCCCTCAACGCTCGAATGGCGAAAAATAGAGGTTTTATTTATCGCTTTGGGAGCCAAAGTCAGTGAAGGCAAAGGTTCGCGGGTACGCTTTGAAATTAATCAGGTTGTTGCTTCATTTCACCGGCCACACCCGGAAAAAGAAGCGAAAATTTATCAGGTACGGGATGCCAGAACATTCCTTGAAGCGACAGGAGTAAAACCATGAGTACCATGACCTATCAGGGATATGCAGCCAGGATAGAATATAGCGACGAGGATCAGTGTCTGATCGGGCACATCGCGGGTATTCAGGACGTAATAGGTTTCCATGCAGATAACGTCTCAGACCTCAGGGCTGTTTTTGAAGAAGCCGTTGACGACTATCTCAGTTATTGTGCTGAGCAAGGTCGCGCTCCTCAACGTCCCGCAAGCGGTAAAATCAGCCTGAGGATTCAGCCTGAAGTCCATGCTGCTATCAATATTGCAGCAGAGATCTCCGGTAAAAGTGTCAATCAATGGATTAACGATATGTTGATTCAGGCAGTTCACGGTTAAAAAAATGTACCCGGAATGAGGCAGCCCGTTGGTTGCCTCATTTCAAATTGATTGCGCGATAATTTTCCGCGCACTCAATCTCCTGGCACCCATGCCGCAGTTCCGCCGTTATCCGCGCCTGACGCTCAACTCAGACACCGCGCCAGAGAAGAATGGGTTTGGGGCGCACAGAAAATAAAACTCTGAGAGGATTTCACACATAAAAAAACGCCAGCGGATCTTGCGATCGCACTGGCGTTTTTACGGGTTTCAGGCTTCAGCTTTTGCTAAAACTTATTCCCACTCAATCGTTGCCGGTGGTTTACCCGAGATGTCGTAAACAACGCGGGAAATGCCGTCAACTTCGTTGATGATGCGGTTGGAGCAGCGGCCGAGGAAATCGTACGGCAGGTGCGCCCAGTGCGCGGTCATGAAGTCGATGGTTTCCACTGCGCGCAGGGAAACGACCCAGTCGTATTTACGGCCATCGCCCATCACGCCAACGGAGCGGACTGGCAGGAAGACGGTGAAGGCCTGGCTGACTTTGTTGTACAGATCGGCTTTGTGCAGTTCTTCGATGAAGATAGCATCGGCGCGGCGCAACAGGTCGCAGTACTCTTTCTTCACTTCGCCCAGCACGCGAACGCCCAGACCCGGCCCCGGGAACGGGTGACGGAAAAGCATGTCGTATGGCAGGCCGAGTTCCAGACCGATTTTACGCACTTCGTCTTTGAACAGCTCTTTCAGCGGCTCAACCAGACCCAGTTTCATTTCTTTTGGCAGGCCGCCCACGTTGTGGTGGGATTTGATCACGTGCGCTTTGCCGGTGGCAGAGGCCGCAGATTCGATCACGTCAGGGTAGATCGTGCCCTGCGCCAGCCATTTCACCGCATCCTGCTTGCAGGCTTCTTCATCGAACACTTCAACAAAGACGCGGCCAATGATTTTACGTTTGGCTTCAGGTTCATCAACGCCTGCCAGCGCAGACAGGAAACGCTCTTCGGCAGCGACGTGAACGATGTTCAGGCCGAAACGGTCGCCGAACATTTCCAGAACCTGATCGGCTTCGTTAAGACGCAGCAGGCCGTTATCCACAAATACGCAGGTCAGACGGTCGCCAATCGCGCGGTGCAGCAGCATCGCGGTCACGGAGGAGTCCACGCCACCGGACAGGCCGAGGATCACGTGATCGTCGCCAATCTGCACGCGCAGACGCTCAACCGCGTCTTCGATGATTTTCGCTGGTGTCCACAGGGCTTCGCACTCGCAGATGTCCATGATGAAACGTTCGAGCATACGCAGGCCCTGACGGGTGTGCGTCACTTCCGGGTGGAACTGCACACCGTAGAAGCGTTTTTCTTCGTTCGCCATAATGGCAAACGGGCAAGTCTCGGTGCTGGCAACGGTCACGAAACCGGACGGGATGGCCGTCACTTTGTCGCCGTGGCTCATCCAGACGTCGAGCAGCGGTTTGTTGTTCTCGCTCAGGGCGTCCTGAATGTCGCGGATCAACGCGCTTTCAGTCTGAACTTCAACCTGCGCGTAACCAAATTCGCGCTCGTTAGAGCCTTCAACATGGCCGCCTAACTGCATTGCCATGGTTTGCATGCCGTAGCAGACGCCCAGAACCGGCACACCGGCTTCGAAGACGTAATCAGGGGCGCGCGGGCTGTCATGCTCGGTGGTACTTTCCGGGCCGCCGGACAGGATGATCCCGTTCGGGTTGAATTCGCGGATTTGGGCTTCGGTTACGTCCCAGGCCCAGAGTTCGCAATAGACACCCAGTTCACGCACGCGGCGCGCAACAAGTTGGGTGTACTGGGAGCCGAAATCGAGGATCAGGATACGGTGCTTGTGAATATTTTCGCTCATGAGGGGGCGTTTTCCAGAAAGCAATAAAAGCGTTAAAACAACAGGTTAAATTTTCTGACAATCTTAAAAGCAGACAGCGAGCCTTAAGCTCGCTGTCTTTCGGGTCAGGAACCCATGCGGTAGTTCGGTGACTCTTTGGTAATGGTCACGTCATGTACGTGGCTTTCCTGGATCCCTGCACCGCTGATGCGGACAAACTCAGCCTTGGTGCGCAGGTCGTCGATGGTAGCACAACCGGTCAGCCCCATACAGGAGCGCAGACCGCCCATTTGCTGGTGGATGATTTCTTTCAGACGGCCTTTATAGGCCACGCGACCTTCGATACCTTCCGGTACCAGTTTGTCAGCGGCGTTGTCCGTCTGGAAGTAACGGTCAGAGGAGCCTTTGGACATCGCGCCCAGAGAACCCATACCACGGTAAGATTTGTATGAACGGCCCTGATACAGCTCGATTTCGCCCGGCGATTCTTCGGTCCCTGCCAGCATCCCGCCAACCATCACGCAGCTTGCGCCAGCCGCGATAGCTTTAGCGATGTCGCCGGAGAAGCGGATACCGCCGTCAGCGATAACCGGAATGCCTGTGCCTTCCAGCGCTTCAACCGCGTCAGAAACGGCGGTGATTTGCGGAACACCCACGCCGGTCACGATACGGGTAGTACAGATGGAGCCAGGACCGATACCGACTTTCACCGCGCTCACGCCCGCTTTCGCCAGTGCCAGAGCACCTGCGCCAGTTGCGACGTTACCGCCAATGATTTGCAGATCCGGGTATTTAGCACGGGTTGCGCGGATACGTTCCAGAACGCCTTCGGAGTGGCCGTGAGAGGAGTCAATCAGCAGAACGTCAACACCGGCGGCGACCAGCGCATCGATACGCTCTTCGTTGCCCGCACCTGCGCCAACCGCAGCACCGACGCGCAGGCTGCCCTGCTCATCTTTACAGGCGTTCGGTTTACGTTCGGCTTTCTGGAAGTCTTTTACGGTGATCATACCGAGCAGATGGAATTGCGCGTCAACCACCAGCGCTTTCTCTACGCGTTTTTCGTGCATTTTTTGCAGCACGACTTCGCGGGCTTCGCCTTCTTTGACGGTGACCAGACGCTCTTTCGGCGTCATGACTGCCGTGACAGGCTGTTCCAGATCGGTCACGAAGCGCACGTCACGACCGGTAATAATACCGACCAGTTCGTTTTCTTCCGTCACGACCGGATAACCGGCAAAACCGTTAATTTCAGTGAGTGCTTTAACCTGACGCAGAGTGGTCGAAGGTGTGACGGTTTTAGGGTCAGCAACAACGCCGCTTTCATGCTTCTTCACGCGACGGACTTCTTCCGCCTGACGCTCAATAGACATGTTCTTGTGGATGAATCCGAGGCCGCCTTCCTGCGCCAGAGCAATCGCCAGATTCGCTTCAGTCACGGTATCCATGGCTGCGGACAGCATAGGGATATTCAGACGGATTTTAGCGGTCAGTTGAGTACCGAGATCGGCAGTATTGGGCAGAACTGTGGAGTGGGCTGGAACAAGGAGAACGTCGTCGAACGTTAGTGCTTCTTTTGCGATACGTAGCATGGGCAATATCTCACCAAGGTGGATGCGGAAAAGATAAAATATTGCAGCGGGAGTATACAGGTGAGTAGGCATTCCGACCAGAACTATTTCAAAAAATTCTTGATTACCTTTTGCGGGCATGTAGTATCGTTCGATTAAGTCTCTGTTTTTGAATTTGATCTGGATCACATGTCACTACCTTCTTCGCCTCCTATTTTTACCGTAAGCCGCCTGAATCAGACGGTCCGACAGTTGCTGGAAAACGAAATGGGTCAGGTCTGGCTCTCCGGTGAGATTTCAAACTTCTCTCAGCCGTCCTCCGGCCACTGGTATTTCACGCTCAAAGATGACCGCGCTCAGGTCAAATGCGCGATGTTTCGCAACACCAATCGCCGCACGACGTTTCGCCCGCAAAACGGTCAGCAGGTTCTGGTCCGCGCGACCATAACCTTGTACGAACCGCGCGGCGATTATCAGCTGATTGCCGAAAGCATGCAGGAAGCGGGTGACGGTCTGTTGCAGCAGAAATTCGATCTGCTGAAACAGCAACTGGCCGCCGAAGGTCTGTTTGATGCGCAGTTTAAACAGCCGCTGCCCTCGCCTGCCAAATGCGTCGGTGTGATCACGTCCGCCAGCGGTGCTGCGCTGCATGACGTCTTACATGTCTTAAAGCGTCGTGACCCGTCATTACCCGTCATTATCTATCCGACCTCCGTTCAGGGCGTGGATGCGCCAGGGCAAATCGTCCGTGCCATTCAGCTGGCGAATGCCCGTGAAGAAGTGGATGTCCTGATTGTCGGGCGCGGCGGCGGTTCGCTGGAAGATTTGTGGAGCTTTAATGATGAGCGTGTGGCACGGGCGATTTTCGCCAGCCGCATTCCGATCGTCAGCGCCGTCGGCCACGAAACCGATGTCACCATTGCCGATTTTGTCGCTGATTTACGCGCGCCGACGCCATCTGCCGCCGCCGAACTGATCAGCCGCAACCAGCTGGAATTGCTGCGACAGATCCAGTCACAGCAGCAGCGCCTTGAAATGGCGATGGATTATTATCTCGCGCAGCTCACTCAGCGTTTCACGCGTCTGAATCATCGTCTGCAACAACAGCATCCGCATTTACGTCTGGCGCGCCAGCAAACGGCACTGTTCAAACTGCGCCGCCGTCTTGATGAAGCCATGCAAAACCAGTTGCGCCAGATGCTGCGCCGCACCGACCGTTTACAGCAACGCCTGACACAGCAGCAGCCGCAACCGCGTATTCACCGCGCCCAGCAACGGGTCCAGCAATTACAGTACCGCTTGCAGCAGGCGATGTCCGCACAACTGGGCGAACATCGCGAGCGCTTCGGCAAGGCCTGTGCACAACTGGAGGGCGTCAGCCCGCTGGCAACGCTGGCGCGCGGTTATAGCGTGACCACCACGCCACAAGGCGCGTTACTCAAGAAAACCACCCAGACCGCACCGGGCGATACGCTAAAAACACGTCTGGCCGATGGCTGGATTGAAAGTGAAGTGAAATCGATTGTGGTGGAGAAGAAGGCGCGGAAACGGGCGGTCAAATAAACGTGGGGTTTAACACCTCCTCCCCTTTTCAGAGGAGGAGGTTGAAATACTTAGAGATTATAGCCAGTTGTTTTCACACCGTTCACCCACACCTCACGCGCTTCGCCTGCTGGCAGCACAATGTTGAGGATTTTCCACGCCGGTTTAAATTCCCCGCGCTGAGTGATTGTGATATCGATGCGTTGCGCGTCAGTGACAATATTCCAGTTCAGCCACAGCGCCTGATTTTGCTGCCAGCGGTGGCTCTCGCCGTCATCTTCGAACAGCATTCCCGCTGAGGTCAGTTCACCCGGTGCCGGATAAACGTGCAACTCGCGCTCCAGGTCTTTATGGCTGTCAACGTGGGCCAGCCGTGCGGATTGCGGCAATGCAGCGCCGGCGCGGACCAGCAGCGGCAAGCGCTCAAGCGGTGCATCAAGGGTGATTGTCTGGCCGCCTGCAAACCATTCCCCGGTGTAAAAATCACACCAGCCGATGCCGTTATCCGGCAGATAAACCTGACGTTCACGCTGACCTTCATCCACCACGCTGGCGACCAGCAAATCATGCCCCATCAGGAAATCATCGGTTTCCGCGAAGGTGTTTTTATCGTGCTCGTGGTCGAGGAATGTCGGGCGCAGCATCGGCTCATCGTCGGCATGTGCCTGCCACAACAAGGTGTAGAAATACGGCAGCAGACGGTAGCGCAAACGGATCGCGTCGCGGATAAGCGGCGTCACCTGCGGGTACATCCACGGCTCATTCACCGTGTGATCGTCATTCCAGGAGTGAATGGTAAAACGCGGATGCATCACGCCGTTTTGCACCCAGCGTACAAACAGTTCGGCATCGGGCTTATCGCCAGAGAAGCCGCCGACGTCGTGGCCGACGTTGTACAAACCGGACAAACTCATGCCAATGCCCATGCGCGTGTTGTAACGCAGCGTCTGCCAGCTGGTGCGGTTGTCGCCGCTCCACGTCTGCACGTAACGTTGCATTCCCGCACAGCCGGAACGTGAAATCAGATACGGACGGGTTTCCGGCGCGAAACTTTGCTGCGCTTCAAACGACGCACGCATCATCAGCAGCGGCATTACCGGGCGGATATGTTTAATGGCGATGGACTTACCGAAACCGTGACAACGCGCATCGTTGTCCCAGACTTCGTATTCGTTGTTGTCGTTCCATGTTGAGCCGATGCCCTTTTCCAGCAACTGCTGCGTCACCCCTTTTTGCCACCAGCGCACCGCGGCCGGGTGGGTGAAATCGAGATGCGATCCTTCGTCGTCCCAGAAAACAGAACGTTCCGGCACATTACTTTCGCTGTCACGAATGAACAATCCCTGCTCCGCCACCTGCCCGTATTGCGGGTGATCCTGCAACAGACAAGGTTTGATGTTGGCCGCCAGACGAATACCCGCATCAAGAAATGCCTGCGACATCACTTCAGGCTGTGGCACTTTGTCGTAGTTCCAGTTGAAGACATAACGCTTGTTGCCAATCGAGGTATAACCCGATGAAAGCTGGAAAGAATCGCAGGGAATTTCATGTTGCTGACACAGCGTGATGAATTTCATCAGCTGCTGCTGGGCGTCCGGCGCATCGGTGTAGTACATGGTCGAGCCACTGTAACCGAGGCTCCATTTCGGACCAAAGGTGGTTTTACCGGTCAGCTTCACCAGTTTTTTGGTGACATCCAGCGCGGTCGGGCCGATAAACAGGTAGTAATCCAGATCCCCGGCTTCGGCGCTGAAACGGCGGTATGGCAGATGGTAGTTATCCAGCTCATTGCCAAGATCAAGCCAGACATTGCTGAGATTGTCGTAGAACAAGCCGAAACTGACGTCGTTACGGCGGGTCAGGGTAAACGGAATATGTTTGTATAACGGATCGGTGCTGGCGGCGTTGTAACCCATCGCATCCAGATTGCGCATTTCAAAACGACGACCTGCACGGTTAAGATCCCCGGCTTTTTCGCCCAGCCCGTACACGCCATCCTGTGCTTCACGCAACTGATAGTGCGCCGAGGCATCGCCTTTCACCGACAGCATATACGCGCCGGTTTTTCGATCGCTGACCAGCGGTAACCAGACGCCCGCCTCATTTTTATGTTCCCACTCCAGCCACAAAGGCTGATGCACGGTGACACGTAACATTTCGGTGGTCACCGTCAGGGTATTTTCGCCGTGCGCAAGTTGATAACCCGGCAACGTAAAACCTTCATTGCTCAGACGATCGCGCCCTTCCCACGGCACATCATTTTGCGGCGCAATGCTCCAGGTGCGGTCCAGTGCCAGTTCACCATTGCGCTGAATAAAGACACGGATTAACCCCTGCTCCAGCACCCTCAGACAAAACAGATGCTTACCTTCGACACGCAAATCCACGCCTGCGTCATGATGTCCGGCCAGCTCCCAGTGTTTCAACGTCTTCATACATGCTCCCTTTTTGCCGGATTGCGGCGTTCAGCGATCAGCGCAATCAGGAATATTGCCCCAATCAAATCAAAGAATCCCATTGCGATAAACAGCGGATTGAAACCAATCGTGTCGGCAACTGCGCCGATCAGCAGTGAAAACAGGAAGCTGGCGATCCACGCAGAGGAACCGCGCATGCCGTTGACGGTCGCTACCTGATTTTTGTCGAACGTCTCTACCACCACGGCGCTCAGCATGCAGGAAATCACCTGGTGCCCGAAGCCACCGATGGAGATCAGCGCAATCGCCGCGTAAGGACTTTGTGTGAGTGCAACCAGGGCCAGAGACAGCATCATGAAAGCGCCGGTCACCGAGCTGGCAACGATAGAGTTAATGCGCGTGCAGCCAAATACTTTGCGGTAGAGCGTGGTGAGATAACCGCTGGCGATACTGCCCAGATCGGCGGCCAGGAAGGGTAGCCAGGCGAACATCACGATGTGTTTCAAATCCATCCCGCGTTCGTTGGCGAGATACAGCGGCACCCAGAAACTGAACACGGCCCATGCCGGTTCGGCCAGAAATGCCGGAATAGCGATCCCGTAGAACTTTTTGTTTTTGCAGACGATTTTCAGCGACTTAAGGAACGGCAAACGCGTTTGCTGCGGCTCGTTATCAGAGCGAATCAGCGTCAGTTCGTCTTTGCTCAGGTTCGGATGGGTTTCCGGTGAATGATAAAATTTCCACCACAGCAGCACCCACAGCATTGAGAGCACACCGCAAAACAGAAACGCACCACGCCAGCCAAAAGACAGGTGCGCCACCAGAATAATAGGCGGCGCCAGCATCGCGCCTATCGAGAAGCCTACGCCAGCCCAGCCGGCAGCAACCGGCCGCTCTTTACGCGGGAACCAGTCGGAAATCGCTTTGGCGTTGGCCGGGGTGGCCGCCGCTTCGGCGCTGCCCATGAAGAAACGCAAAATCGCCAGCTGGATCCAGCTGCCTGCCCCGGCATGCAGCATACACACCACCGCCCAGACGGAAGCGCAGATCAGGAAGCCAAGCTTCAGACCGATCACGTCAATCAGCCAGCCGCACAGGGGCTGGAAAATGGTGTACGCCGCCTGAAACGCAGCGACGATGTAAGAATATTGTTCGGTGGTCATGTTCAGGCTGGTTTTAAGTTCCGCAGCCAGTAAACCCAGAGAGTTACGGGTGATGTAGTTGACCGTCACACCCAGCAGGAACAGCGCCAGCATCCACCAGCGCAAGGCTTTTATTTTTCGACGTCCGATAACGGCCGTATTTTCGGTGTTGATTTGAATTGTCATGTCCGTTCTCCCACCCGTCGGCCTGGCCGCAGATGATGTGTTATGTGAGGTACTTTTGCAGAGTAGGCAGGCGGATTTGTGAGTGGAACGTGATTTTTTGCAAAAGCTTTCACGCTATAACTGCGTAGCGAAATCAGAGCAGATAAAAGCTTATGGATGAGCGGGCTTCTCAGATGAAAAATTTTGCATGAGCGATTTTGAAGGAGATCACAGTTTGAAAGGAAAGTTAAATATCCAGCAAATTGCCGACCAGACCGGGCTCTCAATCAGCACCGTTTCACGGGTTCTGGCCGGAAAAAATAACACCAGCAGCAAAGCACGCGATCGCGTGCTCGAATGTGCGAAATCACAGGGTGTTTTTAACGGGCTTTCAACCGGTCGCCTGATGCTCAACAACATCATGATTTTCGCCCCGGCCCGCGCTTTCGATGTACGCAGCGATATTTTTTACTACAAAGTGGTTCAGGGGATCCTGGCGGCGACGGCTCACCATGAAGTGCGGGTGCGCTATTGCGCGATGGAAGAAGAAAATGCCAACGCGGCGTTGTTTATCGCCAAAATGACCGACCCGCTGACCGAAGCTGCCTTGCTGGTCGGTATCGACGATCCCCATATTCATCTGCTGGCGGCGGAAATGGGTAAACCCTGCGTGCTGGTGAACTGTCATGACCGGCACATGCGCCATGACAGCGTCAGCCCCGATCATCAGAGCATGGGGGATTTTGCCTGTGACTACCTGTTTTCACAGGGCCATCAGCACATCGTCACGCTGCAATGCCTGCGCCGACATACCATGGAACTGCGTCTGTGCGGCATCAAACAGGCCTTCACCCGTCACCATCAGACCTTCAGCGACAACCATCATCTGATCAACACATCAGGTTTTGGCGCGCAGGAAAGCGAACAGGCGTTACTCGAATATCTGGACGCTTTACCCATCGGACAACCGTTGCCGACAGCGATTCTGGCCGGGGGAGATTACATGGCGTCCGGCGTGGTAGCTGCGTTGAGTAAAAAAGGGATTTCGGTACCCGGTGATATCAGTGTGCTCAGCACCGACGGGTTTAATCTGGCGGAGATCCATGACGTCCTGCTCACTGCGGTGCACGTGCCGCGTGATGAGCTGGGAACCGAGGCTATCGCGCTGTTACAGCGACGCATGCTGCGCCCTGACGCGCCTTATACCAGCCAGCTGTTACAAGGGAAGCTGGTGGTGAGAGAATCGGTACGCAAGGCGTCTGGTCGCGCGGTGATCCCCCGTCCGCATCATCTTTATGATCAACCTGTTTTATGACCGGGGTATTGTGTAACCCGCAGGCGGACAGATAAATCTCATCTTTCACGGGCAGGTTGTCGCGCGGTTCTATACTGAAAATTGATGACTAAACATTAGCCGCTTTTCACTATCAGAATATCCGAACACCTTTCTTTCACCTCCGGGTGACCCTTGATAAGGAGATTCACGATGAAACACAGTTCCGCGAAACGTTACAACAGCGTCATCCCACCTTATATGCTCAACCGCATTATTGAACACGGCTCAGAACCTCAGCGCAGATGCGCAAAACAGACGCTGGTGCATGTTAATACCCTGATGGCCCAGCCTTACGCCAAACCGCAAAAGACGGTGACGGCCAAAGCGGGTCTGGTTGAGCGCGATATTTACGACGCCAAAAACACCACCCGCCTGCCGGGCGAATCCGTGCGAAAAGAAGGCCAGGCGAGTAACGGCGATGTCTCGGTGGATGAAGCCTATGATTATCTCGGCGTAACCTATGATTTCTTCTGGCAGGCGTATCAGCGAAACTCTCTCGACAATAAAGGACTGGCATTGCTCGGCACCGTTCATTACGACAAGGGCTATCAAAATGCCTTCTGGAACGGTCAGCAAATGGTATTTGGCGACGGTGATGGGGAAATATTTAACCGCTTCACCATTGCTATCGACGTGGTTGGCCATGAACTTTCCCACGGTGTGACAGAAACAGAAGCCGGCCTGGAATATAACGGGCAATCCGGCGCGCTGAACGAATCGATGTCGGATGTGTTTGGCTCGCTGGTGAAACAGTTCCATCTGAAACAGACTGCCGATAAAGCCGACTGGATCATTGGTGAAGGATTACTGGCAAAAGGCATTCACGGCACCGGCCTGCGGTCGATGTCGCATCCCGGTACTGCGTATGATGATCCGCTGCTCGGCAAAGATCCGCAGCCTGCCGACATGAGCGGCTACGTCAACACCCGCGACGATAACGGCGGTGTGCACATCAATTCCGGCATCCCTAACCGCGCATTTTATCTGGCGGCGACGACACTTGGCGGTAACGCGTGGGAACGCGCCGGTTATGTCTGGTATGACACGATCTGCGATAAGTCCCTGCCCAAAGACGCAGACTTTGTGACTTTTGCCCAACTGACGGTTCAGCATGCGGAAAAACGGTTTGACGCTTCTGTCGCTCAGGCGGTTCGTGAGGCCTGGGAGCAGGTTGGAGTGATGTAAATGAAACCTTTAGATTCGCTGGAAAGTAATGCGGTGATTGAGATTTACCGCGAAGGCGGCATCGCGTTTATCCCCAAACTCAGCGGGCCGCGCAGGGTCGAGCTTGCAGGAATGAGCGATGACAAACGGCAGCAAATTTGCCAGCTCATCAACCAGGCCATGCCCTTCGCTCAGGAAAAAGAAAACGCCGGTCGCGGTGACCAGCGTTATTTCCGTATTGAGATTTACGTCGAATCGGCCGAGCATTCTGCCAGTCTGGTGGTGATTATTCCCGAAACCGAAGCCCCGGAAGCGCTGGTGAATTTATGGAAACAGGCTCAGCCCGATGATCATCCCTCTGAATAAGGGGAATACGTAAACAGCACCCGTTTTTTAGATACCATCCCGTGCCCGTTTTGGCAGAAATAGTCGACCGCGCCGCAGGCTTTCAGCTCCTGCAACGGTTGCTGACAATCCGGGCATAACGCCGTTTGATTATATTCTGTGCCGCAGGCGTCGCAGCGAAAGTGACCGCTCACCCAACTCATTGGCTGCTCACAAACCGGACAATATGCTTCCATCATGCCTCTCCTTTAAATGACCCCGAGCGTCCGTAATAAATACAGGCCCAGCGCGGTGGTAAAAAATGATCCCAACGTCGTGACCGCAATAATGTTCGCCGCCAGCGTGGCATTTCCGCCCATGGCGCGGGTCATTACGTAGCTGCCTGCGGCCGTGGGCGTGCAGGAAAAAAGAAAAATGACGCCAAGCGCCGCGCCGCGAAAACCAAAAGCCCATGCGCCCAGTGTCATCAGCGCAGGCACAAATACCACACGCGAGGCGGATGACCAGGCGGCCACATTCGAACTGCGAAACATCGCCCGCCAGTCAAGGCTGGCACCGGCGCACAACATCGCCAGCGGCAGCGCCATGCCGGAGATGAACGCGCCGGTACTGGCAAGCGTTGCCGGCATCGGCAGATGGCTGTGCTGGAATGCCAGCCCCAGCACCAGGCCAATAATCAGCGGATTGGTCAGGATACCGTGCAACACAGGCCGTATTCCGATGCGCTTACCCTGCCCGCCCTGCAAACTGCGGGTCAATGTAATCACCGACAGCACGTTGAACAAGATCACCGTCACTGCCAGATACATCGAGCCGAGTGCAATGCCTTCACTGCCGAAGGCCAGCGACGCATAGGCCAGCCCTGCGATGCCGGTATTCGCGCGAAATCCGCCCTGCACAAAAATGCCGCGCTCACGCGGATCTTTCACCAGCTTTAGCGCAACCAGTTCCAGCAGCAGGAAAGACACCACTGTCGCCACGCCACCATAAATCGCCAGCGGCAGGTTAGAACCCGAAGAATCATGCCCTTGCGCCACACTGAAAAAGAGCAGGCAAGGTAACGCGATATTGAAAACAAGCCGGCTGGCTTTCTCATTAAAACTGTCGTCCATCAGGCCGGTACGGCGTAAAACCATGCCTAACAACAAAATCAGTAAATTTGGCACCGTTACGCCAAATGCAAAACTCCAGGTCTGCCAAAACATCCAGCCAGTTCCTTGCGAAAAGTGGGGCAAAAAAATGGGGTACATTTTCATGCACCCCATCAGTTTAGGATTTGTTTTTCAGATGCTGCAGAAGGCGTCGACGTTTACGCTGCTGGTGTGGTGACAGCGTGTTTTTCTTGCCTTCATACGGGTTCTCACCCTCTTTAAACTGGATGCGGATAGGCGTTCCCATCACTTTCAATGAACGGCGGAAATAGTTCATCAGATAGCGTTTGTAGGAGTCAGCCAGATCTTTCACCTGGTTACCGTGGATAACCACGATCGGCGGGTTATACCCCCCGGCGTGAGCATATTTCAACTTCACACGACGGCCATTAACCAGCGGTGGCTGATGATCGTCCGCCGCCATCTGCATGATACGGGTCAGCATGGAAGTGCTCACTCGCGTGGTCGCGCAGGTGTAGGCTTCGATCACTGACTCAAACAGATTGCCCACGCCGCTGCCGTGCAGGGCCGAGATGAAGTGGATTCGGGCGAAGTCGACAAAGCCAAGGCGCAGATCCAGCTGGTCTTTCACCTGTGCACGCGCATCTTCACTCATGCCATCCCATTTGTTCACCACAATCAGCAGTGAGCGCCCACTATTGAGGATGAACCCCAGCAGTGAAAGGTCCTGATCGGAAATGCCGTCGCGGGCATCAATCACCAGCATCACGACGTTCGCGTCTTCAATTGCTTTCAGGGTTTTGATGACGGAGAATTTCTCAACGGTTTCAGTAACTTTACCGCGCTTACGCACGCCGGCAGTATCGATCAGAACGTATTCACGCTCGTCACGCACCATCGGAATATAAATACTGTCACGGGTGGTCCCCGGCATGTCGTAAACCACGACACGCTCTTCCCCCAGAATACGGTTAGTCAGTGTGGACTTACCTACGTTAGGACGCCCGACAATAGCCAATTTGATTGGCAGGGACTGCGGATCAAAGTCGTCTTCTTCGTCTTCCGGGATTTCATCACCGGTCGCTTCTTGTTCTGCCCAGTAAGCGGCGTTAGCCTCTTCTTCCGTCAGTTCGACTTCTTCCGGCTTTTCACCGACAAACGGGATCAGCACGTGTTCAATCAGCTGCGCCACACCACGGCCATGAGAAGCCGCGATCGGGTAGACTTCGCCTAAACCCAGTGAGTAGAAATCGCCGACGGCGCTGTCCGGGTCAATACCGTCGGTTTTGTTCGCGACCAGGAAAGTGGATTTTTCACGGCTGCGAAGATGTTGGGCAATGCCCTGATCGGCAGGCATCAGGCCCGCGCGCGCATCGACCATGAAAAGCACGATGTCCGCTTCTTCGATTGCCAGCAATGACTGGCCAGCCATGCGGGTTTCAACGCCGTCTTCGGTACCGTCGATACCGCCGGTATCCACGATGATGAATTCATTACCCTCAATCTCAGCACGACCATACTTGCGGTCACGCGTTAGCCCCGGGAAATCCGCAACCAGCGCATCGCGCGTCTTGGTCAAACGGTTAAATAAAGTGGATTTACCCACATTCGGGCGCCCAACAAGCGCAACGACAGGTATCATTTTGAAGCCTCAGTGTTTTTATTTATAGCTAAACGCAAATAGTCTGCAGCCCTTCACTTCTGGACAAACAGCTATAATTCAATTTGTTACAGCGCAATTAGATCGAAAAATTGCACGGTTTTCAGAATACGAAACGGCCCCTGAGCAATTCAGGAGCCGTTTTTAAGCCCGCGATCAAACGATCTCAGGGCCAGACGCCGGGCGCGATATTAGCGGGTGAAGGAGTAAACTTCGCCACCTTTCGCCTGCACGACCAGCTTGTCACTTGCCACAATCGGCGCACTCAGGAAGCCATCGCTGTCGACTTTCTGCTGAGCAACGAAACGACCATCTGTGGTATTGATCCAGTGCAGGTAACCTTCGGAATCACCCACCACGATATACCCATTATACAGCACTGGCGCGGTGAGATTACGGTGCAACAGATCACTTTGACGCCACAGGCTAACGCCGCCTTGCGTATCAAGCGCCATTACACGGTCATCCTGATCGACCATGTAGATACGGCCGCTGTCGACGATAATGTCATTGACAGAGCCCACATCACGTTTCCACATGACCTGACCTGAACGCAGATCCATGGCCACCAGATTACCGTTGTAAGCCAGCGCATAAACAACGCCATCAACGATAACCGGCGTAGTATCCACGTCACTCAGACGATCGATTTCTGTCGTCCCGGTGGTTTGTGAAATACGTTGCTGCCAGATTAACTGACCTTCTTTCATCAGCACTGCGCTGACACGGCCGTTATCACCGCCGACAATCGCTGCGCCAAACGCCACTGCCGGGGCTGACTCGCCGCGCAGGGACAGGGTTGGCATATCGAGGTTAGCAGTCCACTGCACGGTACCGTCAGATTCGCTCAGCCCCTGCAACATCCCGTTGCCGGTATGTACCAGCACTAAGCCATCGCTGACCACAGGCCGGGACAGTGCTTCGCCCGCCACTTTGGTCTGCCATGCCACTGTACCGTCTTCGGTATTCAGCGCATAAACAACCGCTTTTTCACTGCCGACATACACATGGCCGCCAGAAACAGTCAGACCGCCGGACAGTTGTGCTGAACGGTTGCTGGAGAAGAAACCTGTTTTTTCAGACAGGTTAACACTCCACTTTTCTTTACCGCTGTCAGCATCCAGTGCTTTCACGATGCCAAAACGATCGGCTGCGTAAATGGTGCTGTCCTGCCAGGCCGGACGCAGGTGGGAGTAGAAATCGCCTACACCGTCGCCTACGGATTTGCTCCAGACCTGAGTCGGAGTAAATTGATTTTCAACTTTTGGCAGCGGGGACATTTTGACAACATCTTCTTCGCTGTTAAACAATGAACAGCCACTCAGCAGGGCAACAGAAACCCATCCTACCAAGAGTGTTTTACGCAATTGCATCGGGGTTCCCCTTAGCTGGCTAAGTTGTTCAATTTCATACGCAGCATCGTTTGCAGCGTTTGAGAGGGTTTAGATTCCAGACCTTTGCTGAAGGCTTCACGAGCCCCTTTCGCATCGCCTTTTGCGAGCAGAACATCACCGCGGATGCCTTGCTGCATTGCTGTCCAGCCTTCACCCTTCACGCCATCTAACGTTTTGAGTGCATCATCAAATTTGCCTTGCTGCATCTGGACACGTGCCAGACGTAAGTTCACCAGCGAGCGTAAATTGTCTTCTTTGGCCTGACTTTGCCCCTGAAGAAGCTGCTTCTCAGCATTCGCGAAATCTTTGATTTCGACAAAGTGATCGGCCAGTTGCAGAGCGGCAAACACACCGTAGTTATTGTCATTGCTCTGACCAAACTTTTCCAGCTCAGCCACGCCTTGCGGATTTTTGCTGGTCAGCGCCTGATTCGCTTTCTGGAAAGACGCAGAAGCTTCCGTCAAAGCGGAATCCTGATGGCTCTGCCAGACACGCCAGCCGCCCAGGGCGACAATACCCAGAACAACGCCGATGGCCAGCGCTTTACCGTTCTCGGCAAAGAAGCGACGTACAGCATCAACCTGTTCATTCTCAGTGGTATAGACTTCCACAGTGTCCTTCTCCTTAACCCAACATCGAGGCCAGACGCACAGCAACATCACTCTGCGTCAGCGTTTCTTGCGTTCCAGTCTGCAGGTCTTTGATCACAACCTGCTGGTTAGCGACTTCATCTTCGCCTAATACCAGGGCAACTCGCGCACCCCATTTATCTGCACGGGCGAATTGCTTCTTAAAGTTTCCGCCACCGTAGTTAGTCATCACTTTCAGCTCCGGCAGCGCATCACGCAGTGTCTCAGCCAGTTTAATGGCTGCACCTTGCGTTCCTGCTCCCGAAGAAATGACGTAAGCATCCACCGTCGCAGGGGCTTTGAAGTCCGGGTTTACGGCCTGAACCAGTAACACCAGACGCTCCAGACCCATCGCAAAACCGACAGCAGGGGTTGCTCGCCCGCCTAATTGTTCAACCAGCCCGTCGTAACGGCCACCGGCACAAACAGTACCTTGTGCGCCAAGGCTGCTGGTTACCCATTCGAACACGGTGCGGTTGTAATAATCCAGACCGCGCACAAGTCGCTGATTAACCGTATATGGGATACCAGACTGCTCTAAAAGTTCACACAGACCTGCAAAGTGTTCTCTTGATTCTTCATCAAGATAGTCACCCAGTTGCGGAGCATCATTCAATAATGCCTGGATATCCGGATTTTTGGAGTCCAGAACGCGCAGCGGGTTGCTGTACATGCGACGTTTGCAGTCTTCATCCAGCTTGTCTTTATGCTGCTCCAGGAAAGCCACCAGCGCATCGCGATAGTTGGCGCGGGCTTCCAGTGAACCAATTGAGTTCAGTTCAAGCGTCACGTGTTCAGAAATGCCCAGCGCACGCCACCAGCGCGCACTCAGCAGGATCAGCTCCGCGTCGATGTCCGGGCCCTGCAGGCCAAAGACTTCCACACCTAACTGATTAAACTGACGATAGCGGCCTTTTTGCGGGCGCTCGTAGCGGAACATCGGGCCGATGTACCACAGACGTTGTTCCTGATTGTACAGCAGACCATGTTCGATACCGGCGCGCACACAGCCCGCCGTGCCTTCAGGGCGCAGCGTCAGGCTTTCACCGTTGCGATCCTCAAAGGTATACATTTCTTTTTCCACGACATCGGTCACTTCGCCGATCGCGCGTTTAAACAATGGGGTCTGCTCTACAATCGGCATACGGATTTCGCTGTAGCCGTAACCACTGAGTACCTGTTTCAAAGTACCTTCGATACGCTGCCACAGCGCAGTGTCTTCCGGCAGGTAGTCGTTCATGCCGCGAATGGCCTGGATATTCTTTGCCACGTCAGTTCTCTATCGTTTTATAAAAAATGAACCCGATTATAGGGGGTTTGTGTCCTGCGGTTCAACGCACAACGCCGTCACCCCTGTCGGGTTCAATATAATGCAGATGTACTCTGACACCCGCAACCGATGTTACTTTTCAAGATGATTGATAACGATACGTTTACTCTCATCCATAATCGCCGCTTTAGCACGGATCTTCGCTTCTAACTGGTCGATCATCTGTTCGTTGTCAAAACGATCTCTCTGACGTACGCCGTCTTCATAGAAGCCGCTTTTATTATGGCCTCCGGTGACGCCGATCGTGGACACCAGCGCTTCGCCCGGCCCATTCACCACACAACCGATGATGGAGACATCCATCGGGGTGATCAGATCTTCCAGACGCTGCTCTAACGCGTTAACCGTGCCGATGACATCAAATTCCTGACGCGAGCAGGTCGGACAGGCAATAAAGTTGATGCCACGCGAGCGAATGCGAAGTGACTTCAGAATATCAAAGCCTACCTTCACCTCTTCGACAGGGTCGGCAGCCAGCGAGATGCGCAGCGTATCGCCGATACCTTCGGACAGCAAAAGACCGAGGCCGATGGCCGATTTCACGGAACCGGCGCGCAAACCGCCCGCTTCAGTGATGCCAAGATGCAAAGGCTGATCGATACGCTTCGCCAGCAGACGATAAGACTCAACGGCAAGAAACACGTCTGAGGCTTTAACGCTCACTTTGAACTGATCAAAGTTGAGGCGATCGAGAATATCAACATGGCGCATCGCCGATTCCAGCAGCGCTTCCGGCGTAGGTTCGCCGAATTTTTCCTGGATATCTTTCTCCAGAGAGCCGCCATTCACGCCGATACGAATAGGAATATTGTAATGACGGGCGCAATCCACTACCGAGCGAATGCGGGATTCATTACCAATGTTACCTGGATTAATACGCAGGCAATCAACGCCGTATTCGGCTACTTTGAGCGCGATACGGTAATCAAAATGGATGTCAGCGACCAGCGGGACATTAACCTGCTGCTTGATGAGCTTGAACGCCTCAGCGGCATCCATGGTAGGCACGGAAACGCGAACAATATCGACACCGACACGTTCCAGCGATTTGATCTGCGCGACCGTCGCCGCGACATCTGTGGTGCGGGTGTTGGTCATCGATTGCACAGCAATCGGTGCTCCGTCACCTACAGGCACCTTGCCGACATAAATCCGGGTTGATTTGCGACGGGTAATGGGTGCTTGGTTATGCATTACTTCACTCTCCATCGTTGCAATCGTCCGACAAGCTGCCGATTACTCGGCAGCGATAGTCAGGCGCGCAACACGGCTTGATTTTACGAAACGACTTAAATCAACCGGCTTGCCCTGGAATTGAATATCCACTGCACCCGGTGCACCGATTTTCAGCTTATAAGGTGCGGTTCCCTTCACGCTCAGGGTTTCGCCACCTTTTTTGATGCCGCTGAACAGGGTCTTACCTGACGCGTCATCGATCTGTAACCAGCAGTCAGCTTTGAATGTCAAAGCGACAGCTTGTGGATCCGCACCTGCCGCAGCAGTTTGTGCATCACCGGTTGGCAGACCATTCTCAGCCGTGGCTGGCTGGCTGGTGGATACTGCAGCAGGTGCTTGTGCTGCAGGCGTTCCGGCGGTAGCCGGTGCGCTGCTATCCGTTGGCGTTGACGTGGTGTTCAACGGAATTGAGTTCTGTGCCTGTGGTGCCCCGGCCGCTGCGTCAGGCGCAGAAGAGGAATCTTCTGTCGTCGGTGCAGAATTGGCATTGTCACCACCGCCCAGAGGAATAGTTTGCCCCTGGCCGTTATCCTGATTCAGTTGAGCCGTTGACTGATCGGCCATTGTCGCGATTTCTTCCTGCTGCGCCTGATGGTTTTGCCACCACCATGCACCGGTCAGGCCAATCACAACAAACACGATCAACCAGGTAAAGCCCATCAGCCAGCCATCGCGTTTTTTACGAGACTTGCCGAGAGAAAAACCCTGCATTGAAGCGACTTTCGGCACTTTGATGGGGGCTTGCTTACCGATCAGATCTAACAGTTCTTCTTCCGGGATATGAACCAGTTTGGCGTAAGAACGAAGATAGCCACGCAGGAAAGTCGGAGCGAGATCGCCCGGCGTCGTTTCTTCTTCGATTTGGCGAATCGTTGAGACTTTCAGACACAGGCGTTCTGCAACGGCCTGATGGCTTAGCCCTAACTCTTCACGTGCCTGACACAGGCGTTGGCCTGCGGTCAGTTTAACTTTATTTTCTTGGGAGGCTTCAGTATTCATTAGCTAAGAACTGCTGGTACTGTTGGGATTGTGGATAACTACGCGCAAGCTGCTTACCGTAGCGTTGAACGCTGTCCGGATTGCCCGCTAACGCAGCGAATCGAATTTGTAACATAATGCTGTCAGCCGTGGCTGGCAGAACATGCTGGTATACATCCAGTAGAAGTTTTGCCTGAGCGCGATTCCCTTCTCCAAATTCTTTGGTTGCCTCTGTCAGCAAGGGTGCGCCTTTATCGGGATCGATTTTTAATGCCCGGCTCAGTAACACTCGCGCTTCCTCATTCTGATTTGCCTTCAGAAAACAGTAGCCTGCATTTTCGAGACTGTCAGCAACCTGACCGTAATCAGGCGCATTAGCTGCGGCGCTAAACTGCTGTTGTGCCGGTACATACTGCCCTAAACTACACAAAAACGCACCGTAATTATTCAACACGGTCCCATTTTGCGGCGCCAGCTTCAGCGCTTGCTGGTAGCGACTTTGCGCAGCTTTTTGATCGCCGGTTTTTTGCTCGTAAAGCGCCATGCCCAGCTGAGTGCGATAATCGTCAGGCGCACTGTCCGCGGCTTTCTGCAAATTCTGTTTCGCCGCGTCCATATTTCCCTGGGAGAGATAGGCCATTCCCAGTTCAAGACGCGTCTGTGAGGCACCGGTAGCTGACTGCGTCTCCTTCGGAGAGCTTGAGCACCCGGCGAGCAAAGAAGCGACTAAACCCGCCGCCATCAGCACCTTCACACTGCCTTGCATTGTCATGCTTAATTCCCTTTATTCTGCCACCGACAATAAACAAACGGGCTGTGAAATGGTATCTGCACAGCCCGAACGCACCTACTCACACTTCTGACGACTAAACGGCTTTAACGGAAATCTGCTGCTCAGCTGCCATTTTTTTCTTCAACGTACGCTTGGTACGGTCGATCACATCACCGGCAAGCTGACCACAAGCGGCATCAATATCGTCGCCGCGGGTTTTACGCACAATGACGGTAAAACCGTATTCCATCAGCACCTTAGAGAAGCGATCGATGCGGCTGTTTGAGCTGCGGCCATACGGGGCGCCAGGGAACGGGTTCCACGGAATGAGGTTGATTTTGCACGGCGTATTTTTCAAACGCTCAGCCAGCTCATGCGCATGCTCAGTACCGTCGTTAATGTGGTCAAGCATCACGTATTCGATAGTTACGCGGCCCTGGTTAGCATTGGATTTGCTGATGTAGCGTTCAACAGCGGCCAGGAACGTATCGATGTTGTACTTGCGGTTAATTGGCACGATCTCGTCGCGGATAGTGTCATTTGGCGCATGCAGGGAGATGGCCAGCGCAACGTCAATCATGTCGCCCAGCTTATCCAGCGCAGGAACCACACCGGACGTAGACAAGGTCACGCGGCGTTTAGACAGACCAAAACCGAAGTCATCCAGCATGATTTCCATGGCCGGCACCACGTTATTCAGATTCAGCAAGGGTTCGCCCATCCCCATCATCACTACGTTGGTGATAGGACGGGTACCGGTGACTTTCGCAGCACCGATGATTTTAGCCGCACGCCACACCTGGCCGATGATTTCGGACACACGCAGGTTACGGTTGAAACCCTGCTGAGCGGTAGAACAGAAGGTACATTCCAGCGCGCAGCCAACCTGAGAGGAAACGCAGAGCGTCGCACGATCGCCATCCGGGATATACACAGTTTCGACCAGCTGGCCGCCTACCTGAATCGCCCATTTGATGGTGCCATCGGTAGAACGTTGTTCGGAAGCGACTTCCGGCGCACGGATTTCAGCCACACGCGCCAGTTTGTCACGCAGCGGTTTGTTGATATCGGTCATTTGCTCGAAATCATCGCTGCAATAGTGATACATCCACTTCATGACCTGATCAGCACGGAACGGTTTCTCGCCCATGTTGATAAAGAACTCGCGCATTTGTTTGCGGTTGAGGTCAAGAAGGTTAATTTTTGCGGCAGCAGGAGCAACAGTTTTCACTTCCTCTGCAGAGATTGGGAAGGTTTCAGACACGTTTTGCTCGGGAGTTGTAGATTCTAACATAATGAAATATGGCCTCGTTGTTACACGTTATGGCGCCAGGGAAGTGCAGAGCCTGACCTTTTGCTGCCTGTCAGCGGCATTCAGGTGGCCTGCAATAAATTGCGCCCCGAAGAGGCTGGCTCATTCGGGGCGCAACATTGTACAAATTTTAGGGCAGAGTTGCCATGTTTGGAAGGTGACCAGGGCAAATTCTTGTGAATATGCGGCGCATCTTCCAATCAGGCTTCGCCCAAAATCTTAACGCGGGCAGATTTCGCTTTCGTCGAAGAAGTAAGCGATTTCGCGTTGTGCAGATTCTACAGCATCAGAACCGTGAACAGCGTTAGCGGTGAAGCTGTCAGCAAAGTCTGCACGCAGAGTACCGGCCAGTGCATTTTCCGGGTTAGTTGCACCCATGATGTCACGGTTACGCTGAACTGCGTTTTCGCCTTCCAGAACCTGAACCATGATCGGGCCAGAAGTCATGAACTCAACCAGACCGTCGAAGAACGGACGACCTTTGTGCTCAGCGTAAAAGCCTTCAGCCTGCTCTTTGGTCAGTTTCAGCATTTTAGAAGCAATGATGGTGAAACCTGCACGTTCGAAACGCGCGTAGATTGCGCCGATGTCATTGTTTGCAACGGAGTTTGGCTTGATGATGGAGAAAGTACGTTGGATAGTCATGAAAAACCTCTGGCTGACTTTTATAGGTAGGGCCGGTTAATTTAATGTTATACCTGCCGTAAAATGGCGGTGATTATAGGGAGCGAAGTTAAAATTGCCTACCCGAATCACAACATTTAATTAAAAAAATGCGGTATTGATTCACGATCAAGCACAAACACCCCATTTCCCTTAAACAAAGCAGGGGCAATAAAGGGATTTGCGCCCCGTTTACCTTATCGTTTTATGCCTGCCCGGACGAAGGAATGATGTTACGCAACCAGCTTCCCCATTTGCGCTGATAGAAAGGCTGGGTGTGGCTGATCAGATAATGGCTGATGCCGCGCTCTTTTTCGCAAACGATACAGAAATCAACCGGACGGTCATCGGGAGACGTTTCGGCAGCCACATTGCCGGCTTCGCGGATCAGCGCATCGATTTCCTGTTCATCACCGTCAGCTTCTACACCGATCAGCAGGTTAGGTTGATCATCCACGGTTTTGTCATGGATAAGGGCCATAAACGCCCGGCGCACCGGCTTTTTCTGAGTAAACAGCGTGGTCAGCGCGTCGATCATCGCCGAGGGATACTCCTCCGGCTGGCCAATCAGCAGCTGGCTTTCTTTATCCAGCACCAGTTCTGAAGGCGCATTCAACCCGCCGTTGCTCAGCAGCAGCGTCACTTCGCTTGGGTAGAATTCTTTGCCGTATTCAGACTTCGGATTCAGAAATAATTCTTCCCCTTGTGTCATTTCAAACAAAACGCGGGCAGGCAGCGCGACAAACGCCTGCTCATCCGGGCTTTCGCCGGCACTGGCTTTTTCAAGAACGTCTACAGAGGAAAAGAAAGGAATGATTGAGCTGCCGTCCTGCTTTTCCCAGTGCAAAATATTCAGTTCACTGCCAGCGGTGATCGCCACACTGCCCTGCTTTTCAGCGTCATCCTGCCCTGCGTCACCCAGCACAAAAACCGTGGATTCCAGCAGCGTTTGATAGAACGCCGGGCGCCAGGCAGCCGCGGTGACAGACAGGCGGAGCAGGCGCTCGAGCTCGTTTTCACCGTCTGTTGCCGCTGCGCCGGCAGGGAGATGATCGTGTGGGACACTCATGATTCTTGACTCCGGTAATGGTATGAAACGGGGCGCCGTTAAGCGCCCCGTTGTGCTTCTTGCCATGCTGTCTTAATTTATTTGGCTTTTGCTAACAATAAGTTGGCAACGGTACGCACGCCCAGGCCGGTCGCTCCCGCAGACCACTGATCCGCCGCGCTTTTACGGTAAGTGGCGGAGCAGTCGATATGCAGCCAGCCTTTCTTATATTCAGTGACGAAATGAGACAGGAAAGCTGCCGCCGTGCTTGCACCCGCGGTATGAGAAGGGCCCGCGATATTATTCAGTTCAGCAAAATTGGACGGCAAATGTGCGCGATGGAACTCTTCCAGCGGCAAACGCCAGAACGGTTCGTGTTCGGCTTTCGCGCTTTCCAGCAGTTCGGCAGCCAGCGCATCGTCAAAGCTGAACAGCGCATGATAATCATTGCCCAGCGCCGTTTTCGCAGCGCCCGTCAGCGTTGCCGCATCAATCAGCAGTTCAGGATTCTGAGCAGAGGCGTCGATAAGCCCATCCGCCAGAACCAGACGGCCTTCGGCGTCGGTGTTCATGACTTCAACGGTTTTGCCGTTGCGGTAGCGAATAATGTCGCCCAGTTTCAATGCGTTGCCGCTGACCATGTTGTCTGCACAGCACAGGTACAGTTTCACACGTTTGTTCAGGCCATTGGCCGCGGCCAGTGCCAGAGCGCCGGTCAAGGTGGCTGCGCCGCCCATATCGGCTTTCATCGAGTCCATGGAAGCGCTTGGCTTGAGGCTGTAGCCGCCGGTGTCAAAGGTGATACCTTTGCCGACCAGACAGGCGTAAACCGGTGCTTCAGCATCGCCGCTCGGGTTGTAATCAAGTGCCAGCAATACCGGCGGACGATCAGAACCCCGGCCAACAATGTGCAGCCCCTGATAATTCTGCTGACGCAGATCGTCACCTTTGGTAATGCGGTAGCTGACTTTATCGTTGCCGAATTCGCACATCAGATCCACAGCGCGGGTCGCCAGTTGCTCAGGTGACAACTCTTCCGCCGGAGTATTGATGGTGTTACGTACCCAGTCGATGATTTTCAGGCGTTGTTTCAGTGTAGTGGCGTCATCTTCTGATAATTCAGCCCACTCAACGTTGCGCGCGCCTTTCGGGCCGCGGAAGCCTTGCCAGAACGCCCAGCTGTTTTCGAGATCCCAGCCTTCACCGGCCAGCTTAACGTTTTTAACGCCCTGACCATCGATACGGCGCGCTGCACGTGAGATTGCCGTCAGCGCGTCGCCGCCATTCAAATGAATGGTCATGCCCGCTGAATCGGTACTCAAAGTGGCTTTTTCGCCCCAGCGTGCATCGGCAGGCTGAGTGGAAAGGAAAACGCGCATGGCTTCATTGGTCGTTACTTCGGAACTCATAACAGCACTCCTGATTGTTTTTATCTTCAATGATGACAGGTAAATCGCCCTTTCACGGGGAGGCACTTCATTTCGTATAAACCGGGGGTAACTCACGCAGGCGGGTGACTGATTTCACCACCAGCGCGATGGCATAATCGATTTCTTCTTCGGTTGTCCAGCGTCCCAGCGAGAAGCGGATCGAACCGTGCGCCAGTTCTTCACTCAATCCTATGGCACGTAAAACGTAGGAAGGTTCAAGGCTTGCAGAGGTGCAGGCTGAGCCAGATGAAACGGCAAGATCTTTCAGTGCCATGATCAGAGATTCACCTTCCACGTTGGCAAAACTGACGTTCAGGATATTGGGCGCCGCGTGCTGCCCGGAACCATTGAGGTGCACCTGATCCAGTTTCTGAATACCTTTCCACAACCGGTCGCGCAGCACAGTCAGACGCGCCACTTCAGCGGGCATTTCTTCTTTGGCGATGCGATACGCTTCGCCCATGCCGACAATCTGATGCACCGGTAACGTCCCGGAACGCATACCGCGTTCGTGACCGCCACCGTGGATTTGGGCTTCGATGCGGACTTTCGGTTTACGGCGTACATACAGCGCACCAATGCCTTTTGGCCCGTAGATTTTATGCGCTGAAAACGACATCAGATCCACCGGCAACTCGCTGAGATCGATGGAGATTTTACCCACGCTCTGCGTCGCATCCACGTGAAACACAATACCGCGACTGCGGCACAGTTCGCCGATGGTCGCAATATCCTGAATCACACCGATTTCGTTGTTCACCTGCATCACCGACACCAGAATCGTATCCGGGCGCAGCGCGGCTTCAATGGCAGCGGCGGTGATAATACCGTCGCTGCGCGGTGCAAGAAAGGTGACGTCAAACCCTTCACTTTCCAGCTGAAGGCAGGTGTCGAGCACGGCTTTGTGTTCGGTCTGGCTGGTAATGATGTGTTTGCCTTTTTCACGCTGTGCGTGAGCCGCGCCTTTGATCGCAAGATTGTCTGATTCTGTCGCGCCTGACGTGAAGACAATCTCACGCGGGTCGGCATTAATCAGCTCGGCAATCTGGTTACGCGCCACATCTACCGCCTCTTCCGCCTGCCAGCCAAAGCGGTGCGAGCGGGAAGCCGGATTGCCGAAAGTACCGTCCAGTGTCAGACACTGCATCATTTTCCCGGCCACGCGCGGATCGACCGGCGTCGTGGCTGAGTAATCGAGATAAATAGGTAATTTCATGGCAGGCAAGCTCCGGACTGCGCGTTCGACAGCGAACGAAAGAATTAAAAACGACAACCAGTTTAAAACGGCTTCACGGATTCTTAAAAGGGAAATGACGTTTTGCGGGCACTTATCGGTAAGAATTGGCTTTTGAAAAGCAAAAGCCCGCGGGAATATGCATTTCCGCGGGCTTTTTAAAGCGGTTATCAATGTGGATTAAGCGATCAGGCTCTTAAATTGACATTGATGGTTTCCATCTGGCGGCCGTTAGGCTGACGACGAACTTCACCGTTCTGACGGTCGGCCACTTCCAGGATTTCCTGATTGTTGACCAGTTCAGCCAGCGTAATGTTGTTGAGGAAGCCGCTGATGCGCTCGCTCAGATCACGCCATAAGGTGTGCGTCAGGCAGCGTTCGCCATTCTGGCACCCTTCTTTACCCTGACAACGGGTGGCGTCAACCGATTCGTCGACGGCAGTAATCACTGCGCCCACGGCGATATCAGCTGAATCTTTACCTAACAGATAACCACCGCCGGGACCACGAACACTGGCAACCAGACCGTTTTTACGCAAACGTGAGAACAGCTGTTCCAGATACGAAAGAGAGATGCCCTGGCGCTCAGAAATGTCAGCCAGTGGTACCGGTCCTTCCTGTGAATGCAGCGCTACGTCAAGCATAGCGGTCACGGCATAACGGCCTTTGGATGTCAGTCTCATAGCATGATTACCTGTGTTGAAGAACTTAAAAAGTACAATGGGTCGCAATATGCAAATGAGTCTGCCATTCCCGAGTAAAACAGTCAACTATTTAACCTAGTAATTTACTCAAGTATTATAGAGCGGTCAGAGCGGAGGGTAAGAGAAGGGATTAACAGGCTGATAAATAAACATAAAGTCGTCTTTATTATCAGCCTGAATGGCTTATTCTTTGTCGTTCTTAGTCTTTTCAATCGACGTCAGGATGCCGCGCAGGATGTTTAATTCCTGAGATTCGGGGCGCGCACGGGTGAATAATCGACGTAATTTACTCATCACCTGCCCCGGATGTGCCTGGCGAATAAAGCCAGTTTCCAGCAGCGTATGTTCCAGATGCTGATAGAAACGCTCGAGGTCATCTACCAGCGGATACGGTGACTCTTCGTATTCCACCTGCGGTTTGGCGGCTTCCAGCAAGGCGAGGTGCGCGACGCGAACTTCATAGGCAATAATCTGCACGGCCATGGCCAGATTCAGTGAGCTGTATTCCGGATTCGCCGGGATGCAGACATGGTAATTACACTTTTGCAGTTCTTCGTTGGTCAGCCCCACGCGCTCACGGCCAAACACCAGTGCGACCGGTGCGGTTTGTGCCGCAGCCGCGCTGTGCTCGCCGCATTCACGCGGATCCAGCATCGGCCACGGCAGCGTACGCGAACGCGCACTGGTGCCGATCACCAGACTGCAACCCGCCAGGGCTTCGTCCAGCGTATCAACGATCCTGGCGTTACCGATCACGTCACTGGCACCGGCAGACAACGAGATGGCCTGAGAGTCAGGTTTCACCAGCGGATTCACCAGATAAAGGCTGGATAATCCCATGGTTTTCATGGCACGGGCGGTAGAGCCCATATTGCCGGTGTGGGAGGTTTCAACTAATACAATACGGATATTGGGCAGCATACAAACTCTGAGCGTGGCGGAAAATCACAACAGCCTATCACAACGGTAGTTAATTTTCAGAACCCCTGCTATACTGCGCGCCGTTTCCCGTATTCCCGTTCTTTAACATCCTAGTTGGAAGATATCCATGCATCCGATGCTCACCATCGCCGTGCGCGCTGCGCGCAAGGCCGGTAACCTGATTGCCAAACATTACGAAACGCCAGATTCTGTAGAAGCGACTCAAAAAGGTACCAATGATTTTGTTACCAATGTAGACCGCGAAGCAGAACACATGATTATCGACGTCATTCGCAAATCCTATCCAAAACACACCATCATCAGTGAAGAGTGTGGCGAGCTGGAAGGCGAAGACAAAGATGTACAATGGATTATCGACCCGCTGGATGGCACCACCAACTTCGTTAAACGCTTCCCACATTTCGCTGTTTCTATCGCCGTGCGCATCAAAGGCCGCACTGAAGTTGCGGTAGTTTACGATCCAATGCGTAACGAACTGTTCACCGCGACCCGTGGTCAGGGCGCACAGCTGAACGGTTACCGTCTGCGCGGCACTAACGCGAAAGATCTCGACGGCACCATTCTGGCGACCGGCTTCCCGTTCAAAGCAAAACAACACGCAAACAGCTACATCAATGTGATTGGCAAACTGTTCACTGAGTGCGCAGATTTCCGTCGCACCGGTTCTGCTGCGCTGGATCTGGCGTATGTGGCCGCTGGTCGCGTTGACGGTTTCTTTGAAATTGCCCTGAAGCCTTGGGATTTCGCCGGTGGCGAACTGCTGGTGCGTGAATCAGGCGGCGTGGTCACTGACTTCGTTGGCGGACACAACCATTACTCTTCTGGCAACATCGTTGCCGGTAACCCGCGCGTTGTTAAAGGTATTCTCAATACCATGCGTGAAGAACTGAGCGAAGCGCTGAAGCGTTAATTCCGCTGCCGGTCAGTTAAAAAAAACGGACGTCCCATCGGGCGTCCGTTTTTTTATGCCTGCCGTTTACCCCCTGAAGGGACCACCGGTTATCGGGGAGACATCGCCGCCACCGGAGCTGTAGAGCAACATACCCGCCACCAGCAGCACAATCCCGCCGGTCAGCGCCAGCAGCGACCAGGTGATCCGCTGCCAGGCCGCAGGCGTCCGGGTGGCGCTCAGTTTTACGGCCAGCGCACGGCTGTAAAACACCAGCACGCCGATAAGCGATACGGTCAGGGACGTTCCGACAGCCATGGTGATCGCCGAGATCACGCCCCAGCTGTAAACACCGATGACTTTCGCGAACAGCAACACCATGATCGCGCCGGAACAGGGCCGCAGTCCCATCGCCAGTACAATGGCCACCTGCGTGCGTAAATCTCCGCCGGCCTGAAGCTGCTGATCGCTGGGGACGTGCTGATGCCCGCAACCGCAATGCTCATCATGAATGTGCGCTTCGTTTCCCAGCGGCGAAAGACGGCGGATGTGCATCGCCGGTGCCGGGCGCAAACTTTTAATCGTCTGCCACACGCGTTTTAGTGCGCGCCAGCAGAGCAAAAGACCCAGCAGCATCACCAGAATAAAGCTCCCCCGCTCCATCCAGAAACTGCTCTGATGCAGCTGACGTGAAGAGAGTTGCAGCACGCCAAGCACTACGCTGACCAGCAAAATTGCCACCAGCCCCTGCACGATCGCCGACGCAAAAGTCAGTTTCAGGCTGCTTTTCAGCCGTGAGGGGTGCGTCGCCAGATAAGTGGTGATGACGATTTTCCCATGCCCCGGTCCGATGGCGTGGATCACCCCGTAAACAAGGCTGAAGCCTGCCAGCGTCATGCCCGACTGCATCGGATTTTCTTTCACCTGACGCAGCAGACCGGCCAGTTCCTGATGCAGTTCCCGCTGCCAGATAATGCTGCTCAGCAAAATACGCGGCCAGTAGTGCATCAGCAGCACACCGCCGCCCGCCAGCAAAATGAGGAAAATGGCCAGCGGCCAGAGATCACGCCATGAGAGAGTTTTCGACGGCGTTGAGATTAATGACATTCCAGCGTGACCTTTTGTGCAAATTGCTGCCCGAGATCCATATCTTCCGGCGGGGCATCGGCCTTATCGAGAGACAGCGCGTAGTTTTGCAGTGAAGCATCCGGTTTCGGTGTAAACAGCGCCAGCGTGCAGCGCTTTTCAAGCGACGGCGGCAGACGCAGCGCAGCGTTGTCTTTATAGGTCATATCGACAAAGTACGAGGGATCGAACGTTGAAAACTCCATAGGTTTGCCCTCCAGCAGTTGCGGTTTTGCCAGCGGCAGAACGAATTCCAGCACCGCCTGATCGCCCTTGCGGGAAAGCTGATATTCGCTGGGTAAATCCAGATATTTCACCGGTTTTCCTTCACGATAGAAATTGGTGAAATAGTGCTGGCTGAGCACCCGCGCCATCACTTCGGCGGCGAGTTTCTTCCAGATATCGGACCCCGGTTTAGCGTTCTGCGCGTCATACAGCAAATCTGCTGAGGTGATTTCATCCATCGTCCAGACCATTTTCAGCCCGGTCAGCGAGGTTTCATTCGCCACCAGCGTCGTCTGCATATCGATAAAACTGTGCGGGTGCGCCAGCACCGTTGCGGGCAGGCAGAACAGCGCAGTGCCCAGCCATTTGGCATAACGGGAGAAAGGCCGGTTCCGGGCCTGGTGTAACGTCATTTCCATATCAGGCGCCATTATATTGTTACTAAGTAACAGTATTTTGCTGTGCATTTAGGCGGTCGTCAAAAATATCTGTGATCTGAGTTGTAAGCCGGAGTAAAACCCGCCAGCCATGCCCTGCCGCGGGCAGGCGGTTTGCTATGCTTGACTAATAATTTCATGTGGCACCATTACAGAAGGTGATATGACTCTGGAAACACAACCCACTCCTGCGCTTTCCGCTTCGCAACGTCGCTGCCACGTGTTGCTGATGCTGTACGCGCCGCTGACGGCTGTGCAACTGGAAATCATCAGTGAAATCAACCGTGTTGATCTGCGCACCACCTGGGACGATCTGGCAGAAGTGACCTGCGAAATTCAGCGGATCCATCATCTGGATGTCATGCAATACAGTGAAAAAGAGTGCCGCATTGAAGGCGATACGCTTGCCCAGCGCTTATGTTTGTTTCACGGTTTGCGCCGTACATTACGTATTTCCCCCGATTTCGTGCCCCGCTATTTTCTTCCCTGGTTACACATTGCTTTCGAAAGTCAGCCCTGCCCGAAGGCGGCGCTAAGGACTGACATTCTGGGAATGATGATTGAAGACTGCTCCTCGCTGCTGCCAAAAGGGCTGAGCGAGCACGACGGCAAGCTGATGCGCATCTGCCTTCAATATTGTTTATGGCAGAACGGCGCATGGAAAAACGCCCCCTCCTCCGGACTGCGTTTCACCGAACAACAGCGCCGGTGGTTGCGTGAGAAAGCCGAATACACGGCAGCGCGCGAGCTGTTTATGCAGCTGCAAACGCTGAGTAACGGTCTGCTGGATGACGGTGAGTGCGAATTTTTCACGCTGATGTTGCGGATGTTGAAAACTCACAGTTATCAGAGCTCAGGCTCTACCGAAGACCAGCGTTTACTGCTGCACATCGAAAGTCTGGTGGGGCGTTTTCAGGAAGTCGCCGGCATGAAATTCAGCAGCTACGAAGGGCTGGTTGGTCAGCTGTTCGCGCATCTCGGCCCGGCGATCGAACGCTGTCATTTCGGCATTGGTATCGACAATTTAATGCAGGAAGAAGTGAACCGCATGTATCCGCGCCTGGTGCGGACAACGCGCGAAGCGCTGGAAGGCTTTGAGCACGAATATCTGATCCAGCTTTCCGAAGATGAAATCGGGCTGGTGGCGATCACGTTCGGCGCATGGCTGATGCAGGGAAATGCCTTGCAGGAAAAACAAATTCTGCTGCTGACCCACGACAATCCGCAGCTGGAAGAAGCGGTTGAGCAGCAAATCCGTGAAGCAACGCTGCTGCCGCTGAACATCAAATATCAGACGCTGACGGATTTCTACAAATTTGGTGCGCCGAGCGGCGTGGCGATGATTGTCACCCCCTACGCCACCCGCAGCACCGATGCCGATCCGCTGGTGATCCACACCCAACTGCCACTGGCGAAAGAGCAGCGAAAACGTATCCGCTCGCTGCTCGAAGCGCCTTAGCGCGTTGCCGGTGCTGACGGCGCGACCTGCGGACGCAGGAAAATCGCCGGTACCGCCAGCAGTGCCATCACCCAGAACAGGCCCGCGTGGAGATGTTCGAACAGGAAGCCGGACACCATGGTCATCACCGCCACGCCGCCCCCCATCGCCAGTGCGGAATACACCGATTGCAGGCGAATGACCTGATCACGCGGACGCGCCGCGATAAAGCGCATGCCCGCCAGATGACACACCGTGAAGGTGCCGCAGTGCAAGATCTGAACCACGATAAGCCACGGCAGCGCGGTGAACGCCCCCATCATTGCCCAGCGCACCACGCCACAGACGGCGGAAAGCAGCAGTAAATCACGCGCCGACCAGCGGCTGAACAGCTGTTTGCTGAAGGTAAAGACCAGCACTTCCGCCACCACCCCCAGCGACCAGAGATAACCAATGGTCGTGGAAGAATACCCGACATCCTGCCAGTAAATGGCGCTGAAACCGTAGTACGCCGCATGAGCGCCCTGCAACAGCGTGACGCACAGCAGGAAGCGCCACACCGGCTTTTCGCCCAGCAACGCTTTCCAGGAGATGGTCGGTGCACCGCTTTGACGCGGTTCGCCCACCGGTTTCACACTCGGACGCAGCAACATTCCCAGCAGCATGGCCGCCACACCTGCGGTCAGTGTGTAGAGGATCGCGTTATGACCGTACACTTCAACCAGCTTGCCGGTCAGCGCTGAACCAATCACAAACGCAATGGAACCCCAGACGCGTACCTTGCCGTAATCCATATTGATCTGACGTTGCAGTGTGCCCGCCATCGCATCGGTCAGCGGTACCAGCGGGCCAAAGAACAGACTGAAACCGGCGATGTTGATCATCAGCCACGCCCAGCCATTGCCAAACCAGAAGCCAACCGCGAACGCCAGCGTAAGCAGCGCCAGAATGCGCAGCCCGGTGACCAGATGAGAGGGATCTTTAATTGAGGGGGAGATGATCAGCGTGCCAAGGAATCGCGCCACTAACCCGGCGCCGAGCAGCAGGCCAATATTTTCGGATGAAATGCCCTCGCCCTTGAGCCACAAACCCCAGAAGGGAAGAAAAATACCGTAACTGAAAAAATAGGTGAAATAACTGAGTGCCAGCCAGCGTGTGGAACGCAATTCCATAGATCCTCCGGTGTGAGGCCAATACTTTGACAGAGCTCACAATCGCTAGCAATCCGCAAACCTCTTCATCACAAAAGAATGTCTGCCAGCTCACAAATTCTGATTCATAGGTATAAAAAAACCCGCCGGAGCGGGTTTTAGCAGCTTTACGGCTTCACGAATATTACGCGTAAACCGGGAAGCGTGCGCAGATATCAAGGACTTTGTTTTTCACGCGTTCGATAGTGGCTTCGTCGTTCACGTTGTCCAGCACGTCACAGATCCAGCCAGCCAGTTCACGCGCTTCAGCTTCTTTAAAGCCGCGACGGGTAATTGCCGGAGTACCGATACGCACGCCAGAAGTCACAAACGGGCTCTTCGGATCGTTAGGTACGCTGTTTTTGTTCACGGTGATGTTAGCGCGACCCAGTGCAGCATCGGCTTCTTTACCGGTCAGGTTTTTCTCAACCAGATCCATCAGGAACAGGTGATTGTGCGTGCCGCCGGACACCACTTTATAGCCGCGTTCCAGAACCACAGCCACCATCGCCTGGGCATTTTTAGCCACTTGCTGCTGGTAAACTTTAAACTCAGGTTCCATCGCTTCTTTCAGTGCGACCGCTTTACCGGCAATCACGTGCATCAGCGGGCCGCCCTGGCCACCAGGGAATACTGCGGAGTTCAGTTTTTTGTAGAACTCTTCGTCGCCGCCTTTCGCCAGAATCAGACCGCCGCGTGGGCCAGCCAGCGTTTTGTGCGTGGTGGTGGTGACGATGTGCGCGTGTGGAACCGGGTTAGGGTAAACGCCCGCCGCAATCAGACCGGCAACGTGTGCCATATCAACGAAGAAGTATGCGCCCACGCTGTCTGCGATTTCACGCATTTTTGCCCAGTCAACGATACCGGAGAAGGCTGAGAAGCCGCCGATGATCATTTTTGGTTTGTGCAGTTCGGCCTGACGTTTTACGTCGTCATAATCGATGTCGCCGCTTTCGTCGATACCGTAAGGCACCACGTTGTACAGTTTACCGGACAGGTTAACCGGTGAACCGTGAGTCAGGTGACCGCCATGGCCGAGGTTCATCCCCAGAATGGTGTCGCCCGGTTGCAGCAGTGCGGTATACACCGCGAAGTTTGCCTGTGAGCCGGAATGTGGCTGAACGTTGGCGAAATCTGCACCGAACAATTCTTTTGCACGGTCGATAGCCAGTTGTTCAACGATGTCGACGTACTCACAACCACCGTAATAACGTTTGCCCGGGTAGCCTTCGGCATATTTGTTGGTCAGTTGCGAACCCTGAGCCTGCATGACACGCGGGCTGGTGTAGTTTTCTGACGCAATCAGCTCGATATGTTCTTCCTGACGAACAACTTCTTTTTCCATTGCTGCCCACAGCTCAGCATCATAATCGGCAATGTTCATTTCACGCTTTAACATCCGCATCTCCTGACTCAACAAACTAAAATAAACGCCCCTCGGGGTTCTGCGCCACAGTGTAAATGTTTAAGCGGCCTTCGGATAGGGTCAGTTTAAGGTTTTTAGGCAAACGATTGGCTCCAGATACAGCAAGGCTTTGATCTAAGAACTCCTGCCCGGAATCAAGGGATAAATATTCATCTGAACATGTCTATATTTCAGCTTTGTGACCTGGGCACCTGACGTAAAGCCCTTACCCCTTTAGTGGGTGTTTACAAAAATTGTGGGTTTATATAAGATGCATTTAAAATACATGTTTAATAAAATCGACGAAGACACGGAGTTCACTATGCTTGATTCAGCCACTATCGCGACCGTTAAATCCACTATTCCATTACTGGCGGCAACCGGCCCGAAACTGACCGCACACTTCTACGACCGCATGTTCGAACACAATCCCGAACTCAAAGACATCTTCAATATGAGTAACCAGCGCAACGGCGATCAGCGTCAGGCGCTGTTTGATGCCATCTGCGCTTACGCAGCCAATATCGAAAATCTGGCGGCGCTGCTGCCCGCGGTGGAACGCATCGCGCAAAAACACACCAGTTTCACCATTCAGCCTGAGCAATACAACATTGTCGGCGCACACCTGCTGGCAACGCTGGATGAAATGTTCAGTCCGGGTCAGGAAGTGCTGGATGCCTGGGGCAAAGCCTATGGCGTGCTGGCGAACGTGTTTATCAACCGTGAAGCGGAGATTTATCAGGACAGCGCAGAAAAAACCGGTGGCTGGCGCGGCACGCGTGAATTCCGCATCGCCGAAAAACAGCCGCAGAGCGAACTGATCACGTCCTTCCTGCTCGAACCTGTCGATGGCAAACTGGTCGCTGACTTTCAGCCGGGGCAGTATCTGGCGGTGTATATCCGCGACGCGTCACTGGAAAATCAGGAAATCCGTCAGTATTCCCTGACGCAGGCACCGAACGGCAAAACCTACCGGATTGCGGTGAAACGTGAAGGGGAAGGCGCCGTGTCTAACTTCCTGCATAATTTTGCGCTGCCGGGCGACATCATCCATCTGGCGGCCCCGCACGGCGATTTCTTTATGGATATCAGCGATACCACGCCGGTTGCGCTGATTTCTGCCGGTGTCGGTCAGACGCCGATGTTAGGCATGCTCAATACGCTGGCAGCGCGCGGACATCACGCGCCGGTGCAGTGGCTGCACGCGGCTGAAAACGGTGCGGTACATGCGTTTGCCTCAGAGGTAAAAGACGCACAGAAAAACCTGTCGCAGCTGGAAAGCCACGTCTGGTATAACCAGCCACAGGCGAATGATTTACCGGGTGAGGATTATCAGTATGAAGGGCTGATGAATCTGAGCAGCGTCAGTACACAGCTGAGCGATCCGGCGATGCATTTCTACCTGTGCGGCCCGGTCGGGTTTATGCAGTTTGCGGCGAAACAGTTGCTGGCGTTGAACATCCGTGAAGCCAACATTCATTACGAATGCTTTGGCCCGCATAAAGTGATTTAAAGCAGAAAGACCAGAAATGCAAAAAGGCTGATGAAATATCAGCCTTTTTCGTTTTTTCGCCGCAACCGGGAATTAAATGGCTTCTTCGTCCTGCTCGCCGGTACGGATACGCACGACGCGCGCCACGTCGAACACAAAGATTTTACCGTCGCCGATTTTACCGGTCTGCGCAGTGGTCATGATGGTTTCCACGCAGGTATCCACGATGTCATCCGCCACGACAATTTCTATTTTTACTTTTGGCAGGAAATCGACCATGTATTCCGCACCACGGTACAGCTCGGTGTGACCTTTCTGACGGCCAAACCCTTTCACTTCGGTCACGGTCATCCCGGTAATCCCGACTTCTGCCAGCGCTTCACGGACGTCGTCGAGTTTGAATGGCTTGATAATCGCATCAATCTTTTTCATGGCGGACCCTTATAATCATTCGTTTGCTCTCCGCCTTCCTGAGCGGCAGCATGGTTCACAGTCTGGCTTCGGGTGCGCGCGGCACGCGAAGGCGCTAAAGGTATCATAGTTCAGCGGCAGGAATGTACCTCAAGCCTCTGAAAGTAAATTCCCGTTACTCTTTAAAATCGGTGGCTTCCAGCTCGTGGCGGGACAGCAACTTATAAAACTCGGTGCGGTTACGTCCGGCAATGCGTGCCGCCTGAGTGACGTTGCCTTTCGTGATTTGCAAAAGCTTACGCAGATAATTCAGTTCGAACTGGTTACGCGCATCCGCAAAGGTGGGCAGCGCGGTGTTCTCACCTTCCAGTGCCTGCCGGACCAGCGCTTCACTGATCACCGGCGCCGAGGTCAGCGCCACGCATTGTTCGATCACGTTGACCAGCTGACGCACATTGCCCGGCCAACTGGCCGCCATCAGGCCTTTGAGCGCATCGGTGGAAAAACTGCGCACAAAAGGTTTGTGCCGCAGTGCAGAAATGCGCAGCAAATGGTTGGCGAGCAGCGGGATATCCTCCGCCCTTTCACTCAGCGTCGGTAATTTCAGCCCCACAACGTTCAGCCGGTAGAACAAGTCTTCGCGAAACTCGCCCTTCTCCATCGCTTTCGGCAAATCCCGGTGCGTGGCGGAAATGATCCGCACATCCACGTCAATATCGTGATTACTGCCGAGCGGACGCACTTTGCGTTCCTGCAACACGCGCAGCAATTTCACCTGCAATGACAACGGCATGTCGCCGATTTCATCGAGAAATAATGTCCCGCCGGTGGCAGCCTGGAATAACCCTTCACGGCTGCTGACCGCGCCGGTAAAGGCCCCTTTGGCATGACCAAACAGTTCTGATTCCAGCAACTGCTCCGGCAGCGCGCCACAGTTTATGGCAATAAAGGCTTTCTTAGCGCGCGGGCTGGCACCATGGATAGCCTGCGCCAGCACTTCTTTACCGGTGCCGCTCTGGCCGTTGATCAGCACACTGACGTCAGACTGCGCGACCATATTGGCCTGCTCGAGCAGACGCAGCATGATCGGGCTGCGCGTGACGATTGCCTCGCGCCAGCTTTCGTCAACCGACGGGCTGGACTGCGCCAGCGCTTCATCAATGGCTTTATACAACGCATCGCGGTCAACCGGTTTGGTCAGGAATCCAAAGACACCCTGCTGAGTGGCGGCGACCGCATCGGGGATCGAGCCGTGCGCGGTGAGAATGATCACCGGCATACCCGGCTGAAATTTTTGGATCTCGGCGAACAGCGCCATGCCGTCCATTTCATCCATGCGTAAATCGCTCAGCACCAGATCAATACGTTCACGGTGCAGGACGCGCAGCGCCTCAGCTCCGCTTTCCGCGGTGGTGACACGAAAACCTTCGCTGGTCAGGCGCATCCCCAGCAGTTTTAACAGGCTGGGATCGTCATCAACCAGCAATAAACTGGCGGCTTTGCGTAGCGTCATTTTGCGTTCAGCCCTTTTGGCGGCGTGTAGGTTTCAGCCGGTTTGACAGAGGAGTCAGCGTTAGATTTTGCCGGTGTGGCAGGATCGTTATCCGGTAAATCACCCTGAATTTGTTTGCGCGAGGAGAGCTGACGTTCGATATCGGTCAGGTTCTCCAGTTTACGGCGCGTATCCGCCAGGCTGTCTTCCAGCACCTGCTGCTGAGCGGTCATCGCCTGAAGTTTTTCCTGGCCGACCGCCTGCTGGCGAAGATTGCGGGCTTTTTCATCCCCCAGCGTCACCTGCAGATTCTGGCGCTCACGCCACAACTGCACCAGCGGACGGATCGAGCCAGGCATCTGCCCGCGATACTGGCTGACTTTATTTAATAACGCGCGGCGCTGGGTTTGATCCGGATCGGCACCGGATAACAGAATGCTTTGTTTGAAGACCTGATCCCAGCGGGTGGCGGGGATCTGCTGCGCCTGAAAACGCGCCTGCGCATCATTCATGCGATCGGCACAATCCATCGCACGCAGCCAGTAAAGGGAATTGGTCAGCGCATCATCATCGTCCAGCGCCCACAGGGTTTCACAGGGCGCAATACGAAAATCGGTGACTTTACTCTCCGGAACGATCTGATCGGAGACTTGCTGATAATAGCGGTTATCGGTGGTATGCGGCACACAGCCCATCAGCACCAGCGGCGCGCCGAGTAAAAATATCCGGCGGCTCAGCACGCTGCGCACGCGCGCAGCGGCACATTTCAACAGTGAGGTTAATGCGCTCATAGGGCGCACCAGCCAGCAAATATCATCATTATTAATTCTTCTCAGCCGTCAGGGGCAATTCGATACGGAAACAGACGTCCGCATCCTCAACGGCAACCAGTTGCAGCTCTCCATGCATGCGGCGAATACAGTCCTGAGCAATGCTTAATCCCAGACCGCTGCCTTTTACAGCCCCTTTTCTCTGCTGGCTACCCTGATAAAAAGGTTCAAAAATCATCGCACGTTCGGCATCGGGGATCGGCGCGCCGGAGTTCGCCACTTCGATAATCACCCGCCCTTCTCCCGGCCTGCTGCGGACCCAAATAGTACCGGATTCAGCCCCGTAGTGCACCGCATTGGAGTAGAGATTATCCAGCACGCGACGCAGCAACGTCGGCTCAGCCAGACACTGTGGCGCATCGATGTGGACTTCGCTGCGAATTTTCTTCGCACGCGCAGGAAGAGAGTTTGCCGCGACCACGTCGGCCACCAGCGCATTAAGATCAACCGCCACGCTGAGCGTCGGTGCATCGGCCAGTTTACGGTTGTAATCGAGCAGTTGTTCGATCAACGTCTGCAAATGGCGGCTGCTGTTATTGAGGATCGCCACCACTTCTTTTTGATCCGGCGTTAAAGGCCCGGCGACTTCATCGGCCAGCAGTTCGGTGCCTTCGCGCATACTGGCGAGCGGCGTTTTCAGCTCATGAGAAATGTGGCGGAGGAATTCATGACGCTGCGACTCCAGCCAGGCCAGACGCTCGCTCAGCCAGACGATCCGTTGTACCAGTGACCGGATTTCCCGCGGGCCTTTGAAGCGTGTGACATCCCCCAGATTTCGCCCCTCACCCAGCCGGTTGATCATGCGCTCAACGCCCTTAACCGGTCCGATGATCATGCGGGTAAACAGCAGCACCAGTGCACCGCTAAGCAGGAACAGAACCAGCGCCTGCCAGCCGAAAAACTGGCCACGTTCGGCGATAGCCCGCTGCAACTGCTGGCCGCGTGAAAAGACCACTTCACGGGTGGCCTGAACCATTTCGGCATTCGTGCGGGAGAAGTTTTCCAGGCGTGCAGAAGAGTCGGCATCCGGGGCGTTATTGTGGCAGGTCAGCGTAGTGAGCTGGGTCAGTAAAGTACGCAGCGTCTGGTAATAACGTAAATCCGGCAGCACCGAAGCATGGGCATCCAGCATCTGGGAATATTGTTTATGTTGATTCTGATAAAGGCGGGAAAGAGTGGGATCGTCGAGGACGCAATACTGGCGGTAACTGCGCTCCATCTCCAGCGCGATGCTGGACATCGCTTCGCTGCGGCGGGCGTCGCTCAGCGTGGTGCGGTTAATGCGGGCCGCCTGACGGCTGAGCTGATCGAGGCTGTCATAGGCCTGATAGGCCAGCACCAGTAAAGGCAGCAGCACCAGCAGGAAAGCCATCAATACCAGCTGACGTAACGAGCCGGGGAATAAACGTCCTCTTTTCAACGCATTCATCTCATTTTCAACAGATGACGCCATGCTAGCTGACAACGGTTTGAACAGCCAGTGCGACAGCAAAGCAACAGGGGGTTTAGCGCGAAAGGGGTGAAACAGGAAGTTTTCAGAGGGAGGTATTGCTGAACGCCTTTTGCAGGCGTTCAGCAAACCGGAAGAGGTGGTGCCTCACTCAACGTGTCGTTCGATGCTTGATAACGTGCTTGCGCAACGATTATCGGTCTGGTGAACGATAGGCACCGTTTCTTTGGCGTCATTCGGGCATTATGAGCATATCAACGCTTTCGCGTGAGCCAATCATAATCAGGTGAATGAGCAACTGACAGGATACTAGCACAATGCATGCCAACATTAAAATAACATTTTTATAGCATTGAATAGGCTACGTTTTATTTTTTCAGCACGTGATTTACGCGGGGCAAAGCCCGAATAAGCCGTTGAAAAAACAGTCACAGTGTCGCCATTGCCCAACAAAAACCTGCCTGATAATTAAATCACTTTAAAAACAGCAGTATAAATGTCGTTAAATGACGACAGGCCTTTACCGGTTTGTCGTCATTTTATGACACAGACGCATTAATGATTGAAAGCAGCCCGCTTGTTCAGTTGTTTATGGCTGTACATCGCCTGATCGGAGTCCGCCAGCAGGCTGTGAACGGAGTCATGTTTATGCGGGTTATATTCGATCTGCCCGACGCTGAATTTAATGTTGTATCCGCGCTGTTCCTGAAGATTCCATCCGACCACGGCTTCGTGCAGTCGATGCATGATTTCAGTGGCTTCGAGATGGCTGACGTTGGTGAGCAGCGCGACAAACTCATCCCCGCCGAGCCGCCCCACCACGTCCGTTTCGCGCAATAATCCGCTGAGAATGCCGGCGAAAACGGTCAGCGCGCGGTCACCTTCGGCGTGCCCGAATTTATCGTTAATCTCTTTAAAATCATTCAAATCGAAGAAGAGCATCGTGGCGGGTAATCCCAGACGCTGACAGGCATTCAGCGTTTGCTGCGCCTGCGCTTCGAAGCCGCGACGATTAGCCACCAGCGTCAGTTCATCCATGGTCGCCATCTGCAGCGCCCCGATTTCCTGCTCGGCCATTCTGGCTAAATCGCGCAGCAACTGACGCTCATCGGCGTCCATATCGCGCGGCTTGACGTCAATCAGGCACAAGGTGCCGAGTGAACTGCCGTTGGGTACCACCAGCGGGCAACCGGCAGACTAAGAGAAGTCCGTAAAGTCAGTCTTGCGGGCAAATGGGGTGAAAAATAACACGCAATATCCGATTAATGCTCACTAAAACCGAGCGAATTTGGGACCGGCACCGGCTGTTCGCAGTCTATCGGATTATCGGCTTTCGCCGGATCGCACTGGGTGGCCTGCTGCGGAATAAAGATATGATCCAGAATCGCACGCGCCGTCGGCCCGGCAATCACGCCATCGCCGCCGCCGTTTTCAAGGATCAGCGCCATCACCACGGACGGATGTTTGTACGGAGCAAAAGCGGTGTAGAAGATATGATCACGCAACCGTACCGGCGTCATTTTGGCGTTATAGGTCTGGTTCTCACGCAGGCTGAACACCTGAGATGTCCCGGATTTCGCCGCTATCTGATAAGGCGCGGTATGGAAAAGTTTGTAGCCGGTGCCGTTTGGCAGATTCGCCATGCCGAACATACCGTTTTTGACGATCCCCCAGATCGGAGATTTCGGATCGGCAATTTGCTGCGTCGGCGGCATCTTATACGGCGTAATCACTTTGCCACTTTTTGACGAATACAGCAGATGCGGCGTCTCCAGCTTACCGTTATTCACCAGCGCACTTAATGCACGCACCATCTGAATAGGCGTCGCCACCCAGTAGCCCTGCCCGATGCCCACAGAAACCGTATCGCCCTGATACCAGCCCTTCTTGTGCACCTTCAATTTCCATTCACGGCTTGGCAGCACGCCGTTGTACTGCTCATCCAGATCTATGCCGGTGGATTTACCGTAACCGAATTTACTCAGCCAGGTATGAATACGGTCGATCCCCATTTCAAACGCCACCTGATAGAAGAAGGTATCCGCTGATTCCTCGATAGCTTTGGTGACGTTGAGCATCCCGTGGCCGGTTTTCAGCCAGTCACGGTAATGGCGCTGGGTACCCGGCAGCGTCCAGGTCGGCGCACCGAAGAAGGTGGTCTGCGGGGTGATCACGCCTTCAAACAGCGCCGAGGTCGCCATGAAAGGTTTTACCGTCGAGGCCGGTGGATAAAGCCCCTGGGTCACGCGGTTAATCAGCGGCAGATCGGGGTTTTTCAGCAGTGCACTGTATTGTTTGCTGGAGATGCCGTTCACGAACGGATTCGGATCGTAACTCGGGCTGGATACCATCGCCTTAATCCCGCCGTCACGCGGATCCATTACCACCACCGCCGCCCGCTGGCCTTTCAGCACTTTCTCGATGTATTGCTGCAAGTCGAGATCTAACGTCAGGTAGATATTTTGCCCGGCCTGTGGCGGCACTTCTTTCAGCAAACGCACCACATGCCCGTGGTTATCCACTTCCACTTCCTGATAACCGGTACGGCCATGCAAAATATTTTCATAATACTTTTCAACGCCCTGCTTACCAATATCATGATCTGCGGCGTAGTTTTCTGACAAGCCTTCGGCGTCGAGGCGTTTTTCATCTTTATCATTAATTTTCGACACATACCCGACCACGTGTGCCAGTTCGGCGCCATACGGATAGCGGCGCTGCTGATAGGTGCTGATCGAGACGCCGGGAAATTTGAACTGGTTGACGGAGAAGCGGGCGACTTCGATATCGGTCAGCGCCAGTTTTAGCGGGATTTGTGCAAAGCGACGCCCGTGGATCATCGCATCATGAAAGCTGTCGAGATCGTCCTGCGTCAGATCGACAATCGGCTTAAGCGCGTTCAGCGTGGCCTGTAAATCCGGGACTTTTCCGGGGATCATCTGCAACTGATATAACGTGATATTTTGCGCCAGGATGACGCCATTGCGATCCATGATAAGCCCGCGGCTTGGCGCGATCGGCAACATTTTAATGTCATTCTGATTCGATCGGGTCTGGTAAAAATCGTGCATCCCCACCTGTAAATGATACAGATTCAGCACCAGAACGGCGGACAACAGAAACACGACCATAAAAGCAATCACGGCGCGGCGGACGAAAAGGACGGACTCGGCGGTGTGGTCGCGAATTTCGTCGTTAAGTAAGGCCATAAGCGGGCAAATACCTTTATTGTCTGCTTCTTAAAGCGGGCGAAATGAAAAAGAGTGGGGTCTGGAAAAGTGCGCAAGGATAGCCCGTAGAGAAACAGGCGACTATAAGAAGTGTGCTAATGAAGTAGCAGGAGTGTTTCTATTTATTAACGAAAAGGATATTGCACGATGATGGCCTGACGACTTCGAGTTAACACAAGGCAAGGGCTCGAAACAGGCCATCCGTCAGCGGGCGGTGTTAAGCTTACAATCGCCGTAAACGTAACCCTCGGTTTGTGTCGCCACCACAAAGCTGTCTTTTGTGTGGATATACATCAGGTTATCCTGAGCGCCCGCTTTCATCGGCTGATTATCCTTACCGATAATATCGGTCAGTTCCGGGCTGGTGATAAGCTTGCTGCCGTCCGGCGAAAAACTGAACGTATTGCCCGCATCATAAACTGCTGCATTTTTATTGACGACTTCCGACACATCGCTGCCATCTTCTGCCTGGGTATGATGCGTTAAAACACATTGATACTGCGTAACAGCCGATGCAGAAAATGACGCCAGCGCCAACATCACCGCTACACAACCTCCTAACCTGACCATCAGAAAAATCCCTAAAATGAGTAAGAGCGCCATGCTATCACTTGCCCGCCCGGTGGGAAGGGCTTGCCAAAAATACTCACAAGTTGAATGTATTAAGCCAAATTACTTCTTAAAAATAATGTCTGGAATGACGGCCCGTCCGATCACTCGTTTTTTATACAGTCATTGAGAAAAATCCTGCTTATAATCCGCAGATTGCACTTATGCCGTTAAGAAAGGATTGAGATGAAATCTTTCAAAGTACCCGGTGCGGACTTTTATCTGCGTTTCCACGAATTGTCAGGGCTGGGCGTGCCGCTGGTGTTTTTACACGGTCTGGGATGTGCGGCTTCCTGCGACTTTCCCCGCGTGGCGACCGATGCCTCACTGCGACCACGTCGCTCCCTCCTGCTTGATTTTGCCGGTTCAGGTTACAGCGATAAACCTGATGATTTCAGTTACAGCCTGCAATCCCACGCTGATTGCGTGATTGCCTGGCTGGAAAGCCTTGGCGTACCGCAGGTGAATTTGATCGGCCACAGCATGGGCGGCAGCATTGCGATTATGGTGGCGGCGCAGCGGCCAGATCTTATTCAGCGGCTGATCGTCGCCGAACCCAATCTGGATGCGGGAGGCGGCGTGTTTAGCCGTTCGGTCGCTGAATATACGGAAGAAGAGTATCTGCGCAGCGGGCACGCGCGTCTGATTGACGTCGCGGTTCGCGGCAATAATCACATCTGGGCGGGCTGTATGGGGATTGCCTCACCCAGAGCGATTCACCGTCAGGCCGTCGGGCTGGTGGAAGGCGAAGCGGTGTCGTGGCGCGAACAGCTTTACCAGCTAAGCATGCCGGCAACCGTACTGTTTGGTGAGTTTTCACTCCCGGAGCCGGATGTCGCCGTGCTGCCGCAGCACGGCATTCATACCGCGATCGTCCCGCAGGCCGGTCATTCCATGATGTGGGAAAACCCGACCGGCGTGGCGGCTGCGATCAATGCCGCACTGAATGCCGAAGTGTTGTAGGTCAAAAGGAAAATGTGGTGATGTCTTCCTGGTGCTCAAGAAGGTGCGCAAACTGACTGACCTGTTGGGGCTGAGGAACAGAGCGCAATTGCAGTGCCAGATTAATGTTTTCCAGTATTGCCGCGTTTTCAACCAGCGCATCGCCCGTTGTCAGCCGCCCTTGCCTTACCATCCAGTCCGCCACATCCTTCCAGCGCCAGAGTGGGGAATTGCCTTTGAGCCGCTGGACGGGATTCGGGAAATTACGCGGCCCTCTTGCGCCATCTTTCAATAACGCCACCGATTGCCGGGTCAGACCGGCCAGCCCGGCAATATCGCTGAGTCCGACTAATGCCGAATCGACCGACTCCACGCGGGCATTCAGACCCGCTGATTCAATGTCACGGATAGCGGTCATGACAGCGCTGGCGAAAGAAGCACTGTCCCGGTCAAATTCCAGATACACCGAGGTGCCATAAAAAGCGATCAGAGCATCGTCGCAACCGCTCGCAAAAAGCGCATCTTCGAGATTTTCCGTATCCGACGTCACCCCGGAAAGTGTCAGCGTGAAGTTATAAAGTGGCAAAGAATCTCCTTATTCAGGTATGACAAAAAGGCGGTTTCCCGCCCTGGTGTTATGTCTCATCAGTCAGGCAATGATCTACTTTCCTGATAATTTGTGCAGCATGGTTTTCCGGATTACGGGGAGTGGACCAGATGCTCATCATATGTTCACGATGAGCAGGGATTCCGCACCGGATCCGACCAAAGCAGTGAGAACTGCCGCCGCCAGCGACAAAATGCCAGCCTTTGGATATCGCATATTCAATGGCCGCGTGAATATGTTTATTAGGATGTGCCTTCATTGGCCTCCTGTTGCTGTAGTATATCAATCCGTTGACACACGTCAACGACCACATGCATACGTCCTCATGCACGCCGGAAGTGTAACCTCGCAACAGGGACTAAAACCTTGAAAAAATGACATCGTCAAAAATAAATGTGGCCGCCCGTTTTGCGCAGAAAACAACCTTCCGTAATCATGCTGATCGCTCCCACGTCACAAAAAAGCCTTCGGGACAAAATGTGGCATCGTTCATGAAAAAACTAATCGCCGGATTAGTGATCCAGATCAACTAAAACCCGCGCCCCGCAAGGGCTGCAGAGGCGTTTTAAGTCCAATTTTGAGGCGTTTTTGGCCTGAAAATGGCGACTCATACCGCCAGCAATGCATTTCATTCCGCAACTCATGCATCTCACGCCGCAAATGAACCGCATATATACGCGAGGATTATCATAGCCACAGTTAATTGAATCTACTTCGCTCGGGAGAACCCATTATGAGTGACAAATCTGGCATGCCGAACTACAACCGTACCCGCTGGCTGACTCTGGCCGGTACCATTCTGACTCAACTTGCGCTGGGTTCTGTGTATACCTGGAGCCTGTTCAACGGTCAGCTTTCTGAAAAACTGGGCGAACCGGTCAGCCGCATCGCGCTGACCTTTGGGATCCTCAGCCTGTGTCTGGCGCTCTCCTCTTCCGTGGCCGGCAAACTTCAGGAGCGTTTCGGTGTGCGTAACGTCACCATCGCCGCAGGCGTGCTGATGGCAGCCGGGTTCTTCCTGACTGCTCATTCCGATAACGTGATCATGTTGTACATCAGCGCCGGTGTGCTGGTCGGTCTGGCGGATGGTGCGGGTTATTTGCTGACGCTGTCTAACTGCGTGAAATGGTTCCCTGAGCGTAAGGGGATGATTTCCGCCTGCGCTATCGGCGCCTACGGTCTGGGCAGCCTGCTGTTCAAATTTGTCTGCGGCCACCTGCTGGCGACGGAAGGTCTGCAAAACACCTTTATGATCTGGGGCGGCGTGGCGATGGTGATGGTGATTTCCGGTGCGCTGATGATGAAAGATGCGCCGAAACAAGAAACAGCCGACGTGACCCGCGAAGAAAACTCTCTTAACGATAACAGCAAAGACAGCCGTGAATTTACGCTGGCAGAAGCCGTTCGCGCACCGCAATACTGGATGCTGGCGCTGATGTTCCTGACGGCCTGCATGAGTGGTTTGTATGTGATTGGCGTAGCGAAAGATATCGGGCAGAGCCTGGTAAAACTGGATGCGCTGACTGCGGCCAATGCCGTCACCGTGATTGCGATTGCCAACCTGAGTGGTCGTCTGGTGCTGGGTGTGCTGTCTGACAAAATGCAGCGTATCCGCGTTATCTCCATCGCACAGGTCGTATCTCTGGCCGGTATGAGCATGATGCTGTTCACCCACATGAACGAAACCATGTTCTTTATCTCTGTGGCCTGCGTGGCCTTCAGCTTCGGCGGTACCATCACCGTGTATCCGTCACTGGTCAGCGACTTCTTCGGGCTGAACAACATGACCAAAAATTACGGTCTGCTTTATCTGGGCTTTGGTATCGGCAGCATCTTCGCTTCGCTGGTGGCTTCCCTGTTCGGCGGCTTCGCGGTGACCTTCAGCATCATCACCGCATTATTGATCGTATCATTGGTTCTTTCTGCCACGATTCGCTTACCGAATAAATCAGAAGCAGGTCATAATACGCTCCAGCACGTGTAAGGCAGCACTTGAGCGCAGAATAAATGATGAACGGGAGCGTAATTCGCTCCCGTTTCTTATGAGTAAAGCATATCCGTTCAGTGACTGACTCACACAAATCTTATGACCAAATGTGAATACACCGGACACCCGTAAATGAAACGCACTACCCTCGCTCTTTTCAGCCTGATGCTCAGCCTCACCGCATTTAATAGCTTTGCCGTCGCTTACCCTTCCAGCGCGCAGGAAGTTGCAGCCGAACTGAGCCGCAAAGCCAGCGAAAGCAGCACCCAGCCCGCAACACCTCTTGATGCCAGCGCACACAGCAAACTGACCTCCGCAGGCGACTACCTGAATTAAGGCAGAAAAATCAGCGCACCAGCGTGGCGCGCTTGCCGTCGAACTTCCATCCCTGTATCAGATATTGCATGGCGATCGCATCATCGCGGTCTTTTTGCGTCAGGTTGTTGTAGCGCTGATGGGCAATGCCGACGGCATCCATATCCAGCTCCACACCCAGTCCCGGCAGATCGTTCAGCGCCAGTTTGCCGTCTTTGATTTGCAGCGGATTTTTAGTCAGATGCTGTCCTTCCTGCCAGATCCAGTGCGTATCAAACGGCGTAATCTCCCCCGGCGCTGCCGCACCGAGATGCGCCAGCATCGCCAGCGATACGTCGAAATGATTATTCGAGTGACAACCGAGCGTCAGTCCCCACGCATTGCATAACGTCCCGATGGTATTTGCCCCGCGCATCGACCAGTAATGGGGATCGGCCAGCGGGATATCTATCGCGTTCAGTTGCAGCGCATGGCTCATCTGCCGCCAGTCATTGGCAATCATATTGGTGGCGACCGGCAAACCGGTAGCGCGCCTGAATTCCGCCAGCGTTTCCCGCCCGGAAAAACCCTGCTCCGCGCCGCACGGATCTTCAACGTAAGACAAAATTCCGTGCATGCCTTTGCACAGCGAAATCGCCTGATCCAGCGACCACGAGGCGTTCGGGTCAACGGTTATCCGCGCCTGCGGGAAGCGCTGTTTCAGCGCCCTGACCGTGTCGATTTCGATTTCTCCCGCCTGAACGCCGCCTTTGAGTTTGAAATCCCTGAAACCGTATTTGTCCTGCGCGGCCTCGGCCAGTTGCACAACTTTCTCGTGCGTCATGGCTTCCTGATGCCGCAGGTGATACCACGGGTGTTGCCCCGCCTGCGCTTTCCCTTCCAGATAGGCTAAATCTGTTTTCTGGCGATCGGCGATATAAAACAGATACCCCAGCACCGGCACTTCATCACGCTGTTTGCCGGGGCCGAGCAGCTGGGCCACCGGCTGACCGAGATGTTGCCCCATCAGATCCAGCAGCGCAGTTTCCAGCACCGCCACGGCATTGTGATGCCGCTCGAGATCCCATGGCCGGAAGCCCGGCAGAACCGGCGCAGGCCGGCTATGTTCGTCAAGATCGCGTTTGTGCAAATCACTGACCAGCTGATTCATTTTGCCAATTTCCTGGCCGACGATATGCGGGATCGCGTCGTTAAGAATTTTCAGCACCACTCCCGTCGCGGGCGATTCCCCCACCCCGGTGTGCCCGGCGCTGTCTTTGAGCACCAGAAGAATGCGGGTGAAATAGCAATGGTGGGCACCGGCGATGTTCAGCAGCATGCTGTCGTGACCGGCAACCGGGATGACCTGCATTTCGACAATTTTTGGCGTATCAGACATGGCGTTTTTGCTCCAGTCCCTGCGGGGCGTGATAGTCAGGTTGAGTTGGCGTGCGGTGAGTTTTGGTGAAGAACAACGTGATGGCGGCAAACACGGAAATGCCGCTGAGGATATACAACCCCGACGTCGTGCTGCCGGTAGTTTGTTGCAGATAACCAAAGACCGCCGGTGCGAAGAATCCGCCCAGATTACCCAGCGAATTGATCAAGGCTATGCCCGGCGCAACGATGGAAGACGGCAACTGACTTTGCGGAATAGGCCAGAACAATACCGCACTGGATTTGGTGCCGACGCACACCACGCACAGCGCAAACAGACCAAACCACGGGCCACCGAGGGTACACAAACAGGTGCCGATGGCGGCGACAATCAGCGCCAGCGCCAGAATGGTTTCACGATTGCCGCGGAAACGGTCACTGACACGCCCGAGGATATTGATGGCGATAATGGCGCAAATCCACGGCACGGAGTTGAGCAAACCGATCTGTAACGGCGACAGTCCCGGGATCCGGCCAATAATCTCCGGCTGCCAGAACACCAGCGTGTAACCCGTCATGCACATCACGAAAAACAGAAAACAGAGGTAGGCCATTTTGCCGTCGGTGATCAACTGCCAGCGTGACTGGCCCTGAGTGTTCACATCACGCGAACTGGCCTCTTCGGTCAGCGCGGTGCTCAGCGCCTCTTTCTCCGCGGCGGTCAGCCATTTGGCTTCTTCCGGTCTGGAGACCAGGAAGAATGCCGCCACGATCCCGACCAGCACCGACAGCGCACCTTCAATAAACAGCACCCACTGCCAGCCCGGCAATCCCATGAAATCATGCAGTTCCAGCAATCCGCCGGTCACAGGGCCGGATAACAAGTACGCCGCCGCCGATCCGGTCAGGATCAGCGCCGTGGCGCGTCCGCGGTACACATTCGGTACCCATTTACGAAAATAAAACAGGATCCCAGGGAAGAAACCGGCTTCGGCCACGCCCAGTAAAAAGCGCAGCACGTAAAACTGCATCGGCGTCGTCACAAAGCCCATGGCAAAGACCACGGCGCCCCAGGTGATCATAATGCGGGTCAGCCAGACGCGTGCGCCGTACTTGTCCATCAGCATATTGCTGGGGATTTCGAACAGCGCGTAACCGACGAAGAACAAACCCGCGCCAAAACCGAAGGCGGCGGTGCTGATGCCGACGTCCGTTTCCAGACTGTGTTTGATGAATCCGACATTGGTGCGATCAATCTGGTTAATGATCAGCATCAGGATGAGCATCGGAATGGTGCGGACAAAGAATTTGCGGTTTGCACTTCTTACCGCTTTATTTTCATGACCGTTCATGAGGTTCCCTTAGCGTTGAAATAATGAGCAACTGCAACACTCATTAAAAAGCGAACGGGATGAATTGCCATTGTGCACTCGCCCAATGTTTGATCGTCAACAAAGACAGTCACGGTGGATTAATTCATATTATCAATGGATTGAGTGATGTGCATAAGCACAGTCAATTTTAAAAGAGGGAATGAGCTTTTGGGAGGATTAGCGAGGCGCTTCACAATTTCCGGTTAAATTTTTTCCGATCAACGGCTTAAAATCAAAGTATGTCATTATTCCTATGATTTACATGTTTGTTATAATCAGGCGTTGAAATCGATGACCGGGGCAGGCCGTCCCGGCACAAGGAGCGTGAAATGAAAGCAACAGCTTTTTGGTTAATGATGGCAGGCGGTTCCGTAGCGATTGGCTACGTGATGGCGCTGATGATGGAGGTTTTGTAACGCCCGTTGCAGAACACTATTTTTCGATGAGGACATATCTATGGCTTTTTACAGCCCCAAACGCATCATCCTCTACACCGCCGCAGCCATCGTGTTGCTGGTTATCATTGGTCTGGTGACTTATTTTGGCGTCGGCCACATGGCGCTGTAATGCTTTCTCCCCTGCCCTGAGAAAGGAAACGTGGTGATACATCAGGTATCGCCACATAATGCCTGCAACAAAACCCCGTATGAACATCACACTCACTGAGAGAAAAACATGACTTACAAGGGATTAATGGTTGTTGCAGTGGTCATTCTGCTGGCCAGCATCGGTTCAGAATCATTGATACAGAAGGGAATTGCGTTAGCGGATGCGAAAATCGACCAGGTCATCGGTTATTACGCAGACAAATAAGGCTTACATCTGCTGGAGTAACCTTACCCGGTGATGACAAAACCATACACAGCGTTTGGTATCTTAAATCCATCAAATGTTGTGTGATGTCCCTGTGTAATACCCCTGTAGAACCCTGTTATTTTGCCCGCCGCGTGCGGGCTTTTTTTTGCCCAAAGCTTGACGAAAAGGAGGTCACTGACGTCAATGATGGCGGCTAACGCAGAGCCAGCCAAAGGAGAAAGGGGATTTGCCGGTGCTTTCCCGGCCGTCATATTATGGCGTAAGCGTCCATCGTACACTCCAACATTACGCAGCCTGAGCATGGCCTGGTCACAACAGAAAAAACGACTGACATATTTATTTATCGTTGATTAACGCAGAATCCGATAAATAAAGAAAACCGGCTTTTCTGTTGTGGCTCCCGAAATAATTCTGGAAGCTTATAAATAATAAACCCCGGCCTTGGCCAGGGTTTATTTTTGTGGTTCAGCATGTCGATATTGAAACAATGATTCCTGTCTGCTCCGGGTTTACCCCATCTTCGCTATTGCAGGTGATTTGCCTTCAATATCAGGCGACATTACAGAACGACAACGTTACCCGCTGAAGGGCCTTTCTGGCCTTGTTCGATGGTGAACTCAACGTTCTGACCTTCGTCCAGGGTTTTGAAATCATTGCTCTGGATTGCAGAGAAGTGTACGAACACGTCTTTGCTGCCGTCTGCAGGAGAAATGAAACCGAAACCTTTACCAGCGTCAAACCATTTTACTAAACCAGTCATTTTATTAGACATAGGAAATACCTTCTTCGTTTTTATTTTATGATGCCATAGGGCAATATAGGTCTGTTTTTATTTGAAATACTTATGGATGCATCAGAGAAGGAAATTCGTCGGAGAAAGGATTTGCTATATCACTTGAACCAGGAACTGCTTTACTAAAATGTCTTACATAAATAGGTCTTAACCACAAACCGTTGACGCTATTTACACACAGCAGGATTTATTAAGCAAGCCTTTATTTCATCGCATTTCAATTGATGCTGATTATATTTCCGCGGCAAATAACCCGCAGGCCACGAAGGGCGGTGGCTGTAGCCCGAAAATAAAAGAATAAAACCTGCCGGTTAAAACAGGTTTAAGACGATTCCTCAGGCCCACTTCGCGTTCTTTAGCGTGCCGATGCCCGGCGGACGCACTCGGCGCGGCGTCCGTCTACCCGTTTTGCAAACCACGCCGTGGTCAGCGTGCGGGTAATTTTTGGACTTTCCAGCGTAATCCCCGGCAGGATTTCGCGCGGCTGACGCTTGCCGGTGGTTTTATCTGCCAGCGCAAACACCTGCTTGTAAAGCTTCGTGTCCTCAAACTCAGGCTGATCCCCCTTCTCCAGCGCCTTGCGGATGGCAGACTGGCTGAGATCCAGACGCTTGCTTAGCGTGCGCACCGCCAGCTCCGTGCTGCCGGGTTTATCGGTGCCGTAATTGATCAGATCCCCGTCCAGCGCCAGCGGAATGCCCGAGGCCTTACTGACCGCACTCTGGAACGCGGCGTTGCGACTGGCGTACCAGCCCGCATTGAAATCGGCAAAACGGTAAAGCGGCTGAGAATAATTCGCCGGATAGCCCAGCAAATGTTTCACGCCGAAATAGACACCGCCGCGACGGCTGAACACCTCATTACGAATAGAGCCATCGACTTTATACGGATAGCCTTTGGCGTTTTGCTCAGCAAACGCAATGCTGACCTGCATCGGCCCGCCGGTATGCACCGGATTCAGATTGCCAAACAGCTTCTGCCCCATCGGCACCATATTGATAAAATCATCGAAAATCGCGCTGAGTTGTTTTTCGGTTTTCACCTTATCCAGCCGCTCGCTGTAAGACTTGCCGTCAGGAGATTTCAACAACAACGCGGTGTGCACCAGGAAATTCGGCACGTGAACCGCGTCCGCGCGGCGGTCGATCTCTTTCCACGCAATTTTTCCGAGCCCCGGCACCGGCGCGTCCGCGTTGAAATTCGATTCCTGCTGCGCCACGGCCAGCACGGAGCAAATATTGTCAGTCGTTGCAGGGATGCCCTGCGCTGAAAATGCCGCCGTGATGTCCGTTGCCCAGCCTTTCTTGTCCGGGGCGCCGGAAGGCATAAGCCGAACGATATCCGCCCTGGTGTCCTGCGGGTTTTTCAGCGGCGCCTCTTCTTTCTTATTCGAGGTACACCCGGCGAGGATCATTATTGCCAGCAGGCCGAGCGTGCGGGGAACTAAAAATGGCTTATCGTTCAAAGTAATACCTTTCCTGAAGAGGCAGTTATCCGTTAACTCAGGGACGTTAACCAAGATAAGCGCGGCTTTCTAGTTAAAATTTCATCTTTTTACGCTAAGGTTAATCTTCTGAATATGGAGCAAAAGGAGCAAGGAATCCATGCATTACGCCACCAAAACCTCTCACTTTCACCGCGCATTTCTGATGCCTTTTATGCTGCTGATGATGATTTTTGCCGTCAGCGGCTGTGGCGACAAAGAGCCCGCACAGCGCAAAGCGTTTATGGATTTCCTCCAGTCGCGCATTCTGGATAAACAGGTGCTGGCCGTCCCACAACTGACGGAAGAACAGAAAAAACAGTTCGGTGAATACAGCAAAGATTACGCGATCATCACAGGTTTCCATCACCAGATGAATACCGAGCTGAACTCCTCGCTGGTGCCGGTATTTGCCGGAATGAACAGCGTGAACAGCGTCAACGCGCTGGTCGAGCAACGTGATGATTTAAAGAAAATGGCCGACAGCAGCCTGAACTGGAAAGAAAAAATCATCACACTGAGAACGCAGGCCGATACCCAGCACAGTGCGCTGAAACAGCCGGATGACCTGAAAAAGCTTTACGATCAGGCCTACGATAAAACCGTGGTGAAACCTTCTGAAATCACTGAACAGGTGTTTGATTTACTGCCGAAGGTGCTGAATCTCATCGTGGAAAAAGCCGACTTCATCAAAAGCCAGGGCAAAAACGTCACCATTACCGGTAACCGCCTGCAATTTTCTACCCAAAAACAGCTGGATAAATACAACGCGATTCAGCAGCAGCTGGTGCCGCTCAATGCGCAGCTGATGGAATACAGCCGCCAGATGCAGCAAATGGTACGCTAAACCCGCATTCGTGCACCCTGACCGCCGAAAGGCGGTTTTTTCATGGCGACGCTTTTGTTATGGTGTGCGGCAATTAACTAAGGAGACACCTATGAGTGACGAAATTCTTGCCAAACGCGTGGATCAGCTTGAACGCGTAAACCGTGAACTTCTGGTTCAAATTTCCGCCATGCGTCTGCTGTTCGGCAGCGTCGGTAACGTGCTGAACGCCAGCCAGGAAAATGCTTTCACCGTCGCCGTCAATCAGGCGCTGGAAGCCAACCGTGCAGACGTCGCCAATCAGACCGATCTGGATGAGGCCTCACGCAAATTCCGCGAAGACGTCTTCAAATGCACCGAATCTCTGTTGCCGGGAAGCCGTTAATTCCCCATGCACAGTCAGGGCTCAACGCAAACTTGGGCCTTTTGATTTTCCCCCACGCTTCTCCGCCCGCTTAGTTGGGACACATCAGCGCCAGCTCAGGGCTTTCCGGAAATACCCGTTCACTGAGAAAATCGATTAACACCCGCAACTTTGGCGTCATATAGCCGCCCGATGGCCATAAAATGAAAAAGTCTGCACTGCGTTTAACGTACTGATCCAGCACCGTCACAAGCTGTCCACGCGCCAATTCCTTACGGATGCTAAAATCCGGCAAACACGCAATACCCAACCCCTGCAGAGCAAAACACTGTCGCGTTTCGATGTTATTGCAAACCATCGATACCGGCAGCGTCAGATCCTGATGCGCAGGGAATGGCCACTGCTCAAGCTTTCCGCTGTTGGGAAACCGGAAATGCAGACAACGGTGATTCAGCAAGTCCTGCGGTTCGCCCGGCACGCCGTGCGCGGCAAAATAGGCCGGAGCGCCGACCAGCAGATGATGAAATGTGCCGAGTTTTCGCATCGAAAGCCGTGAATCGGCCATCTGCCCGGTACGCACCACCGCATCAAACCCTTCTTCCACCACATCAACGATACGATCGGTAAAATCTAAATCCAGCTCGATGTCAGGATAGCGGCGCATAAATTCCCCCAGCACCGGCAACAACAGCGTACTCACCTGCGGCAAACTCAGGCGCAGCCTGCCACGAGGACTTTCTGACAACTGAGATAACTCACTTTCCGCCGCTTCGAGCTCAGCGACAATCCGGCGGCTGCGCTCAAGAAACAGCGCACCTTCCGCCGTGAGCGTGACGCTGCGCGTGCTGCGGTGAAACAGGCGGACGTTCAGCTTGGTTTCCATCCGGGCGATGCTTTTGCCCACCGCCGACGCCGATACCCCTAATATTCTCCCGGCGGCCACGAAGCTTCGGGTTTCAGCAACGTGCACAAACACATTAAGGCTACTCAGACTTTCCACTGCCACCTCCGATTACGGACAACAGAGTCCGCATACACTGGAAATGTACCCTACTTTTTCCGCACTGAGGAATTCTCTATCGTGATTTCACCTTTTCCGTCACTGAGAGACTCCATGAATTCCACTGCACTGAAATCCCCCCTGCCGCTTTCGGCTTTACTGGCGATGGCGATGACCGGTTTCATCGGGATCATGACTGAAACCCTGCCCGCCGGTTTATTGCCACAAATCTCTGCCGGCCTTGATATTTCGCAGGCGATGGCCGGGCAGCTGATCACGCTTTATGCCGCCGGATCTCTGATGGCGGTGATCCCGCTTGCGGCGATGACGCGCGGCTGGAACCGCCGCACCGCGTTACTGACCGCGATCCTTGGTTTTCTGGTGTTTAACACCATCACGACAATATCGACAAACTTCATGCTGACGCTGTTTGCCCGCTGGATGGCCGGTGCCGCGGCCGGTCTGGCGTGGGGATTACTGGCGGGCTATGCACGGCGTATGGTGCCGGTGCACCAGCAGGGACGGGCGCTATCGGTGGCCATGCTGGGCGCACCGGTGGCGCTGTCGATAGGCGTACCGCTGGGGACGTGGATGGGCACCCTGCTCGGCTGGCGGACGGCATTCGGGGTCATGTCCGCCCTCACGCTGCTGCTGGTGGTATGGGTAATGCGTAAAGTGCCGGATTATCCGGGGCAGGCAGCCGGGGAACAGCAGTCGCTGCGCCATGTCATCATGATGCCCGGCGTGCGCAGCATACTGGCCGTGATCCTTCTGTGGATGCTGACGCACAACCTGCTTTACACCTATATCGTGCCGTTCCTGAAACTCTCCGGTCTGGCCGGACGGGCTGATCAGATCCTGCTGGTGTTCGGCATTGGCGCGCTGGCGGGAATTGGCATCACCGGCATGCTGGTGGATAAACGTCTCAGGCACACCCTGCTGACCAGCCTGGCGCTGTTCGCCCTGATTTCTGTAGGGCTGGCGCTGGACAGCCACTCTCCGTTCATGGTCACGTTGTGCGTTCTGGTCTGGGGGCTGACGTTCGGTGGCGCGGCAACGTTACTGCAAACCGCCATCGCGGATGCCACCGGGGAACAGGGGGATATCGCGCAATCGCTGGTGGTCGTATCATGGAACCTGGCGATTGCCGGTGGCGGTTTATCGGGTGGCATTCTGCTCAACACAACCGGCATTGACGTTTTCCCGTGGGTGATGGTTCTGCTGCTGCTGGCCGGTCTGGGCATCGCGTGGCGCGCACGGCAACACGGCTTTAAACCGGGCAGCCGGCATGCACTCATTTGCGCGGATCCGCTCACGAAGGGATAGGATCAAAGTTTCACTTTGTCTGAAAGGGTATAATTTCCTAAACCCTTTCAGAACCAAATGCCTGAAAGTTCCTCAGACGCAGCACTTTCTGATAGAGTAAAAAACAGGCAATGCAAAGACGATGAGACGATGGAAGCCCATAAAAAAGCCGCTATAATTTTGACTGTACTCACCCTGACAACCTTACTACTGGTGGCTTTTGAGTGGCTCGCCGACCAGTCAGTTCCCGAATTAAAGGAACACGTGGTCCACTACATTGACCGGCAAATCACCAGTTAACACGGGCTCAATACAGGGAGGCTCCGATGGTCACAAAAAGGATGATGAGTAAACACTGGAAGATGGTCGTCGTGCTGTTGTGCATTTGCGGCGGCCTGCTGTTACTCCGCTGGGCGGCCATGATTTGGGGTTGAGCTTTTATTGTTAGCGATACTATTTTGAGTTAAGTTGACGCCCATATGAAGACCCCCAAACCACGCCGCCCTCACGGGCGATGGACCTATTACATTATGTACGAAGACATTCTCTGGCCCTGCCCGGTTCGCTGGGAGTGGGAGAATGGCTATGGCGGCTGGCTGCCGTTTTACTATTCCCCGACGCTTGAGTTTGTTGCCGGTGACCCGCTGAAAGCGACCAAAGTGCCCGCTTCCAAAACGCGGGCCACGGTCAAAACCCTCAAAACACCGCAATACGAATACTGATCACACCGTTTCGATCAATCCGCTGGCTCTCAGCACCCTGCGCTGTACCGCTTCCGGCAGCACCGCATTGACTCCTCCGACACACCCCAGACTGAACCAGTGACGCGCACGGGTGATCCCGGTGTAAATCAGCTCGCGCGTGAGGATCGGGCTGAGATTCTCCGGCAACAGCAGCGCGGTGTGGGTAAATTCTGAACCCTGCGATTTGTGCACCGTCATGGCGAATACAGTTTCCACCGCCTGTAACCGGCCAGGCATCACCCAGCGGATACTCTGCGTACCGTCTCCGGACAAAAATGCCACGCGCATCCCCCACACCGTCGTGCCCTCCGCCAGCGTTTGCGGGTAAGGCAACGTAATGCCGATATCACCGTTCATCAGCCGCTGGCTGTAATCGTTGCGCGTCACAAGCACCGGACGCCCCGGATACCAGCCCACCGACGCCGGGATCAGTTTCTCTTTATACAGTAATTCCGCAATGCGCAGATTCAGCCCTTCGACGCCCCAGCGCCCGCCGCGTAAGGCACACAACAACTGGAACTGACTGTAGGCCAGCAACACTTTTGTTGCCCAGCGGTTGAAGGATTCCGGCGGTTCATCCAGAGCCGGTCGCTCATTATTCACCACCGTCAGGTAATGCCGATAACCGGCTGGCGGCGAAATGCCCTCCCGGCTTTGTGTCGCAGGAAACTGCCCCGCCGCACCGTTGATCACCCAGTCGCGCAACGCCGCATCATCGTCGGCACTCAATGTCAGCTGCGCCAGGTCAGCGTAGCCCTGTTTCCAGACCTGTTTAAGGGCTTTCACATCCCCGTCGTTTACCGCTTCCGCCAGCTGACCGATACCGCTTTGCGCATCGAAACGGTAGCTGTGGCGCAGCATCACCACGGCCTGATCGATCGCCGTACCTTGCGGATCCACCAGCGCATCGGGGATCTGCTCGCCGGTCACGCTTTGCAGCCAGTCGCGGGTTTGCGGCAGATAATGGCCCCCCCTGGCGCGCTGACAGAGTTCACTGAGCAATGCGCCCGCTTCCACCGACGCCAGCTGATCTTTATCACCGAGCAGGATCAGGCGTGCGCTCTCCGGCAACGCCGCCAGCAGTGCCGCCATCATTTCCAGATCGACCATCGAGGCTTCATCCACCACCAGCACGTCCAGCATCAGCGGATTGCCCTGATGATGGCGGAAATGCCGCGTATCCGGGCGGCTGCCCAGCAAGCGGTGCAGCGTCACCACTTCCGTATTAATGCTTTCACGCACCGCCTCGCCGTTGCCGAGCCCGCCGAGTTCCAGCTTCGAAACTGCCCCCGCAATCGACTCATTCAGCCGTGCCGCCGCTTTACCGGTCGGGGCGGCCAGCCGGATACGCATCGGCTGGCCCCGGTCTTCCAGTGCCAGCGTTTGCAGCAACGCCAGAAGGCGGACCACGGTGGTGGTTTTGCCGGTGCCGGGGCCGCCGGTAATAATGCTGAATGCACTTCCCGCCGCCAGCGCACAGGCCAGTTTCTGCCAGTTAACGTGCCCGGCATTGCGCTTCGCCGGGAACAGCGCGTCCAGCGCAGTGCGCAGGGAGTCCACCGGCAACGCCTGCGGCTGACTGCGCGCCAGCCGTTGTTCAATCGCTCCGCGCACGTTCTGTTCGTACTGCCAGTAGCGGCGCAGATATAACCGGTGGCCGGCCAGCACCAGCGGCGTATTGCCCGCACCGTTGCCGACCAGTTGCGGCTGCACCAGCGCATCCATCCATTGACGGAGCGTGAGATTATCCAGCACCGCTGAGGGGCGGATCACCGCACCGTCGGCGTGATCGCCATCCGGCGGCAGGGAAAGTGAAAAGGCGCTGTCCGCCAGCGTGGCCTGTAAATCCAGACAAACGTGGCCGCGTCCCAGCTGATAGCTGGTCAGCGCGGTGGCCAGCAATAACAGCGGATGCGCATCGGGCACCTGTTTCGCCAGAAACGTCACCAGCGCACGATCCAGCTCACGCAGCCAGCCGCACGCCACCCAGCTTGCCAACAGGTGCGCGATATCTTCATGGCTGTTGATTTTCATGCGCTTTTCTCCTGATTGCCACTAAACAGCATGTCGAGTTCTTCCATTAACGCTTTATCCGGCCGCTGAACGCAGACCCCGTTGCCCGGCGCATGGCTGCCGCGCAGGAAGACATACACCGCACCGCCGATGTGCCGGTCGTAGTCGTAATCCGGCAGACGTGATTTCAGCAGACGATGCAGGGCGAAAAGGTACAGCGTGAATTGCAGATCGTAGCGGTGATCCCGCATCGACTGCGTCATGGCCGTCTGGTCATAGCCGCTGGCATCAGCGCCCAGCCAGTTAGATTTGTAATCCAGCACGTAATAACGCCCGTCGTGTTCAAACACCAGATCGATAAAGCCCTTCAGCATGCCGTTAAGATCTTCCGCCAGCAGTGGCGCGCGTTCTGCCCCGCCGAGCGTATATTGCTGAACCAGCTTGTCCAGGCGACGGGTCGGCACCTGCGTCAGGGAGAACCAGAACTCCATCTCCACCTGATACGGCGGCAAACCGGCCAGCGTAAACGCCCCGCCATCCGGCAGCGGTAACGGCTGCGTCAGCAGCGCGGTCAGCCAGCCGGTCAGCGCGGGGATCCATTTCTCCCAGCCGCGAGTCTGACAGCGACGGCCAATCTGATCGGCGATTTTCTCAGGTTCAGCCGCCAGCGCAGCAAAACCTTCGTCCCCTGCCCACTCCAGTAAACCATGCAGGAAATTCCCCGGCGCCGGGCCACGCGGAAACGCATACAAATCCGCGCCGGTCATCGGCTGCGATAATGCGTCTGTCAGTCGCAGATCGGCCAGCCCGAGGCTTTCGGAGATCTTGTTTTCAAAATAGGTGTCCTGTGCGGCGCTTTCGGCCTGCGCCTGCGGCTCGTGTGTCACCCCGTCTGAGACGATATAGGTTCCGGCAGGCGCGATTTGCAGACCCGAGAAACTCGATACCCACCAGCGCGGTGCTTTCTGCGTCCGCAACGGCGGGCGCGGCCCCAGCGCAGGCGGCGCCTGCTGCGGACGAAACACGGCACCGTCAGGAACCGGCAGCGGCCATGCGCGCAGAGTGTCGGTTTCCAGCGCCTGCAAACGGCCCGGCAATGCGGCAGCATCAATCGCCTCGCCGCCGTTAAAAAGATAACCCGGCGCGCTCTTTTCAAACTCTTTCAGCGGTGCCATGCCCAGCCACAGCGCGTAACGCGAGCGGGTCAGCGCCACGTAAAACTTACGCAGATCTTCCCCCAGCCGTTCACGGTCAGCCAGCGCCAGCTCGTCTTCACTGGCGCTTAACGCCACTTCCAGTTCGCCTTCCGGCGTATGCCATTTGAGCGGTGAATCCTGTTTTTTCACCGCGCGGAATGCGCAGGCAAACGGCAGGAAGACCAGCGGATATTCCAGACCTTTGGATTTATGCACCGTCACCACTTTCACCAGTTCGGCATCACTTTCCAGACGCAATTTCCGTGCGTCGCCGCCCTGATTTTCATCCTGACACTGCTCCGCCAGATAGCGGATCAGCGCATGTTCTCCGTCAAGCTGCACACTCGCCTGTTGCAGCAGTTCTGAAAGATGCAGCAAATCGGTCAGCGCCCGCTCATCACCGCGCCCGAGCAGGCGGCGCGGCACGTCGAACTCCCACATCAGGCGGCGCAGCATCGGTAAAATGCCCTGTTTGCGCCAGCAGGTACGGTACTCCTGAAACTGCCGGACATAGCGTTCCCACTCATTTTCATCCTGATTCAGACGATCCAGCGCTTCCCAGCTGAGATTGAGCGAAGGCGTCCCCAGGGCGGCACGCAGCAGACGATCGTTTTCCGGCGCGGCACAGGCCGCCAGCCAGAACTGCAATTCGCCTGCCTGCGCGCTCTGGAAAATCGATTCTTTATCTGACAGATAGACGCTGCGCACGCCGCGTTTGGACAGCGCCATGCGGATCGCCGCGGCCTCACGGCCGGTATTCACCAGCACCGCGATATCGCCGGGCATGACCGGTTTCAGCGGTTCTCCGGGGTGGCCGAAACCGGCGGTGCCCTGTTGCCCGAGACGCAGTAAACGGACAATTTCTGTCGCACAGCCGTCAGACATCAGCTGAACGTACTGAAGTTTCGGCAATGCTTCCGCCTGATCTTCCGGATACCACAGCGTCATGGCAGCGGCTTCGGCGTCGTCAATCACCAGCGTATCGGCGCGTCCTTTGGCTTCCACAGGCAGGAACGGCACCTGATTATCATCACCACGACGGAACAGAAAAGCGCCCTCGCCGGATGCGCGGGATTCTGCCAGCTGGAACACTTCGTTCACGGCCGCGACCATGGCGCGGGTGGAACGGAAGTTGGTCGCCAGCGTGTAGTGACGTCCGCCGGTATCGCGGCGCGCCCGCAGATAGGTGTAAATATCGGCCCCGCGAAACGCATAAATCGCCTGTTTCGGATCGCCGATCAGGATAAGCCCCTGCTCCGGTACATTTTTTGCCACACGGTAAACGGTATCGAAAATACGGTATTGCAGCGGGTCGGTGTCCTGGAATTCGTCGATCATCGCCACCGGGAACTGAGTGCGGATGATCTCCGCCAACCGTTCACCGTTATCACTGTGCAGCGCGGCGTCGAGGCGGGTCAGTAAATCGTTGAAGCCCATCTGCGCACGCTTTTGCTGCTCGGCGTCAAAGCGGTTTTCTATCCAGCGGCAGGCGTGTTTCAGCAAACCGCTGCGCGCATCAGGCAAACTCTCGAGACGCGCTTTCAGGGTTTCCATCGCGGTCAGCGCCGGGTGCGCAGGCGGCTCGCCCTGTTTCCAGCACTCTGCCAGGCCTTCCGGCGTCAGGCGTTCCCAGCCGGTTTTCAGATCCGGCATCACTTCATCGGTGGTGGCCCAGGTATGGAGTTTTTCCAGCCACGGCGTGAAATAACGCGCCTGAATTTTACGGCCATCGACCACTTTCGCCGCCACCGCGCCCTCGAGGATCGTGCGCAGCTCCTGCGTCCATTGCGCCCAGCCCTGTTTCAGCGCCGCCAGCTCGTCGGCTTTCTGCTGACTCACCGTTTCGCACACCTGCGCAGGCGGTTCATCCGATCCCAGTTCGTCGGCATAGTCCAGCAGTGGCATCACGCTCTGGTGTAACGCTTCCGGCGTGCGCCACCAGCCGCGCAGGGTGCGGATGTCCGGCTCCGGCAGCGCGAAATAGAAGCTGCGCCAGTAGTCGCGCACCACGTCCATCAGCAATTCGCTCTGATCGGTTTCCAGTGTCTGCGTAAACAGGCTGTCGCTGTCGAACGCGTGTTCGCCCAGCATCCGGTTACACCAGCCATGGATAGTGGAAACCGCCGACTCATCCATCCATTCGGCCGCCAGTTGCAACTTACGGGCACAGCCCGGCCATTGCTCCGGCGTATATTCCGCACGCAGTGTTAAGAGAAATTCGTCGCCCGATGACGGCTCATGCGGATCTTCCTGAAAGCACACCGCCGCTTTGGACAGACGTTCACGAATACGATCCCGCAGCTCTTTGGTGGCCGCATCGGTGAAGGTCACCACCAGAATGTCGGGCGGCGTCAGCGGGCGGCTGAAGGCGTTATCGCCGCCGTGCCCGAGCACCAGCCGCACGTACAGCGCGGCGATGGTGAAGGTTTTCCCGGTACCGGCGCTGGCTTCAATCAGGCGGCTGCCGGTCAGCGGGAAATTCAGCACATTGAGGGCCGATGGCAGGGTGCGATCCGTCATTCCTTTCCTCCTTTCTTACTGCGAGAAAGATGATTTTTCAGCGGAGCCAGAAGGCGATCCGCAAGCACGGCGAATTCGCCGTCGGACCACAATGTGGCAAAATCAGGCCACGCGCGGGCCAGATAAGGGTTGCTGTCGCGCTCACCGAATTTTTTGTTAGCCGGATCGTGATTTTCATAGGCGTCACGGGCGGCAAACCAGGCATCGCTGTCCGGCGCGCTCTGTTCATTGCCGTCTTTTTTCAGCCAGACGAAGGCGGTTTTCACCGCCAGCGGCAGCGGACGTAACTGCCCCTGCTGCCATGTCTCCACCAGCGTTTGCCACAATGCTTCGGCCTGTGAAATCTCCAGCGGCGGCAGTTCAGCGGTGCCGTTTTTGCTGACAATAATGCTGTGCATCGGCTGCCCGCCGAGGTGCCCGGCCAGATGAGCGACCCAGTGCGGCAGCAGTTTGTCGAAGCGGTAGCTGCGCTCTTTGGTCATCAGGCCGCCACTTTCCAGCACCACGCGCGCCCGTTCACCGCCCTCACTGGCGCGCAGATCGCCCAGCCAGTCGGAGAAACTGACGCCGCCGGTATCCACGCTCAGCGATTCATTGCCGAGAGCCTGCGGCCACGCGTCGAGCACCTGCTGATAGCTGGCAAACAGCTGTTCCATCGGCTCCGCCAGATCTTCACTCAGTACCCTGGCAAATTCGCCCGGTGCCAGCTCGCCGCGCCGTTCGATGCGTTCAAGCTGCTGTCGCAAGACATCCTGCCGCGAAACCCCGGCTTCCAGCGCCCATTTCTGCGCGCGGATCAGTTCATCCTGTAATCGCCAGTTTTCCAGCGCGTTCACATCGAAAGGTTCCTGATCTTCGCTGCCCGGATCTTCCCGCTCAAAATAGATATTCAGCCGCTGGCGGAAGAAGCTGCGCACCGGATCCGACAGAAAATCCGACAGCTGGCGCAGCGTCAGCGCCCCTTCCTGTTCAACAGGTTGCAGCGGTTGTGCAGCAACATCAGCGGCTTCCGCTTCCAGCCCGGCACGCCATTCGTGGGCATAACTGAACAGTGCGCTGTCTTTAACAAAATAGTCGCGGTTGAACGGCTGAAGACGATGTTCAACGGTCAGCGCGGGCAGCACCTCGTCGCCGCTGCTGAGCGTCCAGCCTGCCGCCAGATGGTCACGCAGTTGCGCCACCAGCACCGACGGCGGGCGCTCAGTGTTGTCATGAATGCTGCGCCCCACCCAGCTGATGTGTAGGCGTTCGCGGGCAGAAAGCAGCGCTTCGAGGAACAGGTAGCGGTCATCTTCCCGACGTGAACGGTCACCGGGGCGGTAATCGCGTCCCATCAGATCGAAATCCATCGGCACGCGGTTACGCGGATAATCGCCGTCGTTCATGCCGAGCAGGTAAACGTGGCGGAACGGAATGGCGCGCATCGGCATCAGCGTGGCAAAGGTCACCGCACCGCCGAAGAACGGCTGCGTCAGGCCGGACTGGTCAAACTGCGCCAGCCAGTGATCGCGCACCACTGAAAGCGGCAGTTCGGCCTGTAAATCAACGCTTTCACAGGCTTCCAGCCAGGTGTCCAGTTCGGTGTGCAGACGGACTAAAATGAAGCCGTCCTCTCCCTCGTCGTCCTGTGCAAAATACTGTGAGAGGATCGCGCGCAGACGTTCACCCCAGACCTGCGGCGCGGCGGGCTCGCGCAGCTGACGCCAGGTTTCATCAAGGCAACTCAGCAGATGCGACAACGGCCCGATCAGCGCCGCGTCCAGCCCGCCGATTTCATCCAGCGGCTCGATATTCCCCCAGGCTTCGCCGCTGCCCACTGCGTAGCCCAGCAGCATCCGTTGCAGACCAAAGAACCAGCTGTTTTGCTCCGGCGATAACGGCAGTTCGAGGCTCTGACGCTGTTCGGCGTGCAGCCCCCAGCGCACGTTGGCGGCACGTATCCAGCGGTGCAACAGCGGCAGTTGTTCTTCTTCGATGGCAAAGCGCTGACGCACCGACGGCACATCGAGTAAATCCAGCAAATCGCTGACGGCAAACCGCGACTGCGGCAAATTCAGCAGGCGCTCCAGCGCGCCGAGCAGAGAATTATTCTGGCGCGGCCCCTGATCGGCGACGGTGAACGGAATGTAGCGCGGGTCGCTGCGCGCGGTCAGGCCGAACACCGCCTGAATATGCGGCGCGTAGCCGTTGATGTCCGGCACCATCACTATAATATCGCGCGGTCTGAGCGTCGGATCTGCCGCCAGCGCGGCCAGCAGACGGTCATGCAGCACTTCCACTTCGCGCTGGGCGCTGTGGGTAATGTAGAAGCGCAGAGAGTCGTCCTGCGCATTCAGCGGCGGCCAGTATCCTTTGGTTTCAGCCAGCGGGCGCAGTTGCAAAATATCTTCCTGCAACTGGTGCAGTAACGTGTCGGTGCCGTTAGAGGTAAAGAGATCAATACGCGGGATCACCGGCGCCAGTTGCGAGGCGTAGGATTCATGGTTGTCATATTCATTGAGCAGGCCGATATAATCGCGCCCCTGCTTGCCCCACGCTGCCAGCAGCGGATGGGCATGCTGATGAAGCTCATCATCGTTCATCACCGGCGGCATACCCGGCTTGCGCTGCTGACGCATCCGTTCGGCGCGCAGCAGATCTTTATCGGCGATGATATCGCTCCAGTCGTGCTCGCACGGGTTATGCACGCACATAAAAATGTGCGTCCAGCGGCCAAGCACCGCCAGCACTTCGAGAGACTGCTGTGGCAGTGAAGAGATGCCGAAAACGACCAGGCGCGCAGGCAGACCGGCCGGGCGCTGATGTTCAGAAAGCGTTTGGCCGTGGTGCAGAAAACGCTGATGCAGCGCGGCGCGACTGGTATTACGCTGATTTTCAGGAACATCCGCCAGCAGCGCACGCCACAGTTGAGGCTGCCACAGCAGGTTTTCCGGTAAAGGCTCGCTGCCCTTGCGGCTGGTGCGCAGAACGTCCAGTCCGTTGCCCCAGTCCTCCAGCCAGTCGGCGCGATACACCTGATATTGATCGAACAAATCAGCCAGACGCTGTGCCAGCTGATGCAGTTTGCGCATGTCGCCGTCGTCTTTTAAGAAACGCGCCAGCGGTGCAAACACCGGTTCGGTGAGCAATTGCGGTAACAGCCGGATCAGCCGCCAGGTCAGCAATGGCCGGTCGAACGGTGAAGATTCCGGCACCTGCTCTTTGCCCAGCACGGCGCGGTACACCTGCCAGAAAAAACGCGCCGGAAGCTTGATGTCCAGCGCCGCCGCAATGCCGCAGCCGCCGTCATCCGCATCGCGCGCCAGCGCCAGTTTCAGCCACTGGTTGATGCCATTGCTCTGCACCAGAATCACTTCATTTTCCAGCGGCGAAAGCGGATGCGCCGCCATCCACGTGATCAGCACGTCCCTCAGGGCTTCTGAGTGATTGCCGTGTAACACCATCAAACCTGAATTCACGCCCGCATCCCTTATTATCGCTGGTTTAAGGGAGAGATTTTGCGTTGATTTGGAAAGGATTGAAAGGAAAAGAGGCCGGGATTGCAGGCACCGTCATCCTGTCAGAGGGTGACATTAATCATGACTCCCCTGATAATTTCATTAGCCAATAAATTAGTTTTTAATTAAATTCATTTCAGTAACATTCAGCTATCTAATAATTTTCTGTTTATCAGAGGTAAAAATCTCATTTTTTAGAAGATTCAGAAAACAGCTTTTGTGTCGTGAAAAGTAAACTGTTATAAAGATGCGTTAGTTATTTACCGCATAAGAAATACAAGTGAATCAGTTAATAAAAATATTTACAGTGAATATTAGAATTATCTATAGTGGTGTTTTCTTGTAATCATTATTGGCTCTCGCCGCTATACCTGCTGAAAGGCACAGGAAAATAAACAATAAAAACAATTTCTTACACTTTTAGAACAGCAAGTGCATCACGAAAAAACGTAAAAAAATCCAGACAGTTTCTGTACGGTCACCAGAAATTACAGGGTCTGAAGGACATCTGTGATTTATTATTTACACTATCAATACCACTCAGCATGTATATTTGTATTTCAGCTGTCAGGACAGGTAAGAAAAATATTTTATCGGAAAATGCTACGTCACTTTTAGAATTCCCCGGCAGGTGCAGTTCGAAATATCTCTTATCGAATAACCGGGTTATTCCATTGTGAATTGAATCGCCAGGACGGCGTTTAGCATTATCTGATTTTCACGAGCAACACCCTGCATCTCAACCAGGGTGGGCAATTGCTGGCCGGCAGAAACTGGAGCTGACGGCCAGCCCCCACAGCACGGAAGAGGTGCTTAGCGCGCGACTTAACCGCGCGCCGCTTTAATCATCCCGTCCAGCCATTCCTGATGGCCGTTGATCATCGGATTCGGCCGCGTCACTGCGAGATCGCGTGCCGGTTTTCCATTCTGCGTTTCCTGGGTCAGGATGCGTACGCGGCCACCGGAAAGTTCTTCGATAAGCCACGCGTGATGCACGTCGAGACGGGTGTCGGCGTCGCCTTCTGCCCAGCCGTGCCACGCCATGCGCGCGGGCTGGCCGTTGGCTGGCGGGACGTATTCATTCACCTGCGCTTCCACCGGAAAGCCGAAGGTGCTGAAGCGAAAACGAGCGCCGTCGCTCAGCCCCGGTCCGCTGCCGTCGTGAAACGCAATATCCGACGCGTTGCTGTAATACTCCGGCCAGGCGGCGGTGTTATCGAGTTGTGCCCAGAGTTGTTCAACAGTCAGGCCGGTGATGATCATTTCGTTTGACGCGAAGTTATCGGCTTCGCCGGGGAGGTAGCCTTGCGGCCAGTTGATCGCATTCATGTGTGATTCCTTTATGTCCGGGAAACAGCCCGCAGGCTGGTGTCCACAAAGAATACGCACCGCTGAGATATTACGGAAATCATGGCTTGTAATAGCCAACATGGCTTATTTTTATATCTGGAAGGCAGATAAAAAAACAGGCAGAAGAAGACTTCTGCCTGCCGACAATGACGCTGATGTCAATCAGCGATCAGTTAATGCTGTAACGCTCAAGCCAGTGCGCGTAAGGCGCAGGCAAGACCCATGACGGATTGTCTTCGCCCAGCTCTTTCGCCAGCGCATACGGATAATGCGGGTTGGCGAGCATCGCGCGGCCAATCATCACCAGATCCATATCTTCTTCGCTGATGCAGCGCTCGGCGATTTGCGCCGAAGCCACGCCCCATGAGCTGGCCACCGGCAAACCGGCTTCTGCACGCACGCGGCGCGACACCGGCGCGAGGAAACCGGCACCCCACGGGATCTGCGCTTCCCAGGTGGAGAAACCGACGCTGACGTTCAGCATATCCAGCCCTTTCTCACGCAGAATGCGGGTCAGTTCGATAGATTCCGCCAGGGTTTCTTCGTCGCGGCCATCGTATTCAATCACGCCGAAACGCGCGGTGATAGGCAGGTTTTTCGGCCAGACGGCGTTAACGGCGTCGAAAGTCTCAATCAGGAAACGGCTGCGACCGGCGAAATCACCGCCGTATTCGTCGGTGCGGGTGTTGGAATGCACGGAGAAGAAACTTTGCGCCAGATAGCCGTGGGCAAAGTGCAGTTCCAGCCATTCAAAACCGGCATCGCGCGCACGTTTTGCCGCGGCCACAAAATCCGCCATCACGCGCTGGATATCGGCTTTGGTCATCTCTTTCGGCACTTTTGGCAGATGCTTGCCAAACGCAACGGCGGAAGGCGCAATCGTCGCCCAGCCGCGCGGGTCGCCTTCGGCAATATGGTCGTCCCCTTCCCACGGCAGATTGGCGCTGGCTTTACGGCCTGCATGACCGATCTGGATCCCCGGTACTGCGCCTGCGGCTTTGATGGATGTGGCGATTTTCGCCAGTTCAGCGGCCTGTTCATCGTTCCAGATCCCCAGGCACCCTGGGGTGATGCGGCCTTCAGGTGACACCGCCGTCGCTTCGACAATGACCAGGCTTGCGCCGCCGCGGGCGAGGGTCGCGTAATGCACCTGATGCCAGTCGTTCGGCACGCCATCAGTGGCGGAATACTGGCACATCGGCGGAACGGCGATACGGTTTTTTAAGGTGACGTCTTTCAATGTAAAAGGCGTGAAAAGTGCAGACATATATTTTCCTCTAAGGATGGGATCATTCAGCAACCAGCGTGCCGTCAAAGAGCTATAAGCAGAAGTCTGAAAATATTATAGTGCCTATTATATTTCGTTATAACTCAATCGGTGCCCTGCCCATGCGCAATCTGAAAAGTCTCGATCTGAATCTGCTAAAGACGTTCGATGCACTGCTCGACGAGCGCAGCGTGACCCGCGCCGCTGAGCGCCTTTCCCTGACGCAGCCTGCCGTGAGCAGCATGTTGACGCGTCTGCGCGAAAGCTTTGATGACCCTTTATTTGTGCGTGCGCGCTACGGCATTGTGCCGACCGAGCGTGCGCTGGCGCTGGCAAAACCGGTGAAACGGGTGATGGCGGAAATTGACGCGCTGTTGCAGCCGGAAGCCTTTGTTCCTGCCGAATGCGAGATGACGTTTACGCTGGCCGCCACGGATTACGCGCTGAGCGTAATTATCGTGCCGTTCTTTTCTTTGTTGCGGCAACGAGCGACGGGCATTCATCTGTCGGTTCAGCGGGCGGAGGCGTCGAACATTCAGGAGCGGCTGGAACGCGGTGAAGTCGATCTCGCTCTGCTGACACCGGAAACCACGCCGCCCGACCTGCATATCCGCCATTTGTACGATGAGCGTTATGTTTGCACGCTGCGCAAAGGCCACCCGGCGCTGGACAAAGGAACGATTTCCCTCGGGACGTTTTGTCATTACGACCATGCGCTGGTGTCGCTGAGCGGCGAAAATTTTGCCGGAGTGACGGATACCGCGCTCCGGGCGCTCGGCAAAAAACGCAATGTGGTGTTGTCGGTGAACAGTTTTCTGGTGCTGCCGCCGGTGTTGCAGACCACGGATCTGATCGCCGTGGTGCCGGAACGGCTGGTGCGAGATGCCGCAGGGCTGGAAGTGATGCCACCGCCGCTGGACATTCCCGGCTTTACCAAAGTCGCCGCATGGCACGAACGCTCGCATCTCTCCCCCGCGCACCAGTGGCTGAGGCAGCAACTGGCGCAGGTCTGTAGCGGGCAGTAGGATCGTGCTATTTTCAGGGCGTTACCGGCTTTTAAACATTCTCTTAAAGGGTCTGAACCATGGAAAAATTACCTGCTATCACCATCACTTACTGTTCCCAGTGCAACTGGATGCTGCGCGCCGCGTGGATGGCGCAGGAACTGCTGAATTCGTTCAGCAGCGATCTGGCGTCGGTAACGCTGGTCCCCGGCACCGGCGGCATTTACGAGATCAAAGTCGATGACGAGATTATCTGGGAGCGTAAACGTGACGGCGGTTTCCCGGATGCGGCGCCGCTCAAGCAGCGCGTGCGCGACATCTGCTTCCCGGAGCGTTCACTCGGGCATGTGGATAAGAAGAAAATTGAACAGGATGGCGAGGCGTAATTCATCGGGAAGGGAAAAGGCAGGAAATGTATCCTGCCCGTTAAGCACGACTCAGGCTTTGCGTGACACGTGTTCCGCCGCTGCACGGTTGGCTTTCGCGACAGCATCGGCCAGCGTATTTCCGTTCAGGAGTGAAGTGCACAACATGCCCATAAAACAGTCACCCGCGCCGTGGGTACTGACCAGCGTGATTTTCTCGGCGGGCAGCGAATGGCCGGGGTTGCCCGCTTCGCTCCAGGCAACGCCGTGTTCGCCCGCGGTGACCACCACGGCCGGATAGTGCTGACTGAGCCACTGCGCGGCTTCGCAGGCGCCGGCTAAATCATTCACCACGATGCCGCTCAGATCGCGGGCCTCAACGCCGTTGACCACCAGCAAATCCACCGCAGCCCGCATCCCGGCGCACAGTTCACGCGCCGGAGCAGCATTCAGGCAGACGCGCACGCCGCGCCGCTTCGCCTCTCTCGCCGCGTTCAGGTTGACCGCTTCCGGCACTTCATTTTGCAGCAGCAACATGTCCACCTGCTGCCACAGAACATCATGGCTGAACTGCGCCGGGTCGATCAGGTTGTTGGCGTTGGACACCACCACCGCGCCGTAATCGCCTTCGGCATCCATCAGCGCAACGCTCATGCCGGACGGAACGGCGTCAGTGACCGCGATACCCGCCGTATCAACGCCGTGCTCATGAAGTACGCCGCGCAGGAATTCTCCCTGCGCATCCGCTCCGACCGCACCGGCAAAACTGACCTGAGCGCCCGCTTTCGCAGATGAAACGGCCTGATTGCCGCCTTTACCGCCGAATTTGTACGAACAGCCGCTGCCGATCACCGTCTCGCCTTTTTCAGGGCGGTGATGCGCGTGGATCACGATGTCGTAATGGAGGCTGCCCGTGACTAAAATTTTACCCATTCTAGTATTCCCGAAGGTCCTGAACCGCCTGCTGGGTTTTCATCAGGTTCTTTTCCGCTGTCTTCAGATCCTTCTGTGCGATCGCCACGAATAAGGCATCCAGAATATTTAACTGGGCGATGCGCGACGCGGCGTTTTCCCCGAGCAAGTGCGATCCCTGAGAGGTTGAATTGAGAACCACATGCGCATTGCGCGCAATAGGCGACTCGGCATAATTGGTGATGGCGATAACTTTGGCACCGTTGCGCGCCGCCAGTTTGATCGGATCATTCACCGCGCGGGTCGCGCCGGAATGACTGATCGCCACCACCGCATCATCGTCCGATAAGACGGCGGCTGACATCAGCATAATATGAGCATCATCGTAGACCGTCGTTTTGATCCCTATTTTCAGGAGCTTGTGCGACAAATCTCGTGCCACGGCGGCAGAACCGCCAACGGCATATAAATCGATGTGCCTGGCTTTAAAAAGAATGTCAGCGGCACGGTTAAATTCAGAAATATCGACAATCGATAATGTTTCTTCGATGGCCTGAATAGAGGTTCTGAATACTTTTTCAAGTAATTGCTCCGACGAATCTCCCGGTTCAATTTCAGCATGTAAATTTGCCACTTCAGAATAGTTGTAATAAATTAAACTGCTTCTGAAATCTCTGAACCCTGAAAAGTTTAATTTTTTCGTCAGTTTTACAACCATCGCCTCAGACACATTATTTTCCAGCGCAATTTCTTTTAAAGACGTGTGCTCGGTAAAATCGGTTTTAGACGTAATTGATTCGACGACTTTTCTTTCCAGTGGCGTCAGATGTGGCAATTTCATACGAATTTGAGCACCAATAGCTCGCGGATCCTGATTCATTACTTGCCTCGTGTCGCCCGGTCAATCAACATCGCTATGATAATTATAAGGCCAGTAGCAAGCAATTGATAAAACGCCTGAATATTCAGAAGTGTCAGGCCATTACGTAATGAACCCAAAATAACCGCGCCAATCAGCGTACCGATCACACTGCCTTTGCCGCCCATCAGCGAAGCCCCGCCAATGGCCGCCGCGGCAATGGCGTCAAGCTCCCACAAATTCCCCATCGTCGGCTCGGCAGCGCCCAGCCGGCCAATCAGGATAAGCGAAGCCAGCGAGGCTAACACGCCGGAGATCACAAAGACCGTCACCTTGGTTCTTTTGACCGGCACACCGGCCACGCGCGCCGCTTCTTCGTTACCGCCCACCGCCAGAATGTATTCGCCGAGCGGGGTTTTATTCATCACTACCCACAATATAGCGGCAATGGCGATGACGATAACAATCGGTGCCGGAACGCCGAAGACCGTGCTGTTGATGACGGTGCGAAACTCCATCGGAATGCCGAAAATCGGGTTGCCGTTGGTGAATATCAGCGCCAGAGCGCGGAATAACGACAGGCCGCCGAGGGTGACGATAAAAGGCTGCAAACCGGCGTAAGCCACCAACATCCCGCTGAACACGCCGCACAATGCGCCGACGCCGAGCGTCGCCATAATGGCCAGCGGAATGGGCACGCCGGACACCATCAGCGTTGCACCGAGCACCGCAGAAAGCGCCGCGGTTGGCCCGACGGAGAGATCGATACCGCCGGAAATAATCACCAGCGTCATTCCCAGCGCAATAATGCCGTTGATGGAAGACTGCTGCAAAATATTCAATAAATTAGGCACGGTAAAAAATACCGGCGATAAAAAAGAGAAGGTGATCACAATGATTAATAAACCAATCAGCGTACCGGCATCGCGTACGTTGAATTTAAATAATGCCGAAGAAAAAACCTTGGGCTGAACATTACCTTGAGTCGTCATAATAATGGCCTTCAATAAATTGGGAGGTGACAGACTTTATCAACACTTAATTCAGATCGCTTATCGCATAACGGGCAATATTTTCTTCCGTGATCTCGTCGCCGTTAAGTTCTTTTGTGATTTTCCCTTCACGCATCACCAGGACTCTGTCCGAAATTCGCATAATTTCCGGCATTTCAGAGGAGACAACCACAATGGCTTTTCCCTGCTGCGCCAGTTTTTCGATCAAATTATAAATTTCAGACTTGGCACCAATATCAATTCCCCGTGTTGGCTCGTCAAAAAGAAACACTTTATTATCTGCGGCCACCCAACGTCCGATAATCACTTTTTGCTGATTACCGCCACTGAGCGTACCGATAGGTTTTTCAATATTCAGCGGACGCAGGCGCAGATCGGTCATGACCTCCAGCGCGGTCTGATCCAGCTGATGTCTTTTCAGCAATCCGAAACGGGTGAAACGCCCCATTGACGGCAATGCCATGTTCATTTTCACCGCGCGTTCTTTGATGATGCCTTCTTTTTTACGATCTTCCGGCACCAGGCCGATCCCGGCGCGTATGGCGGCGCTGACGTTATGATTTTTAACGGCAACGCCTTCGACCTCAATACTGCCGCCAGTTTTTGCGTCGATCCCGGCGATCAGTTTGAGCAACTCGGTACGCCCTGACCCGACCAGCCCGGCGATACCCAGAACTTCCCCTGCTTTAACGCTGAAACTCGCCGACCGCACCGCGCTGTCACGGCTAAGCCCCTCGACGCGCAGCACTTCACGTTGCGTCGCATGCGAATGATGCTGCACTTTTTCGATTTTTCGCCCGACCATTTTTGTGACGATGGTTTCTTCCGTTTCATCGCAGATATTCACCACGCCGACCTGTTTGCCATCACGTAAAATCGTCGCGCGGTCGCAGACTTTGAAGATTTCGTTCATTTTGTGCGAGACGTAAATCAGCGCCACGTTCATTGATTTCAGATCCGAAATCAGTTCAGCCAGTCGCTCGAATTCAGTGGGCGTCAGGCTGGAAGTCGGCTCGTCCATCGCAATGATTTTGGCTTCATCGAGCAGCGCGCGGCCAATTTCGACAATCTGCTGCTGCGACACTTTCAGGTTTTTGATCGGTTCATCCGGATCAATGCTCGGATCAAGACGGCGCAAAATCGACACCGCCCTTTTGTACTGCGCCTGCTTATCGACAAACAGCCCTTTGAACCGCGTTAAAGGCCTCCCGAGAAACATATTCTGGGCCACGGAGAGTTCAGGAACGTGCTGCAACTCCTGATGGATCATCGCGATACCGGCATGGCGGGCGGAAAGCGGGTTCTTCATCTGAATCACCTGCCCGTCCACCAGGATCTCGCCGGAATCTGCCGCACGCACGCCTGACAGAATATTCAGCAACGTCGATTTCCCCGCACCGTTTTCACCGATCAGCGCGTGAACTTCACCCGGCCTGACCGAGAAATCGACATTCTGTACCGCCGCCACGCCGCTGTAGCTTTTGCTGATGCCACGCATCGTCAAACTGTACTGTTCCATAAACTCTCCCGACCCGTTTTCAGACGCCTGACTTATTTTTGCTGTGCCAGCAGCTGGCGCAGTTTGATGTTGTCTTTGGTGGAGAAGGCATCAACGTTGTCTTTGGTGATTAACGCCTGCGGCGTAGACACCACGCGGGAGATTTTCTGGCCGCTGATAAGGCGCAGCACCACTTCCATCGCCACCTGACCGGTCAGCACCGGGAAGCTGTCCACGGTACCGGTCAGCTCGCCGCGTTTAATCGACGCATAGGCATCAGAAATCCCGTCGGTGCCAAATACGGCGACCTGTTTGGATTTTCCGGCAGCGGCCACCGCCTCGACCACCCCGAGCGCCATGCCGTCATTGTTGGCGTAGAAACCAATTAAATCAGGATGTTGTTGCAAAATGGTCGCGGCAGCGTTGTAGGCATTCTCGCGGCTCCAGTTGGCAGGCACGCTGGCCACCACGGTGAATTTTCCGCCGGGCTGAAGGGTTTCTTTAAAGCCGCGCGTACGCTGAGCGGCGGCGTATACGCCAGGCTGCCCTTCGATAACGGCCACTTTCCCGCCTTGCGGATGTTGTTTGATAAACCAGTTGGCGACGCGCACGCCGTTATCCTTTTGCACATTACCAACGTAATGTTCCGCATTAGGCATAACCGCATCGTTGACGTTAACCACCGCGATGCCTTTGCTTTTGGCGGATTCATACGCCGGTTGCAGGTTGGCATCGGTTTGCGGAGAAACCAGCAGACCGTTGAAGCCCTGCGAGATCAGCGTTTCAGCGATAGACAGCTGACCGAGCTGATCGTCTTCGTTAGCGGCGGCCTGATATTCGACGGTAAACCCGTATTGCTTCGCCGCGTTTTTGTAGCCTTCGCCCAGCGAGCGCCAGTATTCGTTGGTCAGCGTTTTAGACACGCCGCCAATTTTGAGGTTTTTATCTACCGCCGGCATCGGGCCGTATTTAACGCCGAGCTGCGTCCAGTCAGTGCGATCGGGCTCGGTGTCGGACTGTAACGGCGCTAAATCTGCGGCGTAAACGCTGGTGCAAAGCAGTGTAGAGGTGAGTACAGACAGTAAGAGTTTTTTCATTATCTGACCTTCGGTTGTTATTTTTATGGTTGTCACAGCGAAGCGCTGTGGCGGGTACTTTTGCTTTCCGGCTGGTTTGGATTCAATAAATCTTTTACTGCGCCAGCATCACGTCGTTGACGATCTGCTGTGAGGCAACGGCGTCCTGCCTGCTGATGGCATCATTCAGCGCCGGATTGTTTTCGAGTTTTTCGCACAGTTTCAGTAAACGGATCACCGTGGCGATATTGGTTTCCGCTTCGCGTACCGGATCCAGACCGCTGGCGTCCGGGAAGGTATCGAAGTAATACGCGCCTTTATAGCCGTCACGTTTCATCTGCAGCAGAAACTCCAGCGTGGCGCGCGGGTTGACCGAGCCGACCATCAGGCCGTCGTCGCGTTTTCCCCAGCCGTCGTTGAGATCAAGCCCCAGCAGGCGTGAACGGCGTGCCACCATGGCGGCGGCGAATGCCGGAATTTCGTTGGCAAATAACACGTGTGCGAAATCCAGCGTAATGCCTAAGTTCTTGCAACCGGCCTCTTCAACGGCCAGCAGGCAGGTCGTGGCATTCGGGAAGATGCTGTAAGCCCGCGGTTCGTTGGGTTTGTACTCAATGCTGACGTCGATGTCCGGGGCATATTCCGCCACTTCGCGCACCGCGCCGACCGCGTCTTCCCACATTTTTTTGTAATCGGCCTGGAAGCAGTAATCAAAACCGTCCTGCCCCATCCACAACGTCATGATGCTGGCACCGAATTCGCGCCCGGCGTCGATGCCGCGTTTAGTGAGTTCAATCGCCTGACGGCGGATCTTAGGGTCCGGGTGGGTGAATGCGCCGATTTTGAATTGCGGAGCATCCCAGCGCATTTGCATCCCGTTAACCGCCAGCCCGACTTCCTCGATTTTCTGACGCATCGTCTTGATATCATCGGTCATATGCTGCGGATAGTTGAGGTCCAGATGCGTCAATCCTTTAACCGTAGCTGCACGTTCGATCATTTGCAGCACTGAAGGTTTGCCTTTCAGTTCCGGCCAGTAAAGATAAGCCCCCGAGGCAAACGAGTTCAGACGTGTGGCAAATTTAAGTTCTGACATGGGGTGTCCTTTAAAATCGATTCGTAATGTACTTTCCCACTTCACATTATTTCGTAAAGTAGTGCATTACTATCATCAGGCGAAAAAAGCCGCAAGATCCCCTGCCGGATTTGTGATCAGTTTTGAGAGGTGATTCACGAAATAGATGAACAATATGGCTTCGGCATACGCGGACAGGGAATGACTCTGAATACGGCAGCTTTCCCCGCTGAAATAGCAGGAAGGTGATGCTGCGCCCTACAAACGCCCGTTTTTTGTGACCTGCTTCAAGTTTCTCCGTTTACTGTCGATACCCAGATCTTAAGATTCCTTTCAGGGAAATGCCCATGCTTAAGACCCTTCGTTCGCGCATCATCGTGGCCTGCATCTCGATTGTGATTTGCTCGCTGGCTATCAATACGTTCCTCAGTTACACCGTCGCCAATAAATACAACAGTCAGGCGACAGACAGCACGCTGAACGCGCTGACATCAAGCCATACGCAAGGGATCAGCGAATGGGTCAGCGCCAAAACGCAGATGATTGTTTCACTGCAACCCGTGGCGCTGACGGCGGATCCGATACCGGTAATGAAGCAGATCGCAACGGCGGGAAACTTCGCCAACGTCTACGTCGGCTACGCCAATAAAACCGCCAAATTCTCCGATCCGACCGGCGTACCCGCCGATTACGATCCGACAGGCCGCCCCTGGTACAAACAGGCCGAAAGCGCCGGACGTCCGGTGGTCACCCCGCCGTACATCGATGCGGGCACCGGCAATCTGGTGGTGACTTTCGCGGTGCCGGTGATGGAAAACGGCGCGCTGAAAGCGATTGTGGCGGGGGACGTTTCCATGGACAGCGTGGTCAATAACGTCAATACCATTCACCCGACGCCGGAAAGCTTCGGCATGCTGGTGGACAGTGCCGGCACCATCATCGCGCATCCCGATGCAAAACTGGCGCTGAAACCCTTCACTTCTCTGGCGGAAGGCGTGGATCTGCCACGGCTGTTTGCCGCCAGCGCGCCGTCGGATATTCGCATGAACAAGGCGGTAAAACGCGTCCGCGCCCTGCCGGTTGCAGGTACGGACTGGTTTACGCTGGTCATTGAAGACAAGAAAGAATCGACGGCAGGCATGCGATCCCTGCTGACCTCCTCGGTGATTGCGCTGATGGTGATTGTGCTGCTGTCGGCGGCGGTTATTGGCCTTATCATCACCAAAGCGTTTCGTCGCCTGTCTGCCGTGCGCGATACGCTCAACGCCATCAGCTCCGGCGAAGACGATCTGACGCAGCGCTTACCGACCGACGGCCATGACGAAGTCACGCAAATTGCACATGCGTTTAATACCTTCGTCGATAAGCTCAGCAACGTGATGGCTGAAATCCGCACCACCAGCGAATGGGTAAAAGTGGCGGCGGATGAAATTGCGGCCGGGAATAACGATCTGTCCGGCAGAACGGAATCCGCAGCGGCCAGCTTGCAACAGACGGCGGCGTCACTTGAGCAGATCACCGCGACCGTCTCTCAGTCCGCCAGTTCGGCCAGACAGGCCAGCGAGACGGCCAAATCGGCATCGGAAGCGGCGTCACGCGGTGACATCGTGGTGAACAAAGTCATGACGACAATGGAGAGCATTGAAAGCGCATCATCGAAAATCGGTGACATCACCGGGGTTATCGACGGCATCGCGTTCCAGACCAATATTCTGGCGCTCAACGCGGCGGTGGAAGCCGCACGGGCAGGCGAACAGGGGCGCGGTTTTGCCGTGGTCGCCAGCGAAGTGCGCAGCCTGGCACAGCGCAGCGCGCAGGCAGCGAAAGAGATCAAAGGGCTGATCGAATCCACCGTCAGCAGCGTGGCGTCCGGCTCTGCGCAGGTTCGTCTGGCAAGCAGCAGCATGAGCGAGATTGTCAGCAACGTGTCTAACGTCAGCAGCGTGATGCTCGACATCACCCATGCCTCCGAAGAACAGATGCAAAGTATTCACGAGATTAACCGCGCCATCACACAGCTGGACGGCATGGTGCAGCAGAACGCCGCGATGGTTCAGGAATCTGCCGGTGCCGCCTCTGCCTTGCAGCAACAGGCAACCGGACTGGCGGTCGCGGTCGGGCATTTCAGGGTCTGATCACGCCGCCTGACTGAAACGTTCATCACCGCCCCCGGACCTCATCCTCCGGGGGCTTTCCTTCTCCGCACTCCTCAGGTTATTCCCGCCGGCCTCAGATTTGGGTTATGTCTGTTTTATGCTAGGATTATGTCAGGAATATATAAAAACAGCGTCTAACCTTTGAGGAATAAGGAATGAAGTACCCCATTGAGTTTCGATGGACTCAAAAACATGAGGATTATTGTTTACGACATAAGGTCCATCTTAAATTCCCGGAAATGGTGGAAGGGATATATAAAAAGAGAAATATATTCCTTTTTAAAAAAGGGGAGAAAATAAAATTTAACGCGGATGTTTGGGTCGAAGAATATGCCGCCATGCCGCGGAAAAGTTTCTGTTCGATGGGCGCCTATTCCTACGCGTGCAGTAAATTACCTAATAACCTCACCACCGGGCGATTTTGCAGCCTGGCGGCAGGCGTGCGGATTATGGGGCCACAACACCCCATACACCGGTTCACGACCAGTCCGCTGACGTATCATGATTTCTTCTCGAAGGTGGCGCAGGAGCAATTCGGGGAAACGCTGAACATTGCGGGGTTCGACTATATGCCGCCCGCAACGGTATTAGGTCATGATGTCTGGGTGGGGGAACACGCCGTATTAAAAGGCGGTATCACTATCGGTAATGGCGCCATCGTTGCGGCCAATGCAGTGGTCACCGGCGATGTACCGCCTTACGCCATCGTCGGCGGTATTCCGGCTAAGATTATTAAATACCGCTTTGCGCCAGACATCATCGAGCGCCTTCAGGCAATGGAATGGTGGGATTATAAAATTACCGATCTGCCGGATGTCACTCAGTCCGATGACATTCTTTATTTCATCCAACAGATGGAAGAAAAAATAGCCCGTGGTGAAATAAGTAAACATCAGTATAAAATCATGAATATCGCGCAGGAACTGGCGAGGCTATAAAAACAGCAAGACTTTCATTGCATCTGTTTCAGACCATTCCTCAAAGCCGGTGATTTTTAATCCCTCAATCCCGGCTTCTCAACATCATTTTGCGTACGTTAAAGGCCCGGTAAATAGCCTTGCCGAAGGGGTTGCCCGTTCTCATTAACCGGCAACCGGCTTCAGGCTTTAAGTTCCCGTTCCACCAGAGTCGTCAGCACGCTGATGCCCAGTGGAATGATGTCATCGTTAAAATCATAACGCGGGCTGTGCAGCGAAGCGGAAGGCGTGGCGCCATCAGCGCCCAGCCAGAAGTAGGCGCCCGGACAGGCTTCGAGCAAATAGGCAAAATCTTCAGCGGCCATCGAAGGGGCATTGTTGAAATGCACCTGGGTGATGCCCGGCGTGTTTTCAGCCGCATCACGTAAAATCACCGCCTGCGCCGGATGGTTTTGCGTGACCGGATAACCAAACTCCCAGCGCACTTCACCTTTCACACCGTACGGCTGCGGCACGGCGTTGACGTATTCTTCGATCAACCGCCAGCAGGTTTCTCGCGTCGCGCGGCTCAGGCAGCGCAGCGTGCCGGACATGTGCAACGTTTCGGGAATGACGTTGATGGCTTCGCCCGCCTGAAGCTGCGTCAGGCTGATCACCGTCTGTTCCAGCGGCGACAGACGACGAGAAATCAGACTTTGCAGTGAGAGGATAAGCTGAGCGCCCGCCACCACCGGATCGGCCCCCAGTTCAGGCATCGCCGCGTGACAGCCTTTTCCGGTCAGCGTGATGTAGAAGTTATCCTGCGAGGCCATCATCGGTCCCTGACTGACCGCGACTTCCCCGACCGGCAATCCCGGCCAGTTGTGCAGCGCGTAAACCGCCTGCATCGGAAAACGTTCAAACAGCCCTTCTTTCACCATCATCTCACCGCCGCCGACGTTCTCTTCCGCGGGCTGAAAAATGAAATGTACGGTGCCGCGAAAATGCCGGTTTTCACTCAAATGGCGCGCCGCACCGAGCAAAATAGCGGTATGACCATCGTGGCCACAGGCGTGCATCAGTCCGGGGTTTTGCGAGATGTGTTCGAAATCGTTCAGTTCCTGAATCGGCAAGGCATCGATGTCAGCACGCAAACCAATGGACGGACCTTCGCCATTGCGCAGCGTCGCCACAATGCCGGTTTCGGCAATTCCGGTATGCACATCAAGGCCGAACGACAACAACAATTCGCCGATGATTTTCGACGTGCCGTACTCTTTCAGACCAAGCTCCGGGCGGGTATGGAAATCCCTGCGCCAGATTTTCGCCTGTTCAATAATTTCTGGGGAAATGACTGCCATAGATCCTCTGTACTGACCTGAATTCATGCCGTTGAGATTCGCTCATCAGCCATTTGCTGGTTCAAAGTATCACATTCGCGGGCGAACGCAGAAAGGTGAAATTCGGCCTTTCATCGAACTCACGCCCTGAGAGAATTTTAGTGCATTAACCGCAGGATAAATGCCGGATTGGGGTAGACGTGTCAGCCGCAAACATAGACCATAAGCCATCAATAATGGTTACCGGGGCTCCAATGAGCGACTCGCCGCATCCCGTGCGTAAGCACCCCATGAAACTCAGCACCTCCGTCAGCCTGATGTTAAGCGCCGTGATTATTTCCGTGCTGCTGGTCGTGCATCTGCTGTATTTCGTTCAGGTCAGCGACACCGCGCGCGATGGTGTGAAAGATAAGGCGCTGGCCGTGGCCCGCACGCTGGCGGATGTGCCCGAAATCAGGCACGCCCTCACCCTGCCGCCGGACAGCGGAATCATTCAGCCGATCGCCAGTGCGGTGCAAAAAAGAAACGACCTGCTGTTTGTGGTGGTCACCAATATGGACGGCATCCGTTATTCACACCCCAATCCGGACGTGATCAATCACCATTTTATCGGTAACGACATCGATCCTGCGTTGCTGGGCAAAGAGAATGTCTCCATCAATAAAGGGACGCTGGACAAAGCGTTGCGGATATTTACGCCCGTCTTTGATGATAATCATCACCAGATTGGCGTGGTGGCGATCGGCATCTCGCTGGTAAATGTGACCGAGCAGGTTGATAAAAGTCGCTGGAGTATTCTGTGGACGGTGCTGTTCGGCATGATGGTCGGCGCACTGGGCACCTGGATTTTAGTGAAAATGCTCAAGCGTATTTTGTTCGGGCTTGAGCCTTACGAGATTTCGACGCTCTTTGAGCAGCGTCAGGCGATGCTGCAGTCGATCAAAGAAGGCGTGATCGCCATCGATGATCGTGCACAGGTGACCCTGATCAATCAGGAAGCCCGGCAGATGTTTCTGGAAACCGGCACGGAGATCAACCCCCGCCCTGAGCACAATCAGCCGCCGCAACCGCTTATCGCCACCCTTTGCGATGTGATGCGAAGCGGGATTGCCCGCCGCGATGAAGAGATCAATTTTAAAGGCCGTTTTCTGCTGAGCAACACGGTTCCCGTGCGCAGCAATGACGTTATTATTGGCGCCATCTGTACCTTCAGGGATAAGACCGAGGTCAGCCAGTTGATGCAGCGCCTGAGCGGCATGGTAAACTACGCCGATTCGCTGCGTGAACGCTCACACGAATTCATGAATAAGCTGCATGTTATTCTCGGGCTGCTGCACATGAAAAGCTACACGCAACTTGAAGATTACATTCTCAAAACGGCCAATAACTATCAGGCGGAAATTGGCTCCTTACTGTTGAAAATCAAATCACCGGTGATTGCGGGTTTCCTGTTAAGTAAGATTAACCGCGCTTCAGATACGCGCCATCTGCTGACGCTGAGTGATGACAGTTTTTTACCCGATAACACCAATGAGAATCAGGTCGCGGCGCTTATCACCGTGCTGGGTAATTTGATTGAAAATGCGCTGGATGCCCTTGCCGGGCAGGCCGATGGCGAAGTCAGCGTGTTACTGCATTATCAGAATGGCTGGCTGGCCTGCGTGGTCAGCGACGATGGCCCCGGTATCCCGCCAGATAAACTGGAGGCCATTTTTGAAAAAGGATTCTCGTCGAAAGGCGAAGAGCGCGGCGTCGGGTTATTCCTGGCAAAACAACAATTAGAAAACCTTGGCGGAACGATTGCCGTTGAGTCTGAACCCGACGTTTATACTCAATTTTTTGTTCAACTTCCGTGGGATGGTGAGAGGAAAACTGCATGATCAATGTGCTGGTAGTCGATGATGACGCCATGGTCGCAGAGCTCAATCGCTGCTACGTGGGCCAGATCGCCGGGTTTACGTGCTGCGGAACAGCCTCGACGTTACAGCAGGCCAAAGAGATGGTACTCAACAGCCAGTTGCCGATCGACCTGATCCTGCTGGATGTGTATATGCAGCAGGATAACGGGTTAGATCTGCTGCCGGAGCTGAGAAATGCCCGACGCCCGGTGGATGTGATTGTCATTTCTTCCGCCGCCGACGCGAACACCATCAAGAAATCGCTGAACTACGGCGTGGTGGATTACCTGATTAAGCCGTTCCAGTTCTCCCGCTTTGAAGAGGCGCTGACCGGCTGGCAGCAGAAGAAAGCGCTGATGGATAATCAGCAATATTACGAGCAGTCGGACGTTGACCGGTTAATTCACGGCAACAACCCGGCGACGGCGGACACCAAAAAACTGCCAAAAGGTTTAACGCCGCAAACGCTGCGCACCCTGTGCCTGTGGATTGATGCCCATCCTGATACGGAATTCTCAACGGATGAGCTGGCGCACTCGGTGAATATTTCGCGCGTTTCCTGCCGTAAATATCTCATCTGGCTGGCGGACAGTCATATTTTGTTCACCAGCATTCACTACGGGGTGACAGGCCGGCCGGTGTATCGCTACCGGCTGCAGGCGGAACACTATTCGTTGTTAAAACAATACTGTCAGTAAAGGGTGCGGAAACTGTTATCCAGCAGCGTGAAGGTAAACTGACGCTGTGAAGAGAAAATCACCTGCTGATCTTTGGTGACAAAAATGGCCTCGATCTGCGGAATATTTTTCAGGCAGGCGAGGCTTTTTTCGACGCCCATGCCGTACAGCAGCGTGGTGTAGATGTCGCCGTCGATCGAATCATCCGAAATGACGGTCACACTGAGCAGTTCGTTATCCAGCGGATAGCCGGTTTTAGGATCGAGGATGTGATGGTAGCGCTGCCCCTCAGATTCAAAATAACGTTCGTAAATACCGGACGTCACCACCGATTTTCCCTTCACGTTAATCACACCAACCAGCGCATCAGGCGTTGAAAATGGCTTTTTTAGCCCTATCGCCCAGGCCCCTTCGGCACCCGCGCCCAGCGTCTGCACATTTCCCCCCAGATTGATCAGCGCATCCGTGACCTTTTCCTGATGCAGATAATCTCTCACGACGTCGGCGATATACCCCTTGGCAATCGCCCCGAGGTCAATTTCCATTCCGGCTTTTTGCAAAAAAACTGAGCGTGAGGGCTCATCGAGAATGACGTCATCCGGATCGGTCAGCGCAAGCAGCGCCTGCAGATCGCTGGCGTCAGGCACGCTGTGGCCGCTGAAGCCAATTTTCCAGCGTTTCACCAGCGGGCCGATGGTGAAGTTGAAACTGCTTTCCGGCAGCTGGCTGACCGCTTTGGCGCAACGGATCAAATCAAACACAGGCGCGCTGACCACCACCGCATGGCTGCCCGCCGCGTGGTTGATTGCCATGACGTCTGAATCTTGCCGGTTAACCGTGAAGATATTTTCCTGCTGTTTAATAAGGCGGAAAACGCGCGACGCCAGCCCCTCATTATGATCAAACAGCTTGAGAAGAATGGGTGAGCCCATCAAAACAGCGGAATAAGCATAAATACGGGTGTCTGGCGTCATAGAAAATACCTGAACTTAAGGGGGAAACCTGCGCCGCAGCGAACGACGCAGGAAGATACCGTTACCGCATCGCATGTCTGGCGGCATTACGTCCCGCCAGAATACCGAAGATGATGATATCTGCAACGGCATTCCCGCCGATGCGGTTAGCACCGTGGATGCCGCCAGCCACTTCACCGGCCGCAAACGCGCCGCTGATCACCTGCTCCTGAGTATCCAGCACGCTGGTGTCGGTGTTGATTGTCACGCCGCCCATGGTGTGATGAACGCCCGGTGCAATGCGGATCGCGTAGAACGGCCCCTGATTGATCGGGTGGCGTAACGCGGTTTTACGACCAAATTCTACGTCGTCTTGCTTATCAACGGCCACATTGTAGCTTTCCAGCGTGGCGAGCAGCGCGTGATGATCCATCTCCAGTTTGGCTGCCAGCTCGCGCGGGTTTTCAGCGCTGATAACAAAACCGCGCGCGATGTATTCATCGGCCGCTTTATTGTTCAGGCGGATTTGCTCATCAAACACCACATAAGCGAATTTCTCCGGCAGGCCGATAATGTTGGCGGACACTTTGTCACGGGTTTCCATCTCATTGAAGAAACGCTTGCCCGCCTGGCTCACCAGAATCGCACCGCCGCCGCGGATCGCCTCAGAGATCAGATAAGAGGTGGTTTGCTCAACGGTCGGGTGGATCTGAATTTCGCCCATATCCACGGTACCTGCACCGATTTTCTGCAAAATCGCGATGCCGCTGCCGGTCGCGCCTTTGTGGTTAGTGGTCACGAAACCCTCCAGCTCAGGACGGTATTTCACCACCATTTCGCTGTTGGCGCTGAAACCACCGGTCGCCACAATCACGCTTTTGGCATTAATGACCAGCACTTCATTGTCGTCGTTGAGCAGATCCACACCCTGCACCGCGCCGTCGTGGTAACGGATTTCAGTCACTGAAGTATCCAGCAGCACGTCGATGTTGCGTTGGTTGAGGTTCTTCACCAGACCGCTGATCAGGAAGCCGCCGACGGCGCTGCGATCGGCCGGACGGTGCGTGCGGTCGATGCTCATGCCGCCGGTGATGGTGATATCGCTCAGCTCAATGTTGTGCTCTGCCAGCCAGTCGACCGCCTGCGGTGCGCGTTCGACGAACTCTTTCAGCAGCACGGTGTTGTTTCTGAACTGGCCGCCTTTGAGGGTTTCCTGATAGAACAATTCTTTGCTGTCTTCAATGCCTTTGAGTTTTTGATAGCGCGTGTCAGCGGCGTTCATACCCACCGACGCTTTAATGGTGTTGCCGCCGATAGTGGACATTTTTTCCACGATCAGAACTCTGGCACCTTCGTCACACGCCTGAATCGCCGCCGCCAGACCGGCACCGCCGCTGCCGACGACAACCACATCGTAACTTTGTGGTTCAGACAAGCTGCCGCCCTCTTCCAGCAGCTGTGCTTTGCAGGATTTGGCGATCGCTTTGGAGACCGCTTTTTTCACCGCTTCACTCTGTTCCGTCGCGCCGGTAACCGCATCAACGTGCGGGCTGTTGGCGTCGAGGATCCGGGTGCGGATGATGTCGAAGCTGGTGGTAAATTCTACGTCGATATCGCCGGCGGCCTGCAGTTCGATATCGGCGATGCGGTCCGTTTCCAGACTGACGTTAATCGCCAGTTCGTTAAGCGGATCTTGTACTTTTTCACTGAATACGCCGGCTTTGAATTTTTTAGACGTCATGCTCATGTCGCGGATCATCGCGTCAACCAGTGAGAAACGCCACAGCGGCTCAGGAATGGTCAGTGCTTCGCGTTGCGTGCTGTCGATGAACAGATCGAGCTTCTGGTCAGCCGCAATCCTGTCAGTCCAGTCGGGATAGGCAATGCAGGCTTTGCCGATGGCGATCATATCGTAGCCATGTTCCATCGCCCGTTCAGCATCGGCTTTATTCACGATACCGCCCACACCCATTACCGGAATTTTCGCCAGCCGGTCTGAACGCATCGCGACGTATTTGTCGATGAGCGGCGTCGGATCGGTGGTATCAACGATAGAAGGACGCAGTGAATAGCCCAGCGAGAAGTGCAGATAATCCAGCCCGCGTGCCGCCAGCTGTTCCAGCAAATACATCGTGTCGGCAAAGCGGATGCCCGGCTCTTCAAGCTCTTCCGGCGAGAAACGGTAGCCAATGATGAAGGAAGAATCGGCGTGTTTTTTCGCCATACTGTGCGTGATATCGAGGATCGCCAGCGGGAAACGAGCGCGATTTTCACGGCTTCCGCCCCACTGATCGTCACGCTGGTTGGAGTTAGGTGAGAAGAACTGCTGGATCAGATATGTGTTAGCGCCGTGGATTTCCACACCGTCAAAACCTGCTTCAATCGCCCGGCGAACGCCTTCACCGAATTTGGTGATCATCGCGTCCACTTCAGCGGCGGTCAGCGCGACCGGCGTAGCTGCGCCGTCACGGGGCGCGGCCAGTGCGCTTGGCGCGACCGGCGTCTGGCCGCCAATCAGCTTCGGCTCGCTCATGCGGCCGCCGTGATAAATTTGCAGCACCGCTTTGGAACCCTGAGATTTTACGGCTGCGGCGATTTTTGCCAGACCATCGATTTTGCTGTCGTTGTCGATGCCAATCGCACCGGGGAATGCCAGGCCTTTGTCATCGATAAAGCAGCACTCGACGATCACTGTACCGATGCTGCCGGCGCGAGCACGGTAATACTCCACCAGTTCGCTGGTGACGGTGCCGTCATAAAAGCCGGTACAGGTGGTCATGGGTGCCATCAGCACACGGTTTTTCAGGACGGTGCCATTTGGCAGAGTGAACGGACTTAATAATTGCGAATTATGGCTCATAATATTCAGCTCCAAACTTTAAAATGTTTAATAATCTGTGAATTCGTTATCGGATTTATTTTATTAATTTTATTTACGCCCGATGTCATAGGAGTAATATAACGATATCTTTAGTTTCAAAAGGTGTAACGTTAGTTTATTAACTATTTACCCATGAATAGAATGCAGCCATTATTAAATTAATGTTAACCATGTTATTAAACGATCACATTAATTTAAATTACGAGCTCTTTTGCCTTTAATTAAAGGCGTAAACATTACATTTGCAGGGCGATATCGGGCTTCAACGCACGGCCCGCCGGGACTGGGACTGATGGATTCGTGCTATCGGAAGGGGCAGATAAAAGGCAGGTTGACTACTCCTATTTTCACCCGGTGCAGAAGATCAAAATAACCTTGCTCAGCAGCAGAAATAAACACCATAAAAATAACACCAGCATCCATTCTCATTCTCTTTTCTTAAATTTACACAGCTCCGTATTTTCTTGATCGAGATCAACAGTAATAAATGGAGAAAACGCATTATATAAACATTTCCTCCCTCTTACGGGGAATAAGTAATACCTAACTCAAATAACAATAATGGAGCAGTTCTCATGCCACCATTAAATAACTAAAGAAACTTGAGTAACTAAAAAAAGCATAATCATCTTACCTATGTATCAGCAAACCTATTCTCAACTACTTGTAGACAAATAAAATGACAGATATTTCAAAAACTACGGTTACACCGCAGGCGAACAAAGCGGCGGGTGGCAAAAAAAACCGCCTGCTTCTGATGTTTTTGCCTGTGCTGGTTGCAGTGTTGTTGTTACTCACGCCAGTCCCTGACGGTTTAGAGCCCCATGCCTGGCATTTCTTTGCCATCTTTGTCGGCGTCATCGTGGGTCTGATCTTCGAACCTTTACCCGGTGCCGTTATCGGCCTCACCGGCGTGGTGGTTATCGCGTTGTTCAGCCAGTGGTTGCTGTTCAGCCCGGCGGAACTCGCCGATCCGAAATTCAAAATGGCGTCGCAGTCCTTTAAATGGGCCGTCAGCGGTTTCGGCAACTCAACGGTATGGTTAATCTTCGGCGCATTCATGTTTGCCGCAGGTTACGATAAAACCCAGTTTGGCCGCCGTCTGGCGCTGATTCTGGTGAAATATCTTGGCCGCCGCAGCCTGACGCTGGGCTACGCCATCACCTTTGCCGATCTTTTGCTGGCCCCTTTCACTCCGTCAAACACCGCACGAAGCGGCGGCACGATCTACCCGATCATCGCCAACCTGCCGCCGCTGTACGGTTCCAAACCGAATGATCCGAGCGCGCGTAAAATCGGCTCCTATCTGATGTGGGTGGCAATCACCGCAGCCTGTATCACCAGCTCCATGTTCCTGTCTGCGCTGGCGCCTAACCTGCTGGCGCTGGGTATTGTGAACAGCATCACCGGCATCAACATCTCCTGGGGAACGTGGTTCTTCGCCTTCCTGCCGGTGGGTTTGCTGCTGCTGCTGACCATGCCGCTGCTCGCTTACTGGTTCTATCCGCCGGAAGTGAAAATCAATGATGAAGTCCCGCGTTGGGCCACCGCAGAACTGGCGAAACTGGGCAGAATGTCCCGCCACGAGATCCTGCTGCTGGTCTTCGTTTGCTGCGCATTAGCTATGTGGATTTTTGCTGCCAGCTTCATTGAACCGGCCATGGCGGCGCTGCTGGTCGTGGTGCTGATGTTGTGGACCGGCGTGCTGAACTGGAACGATATCACCAGTAATAAACCTGCCTGGAACACCTTCGCCTGGTTCGCCACGCTGGTGGCACTGGCTGATGGCTTGTCCCGCACCGGCTTCATCGCCTGGCTGGGTAAAGAAGGCGCGGCCACCATGGGCGGTATCTCTCCCGGAACCGCGACTATCGTGCTGCTGCTGGCGTTCTATCTGCTGCACTACCTGTTTGCCAGCACCACGGCACACACCACTGCGCTGTTGCCAGCCATGCTGACCATTGGTGCCGCCATTCCGGGCATCAACATGCAAGTGTTCTGTCTGCTGATGGTGACGTCTCTGGGTATCATGGGGATCATCACACCGTACGGCACCGGCCCGAGCCCGATTTACTACGGCAGCGGCTATCTGCCAACCAAAGATTACTGGCGTCTGGGCACCATCTTTGGCGCCATCTTCCTGGCGGCGCTGCTGCTCATCGGCTATCCGTGGATGATGATGATGTTCTGACAGGGGCGATAACCCCTCTACAAAGCATTAACAGTACATTTACTGGAAGAAAACATATAAACCCCGTTGCCAGCCTGTGTATAAGGCTGGCAACATAGAGAAAGCATAAAAACGTCGCCCGAATTACCCCTGATTCACCCGAAACGAGAAGTCCTGCTAGTGGCGGCAATAACGGAAAAAGTGAGAAAACAATGTCGAACAAACCCTTCCATTATCAAGATCCCTTCCCCGTTACCAAAGACACAACCGAATATTACCTGCTGACCAAAGATCACGTTTCTGTGAGCAACTTTGACGGCGAAGAGATTTTAAAAGTTGAACCCGAAGGACTGACGTTGCTGGCGCAACACGCTTTCCACGACGCGTCATTCATGCTGCGCCCGGCCCACCAGAAACAGGTGGCCTCCATTCTTCATGATGCAGAATCCAGCGAAAACGACAAATACGTGGCGCTGCAATTCCTGAGAAACTCTGAGATCGCGGCGAAAGGCATTTTGCCTACCTGCCAGGATACCGGCACCGCGATCATCATGGGTAAAAAAGGTCAGCGCGTCTGGACCGGCGGCGGCGACGAAGCCAGCCTGTCAAAAGGCGTCTACAACACCTTCATCGAAGACAACCTGCGCTACTCGCAGAATGCCGCGCTGGATATGTATAAAGAAGTGAACACCGGGACCAATCTGCCTGCGCAAATCGACCTCTACAGCGTGGATGGCGATGAGTACAAGTTCCTGTGTATCGCCAAAGGCGGCGGTTCCGCCAACAAAACTTATCTGTATCAGGAAACCAAAGCGCTGATCACACCGGCGAAACTGAAAGGTTATCTGGTAGAAAAAATGCGTACGCTGGGGACAGCGGCCTGCCCGCCATACCATATCGCGTTTGTGATCGGCGGAACCTCCGCTGAAGCGACGCTGAAAACCGTGAAACTGGCCTCAACGCATTATTACGACGGCCTGCCAACCGAAGGTAACGAACACGGTCAGGCATTCCGCGATGTGAATCTGGAACAGGAACTGCTGGTCGAAGCCAACAATCTTGGCCTGGGCGCACAGTTCGGTGGCAAATACTTTGCGCACGACATCCGCGTGGTGCGTCTGCCACGTCACGGCGCGTCCTGCCCGGTCGGCATGGGCGTTTCCTGCTCCGCAGACCGTAACATCAAAGCCAAAATCAACCGTGACGGCATCTGGATCGAAAAACTGGAAGACAACCCAGGCCAGTACATCCCTGAAGCGTTGCGTCAGCAGGGCGAAGCGGGTGTGGTGAAGGTGGATCTGAACCGTCCGATGCCTGAAATCCTCGCGCAGCTTTCTGAGCATCCGGTGTCTACCCGCCTGTCACTGAGCGGCACGATTATCGTCGGCCGCGATATTGCTCACGCCAAACTGAAAGAGCGTCTGGATAACGGCGAAGGTTTGCCGCAGTACATCAAAGATCACCCGATTTATTACGCAGGCCCGGCAAAAACCCCGGAAGGTTATGCCTCCGGCTCCCTCGGCCCGACCACTGCTGGCCGCATGGATTCCTACGTCGATCTTCTGCAATCCAACGGCGGCAGCATGATCATGCTGGCGAAAGGCAACCGCAGCAAACAGGTGACCGACGCGTGTCAAAAACACGGCGGCTTCTATCTGGGCAGCATCGGCGGCCCGGCTGCGGTTCTGGCGCAGCAAAGCATCAAGAGCCTGGAATGCGTGGAATACCCTGAGTTAGGGATGGAAGCCATCTGGAAAATCGAAGTGGAAAACTTCCCGGCATTCATTCTGGTGGATGACAAAGGCAACGATTTCTTCGAACAAATTCACGCAAGTACCTGCGCGAAGTGTGTGAAGTAAAAATTCCGTCTTTGAAATAAACAAAAGGCCTGCCGGAAACAGCGGGCCTTTTTTTATGCGATATATTGCGCTGACGCTACACATTGATGGCGCGAACCCAATGAAAAATTACTTATGATCCCGGCGATATAAATCCCACTCGTCGAGGCGTTCGCCGCCCGGCAATACGCAATCTGCACGCGCGCCCTGCGCCGTTTGTACGCTCACCGACGTCCCGCCTTTTTGCTGACAATACACTGCCGCAGGATTCGCCATACCGATAGTTGGACGCTTCACCGGTGCCGGGTGAGACACTGCGCAACCTGCCAGCAAAGATGCCATCAGCAGGACAAAGAGTTTGTTCATAAAGACCTTCCTGGAAACGTAATTAAAAACGCAGGGGCATTTTAATCGCTTTCCGGCAAGGGTGCATTCAGATCAGTCGCCGCAAAAGTTACCTCATCTCACAAATCCGCAGCCCGTTAATGGCTATGATGAGAGTGTTTTTACGGCATCATTAATGAGGGAGGGTGATATGGAAAGGTACCAAAATAGGGGAGGAAATTCAGGTATCGTCGCGTTCACCATAACGGAAGATTCAGTGACTCTGAAGTTTAAAGATGGCTGGCATTATATCTATAATTCCATCCGCCCCGGACAGGCAGACGTGGACGTGATGAAGGCGATGGCGAAAACGGGCAGCGGACTTCATGGCTTTATCAATCGCAAGATCCGCAATAATTATTTCCACAAGTACCATTGAGAAATGATAAAGACAGAAAGCAGAGAAGCTAAATGAATTAAACGTTTGATAATCTGGGATTTTATAACAGAAATGGTGCCGACTACCGGAATCGAACTGGTGACCTACTGATTACAAGTCAGTTGCTCTACCTACTGAGCTAAGTCGGCATTTTGGAGTGTTACCGGGGAACTACGGGGTGCTAAATTAGTGAAATCTGATGCCGCCGTCAAGCCCCTGACAGTGCGTTTGCTGGTTTTCTCATCACTCTGCGCAATTTTATGAATTTGCACCGGTTTCATGAACAAAAATCCACCGGTGCAGCCGCTTTACGGACGCACTAAATCATCGCCGTAACCAATCCATTTGTAGGTCGTCAGGGCTTCTAACCCCATCGGGCCGCGGGCGTGCAGTTTTTGCGTACTGACCGCCACTTCTGCGCCTAAACCGAACTGCCCGCCGTCGGTGAAACGGGTGCTGGCGTTGACGTAAACCGCCGAGGAATCGACTTCTCGCACGAAACGATCCGCGCTGCTGATGGAACGGGTGAGGATCGCATCGGAATGCTCGGTGCCGTAGGTGCGAATATGCGCCACGGCGGCATCCAGATCGGCCACGATCGTTACGTTCAGATCCAGCGACAGCCATTCGTCCTGATAATCTTCTTCGGTCACCGCCAGCACTTTCGCCGGGCCATTTTGCAGATAGGGCATCGCAGATTCACTGGCGTGCAGCGTAACGCCTGCGCGGTGCATTTTGTCGCTCAGTTCCGGCAGGAAACGGGCCGCAATCGCCTGATGCACCAGCACGGTTTCCAGGCTGTTACAGGCGCTCGGACGCTGCACTTTCGCACTTTCAATGACAGTCAGCGCTTTATCGAAATCAACGCTTTCATCCACAAACGTATGGCAGACACCAATGCCGCCGGTGATCACCGGAATGGTGGACTGTTCGCGGCACAGTTTATGCAACGCCGCGCCACCGCGAGGGATCAACATGTCGACGTATTTATCCAGACGCAGCAGTTCCGCCACCAGCGCGCGATCCGGGCTTTCGATCGCCTGAACCGCGGCTTTCGGCAGCCCGCACTCTTCCAGCGCCTGCTGAATGACTTTTACCGTCGCCTGATTGGTGTGGTGCGTCTCTTTTCCGCCGCGCAGGATCACCGCATTACCGGTTTTCAGGCACAGACTGGCGACGTCGATGGTGACGTTCGGGCGCGCTTCATAAATCACGCCAATCACGCCAAGCGGCACACGGCGTCGCTCAAGGCGCAAACCGCTGTCCTGCTGTGAACCATCCATCACCTGCCCCACCGGATCGCTCAGGCGGCAGACATCACGCACATCGCTGGCGATTGCCGATAAGCGAGCGGGCGTCAGCAACAGGCGATCTAGTAACGCTTCACTCATGCCGCTTTCGCGGGCAGAGGACATATCAAGTTCATTGGCAAGAATAATGCTCTGGCTGTTGGCCTCAAGCATGTCGGCCATCAGCATCAGTGCGCGGTTTTTCTGCACAGTGCTGAGGGTGGAAAGCTGCCAGGACGCGGCTTTGGCGGCCTTGCCCATCTCGTTAAGCATGGAAAACTCCTTAACTGACAATCATGTCGTCACGATGCACGGCAACCGGGCCGTACTCGTAACCGAGAATATCGCTGATCTGCTGCGAGTGGTGACCGGCAATCATGCGCATCGCATCGCTGTTATAGCGGCTCACGCCGTGCGCCAGATCGCGTCCGTTCAGATTACGGATGCGGATCACTTCGCCGCGGGAGAAATCACCCTTCACTTCGCGGATGCCTTTAGGCAGCAACGAACTGCCGCGCTCCATCATGGCAGAAACCGCGCCGTCATCGATGGTGATTTCACCGGCGGGCGGTGCGCCAAAGATCCAGCGTTTACGGTTCTCCAGCGGCGTCTCCATGGCGTGGAAACGCGTACCGACGGAAACGCCGTTGATCACATCGGCGATCACGCCCGGCAGATTACCGGCGGCAATAATGGTATCGACACCCGCACGGCAGGCGACGTCAGCGGCCTGCAATTTAGTGGCCATACCGCCGGTGCCCAGGCCGGAAACGCTGTCACCGGCAATGCCGCGCAGCGCATCGTCAATGGTGGTGATTTCACGGATAAGTTCCGCTTCAGGATTGGTGCGCGGATCGGCGGTAAACAGGCCGCGCTGATCGGTCAGCAGCAGCAGTTTATCGGCACCGGCAAGGATCGCCGCCAGCGCAGATAAATTATCGTTATCGCCGACTTTGATTTCCGCCGTCGCCACCGCATCGTTCTCATTAATAACCGGAACAATATGGTTATCGAGCAGCGCATTCATGGTGTCGCGGGCGTTGAGAAAACGCTCCCGGTCTTCCAGATCCGCACGGGTTAACAGCATCTGACCAATATGGATGCCGTAAATAGAAAACAATTGCTCCCAGAGCTGGATTAAACGGCTTTGCCCGACGGCAGCCAGCAGCTGTTTGGAAGCAATGGTGGCGGGGAGTTCGGGGTAGCCAAGGTGTTCGCGCCCGGCGGCAATGGCGCCCGACGTCACAATCACAATCCGATGCCCTGCCGCATGTTGCTGCGCGCACTGGCGAACAAGCTCAACAATGTGAGCCCGGTTGAGGCGGCGGGATCCGCCAGTGAGCACGCTGGTGCCCAGTTTTACAACCAGTGTTTGGCTGCCACTCATAGTCTTTCTGCCGTTATTGAAGTGAAAATAAGATTGAAGAAATCAGCTTTCTGATGTCTTTGTAACAGGAGAGAAGCGTTATGCCAACCGGCATAACGCTATAATAGCAGCATTCATGATGGGAATGGGTAGTACGCAAGGCTGTGAAAGGTCAGGCGGAAAGCTTCACCGGTTCTTCGCTGAAATCATCAGCAGGTTCCAGTTTGAGAGACATCTCTTCAATCATCTTATTGAGGTTTTTGTGGAACCCCTTAAGCGTTGTCTCAAGCTTCTCGCGAACTTCAGCATCCTTAATGTTTTGTGCTTTCCAGTTGCCGTCTTTGTCGAACAAACCGAACTGATAAACATAGGTAAAACGTTCGGCTTCAGCTTGTAACTCAATCCACCAGCCCCAGAATTCACGCTTCTCTGGCGCGGGTTTCACGTTCACACAGACAGCTAAGCAGTCAAAGAAAAAGCGGTCGTTTTCGCATTTCCCTTCTCTAATGTACGGCCCCAATGTACCGAAACGTTTCATTAGCCTGCTTTTAGGATGACCACTTGGTAACGTCATAGTACAACCTCCATATAAAGACGATCCTTTTTAGCAAAACGTTAAGAATTAGCAACCATTAAGTTATCGCATTCTCTTTTGCAACCACTCACAAATCTCATGTAATGCACGATCAAAATGAGCATAAAGCGGCTCACTTTGGATCGCCAAAATCTTGCCATCGGCGGAAGAGTCCGCAATCAGCCTCGCTTCGCTCTTCGGACTGAACACATCATTCTCCCAATAAGCGGCCAGCATTGGCGTCGGCGTTCTGCGCCCCAGCAAGCCCTGCATTTTCAGAGAATAACGATTAAGTTCTGTTTTAAGCGCGGAGTCGGACGCGCTGGACATGCCAATGCGGCTGGCGAGCACGTCCATGTACATATCCGGCACCTGTTCCTGACATTTAGGATCACTGAGCAGCGAATGGACCAGCGCGCCTAAGGTGGCGACCGCGCGCACGCGGCGCGGCTCGAGATAAGCCAGCCGCACGGCAACGTTGGCACCAAAGCGATAACCCAGCAGGCTGACACGACCGGCATCGACCCAGGGCACGTCCGAAAGCTGCTGCAACACCTGCTGATGCAGGAAGCTGGTGTCCTGCGTCAGTTTCCACTTAGAGGAAAAACCGATCGACGGCATGTCGATAGTCAGCATCGCAATGCCCATCGGCGCAAGATACGTGCGGAACAGACGCTGATGGTCACTTTGCAACGTATCCAGACCGCCGCACACCATGACCGTCGGGAACGGCGCCTGCCCTTCTTTCGGCAGATGCAGAAAACCGGTGATCGGCGCCCCGCCGGGAATAGCAAAATCCAGCTCTTTTAACGTGTAAGGCGAATGTTCAGAAGATTTCTCGAACGCTTTGTTGGCGAGCGCTTCTGCCTGTTCGGCCAGCGTATCGCCTTTCAGATGCGGATAACCGGCAATGCTGTAAAGGTTGGCAGCGTTCAGCCAGTATTCGCTGGCGAGATCAGGATCCTGCTCTTCAGCGGCTTTTTTCTGCCAGATCATCGCCTGATTCGACCATTCATAAATCCAGTTGCCATTGCGATAGCCAATAACGGTATCCAGCAACAACGGATCGCTGTGCTCGGCTGTAGACACCGCAATGCGCGACAGCACTTCCTCCACTTCGAGCGGATCCACGCCGCGCCACATCCACATCAGACGGTTGATTGTCCGGTACCAGCAATTGACCGTATCCCCCTCCAGCGCGGAATGCATTGGCGGGTGGGTATTATGGTGATGAACGCGATGAACCAGCGTCGACGTTTCCGGGTATTTGAAGGAAGGTTTGAACAGCTTTTCCGTGAGATTGACTGGCGCCATGATGCATGATCCTCCGTTAGCAAGCAGTTGGTCGCCCGCAAGCCACCATTTCAGAACGGGATTATAACGTGTTAAAGGTGCGACAAGACAGGAGTGAGGTCAAGCAAGAGGGATTTCAAGGTAACCAAAGCAAAACGCCCGGCAATCAGCCAGGCGTTTAAAGCGCACCCCACGCGCCGGAAGCGCGAAGGATGACGAGTGTTATTTTCCGACCAGAGGAGGAACGAACACCACGCCCATATCCCACGGCTGTTCGATCCAGGTGTTCTGCGGGATGTCTACCACGTAGTCATCAACCAGCGGTGCGCCAGCCGGTTTGGCGAAGATCGTGATGAAATGCGCTTTCGGGTACATTTCACGGATCGCTTTCGCGGTACCGCCGGTATCAACCAGATCGTCGATCACGATGAAGCCTTCACCGTCGCCTTCTGCGCGTTTCAGCACCTGCATTTCGCGCTGATTATCATGGTCGTAGCTGGAGATACACACGGTATCCACATGGCGGATGCACAGCTCGCGAGCCAGCAACGCTGCAGGAACCAGGCCACCACGGCTGACTGCAATAATGCCTTTCCATTGTTCTGCCGGCAGCAGGCGTTTCGCCATTGTGCGGGCGTGGATTTGCAGCATGTCCCAGGTTACAACGTATTTTTCGCTCATAAAGGTGTCCCAGCCAGTGAATTGACGGCTTCTGAAATTTATTGGGGGGGAAAAAGGTTGCGCGAGATTATAGTGAGTCCGGCTCACAAAAACCAGCGATTATCTGGTTGCATCCGTCGCAACGCCCCGGATTTTATCCCGGCGCACGCGCACAGCTTCGGATTAAGTGATATTCTGTCAGGCCACTCGCCACAACGTCTGGCGGGGATTATTTAACCCTAAACCTACAGCATCTCAATCAGTTCCCCTGCAAATGGAGCCTGACTGAGCTGACTGTCACAGGAGACTTATAGTGTCTGAACTGTCTCAGCTTTCGCCACAACCGTTGTGGGATATTTTTGCCAAAGTATGTTCGATTCCACACCCTTCTTATCATGAAGAAGCGCTGGCAAAACACATCGTTGAATGGGCACAGGAAAAAGGTATCCACGCTGAGCGTGATGAAGTGGGTAATATCTTGCTGCGCAAACCGGCCACTAAAGGCATGGAAAATCGCAAAGCGGTTGCCCTGCAGGCGCACCTCGACATGGTGCCGCAGAAGAACAACGATACCGTTCACGATTTCACTAAAGATCCCATTCAGCCGTTCATTGAAGACGGTTGGGTAAAAGCACGCGGCACGACGCTGGGTGCGGACAACGGCATCGGTCTGGCATCTGCGCTGGCGGTTCTGGCGGATGAAAGCGTCGAACACGGCCCGCTGGAAGTGTTGCTGACCATGACCGAAGAAACGGGCATGGCGGGTGCATTTGGCCTGCAACCGGGCTGGTTACAGTCTGAAATCCTGATCAACACCGATTCAGAAACCGAAGGCGAAATCTACATGGGTTGCGCAGGCGGGATTGATTTTACCGCCACACTGCCATTGAGCCGTGAAGCGGTACCTGCTGGTTTCACCACGCTGAAAGTGACGCTGAAAGGCCTGAAAGGCGGCCACTCCGGCGCTGATATCCATCTTGGCCTGGGCAATGCCAGCAAACTGCTGGCGCGTTTCCTGGCAGATAACGCCGACACACTGGGCCTGCGCCTGCTGGATTTCACCGGCGGTACGCTGCGCAACGCCATTCCGCGCGAAGCCATTGCAACGCTTTCTATCGCAACGGATAAAACCGATGCGCTGAAAGCGGCCGCAGAGGAATTCCTGGCGACCATTCAGTTCGAACTGTCCGCGGTTGAGAAGAAAATCGCACTGGTTGTTGAAGCGGCTGAAAGCAACGCGAAAGCACTGACTGCTGAAACTCAGGGCAAGTTCCTCGCACTGCTGAATGCCACACCAAACGGTGTGATCCGCATGAGCGATGACGTGAAAGGCGTGGTTGAAACCTCCCTGAACGTCGGCGTTGTCACCATGAAAGACGATGAAGTGGCGATCAACAGCCTGATCCGTTCTCTTATCGACAGCGGTAAAGAGTACGTGGTCAGCATGCTGAACTCACTGAGCGCGCTGTCTGGCGCGAAAAGTCTGGCGAAAGGCAGCTACCCTGGCTGGAAGCCCGAGCCAAGCTCGCCGGTGATGACGCTGGTGCGTGAAACCTACGAAACGCTGTTCAGCAAGACGCCAAACATCATGGTGATCCACGCCGGTCTGGAATGCGGTCTGTTCAAAAAACCGTACCCGGACATGGACATGGTTTCCATCGGACCTACCATCACCGGGCCACACTCGCCGGATGAGCAGGTTGAAATTGAAAGCGTTGAGCTGTACTGGAAACTGCTGACCGCCCTGCTGAAAGCGATTCCTGAGCGCGGTTAATACCCGATCCCCGAAATCATCCGGGCTGTATCAGGGTGGCAACTGAGTAAATCCCCGGTCACATATACAAATATGTGACCGGGGTTTGCGAAGACAGCCCACGCAGAGACAGCCTGAAAGATGACGGGGATCATTCCCAGGGAAGCAGAAGCTGACGCTCTATCTGCGGATCCTGCAACGTCACATGCAATCCCACCAGCCTGACGCCCCTTCCGCCTCGCCGTTGTTCCCAGGCTTCCCGTGCGACTTTCAGTAAATCGTCTTTATTCAGCACCGGCCAGACGTGTTCCTGCGTGGTCTGCTGGAAATCATGGAATTTAAGTTTCACGCCCTGTCGGGCGATGCGCAGACTCGGGCTGACTTTGCTCAGGCGCGTATGTAATTCCGGGTACAGCCGTTCGATCAGCGCCACGCACTCTTCCCAGCTGTGAATATCTTCGGCCAGCGTGCGCTCGACGCCGACGGATTTACGCAGCCGCTCGGGGGAAATCTCACGTTCGTCAATGCCCTGACTGCGCTCCCACAGCACGCGGCCAAACTTTCCGAAACCTTTAAGCAAGGCTGCCAGATCATACCGCTGCACGTCGCCACAGGTATTCAGGCCGTGCTCCTGCAAACGCTGTGCGGTGACTTTGCCAACGCCGGGGATTTTACTCAGCGGTAAATTCTGCAAAAACGCATCGACTTTATCCGGCGTAATCACAAACTGTCCGTTAGGTTTATTCAGATCAGAGGCTATTTTTGCCAGAAACTTAATGGGCGCGATACCCGCCGAGGCGGTCAGATTGATTTCATCGGAGATCGCCTGGCGGATTTGTGCAGCAATCAGCGTGGCGGATCCGTTGCACTGCGTGGCGTCGGAGACGTCGAGATAAGCTTCGTCCAGTGACAGGGGTTCAATCAGCGGAGTGTATCGCGCAAAGATTTCACGGATATGGTTTGAGGCTTCTTTATAAGCCTCCATTCTGCCGGGAATCACTTTCAGATGCGGACAGAGTTTCAGCGCCATACCGGTGGGCATCGCGCTGTGCACACCGAATTTACGCGCAGGATAATTGGCGGTGCTGATCACACCGCGGCGATCGCGGCTGCCGCCGATGGCGATAGGAATGTCGCGCAGGGAAGGATCATCGCGCATCTCGACGGCCGCGAAAAAGCAGTCCATATCCACGTGAATGATTTTACGCATAGCCCTCCCCTGATAACTGTATAAGTATACAGTGAGCCGGTGCAATTTCAAACACAGAAAATGGCGGTAAATTTGGGTTAATTAATCACCAATAATGGCAAGCGCAAGTAATTAACAAACCGAAACTCATTATTCAATATTTGATGATTGCTAAAATATTAATCAGTATTAATATGGCAACGTTTCAGACAGGTTGTAGATAAGAAATCAATCAGTGGCGGTCTTAAAGATGGTTCCATCTGTAGACAAAACATCAGAATTATTACCAAGCAGGATTTAGAATGATCAGAATCGCGCTGTTCCTTGCGATGCTCCTCAGTTTGCCTTTATTTACAGCAAATTACGCCGTGGCCAGTGAACCTGTCCCGGTCAATGCTGCGCTTAAAAAGCAGTTGTTAGGCGCGCCAGTTTATATCCAGATTTTCAAACAAGAACGTAAACTCGAATTGTATGCCCAGCTCGACGGCGAATTTCGTCTGATCGGCAGCTATGGCATCTGCGATTTTTCCGGCGGTTTGGGGAATAAACGTCGTGAAGGCGATTTCAAAAGCCCGGAAGGTTTTTATAACGTGGATATCCACCACCTGAAACCAGACAGCCGCTTTTATCGTGCTATCAACATCGGCTTCCCGAATGCCTATGACATCTCACAGGGTTACTCAGGTAAGTACCTGATGATCCACGGTAACTGTAAATCCATTGGGTGTTATGCAATGACTGACGGTTACATGGATGAGATCTTCACCTATGTTCAGGCAGCGTTCCAGTTCGGGCAGCGTAATTTGCAAATCAGCATTTACCCGTTCCGTATGACCGATGCCAACATGACCGCGCACAAAAACTCAAGCTACATCAACTTCTGGCGTCAGCTTCAGCCTGGCTATGCGTACTTTGAGAAACACCATCAGGCGCCCAACGTGGTGGTGACTGACGGTAAATATGAAGTGCTCCAGCCGCTGTCTAATACCCCGCTCTCCTCACAGCTGGCGTTCACCCAGGTGAAATAACGCGAACTCGCCTGGGGCAATTTTGTTCCAGGTTTCGTTTGCGGTCAGCGGTTGCGTGGCAATCACGGTGACGACATCATCAGGTGTCGTCTGCTGCTGAAAATCAATTTCCACATCCTGATCCAACAAGGTTGCCTTGCCAAACGGCGCGCGGCGCGTGATCCAGTGCAAATTTGTCGAACAATAGGCCATCACAAAATGCCCGTCCGACAGCAGCATATTAAACACCCCTTTTTCGCGTAACTCATTGGCCAGCGACGCAATATAGCGGAACACCGGCGGCCAGCTTGCCGGGCGACGCGGATAACGTTGAGTGAGTTTGTGCAGCAGCCAGCAAAAAGCGTATTCGCTGTCAGTCTGGCCTATCGGGCGCAGTGTGCCGGTATCGAGCTGGCGGTAACCGCGCAGCTGACCGTTGTGCGCGTAGGTCCAGTTGCGTCCCCACAGTTCCCGGGTAAACGGATGGGTATTTTCCAGCGCCACTTCGCCACGGTTTGCCTGACGAATATGGGAAATCACCGCGCAGGATTTGATCGGGTATTCCTGAACCAGGCGGGCGATGGGCGAATTAAAACTCGGCAGCGGATCTTTAAAAGTACGGCAGCCATTCCCCTCATAGAAGGTAATGCCCCAGCCGTCTTTATGCGGGCCAGTCCCGCCACCGCGCTGCACCAGTCCACTGAAACTAAAACAAATATCAGTTGGAACGTTAGCGCTCATCCCGAGCAATTCGCACATCACCAGCCTCCTTTACTGCAAAGGGCTTATGCCTTCGCCATCTCTTTTTCGATCAGAAGAATCAAAATGTGAATAACTTTAATGTGGATTTCCTGCACACGGTCAGCGAAGCCGAAGTGTGGAACGCGGATTTCCACGTCAGCAGATCCGTCCATCTTGCCGCCGTCTTTACCGGTCAGGGTAATGACTTTCATGCCTTTGGCACGCGCAGCGTCGATAGCTTTGATGACGTTTGCAGAATTCCCGGACGTGGAGATGCCCAGCAGAACGTCGCCCTTCTGGCCAACCGCTTCCAGATAACGAGAGAAAATATACTCATACCCGAAATCGTTACCCACGCAGGAAATGTGGCTGACGTCAGAAATCGCAATCGCCGGGTAGCCCGGACGGTTCTCACGGTAGCGGCCGGTCAGTTCTTCCGCAAAATGCATGGCATCGCAGTGTGAACCGCCGTTGCCGCAGGAAATCACTTTCCCGCCCGCTTTGAATGAATCCGCCAGCAGCACTGCTGCACGTTGAATAGACTCAATATTTGCCGGATCGCTGATGAATTTATTCAGCGTTTCAGCAGCTTCGTTCAGTTCAGTACGGATAATATCCTGGTACATAGCAGCCTCTTTTATGTCCATTTGCAGCCGTTGAAACACAGCCGATAGCAATAAAACTTTCCGCTGTGCAGTGTAACGGATCGGCGGATCGGCGAGAAGCAATGAAGCGGTAATGATTCCGATAGTTTCCATTTTTGACGCTTCGTGCGGCCGGATTGTGAGCTGTGTTGTAATTAGTATGTAAACACATTGATAAAGAAATGAGCATGAACTAAAACCATTGTATCCCTACAACAGGTCAGACCTCCTACTACTCAGGAGCATTACTATGATGGTTCTCAGCATTGTTGCATTTGTCGTTATCCTTGGTGCGCTGTTTTATCACCGCGTCAACCTCACCCTTAGCAGCCTGATTTTACTGGCGTTCACCGCCGTGATGGGCGCGATCAATCTGTGGACGCTGTGGCTGTTAGTGCCACTGGCGATCCTGTTGCTGCCACTGAACATCCCGGCCCTGCGCCGTTCATTATTCTCCGGCCCGGCACTTCGCACCTTCCGCAAAGTCATGCCTGCCATGTCACGCACGGAGAAAGAAGCGATTGAAGCCGGTACCACCTGGTGGGAAGGCGACCTGTTTGGCGGCAAGCCGGACTGGAAAAAGCTGCAGGATTATCCTGAGCAGCGCCTGACCGAAGAAGAACAGCGCTTTATCGACGGCCCGGTGGAGGAAGCCTGCCGCATGGCGAATGATTTTGAGATCACTCACGAACTGGCTGATTTGCCGCCGGAGCTGTGGGCGTATCTGAAAGAGCACCGCTTCTTTGCGATGATCATTAAAAAAGAGTACGGCGGCCTCGAATTCTCGGCTTACGCTCAGGCTCGTGTTTTACAGAAACTGGCCGGTGTGTCAGGGATCCTGGCGATCACCGTCGGCGTACCAAACTCCCTCGGTCCGGGCGAATTGCTGCAACATTACGGAACCGAAGACCAAAAAGATCACTATCTGCCGCGTCTGGCCGAAGGCCTGGAAATTCCGTGTTTCGCACTAACCAGCCCCGAAGCGGGTTCTGATGCCGGCGCAATCCCGGATTTCGGTATTGTGTGTAAAGGCCAGTGGCAGGGCAAAGAAGTGCTCGGTATGCGCCTGACCTGGAACAAGCGTTACATCACGCTGGCACCTATCGCCACCGTGCTCGGTCTGGCATTCAAACTGAAAGACCCCGATCATCTGCTTGGCAACGAAACTGATTTAGGCATCACCTGTGCGCTGATCCCAACGGATACCCAGGGTGTGGAAATCGGCCACCGTCACTTCCCGCTGAACGTGCCTTTCCAGAACGGTCCGACGCGGGGTAACGACATTTTTGTCCCGATCGACTACATCATTGGCGGCCCGAAAATGGCCGGTCAGGGCTGGCGTATGCTGGTGGAATGTCTGTCCGTGGGCCGTGGCATCACGCTGCCGTCAAACTCCACCGGCAGCCTGAAATCTCTGGCGATGGCGACCGGCGCTTATGCCTATATCCGCCGTCAGTTCAAACTGCCGATCGGTAAAATGGAAGGTATCGAAGAGCCGCTGGCACGCATCGCGGGGAACGCTTATGTCATGGACGCGGCAGCGACGCTTATCACCAACGGCATTATGCTGGGTGAAAAACCGGCGGTGCTGTCGGCGATTGTGAAATATCACTGTACGCACCGCGGTCAGCGCGCCGTAATGGATGCGATGGATATCACCGGCGGTAAAGGCATCATGCTCGGTAAAAGCAACTTTGTTGCCCGCACCTATCAGGGCGCGCCGATTGCCATCACCGTGGAAGGGGCCAACATCCTCACCCGCAGTATGATCATCTTTGGTCAGGGCGCGATCCGCTGCCATCCTTACGTGCTGCGTGAAATGGCGGCAGCGGAGAAAAATGATCTGGTCGATTTCGACCGGGCGCTGTTCGGCCATCTCGGCCACGTCGGCGGCAACACCGTGCGCAGTTTCTGGCTCGGCCTGACCGGCGGGCGCACCAGCGATACACCGGTGAACGATGCCACCGCCCGCTACTATCAGCACATCAACCGCCTGAGTGCCAATCTGGCGCTGCTGGCCGATGTGTCGATGGGTGTTCTGGGCGGCAGTCTGAAACGTCGCGAACGCATTTCCGCCCGTCTCGGCGATATCCTCAGCCAGATGTATCTGGCGACAGCCACGCTGAAACGTTTTGATGAAGAAGGCTGTCACGAGGCCGATTTGCCGCTGGTCCACTGGGGCGTGCAGGACTGTCTGCATCAGGCGGAAGTGGCGATTGACGATCTGCTGCGTAACTTCCCGAACCGTTTCATCGCAGGCGTCATGCGTCTGGTGGTGTTCCCGCTGGGTGGCGCTCACGCTGCACCGTCCGACCAGCTGGATCACGAACTGGCGCGGATTCTGCAAGTGCCTTCTGCCACCCGCAGCCGTATCGGTCGCGGTCAGTATCTGACGCCAAGCGAGCACAACCCGGTCGGTCTGCTGGAACAGGCGTTGCAGGATATTCTGGCCGCCGAACCGGTTCACAAACGTCTGTGTGAGGCGATGGGTAAAAAACTGCCGTTCACCCGCCTGGATATTCTGGCGCAAAAAGGTCTGGATGCCGGGCACCTGAGCGCTGACGATGCGCGCATTCTCAGCCGTGCGGAAGAAAGCCGTCTGCGGTCGATTAACGTTGATGAGTTTGAACCGCACGAACTGGCCGCACACCAGCCAAAGGAAGAGGCAAAAACGCTAAAAAAGGATGAAGCGAAACCGCGTCATACTGAAGCTGCCTGATCCTCTTTTCTGACCAATAAAAAAGCCTGAGTGCAAAACACTCAGGCTTTTTCTTTTGTATTGCCGAAGTAAGATCGGAAATCAGAAGAAGTATTTGAAGCGCACGCGCCCGCCGTAACGTTGCTCGCTGTCGTCGTCATTGGAATAGGTTTTATCCCCATCCAGCATCGACATATACGCCCCGAGATAGACGTTAAAGTTCTGCATATTCATCACGTTCGGGATCAGGTAGCTGGCATGAATGGTATGAATATCATAGCTGCCCGGCTCATTAAACCAGTCGTCATCGTAGTCAGACGCACGCACGCCATCCATGCTGAAGTCTTCAATTTTGTTATGCGCGTAGATGTAGCCCAGTTCGAAACGTTTCCACAACGCATTCGCGCCGACCGTGAAATCTTTTTCGTCGCTGGCATCCATGTACGCCGTGCTGAGGTTTGCCACGATGCCATTTTCAGGGTCTGCTTTCTGGCCGTTCCAGGTCATGGTCATGCCGTAACCGTTACGTTTAGACTGATCGATGGTTTCGCCCTGATCATTCTTGTAACCGTACGCATTGTTCACCACGTTGGTTTCCGCCGCCGCCGCCACCGAGAATGCGTCCCCTTTCCAGGCAATCACAGGGCGCAGATACGCCACGTTTTTATCCTGTTCCAGTTTGTTACCGTGGTAGTTTTGCTCGGCGAACAGCGAGGTCCCGTCTTCGAGCAAGGTATTGAGCTCGAAATACCAGTTGCCGATATTTTTATTCAGCAGGATGTTACCGCCGCTGTCGCTGCGTCCGCGCCCTTCTTTCATCATATACACATAGCCGTAACCATCGGCATACAGGTCGTTGGCCGTATTACCGGAGTATTCGATGAAGGTATCCTGATTAAGCGGGAACATATCGTAAGCTTCGAACCGGCCAATTTTGGCCATCCAGTCTTTCTCTTCACCGAAGAAGAACGCGGCATCATCAAGGGTCATTGACCCGTTGAGGTCGGCGGTCGGCTGAACAGAGAATCCGGAGAACTGGCCGTTATCATTTCGGCGATAACCATCAAGGCCGATCAGTAAACGCCCGTTCACATCCCAGCGCTCATTGGTGCCTGGTCGCCAGTTTTTATTATCACTGGTGCGTATTGACGTTAATTGTCCGCTGCGACTGGCGCCATCGACGTTAAATTCCACATCGCCGTATAATTTCAAATTATCGAAACCATTCAGTGTTAATAATTTGTCTTTCGATATTCCTTCGGTTTTCACTTCTACCGGATTGGCTTCTTTCACGCTGGCTATTTCCTGCCCGCGCTGCACATCCTGTTTTTTCAACTGTTGGATCTGTTTCTCTGCCGTATCTGCCCGTGCTTCAGCCTGCTGGAGGCGCTGCTCAAGCAGTGCCATACGCGCTTCCAGACTGGAGGGAGCCCCCGAAGCAAACGCGGAACCCGACACCGCAAGACCCATCAAAAGAGCAATCGGCTTAATTTTTCTCATGTGTTGATGTCCTTTTCTTATACCCAGATTAACATTCAGCGTTGAATTAAATTCAGCTGTATTATTTTTTTAAAATATAAGCCAGTGGAGGTTTGGCGAGGACTGAAGATAATAGGCGGAGGAATGGACTGTCAAAAAACAAACCGGTGAAACGTGAAGTTGAACTGTAATAACGAAATTTCATTCCTGTAAAACCAATAAACGTAAAACGGGGCGCTTTTATTAAAAGCGCCCCGTTTAATATGTCATTTAAATAAATACATTTAATTTATTTATCAGCTGAATTCGTTAATGCTCAGCTTTTTTTAGGACGGACTCTGGCCGTCAGGCCTTTCAGAAAGTAACGCAACACCTGATCACCGCACGGGCGGTAGTTCTTGTGACCTTCTTTGCGGAAGAATGCGCTCAGTTCGCCTTCGGAGACTTTAAAATCTGCCGCCGTCAGCACGGCGATCATGTCTTCGGTTTTCAGCTCAAACGCCACACGCAGTTTTTTCAGCATGATGTTATTGGTCAGGCGTTTTTCAACTTCCGGTGCCGGGAAGCGATCGTCTTTACCGCGTCTGAAGGTGATCAGGCCGTTAAGGAAGTTCGCCATCACTTCATCAGGCACTTCCATGTAACCTTCTTCATCTTCTTTTTTCAGATAACGGGACATCACTTCAGGGCTGACCGGCGTGCCGGTTGTCTTGAGGATCTCGATCAGCTGGCCTTCGCTCATATCCAGCATGTAGCGGACACTGCGTAAGACGTGGTTATGCATCATAATTCTGTATTCCTGTTAAAAGTAAACCGAGGAAATGCCACCGGGTTTACCCCTACGCACCTCGAAGGCGGGCATTATACAAGAAACTCACAGGATTAGCTGAACTGACGTATCCGTGCAATAAGTGACTCCACGTCGCTGATTTGGTGTGCAGTGAGGATCAGTTTTTGGCCGAGGCTCAGCGCATGGCGCTGACAATCGGCGCGCATCTCTGCATCTTTAATGGTATCGAGATCCGCCACGTGCGCCAGCCCGATGGTGCGGCGGATAAGCTCCGCGCCGCAATATCCCACGGCATCGTGCCAGACATCTTGCAGGTAGATTTCCGCATAACCCGGTTCCGCCAGCGTCGGATCCTGAGATTTTTCACGCGCCAGTTGCAGGAAGCGTTCGGAAAAACTCAGCCACAGCTCGCGCACATCTTTCAGGCGCTGTTCACGGCCATCCGCCGCTTCGCGCACGCCCACCAGCCCCGGCAGACCGCAGTAATTGAGCAGCAAATTGCCGATAGCCGAGCCCGGATCAAATCCCAGCGGGCCGTAATAACCAAATTCTGCATCGATAGCTTTAAGTTTACCTTCAGCCACGAAAATCGAACCACTGTGAATATCCCCGTGCAGTAGCGCTTCGGCTTTCGTCAGGAACCGGTGTTTCAGCGCGGCCACCGCCAGCCGCAAGGGTTTATCAGCGCGCAGCGCGGTCACTTCTGGCAGCAGCAGCGGATCCACATTATTGCGTTCGTGATCGACGTACGGATCGGTGAAAAACAGATCTTCGGTGATCTGACAGAGTTCAGGGTTAGTAAAGCGTGAGACTTCGGCTTTCTTGGTTTGCGCATTCTGGTAGAAATCGGAGGTGTGAAACAGCGTTTGTGCCAGATACTCGCCCAGCTGGCTGGCGGCCTGCGGGTAGTCGTTTCCCTGCACCAGTTCGCTGCGCCAGATCTGATGATCCGACAGATCTTCCTGCACCATCACCGCCAGTTCCGCGTCGTGATGCAGCACTTTGACCGTATGTTGCGGGCAATACTGACCGTGAATGATCAGGGTTTCGGCTTCGATGCGCGCACGATCTAACGTCAGTGGCCAGGACTCGCCCACGCAGCGCACATAAGGCAGCGCCTGTTTGACAATCACCCGGCTTTTCCCCGTCGTATCGCGGATCTTGAACACCAGATTCAGGTTTCCGTCACCGATTTCATCGGCGGTGACCAGGGAGTGTGGATCCGCCACGCCGCCGAACTGGCGGGCATATTCAACGGCATCTGCGGCGGTAAACGTGTAGTAGCGCGACATCCTGACCTCTCGAATTCTTTTTTCAGCCTTAAAAGCGTTTAGACGTCTATACATCTATAAAACATGTTGGCAGAATAAGTAATCAGATGCAACTGGGCAACAAGGATTTAACCGACCATGCAAAGTCTCACAACCACCAGTTTACGAATTCGCGAAAATCAGCTGTGGATCCTCGATCAGCAGGCCCTGCCCCAGCGCGCTGACTGGCGTGAATGTCGCAACGTCAGCGAGCTGGTGGATCACATCCGCACCCTGCGCGTGCGCGGTGCGCCACTGATTGGCTTGTCCGCCAGCCTGCTGCTGGCCTTGCTGGCCGAAGAGGGAATGTCTCAGGATGCCCTGCATGATTCACTGGAAACGCTGCGCGCCTCGCGCCCGACGGCGGTTAACCTGATGAACAATCTCGACCGCATGAAAGCCGCATTGCATCAATCTGATTACGTGAAAGCGTTAGCGGAAGAAGCCCTGCGTCTGGTGGAAGAAGACCGGGCACTGTGCGACAGCATTGCGGATCACGGTGCCGCGCTGGTCACGCCCGGCAGCCGCCTGCTGACGCATTGCAACACCGGCGGGCTGGCAACAGCGGGCGTCGGCACGGCGATTGGCGTTATCCGCCGCGCGCACGGGCTGGGCAATGTGCAACAGGTGTGGGTGGATGAAACCCGCCCGCTGTTACAGGGCGGGCGTCTGACGGCCTGGGAGCTCGGCGAACTGGGCATTCCTTACCAGCTGATTTGCGATTCAATGGCCGCCAGCCTGATGGCACAAAAACGCGTGGATGCCATCTGGGTCGGCGCTGACCGTATTGCCGCCAACGGCGATGTCGCCAATAAAATTGGCACTTACAGTCTGGCGGTGCTGGCGAAATACCACGGCATTCCGTTCTATGTCGCCGCGCCGCACACCACCCACGATCCGCACTGTCCGAACGGTGCCGCGATCCCTATCGAGCAGCGCGCAGCGAGTGAAGTGACCGGCGTTTCCGGCAGTTTTGGGGCCGTGCAATGGGCACCGGATGACGCGCAGGTTTACAACCCGGCGTTTGATGTCACTCCGGCTGAACTGATCAGCGGATGGGTGCTGGATGTCGGTGTGGTGACGCCGGTTCAGGTGCGGGATGGGATATTGACTCAGGCGCTGAAGTAGCAAGTGCTTGCTTTGCTCTTCCCCCGTCCAGGGGAAGAGCATGAAAAAACCCGCAACCGCCTGTCGCCGTGAAGTGTTAAACCACCGCCATCCCCATTCTTTCCCGTGCTTCCTCATACGTCGGCATCGATGCCGCCGCGCCTGCCCGTTCCACACAAACAGACGCATAAGCAGAAGCAAATTGTGCCGCTTCGCGAAGGGTGACACCGGCGGCAAGCTGCGAAGCCAGCGCACCGTTAAAGGCGTCGCCTGCGCCGGTGGTATCAACCGGGGTGGCCGGGCAGGCGCGGATAATCTGCGTGTCGCCGTTCACCGAAAGCAGCGCGCCCTGCGTGCCCAAGGTGATGATCAGCGCCTGTATGCCTTTGGCGTGCAGCGCGTGAGCGGCGCGTTCGGCGGAAGGAATATCGCAGACGTCGATGCCGGTGAGCAGCGTGCATTCCGTGGCGTTTGGCGTGAGTAAATCCACCTGCGCCAGCAGATGGTCGGACACCGGCTGGAACGGCGCGGGGTTGAGGATAATGTAGGTGCCGTTGTCTTTCGCGATGCCGATCAGTTTTTCAATCGCAGGCAGATTGTTTTCGAGCTGAGTCAGCAGGATATCGGCGGCAGCCACCGCCGGGCGGCACTGTTCCACTTCTTCGTCGGTGACCGTCAGATTGGCGCCCGGATCGACCGCAATCATGTTTTCAGCATCGGCGCCGGCGACATAAATCAGTGCGTTGCCGGTCGGGCATTCGCTGGTGGAAAACAGCGTGACGGCGTCGAAACCGGCGCTGTCGAGGTGGCGGCGGGCAAACATGCCGAAATCATCGCGACCCACTTTGCCGATGTAATGCACCCGCGCACCGGCGCGCAGCGCGGCGACCGCCTGGTTTGCGCCCTTGCCGCCCGCGCCCATCATGCTGTTGCGGGCAATCAGGGATTCGCCCGGTTTGGGGAAACGCGCCATGCCGGCGACGATATCGAGGTTGAAAGAACCAAATACGCATACCTTGCCTTTGTTCATGCCTCTCTCCTGAAGGAAAATGTTCCGGCGGCCAGAGCTGGCTGCGACGGAAAAACGCGCTGTGCGGCTAAACACGCGCCACGGCAGCCCGTCTCGTCGGTCACGGCGCTGAAATGAATCGTGAGATCGTTGGCCGGATACGGACTGCGTAAATGGCTGCGTAACTGCCGTTCGAGTTCGGCCAGCGGGAAGTTCTCCATCGCCAGCACGCCGCCGCCCAGCACTAAATAACCGGGATCCAGAATGTTCATTTCGCTGGCGACAGTGCGCGCCAGCCGTGCCACAAATTCGGTTAAATCCACATGCCCGGCGTGACGTACAAACAGCTCGGCGAACGGCGTCTGTGGCGCGTGTTGCCGCGCCCAGCCGGTCAGCCAGTTACCGGAAGTGAGCGTCTCGACGCAGCCGGTTTTACCGCAAGGGCAGAGTAGCGGATTCCCCGCCAGCGGAATGTGCCCCAGCTCCCCGGCACCGCCGTGCGCGCCGTGGTAAAAATCCCCGTTGATCCACAAACTGTTGCCAAGACCCGTGCCGAGATACAGCCCGACGGCGACATCCGGCAGCGCGCCGTGCTGCGTTAAATCCCACCACATCAGATGGTTAACGTCTTTGTCCATCGCCACCGGCAGATGCAAACGTTGTGAGAGCAGCGCCGCCACCGGCTGGTTATCCAGCGCGGAAACAAACGGCAGCGACAGTACGGTCTGGCGGTCGCGGGACAATACCCCCGGCAGCCCGAGCATCACCTGCGCCACCTGATGATGCGGATCCTGTTCCTGCAAATACGCCGTGATCAGGTTTTCCAGCCCCTGTAACGGGTCAGTCTGCCCCGCCCAGCGTTGGGTCGGGGTTTTGTGGTAGCCGCGAAAATTTTGCTGGCTGTCCATCAGCATTAAACGGGTATTGGTGCCCCCGACATCCACTCCAAGAAAGTGCGGCATACGGCTCTCCTGCCCTCAGGCTGCGTGACGCGCCTGACGCATCTGATCGAGCATTTTGTCCCAGGCAACATCCAGATCGCTGTCCAGCGTGAACAGGCCGGAACTGCCGACGATCAGCACTTCCGCGCCCGCGCTCATCAGATCCTGATAGGTGCGAAGATTGCAGGAACCGTCGATTTCGATCAGATAGCGGTAACCTTTTTGCTGTTTGAGATCGCGCAACTGGGCGATTTTTCCAAGCATTTCAGGGATGAACGGCTGACCGGCATAGCCCGGATCCACGGTCATCACGGTGATTTTATCCAGCAGATGAATGTAGTGCTGGATGTACTCCACCGGCGTCGCGGGGTTGAGCACCACGCCGACTTTTTTCCCCAGCGAGCGGATCTGATTGATGATGCGGAACGCGTCGCGGTTAATGGTTTCGGCGTGCGGGCAGATAAAATCGGCACCGGCAAGGGCAATCGGCTCGATAAAGTCAGCCGGGTTTTCCACCATCATATGCACGTCCAGAACCAGCGGCGTGTGCGGGCGGATCTGCTCGATAAAAAACGGCGACAGCGTGATATTTTTGACGTAATGGCCGTCCATGATGTCGATGTGCAGCATGTCGGCACGACGGTTCAGCACTTCGAGTTGCTGTTTGATGTCGATCAGGCTCATGCACATCAGCGACGGAGAAATTTTGTATTCCATGATGTTTTCCTAAGTCAGAGGCAATGTTAAAAGAGTGTTTAAGGTTGAGCCGCCCGCGCTTTGGCAGCGCTCATTCGCCCTGCCCTTTTTTGCAGAAAACGGCTGCGGAAGAATTTCAGCGCCAGCACCACAATCAGCACCGCGCCCCACATCGCCAGGCTGAAATGCGGGCTGACGTTCATCAGATTCAGGCCGGTGGAAATCACCTGCAGGACAATCAGCGAGAGCACCACGCCCGCCACTTTGCCGAAACCGCCATTGGGATCCGTGCCGCCAAGAATGATGGCGAGCACCGTCAGCAACAGATAGGAATCGCCGTAGCCCATGCGCGCCGAGTTGAAGCGCGCCATCATGATCAGCCCGGCAATCACGCATAACATGCTGGAAATCACGTAGATGGCGATCAGCACGCGGTGGGTATTTACGCCGCTGAAATGGGTGGCGTTGATGTTGCTGCCGCTCATGTAGATGTACTTACCGAGGCGGGTGCGTTCTAAAAACACCGCGACGAAGGCCGCCGTCAGCAGGAAGATAATCAGCGGCACCGGCACGCCGAGCAGGGTTTCCGCGCCGATAAAGCGCACGATATCCGGCATGCCGCTAATCGCCGCACCGCGTGAAAGGTAGATGCCGACGCCGTTCACCATGGTCATGGTCGCCAGCGTCACCAGAATCGGATGTGCGCCGACATAGGCCACCAGCGCGCCGGTCAGCATGCCAATCACCAGCGCCAGAATCATTGCGCCGACCAGCGCCAGCGTCAGCCACACCGCCTGCATCGCCATGCTGGCATCCGGCGGCAGCCAGGTGAGAAACACCCACGCCATCAGCAGGCTGGTCAGGTTCGCGGTGGCGATAATGCACAGGTTCAGGCCGCCGCTGAGGATCGGGATAAACATCGCCAGCGTCAGTAAACCGAGTTCCGGCAACTGGAAGGCGACGCTCATAAAGGTGGCGTCACTGAAGAAGCGCCCCGGCATCGCCAGGCTGAAACCGATGATCACCACCAGCAATAACAGCGATAACCCGAGCGTAGTGTTGTCGACTTTCAGCTTGCCGATTTTCAGGCGAGGCCGCGCATCGGGCTTCGCTTTAAGACTCACATTTCTGCTTTTTGCGAACATAGCGATTTTCCTCAGGCGAAGCCGACTTCGGTTTCTTTGCGTTTCTTATAATGGGTGACGGTGATGGCTGCGACGATCACCACGCCGATGACGATATTCATGAAGTAACTCGACACACCGATCAGGTTGAGGCCGTTTTTCAGCACGCCAATCAGGAACACGCCCATCAGGGTGCCGACCACGCTGCCTTTGCCGCCGTTGAGGCTGGCACCGCCGAGTACCGCCGCGGCCAGCACATCCAGCTCGCCGCCGACCAGCGCATTCGGTACCACTTCACCGACGCGATACACCTGCACCAGCCCGCCAATCGCCGCCATCGCGCCGAGATAACCGTAAGCAAACAGATGCAATAATCCGACGCGGATACCGATACGGCGCGCAGATTCCTGATCACCGCCGACCGCAAACAGCTGGCGTCCGAGATGGGTTTTGTTGAGCAGGACCCAGCTCAGCCCGGCCACTGCCAGCATCACCAGTACCGGCAAACCAATCTGATAATGCTGCTCGCCGACGCTGAACGGCAGCACGCGGATCGGCGTGGTCAGCCAGTCCGGCAGGTCGTACAGGCTGGTGCCGTTGGTCAGCCACATCAGCATGCCAAACAGCAGCGACTGCATACTGATGGTGACGATGATCGACACAATGCGCAGGCAGTAGATCAGAATGGCGTTGATCATCCCGAGCACCGTGCCGATGGCGACCGCCAGTAAAATGCTGCCGGTCGGGCTGCTCAGGCCGTAGTGGATCGCAAGCGTAGCGATGGTGTACTGCACGACCGACGCCACGGCGGCGAACGAAATATCAATGCCGCCGGTGACCAGCACCACAAACAGGCCGAGGGCGAAAATGCCGCTGACGGCGTAGCTTTCGGTCAGATCCAGCAGGTTCTGCAAGGTCAAAAACTGGCTGGTGAGTAAGGAAAAGGTGACGATAACCACCAGCAAAACCCAGGCTAAATAACCTTCGTTGCTGGACGGGCGTAACCGGCTGAGCTTAAGCATTGACCGCCTCCGCAAGTTGTTGCTGGGTGATCGCGCCCGGCAGATATTCGCCAACCACCGTGCCTTCACTGAAATGCAGCACGCGGTCGCAGTTGAAATAGACTTCCGGCACTTCGTCGGAAATCAGCAGGATGGAAATTCCCTCTTCTGCCAGCTGGTGGATCAGCTGGTAAATGCTGGCTTTTGCGCCGACATCGACGCCGACCGTTGGCGAATCGAGGATCAGGATTTTCGGCTGCGTCAGCACCCATTTCGCGAGCACGATCTTTTGCTGATTGCCGCCGGAAAGCGTGGAGATCGCCTGATCAGGGTTAGCGACTTTGACGCCGAGTTTTTCGATCCACTGCTGGATGATCTTGTTCTTGCGGTATTCGTCGATCAGATGAAAACGGCTGCGCAGCTGATCCATGATCGCCAGCACGGTGTTGTCGCCGACGGATTGTTGCTGGATCAGACCGAGCGTCAGGCGATCTTCCGAGACATAGCCGACGCCAGCTTTGATCGCGTCTTCATGGCTGCGAAAACGTACCGGTTTGCTGTCGAGGTAGATTTTGCCGCTGTCCGGTTTGGTCATGCCAAACAGGCTGAGCGCCAGTTCGGTACGGCCCGAACCGAGCAGGCCACACAGGCCGAGCACTTCTCCGGCGTGCAGTTTGAAACTGACGTCGTGATACTGGCCCGCGCGGCTGAGTTTGTCGGCTTCCAGCATGATGCGTTCGTCATTCATGTTGGCGGCTTTCAGGCGGTAATCGAGTTTCAGGCCGGTCATCAGTTCGGTCAGGCGTTCGCTGCTGACTTCGGACGCGGGGAAGGTGCCGACTTTTTTGCCGTCGCGGATCACCGTCACGCTGTCGGAAATCTCCAGCACTTCATCGAGGCGATGGCTGACGAACACCACGCTGATGCCTTTGCTTTTCAGGTAATGCACGGTGCGCAGCAGCTGATTCACTTCGGTGCGGGTCAGCGAGGCGGTCGGTTCATCCATAATCACCAAACGCGCATCGGCCACCAGCGCGCGGCAAATCGCCACCTGCTGACGCTGGGCAATCGGCAACGCCGAGACTTTACTGTCAAGATCCAGCGTGTAATTCAGCTCAGTCAGAATGCGCTGTGCGGTTTCCCGCAGGCGGGACGGACGGTACCAGCCCATCAGCCCCTGTAAGTTGTGGTCAAAGGCGATGTTCTCGAACACGCTGAGATTGGGGAATAAAGACAGATCCTGATAAATCACCTGCACGCCAAACTGCCGTGCCTGATCCGGTGACAGTTTGCTGAAACGCTGGCTGCCCTGCGAGGCCGAGGTGAGCGTGATCTGGCAACCGTTGTCCGGCTGGTAAACCCCCGAGATCACTTTGATCAACGTACTTTTCCCGCAGCCGTTGGTGCCCGCCAGGCAGTGAACTTCGCCCTGCATCAGCCGCAGGGAAATGTCGTTGAGCGCACGCTGTCCGCCAAAGGTTACCGACAGATTTTGCACATCAATCAGCGGCGCGTGGTCTGTTTGAATGATCTCGGAGATTGCCATGATTACAGCCCCATTTTGACCAGTTTCGGCAGGTTGGCTTTGTCCAGGCTTTCGGTTTCGTTGCCCAGAATGGTGCGCGTTGCCTCGTCGACTTTCACTTTGCCCATGCCTTCAATGGTCATGCCGTCAGTGATTTTTTCGCCTTTTTCCAGTTTCTCGGCGATGCGCACGAAGACTTCACCGGCGACCATCGGGTTCCAGATAAAGCCGCCCTTAATCGCGCCGGCTTTCACCAGACTTGCGCCCTGACCCGGACTGAATGGCCCGAACACGCAGATGTCGTCCGTTTTGCCACGGTTAAGCACCGCGCGGCCTGCGCCAATCGGGCCTTGTGAGCCGATCGCCAGAATGCCTTTCAGGTTGGCGTCTTTGGACATCAGATCGTTGGTGGTGCGGATGCTGTCATCGAGCGATTCACCGACGCCGAATTTGTCACCGACCAGATGCATATCCGGATAGTGTTCTTTCTGGTAATTGATGGCGGCATCGGCCCATTTCTGATGCAGCGGCACGGTCAGACTGCCGACATATACCGCGTAATCGCCCTTCTCTTTCATGCACTGCGCCAGCGCGACCATGTGAGTAATGCCGTGCTGCGTGGCATCGACCATTTCGAAATCCCAGTCGGCGTATTTCTGATCCGGCGATTCATGCACGATGACTTTGATCCCGGCGTCGTGGGCGCGTTTCAGCACCGGCTCCAGCACGCGGGCGTCGTTCGGCACCACGCCGATCACATCCACTTTCTGCGCGATCAGATCTTCAATCGCACGCACCTGCAATGCCGGATCCGCACTGGTCGGCCCGACCTGCCACGCGTCGATCCCGCGTTTGGCCGCTTCGCTTTTGATCCCGGCTTCCATTGCGTTGAACCAGGCGTTACCGCCCACTTTCACCACCACACCCATGCGGATTTTGTCGGCGGCGTGCGCAGACAGGGACAACATGGCTGTGGCGAACAGGCAGGCAAGAACGGATTTCTTGATCATGTTTACTCTCCTGGTAGGTCAGTTATGTGCCGCAGCTGACGCGCCGTTGCGGCTGTTTTAGTTTTTTTCTGTAGGGGTGACGGAGAAACTTCAATCACGTTAACGTTGCTCCAGGCCAGTTCCTGGCGGAATTCTTCATCCTCCAGATGGTCTGTTATCAGTGTGTCGATTTCCCGGTAGTGGCAGATCCGCGCAAAAGAGCGGCGGCCGAATTTGCTGGCGTCAGCCAGCAAAATTTTGTGCTCGGAGGACAACAGCATTTGCTGTTTCAGCCGAGCGTGATGCTCGTTACTTTCACGGATCCCGCCTTCGTGGCTGATGCCGTGACAGGAGAAAAACAGCTTGTTGATGACGAACTCTTTCAGCATTTGCTCGGCCAGCACGCCGACGAAATCTTCATACTTCGCCGAATATTCGCCACCCAGCCCGATCACCCGCACATTGGCTTTCACCGCCAGCGTCTGAATGATGTGTACCGAGTTGGTCAGCACCACCAGCTGAATGTCGGGCAACTGGCGGGCCAGAAACCAGCTGCTGGAACTGCTGTCGAGCAGCAGACAATCGCCGGGATTGATCAGCTGTAACGCCCGTTTGGCGATGCGCGTTTTGCTGTCCGGTGACTGATTACTGCGGTCCCGAAAGGATTCGCCCTGCTCGATCTGCGAAGGCACATAGGTTTTTTCGCCCGCCGAATGCTCCATAAACACCGCGCCGCCGTGGCTGCGTAACAACACGCCGCGCTTTTCCAGCAGCGCCAGATCCCGCCGCGCCGTTTCCAGCGAGATGCGGCATAACTGCGCCACTTCCTGCACCAGAATGCGTCCGCGCTGGCTGAGAATTTCGGTGATATAACGATGTCGCTCTACTGGCAGCATGTGGTGATTCCTCTTTCCCGATGTCAAATAGGATACGCAGCCGGATGCTCACGGAATGCGCAGTGCCTCAAAGGCGACCGTGCGCATTTTTTGCCACAATCGTCTTGTGATAGTTGTCACGAAAAGGTGAGAAAAGATGAAATGTTAAAGTTTGGATCTGTGGCGGGAACGGCATTAAATCGTCATTTGCGTTGCAACAAGACAGCAACAGATTTGCAAACGGTCACAATTCCTCGCCCTTACCGCTGACCGTTAATGACCGTTTGTGTGGAGTTGACCGTTTCAGCGATCAGTGGAAAAAAACGCTGGCGTTGCGCCGGAAATTCGCTGTTTCACAAGATCAACAAACGCGCCTTTAATTGGCGCGCCGGGTGCGGCAAGGGAGGTGGGTTCAGGTGGGGTAAAACAGATGAAAAACGGGGAGCGATCCCCGTTTTCGGTTATCTGCCGCCGGCCAGCTCGAGAAAGCTGCCGGTGACGTAGGAGGCTGAATCTGACAGCAGCCAGGAAATGGCCTGAGCGACTTCTTCCGGCTGGCCGCCACGCTGCATCGGCAGATTGGCTTTCACCCGATCCACCCGCCCCGGCTCCCCGCCGCTGGCGTGCATGTCGGTATAGATAAGCCCAGGCCGCACGCCGTTAACGCGAATACCGTACGCCGCCACTTCCAGCGCCAGACCGGTGGTCAGGGTATCCACCGCGCCTTTCGACGCGGCGTAATCCACATATTCACCCGGCGCGCCCAGACGGGAAGCGGCGGAGGAGACATTGACAATCGCCCCGCCATTTCCGCCATGACGGTGCGACATGATTTTCACCGCCTCACGGCAGCACAGGAAATAACCGGTCACGTTGGTAGACAGCACTTTGTTGATACGTTCGGCGGAGAGATTTTCAAGGGTTGTCTGCTGGAACAAAATCCCGGCGTTATTCACCAGCGCGGTCACCGGCCCGAGTTCAGCGCTCAGCCGTTTGAACATCGCCACAACCTGTTCTTCGTCGGCAATATCGGCTTTCAGGGCGATGGCTTTACCACCAGCCTGAAGGATGTCATCGACGACCGACTGCGCGGCGATGTCGTTATTAACGTAATTCACACCGACGGCGTAACCCTGCTGCGCAAGGAGAAGAGCCGTTGCGCGACCAATACCGCGGCTGGCACCGGTGACGAGGGCGATTTTCATAAGGAGGCTCCATCAGGGAAGTGAGGAAAGTGACGGCGCGGGCCGACGCCCACGCCCTTGCTACGGGCCTTAAACTTTCTGAAAGGCGAAAAAGCTTATTCCCCAAGCCGCGGATAGGCATCCGCAATCTTATCCCCGGTGAAGTGCGCCACCCAGCCTTCCTGATTATCGAATACACGGATCGCGGTGAAAGAAGGCGAACCGCCCATATCAAACCAGTGGCGGGTATTGGCCGGCACGGAAATCAGATCGTTTTTCTCGCACAGGATCTGAAAAATCTTCCCGTTCAGGTGCAGACAAAACAGCCCTGCGCCTTCCACGAAGAAACGCACTTCATCTTCCCCGTGGGTATGCTCGGAGAGAAATTTGGTGCGCAGCACGTCGCGCTGTTCGTGGTCGGGGCGCATGCTGATCACGTCCCAGCTCTGATAGCCCTTCTCGGCCACCAGTTTGTCGATTTCATGCTGATACGCGGCAATCACGTCCTGCGGCTGCGGGTTCTCGCCCAAATCGCGATCGGCCTGCCAGCGTTCAAAACGCACATCAATTTTACTCAGTTCGGCGGCGATGGCCTCGCCGTCACGGCTTTCCCAGACGGGTGCCGAAGGATCCTGGTCACTAAAAATCGTCAATGCACTCATGGTCAACCCTCTTATAAGAATGTTTCTAAGGCTATCTGATCAAAACGATTTACTTGCAGGTGATCGCTGAGCTCGTCAGCGTCATCGCGGATCAGCTGACAGGTGTGCCAGCCCGCTAAGCGCGCGGCGTCCAGTTCCTGACGGATGTCCGATAAAAACAGCAGATCCTGCGGCGGCAATATCAGCTGTTCGGCGATGTTCTGATACGACTCCGTTTCACGCTTGGCACCCACGCGGGTATCAAAATATCCGCTGAACAGCGGCGTTAAATCACCCGCATCACTGTAGCCAAACAGTAATTTTTGCGCGTCCACCGAACCGGACGAATACACGCACAGTTGCAGGCCCTCGGCTTTCCACGCGTCCAGCTGCGGCGCGACGTCGTCATAAAGATGTCCGCGAAAATCACCGTTCTCATAACCGGTCCGCCAGATGATGCCCTGCAACACTTTCAGCGACGTCGATTTCACGTCGTTATCCATGTAAGTGAAAAGCTGCTCGATCAGCGCTTCGACGCTGGCCTGTGGCCGGTCGATTTCAGCGCGCAGGGCGTTCAGCGCGCCCGCGACGTCCGGCTGCTCATGCTCATGACGCAGGAATTCGGCGAGGCGCTGACGGGCATAAGGGAATAACACCTGATGCACAAAGCGGATATCCGTGGTGGTACCTTCAATATCAGTGACGATGGCGCGGATCATTTAGCCTCCAGCAGGCGACGTTGCAGTTCACACTGGAATAAGAATTCCAGCCCTTCCAGATGGCGGCGCGCTTCGGCCACATCTTTGCCCCAGCAGGTCAGCCCGTGGCCGCGCAGCAGAAAACCATACTGCAACGGCGCGTGCTCTGCCGACGCCATGATCTTCTGCGCCAGCGCAGGAATATCCTGGCTGTTGTCGAAGATCGGGATCACCACCTGATCAAGGTGCGAGGTCTGGCCGCTGAGCGATTTCTGCATCTCATAGCCTTCCAGCACCAGCGCGCCGCTGCGCTCAACCCGTGACAACACGGTCGAGTTCACCGAATGGGTATGCAGCACCGCACCTGTTTCAGGATAGCGGGAATACAGCATCGTGTGCAGACCGGTTTCCGCAGACGGACGGCGGCCGCTGGGTGCCAGCCCGCTTTCCAGTTCCACCAGCAGGAAATCCTCTGCGGTGAGCGATCCTTTGTCTTTTCCTGATTCGGTGATCAGGCAATGTGCATCGCCTTCACGGATCGACATATTGCCGCCCGTCGCCGGGCTCCAGCCCTTCTGACCAATCCAGTGACAGGCCGCCAGCAGCGCGCCCAGTTGCAAATTCTCTGTCATCGTATTCCTGAAAAGCTGTGCGTTGAGGGACGGAGTTCGGGATGAAAATGGCGATATCTATGATTTATAGCGATATACACAATGTGTCGCCGCTTAGACCAAATTGGCATTTAGCCATCTAAGCGTCTCGATTGCCAAATATTAACATCGTGTTATATTGTGAGCAACATCGCTATCTGCACCGGTCCAGGAGTATTGACCCGCCATGAGCACAGCCGCACTGATCCCCGAAAGTAAACTTCCTGCCCTGGGCACCACGATTTTCACCCAAATGAGTGCCCTGGCGCAGAAACACAATGCGATTAACCTGTCGCAGGGTTTTCCTGATTTCGATGGCCCGCAATATCTGAGAGATCGTCTGGCGTATCACGTCAGTCAGGGCGCGAACCAGTACGCGCCGATGACCGGCACCGCGCCGTTGCGCGAAGCGATTGCCGCGAAAACCGAACAGATTTACGGCTTTGCCCCGGATGCCAACACCGACATCACCATCACGGCGGGCGCGACCGAATCGCTGTATATCGCCATCACCGCGCTGGTGTCGAAAGGCGATGAAGTGATCGCTTTTGATCCGAGCTATGACTGTTATGCCCCGGCGGTAGAGCTGGCGGGCGGCGTGATGAAACGCATTCAGTTGCAGCCGCCGGAATTCAAAGTGAACTGGGCGGAATTCGCCGATCAGATAACCGACCGCACCAAACTTGTGATCATTAACACGCCGCACAACCCGTCGGCCACCGTCTGGCGCCACAGCGACGTTGAGCAGCTCTGGCAGACCATTGCGGATAAACACATTTTCGTGCTGAGCGATGAAGTGTATGAGCACATCTGCTTCGCAGCGGAAGGCCACGCCAGCGTACTGCGTCACCCCGAGTTACGTCAGCGCGCCATCGCGGTGTCGTCATTCGGCAAAACCTATCACATGACCGGCTGGCGCGTGGGCTATTGCATCGCACCGGCGGTCATCAGCGCGGAACTGCGCAAGGTTCACCAGTATCTGACCTTCTCCATCACCACGCCGGTGCAGCTGGCGCTGGCGGATATGCTGCGGGAAGCGCCGGAACACTGGCAGGAATTACCGGCCTTTTATCAGGCCAAACGCGACCGTCTGGCGCAGGGGCTGGCGAACAGCCGCCTGAAAGTGTTACCGGGCCAGGGCACCTATTTCCTGCTGGTCGATTACAGTGACGTGTCCGATTTAGACGACGTTGCCTTCTGCCACTGGCTGACTGAACATGCGGGCGTGGCGGCGATTCCGATGTCGGTATTCTGCGCCGCCTCTTTCCCACATAAACTGATCCGGCTGTGCTTTGCCAAACAGGAAGCCACGCTGGACGCTGCCGCGGAGCGCCTGTGTCAACTTTAAAACTGTCCGTACTGCAACAGCCGCTGGTGTGGCTGGACGGCGAGGCCAACCTCGCGCATTTCGATGGCCTGCTCGGTGCGCTGACCGGCCGCGACCTGATTGTTCTTCCTGAAATGTTCACCACCGGTTTCGCCATGCAGGCGCCGGGCAGCGCGTTGCCGCAGTCGCGTGTGGTGCAATGGCTGCAACAGTGGGCGCAACAACTGAACGCCATGATTGGCGGCAGCGTCGCGCTGAGTACAACAGAAGGTGCCGTCAACCGTTTCCTGCTGGTTGAACCCCAGGGAAAAGTCCATTTTTATGACAAGCGCCATCTGTTCCGCATGGCCGGTGAACACCATTATTATGTGCCGGGTAAACGCCGTGAAATCGTCGAATGGCGCGGCTGGCGGATCCTGCCGCAGGTTTGTTACGACCTGCGTTTCCCGGTCGCCTCGCGCAATAATCAGGATTATGACCTGGCGCTTTACGTCGCCAACTGGCCGGCACGCCGCAGCCACCACTGGCAGACGCTGCTTACCGCCCGCGCGATTGAAAATCAGGCTTACGTGGCCGGATGTAACCGCGTCGGTGATGACGATAACGGCCATCATTACAGCGGTGACAGCCTGATCATTACTCCGCAGGGTGAAGAACTCGCACGCGCCGAGCCGGGCTCCGCGATGATTATTGACGCCGAACTGTCGCTGGAAGCGTTGCAGGATTACCGGGAAGCCTTTCCCGCCTGGCGCGATGCCGACACGTTTTTGCTGCACGAGTGATCGGCCAGAAACTCAGCGTTTCGTCAGGAAAAGCTCGCGTCAGTCACGCCGGGGCTGTTTGATAAAACGAAAAAACCGCCTGTGAAATGACCAGGCGGCCAACGATTTAGTGCGGCTGACAGACATTAAACGGTCGGTAAACCGGCCTCCAGCGCGTCGATCAACCTTCCGGCGCCTGCCCGCAGGGTAAACGCCGGAGTAAACCTATCTGTTATATCGCGCCGATAAAGTCTGCTTTACCGATATTCACGCCAAGGTGGCGCAGAATGTTGTAGGCGGTGGTGATGTGGAAATAGAAGTTCGGCACGGCAAACGCGGTCACGTAGCTGTGCGCGGTGAATTTCAGTTCGTGATTTTTGCCTTTCACCACGATCTCACGGGATTCATCGCCTTCCAGTTTTGCGACATCCACGCTTTCGATAAAACGCAGCGTTTTAGCAATACGCTCCTGTAACTGGGCAAACGTCACTTCGTTGTCTTCCATCGCAGGGGCGGCTGTGCCTGACAGGCGGGCGATCGCGCCTTTTGACATATCACTGGTGATTTGCACCTGACGCGCCAGCGGATACATGTCATCGGCCAGGCGGGTATTGAGCACCTCTTCTTCCGATTTTCCGTTTTCCTTTGCCCATGCCACGCCCTTTTCCAGCAGGGCTGAAAGATTCTGTAAACCACGAACAAACTGTGCGGCCGTACTGCCATAAAGCGATGCTGACATGATGCTTCCTCTGTGAATGATGGGTTAGAACAACTGGCGCTACCTTAGCGCGTTACGGTCTGAACAACGCGACGTTTTATAGCAGTGTAGTGTGACGCAAATCCGGTTTACGGCATTCGCCGCTCTTTTTGTCAGCGCATGTAAACAGGCCCCTGTGTGGATCAATTCTTGCATTCACTACCCCCGCAAAAACATCTGACAGAGGACCACTGATGACCATCACCTTTATTGCACACACCACGCCCGAGCCTGCGTTGTACGGCGCGATGGCAGCGATACTTGCTGAATTGCGCGCGTTGCCGCTGTGTCACTTCCCCGTCAGTCATGATGCGCAACGTTACCCGAATGCCCGCCAGCACGTGACGGCGCAGGGGCATGCGCTGACCAGCGGGCTGGTATGGCTCGAGCGCCTGACCGGGCGCGGTGCGGGTGCTGAATCCAGCCTGGAATCACTGATTTATCGGGCACTTAAAGAAGATATCGTGGTGCCACTGCGTGAACCGTTATCCGCAGAACTGGCCGCGCAACTCGCTGAACAGGGCATTGAAATCGAATCATTAACCGTGGTGCGCCATCAGGATAAATTCCAGCTGGAAGACGTCACCACCGGCAAAATTCGCAGTAACGGCTGGGGGCGTGATGCCTTTGGCCGCTGGGCTTTAGGCTCCGTTTCACAACCGGTCATGCGGGCAGGAAAAACCTTGCGCGTGGCGCTGGTGGGGGATATTGCCGGGCAGCGCGACAGCTATCCGGCGATGCTCGCTGCACTGGGAGACGCCGCCGATGCACTGGCAATGAACATCGACGTCGTCTGGGTGACGCCAACGCTGCTGGGCAGCCAGCTGGATTCCACGCTGTTTGATGTGGACGGTATTATTCTGCCGGGCATGACGCTGACCCACACAGACTGTCAGGCCGGGCAACTGGCGACCGCCACCTGGGCGCTGGAAAATCAGACGCCGGTGCTGGGCATCAATCAGGGGATGCATCAGATGGTGACCGCGCTCGGGCAGAAAGTGCTCGGACAGGAGCGCGTGGTGATGCACGGCCCCTCGCCGCTCGGCAGCCTGCAAACCGGCCTGCCGCTGGCGGAACATACGCAGCCGCGTCTGGGGAATCATCCGGTGTTCAGCCGCGGCGGCAGCCTGCTGGCGAATAAAATGGGCGAGGAGTTCACGCTGCGCTACAACCAGCGCCGCTACCTGAATCCGCAATTACTGGCGGAACTGGAAAGCGCGGGGCTGTGCGTTTGCGGGTATGACGAAAGCGGGGAACAGGCGCAGGCGGTTGAGCTGAGCAACCATGCCTGTTTTATCGGGATCCAGGGTCAGCCGGAGCTGATGTCACGCCGCGAGCGCCCGCATCCGCTGCTGATGACCTTCCTGCAACAGGTTCGCCAGAGCAACCGCCAGCACGACGTCAGCCACGATGCGCTGACCAAAAGCGTGCGCTTAAAACAACCCCACCTGCTGATGGGCTGATGGGCTGATGGAGCCTCGGGTCTAACTGCCGCGATAGGTCGAGTAAGAATACGGGCTGATCAACAGCGGCAGATGGTAATGATCCTGACTGCCGTCGAGCATCACATCAATAATGGCCGAGTGATACAGCGTCGCGCGGCCGGTCGCGGCGAAATACGCGCCGATATCCGCACACAGCCGGTAATGCCCGGAGGCGACAGATTCCGGCGTTAATTTCGCGGCGCGGCCATCGGCATCGGTTTGGGTTTCGCTGATGAGCGTCACGTTCTGCCCGTCAAGGCTTTCCAGCCAGACGCGCACGTTGGCCGCAGGCTGCCCTGAGGAGGTATCGAGAATGTGGGTGGTGACTTTCGTTTTAGAAACCGTGGTCATTATTGGAAAATCTCCTTTAAACGCAGCAGGGTAATTTCTTTGAGTTGTTGCGCCGTTTCCTGATCTTCAGCGTCCGGCGAATTTTCAAGACGGCGTTGCAGATTATCCAGAATGTCTTCAGAACTGCGCCCTTTGGCGCGGATCAGAAACACCCGTGCGAAACGTTGTTCATAACGCAGGTTCCCCTCGTGCAGCGCATCAATGACCGCCTGCTGGCTGATATTGAGCGTCGCCTGTTCGCCACGGGAAAGCTGCGCTTCCTTACTGGCACCGCTGGCACGCTCGCCAATGCGCGGGTGCGCCGACAGTGCGCGGGCGATGTCATCCGGCTGCCAATGCTGACAGGCTGCTTCGGCGCATTGCATCAGGCGTTGCGTCGAAGAATAAGGCCGCGCGTCAGTGAGTTGCGTCGCCCAGGACGGAATATTCACCAGCGGGCGCAGCAGCGCAACGGCTTCGAATTCAGACAGCGCGTTAAACTCATCCAGCGTCATAAATGCCCTTCTTTAAAACTCAGCACGGTGTTGATATACGCCTGCACCGCATAAGCCACGTCGCCGGAGGTGACGGATTCATCGGGATGATGGCTGATACCGTCTTTACAGCGCACAAACAGCATGCCGACCGGCCAGCATTCGGCGATGGCAATGGCGTCGTGCCCCGCGCCGCTTGGCAGCGACATCGCCTGCCCCTGTAAGTGTAAAACACTTTGATTAAGACGATGCTGCAAACCGGCGTCGCAGGCGGTGGCGCGGATGCCGTAAAACTGTTCGGCAGCGAAGGTCAGCCCGCGGCGCGCCGCGATATCCCGGCCTTTCGCCAGCAACGTTTCCAGTAAAGCGGATAAATCCTCATCACGCGGGCCGCGCACATCCAGCGACAGTTTCACCTGCCCCGCAATGACGTTGACCGCGCCCGGCAGGCATTCCAGCGTACCGACGGTCGCCACCAGATTGCGGCCGGTGGCGGTGGTGATGCTTTCAATCGCCAGCGTCCATTCGGCGGCGGCAGTCAGGGCGTCCTGACGCTGCCCCATCGGCACGGTGCCGGCATGGCCGGCATGACCGGTAAATTCACAATTCAGACGACGCGCGCCGTTAATCGCCGTGACCACACCGAGCGGCACATTGGCCGTTTGCAGGCACGGGCCCTGCTCGATATGCAGTTCCAGATAGGCGCAAAAATCGCTGACCGCACGCTGTGACGCGCCGATTTTCAGCGGATCCAGTCCGGCGTTGTGCATAGCCTGCGCCACCGTGATGCCCTGCGCATCCTCGCGTTCCAGCCACTGCGCGGGCCAGGTGCCGGTCAGCCCGCGGCTGCCCAGCAGCGTGATGCCAAAACGCGTACCTTCCTCATCACAGAAGCCGACAATTTCCACCGCCATCGGCAAACGGATGGCGTTCTGATGCAAATGCGCCACCACTTCCAGCGCGGTGAGCACGCCGAGCGGGCCGTCGTAACGCCCCGCGTTGCGCACGCTGTCAAGATGTGAACCGAGCAGCAGAGCAGGTGCTGACGCATCAAGCCCTTCATAGCGCCCGCAAATATTGCCGACGCTGTCCTGCCAGACGCGCATACCGGCCAGCGCCATCCACTCCCCCACCAGACGGTTGGCCTGCAAATGTTCTGCCGAGAGATACACGCGGGTCAGTTGCCCCGGTGTTTCACTGATGGCGGCCAGTGCGTCGCAGCGCGCCATCACCCGTTCAGCGGCCAGTTTTGCGCTGCCGGAAACCGCAGCCAGCGTAAAGGCTTCTGCCATTACTGACCTCCTGCGTAGTGATCCCACGCAGCCTGCGCCCCTGCGCCGTATTTCGACGCAAAGCCCAGACGGTTAAGCACCGCTTCCAGCGCCACCAGTGTCTGCAATACGCAGTCTTTACGGGCGTTGTAGCCCATGGTGCCGATACGCCAGATTTTCCCGGCCAGCGGGCCAAATGAGGTGCCGATTTCGATACTGAAATCGTTAAGCATCATCTGACGCACCTGTTCGCCATGCACGCCCTGCGGAATGACCACGCCGAGCACGTTGTTCATGCGGTTATTGAGGTCACCGAACACCTCCAGCCCCATTCCCTGAATACCGGCCAGCAGCGCGCCGCCGTGCAGTTTGTGACGGGCGATGCCGGTATCCAGCCCTTCTTCCAGAATGATGCGTGCGCATTCGCGCGAGGCGAACAGCATACTGGTGGCTTCGGTATGGTGGTTCAGACGCTCCGGCCCCCAGTAATCCATGATCATGCCCAGATCGAAATAGTTGGAGTAGATCATCTCTTCGTCGCCGTCGGCGTGGTCGGCGGTACGGATACCTTCCTCCACGCATTTACGGCGGCGGATTTGTTCTTCAAAGCGCGGACTGATGGTCACCGGTGAGCTGCCGGACGGGCCGCCGAGGCATTTTTGCAAGCCGGCTGACACGGCGTCTAAACCCCAGGCGTCGGTTTCCAGCGGGTTGCCGCAAAATGACGCCGTGGCGTCTGAATAGAACAGCACGCCGTGGCGGCGGCAGATTTCGCCCAGCTGTTCCAGCGGCTGCAACATGGTGGTGGAGGTATCACCCTGCACGGTCAGCAGCCAGCGGGGTTTCACCGATTTAATCGCATCTTCGATTTGCTGCGGATCAAACACCTCGCCCCACGGCACTTCGACGGTGTGCACTTCGGCACGGCAGCGGCGGGCAATTTCACACAGCAGATGACCGAAACGGCCAAACACCGGCACCAGCACTTTGTCGCCCGGACGGATACCGGAAAGCAGCACGGCTTCGATACCGGCGCGCGAGGTGCCGTCGATCAGGAACGTCCACTGGTTTTCGGTTTTATACAGCGCACGGTACAGCGCCATGACTTCGTTCATGTAACCGGTCATCACCGGATCATATTGCCCGACCAGCTGGCTCGCCATCGCCCGCAGCACGCGCGGATCGGCATTGATCGGCCCCGGTCCCATCAGCAGACGGGTCGGCGGGTTGATTTGTCCGGGAGAGATGAAATCTGACATAGTGGATCCTTTAATTTCTTTAAGAACTGATACCCAATAGATTTCAATGTGCAGCAAGGCGGCAATTGAACGAATCCCCGTTCACTTTGCTCACTCAGTGACCGGGGTGAGAGAAAGCAGCCAACGCCGCCTCACACTGAAAGAGGCAGCGTCTCTTCATTTAAGCCGCGCACGGAGGCGATAAACTGTTTCAGCTCGGGGGTTTGCGGATTGGCAAACAGCGCCCGGCTTTCGCCCTGTTCCCACACGGTGCCCTGATGCATAAACACCACGCGGTCGCCCACTTCACGGGCAAAATTCATTTCGTGCGTCACCAGCACCAGCGTCATGCCTTCTTTCGCCAGCTGCTCGAGCACTTTCAATACTTCGCCGACTAATTCCGGATCCAGCGCCGAGGTGATTTCATCACACAACAGCACTTTCGGGTTCATCGCCAGCGCACGGGCAATCGCCACACGTTGCTGCTGGCCGCCGGACAGGTTCGACGGGTAATAATCCATGCGATCCGCCAGGCCGACTTTCGCCAGCATCTGCGCCGCCAGTTCGCGGCATTCAGCGGCGGACTTTTTCAGCACGCGGCGCGGGGCCAGCATGACGTTTTCCAGCGCGGTCATGTGCGGGAAAAGATTGAAACTCTGGAACACCATGCCGACGGAACGGCTGATATCACGCGCCTGCGAATCGCGGTCGGTGATGGTCATGCCACCCAGTTTGATGCTGCCTTCCTGATAGCCTTCCAGCCCGTTTATGCAGCGCAACAGCGTGCTTTTCCCGGAGCCGCTGCGGCCAATGATGGAGATCACTTCACCGCTGTCGATATCCAGATCCACACCTTTCAGTACGTGGTTCTGGCCGTAAAATTTTTGAACCTGATTAATTGTGATCAACGGCATTACTGTTTATCTCCACGCAACGATTTCTCTAAATGCTGGCTGTAACGCGACAGCGGGTAGCACATCAGGAAGTAGCCGAGCGCCACGAGTCCGAACACTTTGAAGGGTTCGAAGGTGACGTTGTTGAGCATCGTGCCCGCTTTGGTCAGCTCGACAAAACCAATAATCGACGCCAGCGCCGTGCCTTTCACCACCTGAACGGAAAACCCGACGGTCGGTGCGATGGCAATCCGCAGCGCCTGCGGGGTGATCACCCGCCATAATGTCTGGCCGAAATTCAGGCCGAGGCAGCGCGACGCTTCCCACTGGCCTTTCGGTAACGCGGCAATGCTGCCACTCCAGATATCCACCAGATACGCGCTGGTGTAGAGGGTCAGCGCCAGCGCGGCTGCTGTCCACGGGCTGACGTTGATGCCAAACAGCCCGAGGCCAAAGAATGCCAGAAACAGCTGCATCAGCAGCGGTGTGCCCTGGAAAAGCTCGGAATATAAGCGCACAAAACGCGACGGCCAGCGGCGTTTGGTCAGGCGCATCAGCAGCAGCGGTAACGTGACCAGCGTGCCACCGACAAACGCGGTCAGCGACAGCAACAGCGTCCAGCGCGCCGCCAGCAACAGATTGCGCACAATGTCCCAGTCAGTGAAGGTCATCATCAGTTTTCACTCCCAAAGAAGCGGCGTCCGGCCAGCAGCAACAGCTGACGCATCGCGACCGACAGCATTAAATAGAACAACGTGGTGACCAGATACACTTCGAAACTGAGGAAAGTGCGCGACTGAATTAAGTTGGCCGCAAACGTCAGTTCTTCATAGGACACCTGCGATACCACGGACGATCCGAGCATCACGATAATGCACTGGCTGACCAGCGACGGATAAATACGTTTCAGCGACGGCGGCAGCACGATGCGCAGAAAGGTCTGGCTGCGCGTTAATCCGAGCACACGCCCGGCTTCCCACTGGCCTTTCGGCGTCACCTGAATACCGGCGCGGATGATTTCCGTGCTGTACGCGCCGAGATTAATCAGCATCGCCAGCAGTGCCGCCTCACCGGCGGTCATTTTCAGACCGATGGCGGGCAGACCAAAGACAATGAAAAACAGCTGCACCACAAACGGCGTATTACGGATGGCTTCGACATACACGCCCCACACCGCCCGCAGGGTTTTATGGTTGCCGCAGCGAATGGCCGCGCCGCAGATACCGATCGCGACGCCGCCAATCGTTGCCATCACCGTCAGCTCAATGGTGGTCCATAAGCCGGCCAACAGCTCCGGCATATAAGGCCACAGCGCGCTAAAGTTAAGCTGATAGGTCATGAAAGATCTCCGTGAAAACGTGGATTACGCGCCGATGGACGCCGGAAGCGGAGCCTTCATCCATTTTTCGGACAGCGCGTTGAGCGTCTTGTCTTTCACGCCTTCGGCAATCAGTTCATTCACTTTGTCTTTCAGCGCCGGTTCGTCTTTACGCAGGCCAACGAAGCACGGCGAATCTTTCAGCATCACTTTCGACTCTGGCGCTTTGGCCGGATTCATACGCGCAATTGCCGCCACCACCAGGTTACCGGTAGCAATGTATTCCACCTGACCGGACAGGTACGCCGACAGCGTGGTGTTGTTATCTTCGTAGCGCTGAATTTTGGCGTCTTTCGGTGCCACATCGGTCAGCGCCAGATCTTCCACCGCGCCACGGGTCACGCCGATGGTTTTGCCGGACAGTGCTTTCAGATCCGCCAGTTTGTCGCCTTTGGCACCAAATACGCCGAGGAAGAACGGCGCGTAGGCGTTGCTGAAATCGATCACTTTTTCACGCTCGGCGTTTTTACCGAGGCTGGAAATCACCAGATCCACTTTATCGGTTTGCAGATAAGGCACGCGGTTGGCGCTGGTCACCGGCACCAGTTGCAACTTAAGTTTCATTTTATCGGCCAGGTATTGCGCCATATCGATGTCATAACCTTCAGGTTGCAGATCTTTTCCCACCGAACCAAACGGCGGGAAATCCTGAGGCACGGCCACGCGCAGCACGCCGCGTTTCTGAATATCCTGCAACTGATCGGCCATCGCGCCAGATGCCTGAAGCACCAGCATTGCAGCACCTGCCCACGCCAACAGCCGTTTGTTCATGTTCATAGATTATCTCCGGTGAAAGGTTTTTGGAACGATAGATTCTTATAAACATGACTCTGCAACGAATGTGCCAAAAACGTTTCAGCGGAAAAATTGTGCGCTAAGTCACGGTAAGACAAGGGATCAGACGAATACGGAGACATTCAGAAGCGTTCTTTTTGCCCTGTATCAGGGCAAAAAGAATGAAAAACGGAAAAACCGGATGCACTGAAATTGTGCGAAAGCACCAGAAAAGCGCTCAGTGTGTTCTGTAAACGGGAATCAGCGCTGCTCCAGCTCATCCAGATCGGTATACAGATCGCTAATCTGATGAATGCGCTGACGGCCCGAGGCCAGGGTATCGTGCAGTAACGCGTTGCTGAGAAGATTCGCCAGACTCATGGCGGAGGAATAGCTGTCAAACGCCGAGACGCTGTCGAGCGGTGCGGCCAGATGCCAGGCGGCCAGCGGGATAAGCGTCTGCGCCTGCGGCTCGCAAATCAGCAGCACCGGCACGCCCAGCGACTGCAACTGCGTCAGAATCGCTTTCGCCATACGCGGCCTGCGGCGGAAAGCGACGAAAATCACCACGTCCTGCGCGGTGAGATCCACCAGTTCTTCCGCCAGCGTTTGCCCTGGTTGCGGCATCATCATCACCCCTGCGCGCACCTGAATCAGCTGCTGGCGCAGGTGCAGCGCCACCGGATAGCTGTTGCGAAAGCCCAGCAGACGCACCTGCCGCGCCTGACTGAGGGCGGTGATCAGCGCGCCAAACTGAGCGCCGTCGATCTGGTTAATCCACTGGGTCAGATTAGCCATTTCCTGCTTATAGTGGCGGGATAACAGGGTGTTGCCCTGCACCGCGTCACGGCTGTCGGTCAGCGGCATCCCGCTCTGGCGCAGGGTGCGCATTTCATCGCGCATATCGCGATAACTCGGGTAGCCGAGACGCTTAAACAGGCGGCTGACCGTGGCCTTCGACACGCCGCTAAGCCGCGCCAGCTCTGCGCTGTTGTAGCTCATCAGATCATCGATACTGGCAAATATAAAGTCGGCGACGCGCTGTTCCTGCGGCGTCAGCTCTGCGTAATGATCCCGCAGACGCTCATCAATTTGTTTCATCTCACCGCCTCTGTAACCAATGTTTCAGCACCTATCATGGCATGCACTATGCTTGCCAATGCAAGCGAAATTATGCAGGAAAGCGTGAGAAATCTGCCGATGTGGAACACCTCTTGCTTAACGTTATCCCTACGCGCCCAAAACCCTGCAAACACGGGCAGCATAAAAAAGCGTCTCAAAAAGGACATCGCATGATTAACAGTAACAGCGCACCGCTCGGTATGGCGGTGACGCCTCATCACCTGGCAAGCCAGAGTGCGCTTGCGGTATTACGTGAAGGCGGCAATGCCATTGAAGCCATGGTCGCGGCCGCTGCCACGATTGCCGTGGTGTATCCGCACATGAACGGGCTCGGCGGTGACGGTTTCTGGCTGATTGTGCCACCGCAGGGCAATCCGGTGGCTATCGACGCCAGCGGTGCCGCCGGATCGCTGGCATCGATCGGGTTCTACGCCGGTGAAACGCATATTCCGCATCGCGGCCCGAAATCTGCCCTGACCGTGGCGGGCACCGTCGGCGGCTGGCAGGAAGCGCTGAACATTTCCGCTGAATTTGGCGGCGAGCAAAAACCCCTGTCGCGCCTGCTGCGCGATGCCATTCGCTATGCGGCCGACGGCATACCGGTCACCGCCTCTCAGGAAGCCGCCACCCGCGCCAAACAACACGAACTGAAAGACATCCGCTCATTTACCGACGTCTTTCTGCCAAACGGTGAAGTCCCCCGCGCCGGCAACCGCTTTACCCAGCCGCAGCTGGCGCAGACGCTCTCGATGCTGTGCGAAGACGGACTGGGCAGTTTTTACCGTGGCGAACTGGCCGACAGCATGGCCGCCGACATGGAAAAACTGGGTATGCCGGTCACCCGTGCCGATCTCGCGGCGTATAAGCCACAGCGCCGCGTGCCGCTGCGCCTCAAACACAGCAAAGGCGAAATCTACAACCTGACGCCGCCGACGCAGGGGCTGGTTTCGCTGGCGATCCTCGGCCTGACTGACCGTCTGCCGCTGGAAGGCATGGACGAAAGCGCCACCATTCACAGCATCGTCGAAGCCACCAAACTGGCATTCGGCCTGCGCGATCGTTTCATCACCGACCCGCGCATGATGACGCAGGACGCCCAGAGCCTGCTGGATCCGCAGTATCTTGATGCTCTCGCAACCCGAATCAAACCCCACAGCGCCGCCGACTGGGGCAAAGGTAAAGGCCCCGGCGATACCGTCTGGATGGGCGTGATGGACAGCAGCGGGCTGGCGGTATCGTTTATCCAGAGCATCTATCACGAGTTTGGCAGCGGTGTCGTGCTGCCCGAAAGCGGCGTGCTGTGGCAAAACCGCGGCGCCTCTTTCAGCCTCGACCCCGATCATCTGCTGGCGCTGGCGCCGGGCAAACAACCGTTCCACACCCTGAACCCCGCCGCCGCACGTTTGTACGATGGCCGCACGCTGGTGTATGGCTCGATGGGCGGCGACGGACAACCGCAAACGCAGGCGGCGGTGTTTATCCGCCACGTGGTGCAGGGGCAATCCTTACAACAGGCGATCAGCGGGCCGCGCTGGCTGCTGGGCCGGACCTGGGGCGAAAGTTCGGATTCCCTGAAACTGGAAGGCCGCTTCGACTATCTGACACAGGCCGGGCTGAGGCAGCGCGGTCACGACGTCGAATTATTACCGGATTTCAGCGAGGCCGTCGGCCATGCGGGGGCGATTGTGCGCCACACCAACGGCATGTTTGAAGGTGCCTCCGACCCGCGCAGCAACGGCAGCGCCGCCGGATTTTAATCAGAGTTCGCTCATAAGAATGGATAAGGAAGCAACATGAAAACGCCCCCCGCAGCGACCGACTGGGCCGCTTATGTCCGTCAGATGGAGTCCGTTCTGGCACTGGATCTCGACGACGCGCGTCGTCAGGAATTGCTGATACAGTTCAGCCGCATTGCGCAGATGGCGCAACCGCTGATGGATTTACCGCTCGATTCGCGTCTGGAAATCGCCGGGGTGTATCGCGCATGAAATCGTTCGATCATTTTACTATCAGCCAGCTGCACCAGGCCCTCGCGCGGGGCGAGCTTTCCGCCATGGAAATCGCCACCGCGACGCTCAGCGCCGTTGAACAGGCCAATCCTGTCATCAACGCGTATACGCATATCACCCGCGAACGCATGTTGAGTGAAGCCGCAAAAGTGGATAAAACCCGTGCCAGCGGCGCAACCTTATCGCCACTGGCCGGCATTCCCTACGCGGTGAAAAACCTGCTGGACGTGGCCGGTGAGGTGACGCTGGCAGGTGCGAGCCTCAACAGCAGCAACGCCGCCGCACGTCATGATGCGTGGACCGTTTCACGCCTCGCGGCACAGGGCGCGATGCTTTCCGGCATGCTGAACATGGATGCGTACGCCTACGGTTTCACCACGGAAAACAGCCATTACGGCGCGACGCGCAACCCGCGCGATCTGACCCGTGTCGCGGGCGGATCGTCCGGCGGTTCTGCCGCTGCGGTGGCCGCCGGTCTGGTGCATTTCACGCTGGGCAGCGACACCAACGGCTCGATCCGCGTGCCCGCCTCCCTGAGCGGTATTCTCGGCCTGAAACCCACCTTCGGGCGGATCTCGCGCAGCGGCAGCCAGCCGTTTGTCGCCAGCCTCGATCATCTTGGGCCGATGGCGCGATGCAGCGAAGATTTATCACAGGTGTATGACGCCATTCAGGGCACCGATCCGCAGGATCATTTTCAGGCAGACAAACCCAACACCGAGACGTTCTCTCAGTTAAAACGCGGTCAGCAAGGTTTACGCACCGCGGTCCTCGGCGGCTATTTCTCCACCTGGTGCGACGGGCACGCCAAAGACGCGGTGCGTCAGATAGCCCGGGCGCTGGAGGCGCAGGAAGAAATTGATATGCCGCAGGCTGAACTGGCCCGTTCCGCCGCGTTCATCATCAGCGCCTCGGAAGGGGGCAATCAGTATTTGCCAAAACTGCGCAGCATTGCGCAGCAGTTTGAACCGCTTTCCCGCGAGCGTTTGCTGGCCGGGGCGATGATCCCGGCGGCCTGGTACGTGCAGGCGCAACGTTTCCGTCATCAGTTTCAGCAACAGGTGTTGCCATTGTTTGACCATTGGGACATCTTGATTGCGCCAGCCACGCCGTGTCCGGCGACGTTAATCGGTCAGGAGACGATTCACATCAACGGTCAGGATCTGCCAACGCGCGCCAGCATGGGTATGCTGACACAGCCGGTTTCGTTCCTTGGTCTGCCGGTGGTGACCGTTCCCGTGACAACGGCAACAGGCCTGCCGATAGGATTACAACTGATTGCACCGCCGTGGCGGGAAGACCTGTGCCTGCGTGCTGCGTGGGCGCTGGAGCAACAGGGCATCGTGAACGTCAGCAGTTCTCCGGTGATGTATACCTGAATTAACAGGCCACCGTTTTCCAGGGTAAAGAGAGTAAACATGAAAACTGACAATATTGACCGCCCGGCGATCCTCGCCGAAATGAACGCGGCATTTTATCGTTATGAGCAGGCGCTGATCACCAATGACACTGCGGTTCTCGACGAGCTGTTCTGGCACGATCCGCGCACCGTGCGCTACGGCGCAGGGGAAAATCTTTACGGCATCGACTCCATCCGCGCGTTTCGCGCCGCCCGCCCGGCGCAGGGTCTGGATCGCGAACTGATCAACACCACCATCACCACCTTTGGCGATGACATGGCGGTCGCCAGCACCGAGTTTCGCCGCGAAGGGACCGACCGTGTCGGGCGTCAGCAGCAAACCTGGGTGAAGATGGCGAGTGGATGGAAGATTGTGGCAGCCCATGTGAGTCTGATGGTTTGACCGAACCAATGGGCGGTTCAGCTTTGGAAAGTTGAGGAAACTGTTCTTTTTCCAGGATTGGACGGGGGAAGTTTCGGTTTCTCAATTGCGGTGATCACTTGTCGCGCTGCGCCGAAACCGCCCAAAAGGGGCCAGGACGGGCCCCTCTTGGATCTCCCCCGCTTTTTCAACACGCGCTCTGCTCGCTGGCTATGTTTCAGCTATCACTGAGACAGGCTGCAACCTCTCATTCAGCAATGATGTTGAGCGCGCTTTGAAGGTTTTTAAAACATTTCATCAGCAAAAACATTCCCTTTCCACGACTTACATTCGTTACATTTTTTTCCTGCGTAATGCCTTCCAGTCTTTTAATTAGTCACTTTTTTAAAATTTTCTTCGGTGTACAGTTCTTTTGCTGCGGGGAAACCGTACCGGTATTAATAAAAAATGACATTTGACTGAAGAGCCATTTGTTATATCTCATGAAACTTTAAACTTATCTCTATCTATAAGATGACGGACTATCTTTCAGAAACATTCAGGGAGTTTTTACATGGTGAATACATCGCTCACCTGTACAACTTCTCCGTAGACGACCATTTCTTTATCATGGTGTTTACAGAAATTGATATCAATGATATTAATTATCATGCATTTAGGAATGAAGAGGCGGGGTTTCACATCCCTGCTCATTGCTTTGATGTGAAATTCGATCGGGTAGATAATTTTGAAAATGAAACTTACTTTCAACCCCCGCCAAAAGGGAAATGCTCGCGCAAATATTCCTTCCCCGGAGATCTCTCAGAAAATATAGAAAGAATAATTACACTTCATCTGACAACTTATAAGGCCCGTGCATATTTTGCCGTGGCAGAGACTCAAAAACTTAAACGCTACTATGACCGGGTTTTACAGCAAAGAACCGATCATATAGTATACAAAGCGACCAATGGACACGGCGAAAAAGGAATGGGCTATGTACTCAGAACACGATATTTCAGTTCTTAAAAAAATGACCATAACAGAATACAAAGTTGAAACGATGCGCCAGTTAAAAGCGTCGTATGATCAGGCTAAGCGTAACGGCACGCTGCGAACCCGTCATGTGACCAGCCAAAAAACAGAGCGTTAACTGTTAATTTTCGCTCACCTTAACATCCCACGCACTTTGTTTAATTTATGAATTCATCGTGGGTGAGGTTACGAAGTAAAGGTTTCGGGGCGATTCAGAAATCTTGCCGAACGGAGCGGCCTGAAGACCTAAGGCTTCCAGGACCGAGAGAGGGCACCGCGCAGCGGCAAGATTTCCAGCCTGTCGCTGCGGCTGCTGAAACATAGCCAGCGAGCGACAGCGCGCAGTGAAAGAGCCCGGGATTCTTAAGGGGTGCGGCGATAGGCGCCCCTTAAGGCCAGTTTGGGTGGCAAGCCAAGGTGTTGAAATTGAATTTGAATTTGAATTTGAATCTCGAGATTAAACACCGAAATGTTTAACCCAGTGATCCGCTATTTCCTGCCGCTTACAAACCCAAACGCGTTCATGCGATTCCACGTAATCCAGAAACCGCTGCAAAGCCCTGAACCGCCCCGGTCGGCCAAGTATCCGACAGTGCATCCCGATCGACATCATTTTGGGTGAGGTTTCACCCTCTTCATACAGCACGTCAAACGTGTCTTTCAGGTAGGTATAGAACTGCTCGCCGGTGTTGAAACCCTGCGGGGAGGCAAAGCGCATGTCGTTGGTTTCCAGCGTGTACGGGATCACCAGATGCTGTTTCGTCTCACCATTTTCCAGTTTGACCGGCGTCCAGAACGGCAGGTCATCGCCGTAGTAATCGCTGTCATACTGGAATCCGCCCGATTCGGCCACCAGCTGGCGGGTGTTAGGGCTGTCGCGGCCGGTGTACCAGCCGGACGGCGCTTTGCCGAATAAATCGCGCAGCACGGTGACGGCTTTTTGCATGTGCTGCGCCTCTTCGGCTTTGCTCATGTCCTGATAGTGGATCCAGCGCCAGCCGTGGCTGACGACATCGTAATCCGCCGCTTTGATGGCATTGACGATTTCCGGGTTACGCGCCAGCGCCATCGCCACGCCGAAAACGGTCAGCGGCAGGCCGCGTTTTTGAAACTCATTGTGGATGCGCCAGAAACCGGCGCGGGAGCCGTATTCGTACAGCGAATCCATCGACATATGCCGGGCAGGGAAACTGGCAGCACCGATGATATCAGACAGAAATTGCTCGGAACCGGCGTCGCCATGCAACACGTTGTTCTCTGCGCCCTCTTCATAATTGAGGACAAACTGCACCGCGATGCGGGCGTTGCCCGGCCAGTTGGCGTGCGGCGGGCGTCCGGCATAGCCGATCAGGTCGCGCGGATACGCGTCGGTAAAACCGTGCTCAACATCAGACATAGTGATCTCTCAGATTCAGTCCGGCAAATCGACCAGACAGGGGTTTTTCCAGCGGATAATCCAGATCGCCGTGTTTACTGGTGGTCAGGCGCAATGCGGCCAGTGACTCCACCATTTTGACCGCCGCGCTGACGCCGTCGATCACCGGAATGTTCAGCTCCAGCGTCAGTTCCTGCGCCAGATCGGCCATGCCGCCGCAACCGAGCACGATCGCCCCGCTGCCGTCGGATTTTTTTGCCGCGATACACTGCTCACGCACTTTTTCCTGCGCCAGACCGCTGCCGTCTTCCAGCGATAACACCGGCAGGTCGATGGCGTGCAGCGCCGCGCAGTGGCGTTCAAAACCGTACTGATGCAGCAAATGCCGGGCGATGGTCAGCGTGCGCGGCAGGGTCGTCACGATGGAAAACCGTGTCGCCAGCATGGTCGCCAGGTGCATCGCCGCCTCCGCAATACCCACCACCGGCCCGCGTGCCAGCTCGCGCGCGGCCAGCAATCCGGGGTCGCCGAAACAGGCAATAATGTGCCCGTCAGCACCGGCATCCCGCCCCGCTTTCACCTGTTGTAAAACGCCCAGCGTGGCAATCGCCTCATCAAAATGCCCTTCTATGGACGGTGCCCCCTCTTCAGGGCAGACGGCCAGAATCTGTGTCTCCGGCGCGGCCACCGAGCGGGCCGTTTGCGCCATCACTGCGGTCATCGCCTGACTGGTGTTCGGGTTGATCAGTTGTATACAAAGCGCGCGTGACATCAGCGTTTCTCCTCATTGTTGGCTGTCCGTTGCGAGGAAAAGATCTGCGCGAAATCCGGCATCTGCCCCTTGTTCTGCTCAAAACGCAGGCTGGAAACAATGCTGTCAAAGTGCTGCGCCATGCTCGCGGTCAGCGCGGTGACATCGCGCTTTTTCAGCAAGTCGAGAAGATCGTCGTGATCGTGACAGCGGCATCCCTGCTGCCACGGCGCGCCCCAGGCGGCAATGGCGAGAGAAGATCGCAGCGTCAGCTGGGAGACAGATTCGGTCAGCACTTTGTTGCCGGAAATGGCCTGCAGCTGGACATGAAAGGCGGCAGAAAGGCGGATTGCGGCCTCACCATTACGTTCTTCGTGGGCACGCTTTTCTTCCTGCACCAGCTTTTTCATGGCCACCAGATGGGTGGACTGACAGCGGGCGATCACCAGCGGCAGGTTGGCGCATTCGAGAATTTTACGGGTGGCGAAAACATCGCGGGATTCTTCAGCGTCCGGCGTGGTGACGTGCGCACCACGCTTGGGCAATAACGTCACCAGTTGCACTGCGGCAAGGCGTTGCAACACACGGCGAATGCCGGTACGGCTGACGGAAAACACGTCCGCCAGCGCTTCTTCCGGCAATTTACTGCCCGGTAACAGCTGATGTTCGACGATCGATTTCACCAGCGCGTTATAAATATGGTCGTCCTTATCCTCGGTAAAATAGGCCGTATTCAGCCCGTTCCAACTGGTCATTGCCGTTACTCCGTATACCGTTCGTGTATTAATCGTATACATGAAATAGATTTTTTGTATACAAAAAGTGAAATTTGGCCTGATTCATGCAGTGCTCCTGTGACTGCTTTCATCTTTTGGCAGCCGGAGATCCGGCTTCCGACTTTCACATGTTGTTTATGACAGGAGCACGATTTATGCCAAATCAGGAAATCACCTCCGCCACGGCGTCTTCTGAACAGAGCGCCGGGATCATCAAGCCTTATTACAGCCCGCGGCTGTGCAATGATGATTTAGCGCCAACGCGTCACCAAAACTGGAGCTGGTACAACATCTTTTCTTTCTGGATGTCCGATGTGCACAGCATGGGAGGCTACGTGGTGGCGGCGAGTTTCTTCACACTCGGGCTGACCAGCTGGCAGGTGCTGCTGTGTTTGCTATGCGGGATTTGTATTGTGCAGATTTGCGCCAACCTGGTGGCGAAACCGAGCCAGCAGGCCGGTGTGCCCTACGCGGTGATTTGCCGTCAGGCGTTTGGCGTGTTCGGGGCAAACATTCCGGCGGTGATCCGCGGGCTGATCGCCTTCGCCTGGTACGGCATTCAGACCTATCTGGCCGCCAGCGCGCTGATGCTGGTATTGCTGAAGTTTTTCCCGTCAATCACTCCGCTGACCGTGCCGCACTGGCTGGGGCTGTCGGCGCTGGGCTGGATCTGTTTTGGCATTATGTGGGTGTTACAGGCCATGGTGTTCTGGCACGGCATGAGCGCGATCAAACGCTTCATCGACGTGGCGGGCCCGGCAGTGTATGTCGTCATGCTGATGCTCGCGGGCTGGATTTTGTATAAAACCGGCCTGAGCAATATCTCTTTCACGCTGTCGACGAAAACGCTGACCGTCGGCCAGCAGGGCTGGGAAATGCTGACGGCCACCGCGCTGGTGGTGTCTTACTTCTCCGGCCCGCTGCTGAACTTCGGCGACTTCTCGCGTTATGGCAAAAGTATGAGCGAAATCCGTCGCGGTAACCGCTGGGGCCTGCCGTTTAACTTCCTGCTGTTCTCCATTGTGACCGTGGTTATCGTGTCAGGGACACAATCTCTGTTCGGCCAGATGATCACCGATCCTATCGAAACGGTCAGCCGCGTCGGTAACAGCGTGGCCGTAGCGCTCGGCCTGCTGACGATGATCATCGCCACCATCGGGATCAATATCGTTGCGAACTTTGTCTCACCGGCTTTCGATTTTTCTAACTGCTCGCCGCAAAAAATCAGCTTCCGCACCGGCGGGATGATCGCGGCCGTCGGCTCTGTTCTGCTGACGCCGTGGAACCTGTTCCAGTCACCGGAACTGATTCACTACACGCTGGACGTGCTGGGCGCGTTTATCGGGCCACTTTTCGGGATTTTGCTGGTGGATTATTACCTGATCAAACGCGGCCAGATGGATGTCGATGCGCTGTTCAACGCCACACCTTCCGGACGTTACTGGTACCGCAACGGCTTCAACCCGAAAGCGATCGCGGCGCTGGTGCCTGCTGTGGTGATTGGTTTGGTCATCAGCTTTACGCCGGGCCTGCATCAGGTGGCGAACTTTAGCTGGTTCATTGGCGCACTGTTGTCCGGTGGCTGTTACCGGTTTATTGCACGTCACGATCGTGTAAGCCGCCATGAGCTGGGGTATCTGAAAGCCGAAGCGGAATAAACAGAACAGAGAAGGAAGGAAAATGCCAGGACGGCAGAAACGACGAAGCCCTGAGTGATTTCTCACTCAGGGCTTCTGAATAGTGGCGGAACGGACGGGGCTCGAACCCGCGACCCCCTGCGTGACAGGCAGGTATTCTAACCAACTGAACTACCGCTCCGCGTTTTGTTCTGGTTAAGAACGGAGCGGATAGTAAGGAATCCCCGCGACGCCGTCAATGCTTTTCCTCTCGTTTTCAAACAACTGCACAGTTTTTCTGCATCCTGCATATTTTAAGTGCAACAGCCTGAAAAATTCGACTCAGGAACGCCACAAACAACTGCCGCCTTTTTTCACGACCAGATCAAGACGCTCTTCATGCCACGCCAGCTCCTGCTCGCTGGCGTTGATCACTTTGAGGCCGGACGCCGGACGCGCGATCCGCTGGATCCCCTGCCCGTCCGCACCGGTGTTTTGCTCACCTTCGTGGGTAAACTTGATGCTGGTCTGGCCGCCGGTCATCATCAGATACACTTCGGCCAGGATTTCGGAGTCAAGCAGTGCGCCGTGCAGCGTACGTTTGCTGTTGTCGATCAGGTAGCGATCACTCAGCGCATCGAGGTTATTACGTTTGCCGGGAAACAGCTTACGCGCCATCGCCAGACTGTCGGTGATTTTACAGAACGTCTCGGTTTTCGGCAGATTACGGCCCAGCATGTCGAACTCGTAATCCATAAAGCCGATATCGAACGTCGCGTTATGGATGACCAGTTCGCCGCCACGAATGTATTCGATAAAATCGTCCGCGACCTCGGCAAACGTCGGTTTGTCGGCGAGGAATTCATCGCTGATGCCGTGAACGCCAAAGGCTTCCGGGTCGATCAGGCGATCGGGCTTGAGATAAACGTGAAAATTGCGGCCGGTCAGGCGGCGGTTCACCACCTCAACGGCACCGATTTCAATAATCCGGTGCCCTTCGTAATGGACGCCGAGTTTGTTCATACCGGTGGTTTCGGTATCGAGAACAATCTGTCTGGTAGGAGAAGAAATCATATTGCAGTGCTCGCAGCGCTCGTTTATGTCAGACTTGGCTTTTACATTTGATGGAAGAGTCTACCAGAGATGACCAAACAGGTAGAAATTTTCACCGACGGCTCCTGCCTGGGTAATCCCGGCCCCGGCGGTTTCGGTGCGATTTTACGCTATAAGCAGCATGAAAAAGAGTTCAGCGCCGGTTTCCGGCTGACCACCAATAACCGCATGGAAATGATGGCGGCAATTGTGGCACTGGAAGCCTTGTCCACGCCGTGCGAAGTCACGCTGAGCACCGACAGCCAGTATGTGCGCCAGGGCATTACCACCTGGATCCATAACTGGAAAAAACGCGGCTGGAAAACAGCGGACAAAAAGCCGGTGAAAAACGTCGATTTGTGGAAGCGTCTCGACGCCGCCATTCAGACACATCAGCTGAACTGGATGTGGGTGAAAGGCCACGCCGGTCATCCGGAAAACGAACGCTGTGACGTGCTGGCAAAAGAAGCGGCGGGCAATCCGACGCTGGAAGATGTCGGTTATCAGGCCGAGAATTAACGCCGCAGGAACCACACCCTGTCCCCGCCGCCCCTCATCAGAGGGACGGTGTAGAACTTTAGTCCCGATGTTCTTCCCGGTAACTTTTCGTTGCCCCCACCGCCTGGGGTATTTTTTGTTTCTGCGCGGGCACTTTTTTCGCCATCGGCGTCAGCGGGAAAGTCCGCTTGCGGGCAATAATCAGCGTCATACAGCCCAGCGCGGGCAGATGCGTACTCAGCAGTTTCCCCCCGTTTTTCCTCCACGGCAGCACATGAAAACGCCGGTGAACCATCACTTCGTAATTCAGTAAAGACAGCCAGTCAAGTAACCGCATTTGGGTGAACAGGCGGCTGCTGTAGGGCTGACGTTTGCGAAAGAACGGCATCAGTTTGCCCAGCCCCAGCAGGCTCAGGGGATTGAAGCTGCTTAACACTATCCAGCCATCATCAATCAGCACGCGATCCACTTCACGCAATATGCGGTGCGGGTCTTCGGCGTAGGCCAGCGTATGGCTGAGCAGGCAGGCATCGACAGATTTTGCGGCGAACGGCAGAGAGTAAGGGTCGCCTCTGACGTGCATCCCTTCTCCCTGCGAGGCGAAATTGACCTGATGCGAAATAGGACAGGCTTCGGCATTGAGTTCGGCACTTAATGCGCCGATTTTCAGCAGGTGAAAACCGTACAGTTTTCCCCACCAGGGTTGCAGTTGTTGCTCAAGCGCGGCACGGTAGTAGTCGCCGCACGGGATTTCATCCCATGAAGCCGGAGCAACAATGTTCTTACGGGCGCGGGCGGGTCGCATATTTTATTATCTTCTTTCAAGCAGTTGCCAAAGAGAGGTTGCCATGAATCTTATCAGTATTCCTGCGTTACAGGACAATTACATTTGGTTGCTGGATGACCAGAAAGGGCATTGTCTGATCGTCGATCCGGGCGAAGCGGCGCCGGTATTGGCCGCGTTAAAATCGCACAATTTAACCCCTGATGCGATCCTTCTCACCCACCATCATCATGACCATGTGGGGGGAGTAAACGAGATTTGCAGCCATTTTCCTGCTCTGAAAGTGTACGGACCTCACGAAACTGAGAGCAAATTTAGTCAGATTAGTCTTAAAAACGGTGACAAATTGGAAATTGGCGGTCTGGAATGGCAAATCTTTGCTACCCCCGGGCACACTCTTGGTCATATTTCATACTATAGCGCACCTTATCTATTCTGCGGAGACACGATGTTTTCAGCCGGATGCGGCCGTTTGTTCGAAGGGACCCCCGAACAAATGTACCAGTCGTTTCAACGGTTAGCTGCACTGCCTGACGAAACATTCGTCTGTGCCGCGCATGAATATACTCTCTCAAATCTTAAGTTTGCGCGGTCCATTTTGCCCGAGGATCATGATATTCATTCTCATGAGCACAAAGTGCAACAAATGCGCGAAAAGGGACAATCTTCCCTGCCTTCTACCCTCGGTCTTGAACGGAAAATTAACCTATTTTTACGATGTGATGATCTTGATTTACAAAACAAATTAAACCTTAACGATCCCTTAAAACCCGCCTGGCACGTTTTCGCCCATTTAAGGGCTCTCAAGGATAGCTTCTGAACCCAAAGGTTGTGTTTTTCTTCTTAGCAAAGTATTATCGCTCGTCTTTTAAGCAACTATGACACACACATGAAGGCATATGCGATCCTAATAATCGCCTCCATGTTGCTCACCGGTTGCCAGGCGTCCAGGCAGGGCGCGAAGGTACCCGAGCAACATGCACAGAGTTTGTCTTCAGCAAGTCAAAGTGAAGAAGCAGGACAGTTCACAGGTGATGGCCGAGCGGCCTCTGGGGGATGGTTGGATGGAAACGACGCCGCCTCTCAGCAAAACCTGTGGAACTTCATTGGCGACGAGCTGAAGATGAAGGTTCCGGATAACCCCCGGATCCGCGAGCAAAGAGTTAAATATTTAAAACATAAGAGCTATCTCCACGATGTAACATTACGGGCAGAGCCGTACATGTACTGGATCACCGAGCAGATTAAGAAACGTAAGATGCCGATGGAACTGGTACTGCTACCCATAGTGGAGAGCGCTTTTGACCCCAAAGCAACCTCATCAGCTAACGCTGCTGGGTTGTGGCAGATTGTGCCGCAGACGGGTCGCAACTATGGTCTGAAACAAAACCAGTGGTATGACGGACGCCGCGATGTTGTGGCTTCGACGACTGCTGCGCTTGATATGATGCAACGCCTGAACAAGATGTTTGGCGGCGACTGGTTACTGACCGTGGCTGCGTATAACAGTGGTGAAGGCCGCGTGATGCAAGCGGTGAAAGCGAATAAAGCAAAAGGTCGACCTACGGATTTCTGGTCTTTGGCACTGCCGCGTGAAACATCGATTTATGTTCCGAAGATGTTAGCGCTGAGTGACCTCTTAAAGAACAGCAAGAAGTATGGCATCAACCTGCCGAAACCGAGTGAAGACCGTGCTCTGGCGCGTGTTGAAGTCGGACAGCAAATGCAATTAACGCAGGCCGCTGAAATGTCAGGTATGTCACTGACCAAGCTGAAGTCGTTTAACACTGGCTACAAGAAGAATGTGACCGCGCCGAATGGCCCGCATTACATTGTTCTGCCGAAGGCGCATGCCGACCAGTTAAAGGATTCTCTGGCTGATGGCGATATCGCCGCAGTGCAGCAAACCCAACTGGCCAGCAACACTCCGTCAGGGGCAAAACAGTACAAGGTTCGCTCCGGCGACAGCTTGTCTGGTATTGCAGCCCGACTGAATGTGAAAACCCGTGATCTACAGCGTTGGAACAATTTGCGCTCAGCAGGCGCGTTAAAAGTTGGGCAAACACTGCAGGTGGCGGATAACAGCGTCAGCGATACCAGCGTAAACGGTGGCAGCATCACTTATCAGGTACGTAAAGGCGATTCGTTGTCGAGCATTGCCAGGCGTCACGGCGTGAACATCAAAGATGTCATGCGCTGGAACGCGTCAGCAGACAACCTTCAGCCAGGCAAAAAGCTAACGCTGTTTGTTAGCAACAAAATGAGCCCGGAAACCTGACAGGTTTGGACCATAAAAAAGCACCCTGAACATTCCGGGTGCTTTTTTTTATCCAAAATTTGGGAAGGGCTTTTTTACTGCACCAGAGGTTTACCGGCCAGAAACTCTACGCGCAGCGGATTATGGTCAGACGCACGGGTTTCCATGACGGAAGCGTGAGTCACGCTCAGGTCGCGATAGAAGATGAAATCGAGCGGTCTGCCAAAGGCGCGTTTACGGTAATCCGCCGGGAAACGCACTTCTTCCAGATGAATATTCCCCGCGAAACCAAACAGCGCGTTGATACGCTGTTTGCTCCAGGCATTGAAATCCCCCGCCATGATCACCGGGCCTTTATGGTTCGCAATCTGCTCACCAATCGGGTCAAGTTGCTTGCTGTAAACGTCGATCCCAATACTGAAATTGACCGCATGAATGTTTACAACCATCAGCAGACGACCATCCAGTAACGGATAGACGGTGACTAATGCCGATTTTGCCAGTCTGAGCAGCGGCTCACGCTCACGCAGAGGGCAACAATAGACCGGGTGTGCCGCAGACAGTGTCATCACGCCAGAGGGGTGCTGAGGCAGCATAAACGCAGGCACCTGATCGGCTGCCAGATAGTTGGACGTGGCATAACGGATCAGTTCCGGCGTGGTTTGCGCTTCCTGAAGTAATACCAGTTGCGCATCTTTGCCGAAATCACGCAGGACTGACAACCAGTCAGCCCGCTGCTGTTTGAAGATATTCCACACCATGACGCGCAAAATATTCGAGTTAGGAAGTGCGGCACCCGGCGGCAAATCTGGCCCCAAATGTGCGAGGGCGCCTGGGAAAATTTGCTCAGCGGGCTGACCTGCCACATACCTCATTGCATATGTTTTTTTTCGCACGCTAATCGCCTGTTCACTCATTCAATGATGCTATGTGAGAGATCATCTCTCAACGAAAGTTCAGTATACGCCCGCAGGCGCTCAGGCCAAATCTGTTTACAAGGGTATACAACCCGCCTGTTCCCCTAAAGGCTAGCATAAAAAAAGCCCCGCCCATTACCGGACCTGATTCGATGGCGGCGTTGATCTGCTTGTGCTTAAATGACAGAAATATCAGATGATTTATGCTGGAGTAACATCAATGCGAGCCAGTTCTGAAGAGTTGATGACCTTTGTGACCGTGGTGGAAAGTGGCAGTTTTAGCCGTGCGGCGGAACAGCTTGGGCAGGATAATTCAGTCGTCAGCCGGACGCTGAAACGGCTGGAGCAAAAGCTTGGGATCACCCTGCTCAACCGTACTACGCGCCAGATCAGCCTGACACATGAAGGCGAACGGTATTTTGTTCGCGTGCAGAAAATCCTGCATGACATGGCTGCCGCCGAAGACGACTTACTGGAAAACCGCGACGATCCGCAGGGATTGCTGCGCGTAGACGCCGCCACGCCGGTGATCCTGCACGTCATTACCCCGCTGGTGGCTGAATTCACCGAACGCTTTCCGAAGATGTCGCTGGCGCTGTTTTCTTCCGAGAGCAACATCAATCTGATCGACCACAAAGTTGATGTGGCGATCCGCGTCGGCGAGCTTGAGGATTCAAGCCTGCGCGCCCGCAAACTGATGCTCAGCTACCGCAGCGTGCTGGCCTCGCCGGAATACCTGAAAAAATGGGGAACGCCGCAAAGCGTCGACGCGTTACTGAAGCACCGTTGCCTGGGGTTTAACGAAGTGGTCGCGCTGAACAAATGGCCGCTGCTGTGCGCCGATGGCCAGCAACTGACGATCACCCCGTTTATCAGTTCCGGCAGCGGCGAAACGCTGCGCAGGCTGTGTTTGCAGGGCAACGGTATCGCCTGTCTGTCGGATTTCATGACCGATGAAGATGTGCAGCGCGGGGATTTAGTCAAACTGCTTGCGCCGGATGTCATGCGCATCGCGATGCCGCTGCACGCGGTGTATTACAGCGACCAGCGGGTCAGTACCCGGATTCGGAGTTTCATTGATTTTTTAAGCGAGAAGCTCGGGGATTCTGACAGGAAATAATTCTCGATCAGGTGATGCCGGTTTCGCGGAAATGTCGGTTCACCGGCTCCCGGCATCAAAGGATGTCCAGTCGCGCTGACGCTGAGAAATAAGCATTTCGCTGGCGGATTCAAACCGGTATTCCTGCGGCGCCCCGACGCCTTGCGGAACGGCCACCGCGCTCATCACCGTGCCACGCCTTGCACACCATAACCGGCTGCCGGTCGCTGGCTGCGAGGTAAAACGTCTTGCGGCGGGGTCGAGATGAAGGCGGTCCATTTGCCAGACGCTTGCGCCCTGCTGTTTCAGCCACGCCTCACGTAAACACCAGAGCTGCCAGAAGGCAGTCTGCGAATCGGTCTGCTCTACCATCCACCGGAATTCGCCAGCGCTGAAGGCCGCCTGCGCGATAGCCAGATAACGCGGACGCGGGCGCATCTGCTCGACGTCACATCCGGTTTGTCCGGCGTCGCACAGAACCAGTTCCAGACAGTTTTTACTGTGGCTGAGGGAAAAATGCGGCAGGGAGGGATCGACAAACGACGGTTTGCCCGTGGCGGAAATCTGCATAGCGGGCAGCATTTCACAGCCTTTAAAAGCCCACATCGCTTGCGCCAGCAGCGCCCTTCCCGCAAGCCATTGCTGCCTGCGGGCGGGGTTCATGCTTTCACTTTGCGCGAGGAGGTCTGCGGGCAAACGCGACAGCGGGAAGCGGTCGTTCAGCTGTGCCGTCACGAAATACGCAGACGTCATCAGTTATGGCCAGCGACGGAAAACCAGCGACGTATTAATGCCGCCAAACGCGAAGTTATTCGACTGAATAAACTCGGTCTGAATATGACGCGATTCGCCCATGATGTAGTCCAGTTCGCCGCACAGCGGATCCGGCTGCGTCAGGTTGATGGTTGGAACAAAGCGATCTTCGCGCATCATTTCCAGCGACATCCAGGCTTCCAGCGCACCACAGGCGCCGAGCGTATGGCCGAAGTAACTTTTCAGCGACGAAATCGGCGTTCTGTCGCCAAAGACCGCCGCCGTCGCCTGACTTTCCGCGATATCCCCGCGATCGGTTGCCGTACCATGCGCACTGATGTAGCCAATCTCCGCCGCAGAAATACCGGCGTTTTTCAGCGCTTTTTCAATGCAAATTTGCATGGTGGATTGCTGCGGCTGAGTGATGTGCGCAGCGTCGCAGTTGGTGGCGAACCCGACGATCTCGGCATAAATTTTCGCACCCCGCGCGCTGGCGTGTTCGAGGGATTCGAGGATCAGCGCGCCAGCACCTTCGCCAATCACCAGCCCGTCACGCTGCGCATCGAACGGACGAGGAGATAATTCGGGATGATCGTTTTGCTGGCTGGTAGCGAACAACGTGTCAAAAACCGCGGCTTCCGACGGGCATAACTCTTCCGCACCGCCCGCCACCATCACGGTCTGGTAGCCGTGTTTGATCGCTTCATACGCATAGCCGATGCCCTGGCTGCCCGATGTGCAGGCACTGGACGTCGGGATCACCCGTCCTTTCAGACCAAAGAACAGACCGGCATTCACTGCCGTGGTGTGCGGCATCATCTGCACGTACGTGGTGCCGGTGATGTTGTTGGTGTGCTTTTCCGTCAGCATGGTGGCGAATTCGCTGACCGGCCCGGTGCTGCCGGTGGAAGATCCGAAGGCAATGCCGGTTTCGCCGTTGGTCAGGATCGGATCATCAAGTAAACCCGCCTGTTCCAGGGCCAGTTCCACCGCACGGGTAGACAGCAGCGAGACGCGCCCCATTGAACGGATGCGCTTGCGGGTGTAATGCGCCGGGACAACAAAATCATCCACCGGCGCACCAAGATGCGTATTCAGCCCCTGATAAATCAGCCATTCGTCCATGTGGCGAACCGCGTTACGCCCCTGCTGCAGGCGGGCGCTGACGTCGTGCCAGTGATTACCGAACGCCGTAATTCCTTTCATGCCGGTGACGACTACACGGTGTGTCATACCATGCCTCCGTTGATGGAAATCACCTGACGGGTAACATAGCCGGCAATATCTGACATCAGATAGCTCGCCAGGCCCGCCACTTCATCGGCATTGCCCATACGTTTGAGCGGGATCATACTCATCGCCGCGTCGAACGCCGGTTTCTCCATCTCCAGCATGCCTGTATCGATAAGCCCCGGCGCAATGCAGTTCACGGTGATTTTGCGTTTTGCCAGCTCCAGCGACAGCGCCTTACAGGCACCGATAATGCCCGCTTTGGCCGCGCTGTAATTGACCTGCCCGCGGTTACCGGTGATACCCGAAACAGAAGACAGCGCAATAATGCGCCCGCCCTGACGCAGCCCGATCATCGGCATAACGCAGGGATGTAACACGTTATAGAAACTGTCGAGATTGGTGTGGATCACGCCATCCCAGTCTTCATCGGTGAGTGCCGGAAACGCCGCATCGCGGGTAATACCGGCGTTATTAACCACGCCGTAATACGCGCCGTGCGCCTCAATATCACGCTCAATTACCTCGCGGCACTGCGCACGGTGGCTGATATCAAATTGCACAATACGGCCACTGCCGCCGAATCCGGCGATCTGCTGCAAGGTATCTTCAGCCCCTGTTTTATCGCTGTGGTAGTGAATCGCTACCTCAAAACCGTCTTTCGCCAGCCGGATGGCAATGGCTTTACCGATCCCTTTACTGGCGCCGGTGACTAATACTGAACGCGTCATGCCTGCATCCCCTGAGTTAATTTTATTATTTCGTCCTTGTCTGGCTGATAAGTATTCAGCCGTCCCTGTGCAACCTGTAGGTTGTCTTGTTCACCCTTAATACTGATAACACCTTCAAAACTCGCGATTTTTTCATCGCGTAATACCATCGATACTCTGATTAATAATTCACTGCCCGCCGCAAATTCCGGGACGGCGCATTTAAGACCACGTCCGCCCAGCAGCATGCCTAATTGTGGCGGCTCGCCAGATTGTGCGCCATGCCAGCCGCTCCACACGCCGATCGTCTGCGCAATCAGCTCGAGGGAATACCACGCAGGCAACGCACCGTCCGCATTCAGAAAGGGGGCCAGTACGCTGTCCTGGCTCACCAAAACGCTGCACAACGCGGTGTCGCGGGTCACTTCAATCACGTTTTCCAGCAAGACCATCGGCTCAGCGTGAGGTAAAAAATCCGCCGCGTTTTGATAACTCATGACGGCCTCCCGATCAGAATGCTGGCATTGTTGCCGCCAAAGGCAAAAGAGTTAGACAGGATCACCGGTCTGGCGAGCGGTTGCCCGGTCGTAGCCAGCCAGATATCCGGCAGGCTGACATCGCGCGAAATCTGTGAAAAATCCTGATGCGGCAGATGAAGAGCCTGCGTCAGGATCAGCCAGCTGAGCGCGGCTTCCGTCGCGCCGGCGGCACCCAGCGTATGGCCGGTGAGATGCTTGGTCGAACTGCACGGCGTGCTGTTGCCAAACAGACGATGTATGACAGCGGCCTCCACCTGATCGTTGAGCGGCGTCGCCGTGCCGTGAGCGTTGATGTACCCCACGTCGCTCGCGGTCAGCCCGGCCATTTTCAGCGCCATCGTGATCGCCCTTTCCGCCCCGAGCCCTTCCGGATGTGGCGCAGACATGTGCCACGCATCGGAAGATTCTCCGACGCCGAGCAGTGCGACCTCTGCCGGTTCGCGGGTCAGTAAAATCAGCGCGGAGGCTTCACCGATATTGATGCCGTCGCGCCCCTGTCCGAACGGGGCGCACCGCCCATGCGATAACGATTCCAGACTGTTAAAGCCGTTCACGGGCATGCGGCAAAGGCTGTCAGCACCGCCGACAATGGCCGCGTCCACCAGCCCGGCTTCGATCAGTCGCTTGCCGCTGATGATCGCCCGCGCACTGGAGGAACACGCGGTAGACAACGTGTACGCAGGGCCGCTCAGATCCAGCAATTCAGCCATAAACTGCGACGGATCGCCAAGCTCCTGCTGGCGGTAATCGAAGCCCGGCGGGAATTCACCGTGCTGATGTAAATAGCGCACGGCCTCTTCGCCCTCAGCAATGCCAGAGGTGCTGGTGCCCATGATCACCGCAACGCGATCTTTGCCGTACTGCGCGATCGCCGCGCTGACCTGAGATTCGATCTGCGCCAGCGCGGCCAGCAACAGCTGATTATTCCGGCTGCGGTGCGCCATCAGATCACCCGGGATCGCCGGCAGATCGCCCGTGACGGTGCCAAGCCAGACCGGACGGTTTTCCGTCAACCAGCCTTCCTGCAATGACATGCCAGGCGCAGTGCCCGCCGTGAGGTTTTGTGCGATCTGTACAAGATCGTTGCCCAGCGCGTTCACCATGCCCACGGCCGAAAAGTAAATCATGTTAGCCACCGACGTTCTGGATAGTTATCTGGTAATGAAAAGCCTGCTGGGTGATCGACACTGGCTGGCGGGTCGCGCCTTTCGGCAGATAGTCGATGCGGGTGATCGTCGCCCCGTGGTTATCCAGCAACGTGCGGCGAAGCGGTTGATCGTCCAGCCGCCAGCCCGCAGGAAGCAGCGGCTGCCAGCGTTCGACCGGCCAGTAGCTCAGCATGATATCGGCCAGAACCTGATTTGCAGGAGGTAAACCGTCAATTTTTATGGCCTGCTCGGTGTGGATCCCTTGTTGATCGTAGACCACTTTGAACAGACGGATCCCCAGCGGAGAGAGCCCGGCCAGTTGCAGCGATTTGCCATCGGCATTAAGTAAGACCAGCAGCGACTGCTGTTTGCCCTTCACGGTGGCCGTCAGCAACTGTTGCTGACTCACCGGCTTTTCCAGCAGCGGCGAGGGTAATTTCACCTGAACGCCGGGTTTCAGCCAGGCTTGCGGCAGCGTGCTGGCCGGAGGCTGCGTGGCACAACCGCCGAGGCTAAGCACCAGCCAGGCCAGAAGTGGCAACGTGAATCGACTCATTTTCTACGTCCTCGTTTTTTAACCGGCAGAGTCAGCGGTGAGAGCAGGAAGGCCGTCAGAATGCCAAAACTCAGCACGATGCCAAAACTGCTGATCGCCTGCGTGGCGCTGAATACCAGCATCCCGAAGGTCAGCAGCGTCGTCACCACCGCCATGAATACCGCAAACATCGAGGTGGTCGGTGTGCCGCGCGGATTGGTGAAAAACAGCGTGTAGTTAATGCCAATGCCCAGCACCAGGATCAACGCCAGCAAAGAAAACAGATTGAGATTATGCCCGCTGTAGCCGAGCGCCGCGATGCCCGTCGCCAGTGATAAAACAGTCGGCACCAGACAAATCAGCCCGTGCGGCAGGCGGAAACGCCAGAGATACATGACGGCAATCACTGCCACGGCCAGCGCCAGAAGGCCGGTCAGATAAACCCGGTATTGGGAAAAGAGATCGCTGAACTCGGTTTTACGGTCAATCCAGCCCGCGCCCGGCGAGGAATCCGCCAGCGCTGCCATCGCGGCGCTGTCGTGAACGCCACTGACAGGAATGAGTGTCGCGCTGCTCCCGTCCGGCAGGGACAACCATAATAACCGCCAGCCCTGACTGATGACGCTGTTAAGCCACATCGGAACATCGACCGTTTGCGGACGTAAATCGGGCACAGAAACGCGGATGCCCGCCTGCGCTAACTGAGCCACAATCTGCGGCGCACGCTGCCTGAGCAAGGTTAAATCGCGCTGCTGCTGTGCCTGGGAGGGCAACCCGAGCATCCGGTAGCCGTCAATCACGCCGCCCGTTTTTGCCTGCGCCAGCTTTGGCCGTAACGCTTCGAGGCGTTGCAGCGTTTGCTCGGCATTTTCGCCATACACCACCAGCCATTTCTGATCGTTAGTTTGCCCGGTCAGCGCGGCAATCTGCTGTTCCTGCTGCTGTAACGCGGCGGGCAGCGATTGTAAATCAGCAATATCATCATTGATTTTAAGCTGAGCTATTCCGCCCGCTGCCACCAGTAAAATCAGGACGGGTAAGCCGATGCGCACCGCTTTCTGGCTGCGCCACGCCAGCAACCAGCGGAAAATCAGGGCAAGCCCCGGTGTCGGCCCTACCGGCAGGCGTTTTGATAAATACGGATACCAGCACATCACCGTTATACAGGCGGCGCTCAGCCCGGCCGCGGCGAATACCGCCAGCTGTTGCAGGCCCGGAAAGGGCGCGATCAGCAGCATCAGATAGGCGGCCACCGTGGTCAGCAGGGCCATGGATAATGCCGGGAACAGTTTTTTCAGGCTGTCCAGCGGCGTGGTCGTGTCGCCGTGAACCCGCCGCTCGGTGAGGAAATAAAGGGTGTAGTCAGCGGAGATCCCGACAATGCTGGTACTCAGCACCAGCGTCATTATGTGAATTTCGCCAAATACCCATAAGGTAAAAACGGTGCCGGATAATGCGCCAATGGCGATAGAAAGCAGACTGAGCAACAACGGCAGCACCGAGCGGAACATCACTAAAATCAGTACGAATACGCCGATCACCGACGCCGCGCCAATGGTGGAAAGATCGTGTTCAGCCTGCTGGCTGGCATAGTTGCTGTAGAAAATTGTGCCGCGCGCCAGCACTTTCGCCCCCGGCCAGCGGGTTTCAAAGGCCTGTTTCACCGCATTCAGGCTGACGACCGTCTGCCTGCCGGTGGTGATGTCATACGAAGAGGCTTTCAGCTCACCGTGTACTAAATACCAGCTGCGCCCCTGCTTATCACGGGCCATCAGCCAGCCCTGATCGAGCGTCATGCCGCTGCTGTTTTGCTGCTGCGCCATCTGTGACGCGCGGACCAGCAACAGCGGGTCGTGAGTCAGTTCTTTGCCACTGACGCCGGCAAACGCCGAGTAGAGCTGACCGAGGATCCACTGGCTTTGCGCCTCCGCCCCGGTTGTCAGCCGCTGGCGGGTCGCTTCATCGAGCAAAGCGTTACGGTGTTGAAAAAAGAACGTGCCCCACTCCTGCTGGCGTTGAGCATCCATCGGCCCTTCCACCTGACTCAGTTCAGGCAACGCCTGCAGCTGTTTCAGCCAGTCGTCAAGCGGCGCAATGCCTGCGCCCTGCGGCGGGCTGACCAGCCACATCAGCTGACGGTCGAGGCGCTGCGTGAAACCTTTTACAAACTCCGGCGGAACGGTGGTGTTCTGCTGTTGCGGCAGAAGCGCCAGCACGCTGCTGTTAATCTGACTGCGCGGCAGCAGCCAGAACAAGGCGGCGACCAGCAAGGCGATGATCAGCAGCCAGCCCAGTGCGAGGCGACGATGAAGTTCAGGACGCAAAATGGCGTTTCTCGGCGTCAGTCAGCTGGGCTGGCGCCGTTTGCTGGTTGAAGAAGCGGATATGCGTGGCGTCGCCCTGCATGTCATTAATATCGATATTGTTCAGGTAAGTTTCGCCATGCAGCGTGATGCTGCGGAAAAGACGGTTAAGCGGCGAGACTTTCGGCGTCAGGACAAGCGTCCAGGCGCCCTTTCCCTGATCGGTGAAACCGAGCGTGAAATTCTGCTCCAGCACGCGGCGATCGGCATGAAACAAGGCGCTCAGCAGCGAGTTGAACTGAAACATCTGCGGGTTGCTTTGCGCGGTGACGACCTGCGGATCCTGCCCCGCCATGATCTGCACCATGCGATTTTCGGTCAGTAATAACGTCAGGCTGAACGGTTTCTCCTGCTGCCACCACAGCCCTTGCTGTTGGGCGATCACCAGATTTCCGCTGGAATTCAGCGGTTGCGCCATACCGCTGATGGTCCGCTGCTGGGCAAACTCGGCTCTGAGTACCGGCACCTGACTAAAACGCTGCTGTAACTCTTCCAGCGTGACGGCCTGAGCTGCCACGCTGAACACCGCCAGCAGGATAAATAACAGTGATCTCACAGGCTGACTCCCGTTTTATCGAACAACACCTGTGGCGAGACAAAGCACATCTCTTTGGTGGTGGCATCCACCGCCACCTGCAAGGTGTAACCGGTGGTGGTGCGCTTACCGGTTTCGATGTCGAAAATCTGATAGCCGATCCGCAGACGGTTTTCGATTTCCTCCAGCTGTGCGCGCACTTCAATGCGTTGCTCGAAGACAACCGGCGCGATGTATTTCAGGCGGGTATCGACGATTGGCCAGACGTAGCCTGACGCCAGCATCTGACGGTAACCGTAATCAAACTGCTTCAGCAATTGCTCGCGCGCAACTTCCAGATAACGGAAATAGTTGCCATGCCACACCACGCCCATCGAATCAGCATCGTGAAAAGGCACGGTGATTTCCACGCGGGTGGAAAATCGCGGATCGTTAAATTGTGGGTCAAGTTTGGACGTCATATCAGTCAGGTTTCCCTTCAGGGGCGTCATCCGCTGGATGCTGCCAGAAATCATAAAAATTGAACCAGTCATGAGGCGCCAGCAGGCTGTAATGCTCAAGACGAGCGGCGTAACGATCGACTGCGTCCTGCAACGCGGGCAGGCGCTGAGCGCGTGGCAGGATCAGCGGGTCGGCAAAATTTTCACAGTAAATGTGCAGCTGCCGTTGCTGCATGATGCCAAACATCAGCATCACCGGCGCACGCAGCGCTGCCGCCAGAATAAAAGGCCCCTGCGGAAACGCGGCCGGCTTGCCAAGAAAATCACTCCAGATCACGCGGGCGTGTTCACCGCGCTGATGACTGCTGGCGGAGGTACGATCGCCGACGATCGCCACCCATTCTCCTGCATCAAGCTTTTCCTGCAACAGCATCGCCGTATCCGGCCCCATCTTGCTCACCTGGATCAGGTTCACCACCGCCTGCGGATTGATCTCTTTCATCACCTGATTAAAGCGCTCGGCATTGTCGGTGAAAACCAGCGCATTGACGATGATCCGGTGGTTGAGCGCACCCAATGCGCGGCAGGATTCGATATCGCCCAGATGCGAGGCCAGAATAAGCGTTCCACGCCCCGAGGCGATGTGTGCCTCGCAAACCTCAGGATTAACCAGCACGGCGTCGGTCAGGGTTTTATCGCCCTGCCAGCTCGCCAGCTTGCTCAGCAAGGATTCACCAAAACGCATGAAATGACGGAACGTGCCGGTGGGATAAGGCAGAGTCAAATTTCGCTGCGCGGCGGTGTGGCGGATACGGTCAAGGTAACGGGCTGATGCCCTGCGCTGAGTCTTACCGGTTAGCCAGAAATACGCGATTACCGGGTAAAGCAGCAGACGAAATGCGCGGTATCCCAGCAGGCGATACACCTTCATCATCAGGCGAATGCCCCACAGCCCCTGACGCTCAGGCGTGGCTGACCAGTGCTGACCGGCAGGCAGATTTTGTCGCTGGCGCAGTAAAAATCCCACGCGCGGCAACATGCCAAAGAACAGCCGGGTGTGCATCCATGAAATCTTGATGTTGTCTTTTACGGCATCGAAATGCGAAAGGCCGTCAGCCGGATAGGTCACCTTCGTCGGCAGGAAGCGGCTGCGGGTGCCTTGCCAGTAAAGGCGCACCATAATCTCTGTGTCGAAATCCATCCGCTGCCCGAGGGAATGACTGGCCATCAGCGCCAGACAGGGTTTGAGAGGGTAAACACGAAAACCACACATGCTGTCTTTGAGTGAAAACGATAAGGTTTCGACCCACACCCAAAAATGCGTGATGTAACGGCCATACAGCCGCGATTTAGGCACGCTGTCATCGTAAACCGGCTGACCGGAGATAAGACAATCCGGATGGCGGCGGGCTTCGTCCAGCATGGCGGGAACGTCTGACAGCTGATGCTGACCGTCGGCATCAACCTGAATGGCGTGAGTGAAGCCTTTTTCGGCTGCCAGACGCAATGCCTGCATGACCGCCATCCCTTTGCCCTGATTCGACGGCAAACGCGTCAGGCTCATCCACGGCATCACGGCAGCCAGCCGTTGCAGCTCATCGGCAGTCGCCACATCACTGCCATCATCGACGACGAGGCAGGTCAAACCCAAAGGCCGGAGATTTTCCAGCACGCGTGCCATCATTGCGCCGTGGTTGTAGCACGGAATAATCATGCAGGGAGAAAAAGCCTCGTGCTGATTCATGGACATAAGCTGATTTTCCCGCTGCTGGCGACCACGTCGCCCAGACTGTATCGGAAAACCAGCCGGTGTTTTTCTTTCAGCCAGTCAATCTGCACCCTGACGGTTTCACCGGGCAACAGAGGCCGCTGGAATTTCACCACTTCCATACCGGAAAACCTGTTGTCCAGCCCGAAAACGGCACTGGCGTATTCCATCACCCAGTTTATCTGCGTGACGCCCGGCAAAATCGGCGAGGAGGGAAAATGACCTTTGAACCAGAATAAATCTGCCGGAAGCCGTAATTCGAGGATCAGGCTGCTGTCGCTGATTTGTTGCTGACTGAGCACTTCAGGCATCTTCATAAAAACATTTCCTGTAATTCAGCCGCAGCGCGCTTGCCTTGCTGGTTGAGAGGGATGGCCGGGACAATGCGCCAGTAACGCGGCAGAGACACCGGCGACAACCAGTCACGCAGCGCTTGCCGAAGTTGACCGATAAAAGGGTTCTGCCCCTGCGCCCGGTATTGCTGTTCACCCGCTGGGCTCAGAACCAGCACTGCCGCGATGCAAACTCTACCCTGCTTTTCTATGGTCATGATACAGGCTTCGGACACCGCCTCCAGTGCGCACAGGCGTTGCTCTATTTCACTGAGCGAGATTCGCTGCTCGGCAATTTTCACAATCCGATCTTTGCGTCCCAGCAAATGGAAATGCCGCCGGTCTGGCAGAATGTCGACCTCATCACTGAGAATCATGCCTTCAGGTTGCGGGATTAGCGGGGACATCAGTGCAACGTGGCCATCCAGACGGTGTTCGAAAGCGATGTCGCTGAACAGCGTCCAGGGCTCATCAGACTGGCGATGGGCGATCACCCCCGTTTCTGTCGTCCCGTAAATCTCCTGCGGAAAACAACCACAGGTTGTCGCAGTTAATTGCGCACCCTGACGGGGCAGCGGACCTCCGGCAGAAAAGACGCACCTCAGGCTGGCCGGTTCCAGCGCAGGGTCCAGTCGTTTAAGAAACGCCGGGCTGCTGGTCAGCACTAAAGGGCGGACGCGGGAAAGCGTCACCAACTGCTCATGGTATTCGACACTTTTCACATAAAAAGGCAGACCCAGCGTCAGGGGCAACATGAAGGCGAAAGTCAGCCCATACATATGATGCGGGGCAACGGTCGCCGCAAAATAACTCCCCCGGAGATCTTCACCCCAAAGCGCAGCAAGCCACCGGCTTTCACATTCGAGAGAGGAAACCAGTTTAATGATTTTTTGCGGTTTGCCGGTTGAGCCTGAGGTAAATAAAATCAGCGATGCATTTTCCGGCCATGCCGGTAATGATGAAAAGGAGGGGGTGGTATCACAGGGAAAAGTCAGTGTCGGGCAGCCGGGTGACAGCGGGAGATCGGTGATCAGCGCGTCGAACTCTTCCAGCTGCTCTGCCAGGACGGCCTGACGAAAATGGCCGGGCAACACCGGCGTTCTTCCACTGTAAATCACCGCCAGCAAAGCAACGGCGAAGGCATAATTGTCTTGCAGGCAAATCGCCCAGCGCTGATGTGGGGTGACGGTTATCTGACTGATGAGTGAGAGCACATCGCGGCGTAACTCACCCTGCCGCCATGACCGGGTTTCGCTCCAGGCAACCAGATGATCATCGGCTCTTTGTGCACTCAGCCACTGGCCCATTGGGAGCGTCATAACCGTTGCAGACGCTTTCTGACTATCCATTCAATACCCATCAATAAGCCGATTAGCAGATAACTTACCCCGCCGTTATACAGCGCCCAGAGAGCCACATCACCTTTAAGGCAGGTATATAAAGCGAGAAAACCGTTACACACAAAAAAGAGGCACCAGACTTGCGTGACGCGCCGGGTATAAATGACACCTGCAGGGGATAAATCCGGTTCACTGAGTCTGGCCAGGCGCTCAACAACAGATTGCCGCGCGCGTAATGAACTGAAAAACAGAATAAACAGCAAGGTATTTACCGCAACCGGGTAATACAACAGCAAGGATGTTTCGCGTAACAACGCACTGATCGCCACCAGGACAATGCCCGCCGCAGCAATCGCTTTTCCAAAGAAGGTGAGCTGGCTGAGCTTACCGCGAAAAGTCAGCAGGCGCAGAATAAAAACCAGCCCCAGCAACGGGGCAAGAATGCCGATCCCCCAGGTTTTTAAACCGCTCCATACCGCGACGGGATAGGCAACTATCGCCACGATCGTTACCCAGCGGATAATCGTGGCGACCCTGTTACGGGCTTCAGACACGGCGATTACTGCGCAGGCGTGTTAAGTAATTCATCAATGGCATCCACAACATCCTGAACGGTGCGCACCGATTTAAACATTTCAGGTTTAATCTTTCGCCCGGTGGTCTTCTGCAAATGAACAACCAAATCCACAGCATCAATGCTGTCTAATTCCAGATCTTCATATAATTTTGCATCTGGTTTGATATCACTTTCATCCACTTCAAACAGCTTGATTAATAACTCGCTAATTTGATTGTAAATTTCTTGCTTCTGCATAGGAATCTCTTTAACCACGCTGCACTGATATAAATCGGGCGAGGGTTTCAACAGAATAAAAATGCTCACGCATTTCCTGGCTTTCTGCCGAAAGGGTCACGCCGTATTGCTTTTTGAAAGCCAAACCTAATTCAAGGGCATCAATAGAGTCTAGTCCTAAACCATCACCGAAAAGTGGCGCCTCAGTCTCTATCTCATCAGGCGTCATACCCTCCAGATTGAGGGTGGTGATGATAAGTTCTTTTATCTCGTGGCTTAATGGATCCATGACTTATTTCTCGTTATTTTGAATATTGCTGCGCATCAGCTCGGTGCGTAAATGCTGTGTCAGGCGTCTTGCTGCCAACGCTGGCGAAAGATCATGGTCATCCATAAAATCGATAACGTTAACTTTATCGGCAACCGTAATAATAAATTGAGGTTTGACCCGCGGAATTTGATACCACTTCCCCTGCTTGGTCAGCATCGGAGGCTGACAGGAGATATGAACAATCCGCACATCACAACCCGCCCTCACCGCAATATTTGCGGCCCCGCGTTGCAAGGTCATTTCCTGGCCTGGCAAAGATCGCGTGCCTTCCGGGAAAATCAGCAGGGTTCCACCGGCTTGCAAGCGGGCTTCACAGGCCAGCAGTAATGTTTCCGAACCGGCATTCACCAGATACCCCGCCGCTTTGATCACGCCGCGCAAAAACGGGTTCTGTAATAAAGCCTGCTTGACGATGCAATCACAGCGCGGCATTCGCGACGCAAGGATCACATAGTCGAGAAGGCTTGGATGGTTAGCCACGACCAGACAGCCAGTATCCTGCTTAAACTTCTCATCACCGATGAAGCAAAAATCCATCACTCCAAATAGCCGCAATCCACCCAGGAAAAAACGGAAGCTGTTACGGATACTGTTTAGCGTCATACGGTGCAAAGTTTCAGGCTGACGAATGACGAGCCGCAACAGGTTAAACCATATGATTGAAAGCAGCAGTCCGCCGATTCCGAAAAGCGCAAAAAAGAGGCCTGTTACCCCCCATCGCCACACCCGGTTCACAAGACAAAACGCATCATAGGGCAACCCAGAGACTCTTCTCACAAATTATGCTTCCAGTGCCAGCGTTGGCCATTATTCATATCAACATAAAAGGAAGGAGACGAAGTGAGATAACCGCGCAAGAATTGCAGACTCTGAGGAACGTTCTGCACACAGTCATTGCCCGTGGAAAGTATGTCACTACATTGCCAGCCATCACCAGCGGCTAATAATATTCCTACAGCATAAGGTAAAAACTCAGAATTTACCGATTTGTCATAAATAGCAGGTATTTCACCGTCAAAGTCGATCAACATGACACGCGCTGCCCCGCCAGCCAGCATTGATTGCGCTTCGATTATCCCTTGCTGGAAACTATTGCCGCCTGCCGCTAATGACGTCACAGGCAGCGGGTTTTTACTGATAATGGTCAGCCAGCCAGCGGCAGTATTATGCACTGACATTGAGAATTCAGTCGGCGAAGTAGGGAGATTTTCGGCCAGGGCATTCAGAATTCGCCCTGAGCGCTCAAGCTCACCATGACGGCTGGTAAAAATAGCCGCATCGATATCATGCGCAGCGAGTAACGAAAGGCCCGTTTCAACGGCAAATCGACTTCCGATACTCATACGCCGTGCAGCCATCATCGGGATCTGCGGTGTCTTGGGATGTTCACCGGAAAAGTGAACAATATCAGACTGATTAGCCCACTGGATCCAATGTTCACAACTGTCTTTTCCCGGAGCGAGAGCCTGCCAGTCAAGTATATCCAGTGAGAATTTCATGGTGACTTATCTTAATAAATTTGCCGGGTTAAGATTCTATGACATTTGACTGAGGATGGCATCTGCAATCTATGAAATCGTCATCGCTAAATTTATTTTGGTTTATATTTTAAAACGTAAGAAATATTAGCATTTAATATCAGTTTTAATAAACCGAGCATGTTCATTAATATAGAAAATACCCACGGGTATTTCTCAAACAAAACATAAACGAGATTGGTTATTATTCTTTTAGTGTTTATTAGCCAAAACTGATATTAAATTTCACTTAACTCCCGCATCAGATAAATCGCAGAGGTTAACTTAATAAACGTTTAAGGTCAGTATTGGTTAAAAAGCGCATACGAGCTTAAAGTTTCCGAGCAAAATGCGCACAACCTGCTGAAAGCAGACGCAAAAAAACCCTGAATCTTTCGATTCAGGGTCTATGCAATAAGTGGCGGAACGGACGGGGCTCGAACCCGCGACCCCCTGCGTGACAGGCAGGTATTCTAACCAACTGAACTACCGCTCCACCGGTTCTTTCACACCCATCAGAAATCGTCTGATACGCGTTTGTTCCTGTTATTTTCCTTGTCAGGGGAAAAGGAACTAATTTGATGCCTGGCAGTTCCCTACTCTCGCATGGGGAGACCCCACACTACCATCGGCGCTACGGCGTTTCACTTCTGAGTTCGGCATGGGGTCAGGTGGGACCACCGCGCTACTGCCGCCAGGCAAATTCTGTTTTATCCATAACGCGCACCTTAAGTCAGGCTTGCACTACGAACCAATCTCGGAACATTCAGCTGAAAATCTACTTCAGAGCCACTCTAAAACACCTTTGGTGTTGTAAGGTTAAGCCTCTCGGGTCATTAGTACTGGTTAGCTCAATGCATCGCTGCACTTACACACCCAGCCTATCAACGTCTTAGTCTTAAACGTCCCTTCAGGTGGCTTAA
>NZ_JAFMOX010000028.1 GCF_019049655.1 Rahnella rivi
GAGTACTAATGGTTTTTTTAAATATATATAAATGGAGTTATATAATGAGTGAAGAAAAAACAAAATCAGACCTGGTCATTGCTGAAGGTAGTCAATTCAGCGCGGAAACATCAACAGATTATTCCCCTGGGAAAGAAAATATCGCGCTCGCTGTGACGGCGACCGGGATAACCTACAACGGTACCACGGGTAATGATTCGTTTACGGGTGGAAAAGAAGATGATCATCTTCGCGGCGGTGCCGGAGATGACTCGCTGGCCGGCGGGGCGGGTGCTGATGTTATCGACGGAGGTGCCGGAAATGATTATCTCAGTGGCAGCACCGGGCTGGATACTTTCATGTTCGCCGTTGGCCACGGTCAGGATCTGATACGCGATAACTCATCCAGCGAAGCCGGTAATGATACGTTGCGTTTTACGGGGGCGAAGGCGGACGTGGGCGGATTTAGCCGTGAGGGAAACAATCTGGTCATTCATGCGTACGACACCGCAGACCGCGTAACGATAGAAAATTACTTCTTGAGTGGCGAATCCAAAACCAGCGGTTTTCGTCACTACAGTTTTGAGTTTGACGACATCACGCTGACAGAGTCCGATCTGGCGACGGCCGGGATCCCTTTCTACGCTACAGCGGGGGATGACCGGATCGACGGATGGTACGGGCGAGATGTGCTGAACGGCGGTGCGGGTGATGATTCTTTTTACGGCGGATCCGGTGACGACTATATCAGCGGCGGTGCCGGTGATGACTCGCTCGTCGGCGGGGCGGGTGCTGATGTTATGTACGGAGGTGCCGGAAATGATTATCTCAGTGGCAGCACCGGGCTGGATACTTTCATGTTCGCCGTTGGCCACGGTCAGGATCTGATACGCGATAACTCATCCAGCGAAGCCGGTAATGATACGTTGCGTTTTACGGGGGCGAAGGCGGACGTGGGCGGGTTCAGCCGTGAGGGAAATAATCTGGTCATTCATGCGTACGGCACCGCAGACCGCGTAACGATAGAAAATTACTTCTTTGACGGCGAATCAGAAACCAGCGGTACTCGTCGCTACAGTTTTGAGTTTGACGACATCACGCTGACGGAGTCCGATCTGGCGACGGCCGGGATCCCTTTCTACGCCACCGAGGGGAATGACCGGATCGACGGATGGTACGGGCGAGATGTGCTTAACGGCGGTGCGGGTGATGATTCTTTTTATGGCGGATCCGGTGACGACTTTCTCAGCGGCGGTGCCGGTGATGACTCGCTCGTCGGCGGGGCGGGTGCTGATGTTATCGACGGAGGTGCCGGAAATGATTATCTCAGTGGCAGCACCGGGCTGGATACTTTCGTGTTCAAAGTTGGCCACGGTCAGGATCTGATAACCGATAATTTTTCCAGTGAAGCCGGTAATGATACGTTGCGTTTTACGGGGGCGAAGGCGGACGTGGGCGGGTTCAGCCGTGAGGGAAACAATCTGGTCATTCATGCGTATGGCACCGCAGACCGCGTAACGATAAACAATTACTTCATTGACGGCGAATCAGAAACCAGCGGTTTTCGTCGCTACAGTTTTGAGTTTGACGACATCACGCTGACGGAGTCCGATCTGGCGACGGCCGGGATCCCTTTCTACGCTACAGCGGGGGATGACCGGATCGACGGATGGTACGGGCGAGATGTGCTGAACGGCGGTGCGGGTGAAGATTCTTTTTACGGCGGATCCGGTGACGACTTTCTCAGCGGCGGTGCCGGTGATGACTCGCTCGTCGGCGGGGCGGGTGCTGATGTTATCGACGGAGGTGCCGGAAATGATTATCTCAGTGGCAGCAACGGGCTGGATACTTTCATGTTCAAAGTTGGCCACGGCCAGGATCTGATAACCGATAATTTTTCCCGTGAAGCCGGTAATGATACGTTGCGTTTTACGGGGGCGAAGGCGGACGTAGGCGGTTTCAGCCGTGAGGGAAACAATCTGGTCATTCATGCGTACGGCACCGCAGACCGCGTAACGGTAGAAAATTACTTCATTGACGGCGAATTAAAAAACGGCGTTACTCGTCACTACAGTTTTGAGTTTGACGACATCACGCTGACGGAGTCAGATCTGGCGACGGCACGGATCCCTTTCTACGCTACAGCGGGGGATGACCGGATCGACGGATGGTACGGGCGAGATGTGCTGAACGGCGGTGCGGGTGATGATTCTTTTTACGGCGGATCCGGTGACGATTATATCAGCGGCGGTGCCGGTGATGACTCGCTGGCCGGCGGGGCGGGTGCTGATGTTATCGACGGAGGTGCCGGAAATGATTATCTCAGTGGCAGCATTGGGCTGGATACTTTCATGTTCGAAGTTGGCCACGGTCAGGATCTGATAACCAATAACTTTTCCAGCGAAGCCGGTAATGATACGTTGCGTTTTACGGGGGCGAAGGCGGACGTGGGCGGGTTTAGCCGTGAGGGAAACAATCTGGTCATTCATGCGTACGGCACCGCAGACCGCGTAACGGTAGAAAATTACTTCATTGACGGCGAATTAAAAAACGGCGCTACTCGTCACTACAGTTTTGAGTTTGACGACATCACGCTGACGGAGTCAGATCTGGCGACGGCGCGGATCACCTTCTCAGGGACAGACGGAAATGATAACGCACACGGCTGGTACGGCGTCGACCTGATGAACGGTGGCGGCGGTGACGATTCGCTGAGTGGTGGGTCCGGAGATGACGTTCTGAACGGCGGCGTGGGTAATGACTCACTCTATGGCGGAGCGGGGCAGGATACCTATCTGTTTGCTAACGGACACGGTAATGACTCGGTCACTGATTTCGCAGGTATGCTTGAAGGCAAAGATATTATTGAATTCAGCGATCTCAATCTCACCGACCTGTGGTTCTCGAAAAGTAACAGTAATCTGCTTATTACCGAATCAGGATCTCAGGATTCCGTTGAAGTGATGAACTGG
>NZ_JAFMOX010000027.1 GCF_019049655.1 Rahnella rivi
CTCAATTGATTCGCCACATACTCCTACAAAAGAAAATTGATTGTTTTTAATATTCACATTCGATACATATGAATCTTCTGGGGAATTTTTATCGTCAGTGAGGTAAACCCCCCCTTCTCTTGAACCTACTATTACATTTCTATTAATGAAAATATCATTAGCATAAGAGTAAATTTTTATTCCACCTTTAGAAGAAACTATACGATTATCATTAAAAGTTATATTTTGCGCTTTATGTTTATTATCAAATGAGCCAGCCGATAAAGCGTCATCACCAACATCATGAACGAAATTATTTTCAGCAATTACATTTTGAGAACGATAAAAATGGATTCCATCTGTACCAGAAAGGCCTGCTATAAGCCCCTTGTGATCATGTACATAACAATTTTTGACTATAACATTATTCGAAAAATCAATATGTATACCATAACCAAGACCATAACATTCTTCTATTTCATCAATCAGTAATGGGTCTGCATTACCCACATATAGACCTTTAGGTCCAGCTCTACCCGTATAAAGTGAAGAGTTAAGTCTTTTCAACGTAAAGCCGGAAAGAAAAACTTTAGACTTTAAATCTATAAAAAATGGCTTACTATAGATGATTCCATTAAAAAAATGATCTAAAAGAAAAACCGTTTTTCCTTTCCCAAAACCTGAAAAATTTATATAACCATCATGAATAATTAAAGTTCGCGTTAAAAGATAATTATTAGCTCGATTCTCTTTGATTGGGATGCCGGAGTTTAATGCTAATTCTATGGAAGCTGAACTATCAGTTTTACCATCTCCGATTGCTCCAAAATCAGTTAATTCGAGGTCTATATCGTAAGGCTTCCAAACGCTGCCATCCAGAGAGGTTATCAGGCCTTTTTGAACAGAGCGTGGCCCTTCATATATAAAAACAACCACCTTATTCTGACGAGGGTTACTTGATAAAACAAAAAAATAATCAAAACTTAAGGATGGTGTTTTATATACAAGCTCTTTCTCTGTAAGAATATTATTTAACTTCAACCTCAATAAATCTTTGTCGCACTTTATTCTATGGATGGGCTTTCCATCAGGCTCGGAAGCTATCGCATTTGACAAAAAAAATTTATTAAGATTATAAAATAATAAACCGCTCACTCCGTACTTTATAAAATTCCTTTTAGTAACAGCCATTCTATCTCCCATCTGCTCAGCAAAGAAATGAAAGTAACTTTTAGCATGTCAAAAGGAACATCTAGATTAGCATTTCAAGCATCTTATCCGTTCTTGTTTCGTAAGTATATTCTTTAGCCAAGGCGAGACGCTCATCCAAAGGGATTACATCACCACATATAACAGCATCAACGCCCACAACAAACTCTAAGTTATCCTTACCAATTTTAACAACATTATGAAATTCCTTAATTGAAGAAAGATCTACACTGACGATAGGTTTTCCGGCAGCTAAATACTCAAAAAACTTCATAGGAAACATATTATCTGTATACTGGTTTAGATTATTTGGTAACAGTGCAACGTCAAAATACTTAAGATATTGAGGAAGGACATTATAAGGTTTGGGCCCAAGCAGGTGTATATTTTTATGTTTTTTAAGAATATCTATTTTTGTAGATGGATCCCCTTCTCCAATCTCACCTATAATCACAATACTATATTGTGGTCTTTGGAGAGCAAGATAACTTATAAGATCTAAATCTATTTTATATGAGCTAACTGCACCAATAAAACCTACAATAGGAGAAGTTATATTTTTCATATCATCTGGAATAGTATAATTCTCTGTTACAGCTTTATTGAAATGAACATAATCTGCAACATTAGAAAAATAATGTATATTTTTATTCCATTGAACTCTACTTTCTTTCAATTGCAATGCTGTAACAAATACTATACTTGCCTGTTGAATTAATGTTTTTTCCTCACGTTCTAAAACATCGATAGGCATTCCAGGCTGAGCTTTAATTTCATCAACACAGTGATAAATTGTTTTCGAAAAATCATGCGGATTTAAAAACTCAGTAGTTAATGGATTATATGTCCACAACCATGGTTTTCTAAAACCAAGAAATTTACTCCATACTTTGACGAAGAAACTCAGATAGAACTTATTAAAACTCCTTACAGCACGATATTCGTTCCAAGGTAGTGTTATTGGAGACCAAATCCATATATTTTCTTGCACTTTCTTCGGTGGTCTTAGTGCCTTAAACAATTTTTTTAAAATTCGGCTAAAATCCTTCTTATTTAAACTCGGCTTACGTAAGCCCAATGAGTCAATATAAAGGACTTTATATCCTCTACGAGCAAATTCGACGGCAACATGCTGTTTATTTGTCCAAAATGGATTATCCCAGTCAGCAGTCGAAAGCAAGACAATTTCTTTATTATCATTTCTCATTGACTTTCCTCAAGTATCTCACTGGATTACCTGCATAAACACTATATGAATCTAATTTTCCTCTTACAACAGAATTGGCACCTATCACAGTGTGAGCGCCAACAACCGTTCCCTTCGTCACTACAGAACCGGCGCCAATCCATACATCTTGAGAAATAAAAACTTCACTTTTAGTATATCCTTGATCCCTTATTTTTATATTACTAGCACTAAACTGGTGATCAGAATCATAAAAACAAACGTTTTGTCCAAAAAGACAGTCATCGCCAATAGTCATCTTTTCATGACAAATAACATGATTGTTTTCATTAAAAAAAACACCGTTACCTATGGTTAACTCTCCGCCAGAACAATGTAATACAGTGTTTTTTGATAAAAAAACCCTGTCACTATTACCTTTTATATAAATTCTTCCACCATTGGTTATTTTTATTTTTGCACCTGGAGAAATAT
>NZ_JAFMOX010000026.1 GCF_019049655.1 Rahnella rivi
CGTCATTTCCGCCCCCTCCCTGCAGCGTGTCGTTACCGCCTGCGCCGTACATAAGATCAGCGGCATACCAGCCCGAGGCATTGTTACCAGCGTCCGTTCCGTTGTACGTCATCCCCGACCTCGCCAGATCCGACTCCGTCAGCGTCGCATCGTCGAACACAAAGCTGAACTGGCGGTAAATCCCTCCGGGTTGATCAGTACCGGCAAAGTAGTTGCTGACCGTCACGCTGTCATCGCTTCCGTAGGCCTGTATGATAAGGTTGGCACCCTCGCGACTGAAACGGGCTGCGCCCGATGACGCACCAGTGAAGCGTAAAATATCACCATTTTCACCGCTACCCGCTGAGTCATACACATGGTCTTTACCGTGCCCGGCAGTAAACTGGTAGGTGTCCTCACCGCTGTTGCCATTAAGTGAGTCATTGCCCGCACCGCCGTTCAGCACGTCATTTCCGCCCCCTCCCTGCAGCGTGTCGTTACCGCCTGCGCCGTACATAAGATCAGGTGCATACCAGCCCGTGGCATTGTTAGCAACGTCCGTTCCGTTGTAGGTCATCCCCGACCTCGCCAGATCTGACTCCGTCAGCGTTGCATCGTCGAAGACAAAGCTGAACTGGCGATAAATCCCTCCGGGTTGATCAGTACCGCCAAAGTAGTTGCTGACCGTCACGCTGTCATCGCTTCCGTAGGCCTGTATGATAAGGTTGGTACCCTCGCGACTGAAACGTGTGGTACCAGACTCTGCACCGTTGAAACGCAGGGTATTACTACTTTCGCCGGGTTTACCAACGTCAGCCACAAGGTCTTTTCCATGACCCGCCGCAAAGTGGTAAGTATCCGCCCCATCCCCGCCTAAGAGGGTGTCATTACCCAGCCCACCGTTCAGGATGTCATCTCCGGAAACCCCAGACAGTGAATCGTTGCCCGCCCCGCCATAAATAATGTCATTCCCGTACCAGCCCCACTCAGTATCATTACCCGCAGTACCCCAGGAGGTGATTCTTGACAGCAGATCCGGTTCCGTCAGCGTCTTATCATCAAACACAAAGCTGTATTGACGGAACACCGTCCCGGGTGTTTCAGGATTATTGAAAAAGTTGGTGACCGTTACGTTGTCATCTGTTCCATAGGCATGAACGATCAGATCGTTTCCCTTGCGGCTGAAAAGGGCATTTTGGCTATTCGCCCCCGTAAACCGCAAAGTATCATTTCCGATGTCGGTCGAAGGTGCGTCACTGACCACATCCTGACCGTGTCCGACGGCAAACATAAAAGTATCCAGCCCCTCGTTACCGCTAAGACGGTCATTACCTGAGCCCCCCTCAAGAATATCGTCTCCAGCTCCGCCACCGAGCGTATCATCACCGGCTCCGCCGTTCAGAACGTCATTTCCTGAGCCTCCGCTTAGCGAATCGTTACCCAACCCGCCATACATAAGGTCTACACCGTACCAGCCCGACTCATTGTCATTTTTTGCGGTTCCCCATGACGTGACCCCTGACAAGAGGTCTGTCTCCGTCAGAGTCCTATCGTCAAAGACAAAGCTGTACTGACGGAAAAATTCCCCCGAACTTTCGCCATTTACAAAGAAGTTAGTGACGCTCACCCGGTCGTCCGCACCGTAGGCCTGTATGATCAAACTGTTACCCTCGCGGCTAAACCGCGCCGAGCCCGAACTGGCTCCATTGAACCGTAAAACGTCATTACCGATGTCTGACGAACGGCTATCAGTGATAACATCCTGACCGTGGCCGGCGGCGAAGATAAAGCTGTCCAGTCCTTCTCCGCCGTAAAGAGAATCATTGCCAGCCCCGCCTTCCAGCACGTCGGCACCAGCGCCGCCGTTAAGTGTGTCGTTACCCGTATCGCCTTTAAGAACGTCATCTCCCAAACCTCCGCTGAGCCAGTCGTTACCGTCACCGCCGCGAAGATGATCATCTTCTTTTCCACCCGTAAACGAATCATTACCCGTGGTACCGTTATAGGTTATCCCGGTCGCCGTCACAGCGAGCGCGATATTTTCTTTCCCTGGGGAATAATCTGTTGATGTTTCCGCGCTGAATTGACTACCTTCAGCAATGACCAGGTCTGATTTTGTTTTTTCTTCACTCATTATATAACTCCATTTATATATATTTAAAAAAACCATTAATACTC
>NZ_JAFMOX010000025.1 GCF_019049655.1 Rahnella rivi
AAATAAAGGATTACTATAACATTCCTCATGATAAGAAAATTATCTTAACCGCTTGCCGATTACACCCTCAAAAGGGTGTTTATAATTGTATTCAAACAATAGAGTTATTAAGTAATAAAAATGATTTTGTTTATATTATCGTTGGTAATGGACCAGAAGAATTTAAGTTGAAGAGTTTGGTTAATAATCTTGGTGCTAATGATTATATTAAGTTTTTGGGAGCTTTAAAAAGAGAGGAATTGGCAAAGGTTGAATCAATATGTGACGTTTTTTTATTTTTAACTAACCGCATAGAAGGGCTGCCTTTAAATGTTTTAGAAGCTTCTGCAGTGGGATTGCCAATAGTATTATCAAGTCAAGTTAAGCTGTTCAAATCAAAAGATATCCATCTGGTTGACCCCTTAAACTATCAAGTTGCCGCAAATAAGATAGAAAGTTTACTAATTAATGATTCAAAAAATAAGCTTTGCTATCTACCCGATGAGTACTCATTAAAATATGCTGCAGCTAAGTACCAAAATTTCATTGAAAAAAATATTTAAATGAAGGACTTAACTTGTGAGGAAGGCAATAGTTTCATTAATTAGTGGGAATTTACTGTCTAAAGCTTTGGGTCTTATCAGAGAAGTTATTGTGGCTGCACTATTTGGTACTGGATATATTAACGGTGCGTACCGAGTAGCGCAAACCGGGACTTTGGTCCCGGTAAATTTCCTGGTGAGCGATAGTTTGACAGCTTTTATTCCTCTTTATAAAAAGTTTCATTCTGAAAGCGAGAATAAAGGACAGCTTTTTTTTTGGTCAATGCAGATCATTTTCCTTATATTTTCTGTGATCTTAACTTCCAGCGCAATTCTATTTGTAGACTTTTGGCTTAATATCATTGCACCTGGTCTAGATGAAAGGACAAGAAACCTATCCAGGTCAATGCTTATAATAATGAGTCTGGGTATAACACTTTATCTTAGTTCAGCATTAATAAATTATGTAGAAATGGCTCATGATGACTTTCTTCCTATGTCTATGCGACCTTCAATACAAAATTTTGGCATGTTATTGGGCGCGCTGTTTGCTTATGTAATAGGTAATCCTATCTATCTTGCATGGGGGTTTACATTCAGTTATTTGGTTTTCTTTATCTGGGTTTTAATTAGAGGAATAAATAAAGGAATCTTAGTTTTTCCCAGTGAAATTGATAATAAAATTTTAAAAAATGTTATTTTTGTTTTTTGGAAAACACTAAAGCCACTGATTTTTTTGCCATTCCTATATCAAGGGAATATCGCTATTGAACGCGCAGTAGCAACATTGATAAGTATTACGGCAGTATCTGCGTTGGACTATGCAAAATTTATCACTGAAACACTTTTATTAGTAGTATCGACACCAGTTGCGTTGGCTGGACTAGCTAGTTGGGGAGGATTACAGTCTGAACATATAAAGTCAAGACTCATTGATACCTTTAGCTTATTGATGATTTTTGCTGTGCCTGTCTCATTGTTTTTGGGTATTCATGCAAATCTGGTTGTCACGATATTGTTTGCTAGAGGGAAGTTTGATTCTACTTCAATAGCTGTTACTACCAATATTCTGCAGGGAATGTCTCTCGGGCTTTGGGCAAATGTCATAAGTTATGTATTAATAAAGGCTTTGAATGCACAATTTAAAAATAAAAAAGTAATGATAATAATGACGTTGGGTTTAATTGTTAACGCTTTGTTTAATATTATATTTTATCAGTTCTTTAAAGAATTGACGCTGGGGTTGGGATATTCTTTATATGGAATAATAACACTTATCGGATGTATATATTCTCTAGATA
>NZ_JAFMOX010000024.1 GCF_019049655.1 Rahnella rivi
ATAGGGGAGCCGTAGGGAAACCGAGTCTTAACTGGGCGTCAAGTTGCAAGGTATAGACCCGAAACCCGGTGATCTAGCCATGGGCAGGTTGAAGGTTGGGTAACACTAACTGGAGGACCGAACCGACTAATGTTGAAAAATTAGCGGATGACTTGTGGCTGGGGGTGAAAGGCCAATCAAACCGGGAGATAGCTGGTTCTCCCCGAAAGCTATTTAGGTAGCGCCTCGTGAACTCATCTTCGGGGGTAGAGCACTGTTTCGACTAGGGGGCCATCCCGGCTTACCAACTCGATGCAAACTACGAATACCGAAGAATGTTATCACGGGAGACACACGGCGGGTGCTAACGTCCGTCGTGAAGAGGGAAACAACCCAGACCGCCAGCTAAGGTCCCAAAGTCATGGTTAAGTGGGAAACGATGTGGGAAGGCATAGACAGCCAGGATGTTGGCTTAGAAGCAGCCATCATTTAAAGAAAGCGTAATAGCTCACTGGTCGAGTCGGCCTGCGCGGAAGATGTAACGGGGCTAAACCATGCACCGAAGCTGCGGCAGCGACGCTTAGGCGTTGTTGGGTAGGGGAGCGTTCTGTAAGCCGTCGAAGGTGACCTGTGAGGGTTGCTGGAGGTATCAGAAGTGCGAATGCTGACATAAGTAACGATAATGCGGGTGAAAAACCCGCACGCCGGAAGACCAAGGGTTCCTGTCCAACGTTAATCGGGGCAGGGTGAGTCGACCCCTAAGGCGAGGCTGAAAAGCGTAGTCGATGGGAAGCTGGTTAATATTCCAGCACTTGGTGTTACTGCGAAGGGGGGACGGAGAAGGCTAGGCTAGCCGGGCGACGGTTGTCCCGGTTCAAGCGTGTAGGGGGTGTGACTTGGTAAATCCGGTTACATATTAACCCTGAGGCGTGATAACGAGCCACTACGGTGGTGAAGTAGTTGATGCCATGCTTCCAGGAAAAGCCTCTAAGCTCCAGGTAACACGAAATCGTACCCCAAACCGACACAGGTGGTCAGGTAGAGAATACTCAGGCGCTTGAGAGAACTCGGGTGAAGGAACTAGGCAAAATGGTGCCGTAACTTCGGGAGAAGGCACGCTGGCGCGTAGGTGAAGGGACTTGCTCCCGGAGCTGAAGCCAGTCGCAGATACCAGCTGGCTGCAACTGTTTAATAAAAACACAGCACTGTGCAAACACGAAAGTGGACGTATACGGTGTGACGCCTGCCCGGTGCCGGAAGGTTAATTGATGGGGTTAGCAGCAATGCGAAGCTCTTGATCGAAGCCCCGGTAAACGGCGGCCGTAACTATAACGGTCCTAAGGTAGCGAAATTCCTTGTCGGGTAAGTTCCGACCTGCACGAATGGCGTAATGATGGCCAGGCTGTCTCCACCCGAGACTCAGTGAAATTGAACTCGCTGTGAAGATGCAGTGTACCCGCGGCAAGACGGAAAGACCCCGTGAACCTTTACTATAGCTTGACACTGAACATTGAGCCTTGATGTGTAGGATAGGTGGGAGGCTTTGAAGCGTGGACGCCAGTCTGCGTGGAGCCAACCTTGAAATACCACCCTTTAATGTTTGATGTTCTAACTCGGCCCCGTAATCCGGGGTGAGGACAGTGTCTGGTGGGTAGTTTGACTGGGGCGGTCTCCTCCTAAAGAGTAACGGAGGAGCACGAAGGTTAGCTAATCACGGTCGGACATCGTGAGGTTAGTGCAATGGCATAAGCTAGC
>NZ_JAFMOX010000023.1 GCF_019049655.1 Rahnella rivi
TTCGCTAGAGATAGCTTAGTGCCTTCGGGAACTCTGAGACAGGTGCTGCATGGCTGTCGTCAGCTCGTGTTGTGAAATGTTGGGTTAAGTCCCGCAACGAGCGCAACCCTTATCCTTTGTTGCCAGCACGTAATGGTGGGAACTCAAAGGAGACTGCCGGTGATAAACCGGAGGAAGGTGGGGATGACGTCAAGTCATCATGGCCCTTACGAGTAGGGCTACACACGTGCTACAATGGCATATACAAAGAGAAGCAAACTCGCGAGAGCAAGCGGACCTCATAAAGTATGTCGTAGTCCGGATTGGAGTCTGCAACTCGACTCCATGAAGTCGGAATCGCTAGTAATCGTAGATCAGAATGCTACGGTGAATACGTTCCCGGGCCTTGTACACACCGCCCGTCACACCATGGGAGTGGGTTGCAAAAGAAGTAGGTAGCTTAACCTTCGGGAGGGCGCTTACCACTTTGTGATTCATGACTGGGGTGAAGTCGTAACAAGGTAACCGTAGGGGAACCTGCGGTTGGATCACCTCCTTACCTAAAGATACGCATTGTGCAGTGTCCACACAGATTGTCTGATAGAAAGTAACGAGCAGAAATACCTTAATAGGCTTGTAGCTCAGGTGGTTAGAGCGCACCCCTGATAAGGGTGAGGTCGGTGGTTCAAGTCCACTCAGGCCTACCAATTCGTCCTCATGCTGCGTTGTCGTCACACTCGTTTGCACATGCAAACGTCGTATGAACTCCGCCTTGCCTGAGAACAAATTGGCTAACTCATCTTCCTGGTGTGTTAGTGATTAAGGTATCTGTAAGTGACTGTATGGGGCTATAGCTCAGCTGGGAGAGCGCCTGCCTTGCACGCAGGAGGTCAGCGGTTCGATCCCGCTTAGCTCCACCATTACCGTACAGCCCCTAAATAATACTTCAGAGTATATTGGTAACAGTATGCTGCGAAGTATTTTGCTCTTTAACAATCTGGAACAAGCTGAAAATTGAAAGTTTACAGCTGAACATCACTCTCCGTAGAAGTACTGAGTGGTGGATTAGTCTGTAACAGAGTCTCTCAAATAATCGCAGCGCGACGTTGTCTTTTAAGACACCTTCGGGTTGTGAGGTTAAGCGACTAAGCGTACACGGTGGATGCCTAGGCAGTCAGAGGCGATGAAGGGCGTGCTAATCTGCGAAAAGCGTCGGTAAGGTGATATGAACCGTTATAACCGACGATACCCGAATGGGGAAACCCAGTGTGTTTCGACACACTATTGCATGGTGAATACATAGCCATGCAAGGCGAACCGGGGGAACTGAAACATCTAAGTACCCCGAGGAAAAGAAATCAACCGAGATTCCCCCAGTAGCGGCGAGCGAACGGGGAAGAGCCCAGAACCAACATCAGCGTATGTGTTAGTGGAAGCGTCTGGAAAGTCGCACAGTATAGGGTGATAGTCCCGTACACAAAAATGCATGCATTGTGAGTTCGATGAGTAGGGCGGGACACGTGACATCCTGTCTGAATATGGGGGGACCATCCTCCAAGGCTAAATACTCCTGACTGACCGATAGTGAACCAGTACCGTGAGGGAAAGGCGAAAAGAACCCCGGCGAGGGGAGTGAAATAGAACCTGAAACCGTGTACGTACAAGCAGTGGGAGCCTACTTTGTTGGGTGACTGCGTACCTTTTGTATAATGGGTCAGCGACTTATATTTTGTAGCAAGGTTAACCG
>NZ_JAFMOX010000022.1 GCF_019049655.1 Rahnella rivi
ATGCTATATGCACTTTCGAAATTTTGTGCATTTGGAGTTCTTGTTGTTTATCTAAGTTTTTGGGTAAATAGAGTAAAGAGTTCAGATAAAAGTTTTGGGGGTGCTGCATATTGTATTTTTTTAATGTGTATTATTATTAATCTAATAATAAATAGCCCTCTATCGAGCCCAAGATTTCATTTTTTAAGTATGGCTGTAGCAATTGCTGTGATATTTAATAAGATGAAAAGTCGTTTATCTTTAGTAATACTATTTGTTGCATCCCCGATATTTTTATTTGTACTATTTCCATTAGTAAAACATCTAGGGGAAAAATCAAACAATTATAATACTTATGATCTATCAGATTATGTAGTCAAAGGATTGGATTTCGATTCCTTCCAGCAATTAGTCAATATTGTCAGGTTCGTAAGTGATACTGGATATTCGTGGGGTGTTAATTTTATTGCAGGAATTAGCTTTTTTATACCAAGAAGCTTATGGGGCTCCAAACCGACAAATTTAGGGATGCTTGCAGCGGAGCATCAAGGGTATTTTTATACGAATTTAAGTGCTCCATTGGTCGGAGAGTTATATTATGCTGGAGATATGGTCTTTGTTATATTCGGCGCTTTAATTATAGGTATTATAACAGGTCGTGCAGATTCGTTTCTTAGGGAATCTAAAGTTTCATATTATTACTTCATTGGTTTATGGTTATCATCCTTTTCGTTTATAATATTCAGGGGGTCGTTTGGGTCTATTGCCCCTCCTATTATGCTTGGTCTATGCTCATCACTATTACTGCTTTTTATAAACAGGCTTAGTAAAAAATCCTAACACCTGTTATTTATTAATCTTAACCGAGATGTAAATATGAATAATGTTGTTATGTTTACAAGATCATTACCTATGCATGGACTTGGTGGAATGGAGGTTGTGGCCTGGGATATTGCTAAAGGGTTACATCATCTCGGAAGTAAAGTGAGAGTTATTACTACTAAAACGCAAGAGTATAATGGGCTACATGATTTCGATGGAATTGAAGTTTTGTTTATCGATAATGTTAAAAGCGGCAAATACTCATATGGATGGTGGAAATATTCTAAAGAAGCTTTCGAGAAAAATTATATGAAGGATTGCGATACTGTTTTTAGTGTTAGCACTGGTGGTTATGGTGTGATAGATCTAAAACGTAAATATCCACATATAAAGTTTTTAATTCAAGTGCATGGCACAGCTTGGGGCGAGTTCATCTCAAAATTAAAAACAAGAACATTAAAAGGTTTTTTGAC
>NZ_JAFMOX010000020.1 GCF_019049655.1 Rahnella rivi
GCCATGCCCAAATTATAAATTAAATCCGCATTTTTTTTATTTTTTCTAAGGTGTTTTTCTAGTTCATTGGCTGTCTCTGGCCACAAGCCTTTATTTTTATGAAGGGCAGCGACTCCATATTTTTTCACATCAGTGCTTTTGGAAAGAGCTACTGATTTTTTATAAGCTTCATCAGCCTCATCAAATTTCCCATTTTTCTCTAAGCAATATCCTAAATTATAAAGTGATTCAGTATTACAAGAACCCAGTTTTATAGAGATTTCGAATGCTTTTTCAGCCTCTGAAAAATAATTCATTTTAAGGCAAGCTGCACCTAATCTGAAAAATAGTTCTGATTTCTTATTATTAATCTTGGTTGCTTGTTGTAAGGCTTCAACTTCTTGCCACCATTTTCTTTGTTTATTCAATGATTCGGCAAGTTTATCGTAATATTCATATTTATTGCCATCTAGTTCTGTAGCTTTTCTAAATGCCTTTTCTGCTGCTACTGTTCTTGAGAAACCTAACAATAAAACACCAGACTTGAAATGCTTCTGGGAATTGCTACCATTGGAGATAAATACCGAATGTATTACATCTTCTGCTTCAGATTTTCTTTGAGTATTATCTAATGCTATCGCTCGTCGATAGTTCCAACGTTGATTGTTAGTTTCTTTCGTTGTTGCGATTTTCAGCTGTTTTTCAGCTAGTTCCCATTTTCTAAGTTTGCTGTAAAGGAATCCCAATTGATAATGCCATTTTGGGAAGCAGTTATCATTACCTGCAATAGCTTTTTCTAAGTGTAAAGTTGCTTTCACCCAATCTTTTTTATTCAAAAAATATTGTGATTTTCCATAAGA
>NZ_JAFMOX010000019.1 GCF_019049655.1 Rahnella rivi
CAACCTTATCATACAGGCCTACGGAAGCGATGACAGCGTGACGGTCAGCAACTACTTTGCCGGTACTGATCAACCCGGAGGGATTTATCGCCAGTTCAGCTTTGTCTTCGACGATGCGACGCTGACGGAGTCAGACCTGGCGAGGTCGGGGATGACCTACAACGGAACGGACGTTGTTAATAATGCCACAGGCTGGTATGCACCTGACCTTATGTACGGCGCAGACGGTAACGACACGCTGCAGGGAGGGGGCGGAAATGACGTGCTGAACGGCGGTGCGGGCAATGACTTCCTTTACGGCAACAGCGGTGAGGACACCTACCAGTTTACTGCCGGGCACGGTAAAGACTATGTGTCTGACTCAGCGGGTAGCGGTGAAAATGGTGATATTTTACGCTTCACTGGTGCGGCATCGGGCGCAGCCCGTTTCAGTCGCGAAGGTAACAACCTTATCATACAGGCCTACGGAAGCGATGACAGCGTGACGGTCAGCAACTACTTTGCCGGTACTGATCAACCCGGAGGGATTTATCGCCAGTTCAGCTTTGTCTTCGACGATGCGACGCTGACGGAGTCAGACCTGGCGAGGTCGGGGATGACGTACAACGGAACGGACGCTGGTAACAATGCCTCGGGCTGGTATGCCGCTGATCTTATGTACGGCGCAGGCGGTAACGACACGCTGCAGGGAGGGGGCGGAAATGACGTGCTGAACGGCGGTG
>NZ_JAFMOX010000064.1 GCF_019049655.1 Rahnella rivi
GCCGGCATCAGTGCCGGCCGCGTCTGCAAAGTCTTACAGCATGGATTTGCCGTAGTCCATCGGTGACAGATCGAAGTATTTCGCGACCGTCTGACCGATATCCGCGAAGGTTTCACGGTGGCCTAATGAGCCCGGTTTCACTTTCGGGCCGTAGATTAACACCGGAATGTGCTCACGGGTATGATCCGTACCGCGCCAGGTTGGGTCACAACCGTGGTCAGCGGTGAAGATGATGATGTCATCTTCTTTCACCAGTTCCAGCAATTCCGGCATACGGCGGTCGAACAGTTCCAGTGCGGCGGCGTAGCCCGGCACATCACGACGGTGGCCGTAAGAGGAGTCGAAATCCACAAAGTTAGTGAAGACGATGGTTTTGTCGCCCGCTTCTTTCATCTCTTTGATGGTGGCATCAAACAGAGCGTCCAGACCGGTGGCTTTCACTTTTTTGGTGATACCGACCTGCGCATAGATATCGGCGATTTTACCGACAGACACCACATGGCCGTCTTTCTCATCAACCAGTTTTTTCAGAATGGTCGGTGCCGGTGGCTCAACCGCCAGATCGTGACGGTTACCGGTACGCTCAAAGTTACCGGCTTTGTCGCCAATGAACGGACGGGCGATCACGCGGCCAATGTTGTAACCGCCTTCCGTCAGCTCTTCACGGGCGATTTCGCACAGTTCGTACAGACGATCCAGCCCGAAAGTTTCTTCGTGGCAGGCGATCTGGAATACGGAGTCGGCGGAGGTGTAGAAAATCGGCTTGCCGGTTTTCATGTGCTCTTCACCTAAATCATCCAGCACAACGGTACCGGAGGAGTGGCAGTTACCGAGATAGCCCGGCAGATTGCCACGCTCAACCAGTTTATCCAGCAGTTCCTGCGGGAAGCTGTTGGTGGTGTCGCTGAAATAGCCCCATTCAAACAACACAGGCACACCGGCGATTTCCCAGTGGCCTGACGGGGTGTCTTTACCGGAAGACAGTTCGCTGGCGTAGGCATACGCACCGGTGATTTCGGAATCACCGTCCATGCCGTCAGGAATTTTACCGGTAGATTCTTCAGCCGCTTTCGCCAGCCCCAGACGGGTCAGGTTTGGCAGATGCAGCGGCCCTTTGCGACCCTTGTCCGCTTCACCACGCGCACAGGCAGCCGCGATATGGCCCAGCGTGTCAGAGCCTGTATCGCCAAAGCGTTCGGCATCTTCACTGGCACCGATACCGAATGAGTCTAACACCATGATAAATGTACGTTTCATTTTGCTCTCCTGCGAATGGTTACGCATTGGGTCACGCGGAACTGCCGCGTACCTGATCAGTCTTAAATGGGGGCGATGTGGCCTGAAATCAAGCGTTGCCGCCGATCCGGCGATACACCACCGGCGTAATTTCCGGCGCGCTGTCGCTCAGAACAATGGCGGCACGCACTTCTGCGGCAGCCTGCTGCCAGGCAGCTTCGCTGTTGGCGTGGATCATCGCCAGTGGCTGGCGGGTATCCACCTGCTGGCCGAGCTGCGCCATATTCGTCAGGCCTACGCTGTAATCGATAGGGTCGCTGGCACGGCGACGACCGCCACCCAGTGACACCACGGCCATGCCCAGCGCACGGGTATCCATCGCGCTGACAATCCCGTTGCCCTCGGCGTAAACCGGTTTGCTCAGCGTTGCCTGCGGCAGATAGCGATCGTAATTTTCAATAAAGTCAGCCGGTCCTTTTTGCGCCGCAATCATGCGACCAAAAATCTCTGCCGCTTTGCCGTTATCCAGTACGGCCTGCAGTTGGCTGCGGGCATCGGCGTCATCTTTTGCCAGACCGCCGGACAGCAACATTTCCACACACAGCGCCATAGTCACTTCAAGCAGACGCGGATTGCGGTATTCGCCGGTCAGGAAGCGCACGGCTTCGCGCACTTCAACAGCGTTACCGGCACTGGAGGCCAGCACCTGGTTCATGTCCGTCAGCAACGCGGTGGTTTTGCAGCCTGCGCCGTTCGCCACATCGGCAATCGACTGAGCCAAGTCTTCGGACAGCTGATAGGTCGGCATAAATGCGCCTGAACCCACTTTGACGTCCATGACCAGCGCGTCCAGACCTTCAGCCAGTTTTTTGGCGAGGATTGACGCGGTGATAAGCGGTATGGAATCAACGGTCGCGGTGATATCGCGGGTGGCATAGAAGCGTTTATCCGCCGGGGCCAGCGAGCTGGTCTGGCCGATGATCGCTACGCCAACGTCCTGAATAATGCTGCGAAAACGGCTGTCGTCCGGGAAAATATCAAACCCCGGAATGGCTTCGAGTTTATCGAGCGTGCCGCCGGTATGACCGAGGCCACGGCCTGAAATCATTGGAACATAACCTCCGCACGCCGCCACCATCGGGCCGAGCATCAGGGATGTCACGTCACCCACGCCACCGGTGGAATGTTTATCCACGATCGGGCCGTTCAGGTTCAGGCTTTTCCAGTTAAGTACGGTACCGGAATCACGCATCGCCATGGTCAGCGACACGCGCTCATTCATGGTCATGTCGTTGAAATAAATAGTCATTGCCAGTGCGGCGATCTGACCTTCTGAAACCTGACTGTCGCGAATACCGTTCACAAAGAAACGAATTTCTTCGTCACTTAAAGGATGGCCATCACGTTTTTTACGAATAATTTCTTGTGCGAGAAACAAGGTATCCCCCTGCCTGAGCTGAACGCCAGAATCTGGACGCTGATTGTGCGGGCGCTGCATGGCAACGCCCCGACAGATGCGCACCGCCTGGGCGGTGCCCCGGTGATCAATAGCTGCTGGTGGCTTTCTGACCGGCGTGACCCAGAGTGGTCAGCAGGCTTGCCAGCAGGCTGGATGCACCGAAACGGAAATGACGTGAGTCAGCCCATTCGCGGCCCAGCAGGCGATCGGCCAGCGCCAGATACTGTGCGGCATCTTCAGCGGTTTTAACGCCACCGGCAGGTTTGAAACCGACGTCTTTGCCGACGCCCATTTCAGCGATCACAGTCATCATCAGCTCTGCGCTGTGCAGCGTGGCGTTTTCCGGCACTTTACCGGTAGAAGTTTTGATGAAATCAGCACCCGCTTTGATAGCGATTTCAGACGCTTTACGGATCAGCGCGTCTTGTTTCAGTTCACCGGTTTCGATGATCACTTTCAGCAGGACGTTGGCAGCGGCACAGGCTTCTTTGCACTGTTTCACCATTTCAAAACCAACCTGCTCATTACCGGCCATCAGCGCGCGGTACGGGAAGACCACGTCAACTTCATCTGCGCCGTAAGCGATAGCGGCACGGGTTTCAGCCAGCGCAATCTCAAGATCGTCGTTCCCGTGCGGGAAGTTGGTTACGGTTGCGATACGGATGTCCGGCGTACCTTGCTCGCGCAGGGTTTTACGGGCAATCGGGATAAAACGAGGGTAAATGCACACAGCAGCGGTGTTACCTGCCGGGCTTTTTGCCTGATGACAAAGCGCGATCACTTTTGCATCGGTGTCGTCTTCGTTCAGGGTGGTTAAATCCATCAGGTTCAGCGCACGTTGTGCTGCGGCGGTTAAATCGGTCATATAACTCTCCAACAATTTTCAATTCCAGCGACCAGCCAGAACTGAGCATACAGTCATGAATTCCTTTCGGCAGGTAACGCCGCAGAAGAATTCTGCACGGTTGGCGAGCGGACTTGGTTCCTTGAAGATAGCGTGCGTAAGCGCTGTATCTGGCTTACGTGGCAACTGAGATCCTTCTCACCGCGCTTGGATTGGCAGACGCCAATTCGTTGTGACTATTTGAACACGTCACATCAGGTTCCTGTGTGCAGTATTTCACACAAAATGAAAACCGTTTGCAACGTTGCTTGGTGAAATGAGATCTGAATCACATTTACCCGGCGTTATGCTCAGTATTCGGCCCATATAAGAGTGTATACCCGATTCATGACAAACGGAGTTCGGGCAGACACGCGGGGATCACCGACCGGTAATCTTGCCGATGATGTTATAATAATAACATTTAAAGAGGAAACAAAACTTACAAAACATCACGATCGGCATGTTAATGGGGAATTTGACGAGAAATTAATGTTATTTAAATCACAAAATGATGAATGTGAACATCAATAAGAAGGAAGATTAAACACCCGGCGGGTATTCGCAAGCAGCGCGGCGGCGATATCTTCGGGGCGTTCGGGGCGTAACTCACACAGCACATCAAACACTGAGGCGGCGCGTTCCGGGCGATTTGGCTGGCCCTGAAAACCCTGCAACGGCATATCCGGCGCATCCGTTTCCAGCAACAATGAGGAAAGTGGTAACTGCGCCATCACCTGACGGGTTTTCTGCGCACGCGCATAGCTGATGGTGCCGCCGACGCCAATGGCGAAACCCAGTCTGATAAACGCCTGCGCCTGAGAAAGACTGCCTGCAAAACCATGTACCACACCGGTCGCAGGAAGTTTTGCCTGCCGCAACATGGCCGCCAGCTGATCGTGACTGCGCCGTGAATGCAGGATCACCGGCAGCGTCTCACGCTTTGCCAGGGCGAACTGCGCCTTCAGCAAACGCTGTTGTTGCTCAAACATTGGCGTTTCCATAAACAGATCCAACCCGATTTCCCCGACGGCCACCACACGCGGATCGCGCTGGCTGAGCAGGGTATCCAGCAACGCCAGATCGTCGTCTGTATGCTGCGCGATATACAGAGGATGCAGACCGAGCGCGGCATAAAGCTGAGGGAATTTTTTTGCCAGCGAGAGAATACCGTCGAAACGATCGGCAGTAACGGCGGGCACGATGATGTCCCGCACGCCACTCTGTTGTGCCAGATGCAGGCTTTCAGCCTCAGCACCGGTAAACGGCGGGAAATCGAAATGGCAGTGCGTATCTACGAAGTGAACACTCACAGCTTGTCGCCTTCACTGGCAGGATAAATGTCCGCTGACCGCATCTCAGACGGGACGCTTTGCGGGCGGATTTCTGCCGGCGTACTGTCCTGAAAAGCCGCCGGACGCACGACGCCGCCATCGGCCACCATATCGGTGAGCACAGCGGGATCGAGCACAATTTGTTCGACCGTGCTGACGGCCGCCGCCAGCGGTGTCACGTTTTCTGGCTCATTCTCCGGCACCACCACGCGCTGAGGCCGTGTCGCCCGCGGGATAATCTGCGGATAAGGCCGCTCATTTTCACGCGGCAACAGCCAGTGTGCGGCTGCCGACAGGAAATACCGGCCACAGCGGCGCCCGAGATGATAATCCTGATTGAGAGCAGGTAAACGGCTGCCGAGCGCGTGGCTGGCCAGCGGTTTCGGCGGGAAGATTTCGAAAATCCGCACGTCGCCCGGTGGGTTTTCAATGAACTGCTGAATACGATGATAGCTGTTTTCGTGATGCTGCATCATGCGCACCAGTTGTTGCAGGCTGCTTTCGCTCAGCCATTGCTCCATACGCTTCATCCATTGCGGCGTGTAGAACATCGCCGAAGGCACCGTGCGGATCACCACGATGGTATCTGCCCCGCGACGGTAAGCTTCTTCCACCGGAATAGCGTCGCTGATGCCGCCGTCCTGATAGCTGATGCCGTCCAGATCCACGCCCATACGATAAAAGCCGGGTATGGCGCTGGAGGCTTTGATCACCGGCAACCAGTTCTCACGCGTCGGTGAAAAATAGCTGGCCGTGTAATCGTCGCTGCGGCAGGCGCACATCAGAAATTCGCGGCCATCGATCAGCAGCTTTTCCGCGCTTTCCATCGCCAGCGGCATGTTTTTTGCGGTTTCATCGACCAGCCAGTCGAGATCGATAAGATGCCCGCCGCGCACAAAGCGCAGCGGATTGAAGAAGTCAGGGCTGGTGGTGTAGCGGGTAATGACTCTTCTGGCGTAACCCGGTTGTCCGCACACGAAGGCGGAAAGGTTTTGCGCGCCGGCAGAGGTTCCGAGGTACAAATCGAAGGGATTGAAATTCGCCCGCTGAAATTCATCCAGCACACCGGCGGTAAAAATGCCTCTCTGCCCTCCCCCCTCGCACACCAGGGCAATCTTGCCCGGCCGGTAGGGTTTATATGCCAGCGGTTCTATATTCCCCAGCGTGACAGGTATTCTGTATCCCAACGCATTATCCTCACACAATTAGCCTTTACGGGCAGGCTTCATTTCTGAGCATACCTCGTCTTATCAGTTTCGGTGAGTTTCTTACCAGGATGTGAGGATAAAATCGTTACTTACTGTTAACGGATCACATAAATGAGAAGGGTCATAACATAAAAAACATCGCCCCCTTTTCTGAAAACACTGCGGTCAGGCAATGTGTTCAGATAAGAGGGCGATGCGGTGTCTTACGAGGGACTTCTGTTAACGTTATGATTTCATAACGTTATATTGTCAGAGTCGTTTACGACCGGTAAACAAGCTGACCAGGAACAGAATGATACCCACTACGAATACGATTTTTGCAGCCCAGGCAGCTGTACCAGCCAAACCACCAAAACCCAGTGCTGCTGCGATCAACGCGATGATCAGAAAAATAATGCCCCAACGAAACATAAGCTTCTCCTTACCCTATATATTCACTTTGCCAGTTTAAAAAGGTGACACTCCTACTTCCGGTCTGAAGTCTCGGTGTAACATTTGTCTTGGTGACACTTTATTAGCCGGCAAATACCGGAGATAAAAATCATCACTTACCTAATAAAGATAGTCGGAAAAATGGAAGTGTTAGCAAAAACTAACGCTTATTTTTCAAATAAATGTTCACATCGCTATTGCGTAAGCCTTCAGTGCCGGACAATGGGCAGGAGGTACGGTATATCATTATATGTTATTCAAATCCGGCGCCCTGCCCGTGAGCGGACGCCGTTTACTGCTTCATACGACACACGTTTCGCGAAAATTATGGTGCAACTTTCAGGTCGTTTTTAACGCTTTTCACGCCATCAACGGTTTTCGCAACGCTTTCAGCACGGTCAGACTGTGCCTGGTCTTTTACTGAACCGGAAAGCTGAACAACGCCTTCGGTGGTTTCTACTTTGACGTTACGTGAAGGAACGATGTCGTCTGCCAGCAGTTTGGCTTTTACAGAAGCCGTGGTAGCAGAGTCACCGGCGTAACCTTTCACGCTTTGTTCGCTTTTGTCTTTAGTGTGCAATTTGTCGCTGACAGATTTCACGCCTTCAACTTTGGTGGCGGCGGCAACAGCTTGTTCAGCTTCTGACTGGGAAGCCACAAAGCCGCTCAGCGTAACCACACCAGAATTGGTGGTAACAGAGATGTCGGTGCTTTTGATGGCTTTATCATCCACCAGTGCACTTTTCACTTTTGCTGTGATGGCGCTATCGCCCATGTAGTTATCAACTTTTTTCATGGAGCTATCGATTTTTGCACCTGCGCTATCAGTGGTGCTTGCAGCCAGTGCGCTACCGCTCATCAGTGCGGTACCCAGAACAACGGCCATCATTGAATAGGCAAATTTAGAATTTTTCATCGATTTATTCCTTTCAGTTTATGAGCCCTAAGCCTGGACCCGGTACGCCACATTTTTGGTGACGCCTTCTAACAAATTGTATTGCTGCTGTATTTACTTCCTTTGTAGCAGAGTACGTCGTTTTATTCGGGCTTTTCATCGCCTTTCGATATAACACTCTGCTTCGTCACTTTTAAGCAGTGCTTTACGCCACTGTTTCGTGAACACACATTTAATATAGTCAAGAATGTCCAAAAGAGTAGAGCGATCGCCAATTACGGGGCCGAATGCAGACAAGTCTTAAGATTTCGAAGAAATTATGGGCGAATTCAGGGTGGGAAGATGAAAAAATACACAAACGGGAATGAAAGGAAATGTGACGCTCAGCCAAAAAAGGGCAAAAAAAAGACGGCGCAATGGCCGTCTTCAGGTTGTAAACCACGCAATCAGGAATTAATGCTCGCGGGTTTTGCGGAATTTCACTTCAGGATATCGCTCAGAAGCCAGATTCAGGTTGACCATAGTAGGCGCAATATAAGCTAAGTTATCACCGCCATCGAGCGCCAGGTTGGTTTCGTTCTTACGCTTGAATTCTTCGAATTTCTTCACGTCGTCACATTCGACCCAGCGGGCGGTGCTCACGTTGACCGATTCATAAATCGCTTCCACGTTGTATTCGCTTTTCAGGCGCGCCACGACCACTTCAAACTGCAGAACACCTACCGCACCGACGATCAAATCGTTATTGGCAATAGGGCGGAACACCTGAACAGCGCCTTCTTCTGACAGCTGAACCAGCCCTTTAAGCAACTGTTTCTGTTTCAGCGGATCACGCAGGCGGATACGGCGGAACATTTCAGGGGCAAAGTTAGGGATGCCGGTGAACTTCATGTTCTCACCCTGAGTAAAGGTGTCGCCTATCTGAATGGTGCCGTGGTTGTGCAGACCGATGATGTCACCCGGGTAGGCCTCTTCCACATGCGAACGGTCACCGGCCATGAAGGTCAGCGCATCGGAGATCACCACGTCTTTGCCAGTACGCACCTGACGCAGTTTCATGCCTTTTTCGTACCGCCCGGAAACCACACGCATAAACGCCACGCGGTCGCGGTGTTTAGGATCCATATTGGCCTGAATTTTAAACACGAAACCGGTGAATTTTTCATCGTCGGCTTTCACTTCACGCACGTCGGTATTACGTGGCATTGGCGCAGGCGCCCAGTCCACCAGACCGTCAAGCATGTGGTCAACGCCGAAGTTACCCAGCGCGGTACCGAAGAATACCGGCGTCAGTTCACCGGTCAGAAACGCTTCGTGATCGAATTCATGCGATGCGCCCTGCACCAGCTCCAGCTCTTCACGCAATTGCTTCGCCAGTTCTTCACCGACGGCGGCGTCCAGCTCAGGGTTATTCAACCCTTTGACCGTGCGGACTTCCTGAATGGTGTGACCTTTACCGGTCTGGTACAGATAGACTTCATCTTTGTAGAGGTGGTAAACGCCCTTGAACAATTTACCGCAGCCAATCGGCCAGGTAATCGGTGAACAGGCGATTTTCAGCTCACGTTCCACTTCGTCCATGACTTCCATCGGATCACGGATATCACGGTCAAGTTTGTTCATGAAGGTCAGGATCGGCGTATCACGCAGACGGGTAACTTCCATCAGCTTACGGGTACGATCCTCGACGCCTTTTGCGGCGTCGATCACCATCAGACAGCAGTCGACGGCGGTCAGGGTACGGTAAGTATCTTCGGAGAAGTCTTCGTGCCCCGGGGTGTCGAGCAGGTTAACCAGGCACTCTTTATACGGAAACTGCATCACGGACGTGGTGATGGAGATACCACGTTGTTTTTCCATTTCCATCCAGTCGGATTTGGCGTGATTGTTCGAGCCACGGCCTTTTACCGTACCTGCTGTCTGAATCGCGTTTCCGAATAACAGAACTTTTTCAGTAATGGTGGTTTTACCGGCATCGGGGTGAGAGATGATGGCAAATGTGCGGCGCTTAGCCACTTCAAGGGCGTATTCACTTGGAGACATGTTTTTCACGTTTCTGCGGTTGGTCCGCCCTGCATAGGATTTCACATCACGTCAGAAGGAGACGTCAGGCAAAGCGGTAATAAAAGTTATAGCCGGCTATTTTCACTGATTTAGCCGGGATGGGCAATCAATGGTTTTTTTGTGCTCTATCCCAGCGGCAGCGCCATCATAATGGCATCTTCACGCCCCTGGGCGGCAGGATAGTAGTTGCGGCGAATAGAGAGTTCGTTAAAGCCGAGGCTTTCGTACAGCGCAATAGCTTTGGCGTTAGAAGCACGCACTTCCAGCCAGAGGGTGAAAACGTCTTTCTGCTCAAGCTGTTGTATGACCTCTTCCAGCAACGTGCGGCCTAAGCCCTGGCGCTGGAAGGCCGGATCGATGGCGATGTTGAACAGCGTCGCTTCGTCGAGGACGATTTGAGTGATGGCGAAACCGGCCATCACTTCACCCTGCATGATTTTAAGGTTCAGATAGCGCTCGCCCTGATTGCTGGCAAGCGTATTTTCAGTCCACGGAAAAGCATGGCTGGCCTGTTCAATCTGGAATGCGCGGGGAAGATCAGCGGGCGTCAGGATAGAAATCGGGTTCATTTTCACAAATCTGCTGCCACAGCGCGCGTTTGGCGCCGGCATCTTGATAAAGCTCGGCCAGAGCCGGGCTGGATAACTGCGTACCGGTGAGCGGCAGAGGTTCGTTTACCCCCAGTCGCCAGACGTTGCAGCGGGTATCTTCAGGTAACATCGTCACCTGTTCCGGCGTCAGGCGGTAAACCTGCTGTCCGGTCAGCGCCAGGCTGCGCAGGACATCGCACACCAGCGGATCATCTTCAGCCGGCGGAACGTCTGCGACAATCAGTAATTGGGTGTCTGCAGGCAGGCTGACGGCGACTTCGCCCTGTAAAACCGCAGGCCGACGCAGCGTCCACTGGGTGATGCCCAGTTGTTGTAACAACGTATCTCTTCTGGATGCCATGCCTGATCCCTGCCCGTTGAAGTGCGAAAAGCCCGGCTATGCTAGCAAACACACGGAACATGCGCCAATAAAGCTCGATTACTCAATCAGGGACGAAGAGTATATAATCGCGGGCCAAACCCTGAGGAGCCTTATCCTGATGTCTGCATTAACTCCGGCCAGTGAAGTCATACTGCGCCATAGCGAAGAATTTGAAGGCCGCCGCGTCCTGTTCGCCGGCGACTTACAAGACAGCCTGCCTGCTGAAATTGACGCCGAAGAAGTCCGCGTCCACACCAATATGTATCACCACGGGCAGATGCTTAGCAAAGCGCTGGGCGACAACGTACAGTTCGGTTTACTCGCCGACGCAGATCTTATCGCCCCTTGCGATGTGCTGATTTATTACTGGCCTAAGAGCAAACTCGAAGCCAAATTCCAGCTGTTTAATCTGCTGTCGCAGATGCCGGTTGGCATCGACGTGTTTGTCATCGGCGAAAACCGCAGCGGCGTGCGCAGCGCGGAAACCACGCTGGAAGGCCTGTGTGAACTGAGCAAAATCGACAGCGCCCGCCGCTGTGGTTTGTATCATGGCCGTCTGGAAAAACAGCCTGAATTTGATGCTGACGGCTGGTGGGATGAATACATGGTCGAAGAAGTGACCATCAAAACCCTGCCGGGCGTATTCAGCCGTGAAGGTCTGGACAGCGGAAGCCTGCTGTTGATCAACACGTTTGAAGAGCCGGTGAAAGGCAAAGTTCTGGATATCGCCTGCGGTTCAGGCGTTCTGGCCTCTGTTCTGGCGACTTACTCGCCGAAGATGAAAATCACGCTCAGCGATGTGAGCGCAGCCGCTATCGAAGCCAGCCGCGCCACGCTTGCCGCCAACGGACTGGACGGCGAAGTGATTGCCAGCAACGTCTATTCAGACATTGATGGCCGTTTCGATATGATCATTTCCAATCCGCCGTTCCATGAAGGGCTGCAAACCAGCCTGCATGCGTCTGAGCAGCTGATCCGTGGCGCAATCAGCCATCTGAATATCGGCGGCGAACTGCGCATTGTGGCTAACGCCTTCCTGCCTTATGCCGCGCTGCTTGATGATGCTTTCGGCAGCCATGAAGTGCTGGCCCAAAACGGCCGCTTCAAAGTGTATAAAGCCGTTCGTGGCCGTGCGCCGCGCGATTCGAAAAAGAAAAGACGTTAATCAGTCAGACACTGAGGATGCGCATCATTTCTGCGTTGTAGCGTTCGCCTGCTGCGGCGCGGAAAGGAAATACTGCTTCGATCGCCGCGATTTCGGCTTCACTCAGGGAGACATCAAGCGCGGCGATGTTTTCCTCAAGATAATGACGATGTTTGGTGCCAGGGATCGGCACCATGTTGTCACCACGCGACAATACCCAGGCCAGCGCCAGCTGCGACGGTTTTACCCCTTTTTCCTGCGCCAGCTCAGCAATTCTCTCCGCCAGTTGCAGATTCTTCGCGAAGTTCTCCCCCTGAAAACGCGGGCTGTCGCGACGGTAATCGTCTGCATCCAGATCGTCAATCGAACGGATTTGACCGGTCAGAAAACCTCGCCCCAGCGGGCTGTACGGCACAAATCCAATACCCAGCCGTTCACACGCCGGTAAAATATCTGCCTCCACATCCCGCGACCACAGCGAATACTCCGTTTGCAGCGCCGTGATCGGATGAACGCTGTGCGCCCGTTCCAGAATGCTCACCGACACTTCGCTCAGGCCGATATAACGGATCTTGCCCTCACGCACCAGATCCGCCAGCGCACCGATCGTCTCTTCTACCGGCACGCCAGGATCGGGGCGGTGCTGATAATAGAGATCGATAACGTCGGTTCCCAGACGTTTCAGGCTGCCTTCCACGGATTGACGCACGTAGTCGGGATGGCCGTTTGTACCGCGCGCCTGCGGATTGGAAGCATCACGCACGATGCCGAATTTGGTGGCCAGAAAGACGTTCTCGCGACGGCCTTTCAGAAAGCGGCCGAGCAACTCCTCGTTGGTATGCGGCCCGTACATATCGGCGGTATCTAACAGGGTCACGCCAAGTTCGAGCGCCCGTTCAAGCGTTGCCAGCGACGCTTTTTCGTCCTGACCGGTGGTGTAAAAATCGCTCATACCCATGCAACCTAAACCGAGCGCGGAGACCAGCGGGCCATTTTTTCCAAGCTGACGTTGTTTCATCTGACTTTCCTTTTGATATGAATGGGGGAGTGACGAAATGAAGTGTGGTTGTTGTGGCGGAAAAGATAAATCCGCGTAAACGTGCAACACTGTTCAGAATTCACGAACAATAGAAAGCCACCAGCCATCGCCGGGAGTGATATGGATCAGATTCAGGCTATGAAAATTTTCATCCGTATTGCAGAGCTGGAAAGTTTCAGCCGCGCGGCGGAAGACCTCGACATCCCCCGCGCCACCGTCAGCACCACGCTCAAACGGCTGGAGCAGCGGCTCGGCGTCCGGCTGTTTTTACGCACCACCCGTCAGGTGAAAATTACCGACGAAGGGAAAATTTATTATCAGCGCTGCCTGCATTTACTGGCCGCTCTGGAAGAAACCGATACGTTATTCGCCCATCACAAAAATCAGCCCGCTGGCATTGTGCGCATCGATATGCCGCACTCGCTGGCACGCGAACGGGTGATCCCGGCGCTGAGTGAATTTTATCAACGGTATCCGCAGATCAACCTGATCCTCAGCGCTAACGATAATGCCATTAATTTGCTGGATCAGGGCGTGGACTGCGTTCTGCGCGCCTGGCCGTCGGAAGATGACAATCTGCAATCGCGTCATCTCACCGATCTGGTGCAACTGACCTGCGCTTCACCCGCCTATCTCGCGTTACGCGGCACACCTCAGACGCTGGCCGATCTGCAATCACATCAGGCGGTTGGCTATTTTTTTGCCCATCAGCGGGCAGAAACGCATCTCGAGTTCAGGGTTGGCGGCAATACGGAAAAAATTATGCTCCCCGCCACCCTGACCGTCAGCGGTGCCGATGCCTACGTGGCGGCGGCAAAAGCAGGGTTTGGACTGATTCAGGCTTCGAAACTGGCCATTGCACAGGAACTGGCGCAGGGAACGCTGATTGAGGTGCTGCCGGAGTACCCGCCACCGCCGATGCCGCTGTACATAATGTACCCGCCCGGACGCTTTCTGGCACCGAGGATCCGCGCGCTGCTGGACTGGCTTATCTCACTGTTTTCATAGCCTGGGAGGCATTCAGTTCACAGGCCGTTATCCTCAGGCATTGTTGAATAAAACATCAATTAACCTGACGATAATGTTACCTCTTCATCTATTCACTGCGGATATGCTGTTTTTTACATCAAACGTCCACAATGGGGGAAATAACTGTTGACGGCTGTGGGAAAATCTCTAGAATTCGCCCCCGTGGTTGTGTTACTTGCTGATGACATTCTGATGAATGCGTCACCACAGTAATCAATTGGAACGCGATGGTGGCGGAATTGGTAGACGCGCTAGCTTCAGGTGTTAGTGTCCTTTGGATGTGAGGGTTCGAGTCCCTCCCTTCGCACCAATACAATCACAAGATTTATATTGCACGGCACGGTACGCGATGGTGGCGGAATTGGTAGACGCGCTAGCTTCAGGTGTTAGTGTCCTTCGGATGTGAGGGTTCGAGTCCCTCCCTTCGCACCAAACCGGTGATATAAATCAAGCAGTAAGCAGAATTCATCTGTGCGAAGGTGGCGGAATTGGTAGACGCGCTAGCTTCAGGTGTTAGTGTTCTTACGGACGTGAGGGTTCAAGTCCCTCTCTTCGCACCACATGATTCTGTTCTCCGGTTTTTTCTTCCTGCATTAACTCTCTCGCTTTTAAAAAATAAAAAATCCCTGCGGCTTTACTGTGTTTCCTGCTTTTCATCTCTTTTCGTTCCTTTTTTATAACAATCACTTATGACTATAGACTAAAATTCAGCGTCACCGCGGCCAGACCACCCGCCAGTGCCATAAATGAGGGTAACAACATGTAATGGCGCAATGTCCGGTGAAAAAGCATCACCAGGGTAACCAGCATCGCGACCACGACCAGTACGCGGAGCTGATCGAGCGTCATATGTGCCATCGCCAGCAACGGCATCAGTGCACAAGGCAATAAAACGCCCCAGCCGCTGGTCAGACGCTTACCCAGCACCCACACAACCGCCCAGATCCCACATGCCATGACAATCGCCGCTATCATAACCCTGCTCCAAACAATGATAATGAGAACCAATATCATATAGGATTTTTTCTCATTTACCATCTATTTGCTGCGCACGCCCCTGGCGAGGTGACACCTGCGTACAAAAGTGCTAGTTTTAACGCCTTAAAAAATACACATGAAAAATACATTCATAGAAATCTAATAATTACGCATTAAAACCATTGGCCTGCCTGTAAGGATTTAATTAACGGCATTGGGCGATAAGATTCTTTATCTATTCAGACAACAAACACAATAAATAGAGTGAATTTGATGATATCTCATTCCTATGATGAGTTGCTAAAAAGCAAACATCGACTGGTTATGTTGCTATTCTTTTTTTTAAATAGTGCTACTGCGCTATTTTCTATGGTTGATCCGCCGGATAATGCGGTTTCCACTCCTTTCCCGCTAGTTCTGATCTTTGTACTCTGCAGTGCAGGTTTAGTATTTTCTTTTTTCACAAAGAAAAATTACTCTGCCCATTTGAATATGTGCTCTGTCATTATCGGATTACTGTGGGCGTGGTTAATTGCTTTGCGGTTTGAAGAAGTCGGGCATTTAGATAAAAACTACCTGCTGGTGAGTTTACTCAGTATTTTCTTTATCAGCGCCATTGCGCTGTCTGATAATTTTCTCGCTTTTTGCCTCCACGCGGTACCTTCCACTCTGTGCGTGGTCTTTTTAGATGATTTTCAGCACATCGGCCGCATCATGTTTTCCGTCTCCCTGCCGCTGATTGGGTTATGGCTGCACCATCTGATGCTGCGGCGCAGCGATGAATTTACCCGCCGGATGCTGTCAAACCTCTACAGCGAAAGGGAAAAATTCAGCGATCTCAGTATGCTTGATCCACTCACCGGCCTTTACAACCGGCGCGGGTTACAGAATAAGCTGGAGGGCCTGCTGAGTCAGGCCTCGGGTCATTACGTGATGCTGCTCGATATCGATCACTTTAAAGCTTACAACGACAATTACGGCCACAGCATGGGCGATCAGGCGCTGGTCAGGGTCTCCGCAGCCATTCGCGACGCCGTGCGTTCGCGCGATGTGGTCGTCCGCTACGGTGGGGAAGAGTTTCTGGTGCTGATGTCTAACGTTAAACAGGAACATGCCATCCGCATGGCCGAGCGGATCCAAAATAAAGTGCTGGGTCTGAATATTCCGCATCTGTTTAACGCCGAGGTATCCACGCATGTCACGGTGAGCGCAGGGCTGGCCGCCTTGGAAGAGGGAGATTTTAATAATGCTCTCAGTCAGGCTGATGTCTCGCTGTATAACGCTAAAAACAGTGGCCGCAATAAAATACTTTATGCCTGGGAAGTGACTGAACAACAGCAGACGTTGAGTGAAGAGAAAATGGCCTGAAAGTAACATTAATAACAATACGCTTATTGTTATTAATGTTATCCCTTTGACTTTCCTGCCCACTCAAATTTATCAGCTTTGGGCAGGCATTCATCTTTAATGCATAACCATTCATATCCGCAGCAGATAAAAGAGGACCATAGAAAAGTAAATCATCGCTTTATTCTAATTAATGTCTGGAGAGAGGTGATTTTCAATTCTGTTTGTATTGTTCAATGACTCAGAATCCTTTTCTGAGTTTTAGAAAAAAAATGAAACATAAAGATAATCCTATAGCACTAAACACCTGCCAAGCGTCTGCTGATCATCCCGCCATTAAACCGTGAACGCCTCACCGGCACGCCATCCTAATTTATTGTTTTAACATGCTTATCATCGGCCTTCAGAGGCGGTTTACCTCGGCGTATTCCCCTTCCGGCGATTTGACTGCATGGCCGGTAAAGCGTTGCCGGTAATCACGCGGCGAAACGCCACAGGCGCGGTTAAACACCACCGAAAAGTAATTACTGTCATCAAAGCCGCATTCCGCAGCCACATCGCTTATCGCCATGTTGCCATAACGCAGCAAACTCATCGCCCGGCAAATCCGCAACTGGCGCAGGTAATGGGTCACACTCATGCCGGTATGCTGCTTGAACAAAGCGCGCAGAGCGCGGGGATTGAGCTGATGCTGACGGCAAAATGTTTCCAGATGGAAAGGGGCTGAAATACCAGCCCGCAGCGCCATCAGCAATAAATCCAGCTGATGGGCATCAGGCAGCACGCCGCTGTCGGGCTGATGACGAAAGCGCAGCAGCAAAAGCGCCAGCTGCATAAGCAAAGCCTCACTGAGTTGCACCGACAGCGCCTCAGATTTCATGCACTCTTTCGCCAGCTCATCGACTTTATCGCGCAGCACCGACATGCCCAGCGTACTCAGCCGCCAGTAACGCTGTTCCTGACTGACACTTTCGCCGGGCAACAGGTGCGCCCAGTCGGCCGCCAGCCCGAAACGCTCGCGGCAATACAACACGTTATCCAGAGCCAGCATATTGACGGATTCATAGCTGTGCCGGTCTTTGGCGTTGATATAAAACAGATCGCCGCAGGTGATGGGATAAGGGATATCGTTCCAGATGTGGACACCATTGCCGCGCCAGACAATCACCAGCTCGTCAAAATCGTGGTCGTGACTGGGAAAATCCGCCTGAGGATGGCGCTCTGCCACCACGACGGAATTCATTCCGGTCAGAAAGAAATCATTTTTATTCAGTTTCAGCGACATAGCAGCAATCTCAACCCGTTTGACCACAAAATAAACGAGGCGGCTCAGGCAGATAATTCCTGAGGCCGCGAGAGGTGCCGCTTAACGTAACTGGTCACGCATGAGTTTTGGCGACACCGAAAATTCCCGACGGAACTGCGTCGAAAAATGGTTACTGTCACTGAACCCGCAGGCATAGGCGATATCGGTAATGCTCTGATCGCTGTGATGTAAACGACGGCGCGCCTCCAGCAAACGCAGACGGTTGAGGTACCGTTGTGGCGTCAGGCCGGTGTAATGCTTCATCTGCCGGTGCAGGGTGCGCAGCGCCAGAGAAAAACGATCTGCGGCTTCAGTCCAGTTAACTTCTTCACTGTAATGTGACTGGAGCCATTGCAACAGTTGATTGACTTTGTTTTCAGAGGTGTCTCGCAATTGTGGCTGGAAACAATCCTGATAAAGCAGGATCAGCAACTGCAGGAACAGGCTTTCACGCGTGGCGATATGCTCCATTTCAATGCTGTCCGGCAGTGCTTCCAGCTGCGCAATACACTCCAGCACCTGTACGACCACGTGCGGGCTGAGTTGCCAGTGGATCTGCGCCTGATAATGATGCTCCTGTGGCAGGAAATGGCCGACGTCCTGAATAAAACGGAATGCTTTTGGCGAACGGAAAAGGACGTTGGTGAGCCGCAGATTCTCCACGTTTTCAAACAAATGGTGATCGCTTGCACGCACAAAACACACCGTGCCGGCCGTCAGCGTATAGGGATTGTCATTAAAGATGTGCACGCCGGAGCCGCTTTCCACCAGCATAATCTCGTGGAAATCGTGGTAGTGCTCCGGGAATACGCTTTGCGGAAGACGTCGCTCAACGGTCACCGTCAGCTCAGGGGCCGCAAAATAATCATCACCCTTCAGTAACGTCATTGGATCGCCTCCGGTTTAGACATTCATGTGCTTCGGGGAACCCACCCTACCCTGTGCCACGCCGTCTTACCTTCAAACCGCGGCGCTAAAAACGGCATAAACGGTCATTTTTTCAAGATTCCCCCTGTGGTGATGCAGATCTGCGGCGAGGATCACAATCGCTGTGTTCGCGTTACCTGCCGTTTTCATCACCGCCGTCAGCAGGTCTTTGGGCTGAACTGTGATCTGCCTCGCATCTACCTTTTTAATGCTGCCATCCGGTTAAAACCCGTGGCAATCACCGGAAGGTGCCCCCGCCCCACCTCCCCTACACTGGCCAGCATATTCAACAAGGAATGGCCGCTATGAGAACTCACCATCTTGCCGCTATTGACCTCGGTGCCTCCAGCGGCCGTGTAATGCTGGCCACGTTTACCCGCCAGGATCCCGATTCAGCCGCAACGCTGACGCTGACAGAAATTCACCGTTTTCCAAATACTCTGAAGCACGTTGACGGCCACGATACCTGGGATCTGGATGACCTTGAAAAGCACATTCTGGAAGGACTGAACCGTCTGGATTCTTCCGGCGTCCCGCTCGATGGTATTGGCATCGATACCTGGGGGGTGGATTACGTGCTGCTCGACGAACAGGGCCAGCGGGTGGGTTTAGCCGTGGCCTATCGCGACAGCCGCACCGAAGGCGTCATGGCGCGGATGGAAAAGCAGGCAGGCCGCCACACCATTTATCAGAAAACCGGCATCCAGTTTATGCCGTTCAACACGCTTTATCAGCTGCGGGCGCTGACCGAACAACAGCCCGAGGTCGTGAACACAGCCGCACATCTGCTGATGATCCCCGACTATTTCCATTACCGCCTGACCGGCGCGCTGAACTGGGAATATACCAACGCCAGCACCACGCAAATGCTGAATATCACCACCGGTGACTGGGATGAGGATCTGCTGAAACTGGCGGGTGTTCCACGCCGCTGGCTGCAAAAACCGACGCAACCGGGAAACTCAAAGGGAGTCTGGCACAGCCCGCGCGGGCGCAGCGTGCCGGTTATCAGCGTCGCTTCGCATGATACCGCCAGCGCCGTGGTCGCCGCACCGCTGACCGGCCCGCACAGCGCCTATCTCAGCTCCGGCACCTGGTCGCTGATGGGCATCGAAAGTCCTAAAGCGTTCAACCAGACGAAGGCGCTGCACGACAACATCACCAATGAAGGCGGCATCAACGACAGTTATCGGGTGCTGCGCAACATTATGGGGCTGTGGCTGTTCCAGCGGGTTTGCCGGGAACTGGGGATTCAGGATTTGCCTTCACTGATCACACTGGCAAAAAACATTCCCCCGTTCACTTACCTGATCAATCCGAACGAAGACCGCTTTATCAATCCGCCGTCGATGGTCAATTCCATCCGCGAAGCCTGCCAGCAGGTTGGCGAACCGGTGCCGGAATCACCGGCCGAACTGGCGCGTTGTATTTTCGACAGTCTGGCCATGCTGTATCGCAAAATCGCCCTGCAACTGGCTGATTTACAGGGCGCGCCGCTGGAAGATATCCATATTGTTGGCGGCGGCAGCCAGAACCAGTTCCTCAACCAGCTGTGTGCCGACGTCTGTCAGGTCAACGTCAGCGCCGGGCCGGTTGAAGCCTCTACGCTCGGCAATATCGGCTGCCAGCTGATGGCGCTCAACGCCGTTAAAGACACCGCTGAATTTCGTCGTATCGTGGCCTCGAACTTCGAACAGCACCATTACATTCCCCGTGTTCACGCGGATTTCGCTATTCACTGGCGCCGTTTTGAGGCGCTCTGTCACGTCAATGAGGAGCTCGCAGTATGACTTCATCTATCGATCACGCATGGACGCTTGCTAAAGAACGCTTTGCGCAGCTGGGCATTGATGCCGAAGCCGCAATCACCCAACTCGATACTCTGCCGGTTTCCATCCATTGCTGGCAGGGGGATGACGTCGCGGGCTTTGAGAACCCGGAAGGCGGCCTCACCGGGGGGATCCAGGCGACCGGCAACTATCCCGGCAAAGCGCGAAATGCGCAGCAACTGCGGGCAGATTTAGAACTGGCGATCTCCATGATCCCCGGCCCTAATCGTCTGAACCTGCACGCTATTTACCTGGAATCCGACACGCCGGTGCCGCGTAACGAAATCGAACCGAAGCATTTTACCGGCTGGGTAGACTGGGCGAAGAAAAACAAACTGGGTCTGGATTTCAACCCGTCATGTTTCTCACACCCGATGAGCGCCGACGGGTTTACTCTTTCCAGCGCCAACCCTGAAGTCCGTCAGTTCTGGATCGAACATTGTCAGGCCAGCCGCCGCGTATCCGCCTCGTTTGGCCGCGCGCTCGGCACGCCGTCAGTGATGAATATCTGGGTGCCGGACGGCATGAAAGACGTCACCGTCGATCGTCTGGCACCGCGCCAGCGCCTGATGAGTGCGCTTGATGAAGTGATTTCTGAGAAGTTTGCGCTCACCGAACACATCGACGCGGTCGAAAGCAAATTATTCGGCATCGGTTCTGAAAGCTACACCGTCGGCTCCAACGAATTCTATCTCGGGTACGCTGCCAGCCGCGGCACTGCGCTGTGCCTCGATGCCGGTCACTTCCACCCGACAGAAGTGATTTCCGACAAAATTTCCGCCGCCATGCTGTATGTGCCGCGCCTGCTGCTGCACGTCAGCCGTCCTGTGCGCTGGGACAGCGACCACGTGGTACTGCTTGACGACGAAACGCAGGCCATCGCCAGCGAAATCGTTCGTCACAATCTGTTCAACCGCGTGCATATCGGGCTGGATTTCTTCGATGCTTCCATCAATCGCATCGCCGCCTGGGTTATCGGCACGCGCAACATGAAAAAAGCACTGCTGAAAGCCCTGCTGGAGCCGACCGAATTACTGAAAAAGCTGGAAACCGAAGGCGATTACACTGCGCGCCTGGCCCTGCTGGAAGAACAGAAATCGCTGCCGTGGCAGGCGGTCTGGGACATGTATTGCCAGCGTCACGACGTGCCGGTTGGCGGCCAGTGGCTGGATGCCGTCCGCCACTACGAAACCAGCGTGCTGGCAAAACGTTAACAATCGCTTATCACAACAGAACGCATTCACCTTATTCGCAGGAAAGAACTGATGAAAACATTATTTAGCGCGTGGTTTGTACAGGGCATGGTTAAAGCAACCACAGATATGTGGCTGAAAGGCTGGGATGAGCGTAACGGCGGCAACGTCAGCATGCGTTTGTTACCGGAAGATATTGCCCCCTACAAAAATGATTTTTACGCCCAGCCCCGCACGGTGGAACTGACTCAACATGCGCCGGATCTGGCGAATGAATACTTCATCGTCACCGGTTCCGGGAAGTTCTTCCGTAACGTACAGCTCGCCCCTTCGGAAGCGCTGACGGTGATTCAGCTCGATGACAAAGGCGCCAGCTACAAAATTCTGTGGGGCCTGACCGCAGGCGGCCTGCCGACCTCAGAACTGGCATCACACCTGCAATCGCACGCCGTACGTAAACGTGTCACCAACGGGCAGGATCGGGTGATCATGCATTGCCACGCCACCAACCTGATCGCACTGACTTACGTGCTGGAACTCGACAGCGCCAAAATCACCCGCAAGCTGTGGGAATGCAGCACCGAATGTCTGGTGGTGTTCCCCGACGGCGTGGGCATTGTGCCGTGGATGGTGCCGGGCACCGACGGCATTGGCGCCGCCACTTCCGATCAGATGCAACATCACAGCCTGGTGCTGTGGGCTTTCCACGGTATCTTCGGCTGCGGTCCGACGCTGGATGACGCCTTTGGCCTGATCGACACCGCCGAAAAATCGGCAGAAATTCTGGTCAAAGTGATTTCCATGGGGGGCATGAAACAGACCATTCAGACCGACGAACTGATTGCCCTCGGCAAACGTTTTGAGGTCACGCCTTTCGAGGCGGCACTGAAAGCCTGATCCGGCGGTTGCTGCTCCGGACACGATAAATCCTGCACGGGGAACAGAGGATGTTCCCCGTAGCAAGAACGGGCAAAGACCCGGGAGCATCGCCACACAGAACATCAGTTCTATTTACTCTTAGAGGGATTTTTTATGAGTTTTATGTTGGCACTTCCTAAAATCAGCCTCCACGGCCAGGGCGCAATCGAAGATATGGTGGCGATGCTGGCAACCCGACAACCGGGCAAAGCGCTGATCGTCACCGACGGCCAGTTAGTCGAACTCGGCCTGCTTGAAAGTTTATTCCACGCACTCAAACAAGCGGGATTGCCCTACGCCCTGTACGGTGGCGTCGTGCCCAATCCCACTTCCGCCCATGTTGATCAAGGCTTGCGTCTGTTTCAGGACAATCATTGCGATTACCTGATCGCTTTCGGCGGCGGCAGCCCGATTGATACCGCCAAAGGCATTAAAATTCTGACCGCCAATCCTGGGCCCGCCACGATGTATTCCGGTGTGGGTAAAGTTACTAAACCAGGCGTTTTTCTGGTGGCCATCAACACCACAGCGGGCACAGCGGCAGAACTCACCAGCAATGCAGTGATCATCGACAGCCAGCGTCAGGTGAAAGAAGTGATCATCGATGCCAACCTGATCCCGGATATCGCCGTGGACGATCCTTCGGTAATGCTGAAGATCCCGGCGGATGTGACCGCAGCCACCGGCATGGACGCGCTGACCCACGCCATTGAAGCCTATGTGTCACTCGGCGCGCATCCGCTGACGGATCCGACCGCGCTGGCCGCGATTTCAACCATTACCCAATGGCTGCCAAAAGCGGTGGATCACGGCGATAATCTTGAAGCGCGTGAGAAAATGGCACAGGGGCAATATCTGGCAGGCATGGCGTTTAACAGCGCCGGTCTTGGCCTCGTTCATGCCATGGCGCATCAGCCGGGCGCGACACACAATTTGCCGCACGGCGTTTGTAATGCGATTTTGTTGCCGGTCGTCGAAGAATTTAACCGCGCTGCTGCCCCGCACCGCTTTGCCGATATCGCCCGGGCGATGGGCGTACATACGCAAAGCATCAGTGAAACACAGGCAAGCATCGCGGCCATTGATGCGATTCGTCAATTGTCGGCACGTGTGGGGATCCCGTCCGGTTTCAAAGCGCTGGGGATTCAGGAGGCCGACATTGAAGGCTGGCTGGACAAAGCGCTGGCAGACCCGTGCGCGCCATGCAATCCGAGGACGCCGACGCGCGAAGAAGTGCGCGAGTTGTATCTGAAGGCGATGTAATTTTTCGCTTTTTACTCTGCGAAGAGTGAAAAACCAGGGGCGATTTCTTTACTCCTCCCTCTTTGCAGAGGGAGGAGGCAAACCAGGCAGGAGAAAACATGATCCGTAAATCTTTCGTGATGCAGGTTAACGCCAATGCGCACGACGAATATCAGCGTCGTCATTCGCCAATATGGCCGGAACTGGCAGAAACGCTGAAAGCCCACGGCGCGCATCACTACAGCATTTTTCTGGATGAAAAACGCAATCTGCTGTTTGGCTATGTGGAAATTGAATCAGAAGAGAGATGGAACGCGGTGGCGAAAACGGACATCTGCCAGCAGTGGTGGAAGCATATGGCAGACGTGATGCCTGCCAATGCCGATAACAGCCCGATAAGTGACGATCTTAAACCGGTCTTTTACCTCGACTGACACCCCGGTTTTCACCTTTCCCCTGCGCCGGTTTTCCGGCTTTTCCTGTTGCCGGCCCTGCGGCGACCGGTTTTTTCCCCGCGCGTGCTTTCCCTGATCCGCTTGCCGGATCCTGTGCCTTCGATGCGGTAAAGCGGGTCGCCGCAGGCCGAGCGATCCCCGAGCGAGGCGGAGCGAAACGAGGATCAAACCCGTCCGGCGGCACCAGACAATCCGGGCGCACGCCAATCAGACGGCGCATACCCATTGCGGTCAGCGCTTCGCGGATCACCGGCCAGTTCACCGGATCGTGATAGCGCAGCAACGCTTTATGCAACCGGCGCTGACGATCGCCCTTCGGCACCACCACGTCTTCACTTTTGTAATCGACTTTATTGAGCGGATTCTTGCCGCTGTAATACATGGTGGTGGCGCTGGCGAGCGGCGACGGATAAAAGTTTTGCACCTGATCCAACCGGAAGCGGTTTTTCTTCAGCCACAGCGCCAGATTGATCATATCTTCAGTGCGCGTGCCCGGATGCGCCGAGATGAAATAAGGGATCAGGTACTGCTCTTTCCCGGCCTGTTTCGAATAGCTGTCGAACAGCTCTTTGAACCGGTAATAACTGCCCATACCCGGTTTCATCATTTTCGACAGCGGCCCGGTTTCGGTATGCTCCGGCGCGATCTTCAGATACCCGCCCACATGGTGTTCAGCCAGCTCTTTGATATAACGCGGATCTTCCACCGCCAGATCGTAACGCACGCCAGAAGCGATCAGGATTTTCTTGATGCCTTTCAGGCTGCGGGTGCGGCGGTAAAGGTTGATGGTCGGCTCATGGTTGGTGTCCATGTGCGTACAAATTTCAGGATACACGCAGGAGGCGCGACGGCAGCTTTGTTCTGCTTTTGGCGACTGGCAGCGCAGCATATACATGTTGGCAGTCGGACCACCGAGATCGGAGATCACACCGGTAAAACCGGGCACATTGTCGCGGATCTCTTCGATTTCGCGGACGATAGACTCTTCCGAACGGCTCTGAATGATCCGCCCTTCATGTTCGGTGATCGAACAGAACGAACAGCCGCCGTAGCAGCCACGCATAATATTGATCGAGAAACGGATCATGTCGTACGCCGGAATGGTGGCCTTTCCGTAAGACGGATGCGGCACGCGCTGGAACGGCAGCGCAAACACTGCATCCATTTCCTCAGTAGACAGCGGGATCGCCGGTGGATTGATCCACACATAGCGATCGCCATGTTTTTGCATCAGCGCACGCGCGCAGCCAGGGTTAGTTTCGTGATGCAAAATGCGCGAGGTGTGCGCGTACAGCACTTTATCGCCCTTCACTTTTTCAAATGACGGCAGCAGCACGTAGGTTTTTTCCCACGGCTTCGGTTTCGGCGCGCGAACGGTGACCGGCTGCGCTGCGTCGGGTGCGGGCAGTTCGCCTTCTGAACAGGGCAAATCTTCGCCGTACGGGTTCATGATCGGCTCAATACGACCCGGTTTATCGAGGCGGGTGGAATCCACCCCGCTCCAGCCAATCAGTGCGGTTTTACGCATCACGGCGGTATTGCGCACGTCATGAATGTCAGTGATCGCCTCGCCCGCCGCCAGACGGTGCGCCACTTCCACCAGGGGGCGTTCGCCGTTGCCATAAATCAGCATATCGGCCTTGGAATCCACCAGCACTGAACGGCGTACGGTATCGGACCAGTAATCGTAATGCGCAATGCGCCGCAGGCTGGCTTCGATACCGCCGAGCAAAACCGGCACATCGCTGTAGGCTTCTTTGCAGCGCTGGGAGTAGACCAGCGTGGCGCGATCAGGCCGCTTGCCGCCGACGTTATCAGGCGTATAGGCATCGTCATGACGCAGTTTGCGGTCAGCGGTGTAGCGGTTGATCATCGAATCCATGTTGCCGGCGGTCACCCCATAAAACAGATTCGGTTTGCCAAGACGCATGAAATCGTCTTTGTTACTCCAGTCCGGCTGCGCGATGATCCCCACGCGGAACCCCTGCGCCTCCAGCATACGGCCCACGATCGCCATACCGAAACTCGGATGATCGACATACGCATCGCCCGTCACCACGATCACATCACAACTGTCCCAGCCAAGCTGATCCATTTCCTCACGGGTCATCGGGAAAAACGGCGCAGTGCCGTAGCATTCGGCCCAGTAACGCGGATAAGAAAACAGGGTGCGATCGGGTTGGATCAGGCTGATTGGCATAAAGAGTTTTCGCTGAAATAAAGGGGGACGTTGCTTAAGCACGGCTTATACATCGTGATTTAGCAGCCAGAAATTCAAGGGCGGAGATTATACGTGGGCAAAAAATAGTCTGCTGCGGGGAATGGCTTTGGCATGCGTGAGATCAAGGTTTTCAGGCCGCAAACCCGGTTTTCCGTGATCGCCACCTCACCACTCTAAGATTTTCCTTATGCGGAATTGCCGACTACCATGTTAGAAAGTGCATCAGAAAGCTTCAAATCGTAACTAAAGAATTTCTAACTTTAGACGTTGACCGCCACCGGGCCATCGCGAATTTTTCGCCGCCCCCTGACAGAGAGAAGCCCATTGTGACCGCATCCATTCCACGCCCTATCCTCACCTTTTCATACGCAGTGGAGAGCACTTCATGACGATAAAATCCTCTGAAAGTCTCAACATGAGTTTCCTGCGTTACGACATCCCGGCCGGGATTGTCGTGTTTCTGGTGGCGTTGCCGCTGAGCCTTGGCATCGCCCAGGCCAGCGGATTACCCCCTTTTGTCGGCCTGCTGACCGGCGTTATCGGCGGCATCATCGTCACCCTGCTCAGCCCGTCGCGTTTTGCGGTCAGCGGACCGGCTGCCGGGCTGGTGACGATTGTGGTCGGTGCCATGGAAACGCTCGGATCCTTCTCCTCCCTGCTGCTGGCGCTGATGCTGGCGGGCGTTCTGCAAATCGTCTTTGGGATCATAAAAGCCGGACGCTTTGTTTCGCTCATCCCAGGTTCAGTGATCCAGGGCATGCTGGCGGCGATCGGTATTTTGCTGATCATGCAGCAGATCCCGGTCGCGCTTGGCTATCAGGGTGAAGACGGATTACGCGGCATTTTTAGCGATCCGGCGTTCAGTTTCTCGCCCGCGGTTCTGATTGTCTCGGCTGTCGCCCTGCTGATTTTGTGGCTGTGGACCACACCGCCGTTTAAGCGCATCAAACTGATGACCTATGTGCCCGGCCCGCTGGTGGCGGTGTTATGGGGAAGTCTGGCGATGATTTTCGGTGACCGCATAGTGCCGGATGCGATGCAGGCCTTGCCGCGCATTGCGCTACCGAAATTTGACAGTGTGGATGAGGTCACCTCACAGCTGGAAAAACCGAACTGGAGCGCGTGGAATAATCCGCAGATTTACGTGATTGCCGCCACGCTGGCGCTGGTCGCCAGCCTGGAAACGCTGCTCAGTCAGGAAGCGCTGAAAAAGCTGAAAGAGCAAACTCCCGCGCCTTCGCCCAACAAAGAAATGCGCGCGCAGGGGATCGGGAATCTGATCAGTGGATTTCTCGGCGGCATGCCGATCACAGCCGTGATCGTGCGCAGCTCGGTGAACGTAAATACCGGCGCGCGCAGCAAGGTGTCGATTCTGCTTCACGGCGTGCTGTTGCTGCTGTGCGGCATGTTTTTCAGTGACATGCTCAACACCATTCCGCTGGCCTGTCTCGCGGCGGTGCTGCTGTATACCGGCTACAAACTGGCCTCACCGGCGTTGTTCATGACCCAGTGGCGGCTTGGTCTGCCGCAGTTTCTGCCATTTATCGCCACGCTGGCCGGTATTCTGGTCTTCGGGATGCTGGCCGGGATCGGCATCGGCCTGCTTGCGCAGTTGCTGTCGAGCACATACAAAAGTCATCACAATGCGATGCAGCTGACGCGCAACGAAAACCATTATGTAATGCGTTTTCATCAGAACCTGACGTTCCTTCATAACCCGCGTCTGCAAAGCTTGCTGGCGGAGATCCCCGATAACAGCGTGGTGCGGGTCGAACGGGAGAATGTCGGGTATATCGATCCGGATGTGAAAGCGGTGCTGTCAGATTTCGGGGCAAAAGCGCCGGATCGCAATATCACGCTGGATCGCTGGCCGGTCGGGCACTGATTTCTGAGCGCTGAAAAACAAAAGGCCTGCCGGTTTCCCGCAGGCCTTTTTCATTTACGCAGGCAAACTTATTTCTTCGCCAGCGCCTCAAACACTTTCTCGACAGCCACCGCGCCCGGATCTTTCACTCCTTTCAGGCTGTCACTGCTCAGATAAGAAGAACGGCCGGCGTTGGCCTTCTTCATGCTGGCGGTATCTTTCGCGCCTTTGGCCGCCGCTTTGGCCGCGCCTTTCAGGGCATCTTTCTTGCCCAGCGCTTCCAGCGCCGGTTGCAGGGCGTCGATCATGGTGCGATCGCCGAGATCGGCACCACCGTAATGCTTCATACGCTCCAGCCCGAACAGTAAGGCTTTCGGTAATTTTTCGCCCTCCTCCACTTTTTTACCGGCAGCGGTAAAGAAGATCGACATCAGCACGCCGCTGGATCCGCCCATCACGACGGCAAGACGATCGCCCACCACCCCGAGCAGATCCGCCACATTGTTCAGCGGCAGTTTTTTCGCTTTGTTTTGTTTCTGGATATCACGGGCACCGGTGGCAAACGTCGAACCGGTATCGCCGTCACCGACTTTGGCGTCGAGTTTGTTCAGCTCATCTTCGAGATCGGAAAGCGTCTGGGTAATGGTTTCCACGATCTTACTGACCTGCGCATTAGAAGACGCTTTTACCGTTTTCTTATCGCTGATTTTCTTGCCTTTTTTGGTCGCCAGTTTTTCCAGCTTCACCAGCGGCTGCCAGCCGGACGCCTCCACTTCTGCCAGCAGGGCTTCTTCAATGCCGCCTTTGAGCGCAATCACCGAGAGCGAGAACCCTTTCATATCCAGCGCACTGACCAGTGAAGCCGGGCCAATCAGATAACGGATCGACCCGCCGAGCGCGGAATGCACCACTTCTTTGGTGATCTGACTCATCTCCAGCGGAGAAACGCCGCCGAGGTTGTTGATCAGTACCGCCAGCTTGTCGCTTTTCTTCACATGCGGCTGGAGCTTTTCGACCAGCGTATCGACAATTTTTTTGCTGTTCTGGGTCTTCATCTTCGACACACCCGGCTCGCCGTGAATGCCTAAACCCAGCTCAACGTGGCCTGATTCGATACGTTGTTCTTCTTCATCTTCTCCGCCAGCCGGCAGGCTGCAACCGGCCGCCGCCACACCGATACTGGCGGTGGCATCAATCGCCTGCTGGGCGATTTTAGTGACATCTTTCAGAGATTTTCCCTGCTCTGCCGCGTAACCGGCAATTTTGTGCACCAGTGCGGTACCGGCGATGCCGCGTGGCTGCTTGTTGTCCGGCAGGGAAATGTCGTCAGACACCATCACCAGCTCGACGTTATAGCCCATGCCTTTGGCTTTCTCGGCGGCCAGACCGAAATTCAGACGGTCGCCGGTGTAGTTTTTGACGATCAGCAGACAGCCCGCTTTGCCGGTGACCGCCACGATTGCATTCAGCACCGCATCGACGCTCGGCGAGGCGAACACTTCGCCGCATACCGCCGCGGTCAGCATCCCTTTGCCGATAAACCCGACGTGCGCCGGTTCGTGGCCCGAGCCACCGCCGGAGATCAGCGCAACTTTTTTCTTATCCCAGTCACGCCGCACAACGACGCGAATGGCCGGATCGATGTCCAGTTTTGCCAGATTTTTGTAGGGAGAGGTCAGGATCACCCCTTCGATAACATCGTTAATCAGAGTCTTGCGGTCATTCATGAAAAATTTAGACATGCCGGACGTTTCCTTTTAACTGTTTTCCAAGTGTTTTGAGGGACTACATAAATTTTTTGATAACCAAAACATAGCACAGGAGGAAAATCGGGAAGGAGACGAGAAAGGCGGTTTCCCGCCTTTTAGGAAATATGAAGGAAAGAGATCAGTTACAAGCCAGGACTTTTATCGCCAGACCACCGGTAGACGTTTCACGGTATTTCGAGTTCATGTCCTTACCGGTTTCGTACATGGTTTCGATGACTTTATCGAGACACACGCGCGGCTCGCTGGTGCGGCGCAGTGCCATACGCGATGCGTTGACCGCTTTCACCGCAGAGATGGCATTACGTTCGATGCACGGCACCTGAACCTGTCCGGCCAGCGGATCGCAGGTCAGCCCGAGGTGGTGCTCCATCGCGATTTCTGCCGCCATAAATACCTGCGCGGTGCTGCCGCCCAGCAACTCGGTCAGACCCGCTGCCGCCATGGAACAGGCCACGCCGACCTCGCCCTGACAACCGACTTCTGCACCGGAAATTGACGCATTCATCTTAAACAGAATGCCGACCGCGCCAGATGCGAGGAAGAAACGGCTGTACGAATCAGGGCTTATCGGGCGGATAAACTGATCGTAATAGGTCAGCACCGCAGGAATGATGCCGCACGCGCCGTTAGTGGGTGCAGTGACCACGCGGCCACCGGCGGCATTTTCTTCGTTCACCGCCATCGCGTACATATTGATCCAGTCCACCACGCCCATCGGGTCGACATTATTTTTGTCCTGCGTCACCAGTATGCGGCGCAGTGCGGCGGCGCGGCGGTTGATTTTCATCGGCCCCGGCAGCAGCCCTTCGGTGTGAATTCCGCGGGTAATGCCTTCGCTCATGACATTCCAGATCGCCGCAAAATGTTCGCTGATTTCCACGCGCGAATGGCCCGCCAGTTCGTTTTGCAGCATCAGCGCGGAGAGCGACAGGCCGGTGTCGGTGCAGTGTTTTTGCAAATCACTGGCCGAGCGGAACGGATACGGACGCACGACAGGGTTTTCATCCTGTAGCCCGAATTTGCTGGCTTCGACGATAAAGCCGCCGCCAATGGAGTAATACGTTTGTGTGTACAGCAGATCATCGCCGTTAAAGGCGCTGATGGACATGCCGTTTTCATGCAGCGGCAGATTACCGGTGTGGAAATTCATGCCTGAATTCGCCGGGAAATCGACCTCTTTGGCGCCCTTGCCGAGCATCAGACGTCCGGTGGCTTCAACCTGACGAATAAACCCAGGAATCGCATCAATATCAACGTCATCCGGCATATTTCCGGCCAGCCCCATAATGATGGCCAGATCGGTGTGGTGACCTTTACCGGTCAAAGATAAAGACCCGTAAACATCTACCACCACGCGGGTGGTCTGTGCGAGATGACCTAAAGAAATAAGTTCATCAGTGAATATTTTCCCGGCTTTCATCGGGCCAACAGTATGCGAACTGGAAGGACCAATACCAATTTTGAAAATATCGAAGACGCTGATCACGGTGGACTCCATGTCTGAATAGGATTACGGGAAATAACAGGAAAAGAGGTGCAGGAAACAGCGAGCGGGAATATTCCCGCTCACTTTACTTCGGTTTTAATGATTAACCAATCAGGCTAAATACAATGGCTGACATAGCAATCAGACCCATAATTACCACGAAAACATTACTGATGTGGCCGCTGTATTTTCTCATTGCCGGAACTTTACGAATGGCATACATAGGCATCAGGAATAATAACATCGCAATAATCGGGCCGCCGAGGGTTTCAATCATACCCAGAATACTTGGGTTGAGCGTAGCAACCGCCCAGGCCGTGACTAACATGAAGATGCCGGTATAACGGTTGAGCTTAGGTAATGGAATTGTTTTCCCTTTGCTGCGCAGTGATTTAATCACCATGCCGTTAAAACCTTCACGTGCACCGAGATAATGCCCGAGGAAAGATTTGGTAATTGCAATAAAGGCAATAAATGGAGCGATATATTCAATCACCGGGTTAGAGAAATGGTTGGCTAAATACGACAGAATAGAAACGTTCTGCGCTTTGGCTTCCATCAGGTCTGCCGGAGAGAGGCTCAGGACGCAGCTGAAGACGAAGAACATCACCGTCAGCACCATCATGATGTGGCTAAATGCCAGAATGCGTGAGCATTTTTTCTCAGCGTCGTCGCCGTACTCTTTACGTTTTGCGACCGCAAAAGAAGAGATAATTGGCGAGTGGTTGAAGGAGAACACCATCACCGGAATAACCAGCCACAGGGTCATCAGCATGCCGTGCCCTACGCCGTTACCGGACAGGGAGACATTCTCAAAGACTGTGGTGTTCCAGTTTGGGATCAGGTACAGCGCCAGCGCCATTAATACCGCAACGAACGGGAAGACTAAAATGCTCATCGCTTTGACGATCAGATCCTGACCGAAATGCACCAGCGTCATTAAGCCTAACAACAATACCAGCGACAATAATGCGCGCGGAGGTGCTGTCAGATGCATCTGATGAGTAATAAAGCTCTCAACGGTATTGGTGATAGCAACGCTATAAACCAACAGGATCGGGTAAATCGCGAAGAAATAAAGCAGCGTAATTAGCTTACCGGCGGAAATACCAAAATGCTCTTCCACCACTTCGGTAATATCTTCACCGGCATTCTTCCCTGATAAAACAAATCGGGTTAATCCGCGGTGAGCGAAAAACGTCATTGGAAATGCCAGGATAGCCATAATAATTAACGGTATTAATCCGCCAATACCGGCATTAATCGGTAAGAAAAGAACACCTGCTCCAATTGCTGTTCCGTACAGACCCAACATCCACATGGTATCGGTTTTACGCCAGGAACTGACTGACTCTTTAGACAGCGTTCCAATAGTTGTGTTATCCATAATCCCTCAATGCTTATTTATAAAGTAATTCGTTTTCCCCAGAATGGTTGATGTTTTTTTCACTGCACCCGTCATCAAAAAAACCATCCTGACGGATAAAACATACCATTAATGCGGGCATGATACCTATCCGTAGCATAAAAATCTGGGTAACCGCGTGGCTTTGAGATCATGGTCACGAATATCCTAAAATAGCCGCCTAATATTCCTTTAAATTCCAAACCATTAACATTTTCTCCAATTTAATTTCATCAAAAGGAGAGGCTGATAACATTATTCTTAACGAATTATTTGTTATCGCCGTGACTATTATTTAATTAACGGTTGAAATACAAACAAGTTGGATTATTTAACGGCTTAGCCAGACAAAATATATGTTCAATAAATAAACAATGCGAAAACGAATTACATTAAGACTTCTTCAGTATTCCCTGTTGTGTCTGCCGCCATGTCAACAAATCAGCACAATTATGCCGGTTTACGGGCAGATAAATTTTTTACTGACGCTTTCAGAAGTATTGCCGATAAAGTTATTCTTACGCCGGTGAAACAATTTTAACCGGATGAATCGCAGAGCGAGCCCATGGACAAAGCCCGACATTCTTTTTGCCTGTCAGTGAAGACGCATAACCGCCGGTTATTCAAGGCGATGTACGGCTTTGCCATGCTCATTTTTCTCACTATCGCCCCGCTGACGCAAAGCGTGGCAGAAACACATGATGACGTGGCGCAGGAGGCGAGCGTCGCCCAGACCGTTAACGGGATCCTCAGCTATTCGCGCTGGCCCGCCGGGGAGGCCTCTTCAACTGCGTTGCGGCTTTGCATCATTCCCCCGGTAGAATTTGCGGCGCAGTTAACGCCCGATGGCAGTGCTTTCTCCGGCAGACCGCTCAACGTGATGACTTACCCTTTCGACAGCCCGATGCTGGCGACGCAATGTGACGCCATTTACTCCGGCTACACCTCGCCGGAACAGCAGGCAGATTTAAACCAGCGACTCACAGGCCACGCGGTACTGACCATCAGTGAGCAGGATGACGGTTGTGCATTACTCAATGCCTTTTGTCTGGTGATCACCCCTCAACATACCGGGTTTAAATTGAACCTGGATACGCTGTCACGCAGCGGCGTGCGGGTAAATCCCGCCGTATTACAACTTGCCAGGGAAAAGGAGTAACGATGAAGAATAAAACTATTCCTGTTCCTGAGGTTGAACAGCCGCGCCCGCGTAAAACCCTGGGCGCTGCGCTCAACCGCATCCACGTTATTGTGATTTTGACGGCGATCGGCCTGGCGGGCTTTTTACTGACTTTACTGGCGCTGATTGCCCTGCGCTCACATGCGGAAAGTAATCTGCAGCTGACCGCGCGTGCGATCAGCTACACCACAGAAGCCGCGCTGGTGTTTAACGATGCCTCTGCCGCCCATGATTCGCTGATTTTTATTGCCGACCGGGGAGATTTCTCGCAGGCGAAAATCCTGACCCCGGCGGGCAATACCTTCGCCGAATGGCAACGCCCGACGGAAGGGAACTGGGACAAACTGGGGCAGTTCATCGGACATCTTGCTTTCCCGGATCCGGTGACGCTGCCGGTCATTCATTCCGGTTCGGTGATCGGCACCGTCTGGCTTACCGGTAACGGCACCAGCCTGCTCGGCTTCCTGCTGGAGACAGTGCTCAGCCTGATTGGCTGCCTGGTTCTGACGGCGCTGGTTGCGCTCTATTTCTCGCGGCGGATGCAAAAAGGCATCGTGGACGCACTCGGCCATATCACGCGGGTTACCCACGAAGTGAGCGCTAACCGCTCCTTTAATCTGCGCGTCCCTTCCGCGCCGGTTGCCGAACTGCATACGCTGAGTCAGGACTTCAACAGCCTGCTGACGGAGCTGGAAGCCTGGGAAAATCACATGAAAAACGAGAACGTATCCCTGACCAAAAAAGCGTTGCACGACGGCCTGACCGGTCTGCATAATCGCGCGTTCTTTATTGATACCCTCAATCAGTGCTTCAATCCGATGCGCCCGCCGCTGTCTCTGGCACTGCTGTTTATTGATGTCGATAACTTCAAAGAGATCAACGATTCACTCGGCCATGCGGCGGGGGATCGGGTGCTGATGGTGATTGGCGAACGTCTGTCGAAGACCCTGCGCGAAGGCGATGTGCTGGCGCGCCTGGGTGGCGATGAGTTTGCCATTCTGCTTGACCCGATGAACTCTACCGCCGAATCGGTGGCCTTTGCCGAACGCATTGTCGATACCATGAAAACGCCGGTGATATTGCTCAACAACAAGACGCTGGATGTTTCGCTGAGTATTGGTATCGCGCTGTCACCTTCACAGGCACACAGCGCTAAAGAGTTACTGGAAAAAGCCGATGAAGCGATGTACCGCTCGAAAAAAATATCAGGCAGCTGCTGGCATGTTTCAACAGGCATGCCGCTGACCGTCGTGACGAAAGACTAAAAGGAGTTAACACCACCATGCACGCGTATCACACATTGAAAACCTGGTATCAGTTCGCCGCGATGGGACTGTGCATTTTGCTGCTGGCCGCCTGCCAGACCAAACCCGCCGGACTCACTGCGGAACAAATCGCTGTTTTGCAAAAAAATGGCTTCACGCAGACGGCCGCAGGCTGGGAACTGGGTCTGGATGCGAAAGTGCTGTTTGGTAACAATCAGGCGACGCTTTCACCGGAAAGTGAAAAAACGGTCGAAAAACTTGCCAGCGATTTGCTGCATGTTGGCCTGATGAAAGTGAATCTCGACGGCCACACCGACAACTACGGTGATGTCGGCTACAACAACGATCTGTCACTGCGCCGCGCCAACACCGTCGCCGCGGCCTTTGCTCAGGCCGGCATGCCACGCGCCAATATTCACACGCGCGGATTAGGCCAGAGCCAGCCGGTCGCCAGCAATAAAACGCAGGAAGGACGCGCGCAGAACCGTCGGGTGTCTGTGATTATTGTGGTGTAGCTATAACAACCCCACCAGATGCAGTGCGGCCTTGCAGTTATCCGTTCTGCGCCACGCCAGCGCTATCTGCGTCGTCAATGTCTGCCCGGCAATGGGCAGACAGCGCACATTATTCTCATCAATTTTACCAAGCGACGCCGGCACCAGCGCGTAACCAAATCCTGTCGCCACCATACTCAGCGATGACGTGATTTGCGGACACTGCTGACCATAGCGCGGCGAAAAACCCGCTTCTTCGCAGGCCGTCGTCACCGCATCGTACAACCCCGGCGATAAATCCCGTGGAAAAGTGATCAGCGCGTCGTGACGCAATGCCGCCAGCCGGACGTCCTTACCCTGGCTGAGCGGATGCGTTTTCGGCAGCGCCACCATCATCTCTTCAATATCCAGAACCTTAAAACTGAACGCTTTGCTGCGTTCGCAGGGCAGACGAATAAAGGCCACGTCGAGTGCGCCCTCGCCCAGCGCGGTCATCAGCCCTGCCATGTCTTTTTCCTGCGGCTCCATCACCATGCCCGGATATTTATCCCGAAAGCGATGTAAGAGCGAAAAAACCTGCGGATTAAACGCGGTCGAAGTCGCAAAACCGATGCGCAGCGTGCCGTTCATGCCACGGGCCACCGAGCGCGTGCGCTCAAGTGCAGCATCGGTCAGTTTGATGATATTCAGCGCCTCGTCGTACAGCACTTTTCCGGCTTCGGTCAGCTCAACGCCACGGGTCAGGCGTTTTAGTAAAGGGGTACCGATTTCATGTTCGAGCCGCTGGATTTGCTGGCTCAGAGGAGGCTGGGAGATGCCCAGTTGTTCAGCAGCACGGGTGAAGTGCCCCGTCTCTGCCACCGCCACAAAATAGCGCAGATGACGCAGTTCCATATCAAAAACGTCTCAAAGTGAACACCTCCTCATATTGGAACTCAGGGCGGAATGGCGTCAACCTTTAGTTAGCTAAGTTAATCATTCCATCCGGAGCTCTGCATGAAAAACCATTCCGATTCCTGTTCCTGCGTCGCCGATATCGCCCGCACGGCCACGGCGTTTAAGCAACAACATCCTGACCGCGTGTTGTATCAGTCATCACTGATGAGCGCCCTGCTCAGCGGCGTTTATGAGGGCGAGACGACGATGGCAGACCTGCTCCGGCATGGCGATTTTGGCCTCGGCACCTTCAACCATCTCGACGGTGAGCTGATCGCCTTTAACAGCAACATCTTCCAGCTGCGCGGCGACGGCAGCGCACGACGCGCCAGCCCGGAACAAAAAACGCCGTTCGCCGTCATGACATTCTTTAATCCCACCCATGAATACCACATCGAACGTCCGCACAGCCGCGAGCAGATCCATCACGTGATCGACGAGGTTGTCGCCAGCCAGAACACCTTCTGCGCGCTGCGCATTGACGGGAGATTCAGCCGGGTCGAGACGCGCACCGTGCCGGAACAGCACCGGCCTTATAAACCGATGCTCGAAGCCATCGAAGCCCAGCCGACTTACCATATCGAACACAGCCAGGGCGTGCTGATTGGGTTTCTGACCCCTGCGTATATGCAGGGCATCAACGTCGCCGGATACCACGAACACTTTATTAATCAGGAACGCAGTAGCGGCGGCCACGTGCTGGATTATCAGGTGGAGAGCGGCACGCTGACCTTCGGCACCGTTGAAAAATTGCTGATCGACTTCCCGCAGGACAGCGATTTCCTGCACGCCAATTTATGCCCGGATGATTTGAACGACGCCATCCAGTCCGTTGAAAGTTAATCACCGCCACATCGAAGGAGTGACACCATGAAAAATTCAGACAGTAAAACCGAGTGGAAATGCGGTGCGGATCTGGTGGTCGCGCAGCTTGAAGCCCAGGGCGTAAAACACGTATTCGGCATTCCCGGCGCAAAAATCGATCGCGTCTTTGACTCTCTGCTCGATTCCAGCATTACGCTGATCCCGGTCCGTCACGAAGCCAACGCCGCCTTTATGGCCGGTGCGGTTGGCCGCCTGACCGGTAAAGCGGGCGTCGCGCTGGTCACCTCCGGACCCGGCTGCTCGAACCTTATCACCGGCGTCGCCACCGCGACCTCCGAAGGCGATCCGCTGGTTGCGCTGGGCGGTGCGGTAAAACGCGCCGACCACGTCAAACAGGTGCACCAGACCATGGACACCGTTGCGATGTTTCGCCCGGTGACGAAGTATTCCGCTGAAGTCACCTCCCCTTCCGCGCTGGCCGAAGTGCTGGCGAACGGCTTTCGCGCCGCCGAGTTTGGCCGCCCCGGCGCGGCATTTATCAGCCTGCCGATGGATATCGTCAACGAACCGGCCAGCGGCAAACTGCTGACCTCGCAGGCACCGGTGCTCGGCAGTGCGCCGCACGATGCGATCATGCAAGTGGCGCACCTGCTGCGACAGGCTAAAAATCCGGTGCTGCTGCTCGGCCTGATGGCCAGCCAGCCGCGTAACGCCGAAGCGATCCGCCGTCTGCTGCATAAAAGCGATCTGCCGGTGACCAGCACTTATCAGGCGGCGGGCGTTATTGATCAGGCTTCCTTCCACCGCTTCGCCGGGCGCGTCGGTTTGTTCAACAATCAGGCCGGTGACCGCCTGCTGCGTAATGCCGATCTGGTGATCACCATCGGTTACAGCCCGGTCGAGTACGAACCGGCGCAGTGGAGTAACGACAACGCCGAACTGGTGCATATCGACGTCATGCCCGCCGAAACGGACAGCGATTATCTGCCGGACGTCGAGCTGGTGGGCGACATCGCCGACACGCTGGATCTGCTGACCGAACAGATCCATCAGCGCATCGATCTGAGCGCGTCATCTGTCGAGATCCTCGAAGATCGCCGCCAGCAACGTGAGCTGCTGGCTCAGAAAGGCCGCAGCCTGAATCAGTTTGCAATCCACCCGCTGCGCCTGGTGCGCGCGATGCAGGACATCGTCAACAGCGACGTCACCCTGTGCGTCGACATGGGCAGTTTCCATATCTGGATCGCCCGCTACCTCTACAGTTTCCGCGCCCGTCAGGTGCTGATTTCCAACGGCCAGCAAACCATGGGCGTCGCATTACCGTGGGCTATCGGTGCCGCGCTGGTCGATCCGGGCCGCAAAGTGGTGTCCGTTTCCGGCGACGGTGGCTTTATGCAATCAAGCATGGAACTGGAAACTGCCGTCCGTCTGGGCGTCAACCTGCTGCACATCATTTGGGTTGATGAGGCGTACAACATGGTGGCCATCCAGGAAGAGAAAAAATACCACCGCACCTCCGGCATCCAGTTCGGCCCGATAGATTTCAAAGCCTACGCCGACGCCTTCGGCGCCAAAGGTTTTGCCGTCACCTCCGCCGAAACGCTGGAAAGCACGCTGCGCGCCGCCATGGACGTACAAGGCCCCGCCGTCGTCGCCGTACCGGTGGATTACAGTGATAACGCGTTACTGATGGGGCAACTGGAGATGGGGAGGATTTTTTAGGAGGGGAGATTAGCTAGACGTTGAAACGCCCTTTTTAGGGCGTTTTTTGACTTGCAGCGATCATGCTTTTTAATTCATCAATTGAAAGCGTGCGGTCTTTTTTGCGATGAATGATCCCATGGCAGTTAGCACAAACGGGAACGAGTTCCGTTTTATAATCCACAGCTTTAGATTGGCCAAACTCCGAAACCGGCACCACGTGATGAATATGGATAAAGTCTTTTGCATACTCTCCGTAGAAATCCTCGAAATTAAAGCCACAGGCATAGCAAGTAGTGCCGTGATAACTTTTAGCGAGTTTTTTTAGCCTCTGATCTCTTTCATAAATGGTGACAAACTTGGAAGATTTTTTACCTTCTTGGTAAGAAACCAGCGATTCTTCGTCAGCTTCATTTTCAACATGCACCGCTTCATTTTTAATATCGCCGATGATGTGGCGAGGTTCAGTTAGCGCGGCGGCTACGGCGATGTCTGCAAAGACATCTACTGAAATAGGGCGTACGCCTACCCGGAAATAGTTTAGTTTTTGGGTCTCTGGTATTTTTTCGTAATACCCTTCATCATTTTTAAAAATAACTGCATGATTGAACTGCTGATAATCAGTTATTGTTGCGTAAAAGCCACCTTTGCCATCAGGTGTAATTTCACCTATTCGTCCAATGCCAAAATAATGCGGTGCCTTTGATAAACGTAGAGAAGCATACAGTCTGTTTTCAGGTCTTAGGCGCCCTTTATAGTAAATAAATCGCATTCCGGGGCGAATAAGATTTTTGTATTTATTAGGATAATGATATCGCTCACCAGTTTTATCATCCCACTTTGATACGTCATTCTCAGAGAGAACTACGCAAACCTCTTCATCCGCCATCTATCGACACCTGTTAGTTGAATCAATAGGTTGGAAGTATAAGGCGTTCTTGATTACATACAACTCATGCATTTATTTTTTGAATAGTTTGACCACTTTTACCAAAGTTAGGCGCGATAACCCCCCGTTTACACGTTTAAATTCATCCCCCTTTTCCAAAACATCTCGCAAAAACCAAAACTGCCTAAAAATTCCTCTTACGGTATAAATCCCACGAATTAGGCTCTCTTCGCTGCGGCAAAAATTGCGAGTTGCCTTCCAACTCTCGCAACAAAATACTGTAAATGCATACAGGTTATTTCTTTGAATCTTCAACAAAGATAGAGTGACTTCGCAGCGGCAACTTCCCGGCCGGAAAAGGGATTTCAACTCACTGACAATGGAATGATCATCATGACTGATACCGACAACACCGCATTCACCGCTAATTCCATCACCGTATTTCGTTCACTGATTTCCGAGCTGGACGTAGGACACTTTGCCGAGGCACAACTCTACGATCTCAGCGCGCTGGCGTCCGAATCAGCCGAAGGGTTGTGCCAGGGTTTACTGTGCCTGAGCGAAGGTCTGGAGAATTGCGAGACACTCCCCCCTGAAGGGATTGCGCAGGTCAGTGGTTACCTGAAAGCCTCGGCCCACCTTATCCCTGCGCTGTTCGAGCTGTGTGAAAAAGCCAACAACAGTATGACTAAAACACGCCAGATTACGGCTTATCCAATGAACTGACGCGCCAGGCGAGATCCCGCATCAGGTTTCGCGCCGTCGGGCTGATGCCGCCAAGCTGGAAAAAACCATGGATAACGCCGAGATAACGCTGCGCGTTGCAAGCCACTTTCCCCAACGCTGTTAAAGAGCAACCACAACAACCACACTTAAAAGCGACTGGCTGGAAGATGCGGGGTTTACAACCGGTACACCGCTGAAGGTTCGCGTGATGCCCGGTTGGCTGGTGCTGACCCCACAAGATCCCGAACCCACACCGCCGCCAGAGCCGGAGATTATGCAGACACTGAAGAAGGTCTGTAAGCTCTCGGGCCGTAAGCAACAGCAAATCCTTGAGTTTATTGGGGTGATCACCGCTAAGAAGCCTCCTGTCGGGAAGTGGATTTGACAGCTGACAGGTAAAAATCCCGGCTCGGTGGCCGGGATCTTTCAGTTCATTTGTTTGTATATATGCTTTAACCATTCTTCAGATGAAGGCCATTCGTTAGGGTAATAATAATTACAATCAATTTTGTTAAGCAAAATGTCTTGTAATTCATCATCTGACAGAGAAAGTGCCAACAGATAATCTATTTCAGCTTTCATCTGCAATCGCTCTTCCGCAGTTTCGGTAGCCTTATAAGCTGCTAATGTTTCATCCGCGTTGCCAAAGAGCACTTCAAAATCTTGGTTAAAGTAGCATCTTAGCAAATATGACAAGGAAGGATATTTCTCTTTAATATTCATGGTGTTGGATATCCTGTAATGATTTTATATCCCTCTGGCATTGAAGGATCCCTTCCAATGATAATTCTGGCATTTGTGGTTGGTACAACATTTGTAGAACCACGAGTAACGCTAATACCAATAGCAGCAGAAGATTGATAATCAAGTTCTAAGTAACCTTTTTGGCTACCAGATAAATAACTCTGGATCTTCGATTGATTACTATCAATGGCTTTACTTGTTACAGCTTCTGCTGTAGCTCTATCAGTAAATGTAGATGCTGTTTTTGTATTACCTGTAGACACTCTATCAAATAACTCCGCTTCAGTTTTTCCTACATGTCGATCAATAAAATTGTAAGTATCCCAGCTTTAGTTCCACACACTTTTTGAGATTTCCGTGTTCTCGGCCATCAGCCGGTATTCTTCCGGCGTCAGGTTATTCAGGGATTCATGGGGCCGCTCACTGTTGTATTCATTCAGCCAACGTTCCGTTATTTCCCGTGCTTCATTCAGCGTTCTGAACAGATAAAAATCCAGTATTCGGTCCGGAACGTTCGGTTAAACCGTTCGATAAATACGTTTTGTGTCGGTTTGCCTGGCTTGATAAATTCCAGCATTACATCATGGGCCTCAGCCCTTTGTGCCAGAGCCAGCGATATCAGTTTCGGCCCGTATCCGTTCGCCTCTTCAGCGGAAATACACGGTTTGCCACTATTCTGTCCAACACCCATACAGCATGCTGCGCCGGGATATTCAGGTCAATTTCGATGGTCAGATCCTCTCGGTTAAAATCATCCACGATGTTGAAGGGCCGAACACGTCGGCCACATGTCAGGGCGTCGTGCATAAAATCAATCGACCAGTTTTGGTTGAGTGCTTCCGGCGTTGCCAGCGGAGCCGGATCGCGCACCGGCAGGCGTTGTTTACCCTTACGACGAAAATTCAGTTTTAACAGACAGTAAATCCGGTGTACCCGCTTGTGATTCCAGACGTGCCCCTGCCTGCGAAGCACCTGAAAAAGCTTCTTAAAACCGTAGCAGGGATAGCGTTCAGCCGCCTCAGTCAGCCTATGGATCACCGGTTCATCACGTCGCGTATCCGGTTGATAGCGAAACACCGTCCTACTCGGCGATAACGTCCTGCATGCATGGCGTATGCTCATCGTAAACTGTGTGGTCAGATAGCTGACGAGCTCACGCTTTATCGCTGGTTTTAAAGCTTTTTTCGATGACGTCTTTTAACGCGCGATTTTCCAGACTCAGGTCGGCAAACATCTGTTTGAGACGGCGGTTTTCGTCCTCAAGATCCTTCATCTTTTGATATCAGAGGCTTCCATGCCACCATACTTCGCTTTCCAGTTATAGTATGAAGCCTCAGATATTCCCGCTTCGCGGCAGACATCTTTGACAGTACGTCCGGCTTCAACAGACTTTAGAACGGTGATGATCTGGTACTCGGTGAATCGGATCTTACGCATAGCGATCTCCTCAGGGACATGATCTGTATGTCCGAAGATCTCTAAAAGTGAATGGGCCGGTTAAGCGGGATGCTTACAGTACCACTGGCGTGTCCGTTATTGCCCGCCCCCGCAAGTGAGAGGTTGCCGACGTTAGCCAACAGCGGCAAGATTTGCGGACGGATTGGGTGATAGAGAACGGCGAGGTGATTATCGGTGGCGACTGGCTCACCGAGTCCGGCATTATCGATGCGGAACAACTGGAAGTCACCGCTGCGCCCAGTTTGCTCCGGTTGCAAGGCTGGAAGCTGACAGTTTCAGAGCTTAGAAGCAAAAATCCCGGCCAGTAGGCCGGGACCTATTACAGGATTTAGATTAAATCTTCACTATTTAAAAGAACAATGACATTGTCCGCCCCTAGAGCTTCCCTAATCATCTCAGCCATCTTATCAGTCGATATTTTAAGCGATTTATTATTTACTGATATATAACAATACGATATCGGATCCAACCCAAATTCATTAGATACCTCTTTTTGAATTGGATGTGGTATACCCGCAGTAGATAAATAGTAGTGCGCGGGGAATACATCTGGATATCGTGTCGCAAATTCGTTCAACTTATGTTGCAAATCAGCACAAGTCAGCTTAGTAAAACATGTTAATCCTATAGACATAGCATCCTCACTTCACCCTAATAGCGTTGCCGGTTTTATCAATTACGATAACTTTATCCAATCCCATAATTGGCCACTGCGTTAGCTGTTTTTGAAGTTCTGGAATGCTAACTTTAGTGTCAGACATATTGATCACGACATTAGATGTCTGGCCTTTGTCTACTTTAGATTTAACCTCGCTGTAGATATTTCGCACACTATTAGATCTAGGGGCATAGTTATCAAAGATCTCGCCATTAATCCGGTAATCTGGATTCTTATTTCCAGCTATAGAAGGGTTCTGCTCTATATAAAATCCTGATTGCGAAAGAATTTGAGCACTCTCATTTTCCCTGTTGAGAGAGCGGATATTCTCTTTCGTCATCCCTGACTCCATCTTGGTTACTGGCCCCGTTAAAGACCCCTCAGATTTTGTAATCACATTACCGATAGAGCCTGTTTGCCATATGTTAGAGTTATTCGGTGACGTTATGGCGCCATCTGTCTTACCTATGACATTATTTCCCGCAACACCACCAAAGATTGCCGCTGTCCCTAAGCCGATATTTAGTGCACCTTCTCCGTAGTTGCCCTCAACGACCTGACCGATCCCAGTACCGGTTTGATAAGCCCCACCAGCAGCCAGAGTTGAACGAGCAATAATCCCCGGTGCACCTGGCAAAGCGAGTAGAGCATCAGTTCCTAATGCGGCTTGGCCAGACTGGACACTGTATCCTTTCAGATAACTCAGCGCCTCGTTATACGCTTTGATATTTCCTGTGGAGGCGACAAATGCCTTACCTGCGACCAGTGACTGAATAGCGTCAGCCGCGTGCTCTGGGGTATACCCGTACATAGACTGAAGTTCATAACCATACTGGTTAAGCAATCCGGCTAGCTCTCGCTTCTGGCCTTCTGTCAGTGGTTGGCCTGATTGGTACTGTTGCAGCAACACATTGCTAGCTCGGTCTTCATTCGTCAGCCTGACGATATTCTGTGAAGCCTCTAGTAGGTTTTTACCAGCTTTCTGATCCTCAATAGACTTATTCAGCGTTTCAGCTTGTTGTGGGCTAAGGAAATTATTCTCAACCGCCGTCTTCCCTGCAATCCCCCCAGTCCCTGCTGCAACAGACGAATTCCCCGCCACGCCGCCTGCCAGTCCTGCGGCCAGCGTGCTCAAGGCACTCACATTCGCCTTTTGCTCATTCGTCAGGTTTTCCGGTTTTACCCCCGGATACAGCTCTTTCGCAATCAGCTGCGCCGCCAGTTCGCCGGTCGCCGCACCCGCTGCGCCGCCGGTCACGGAGCCGCCCTGCAGATAGGCAACTACCGCGCCGGCAAGGGCGTGCCCCGTAATATTCTCAGCCTGATTAACGTTGCCTTTGGCGTCTGTGGTCGCCGCCTTCACCGCCAGGGACAAATAAGGTGCCAGCCCGCCCGCCAGTGCCTGACTCATGTCACCACCGGTTAAGCCTGCCAGCGCGCCTGATATCGCCGTGCCCGCCGTCCAGAACGGGCTGCCGATGCCGTATTTCTGCTCAGCAGCAACGTTTTCCGGCGAGTTCTCCAGCATCTTCACAGGCAGAATCGCCCTGGCACTGAGTTATCTCATGAGCACGCGCTTTGTTGTGCGGCAGACTCAGCGCATTATTCTCAAGCGCATTATTACCAGCCTGTGCACCTTCTACCGCATTGGCACTGCTGTCACCGGTAATCACGCCAGCAAGACCCGCTGACAAGGTTGATATCGCAGCTACCCGGCCACTACCTCGACCAGATTGTCCGGAGTTTAGTATTATGATTTTATAGTAAAAGAGATAAATAAATTATCGCCTTTCAAGCCATTAATATGCTCTTTTGCATATTCAGTAGCTTCAATTGGATCAGATGAGGAGCTGAACCAATCTGCATAAAAGTTATTCATACCCCCATCACTTCCACGCTGATAAACATCACCACCTAAAACTAACCAGCCATTTTCTTTAAAAATATCAAGAGCATCATTTGATGAAGATATAGGCAACACTGCCTCATTTAAACCATTTTCAAGTAAGCTATGTCCGCAACGGGCATATAACTCTAAAATTTTTCCAATCATAACTTATAGCCCTCTTTATTTTTTATCCTGAACAAAAAGTCGATGATTAATCGTCCCATCTGGATTTCGTATATATTCGAAAACACCTTCACTTCCTCTGTAAGTACCAGGTATTTCGAGCTTCCAACGCTTGACACCATCACCACCAGTGATCTCGGATACCGTACCTTGTCCAGCATATCCATCGACTGATTCAGGGAAAGAATGATAATCTCCCGAAGATGCTTGTTGGCGTACTTTATCGGTATATGTTGTACCATCTAAAAAATTACCCGCATTAATCCCATCCTGTGACTCTGATATATAGTTCGAGTCATTCTTATCTGCTAGCGCAGGTCTAGGATTAATATAAATACCATCGTTCTTACCGGGCTGGCTTTCCGGTGAAATAGTAATCATGCCTTTATTATCACCAGACAGATCCGGCGTAATCAGTGAAGTCCCTTTGTTCTCGTCCGGAACCGGATTAAACAGGTTCCCTCCCGTCAGATCATCATTCACCGGCACGGTTTGAGTTTTGCTTCCTGCACCGTCTGTGTGTTGCTGGTTCTGCGCCGCAACTATCGCCATTATTACACAGACATCATTCGCCAGACAGTTCGCACCCAGCCCCTGTTTCACGGCTTTCGTTAGCGCTAGCGCAGCCTGATCATTCGCATTACCTTTACCGCTTTCGGCTATCGCCGCAGAGTTCAGGGTTTCATACGCTAGCATCTGCTGAACTAACCCGATACCGACCATGTTATTACTGATTTCATTCTGGCCAGCCTGCGCCCCCACCATCGCATTAGCCGAGTTGTCGCCTGCCAACCCGCCAGCCAACCCTGCCGCTGCAGTTCCTAGCGCAACCAACGTTTGTTTCTGGCTTTCACTTAATTGGCTTACTGGAATATCACCATACAACGCAGTTTTTATCGCTTCGCCCATTAATGCCGTAGTCGCAGCACCGGCTGCACCCGCAGCGGCAGAGTTACCTTGTACTGAGGCCAGTGCGCCAGCTACGACAGCATGGGCCATTACCCGACTGGCTTCATCCGGTGCAATCTCCTTGATAACTTCCGCCAGATACGGTGCACTCCCGCCTGCAATAGCCTTCGCTAAATCCCCACCGGCCAGCCCCTGCATTACCGCCGTGGCAGCCTGTAATCCCTGCTGAATAGCACTGCCCGTACCGTATTTCGCCATTTCAGTTTTGTAGCTGTCGGTATTTTTCAGTGCAGTAACATAAGCATCACGCTCTTTCTCCGTAGCTTCCGGCCCCGGTTTTTTGATCCCAGGGTTGTCGGCATGAGCCTTTTCCAGCCCGTTGATATCGCCCTGCGTTTGCGCAATATCCATCACCTGTCCGCCAATTTCCCCGATGAGCTGAGCCTGTTTTAAACGGTTCTGCTCTTTTTCCTTATCAAATATCGGGCTGATGCTGTCGTTGGCATGTTCCGTGTCGCGGCTGAGGTCTTTGATATTTTGCTGCTGAGCCGCGGTGTCACGCACAACGATAGTGCCGTCCGATACGGCTGACTGTGTCGTACCACTGGCGTGTCCGTTATTGCCCGCCCCCGCAAGTGAGAGGTTGCCGACGTTAGAAAGCAGGTTACCGGCGATACCCCCCCCGGAACTGAGTGAGCCACCCTGATGTTCAGTGCTAAAATCGGCCTGGTTATGGATATCGCTAAAACCAAGCGTGCCAGTGTCCAGACGATTTTTATCGGCATTGCCCGTGCTGGCTATCACCGCGCCGTCAAGCTGGGTATGTTTACCCACGGTGATATCGAATCCGCCTTTACCGGCGTAAATTCCGGTTTGTTCCTGCACCGAGTCATAGTTGCTGTGGATTTTGTCACGGCTGTAACTGAACTGGCCGCCAGCGTTGGTGCTCGCCCCAATAGGGATACTCACTCCACCCGATACGCTGCTTTGTTTAGCATCATAACGATCGGTGTCCTGCTGGCTGGAAAGCGTCAGGTCACGTCCCACATTGGCAATGACCGTTTCACCGCTGACCTGCGCACCCAGAAGGGTTGTATCGCGCCCGCTCTGCAGCGTCAGCGACTTACCGCTATCAAGCGTTGTCTCTGACCACTGCGTCCCATTACCCTTGTCATTGCCCTGTGCTTTATTCGCATTTGCCGTGATGGCAAAACCCGTATTTTGCCCAATGGAAACGTCTACCCCAACACCGAATCCGCTACTGTTGTTTTTACTTGATGACTGCTGCGTATTTGCAGAACCTGCCAGCAAGATGTCACGCTCGGCATTTACAATGGTATCACCGCCCGCTTTTAACTGGCTGCCCGCGATCGTCACGTCACCACTCTGCGTCTGATGACCTTTTCCTGTCGCGGTGATCGCCAGATTATTACCCGCATTCAACGTAGAACCCACAACAGCATCAGAGCTTTGATGAGAAGATGAAGACGATTTTTGCGACCCAAGCGTTGCACTGACGCCGAAAGATGCCGATGTCTCGTTACCTTTGGCGGCATTAAGCGCCATCGCCTGCCCCGCCTGTACGCCGGAGAGCGCCGCTTTGGTTCCCTGTAGAGCCGCGAGTCGACTGTCAGACTCACTTTTTGCCTCTGACGACGTGGTCACTGCGGAGTTAATGGCGCTGCCCGCGGCACCCGATAGTGCGACGGTTAAGCCACTGGTTTTCTGTTCAAAGCTTTCATCACGTGAGCGTTTATCATGTCCGGGATCGATGACTACGCTGTCGCCGCTGATGCTGAGATCTTTACCTGCAATCAAATCAGAACCGCTGATGCGCGCCTGCCCGCCCGAGACCACGCTGACATTTCCCCCCGTTGAACCGACAGTGCTCGCACTCTGGCTTTGGGTAGTACCTTCCTCATTCATTTTATAACGGGAATTACTCGACCCAATAGTCACGCCGATGCCACCGGTACTGATGAGACCGCTCTTTTTCTTTTCATTCAGACGATAGCTGGACTGTTCATCCGTTGCGGCAACAATATCAACGTTATTCCCCGCAGTAAGGCTAACCTGCCCGTCCCCCACCACTGACGAGCCTTTGACCTTCAGATTGTTACCGGCACTAACAGACACGTTGTCGCCGCTCAGTACCGAGCCTTTTTCCTGACTCGCATAATCTTCTTTAACGGTATGCGTCGTCGTTTTAGACAGGAAACCTTTTTTAACCGTGGTTTTTTCGTCGTAGCTGTAATCACTCTCTTTGGCGGTGGTGATATTGGCATCACGACCCGCATTCAAAACCAGGTCCTCTTTCGCATTCACCTGTGCGGCCTGAGTGGTGATATCGCGACCAGCTATGATGGAAGTATTGCCTCCGCTGGCTATCTCAGTGCCTTCCTGGCGTACAGTCTCCCGAATGCTAACGCTCTTATTTCCGTGTTTCTCGCTATATGCTCCTGTCTGCTGAGCATTAAGATTGACATCGCGTCCTGCACTCAATGAAGCATTCAGATCGGCGGTCAGTTGCGCAGCTTTAGCATTCAGGTCACGCCCCGCGTTAATAGCCAGATCGCCGCCGCTGCTGACAGCACTGCTGGTGGCATCGTTAATATCGTTCTGATTTTTTCCGCTGGTCTGGTGGCTGCTCTTGTCCATCGTTTCAATATTGACGTCATTGACCGCAGACAGGCTGGCATTCCCTTTGGTAGCAATCGCGCTACCGGTAACGTTCAGATCATGCCCTGCACTGGCCGACAATGAACCTGAAGCACTGACCTCACTGCCCTGACTGCTCGTAACCTGTGAACTCCCCTGTAAGGTGGTGTTCTGTGTGCTGAGCGCATTGCCGGTGATGTTGATGTCGTTCAGCGCCACCAGTTGCAGGTCACTGCCCGCCGTGAGTCTGGCGCCGGTGTTGTTGATGTCGTGACCGGCGGTGAGCGAGAGCCCTTTGCCAGCGGTAATACTCGCGGCGTCCCCGGTTTGTGTCTCACTGAACGTCAGCAGCGCTGTTTTATTTTTACTGCTGCCCGGTGCAGCATTCCATTGCTGCGCCTGGGTGACGTTATTGATGTCGCCGCTGACGGATTGCAGCGCAACGGTCTGCCCGGAAATCGACGAACCAATGTTATTGATATCTCCCAGTGCAGCGAGTTGCAGGCTTCCGTTGGAGGCAATAAGCCCTGCGCTAAGATTATCCAGCGCGCCGCTGCTTTTTGCTGTCAGTTGGGTTCCGGCCTGCAACGTGCTGCCTGCATTGACGATATGCCCGGCGTCGAGATTGACGGTGTTCCCGGAAATCACGCTGCCGGTCACCGCGTGGGTGTCGTTGGCAGAGAGATACAGTTTAGGGGCCAGAACGGTCTGGCCGTTGACGGTGGTTTTTTCCCACCAGACGATGCTTTTGGTCAGCGCCGCGACCTGTTCCGGCGACAGGCTTACGCCCAGTTGCAGGCCCAGACCGGCCTGCTGTTCGGCGGCGTTATCAATCAGATACTGCATCTGCGCAAGGTCTGATCCTGTGCCGCCGACGTAACGCTGCCCGGTCTGACTGAGCACGGCGTTATCGACATAACGGGTATCGAAGGCGGCATCGCCGAGGAATTTGTAGTCATAGTCCGGTGTCAGCTTCAGCCGGTCCATAAAGTAGGCCGAGCCAAGGAATTTGCTCTCGTCGGTATAGACGGGTGCCGTCTCAATACGCGGGTTGGACGGCGTGCCGGGTTGCACAACCGGGTTGATCACTGTGCCCTGCGCCGGAATATACCCCGCAGCCGTCGCCCCTTTGCCTCCCGGGGCGGAAGTCTGCACAAACGCCAGCCCGGAGGACCCGGGCACTGTACTCAGCCCGGCGCCGTTCTGAGTGGTCTGCTGATTTACGCCGGAGACTACGGAGGTCGGACGCGACAGGTAATCGTTCAGCGCATTGAACAGTGACGGATCGGTTTTACCGATCCCGCCAAGTTGCGGGTTGGTGGTGATCAGATACGGGCTGGAAGGATCCTGACTCGCCACAAACAAACCGTTATTGCCGGTCGGCAGCGGGTAATCCGTCAGTGCTGCGCCCTGATTGCCAATTTGCTTTAACGCATCGGTGACGGAATTGTTCCACTGTACCGATCCAACGGTCAGGTTTTGTGCGGATGCCAGTTGTTTGCTTTGCGAACCGCTGACCTGTTGCAGGCCCGACGTACCGTTCAGAGACGGGGCGCTTATCGCATGGGATAAACCGCCTGCGTTAGCGGAGGTCGTGGTATTGCTGATGTTATTGCTGAAACTGGCGTTAACCGCCCCACCGGCCTGAATAACTGAGCGGAGGCCTTCGCCGGTGCTGACATTCTCATAAGTCGGTGCTTCAGAGAGGTTGTAGGTCACGGTTGAATCAACGCTGTCCCCGCGTCCAACAGTCGACTGGGTGGAGTCGGAAGTTGTAGCAAACGTTTTTTTATAATCCTTGCTATCAGGATTATCAGACCCCAGTGTGCCGGTATAGGTGTAGGTAAGATATTTATTCTGAATACCATTTTCATAGGACTGGTTATTCAGATTCACACCAGACAGTGAGATATTCTCACCCGCCAGAATATTACTGCCGACATTGTCCAGAGTGCTGGCTGCAATATTGATATTGTTGTTAGCGGCAATACGTCCGGCACCTCCGCTGGCCGTCGCCGTCACGGTTGATGTGCCCTCCAGGAACTCTTTAACTGATCCTTTTTGGTTGGGTGCCAGATAGCTGGTTGTTATACTCCAGCGCTCACCATTACTGCCGCTTCCGCCGTTGTTATAATTGAACGTTGACAGGTAAGTACCCAGTTCATCATCATCCAGATCCCCCAGACGCACCTTGATCGAACTGGCACCGCCGGATGCCGGGCTGGCTGCCGCCGCCTGATAAGAACTCGTCGTGCTCAGCCCGTCCCGCTGATTCAGCAGATGGCCGGTGTTGATGGTGATATCGCCGTTGGTGGTTTCGATATCCCCCGACGTGTTGACCACTTCACTGTTGGCGTTGTCCGCCGCGTCCCGCTGCAGCCACAGGCTGTTGCCTGCCAGAATATCGCCGTAGTTATTGTGAATACTGTCGGCCAGCAACTGCATGTTGTTACCGGCGTACAGCAGCGCGCTGTTCGTCAGTTGGCCACCAGCGGACATCACCACGTTGCCCGCTCCGCCGACAAAGCCGCTGTTGTTAATCACGCCACGGCTGGCGAGGCGGATATCCCCTCCGGACTGTACGCTGCCGCTGCCGTTGAGCTGGATGTTGCTGGCGTCCACGCCCACCGTACCGCCGCCACCGCGCAGCTGACCGCTGTTGGTAAAGTTGCCGGTCGAGCTGAGCTGGATCCCGTTGCCCTGCAAGGTGCCGAGCACGTTCAGGTCGCCCTGCGTGCTGAGGTTGAGGTTCTGTCCCGCTGCCAGCGTGCCGGTCTGGGTAAAGCCCGAACCGAGTTGCAGCGTCATATCCCCCAGCGCCAGAAGGCTGCCTGCCTGATTCAGCACCGGCGTCACCAGCGTCAGGTTACCTGCGCTGTAGAGTTTTCCGCCCGCCTGGTTGTCGGCGTTCTGAACGTTAAGCCCCAGCGACTGGCTGCCCAATACGGTGCCGGTGTTATGCAGTTCGTTACCGGTCAGCGTCAGCCGGTCGCCCTGAAGCTGGCCCTGATTGGTCATCTGCGTGACGTTAAGCGTGCTGTCGCCCTGACCGGTCAGCGTACCGCTGTTGTTGAGCGTGCCGCCGGTCATCGTCAGGCCCTGCGCCTGCAAAACACCCGTATTCGTCAGCGTGGGAGCAGACACCGTCAGGCGGCCGCCGGTCAGCAACGTACCCTGATTGGTCAGGTTATTGGAAAACGTGAGATGGCTGACGCCGTCGCCCTGCATCTGCCCCTGATTGAGCAGCGACTGAGCGCCCAAATCTAAGGTTCCCTGGCTACGCAGCGTGCCACTGCTCAGGTTATTAATGTCATTTTGCACCATGCCCTGCAGGCTTTGCTGGCCCTGTAACTGCCCGGCGTTGCTAATACTGTTGGTGGTGAGCGTCAGGTTACCGGCCTGAAGAGTGCCGCTGTTAGCAATATTCCCGGCGTTCACCGTGGCGGTGCCGCCGCTGAGTAATGTGCCGCCCTGCTGAACCTGAAGTTGCCCGCTGAGCGTGGTCGCAAGCTGACTGACACCGCTGATGCCGCCGCTGCTGGTCAGCGCACCACCGGTCAGGGTGAGATTATCCGCCGACCAGTTCCCCTGATTATTCAGGTTCGCCGCCTGCAAAATAGCCAGACCGGTTGAGATGATTTTGCCCTGCGCCTGCGTGTTGAGCGCACCGGTCAGGTTGAGGTTCGCGCGCGAAGCTGTCTGGATCGCGCCGTTAAGATCTAACTGACCGGCGTGTAAATCGGCGCTGTCGGCCTGCCAGCTGCCATTGTTGGTGACGTGCGCAGTGGTGACGGTGAGTGCGCCCTGCGTCAGCATCTTGCCGGACGTGGCGTTGGTTAAATCCTGCTGCAGTTGCGCCGTCAGGCCCTTCAGGCCAATCAGGTTGCCGCTGTTGTCCGCGTTGTTCGCCGTAAGCGCCAGCGTGTCGCCCTGGATTTGCCCCTGATTGGTCAGATGGTTAGCCGTCACCGTGGCGGTTTTATCGCTGAGCAACTGGCCACTGTTTTCCAGCGTGGCGGCGTTCACCGTGACATCACCGGATGAGAGCAGGCTGCCGCCGTTATTGAGGTCACCCTGCATCTGCGCGTTCAGGCCATTCGTGCCTAATGCCGTGCCGCCGTTGGTCAGGCTGTTGCCGGTCAGAGTAAGCTGGCTGCCCTGTAGCCTGCCCTGATTTTGCGTATCGCCTGCCTGCACACCCAGCGTGCCGCCGGACAATACCTGCCCCTGCGCACCGTTGGTTAAGGTAGTGGCGGTGAGCGTGGTACCGCCGTTGCCCTGCATCAGCCCGTTGTTGCTGATACCCGTGGCATTCACGCCGACGGTTTGTGCCAGAAGCTGGCCGTTGTTGGTCACAACCGGTGCCGTCACGGTCAGGCCGTTGCCCGCTGATATCACGCCCGCGTTCTGATTGGTCAGGCTGCCGGTAGCATTCACGCCGACGTTACCGCCCGACACGTTGCCCTGATTAACCAGCGTCTGGCCTTCCAGCGTCATCTGGTTCTGCGCAGACAGGCTGCCTTGCTGCTGCAAGGTACCGGCTTTCACATGCAGGCCGTCATCGGCGGTGATGGCACCGCTGTTGGTCAGCGAGGTGGCCGTGATATCCACATTGTCCGCGCCGAGCGCCGCGCCGTTGGTCAGCGTACCGGCCTGAACTGTCAGCGTGCCCGGTGTCACCAGTTTCCCGGCCAGATCGGCTTTTTCAGACGCACTGATCCCCAGCGCCTTTTTACCCTGCGTCTGCGAGCCGTTGCCGGTAGTGAGCTGTTGCGTGGTCAGCGCCGCGTTGCCGTCGGCGGAGAGAAAACCGTTTAAGTTCGCAGTATCAGTCTTCAGAGCCACATCGCCCTGGCTGGACTGTACAGATCCGGCGCGGGTGGTCAGCGCGGTGGCGTTAAGCGTCGCCCCCAGCGTGCCGGTCAGCGTACCGCCCAGATCTGCCTGGCCGGTGTTGAGCGTCAGCTGACCATCGGCCAGTAAGATTGCCGCATCGCCGTTAATCACGCCGTCCCGCACGGTCAGCGCTAAGTCGCCGCGGGTGCCGGTCAGCCCCTGATTGTTGAACTGATTCAGGGTCAGCGTCTGGTCACTGCCGGACTGCGCCGTGCCGTTGTTATTGAAGGTGTCGCCGTCAAGCTGCTGGGTGCCGAGGGATTGCAGCAGGCCGTTATTGGTCAGGATACCGAAGCTGAACTGCCCGTTGCGGTTGGCGGCCAGCGTGCCGCCGTTGCTGAAATCGTGCGAGGAGAAGTTAAGGTCGCGCCCGGCAATCAGGCTGCCAGACCACTGTCCGCCACTGGCAACCGTGGCCTGCACGTCATTTTGCGCCGAGGTTTTACCACCCTGTGCGGCATTCAGCAGGTCAGCGGTGATCGAAAGAGTATTGCCCGCGCTGGTGGTGCCATCGAGCTGTTGCTGAGCGGAGGATAACTGCATATCACCGGTTGAAGCCAGCGAACCGGTGCCGGTCACCTGCAATGTGCCGCCACCGGCTTTCAGCGTGTTGCCGTCGAGCGCACCGGCCAGCATGGCGCTGCCGGTTACCGTCAGGGATAAATCTTTATCGCTGTGAACGGAACCCTGTGCCCCGACGGAGAGATCCGTGGCGTTCAGGCCCACGTTGCCGGAGGTCGACAACTGGCCGCCAAGCGTCTGCTGCGCGGCAGTAAACTGAATATCGCCAAGGCTGGTGATCAGCGAGTTTTGCCCGGCGTTCAGGGAAGTACTGTTGATCGTCAGGCCATTTTTGCCGGTCAGCGTGCCGTCGACAATCATCTTACCGCCGCCGATGTTCAGCCGATCACCGGCAAACAGCGAGCCTTGTTCACCCACGGTCATCTGGTCAGCAACCTGTAAACCCAGCCCCTTCTGCGAGCCGATCACCCCCTGATTACTGAGGGTATTGGCAGTGATATCTTGCGCGCCGCCGGACTGCATTTTGCTACTGTTGTTCAGTTCGCTGGCGTTCAGGGTCTGTGTGCCCTGCGCCTGGATCAGGCCGCCGTTGGTCAGTTTTTGCGTGGCTAGCTGCGTGTTGCCGCTTGCGGCCAGCGTGCCGTTGTTGGTCATGTCGCCCGCGCTGACGCCCAGATTGCCGCCCGCCGTCAGGCTGCCGTTCCACACACCGTTATTGCCCGCATTGGCCTGCACATCGCCCACGCCATAAATTTGCGCGGTATTATCTGAGTTGAGTGACCCGCTACTGAGCAGAAGATTTTGCCCGGCGCGCAGCTTGCCACCTAATATCGCTTTGCCGGTTGCCTGAACATCTGCGTCCGTGCCCGACTGAAGTTGCGACCCTGCCAGCGTGGTCAGCTCGCCGAAACGTCCGGTCAGCAGATTATCCGTTGAAATCAACCCGCCGAGCTGCGCGTTATCAGCCGTCAGCGAAAGCTCGCCTGCGCTGGTGATCGTCGAATCGCCGGTGGTACTGAGTGAACCGACATTCAACTGCGTGGCCTGCAAACCCGTCAGTGAGCCGTCAATCTGTACATCACCGGCCGTGATATCCAGCAGGCCACCGGCACTCATTGCGCCGCTGTTTCGCAGGCTATCAGCACGGATTTGCTCCACGCCTCCGGCCTGCAATTTGCCCGTATTCACCAAATTGGTGGCGTTCAGGGTCTGTGTGCCCTGCGCCTGGATCAGCCCGCCGTTGGTCAGTTTTTGCGTAGTGATCTGCGTGTTGCCGCTGGCGGCCAGCGTGCCGTTGTTGGTCATGTCGCCCGCACTAACGCCCAGATTACCGCCCGCCGTCAGGCTGCCGTCCCATACGCCGTTATTGCCCGCCTCCGCCTGCACATTGCCGACGGCGTAAAGCTTAGCGCTGCTGGCCGAACTCAGTGAGCCGCTGCTGAGCCGCAGGTTTTGTCCGGCGCGGACGTTACCGCCGAGTACCGCACTGTTCTGCACGCCGATATCCGCATCGGTACCAGACTGAATCTGCGACCCTGCAAGGGTGGAAAGTTGCCCGAAACGTCCGGTCAGTTGGTTGTCAGTCGACAGCAATCCGCCAAGCTGAGTCTCTCCGGCGGTGAGGGTCAGGGCTCCGCTGGCCTGTACCACCCCGCTGTTATCCAGCGTTGTCGCCTGAAGATCCTGCGTCCCCTGTGCCTGCAGCGTGCCGGTATTGGTCAGCCGCTGCGTGGTGATGCGGGCGTTTCCGTTTGCGGCGATCAGCCCGTTATTGGTCAGATCCCCGGTGTTCAGTTGGAGATCTTTCCCCGCCGTCAGCTTGCCCTGCCACTGGCTGCCATTACCGGCGGTAGCATGAATATTGCCCGCCGCAGATACCAGCGCGGTATTGCCTGAATTGAGCTGGTCAGCGGCCAGCGTCATATTGCCGCCGCTGGTCACCTGACTCCCCTGCACGGCCAGTTGCCCCTGGCTGTTGAGCGCCATATCGGCGCCCGACTGCTGGGTACCGTTAAGGGCGATGGCCTGCGCATTCGCCGTCAGCTTGCCGGTCGAAGTCGCATTACTTAGCGTCAGCTTGCCGCTGGCATCAATCTGCATATCGCCGACCGAGGCGTTCAGGTTGCCGAGGTTGACCCCGACGCCCTTGTCGCTGGAAACCAGATGAATGCGGTTGGCATACATGCCACCGAGTGCGCCGGTGTCAATCGCCACCGACGGTACGCCTGCGCCGGATATCGGCGTGGCATTGCCCTGCGCATCGACACGGTTGGCACCCAGGGTGACGTTAAGGTCTCTAGCGTACAGCCCGGCGTTAATCTGCGCGGCGCGGGAAATCAGTGAAAAAGAGTCGCTCGTGCGGGCATCCAGCCCCTGACCTTCAACCGTAATCGCACCCTGCGTGACGTCGAGGGACTGCAGCGAACCGTCCGCGTTCAGCACCGGCCTGCCGGTGGTCAGCGTGGCGTTCGGGGTGTTGAGGAAGCCGCAGCCGTTACAGGTGATGCCGTAGGGGTTGGCGACCATGACGTTGGCGGCTTTACCGGCGACTTCCATGTAGCCGTTAAGCTGCGAAGGGTTCGCTGACACCACTTCGTTAATGATGCCCTTCGCTTCCTGACCTGTCGTAAGATTGGGGTTATTTTGGATCAGCCCGCCCAACTGAGTCTGGGTCAGTTTACCGGTGGCGTTATTGAGGATGAGGCCCTGCTGGCCGACGTTGAAATCGTTGTATTTATTATGCGAAATCCCGGCCTGATTCGGGGTGGCGATATTCACTACCGGCACGCCGTTGCCCGCCTGATCGGTTCGGGTGTTGCCTTCGGCCACGGTAATACCGGCGGCAAATGCGGGCATCACCGGTTGCCAGACCAGCCAGCCCATCAGCCCGTACGCCAGTGCCTTACGCCATAACGCGACCGGTTGCTCTGTGATCGATTTCATCGCCGAATTCCTTCTCTCTTATGTAGAGGTACAAAGCTAAAGTGCAAAGCCGATACGGTAGTAGACCGTGACGCGATCCGGTGCCAGTGAGTCCGGATAGCTCAGCGGCCAGCCGACGGTAAACTGGCTGGAGAAATGTGCGTTGGTACTGGCAAGCCCGACCGCCGCGCCCCACAGAGTGCCGGAGGCGTTGGTGTCGTGATTGCTGCGTTGCAGATAGCCGCCGTCGAGGGCCGTTACGCTGCTGATTTGTCCGAGCCCCGGCATGGCGAACAGTTGAGTGTCCAGCTCATTACGCCAGTAGCCGCCGTTGTCGCCGGAGAGGTATTGCTCTTTGAACCCCCGCACCGAGCTTTCGCCCCCAACGGTCAGACGTTCGCTGCCGTAAAGACGGTCGTCAGCCCACTGGCCGTAGGCGCTGGTCAGCCAGGTAATACGTTGTGTGACAGGCCGGTAATAGCTGGTGGACATCGTCCATTTAGAGAACTCCGCACGCGGGGCATCCGGTTTTTTATCTTCATCACTTTCGCCGCCAAACCACGGCACGCCACGGCTGAACGCCGGGTTAAGCGTGGCGTATCCGCCCCAGAGTTTCTGGCTGTGATTGAGGCCAGCCGTCCAGCTGGTCAGGCTGCGGGTACTGCTTTCCAGCGGAGCATCGTTGAGATAATTTCGGTTGAGGCGGTGCGTCAGCCCGAGTCTGGCGGCGGTTTTCATGTCGCCGTTGCGAAACAGTACGCGGGAAAGGGTGAAACGGTGCGCCTGGCTGTCGCCGGTGGAGCGCCAGAGATAGCCCTGCGATTCAATGGTGCTCAGGTAATCGCTGTAGCTGTAGTTGTAATCGAACAGCCAGTAGCCATAAGGCAGATTAACGCCCGCCTGCACGCTTTTCGCGTCGTGGTCGCTTGCGCCGTCGCTGCTGCGTGACGCACTGACAAACCAATGATCCGCCAGCCCGAGCAGGTTATTGCCCGTCAGCGAACCGCTGACCTGTCCGGTGCCGGTGCTTTTCTGCCCTGAGTTATCAAAACCGGCGCTGACCTGCAGCGGAAACTCAGGCGTTGAGGTGAGGTTGACGATGGAGTATCCCGGCTGGCTGCCGGGCTGGATTTCAATCTGCACCGGCGTTTTGCGCAACCGGTTAATCTGCTCCATCCCCTGCTCGATATCGCGCAGATTAAGAATTTTGCCCACCCGTCCCGGAAACGCCATCGCCAGCATTGCGCCGCGTTGATTTTCCATTTTGATGGCTTCGAGTTTGCCTTCCATGATTGTCAGGCTGAGGGTGCCGGAAAACAAATCCTGCTCGGTGAGAAACGCGCGGCTGGTGATGTAACCCTGGCCGATATACCAGTCGGAGACCTGTTTCACCAGGGCATTAATCTGGCCAATGCCGAGGCACTGTTGCAGATAGGGTTCGGTAAGTTTTTGCTGTATTCGCGCGGGCATATGGTCTGCGCCGCTGAGGGTAATGTCGTGAATATCAAAGCACGGGCCGCCGGGTTGAGCTGGCGTTTGCGGCGCGGGTGTTATCGGTGTGCTGCGCTCCAGTTCCTGACGCTGCTGCTGGTTCTGCTGCAGAAGTTGCCGCTGCTGCTGTTCGATACTGTCGCGGTCGGCGGGGCTAAGCGGCGCGGCCTGCGTCGCAAAAGCAAACAGTAAGTATAACGACGCTAAAAGTTTAACTTTCCGGCGTTTGAAATGTCGAAAACTAGTAACAAGGCTTATGATTTCCATATCCGGGCGTTTTCTCTCGCCGACTTGCTGCCCTTTCCGCTCTCAATCTTGCGCGTCAGGTGCCGCTACAGCGTTGAAGGATTGTTTAATATTCAACACATATCGGCTGAGGAATGATCCACCTTTAGCAATTAACGGGCTAATGACATTGCAAAATATGTAAAAAGAAAGTCACGAAAAATATTAATAAATATGCCAATCCACGGTTTTTTTAGGGAATTACACCATGTGACTCCCTGCCACATTACCTAAATAAGACGAATACTGCTGAATAGCAGTTCTGCTGAAAAATTATTCTAGAAATATTTAGAAATAAACCGGCTTAGTGAACACATACCTCTTTTTTGTATTTCCTTTATCTGTACCGGCTCCGCATTCGGCTAACAGCCCTACTCGTCCGTTAATGAGCTGATGGTGCAATAACGTTGATGTAGCACGTCATATTCCTTCAAACAGTGCTGAACTGAGTTATGCACCAATGGATGCGTTGCGTGTCAGTTGAACCTCGCATTCTGAACACATTGGTCACAAATCGAAAATACAGGCTTTCATGCTCATGATTTTAAAAATCTTTTTCTCGAGCAGGTATTTCTTACCAGACTTATTTGGGCCATTCCACAACGCAGGGCAAGGAATACCTATCCATTATCGATATCCTGTCCACATCGATCGGCGATAAAGATCGGAATCCAATTATCGATCTATCAAAACGATGATCTTTCCAACAACCTCTCTGGTTATCCTGACTTTCATTGATGACGATAAATTGCTTTGTATCACGGCGTATTACCGCTGTGGGGCTTGCTACGTCATCACTGCAGGGATGCCAGAAACTAATCGTCCCTCAGGTAACCATTTTTGCATCAGATGAGTACGCCAACACCAGGCCACCATGCTAGAACGATGCAGCCGCGAAGAGATGAACATGAAAAGATGTACCCGCTGTAATAAAAAAGAAACTTCATCGAACGGTTATTCGCGCTGGATAAAGAGCTCTGCGAGGAATGCTTATATGACATTCAATTGGAAATTCGAGAAAGAAGAGAAATCCCAGTCCAAAGGCACAAAGATTAAATGGCGCTCATTCAGCAAGACCGGCAGGCCGTAATCGAGGTCAGCGTCATCATTCCAGTCTATAACGCGGCAGAGACCATCAGTCACCTCATCAGCAAGATCCTCAGCGAAACCCGTGTCGCTATTGAACTCATTATCGTTAACGACGGTTCCAATGATGGTACCGGCAGACTTATCCGGGATATCTGCGACGACCGGGTTATCCTCATTGAGCAGGGAAATCAGGGCGTTTACGCGGCACGCAATGCCGCACTGGATATTCACCATGGTGAGTGGGTAATATTTCTTGATGCAGACGACGACGTTAAAGACGGATTCATTTATGAACGCTGGCAGGACGCGATAAACACTCAGGCCGATGTGATGATCTTCAATGCCTGGCGCACGGGGTCCTCTTCATCCAACACGGCTGTGCATGTCAAACAGCCCTACGGAAAAAACCTATCCGGGCATGACTGGATACGCCACTGCGTGACGCATCGCGAATGGCCACACTATCTGTGGCTGCAGATCATCAGGTCATCTTATATCCGCCAGCATTCCCTCTCCTTTCAGTCCGGCAAAAGCCACAAAGATATTCTCTGGACCATTCACCTTGCAGCGGCCAATGGTCGATTCTGTTTATCCGACAGCAAAGATTACACTTATAAGGTAAATGCCGATTCCATCACGCATCGCAGCGATTATTTTGACGTCAGGGCACAAAGCTATATAGAGGTGATTGCGGAAATCATCCGGCTGGCCAGGCTGGAGCAGAACATAAGAATCAGGGTGTTTTTGTACCGGCATGCGCTGGTGGAGGCGCGGCATTTTTTGGGGTTGTTTAGAAATAATGTGGGGGACAAGATCGGGGTGAAGTCATGCTTCAGAGAAAGCATTTCAGCCGGTGATTTATTTAAAGGTATTAACAGCCTGAGTGATGTATTTTTCTTTATTAAGCTGTCAGGCAAACTTTTATAAATGAGATCCTGAAAGAAGCGATAAAGTAGGTCAGACACGAAACAAGTAAACAGACCAGTCATACTGGTCTGTTTGTTTCCAATCAATGCATTTTTTTATCACCTACAAAGATATGATGTTTCGAACGCGCGCGCGGATGAATGAAGAAATGTCCTTCAGGCGCTGAATCTGTAGTGATAGGTTCAAGTGTTAAATTACATGCCTTACCACGCTTATCATGCAATGCATAGATAATGAACGGAATCGATACCACTACCAGGAAGCTGACGATCAGCAGACCCGCGTACAGGTGGTTCGCCTCCCCGCCCGGCAGACCAGAAGGCGGACAGAACGAGACCACAAAGGCAATCATTGAAATCAGTAAACCGACCATCGCAACGCTAAGTTTTACCGTTTTTCCACCGGGAATATTAAAGGTTCGCTTGTTTTTCGACTGCTTGCGCACCAGATTGATATATCCGAGGAAGAGCAGGAAATAGCTACACAGATAAATAACAACGGTTAATGCCAGCGCAATCAGGAATGACATATTATTGCCGCCGCCTGTATTGGTAAGAACAATCAGAGCCACAGAAGTGATGATTAACTGGGAAATCACCAGAACGACGGGTACACCGTTCTTATTAATTTTGGCGAAACTCGCGGGCAATATGCCTTTTTGCGCCGTCACCAGCATTCCACGAGATGGCCCGACAATCCAGGCAGCAATTTCAGCCAATACTCCCAACATCAACAACGCGGCAATAACACGGATAGCCCACTCAAAACCGCTGCCAAAGTGATTAATTAGCACGGTGAAAGTCTGCATTACACCTGCCGATAGATTAATATCACTGTGAGGGATCACTGCAGCGATAGACAACCCGCCAATAGAACTCAGGAAGATGGCCGCAACCATTAACAACAGCATCGCGAGCGGATAGTCCCGACCCGGATTCTTCATTTCGTTGACATGGGTTGCAGAAGCCTCAACACCCATGTAACTCAGGATAAACGCCACGAATACCACTAAGGTACCCATCTGGGTAAAGTCCGGGAAGAAAGTCGACATACTCATTTTGATAGCCACCGGCGCACCGGAATGCAAATAGCTAAGCGCCAAAACAACCAGAATTAATGCAGGCAGCAGGATACCTGCGAAAAAACCGATTTTTGCAATACGTGCCGTATTCCTGGTGCCGCCGAACTGCGTTAAAGCCAGACCCCAGAGGATCACCAGCGCCGCTACCGTTTTTACTATCGGATCGTTGTTTAGCTCCGGCCATTTGAGGATGTAAGAGAGCGCACCCAGCACAAAATAGAGCATGGGGATAAACCCTATCGCGATTTGCAAATAGCCGAACGAAATAGCCGCAAACCCCCATTTTTCACCCAGCGTTTTAGAAACCCAGGTGAAAACGCCCCCCTCCTGCCACCCTTCTACCGTCGCCATTTCCGCCGCACAAAGACCGACGGGAATAAACCACAGCAGACCGCCCAACAGCAGAAAGAAAATAAGGGAAAAACCCGAGGTAGCAAACGTGGGATATTCATAAACGGCCATCACCATCGACGCCGTGATAGCAAAAAAGCCCAACAACGATAATTGTTTAGGTGCGGCGCTTTTTACTGTGCTCGCCATAACTGATCTCCTGAAGGAAGCGCAGAGTCTTCTCAGTAAGTTTTAATCTGAAATTTAGGGGGGTGACTTTCGGGTCACCCCGGAACAAGAGAGGTCACGCGTTTATGCGTGATTAAAGCCGCCCGTGCGTGATGCGCTGGAAGGCTGGCTGAGCGGGTGACTCATGAAATCATTCAGCGCACGTTTCATATCTTCAATGAGCAGGCAGCCGAGGTCGTAGCTCACACCGTGACGGACCAGAATGCGCTGAATCACCAAATCTTCACGGTGGGACGGCATGGAGTAAGCCGGCACCTGCCAGCCACGCACGCGGAGTTTCTCAGCCAGATCGTAGAGCGTGTAACCGCCAAGGTAAGCGCCCTCTTTCAGCGTCCAGGCCAGTGCAGGGATACCTTTTTGGCTGTCGCCATCGAAAATGATCTCAAACGGCCCGAGCTTGCCGATTTCCGCTGCCAGATGCTGAGCCGTGGCGTAGCAGGCATTATGGATTTTGGCGTAACCCTCACGCCCCAGGCGCAGGAAGTTGTAGTACTGGGCAACGATCTGCCCGCCCGGTCGTGAAAAGTTAAGCGCAAAGGTCGGCATGTTGCCGCCCAGATAGTTAACATTGAAAATCAGCTCTTCAGGCAAGTCTGCCACCTCACGCCACACGACCCAGCCTGCGCCAAGCGGGGCCAGACCGAATTTATGGCCTGATGCATTGATGGATTTAACCCGCGGCAGCCGGAAATCCCACTCCAGTTCCGGCGCACAAAATGGCGCCAGAAAACCGCCGCTGGCACCGTCGATATGCATGGGAATATCCTGCCCGGTCTGCAGCTGCAGCTGATCAAGCGCATCGCTCACCGCTTTTACCGGCTCGTACTGGCAGGTAAATGTCACGCCAAGCGTAGGGATCACCCCGATGGTGTTTTCATCCACACGCTTTAACACCTCTTCCGGACACATGATCAGACGATCGCCTTCCAGAGGAATTTCACGCAATTCGACGTCAAAATAGCGGGCAAATTTGTGCCAGCAAATTTGTACCGGGCCGCAAATCAGGTTGGGTTTATCCACTGACAAACCTTGTGCTGCGCGTTTCTTACGCCACTGCCACTTCAGCGCTAACCCGCCCAGCATCGCCGCTTCTGAAGAGCCAATCGTCGAGCAGCCCAGCGTGGTGTCCGGCGTTGGCGAATTCCACAGGTCGGCCAGCATTCGCACGCAGCGCGCTTCTATTTCCGCCGTCTGCGGATATTCATCTTTATCGATCATATTTTTGTCGATGGACAAATCCATCAGCTCACGGATTTCATCATCCACCCAGGTCTGACAAAAAGTCGCAAGGTTCTGACGTGAATTACCATCCAGGAGTAATTCATCACGGATCGCATTAAATATATTGCGAGGCTCACACTCTGCTATTGGAAAAACTGAAGTGGGTAATGATGATGCTAACTCTGCTGACGCATAAACGTCATCTTTATTCGATTGTGTAACTTTCATATGCTCGCTCACTTTATAAACCATTAAAAGTTTTTTATTTAAAAATATAAGCAACGCCAATAAATGACCAAATCAAAGATTGAACGGTGCCGGGGGAATTCGATAGCGTTTATGTCATGGAGACTATGACCTGACAGACGATAACCTGACAGACGATAAATAAAACCGCGCCACAGTCAGTGACTTCTGTTACCTGTTTACAATTCAAATTCTGCAATAAATAAATTATAATCAATACGTTATTTTCCCGATAATAGACGCAATAAAAAACGCCTTACTTTATGGGAACTAATTAATTTATAACTTTGGACAACCTTGTCATTTGCAGTCTCCAAAGTTGTCATTGGAAACACATCATCTGACTCCAGGAAAATAAACTCTTCATATGTAACCATCTTTGGCGGAACCGTATTTCCCGTAGCTATAGTTGAGCCCAGGGACTGCGGCAACATGAAAGAAGTGAGAGTTAAAAGTAAAATTTTTCCAACACGCATGATGCCTCTTGTCGGGTGGATACCGTAAAATAATATATTGATGCTGAGGGCAGCTTCATAACGACAGTTTCATAACGACAGCGGGTCCTCTTCTGACCTTGAATAACTGTTCCATATATCCAGCAAATATTCTTTTATTCTCACCTTCCGACTTAACTGCCTGCTATAGCAGATAATGTCATTGAGTGATCCCGCCACTTCTTTGGGAAACCTTTTTTGGTGTTGAGCATTTATTAGCCAGCGACGTAAAAAAAGGTCTTCTTGTGCGGCATCCTGTGATGGATGTCTGTGATTGTTGATGTAAAGAGCTATCAGCGCGCACCAGGAAAGATGAGCTATTTTTTCATTGGTATTATTCAATTTTCTCTGCCTGATAAAGATAAAGATAAAGATATAATAATTTTTTCAATAACGAATTTGTTGTGACAATCTATTCTTTGTTTTCATCAAAATACATAGGATAAACATCCCGTCATTATCATCTCAATCTCACATCTGTAATCCATACTAAACAGGGATGACAAGTGTAAGTCATATCTCTCACAATAAAGGTGGCGGTCCTATTACCATCATGCAATGTAAACCCTATTCTATAAATGTTTTCCAGAAACAACTTATTGAAAGGATATTATTATGAAAAACTTATTATTAGCCAGCATGATAGCTACCGTGATGACCGCGACTCCAGTTTGGGCGTCAGAAAATACTGCCGATGCTAAAACGGAAACCACTTCAGTTAAAAAGGTTCAACGCGAAGCCGGAGAGGTATTGCACATGGCCGGACAGGGATTTGATGCGATGCGCGATATACAATTGGCCAGAGTCGCCATATTTCAGGGGCATACTGGAACAGCCGAAAACTTTATCGCTAACGCAACGACCTTGCTCTCTGATACCAGCACAGACTGGAGCAAGTTCACCAAGATGGATCATAAAGCGAAGATGATTAACGATCAGTATATTATCATTAATTCTAATTTTTCGATTTCAGAGAACTTCGTTGCCTCACCGGAAAAAGAGGCCGCCATTAAAAAGGCTAACGAGAAAATCTCTGAGGGCGATCCAAAAGGAGCCGTCGACACGCTGCGTTTAGCTGGCATGAGCGTGGTGCAAAATCAGTATCTGATGCCATTACAGCAAACACGCCATGCCGTTGCCGAGACCACCCATCTGCTCAACACTGGCAAATACTACGAAGCCAATCTGATGTTGAAAAGCGCAGAAGATGGAATTGTGGTGGAAAGCCAGCTTTTAGATTTAACCAACTGATTTGAAATATCACTATTATTATCTGTCTGGCAGTTCTTGAATGTCTGCCGGGCAAATAATGGTGATCTCTTCACTGACGTCCTGCAAAATGCTTCTGACTGATTTCAGCACTGACAGACAATATTCATTCGTCAACTCAATCTCATCCATGGCTTCAACAGGGACAAGAATTGTTTTAAGTTCTGCTATTTCGAGAAGCTGAGAAGCACCATGAAGGCGATGCATGGCCTGCCTGAACTTGCTGAAAGAGCCCACTGTGATTGCCTTCTCAGCTTCAGCCAGATCCTTCTTAGCTTCACGATAGAAAACCTGAATCAGCTCATTGAGCAGATCCTTTTGTCCGCCAGTGTTGCGATTAAGTACATCCACATTGAGATGAGAAATCGCAGGTGTAACCGGACGCCCCCGCGCAAGCTTATTGAGTTCATTGGTCAGAGTTCCCAGGGAAACGGGTTTAAAAAGACAGAGATTCATCCCGCTTTGCAAACATTTCTCTCGCATGTGCTCCTGAGCATTTGCCGTCAGTCCCCAAATTTGTAAAGTGGGATGGCTTTTTCGTATGTCTTTAGAAAGTGTAATTCCATCTTTGCCCGGCATATTAATGTCAGTAATCAACAAATCGAAATGCATTCTCCCTAGCATTTTCTCTGCCACATCCCCGTCACTGGCTTCATGCACCTCATAACCGATATTTTGTAATTGCCTCCTGAGCAGCAGGCGGTTAGCTGGATGGTCATCTGCTATCAGAATAGAGAGAGGGGCGAGAGCTAAAGGCTCACTTTGAGGTACTGAGGAAATGTCTGGCTGTGGCGCACATATTTCCACAGGTAAGTTGAGGGTAAGAGTCGTTCCGCTGCCGGGCTGGCTATCCATCGTGAGTGTGCCATGCATCAGCGAAACGAGCTCTTTACATATCGCCAGCCCTAAGCCCGACCCGGTTTGCAAACGTCCGGACCTGGCCTGGGAGTAACGCGTAAAAAGTGTCGCCTGTTCGTCCTGGGAAATACCGCATCCGGTATCACTGACAAGGATCTGAATTCCGGTTTGATAGTCGCTAAACCTATGCTGATGCACACACACCTGAACCCAACCCTTATCAGTAAACTTCAAAGCATTACTGATGAGATTATTCACAATCTGCCTGAGTGCCTGAGGGTCAACGAGTATCTGTATATCATTGGGAAGAGTAATATTAACATTTAATGAAAGATTTTTTTTCTGTGTAATCCCCTCAAAAGAGCGGCATATTTCAAGAATCAGTTTATTAACATCGGTTCTTTGGTAGTGAATCTGATATTTACCTGACGCCACTTTATCAACATCAAGTATTTCGCCGATCAACCCTAACAATGATTGCGCTGTGGAATATACCTGTGAAATAGCTTCCCGATGTTGTTGATCATCGAGTTTATGACCGTCCAGTAATTCTAAGAAACCCACAATGGAGCTGACAGGAGTGCGCAATTCATGTGTCATCGTGGCGAGAAACTGACTTTTTGCTTCCGTTGCAAGAATCGCTTTATTTTTTTCCTCTTCAAGTGCGCTGGAAAGAGATTCTTTCAGCTGAAGCTGAATTTCCAACTGACGCTCGGACTCTTTACGTTTACGTACTTCACTTAACAGATAAATTCCCCAAATCAGGCTACTTATAATCAGTGTTCCGGCTAACGCGATGACGAGATAAAATTGCTTGCTGTATAGGTTCCAGGTTTCAATCTGAACTTTAGGCATCTTTGACCATTTTTCAGTCAACTGAAGTATCTCTCGCGGTGGAATCGACATAAGAGCTTTGTTTAAAATGGATTTCAATTCAGGATCGCTTTTGGATAAGGCAAAACTGATTGGTGCAAGCGGCATATCTGAGAGGCGCATATAATTTAATGCATTAGGATAATAGTGATCGATGATATAGCGTGCTGATAATTGAGTTGTCACTGCTGCATCAACCTCACCTTTATTCACCATATTCATAGCAATGCTGGTGTTTTCTACTAAGATCCATTTTACCTGTGGGTACTTATCCCTGAGTTGACGGTCAATGGTAAAGTGAGAAGGTATTGCGACCTGAGTAATATCTTTGAGCGAAGTATCCACTGCTCGTTTTAGTTTCGTTACCAGGACAAAAGGGACTTTCATAAAAGGATCACTGAATGAAATATGATCTACCCTTTCACTGCTATAAGTGGCGGCGGGGATCAGATCCCACTCCCCTTTAAGCATTATCTTAATCATTTCAGCATTTGAATTAGTAAATACCGGTTCAAATTCCATACCGGTTTGTATCTGGATAAGATTCAAGATATCACCCATAATGCCGCGAATTTCATTCTCGTGATTGGTGATTGTAAAAGGAGGATAGTATGGGTTGACAAGCACACGTATTTTTTTATGTTTTTTAAGCCAACTCTTCTCTCGGCCAGTTAATGAAATTGGCTTATTTAAAAATGAGAGGTTCCCTCTGTCTAGCCAGTTTTGTGTAATCTGAATATTTGTTTCATTTGATATTGCATGAATAAAGTTATTGATAGTTTCACAGAGTATGATTTGTTCAGAATTAAAAATGAAGTGATTATCCAGATCTGACTGAAGAAAGTAACGTATCACTGAGAGTGACTGAGGAAAAAACTTAGAAATATAATTACCAGTGGAGATGTTATCACCAATAAAGTAAGTATTTTCATTATCTGATACTGATGACATGGCGAGATAATCAGTATCATAATATTTAATCACTGCATTAGGGAAGTCAGCTTTGATACTCCCGGCAGGAGGGCATGACTCAGAGCATGCAATAGTGACCGTTTTATCTGTTGATAAAGGCTGCATCGCGTTTTTTAAGGATGTCACGAGCGTCGGATAGGTTCTGACTAAAGCCGAGCTATGCAGTAAATCATCCTCTTCATAGGCTTTACGCGTCAATGGGGTAAGCAGCATATCGACGTGGTTTTTTCTGAGTTCTTCAAGTGCTTCGGCCTCGCTGCTATACAGTGTAATAGTGATCTTAACACCCAGGCTCTTTTGCATTAACGCCAGATAATCAGCATTAATTCCTCTGTAATAATGGTCAACGCTATCGTAAACAACGGGTGAAATCTCAGGCGTCCATGTACCAATAACCAGACTCTGTTTACGGGCAATCAGGCGTATTTCATCCTTACTTAATTTGACCCTCTCAAAATTATTAATAAAACTATTTTTAATTTCAATATTCTTTACCGTGGCCGCATTTACAGGGAATAGCACAATTAAAAGTATAAACGCAAAAATCTTCATGAGTTTATCCAAGCTTATTTCTTTGCGCAAAACTAAAAAGATCCATCAAAGAATTACAGTTAAGCTTTTCTAACAAACGTCTTTTATAGGTACAAACTGTTTTATTGCTAATGTTCATTTTACTGGCGATACTGGTATAATCAGTACCGTTAATCATATATCTGAAAACTTTTACTTCCTGCATGGAAAGTGAATCCAGTTTGCCTTGTTCACTTGTTGTCTCGCCATAAAAACGACTCAGCGTGAAAGGGAAATAACTGTAACCATTATTGGCAGCTTCAATTGCAGACATAATATTATTAAGTCCTTCTTTTTTACTGACAAATCCATTTGCTCCTAATTCTGCACTGCGCTGTCCATAAAAGACTTCATTTTTAGCCGAAATGACGATAATAGCCCCTGAATAACGACGCTTACGTAATTGCTCCAGCACTTCGATACCGCTTAGTACAGGGATGTCGACATCAATGATAAGAAGATCGGGTTTTAGCGTTTCGACTTTATTGACGACGTTTCCCCCTTCATCCAGTTCTGCCAAAATGTCTATTCCATTTGCATTAAGCAAATTTCTTATCGCGATGAGTGCGATAGGGTGGTCGTCTACGATTATTGCCTTCATTATTAAATCATCATCCTTTGATTTAACAAAAATTAAACATCAATTCCTTCAAATTTCCTGTGTCCGAGAAAATATGAGAAATACATATTACGACATTTACAATTGAAATATGCGAGTCGTTAAATATTAATTAGTGAGGTTGCCACATGAAAAACATTCTAACATTTATTATGGGAGTGAATATAAACGCAATATAAATGAGGGCATAGTTAAAGATGAGAGCTATACGCATTCAGCAATATATTGTTTTAATATTGTTAATTTTAGATTAATTATTTCAGCCATCGATTACATACGTAAGAAAAATTCTACAAAGAATACGAATCATTCTTCTATAAATACCATGCCTTTCTATTATCTAATAGTTCCAGAACGTGCAGCTTAAACCCAAGTTATCAGGAAGTTAAACTCTTTACTGAGTTCTGCCTTTTTGTCATTGATGTCTGACAGCGTCGACATCAAGAAATTATTGTGGATATATCCGGTGAAAATAGATTTTAAGAATAAAAAAATAGTCATCACTAGCATTATTATTATGATTATAACAATTTCCCTCGTGACCTTAGCATATAGATATCTCTTTCGGGGAAACGTGCAAACTACGGATGATGCTTATGTAGCAGGAAACATAAATCCGGTATCAGCGCTCATTAATGGAAGTGTCATTACGGTTAATCATACTGACACCGAATTTGTAAAGGAAGGTGATGTGCTGGCGGTTCTTGATGATACCGATGCACAACTCGCTTATAAAAAATCTAAACATAACCTGGCGTATGTTGTCAGGCAAACACAACAACTTGCCTTTCAGAATGACCAGCTTGAAGCAGATGTCAGTCAGGCAAAAATTGCGTACAGCCAGGCGGTAACTGATTACGAGCGTCAAAACGGACTGAGCCATGATGCATTGATTGCCAGAATGGCGCTTGAACATTATCGAAATAAGGTGTCCTCCCAAAAAGCAGCATTAGATGCAGCCATTCAGCAATATAAAGCCAGCAAAGCATTGTTGCTTGATACGCCCATTAATGAACAACCGCAGGTTTTGCAGGCCGCAGATGCCGTTCGAGAGGCGTGGATCACTTTGCAACGTACGGTGATCCGCAGCCCGGTGACAGGGTATATCGCAGAAAGAAATGTGCAGGTTGGTCAGACTGTTTCTGCCGGGCAAACGTTGATGTCAGTCATTCCTGTTGAACAAATGTGGGTTAATGCAAACTTCAAAGAAACCCAGCTTAGCGGCGTTTCTTTAGGCCAGAAAGTGACCATTATCAGTGATATTTACGGAGATGAAGTCCCATATGAAGGACATGTCACCGGGATAAATATGGGAACTGGAGGTAGTTTCTCCCTCCTGCCTGCGCAAAATGCCACAGGTAACTGGATTAAAGTCGTTCAGCGCGTACCAGTGCGGGTCGCACTCAATCCAGCGCAACTGCTTGAACATCCCTTGCGAATTGGTCTCTCCACGACGGCGAAGCTCTATTCCAGCGGTCAAAATGAGGTGGGTGATGAAACACTTTCAAAACATGTTATCTCAACCCCCGCCTTAAGCAGTAAGGCGCTTGTGGTCGAAACACGGGGAATTGAAAGTGTGATCACCGGGATTATTGCGCGAAACGGGGCACAATAATGGCGTGTTCATCATCAGTACTCCCGCCGCTGAAAGGCAGCACCCTAATTTTTGTCACTATTGCGCTGGCAATGGCGACTTTTATGCAAATGCTCGACTCAACAATAACGAATGTGGCGATCCAAACGATTTCCGGGTCATTGGGCGCTTCTTCCGATGAAGGAACCTGGGTTATTACATCTTTTGGTGTGGCGAATGCTATTTCGATTCCTGTCACGGGGCGACTTTCGTTGCGTTTAGGAGAACGACGTCTTTTTTTAATGTCTGTCACACTCTTTTTCATGACATCGTTTTGTTGCGGAGTGGCCTCCAGTCTCGATATGCTGATTTTCTTTCGTATCATTCAGGGATTAGTCGCAGGCCCCCTCATTCCGTTATCTCAAAGCCTGCTCCTGCGCAATTATCCCCCGGAGAAACGCACCTACGCTTTAGCTATCTGGTCTATGACCGTTATCATCGCCCCGATTTTTGGCCCTATTCTCGGGGGCTATATTTGCGATAATTACCATTGGGGATGGATCTTTTTTATTAATGTCCCTATGGGTATCGCGGTAGTTTTAGTTTGTTCTTTCTTACTGAAGGGCCGGGAAACTGCCACTCAGCCAGTGAAACTCAATCTGATCGGACTAAGCCTGCTGGTATTGGGAGTGGGGTCTCTGCAAATAATGCTGGATAAAGGCAAAGACCTTGACTGGTTTAGCTCCTCCACGATTGTGACGCTCACAATAATTTGCGTTGTGACTTTGCCCTTATTCGTGCTGCATGAAATAAAAGATAAAAACCCCTTGGTTGACTTAAGTCTTTTCAAATCCCTGAATTTTAGCATCGCCATTTTGTGTATTGTTTGTGCCTATCTTATCTATTCCGGTGCTATTGTTTTGATGCCTCAACTTTTACAGAGTGTATATGGCTATACTTCAGTTTGGGCTGGTTTAGCTTACGCACCGATAGGCATAATGCCACTGATCATCGCTCCACTCATTGGTCGCTACAATAAGAACATAGACATGAGACTGCTGGTTACATTCAGCTTTACGGTCTATTTCATATGCTATCATTGGCGTTCTGTTACTTTCACTCCGACGATCGATTTTACGTCAATTATTGGGCCGCAGTTGATACAAGGGTTCGCGGTTGCGTGCTTCTTTCTGCCTTTAACAACAATATCTTTAGCAGGACTTTCTTACGATAAATTAGCCAGTGCTACAAGCCTGAGTAATTTCTTGCGCACTCTGTCAGGTTCTGTAGGGATATCTTTGACGATGACGTTATGGAGCCGGAGAGAATCGGTGCATCACACCCAGTTAACAGAAAATATTAATTCTGCCAATCCTGTTTTTGAGCATTATATCAGCAATTTAAAAACGGCAGGATTAAGCACTTCTCAGGCGCTGGAATACATTAATCAGACCATTACTCAGCAATCACTGCTGATTTCTGCGAATGAAATATTCTCTGTTTCATCTTATGTTTTTCTTACACTCACTTTATTGGTTTGGTTTGCTAAACCTTATAAAAAATAAGAGGAAGATACTGATGGGCATGAAACGAGTGTTTAATCTATATTTAGCGTTAAAAATCCAGTCTGATTAATTGTCAACGTCCCCTGCCCGTCTGTACATTTCTATATTTAGATTATTATCTCTATGGTGGTTTACAGCTTCGGGCACTCTAAACCTTGTGATAGCAGAATAGCGATTACATCTGTCTGCCACTTCCCCCCCCTTGGCTTTGTGTAAATACAGATATAACCGCGACTGATTTCTCAGTTAACGTGATAGTTCACAGAAACGTAAATAACATCCCTCTCCCCTGAGTGGGTTATTTTGAAGTTGCGAATGATTTTTTGATGTGAAAAATCGGCAAGTTTCAAATTTTACTATCATTCGGGGATATTACATTTATGTGACAGCAGCCTGAATCCTACCAAAACCTCCGATTATGTGCCTGAACTACCAGTCTTCGCTTTGGGAAAACTGCCTCAGATGACAGTTCTCATCCTCACGGGCTTTAGCATTTATAAAATCAGCGATTTCCATCCTCTGGATACAGTCAATCAGTTGTAAAAGGTGGCTTTAGCAGTTCCATAGATATGATTTCGGTCAGCATGTGGATGATGTCACCCAACTCATAGCTTCATAAAGGTGATAAGGCAGTATTGAGGGGCAAAAAAGATGACAAAAAGTTATTTATAAATGTTTTTGACAATTAATTTCTGACGTTTTATGAGGTGAGACAGGTTGTTATAACTAATTATATAACTTAAGAAACCATGAAAAATGCGATTACTCCTAACCGCTGGATGTTTACTGTACGAAAAATTATTGATCTGAATATATTTTTAAAATCCAAATCGAGGAAAATCTTAATTTGCCAAAGATGATATTTTTAGGATTATACCCACAAATATCATCAGTGAAGGATGACAGGGGAATTAATACCAGCTTGATTCTGGAGAATTGATACCCTTAAACTTGCTCCGCTTCCCGGTATGTCTGAAATACTGTTCTGCCGGGGTTAGCGTTCTCAACACTTAACATTGGTAATTACAGCAAGGAAGATTTTATGAAAATGAAGAATGTGTTACTACCTGCTTTTGCTTTCGGTTTTTTAATTTCAGCATCAGCTGCTTATGCTGAGGGTGAAGTTGATCCGGTTACAACAACTGGCGGCCAGGTAACTTTTAATGGAGAAATTACTAAAGGCGCATGTTCTGTTGCCAGTGACGACACAAATAAAATTGTTAATCTGGATACTGTGAGATCAAGCGTATTTACTGCTAAAGACCAGGTAGCTAATGCACGTAAACCATTCACCATTTCCTTACAGGATTGCGACACGACGACATATAAAAATGTTAGCGTAAGTTTCACAGGACAAGCTGATGCGACTTCACCTAACCTTCTGGCAAATAATGCAGGCGCTGGCGCTGCAACAAATGTCGGGTTGCAGATTTATGGGCCAAATAATGAAGCCTTAGCTCTAGGTACTGGACAAACCGCACCAGTAGCATTGAACGAAGGCGCTACATCGACTATTAATTTTGCAGCGGACTATGTTTCCACTGCAGCCGTAGTCGGTGCTGGCAAAGTTCAGTCCGTAGCAAATTTCATGCTTACCTATAACTAAATAATAATATTAGCTGGTACTCGAGACCAGCTAATAATTGAATAATCCCAGGGGAAAACCTTGAAATTTAATTTATTAATTTTACTCATTTTAACTTTTATTATGCCCCCTGCTTTCGCCGAAGGGGTCTCGTTAGGGGCTACTCGTTTAATATACCCGGCAGATAAAAGTCAAACTGCGATAAAAATATTTAATAACGATAAGAAAAATAATTTCCTCGTCCAATCCTGGGTTACCGATAAGCAGGGAAATAAAGTCGATGACTTTATCGTAACTCCACCACTATTTGTGTTAAATGCAAATACTGACAGCGTATTACGTATTGTTTATGCTGGTGATAAAAATAAAATACCCAATGACAGAGAGGAACTTTTTTATTTCAATGCTAAAGTGATCCCATCTTTAAGTAAAGAGGAACAAGAGCTTAATAACTCGCTATTGGTTTCAATTACAACAAAAATAAAATTATTCATAAGGCCAAATGATTTGAATAGCGAAGCGAGCGATGCTGCAAAAACGCTCGCTTGCCAGCTCAACGGTAAAACATTACAAATTAAAAACACATCACCATACTACGTAAATATGGTCAATGTTAGCATCAATAACAAAGAAGTTTCTAAGGCGGAAACCATTGCCCCATTTGGCAATGTAAGCATTGCTATAAAATCATCAGGATCAGAAATAAAATATAGTTTCATCAACGATTATGGAGTGCAAGTCAATAATAATACTTGCAAGTTATAGTCTTAATTTTAAAAAATAAACGATTGGATCTAGAAATGTATTCCTTAAGATTTATTACATTTGCTTTGCTTTTTGTACGCATAGCTCAGGTACATGCTGAGGATTATTTCAATCCATTGTTCTTAGGTAGTGATGTAGCTTCTCTGCATGATTTATCATTTATATCTAAAAATAATAACGTTACACCTGGCGTTTATTATTTTGATGTTTATGTAGGCGACAAATTCATCAAGAACAGTAAAATTCGTTTTGTCGAAGTGAATTCGAAGGAAAAAAAAGTTGAACCGTGCTTCACATCTGAGTTAGTTGACCTTATGCCATTTAACGATAGTCTAAAAAAGAAATTGCGAGCTATTGGAGATAATAGTAAATGCATAGACTTACAAAAAAATGTTAGTGGCTCATCGTATCAGGTCGAGATGTCGAAGCTGCTTCTGAGAATATCTATACCTCAAATATATCTTGATGCCACACGCTCTAGCCTGGCTGATGTAAGAGACTGGGATGATGGTATTCCCGTATTTATTAGTAATTATGACTTTACCGGGAGTAACTCAAAAAACACAAATAACTCCAATTTTTCATCGTCTTATTTTAGCTTTAATAATAAGCTGAACTACGGAGCATGGCGTTTTAATGGTAATATCTACTGGAATCAGAGTCATTACGGTGTAAGTCATCACAATGAAAAAAAGATAAATAACGTCTTTGCGAGCAGAGCTATTCAGGGGCTTAAAAGCAATCTAATCATAGGTCAAAATTCATTAGGATCTAATTTATTTGATTCACTTACCTATACTGGTGTTACACTGGCTACATCTGAAGAAATGCGTCCGGAAAGTGAAAGAGGGTATTCACCTCCGATTAAAGGTATAGCAGATAGCCGCTCTAAGTTAACAATTAGACAAAATGGTGTAATTGTATACCAAACTTATGTTGATGCAGGCCCCTACGATATTAAGGATTTGAACCCGGTAGGTAGCAGTGGTGATTATCAGGTAGAACTCATTGCTGCAGACGGTACTGTTAAAAATTTTATAATTCCCTACTCTACATTGCCTAATTTGTTAAAAACGGGACTATATAATTATTCTGCTACAGCAGGCGAACTTGATCTCCAGGCTGCCAGGAAAGCATCATTTTTTCAAGGTTCTGCTTCATTTGGCTTGCCGCATGAAACTACAATTTATGGTGGCACTCAGTTATCAGGAAATTATCGATCCTTAGGACTCGGTTTAGCAAAAGATTTAGGTGGGATTGGTGCGCTATCATTTGATGCCATCAATTCGTATTACACTGAGGATGCGCATGACAAAGAAGTTGGACAATCCTATAGAGTGTTGTACTCAAAGTCTTTCCAGGATATTGGAACAAATATACAGATAACCGGCTATAGATATTCAACATCTAATTATTACTCACTTAATGAAGCGGTTCAAAAAGATAACAACCAGTATATTGACCCGCTTACTGGAGAGTCAGTGAACTATAATTATTCCGGTGCAAGGAAAGCTTCATATCAGTGGAATATATCCCAAAATCTAAACAATTTTGGGCAGTTATCTCTATGGGGTAATACTACGGATTATTGGAACGGCGGTACATCGAAAAACATTCAAGCAGGTTGGAATAAAACCTTTAACAAACTCAATAACATGATGCTGTCCTTAAGTTTTAATAAATATGAGTACAATAAAACAAAAAATAATTTGTTTTTTGTATCTTTTACCATACCCCTTTCCGGTCGCGGGCGGAACAACATTGCATATATTTCCAATAGCTATACTTATAACAAACAGGATGGAACATACAATAATAATACAAGCTTGTATGGTACTGCGTTAGACAATAGAATGGATTATAATATAAATCAAAGTATTAACAGAGAACATGATAACAATACAACATATCTTTCCGCTAATTATAGGTCTGATTATGCAAGATTTAAATCAGGTTTAACATTCTCCCCTGTAACAAAACAAGCAGATTACGGAGTTAGCGGTTCTATTTTAGCACATGAAAATGGTATTGTTTTCTCTCAACAAGCGAATGACACTGCGATCCTGGTTGAAGCTGCTGGTGCTAGCGGAGCAAGAATTAACCGGGCAGGAGAAAACATTACTATAGATAAGCATGGGTATGCTCTTATCCCCTATGCATCGCCATATCATTATAATGATGTTGAATTGGATCCTTTAACATTTGGTGATGACTTTGATGTAGAAGGCAGAGTTATCAAAGTGGCGCCAACGCGAGGCGCTGTCTCGAAAGTAGTTTTTGATGTTAAAAGAGGCTATAACTTCTTAGTTTCGGTTAAATATAAAAACAAACCTATACGATTTGGAACAATCGTGAGCGAAGAAGGAAATAACTCATTCGCTATTGCCAATGATGATGGAACAGTATATCTGACTGGAGTCAGTAACAATGCCACCTATAAAGTAAAATGGGATGATGAGGACACTTGTAAATTTGTAATACATTATGACGAGAATTTTAAATCCAGAACAATAAATAGAACTCAGGTCGAATGTCATTGAGGAGAATGTGCATTGAAACTTAAATTTTTCCAGTATATGTTCTTGTTTGTTCTGATCAACGCTATACACCTACGCAGTTACGCTGCTGATGTGATGGTGAGTATCAATGGCGCCTTGAGAGATCAAAATTGTAATGTAAATAGTGAAGACCTCACCAAGAATGTTGTTTTTTCTGACTTGAATACATCTGCCTTCAAAGCGCCAGGGAATGTGAGTAATAAGGAAGAGATAGACATTGGTTTAGACTGCCTGGGTACTTCGAGCAACATTTCTTACCAATTTACAGGTGAGGCCAATGAACTGGATCCGACGTTGCTAAAGATTAAGGGCCAGCCAGATATGTCGGAACCTCTTGCGCAAGGGCTTGCTATTGAAATATTAGATGACAAAGGTAACCGAATTCCTTTGAATACCAAGTTAGCCCTGGGTTCACCTGTAACGACCGAAAAATATAATTTAAAATTCTTCTTGCAATACAGAGCGGTCGCAGTCCCTGTTGCAGCTGGTGACGCGTCATCAGTACTTTTCCTGGATATGTATTATGATTAAACAATTTTTAATTTGTCTGGGTTTTATTTTTACCTGTTTTCCAGGTAGTGCTGAGCAGATAACTATAAATATCAGTGCAAAGTTGAGCTCATCAACTTGCTCTCTTTCTTCCGGGAGCGATAACTCCGTTGTTAACATGACGACTGGACTCTTAAATGGTAAGAATTTAGGAGTCCCTTTTGGTCTCACACCATTTAATATAATAATTGAAAATTGTCCTTTAGAAATTAACACAGCCAACGTGAGATTTACTGGAGCTAGCGATGAGAAAATGCCTAATTTGCTTCAGATTAATTCTGGTGCAGAGGGTGAAGCAAATGGTGTAGCCATTGGATTATATGACATGAATATAACTAACCTGGACATCAGGAATAATTTTAGTAGCTTTAATTTAACTCATTCATCGGATATTAATAAACTAAGTTTCTACGCTGCCTATGTTAAAACATCTGGCGAAATGTCTCCCGGAAAAGTCACGGGCGTCACATCATTTGAAATCTCCTATGACTAGAATAGTTTTTATCTTAATATTGTCTCTGATTATATTGAGTGCGGACTCTCTGGCAGGTGTTTCTGTCGTCGGAACCCGTTTTATAATTACTCAAAATACCAAAAGTTTGCCTATAAAAATCATCAATGACAATGAAAATGATTATTTAGTCAAAACCAATATTTCTGGAAACGATGAAGGTCGCTTTGTCGTAACCCCTCCTTTATTTTTACTTGCTAAGAACACATCTAATATACAGATGCTGATCCCAGATAAAATAGAAAATATTAAAGCCGACCAACTATATTCACTGACTATTGCATTTATACCCAACTCAAAGAAAATGAAGGATTTCAGTACAATATCATTGGCACTGAGGTCACATTTTAATTTGATTTACAGACATGATAATCTCTCAAAATTTGATCCTGCGCTCCTTGCCTTGGTAAAGGAAGGTAATGACATTTTTTGGTTAAGAAATCATTCCAATTTCGTTTTGACTATCAATATAAAATATCCGAGCACTGAGAAATTAGATAGCAGAATAACTTTAATTCCTGAAGGGAAAGTCAATGTAAGTAAATTTTGCAAATTGAAGAAATGTAATTTTTGGGTTTTTGTAGTCGACGATGATGACTCAATACTTAAAAAAATACATATGAATAATTTTAATAGTTGATTATAAGGATGAATCATGAACAAAAGCACTTACTTGTTCCCTTTTTTTATAGTATTAACCTTAATTTGTTTTCCTAAAGAAGGTCTTGCTGTAGTTGAGTCTTATTACTCGAGGAATTATACTTCTGGGGACATTGTTATTAATAATGCTGCGGATAGCATGGCATTTGCTACTGTCTTAGCTGGTTCGGGGATAGGCAGGCAGGTAAAAATATGTTCGAACAATACAATTAATTATAGCCTTAGAAGGGTTGATTACGTTCCAGTTGCAAGCTATTTAGGTCAGACTTATTCAAGTGCAGGTTCTAGTGTTATGTATTTGTTTGATACTGGCGCACCGGGGTTTGCACTAATTCCCTTTTATAATGTGTCATCTAATGCAGCGATGATAACTTACGGACAAACAGTCAGAACTACTGTCTGGAGTGGTAATTATGATAATGGTGCACGCGTTTATAATGGAATACCTACTACTTATGGTTCGTATATTTGGAAAGGTTCAGACCGCCCTAATGATGGCTATACCTTAATTCCGGGGCAAGAAATGTTCCGTTTCGAATGTTACGATGAAACAAATACCCTCCAGGAAATTATTCATATCAGTACAGGTAGCGCAAATGTAAGAGCTTCAATTAGAACTTGTACCCCAAATGTCGTGACAGCTTCTGTTGACATGGGGGCTGTGGCCATGTCTTCTTTACTCAATTCGGCTGCATCACAATTAATAAATACTCAGCAGGTAACATTCTCGCTTGTTTGCGATCCAAGCATCGCACTGTATTACTCAGTTTCAGATTTAAATAATCCTGCTAATCGAAGCACTATCACCTCCTTAACCTCTGATTCAACAGCTTCGGGTATAGGTTTCACATTAACGAATTCTTCCGGAACCCAGCTTTCTTTCGGTCCTGATGGCTCAGCAAAAGATATCCCCGGCCAGACTAAGTATTTTATTGGCAACAGCGGCGGTGTTGTGGGTTCTGACAAAAACCTTCCGATGGCACTTACTTTAGGATTTAGTTACGTCCGTGATACATCCAAAGACTTAAAGAGTGGTACTGCAAAATCATTGATAGGCATTACTTATTCTTATCAATAACCTAGCAACATTATGTATCGATTCTCTGCAAATACGGTAAAAAGAGCCTGAGCGCGTGGTTGTCAGCATCCCAGCCACTTCTGTCCACTGCTGCCCAATGCTGATCCTTTCCCACACATATTCCCAGGCATTCGCGGGTGTAAGGTTTTATAACTGTCAACAGGCGCAGTCGTCGCCTGTCAAACAACGCATAAAAACAAAATCCATGCCCCGGATGGGGTTTGGATATAAACCCTGAGGCTTCGGTGGCCGCAGCCGGGCAGAAAACGCAGTGATGTCTGGTTATTAATACGCTAATTTTATTGAAGCTTGCACAGTGATAACTACTACATCATGGAATATCTCAGCTTGCTCTGACTTCATGAATATAATGTTTCTTTGAGTCTGAATGAATACCAGCCTTTTTCCCGGAGAATATAAAAAACCATGTCCAATTACATCCAACTACTTTAAGTGTACAAAAATTCATTAATTTACATATCTTATTCCTCACATCAAGATACATAACGCCAACATAAACATTAATTTACACGATAATGAAATATTATTACATTGATTTTAAATTTATGACTAACAATGCGTTAATAATATAAATACGTGCGGAGTTCTGTAAGGCAGGCAGGGCTCAGTAATCTTAAAGATTTATAAATCGTTATCAATAGTGGATTAAGTTTTTATCTTTGATGTTGTTAGACTGCTGTTTAGTTAAACAGTGTCATGATAAACATCACTCACTACTATCCTGTCAGGAACAGTAATGTAAAATTCTGAGATAGAAATACTTAGCATTCCCTTTTGGCGTTCATTAATGATATGGGAAATATTCTATATGCATGATGGTTAAAGTGTTTTTTTTAATTACGATATGCATTCTAGCCATGCTGCGGATATTTTATTTTATATCAAGATTAAATTCAATAACTAGGTCTGATTATGTTTGTAATTGGGAGTTGTTTATTTTCTATTCATTGTGAAGATCGTTTTTTTAAAATAGAATTACAAGAAATCTTTAAGGACATATGTTCATCAGTTAAATTGCCTGTTAATAATGGCATTCCATTCGAATTAGAGCTCGCTGACTATTTTGTCGTTGACATCATAGTTCTGTCTTCTAAGGCTATATATGAGAAAATACCTGAACAAATTCTTAAGAAAAAAAAGAATCACGCTGCAATAATATTTTGTTCTGACTCAATGACACACATACTCACCGGTATTACAGGATACGATCTCGTTTCGTGTATTCCGATGGATGTCAAACTGGAGAAGTTAGCTCAGATTTTTTGTGTGCTAGTGTTTGGCACGGAAGGAGCAAAAAAATCTTTGTTTACAAAGACGGGTTTGGCCCCCTTGACCTGTAATGAAATGCGTGTGTCTTCACTATTGAGTAAAGGACTAAATCAATATGATATTAGTCAATTTACAGGCATTAACCCAAAGACTGTGAGTTTACATTTAAGATCAGCCATGACCAAATTTAAAGTTAAGACTTTGTTAGAGTACAGAGTAAAGCTTTCACATATCGATACTCTCGATGGCTTCAATTGAGTTAGTCACCATGATTTATATCAGGAATCTAACAACGCGAAATGGAAGATGTCAGTGAACTCTATACTTAATTGTCTTTTTGCATATCTTATTCCGCCCAAAGTGGGGTGAGTAACGTCTTCACTTCAACCATGATGAAACGTCCACAACGGGGCATTCTTTGGAATGAATTGATTATTCATTTTAAATTATCAAGGCGTTTAAAATGTTAATTTCTATCAATGTGATTGTATCTATCGTTGCTAGCAATTAGTGATTTATGATTATGATTAATCACTTATGTTATTATTTCTTGCTGCATGTGAAAAATCCTAGTTTATATCGCTTCAATCCTAATTGGGCACAACGTGCAGTATGAATATTCCTATTTTATTTGGTTTGTTAATTTAAAGAGAAGCCACTATTTCGTTTTCGATATTAGGATTATGCTCATTATGTCATTTCTCCTTACAGCTTTGACGAGTTGCTTTAGTTAGTTCCTGTTGGTAAAAAGGATAACGATCTTTAAGTTTTTTTATTAGCGATTGCTTAAGATATTCAATTGCAATTCGCTAGAGCTGTTGCTATTAATATGGACTTTGAATATGTTGTCATATGGAAATTCACTTTTTTCTATTTACTGCAAGGATTATTACTTTAAGGTTGGCTTGCAAAAACTTTTAGATGATATATATCATTCTCATGTAGTAAATGTAAGGCTCATTAATCGACATGAGTCAAGATATAACGATTATTTTCAAGCTGATATTGTCGTCTTATCTTCCAGGAGCATATTTGAAAAGTTACCTGAACGTAGCCCTTCGCTTGATAGAGGAGGAGCAGTGATCGTTTTCTGTACTTTTTCAATGTCAGAAGTTGTGAGAGGCATAAGAGGGTATGAAAATGCACTTTTTATTGCCCCTGACACAGGATTAGATCAGATTTTAAACATCTTTAAAATGGTTATGTTTGGTTCGCCTTTAATTAGGAATAATCTTTTTGTAAGAACTGAAAATTTAGCCTTAACAAATAAGGAACGTAAAGTCTCTGATCTGCTCAGGAAAGGTCTAAGCCATAATGAGATAAGTACAATAACGGGCATAACACCTAAAACAGTTAGCTCTCATTTAAGGTCAGCTATGCAGAAATACAAAGTAAGCACTTTACTGGAATACAGAATTAAGCTCATTCACATGCAACAATTCTAGAACTTAAATTTCGGTCAGACACTTGTAATCAATAAGTTCGTCCCGGTTCAGGAAATTTACTAACTCACTATTTATTATAGTGTTTTTGATTCCCTGGTATTGGCCACTTGGCTTACTCATACATTGTACGGAACAATGTATGAGTTTTTTTCACACTTTTTAAATTGCATGTAGCGAAGTATGATAGTTGGGCTAATAAATTTACGAAGGAGCAACGGTATATTCATAAACTCGAGCCCCACTCCACTAAATGGCGCACTCATCATTTTAATATAGAATCTTCAGTCTACAATGACAGAGGTATATAATAGAATTCCTTATTAATATCAGCATAAATATTGAATGCTTAATGTAGTCTTGAAAATTTTTTTACTCAGTGGATTTAGTAACTTTCTCGTCCGGTATTTTTTCTCTTATACATTGAAAATTATGCCTGCTTAGCTAGTCGTTATCCCGAGTTTCATGCATCTGTTCAAGTATATTGCGATAAATATCGGCCTTTGTTACGTCCTTCTCCATTTCAAGCTTTTTAACCAGGCCTCGAATGATGTCCTTTCGGCTGACCGATTTATGCGTTGAGGTAAGTTCGGCAAAAAGTTGCAAATATGTCTTCCTTTCACCCAGTGTGCCTTCGCTCATAGCTTTAAAGTAGTCATCAATCTGATTGGATGTGCTTTTCTTCTGTGTCATGCTATTTCTCCATTTAAGTCTCAAATCTTTAAGAGACTGCCGCAACTTTTTTCTGAGAGGTTCCATCTCAAGGCTGCTGACCTCTTAGCAACTTTTCTTAGCACCTGTAATTTTAATAATAATATTTTAGTGGGAGAGATCAATATGGTAATTCCTAAAATTTTCACACTGTAATGGTCTAATCATTCTGGACACTTTGTTAGAGATATAATGAGTAACGCTACCAAGGTGAGATTAGCTCCAGGACTCAATCCAGTCGCATACCAAGCGGATATCCACTGCTTGCAGGGATACTTACAATTCTCGCTGGATAAACAGATCTGTGATTTTTTACTGGCATATGCTGGTGGAGGCACTGCATTTTTTGAACTTTACCGAAAAAGGGTTCAGAATACCTCTGGCATAAAAACTAATTTATAACCAGGTGTCGCCGCACTGTTTATTTAAAGGGATAAGTAACATCAGTGACGTAATGTTATTTATTAAACTGACAGGGGAATTTGGCTATAGAAAATCCAATAACGTTCTCGTAGTAACGAACTGACATTTAATTAATCGCACTTTAAAAAGTTTCGTAATTAAGATATCCTTAACGCCAGGCATACAGAGCAGCTTGAAATTAACAACTACATTTAAATCATGTTCTGTGAATCCTTCACATTTAAAAATAGTGTAAAAATATTTTCACCAGTATCGCAATTTAACTGATCTAATACTTTTTTATTAAATTGTGAGCATTTTTATCTGCGTCGAACTGAAGTTTTTAATAATTTTCGAAGTCAAAAAATAGAAATTATCCGTACTATAAGAACCATGCTACTTCTCCTGTTTTGATAAAAACAGATCAATCGCAACTCGAACTCTCTGGTGGCATTCAGCGCCTTCTCTTGCAAAGTTAGCAAGCATCCCATTATAAATGCCCACCAATAGGGGACGTGATTGCAGATGGTGTTTTTCAAATAAAATATTCAGGGCATCAATAGCTGATTGTCGGGGAGCAAAAATATGTGTAGCATCCAAATGGAACGTGAACCGCTGCTGGTAACGATGTTCTGACTGACAGCTTGTCAAAATCTGAGACTTTCCATCCCCACTACTACCATATAAAAAATAATCTCATAAAGTTTAGCAAAATCCAAGTAGCGTTGCATATTGGCTTCAATTTCTTGTTTAACAAAAGTTGTCATTTACTTCATCAAATACATCTCTATGTCGATGAATTTCAGTGTAATCTGTGTTTCGATATATATCCCTCACAGCGCCACATGAAGCGATAATTAAATTAAAATGAAGACATTAACCTCACTGATGGAATTGTCAGTGAGGTCCGCGGTTGGTATCTATTAGTTAAGGGCCACTTTTCGTGTTCACATGGAATGTATTCGTCAGCCATCAGCCATTCTAAATTCTCATCGATGCATTAATCTTTGCGTAATCAAATGGACTCGTCGCGCTTTCCCGATTCGCATCCAGAAAATCAGCCCACCACTGCAGCATTAGTCTGCGCTCATCCAAGTGCTCAGCCTTATGAATGTAAGAGGCACGTACAGAGTTACGCTCCTGATGGCTCATCTGTCGCTCTACCGCATCCTTAGACCAAATCCCCGATTCAATTAACGAACTGCACGCCATGGTTCTGAAGCCATGACCGCAAACCTCGACTTTCGTATCGTAGCCCATTACCCGAAGTGCATTGTTTACCGTATTTTCACTCATTGGTTTACGCGGATCATGATCGCCAACGAAAATTAAATCGCGATTACCATTTAGGCGTTTTATTTTCTCAAGGACTCCAAGGGACTGACGAGATAACGGTACCAGATGCGGCGTTCGCATCTTAGATCCACGGTAAGAATGCTTAACACCTTCCAATGGTTCGCGATCTGCCGGAATCGTCCACATAGCTGTCTCGAAGTCGATCTCTGACCAGCGGGCGAAACGCAACTCACTTGACCGGATAAAGACCAGCAATGTCATCTCTATTGCCAAACGAGTGAGCGGTCTGCCGGTGTAGGTGTCGATACGATGAAGTAGTTCAGGAGTGCGGCTAAGTTCTAAGGCGGGACGATGTTGCCGTTTTGCTGTAGCGACGGCACCAGCCATTTCCTGAGCGGGATTATAATCGGTCAAACCGCTTTGTACGGCATAGCGCATGATTGCTGTTGTGCGCTGTTGCAGACGCGAAGCCACCTCAAGACGTCCAGACTTCTCCACGGCTTTTATAGGTGCCAGTAAATCTCGAGTTTTAAGTTCGGTGATATTGTGTTTACCAATGGCCGGAAAAAGAAAATCTTCCAGGGTTTTCAAAACTCGAGCACTGTGATCTTTTGACCACTTCTTATTAGTCGCATGCCATTCTCTGGCAACCACTTCAAAGGTGAAGACTTCTTTCGCCAACTCTTCTTTTACTGCTCGCTTTTGTTTGCGAGGATCAATCCCAGCGGCAACGAGTTTTCTGGCAGCTTCTCTTTTATGTCTGGCGTCAGCAAGTGATGTCTCTGGGTAAACACCAAACGCCATCAAGTGTTGCTTGCCGCCAAAGCGAAAGCGGAAACGCCAGTATTTGGAGCCGTTAGGGTGTATCAGCAAAAACATTCCATCGCCGTCTACTAGCGAGTATTCCTTTGCTTCAGGTTTTGCCGAACGCACCTTGGTATCAGTCAGGGCCATGATGGTATTCCTTCCATATGCTGCCGTGAGTATATAAGCATTATCGAACCAGCATATATACTCGGTTCTATACTCACAAGCATGTTGATGTGGGGTAACTCAGATTGACATCGGTTGACTGAAACGCGGGGGAAAGCCTTGCGGGGACTGGATTTTAGGCATAAAAAAAGACCTCAGTTGAGGTCTATTTACATACTAATGGTGCCGAAGGCCGGAATCGAACCGGCACGCCTTGCGGCGGTTGATTTTGAGTCAACTGCGTCTACCGATTTCGCCACTTCGGCACAGAAAGTAGTATGCGGAAAACGTGGGCATTATACCCAGCCCAGCAGGTCACGCAATAGTTATCCCACCCTGTTCGGTTTAAGTGTTGAAAAAACAAACATCAGCAGCGGTAAGTGGGGGTTTTGTTGACAAAAATCTTCGATTTGGGCGCGTTTTTCTCATGCCGTTTCTCAAACTTCGCATTAGTATACAAATCACGAATAGTTGATGCCCTGTTGATGGATACCCGCTTGTTGAAAAAAATCTCTCTTTCGCTCCTTGCCCTGGCCTTTGCCAGTACGCCTTTATGGAGCTATGCGCAACAAAACGCGCGTCTCGCGTCGCAGGTCGTGGATGACCATGCAGAACATATTTTTTACGGCAGTGGCGCAATGGGAATGGCGCTGGTGGTGGTGGATAACAATCAGCAGGTGTTCCGCAGTTTTGGTGAAACCCGCCCTGGTTCCGATGTGCGTCCACGTGAAGACTCCCTCGTGCGCGTCGCGTCGCTGACTAAGCTGATTACCAGCGAAGTGCTGGTCAAAATGGCGCAACAGGGCAAAGTCAGTATTAATGACCCGCTGCGTAAATATGCACCTGCCGGTGCCCGCGTACCCAGTTACAACGGCACCAATCCCATCACGTTGCTGAATCTGGCGACGCACACCAGTGGGCTGCCGCGTGAGCAACCGGGTGGCGTTGCGCACCGTGATGTATTTACCTGGCCGACGAAAAGCGATCGCTGGAACTGGCTGAGCGTCGCCAAAATGACCGTGCCGCCGGGCGCCCGCGCGTCTTACTCTAATCTGGCATTTGATCTGTTGTCGGATGCGTTATCAAAAGCCGCGAATAAACCTTACACCCAACTTCTGCGCGAGCAGATCACCCAGCCGCTCGGCATGATCGACACCACGCTCACACCAAATGCCAGCCAGTGTGCAAGGCTGATGGTGGGCCTGCGACCGACGCCATGCATCAACACCACCGCAGCAGCAGGCAGTGGCGGGCTGTACTCGACGCCGGCTGATATGGGCCGCTGGATGCGTCAGTTCCTCGGGCAACGCACCTCTACCGCCGAGATGGCGCAGAAAATGTATTACAAACGTTCTGATTTAGTGTCGCTCAAGGGGATGGACGTACCGGGCATGGCTGACTCGCTGGGCATGGGATGGGTGACCATGGCGCCAACCCCACTGTTACCGCGCATCATTCAGAAAACCGGTGGCGGCGGTGGTTTTATCACTTATGTTGCGATGGTACCGCAACGCGGTGTCGGTGTGTTCGTGGTGGTGACCCGCAGCGAGCTGACCAAGTTTAAAAACATGAGTGATGGCGTGAACGATCTGGTGGCTGATCTGGTGCGCAATAACGAGATCTGATTGTTCAGACCTCCGCATTCAGACGTAAAAAAAGCAGGCCTCTGTAAAGAGCCTGCTTTTTGTTTATCTGAATCTGCGGTTTTACTTTTTCTTCAACAGTAAATACATGCTGATGACAAGGAACAGTCCGCTTGGCAGCAATGCGCCCAGAATCGGCGGAATGCTGTAAACCAGGCTCAGCGGGCCGAAAATCTGATCAAGCACGTAGAACAGGAAACCAAAGCAGATCCCCGTCACCACCCGCACGCCCATCGGCACGCTGCGCAGCGGCCCGAAGATGAACGAAAGCGCCATCAGCATCATTACGGCAACAGACAGCGGAGAGAAGATTTTACTCCACATGTTCAGCTGGTAACGCTTGGACTCCTGGCCGCTCTGCTTGAGGTATTTTACGTAGTTGTAGAGCCCGCTTATCGACAACGCATCCGGATCCAGTGCCACGACACCGAGTTTGTCCGGTGTCAGGTTGGTTTTCCACACGCCGGAAAGGGTCTGAGAACCGGTGATTTGCAGCTTGTCGGTCAGGTCTGATTCATCCACCTGAGAGAGTTTCCACTCGCCATTATCAAAGGTAGCTGAAGAGGCATAACGCACCGATTGCAGCTTATTCTGATCATCGAAATGGTAGATGTTCACGCCAGTGAGTTCTTTCTCACCCGCAACACGCTCAATGTAGATAAAGTCATGCCCGTCTTTTGCCCACAGCCCATTTTGGGTAGAGAGCAGCGAACCGCCGTACATCTGCTGCGCACGATAGTTACGCGCCATCTGCTCGCCCTGCGGCGCGACCCACTCACCAATCGCCATGGTCAGCAGCACCAGCGGAATTGCCGTTTTCATCACCGATGCAGCGATCTGCATACGGGTGAAACCAGAGGCCTGCATGACCACCAGCTCACTGCGTGTTGCCAGTGTGCCAAGACCCAGCAATGCACCGAGTAGTGCGGCCATCGGGAAGAAGATCTCGATATCTTTCGGAACGCTCAGTAAGGTGTAAAGCCCTGCGCCTGCCGCTGAATATCCGCCCTGCCCGACCTTACGCAACTGGTCGACAAACTTGATGATGCCGGAGAGCGACACCAGCATGAACAACGTCATCATGATGGTGTTGAAGATCGTGCGACCGATGTACCGGTCTAATACGCCAAACATCAGGCAACTCCTCTCAGACGCGCGCGGACCTTACGAACCGGCAAGGTATCCCATGCATTCAGAACCAATGCCAGTGCGAGGTAGAGCAGGTTAGTGCCCCACATCCAGACCATCGGATCCAGTTTACCTTTCGCGCCATTGGAACGCAGGGAGGTTTGCAGCAGGAAGAAAATCAGATAAAGCAGGATAGCCGGCAACATGCTCAGCACGCGGCCCTGACGCGGGTTCACCACGCTAAGCGGAACCACTAACAGTGCCATGATAAAGACCGACACAATTAATGTGATACGCCAGTTAAGCTCTGCACGCGCTTCCGGCTCATCGGAATGCCAGAGTTGCGACATGCTCATCTGATCGGACTCGTTCGGATCCAGCTGAACGGTCTGATGACCAATAACGGCAAGATAATCAGTAAAGTCAGTGACGCGGAAATCGCGCAGCAAGGCCGTGCCCTCATAGCGCGTGCCCTGATCCAGAGTCACGACCTGAGAACCGTCCGGACGTTGCAACATGTGGCCTTTATCCGCCACTACCACTGAAGGACGCTGGTTGCCACTCGGGCGCAGCTGCGCAAGGAAGACGTTATGGAATTCCTTACCTTTCACGTTACCCACGAAAAGCACCGCATTGCCGTTTTGTGCCTGCTGGAACTGGCCTTCAACCATAGCCGCCATACTGGGATTGGCTTTGGCTTCCGCCAGAACCGCATCCTGATGTTTCGATGACCACGGACTTAACCATATCGCGTTAAAGCCGGCGAAAACTGAGGTAAATAACGCCAATACCATCGCCGCGATGACCAGCGACCGTTTTCCAAGACCACAGGCATGCATGACCGTGATTTCACTGTCGGTATACAATTTACCGAGCGTCATCAGCAAGCCGAGGAAAAGGCTGAGAGGAAGGATAAGCTGCGCCATTTCCGGAATACCTAAACCCAGAAGTGACAGAACTAAATTTGTTGGGATATCGCCATCAACTGCCGCTCCAAGCACCCTGACCAGCTTCTGACAAAAGAAGATGAGAAGCAGAATGAACAGAATGGCAAATTGGCTCTTGAAGGTTTCCCTAACCAGATATCTAATGATGATCACGCTTAATACGCCTGTGAAAACTTGTCTTTTTGAAGGAAAATCGCTAGTTTCATCGCTAATCCGTCATTTATTCTCATCATATGGCAACCTTCACAGCTAAAATAGTATTACAACACCGAGAATTGGGGTGTCCTATAGGAACATGCTTATAGCCGCCAAAATAAAAACTAACGCCGTTTAAGGTTAACACAGGTCGTTAACACAATGACGGGAGAGTGTCTCCGGCAACCATTCTAGCCGTACCTCCCGCCCTTGTCTTTAAGATTCAGGAGAGTGCATGGAGTTCAGCGTAAAAAGCGGTAGCCCGGAAAAACAACGCAGTGCCTGTATTGTAGTCGGCGTTTTCGAACCTCGCCGTCTGTCACCGATTGCCGAACAGCTCGATAAAATCAGTGATGGCTATATCAGTGCCCTGCTCCGCCGTGGCGAACTTGAAGGCAAAGTGGGCCAGACCCTGTTGCTGCATCATGTACCGAATATTCTTTCAGAACGCATTTTGCTGATTGGTTGTGGCAAAGAACGCGAACTGGATGAGCGCCAGTACAAACAGGTTATCCAGAAAACGATCAATACCCTGAACGACACCGGTTCTATGGAAGCCGTTTGCTTCCTCACCGAGCTGCACGTAAAAGGGCGCAATACTTACTGGAAAGTGCGCCAGGCGGTCGAAACCTCAAAAGAATCGCTTTATACCTTCGACCAGCTGAAAAGCAATAAAGTCGAACCTCGCCGTCCGCTGCGTAAAATGGTCTTCAACGTGCCAACCCGCCGTGAACTGACCAGCGGTGAGCGCGCCATCCAGCACGGTTTAGCCGTCTCCGCCGGCATCAAAGCCGCGAAAGATCTGGGCAATATGCCACCAAACATCTGTAACGCCGCTTATCTGGCGTCACAGGCGCGTCAGCTCGCCGACGCGTTCAGCACGAACATCACCACCCGCGTTATCGGCGAACAGCAGATGAAAGAGCTGGGGATGAACGCTTATCTGGCCGTCGGTCAGGGTTCGAAAAACGAATCGCTGATGTCGGTGATGGAATATAAGGGCAATCCTAATCCGGACGCTAAGCCTATCGTGCTCGTCGGCAAAGGCCTGACCTTCGATTCCGGCGGTATTTCCATCAAGCCCGCCGCAGATATGGATGAAATGAAGTACGACATGTGTGGTGCAGCCGCTGTATATGGAGCGATGCGCGTCGTGGCTGAACTGAATTTGCCGCTCAACGTGATTGGCGTCCTCGCCGGCTGTGAAAACATGCCTGGCGGCCAGGCGTTCCGTCCGGGTGACATTTTGACGACAATGTCCGGCCAGACTGTCGAAGTGCTGAACACCGACGCTGAAGGCCGTCTGGTGCTGTGTGACGCGCTGACCTACGTCGAACGTTTCGATCCTGAGCTGGTGATTGACGTCGCCACGCTGACCGGTGCCTGCGTGATTGCCCTTGGTCATCACATCACCGGGTTGCTGTCGAACCACAATCCGCTGGCCCATGAGCTGATTGGCGCCTCCGAGCAGGCAGGTGACCGTGCATGGCGTCTGCCGCTGGCTGACGAATATCAGGAACAGCTGGACTCCAACTTTGCCGATATGGCAAACATCGGTGGCCGTGCAGGGGGTGCTATCACCGCCGGTTGCTTCCTGTCGCGCTTCACCCGTAAATACAGCTGGGCGCATCTGGACATCGCCGGTACTGCATGGCGTTCAGGGAAAAACAAAGGGGCAACAGGTCGCCCGGTCGCGCTGCTGTCTCAGTTCCTGCTCAACCGTGCCGGTCTTGACGGTGATGAATGATCTGATTCACCCGTCAAATAAGGTATAATTTCATCCTCAGGGTTTGGCTCGCCAGACCCTTCACAGGCGGGCGCACCCAGTTGCGCCCCTGTTTTTTCTCAGCAGCACAGTGAACTCATCATGAAACAGGCAACCTTTTTTCTTCTCGATGCGCCGGATGCAAGTGGCGAGCTCAGCTCACACGAAGCGCTGGCCTGTCAGGTCGCCGCTGAACGTTACCGGATGGGCAAACGTGTCCTGCTGGCTTGTGAAGATCAACAACAGGCCGAGCGTCTGGATGAAGCACTCTGGAAGCGCGATCCGAGCCACTTTGTACCGCACAATCTGGCGGGCGAAGGCCCGCGATTTGGTGCGCCGGTGGAGCTCTGCTGGCCAGGTAAGCGCGGCAATGCGCCACGCGACCTGCTGATAAGCCTGCTGCCTGAGTTTGCAGATTTTGCTACTGCTTTCCATGAAGTGGTAGACTTCGTTCCTTACGAAGATTCCCTTAAACAACTTGCGCGCGAACGCTACAAAGCCTATCGCAGCGTGGGTTTCTCTTTGACGACGGCCACGCCGCCCTCCGTCACCACATCGACCGACGAAAATACGAAGCGAAATGGATAAGACATATAACCCGCAAGACATCGAGCAGCCGCTTTACGAGCACTGGGAACAACAGGGCTATTTCAAGCCACATGGTGATACCAGTAAAGAAAGCTTTGCCATCATGATCCCGCCGCCGAACGTTACCGGCAGCTTGCACATGGGTCATGCTTTCCAGCAAACCATCATGGACGCCATGATCCGCTATCAGCGCATGCAGGGCAAAAACACCCTGTGGCAGGCGGGCACCGACCATGCGGGTATCGCAACGCAAATGGTGGTTGAGCGTAAAATCGCGGCCGAAGAAGGCAAAACCCGTCACGACTATGGCCGTGAAGCGTTTATCAACAAAATCTGGGACTGGAAAGCAGAATCCGGCGGCACCATTACCCGCCAGATGCGCCGCCTCGGCGACTCCGTGGACTGGGAGCGCGAGCGCTTCACCATGGATGAAGGCCTGTCCAACGCCGTGCGCGAAGTGTTTGTTCGCCTGTACAAAGAAGACCTGATTTACCGTGGCAAACGCCTGGTGAACTGGGATCCGAAACTGCGCACCGCCATCTCCGACCTCGAAGTAGAAAACCGCGAATCTAAAGGTTCCATGTGGCACCTGCGTTATCCGCTGGCTGACGGCGCGAAAACTGCTGAAGGCAAAGATTATCTGGTGGTCGCCACCACACGTCCGGAAACCGTGCTCGGTGATACCGGCGTGGCGGTCAACCCGGAAGATCCGCGTTACAAAGATCTGATCGGCAAAGAGATCATTCTGCCGCTGGTGGGCCGTCGCATTCCTATTTTGGGCGATGAACACGCGGATATGGAAAAAGGCACCGGCTGCGTGAAGATCACGCCTGCGCATGACTTTAACGACTATGAAGTCGGTAAACGTCACGGCCTGCCGATGATCAACATCCTGACTTTCGATGGCGATATCCGCCAGACCGCTGAAGTATTCGATACGAACGGCGAAGAAAGTGATGCATGTGCCAATGATATCCCTGAGCAGTTCCGTGGCCTTGAGCGTTTTGCTGCGCGTAAAGCCGTGGTCGCAGCGTTTGATGAAGCGGGCCTGCTGGAAGAAGTTAAACCTCACGATCTGACCGTACCTTACGGCGACCGTGGCGGCGTGGTGATCGAGCCAATGCTGACCGACCAGTGGTACGTCCGTACCGCGCCGCTGGCGAAAGTGGCAGTAGAAGCCGTTGAGCAAGGTGAGATCCAGTTCGTGCCTAAACAGTACGAAAACATGTACTTCAGCTGGATGCGTGACATTCAGGACTGGTGTATTTCCCGTCAGCTGTGGTGGGGACACCGCATTCCGGCGTGGTATGACGCCGAAGGCAACGTTTTCGTTGGCCGCGACGAAGCGGAAGTGCGCAGCGAAAACAATCTGGGCGCAGACGTCGTGCTGACTCAGGACGAAGACGTGCTCGACACCTGGTTCTCTTCCGGCCTGTGGACCTTCTCCACGCTGGGCTGGCCAGAACAGACGCCTGATCTCAAAGCCTTCCACCCTTCAAGCGTGGTCGTGAGCGGCTTCGACATCATCTTCTTCTGGATCGCGCGCATGATCATGATGACCATGCACTTCGTGAAAGACGAAAACGGCAAGCCACAGGTTCCGTTTAATACCGTTTACATGACCGGTCTTATCCGCGACGACGAAGGGCAGAAAATGTCCAAGTCCAAAGGTAACGTTATCGATCCGCTGGATATGATTGACGGTATCTCACTGGAAGACCTGCTGGAAAAACGTACCGGCAACATGATGCAGCCTCAGCTGGCGGAAAAAATCCGCAAGCGTACCGAGAAGCAATTCCCGAACGGTATCGAACCGCACGGCACTGACGCCCTGCGCTTCACGCTGGCGGCGCTGGCTTCTACTGGCCGTGACATCAACTGGGACATGAAGCGTCTTGAAGGCTACCGCAACTTCTGTAACAAGCTGTGGAACGCCAGCCGCTTCGTACTGATGAACACCGAAGATCAGGATTGTGGCCTGAACGGAGGCGAACTTGAGCTGTCACTGGCTGACCGCTGGATCCTCGCGGAATATAACCGCACGGTGAAAGCCTACCGTGATGCGATGGACAGCTATCGCTTCGATTTGGCTGCCAGCATTCTGTATGAATTCACCTGGAACCAGTTCTGCGACTGGTACCTGGAGCTGACCAAGCCGGTCATGAACGGGGGCAGCGAAGCACAACTGCGCGGTACCCGTCATACGCTGGTGGAAGTGCTGGAAGGTCTGCTGCGTCTTGCGCATCCGATCATTCCGTTCATCACTGAAACCATCTGGCAGCGCGTGAAAACGCTGAAAGGCATCACAGCTGAAACCATCATGCTGCAACCTTTCCCTGAGTTTGATGCGGCGAAAGCGGATGAACTGGCGCTGGCCGATCTCGAGTGGATCAAGCAGGCGATCATCGCAATCCGTAACGTGCGTGCCGAGATGAACCTGTCTCCGGCCAAGCCGCTGGAACTGCTGCTGCGCGGTGCAGGTGCGGATGCACAGCGTCGTGTGGAACAGAACCTGAGCTTCATTAAATCTCTGGCGCGTCTGGAATCCATCACCATTCTGCCTGCCGGCGACAAAGGCCCGGTGTCTGTCACCAAACTGGTCGAAGGCGCGGAACTGCTGATCCCGATGGCGGGTCTGATCGACAAAGATGCTGAGCTTGCACGTCTCGACAAAGAGATCGCAAAACTCGACGGCGAGATTGCTTCCATCGAAGGCAAATTGTCTAACGAAGGTTTTGTCGCGCGTGCGCCAGAAGCCGTTGTCGCAAAAGAACGCGAACGTCTGGCAGCCTGCGGTGAAGCGAAACTCAAGATTGCAGAGCAGAAAGCCACGATTGCCGCGCTGTAAACTCGCTAAAGCAAAATGATAAAGGCCGCGCAAGCGGCCTTTTTTTATGGGCGGGGAAACTCGTGTTTATCCGCTTCCCTGATATGTTCAATCCGTGATTGCATCGCCGGGTGCGTACTCAGCCAGTCCGGCAACGTGCTGTCGTGGATTTCTTCATTCTGCGACTGCGCTGAGAGCAACATATAAATTTGCGCCATTTGCGCCAGCGACCGCCCTTCCCGCTTCATCTCTGCGATCGCCCAGTCATCCGCCTCGCGCTCCATGCTGCGCGAAAACTGCAATTCATTGGCAAGTGACGCCGTCTGAAGCAGCGTATCACCGATACCGCTGACATCTCCGGTCATCCACAGGAGCGTGAGTGACACCAGTGAAGAGCGCACCAGCATGCGCATCGGATGACGATAAGCATGATGAGCCATTTCATGCAGCATGACTGCCGCCAGCGCATCATCCCCGGGGCTGAGTTCCACCAGCTTATCGCTGAGGATCAGCGTGCCATCCGCCAGCATAAACGCATTAGCGGTATCAGGAATATTCATCAGTTTCAGGCTGACCGGCGTTCGGTCATCGCGCAATGACGGCGGAGTCACCTGCCGGAACAGCGCCTGAAGAGCGCTCTGCCGGACATCGGGCAGCGCCGATGCCTGAAAATCACTGGCTTTCAGAAGCGTCATCGTATGACGACCAAGGTTCTGCTCAATGGTGGTCGGAATTCGCAGCGCAATGGCATGACTGGCCCAGGGTAATAAACCGTAGACATAAAAGATAATCAGCAGGCAGGTCGACAGCAGCGCAAGGATGACACCGCGCTTGTGGCTTTCCATACGATAAACCCAGCCCGGCTTTCGATGCTGCGACAACCAGTGACGAAACGCCGCGTCACCGGAAGGCACAAAACGGCTGCCGTCGGGGAATGTGAGGAATAAAGGGATAGTGCCGAGCGCGTCAGAAACATCAATATCACGCAGCGAAAATCGAATCTGCGATTCCGGCGTGTCCAGCGTCAGCTGCTGTCCTTCTTCTAAAAAGAGGCGGGCAGCCTCACGCGCTGCCCGTCCCGGAGGCTGATAAAAGCCTTCAATGATCATGCATTACATACCGACGCCAAGATCAAACGCCTGTGCAACTTCTTCGGCAACGGCGGTGTTAACAGAATCGCTGTGTGCCTGCACATCCAGCAGTGATAAATCGCCAGAAACAGCGGTCGATGCGGCGATGTAACGCGCCATACGCACATGCGCCACCGGCGTCGCCAGACCCAGTGAGAACACCACAATCAGCGCATTAGTCAACAGAAGCCCCAGGTAGGAGAGGGTTTTCATCGAGGAATGCAGCTTAACCCCGTTGCCAATCCGTGTCTGGTTAAAGACGTAATTACGGATAGCCACGACCTGATAACTGGCAACCACCAGGGAACCCACCAGCAGAATGACGATGGCAAGGAAGAAACCAAACAGATTGCCCATCAGCATCGCACTGGCCATTTCATCAGACATACCGCCCATCAGAGCCATCTGATACAGGGTGGTGATAAACGATCCCATCAGCCAGAAGGCGAAGATAAGGAATGGCAGGAATAATAAAATGCCCAGCAGGCTGTATTTAATAAATGCGGCTTTCTTTAATTCGGCACTGAATGCCGTCTTTCCAAAGAACATATTATTAACGTACAGGTCGTGGGTCATGGCGCTGATAATCCCCTGAACGGCAGCAATACCAGGGACTAAGGCGACAGCCACCAGCACCACGCTCAGTATTATTGCACTGATACTGGCTGTCTGAACTGCAATCAGAACGATGGCCACAATCGGAATATACAACGCCAGCATCAGCAGGATCGGACACAGGTACAGGGTCCAGTAAGCGCGCCCTGTTTTGCAGTGATAATTAAAACGTACACCACGGTAGCTGGTCATGATCGCATTGTAGCGCCAGCTGCGAATAATCACCCACGGCAGCAAGGCGAAAAAGGCCAGCACGAACAATAACGCCAGATGCGGCATTATTGCCGCCAGAATATAAAAGACAATGATCCCTGCAATCACCAGCAAACGGCCTTTCAATATTTGAATTGGCTTTGCGTGATAATCAAAACGATCACCGTTTATTTCAGTATTACCCAGAAAATAACGACGACGGCGCACTGTCGCCCATGCAGAATAAATCCCTAATGTGACAATGGTCAGTAATGCATTAACCAGCCAGATTGCGAAATATTCTCCGCCCTTACCATGAAAACGGACCTGATGCAGGTTGTCGTTGTGTTGATTATTATCAGACATTTTTATCTTTCGTCCTGAAAGGAATGAGAAACCGTCTCTCCTGTAATTAAGAAAGAGGCGTAGTGCTTTACATAACGATGAAGATTTAATCACGCTCCGGTACAAGGAGGCAACGAATTCTTTACAATTCAGATGAAAAAGACTCTCATTTGCGTTAAGGAATATGTCGCAGAGGGGACGGCAGCGTTGCGCCCACCCGCCCTTAAATGGTATTAAAACGGTCTGTATGATTGCCGATTATTGAAACTGAGTGAGTAACATGACGACCACCTTTCCTGTCAGCGTGCTGGTGCGCCCGATCCGCCCTGAAGATAATGCCGCTATCGCTAACGTGATCCGCCACGTTTCTGCCGAATTTGGCCTGACGGCTGACAAAGGCTATACCGTCGCTGATCCGAATTTAGATCATCTGTATGAAAGCTACAGCCAGCCGCGCTGTGCTTATTGGGTGGTGGAACTCGATGGCGTGGTGGCCGGTGGTGGCGGTATGGCGCCGCTGTCAGGTGCAGAGGACGATTTGTGCGAGTTGCAGAAGATGTACTTCATGCCTTCTTTGCGCGGCCAGGGTCTGGCAAAACGTCTGGCATTACAGGCCATCGATCATGCGCGTCAGCAAGGGTTTGCCCGCTGCTATCTGGAAACCACCGCCAGCCTGACTCAGGCCATTGCCCTTTATGAACGCCTCGGCTTCCAGCACATTGATGGCGCAATGGGGAATACAGGTCACGTCGATTGCGAAGTGACGATGTTAAAATACCTCTGACACCGCTTTCGTTCTTTAATCGATCTTTGCAAACAGGCGCCTCATGTTCACACACAAAGCCATTTCCGCGTTAAATGAACTGGAACTGACGGTCTATAACTACATCGTCAAAAATGGCGACAAAGTGATGTACATGACTATCCGCGAACTGGCGGATGCCGCAGGCGTGTCTACCACCACTGTTTTGCGCTTTTGTAAAAAGATGGATTGCGACGGTTACTCAGAATTTCGTATCCGTTTTAAGCTGTTTTTAGAACATGAAGAAAAGCCGCCGGTTTCTTTTGGAATCAGTGAAATTATCAGCTATTTCAAAAGTATTAATAACAGCGAGTTTGATGAATTATTAGATCAGGCCGCAAAACAAATATCTGATGCCCAGCGCATTATATTTGTGGGCGTGGGAACGTCAGGATCACTCGGGAAATACAGCGCGCGTTTTTTCTCTAATGTTGGGAAATTCAGCACCTTTATTGACGACCCTTATTTCCCGATCAACAGCGATATGTATAAAGATGCCATCGCCATTATTCTTTCTGTTTCCGGTGAAACGGAAGAAGTGCTGCGCTTTGCCACACAGTTCAGCCAGCACAATTGCAAGATCATCAGCCTGACCAACAGCGAGAACTCCACGCTGGCGCGCATGGCAGACCTCAACATCTCTTACCACATGCCGCAAATCGTTCTTGAAGGCCAATATAATATTACTACGCAGATCCCGGTACTTTATATTATTGAAACTATCGGCAAGAAACTTCCGTTAATAAAACGTGACGCAGCGCAATGAAAAAACAGGGTGTTTTTATGTTGTGACATATTCCTAATCATGTTTTTTGTTATATCGTGACTTCATCCTTTCTTTTGCTACACTCCTGCCAGCGATTAAAAAAATAAAACTCATCTCTGTACACCCCGGCAGGAGAATAATAAATAATGGCCATTGATTACGCACAAACAGCCCAGGATATTGTTAAATATATCGGCGGCAATGCTAATGTGATTAGCATCACACATTGCGCGACTCGTTTACGTTTTGTTCTGAAAGATAATAAAGCCGTCGATAAAGAAGAATTAAAACGTGTAAAAGGCGTGATCACAGTGATTGAGGCCGGTGGCCAGATGCAGGTGGTGATCGGCAACCACGTCAGCGATGCCTATAAACAGGTATTACAACTGATCGACATCGATGAAAACGCACCTGTTTCAGCGCCAAACGTCGGTATCGTCAGCCGGGTTATGGACGTCATCTCCAGCATTTTTACTCCGTTCCTTTATCAGCTCGCCGCCTGCGGTATTTTACAGGGGATTATCTCCTTCCTTGCCGCTGTCGGGATTATGGATGCGAACAGCGGCACCTACCGTATTCTCAACTTTGTGTCGTGGACGGCGTTTACTTTCCTGCCGGTGATGATTGCCTTCACCGCCGCCAAAAAATTCAACGTGAACCCTTTCACCGCCGTGATTACGGCCTGTGCGCTGATCAGCCCTGATTACATGAACATGCTGACGGCGTTCAAGATCACCTCAATCAACTCCGCTGACCCGGCCATGCAGCAACTGATGCGCGAAGCGGTGAGCAACCCTGATATCGCCAACATTCTGCAAAACGTGGTCGGCATTCCGGTTTCTGCACCGACGCTGGATTTCCTCGGTATTCCGGTGAAATATCTGAGTTACACCGCCTCCGTTATCCCGATCATTCTGATGGTCTGGGCGATGTCGTACATCGAGCACTTCTTTAATAAAGTGCTGCCGGTGGTTATCCGTAACCTGTTCACCCCCATGTTCTGTATCGCCATTATGGTGCCGATGACCCTGCTGGTGTTCGGCCCGGTCGGTAACATGATCGGTGGCGCGATCGGCGGCGTTTATAATTATCTCTATCACCTCAGCCCGATCATTGCCGGTTTCGTGGTCGGCGCCTTCTGGCAACCGCTGGTCACGCTGGGCGTTCACTGGGGCATTACGCCGGTGACCGTCGGCAACTACGCGACCTTGGGTTATGACACCTTTACCGGCCTGCAGGCTTCCGCCGTCTTCGCGATGACCGGCAGCATGTTCGGCGTGTACCTGAAAACCCGCAGCCGTGAAATGAAAGGCATCTCGCTCTCCGCCGGCGTGACCGGTCTGTTTGGCATCACCGAACCGGCCATTTACGGTGTGGCGCTGCGCCTGAAAAAACCGTTCCTGTGCAGCTGCGTTGCGGGCGGTATCGGCGGCGCGATAGCCGGTTCCTTTAATGCGGTGTCATGGAGCTACTGCCTGCCGGGTATCGCCGTGCTGCCGGTGTTCTTTAAAGAAGGCCATATGCCGCAGTTCCTTGGCTTCCTGCTGTCGATAAGCGTGGCCTTTGTTCTCGGTGCGCTCTTCACCTGGCTGGTCGGCTTCAAAGACGAGCCCGATGTGGTAGCCACCAAAAAGGTACAGGCTGAATCCCGGCGTGCCGCGCAGGCGGAAATGAATTAAATCTGACATTACGATCTACAGGGCAGAAGCAATCTGCCCTCATCAAGTATCCAGGGAGAATCAAATGAGTCATCAGTTACCGAAAGATTTCTTGTGGGGCGGCGCGGTAGCGGCGCATCAGGTTGAAGGCGGCTGGAACAAAGGCGGCAAAGGCATCAGCATCTGCGACGTGCTTTCCGGCGGCGCACATGGCGTTGACCGCGTGATGACCGACGGCGTGCTGGAGGGTTACAGTTATCCAAACCACGAAGCCGTCGATTTCTACTCGCACTACAAAGAAGATATCGCGCTGTTCGCTGAGATGGGCTTCAAATGCTTCCGCACCTCGATTGCGTGGACGCGCATCTTCCCGAACGGTGACGAATTACAGCCTAACGAAGCCGGTCTGCAATTCTACGATGATATGTTTGATGAACTACTCAAACACAATATCGAGCCGGTCATTACCCTTTCTCACTTTGAGATGCCGTGGCATCTGGTGAAAGAATATGGCGGCTGGAAAAACCGTCAGGTGGTGGATTTCTTTGTGCGTTTCAGCCAGGTGGTCATGGAGCGTTACAAAGGCAAGGTCAAATACTGGATGACCTTCAACGAGATCAACAACCAGCGCAACTGGAAGTACCCGTTGTTCGGTTATTGCTGCTCCGGCGTGGTGTTTACCGAGCAGGAAAATCCGGAAGAAACTATGTATCAGGTGCTGCATCATCAGTTCGTTGCCAGTGCCAAAGTGGTCAAACTCGGCCATGCCATTAATCCTGATTTCAAAATCGGCTGCATGATCGCCATGGTGCCGCTTTATCCGTTCTCCTGCCATCCGGACGACGTGATGTATTCCGTCGAAGCGATGCACGAACGGTTCCTGTTCAGCGACGTGCATATGCGCGGTTATTACCCGGCATATGCGCTGAAAGAGTGGGAACGTCGCGGTTTCAATATCAAAATGGAAGACGGCGATCTTCAGGCGCTGCGCGACGGCTGTGCCGATTACATCGGCCTGAGCTATTACATGAGCAACGCAATTTCGGCACACAACCCGAGCGACGATAACGGCCTGTCCGGCTTTGCGGGCAGCGTGCCGAATCCACATGTGAAGGCATCCGACTGGGGCTGGCAGATTGATCCTGTCGGTCTGCGTTACACCCTGAATATCTTGTACGAACGTTATCAGAAGCCGCTGTTTATCGTCGAAAATGGCTTTGGCGCAATCGACAAAGCCGGTGAAGACGGCGTCATTCACGACGATTACCGTATCGCCTATCTGAAAGCGCACATCGTGCAGATGAAAAAAGCCGTGCTGGAAGATGGCGTGGATCTGATGGGCTACACGCCGTGGGGCTGCATCGACTGCGTGTCGTTCACCACTGGCCAGTACAGCAAACGTTACGGCTTCATTCACGTCGATAAAAACGACGACGGCACCGGCACGATGGCGCGCTCTAAAAAAGAGAGCTTCGGCTGGTATCAGAAAGTGATTGGCAGTAACGGTGAAGTGCTTTAAGAAGAGAACAGCCAGCTCCCGCGAGCTGGCTTTTTTATGGCTATCGGGCGCTCATCGAAAAATAGGCAAACTCGCCGTAGCCCGCATCAGCATTGACTGCAGAGGCTGCCGAGTAAAGGCCAATTTTCGCCCCCACCCATTTCCCTGCTGAAATTGAAAATTGAGGTTCAACAGCTTTCCACTCTTCCGTTTCGACCTGCCTGAAGGAAAAATGACAAACGCCACGTGACAATACATCCGCCCTGATGAACACCGCCCCATGACCAGTGAGCGTTGCCAGCACGGTTCTTTTCTGGCTCAGAACGCCTTTATCGCTCATCCACCCGAAATCGAACACCAGCACCCACCCGCCATTCTGCTGACACACCGAAACCGCTCCGTATCTCTCGCCATACACAATTAAACCGCTTTGCTCACCGTCATGGTTAAAATGCGGTATCAGACGGGTGGTCACCGTGAATTCAGGGGCGGAGAGTTTCTGCAAAAGCAGTTGCGGCGTGTCATACAAAGCCCGTTCGCCATAAGGCTGGCAGGCCAGTTTCAGGCCAGTCGTCGACGGGATTATCCAGTCTGGCTGCGGGTTCGCTTGCCACTGCCATTGCAGGCCAAAGCGCCCGTCGGCAAAACTGTCCGACGTTTGCGGAACGTATCGCATCCCCTGAGCGTATGCAGCAGGTTTTGTGTACACCGATACCGGCTGCCCCAGCCCTTCGGCATTGATTTCTTCGCCGATCTCCGGCCAGTCATCGCCATTCCAGCGCATCGGTTGCAGGTGCACTATCCGGCCATTGTGTGCGGCATCCTGAAAATGAACAAACCAGCATTCGCCGTTTTTCAGTTCCACCCAGCCGCCCTGGTGAGGGCCATTCACGGTCGTGGTGCCCTGATGTAAAACATCGCGCGCCTCAAACGGGCCGCTCAACTGGCGGGAGCGTAATACGGTCTGCCAGCCACTTTCAACGCCGCCGGCAGGGGCAAAAATATAATACCAGCCATGACGCCGGTAGACTTTTGGCCCTTCGATAGTCGGATGGGAAACCGCGCCATCGAAAATGATTTTACCCTCATCGAGCAGGGACGTGGCGTCCGGGGACATTTCGCAAAGCTGTAGCTGATGCTTGATGCCGGAACGACTGTAGGCGAATGCATGAACCAGCCAAGCCCGTCCTTCGTCATCCCAGAACGGACAAGGGTCAATCCAGCCTTTCACCGCTTTAATACACTGCGGCTCGCTCCATTCTTTGGCCGGGTCTTCGGCATAAGACATAAAAATGCCTTCATCGGGCATGCTGTAAAACACCCAAAAAAGCCCGTTGTGATAACGAATACTCGGCGCCCAGATCCCTTTACCAGGCTGCATGTTGTCGTATGCCGGCGAGTTAATCCGCTGCACGACGTGATTAATGATTTTCCAGTTCACCAGATCGGTTGAATGAAGAACGGGCAGGCCCGGAATATGGTTAAAACTCGAGGCCACCATATAAATATCGTCGCCCACACAAACGATATCCGGGTCCGAATAATCCGCATGCAAAACAGGATTCTGATAACGCCCGTCACTCAAATCTGCGCACCAGCCAGCGTGGTTAATCTTCTCCATATTCATCTCCCCCTTATTTAACCGCCATCACAGGCGCCAGATTACCGGCTGCGTTTTCCTGCTCGCGGGCAATATCACCGCTGCGTTTCGCCAGATCCGTCTGAATATTTTTCATCGTGGCATCATCGAGTTTGTAGAAGCGGGCAAGGAAATAGAGGATCAGATAGGACACTGAAGGTCCGACAGTCAGCAGACCGATGATGCCAGTGGTTGCCAGCGCGGTTTGGGTTTCTGCACCAGCGTGATAACCGAACCAGCCGAGTGAGAACCCGACGAACGCCCCGGCAAAGGCCATCCCCAGTTTTAACGCGAACAGATTCCCGGAGAAAGAGAGGCCGGTGATCCGCCGCCCTGTTTTCCACTCACCATAATCCGCCGCATTGGCCATCATGTTCCATTTAAACGGCTGGTACATCTGGTGTAAAAAACCAATGATGAAATACAACGGGAAAATCACCGGCAGGAATTTCGGCGGTACGAAAAACATCACAACGCCCGTCAGAACCAGCAGCAGGTTGATATTTTTAAACATCGCCAGCGTGCTGAACCGTTTGGCAAAATACCCCGCCGCCATCGCCCCGAATATCGTGCCGACCACGCTGGTGGTAATAAACGTGCTTTTCATCGCCGTACCGCTGACCAGACTCTGCCCCTTATCCAGCATCAGATACGTCGCGTAATACAACGTGGCGGAACTGCGCATCACTCCGGCCATACTGGAGAAAAAGGTGATAATCGCGACAATACGCCACTGATCGTTCGACAGCAGATTTTTCAAATCACTCATCACCGATACCTGACGGGTATCCTCCGCCGTGATGCGTTCTTTGGTGAAACAAAAACAGAACACCAGCATACACACCGCAATCGCGCCCATCACCGCCATCGTCGCCTGATATCCGGCCTGCTGATTCTCTTTCCCAAAATAATCCACCAGCCACAAAGTACCGACAGAAACCAGTAAACCCGCCAGAGAAGAAATCGTGAACCGGTAGGATTGTGCAGAAAGCCGGTCTTTATCATCCGTGGTAATCACCCCACCCAGCGCGCAGTAAGGAATATTGATAAAGGTGTAACACAGCATCAGCAGAGAATAAGTAATGTAGGCATAAAGCAGTTTTCCGGAATGACCAAAATCAGGCGTGGTGAACGTCATCACCGCCAGCACGGCATAAGGAATGGCAAACCAAATCAGCCACGGACGAAAATGCCCCCAGCGGGTTTTCACGCGGTCCGCAACAATACCGGTGAGCGGATCGCTGACGGCATCCAGAATGCGTGTGACCAGAAACATCACCCCGACCGCTGCCGCGGAAAGCCCGTAGATATCGGTATAAAAGTAGGTCAGAAACATCGTGACGGAGGAATAAACGATCCCGCAAGCGGCGTCTCCCATACCAAAACCAAGTTTTTCTATAACAGACAATTTCTTTACGGCTGCCATAATCTGACTCCACACCATGAGGTAGAATATCTTTCAGAATTGGTATGTTAACTTTTGGCAGGTGCGTTGAATTTAACCATATTTCACTTAGGGTTTATGAAATTTGCTTAATGCGAAGGGAGTCACAAAGGGGGGACTGTCATGCACAAACAAAAAAGGCCACCGTCTCCGGCAGCCTTTTCTTTCTTCATGAATCGAAATTCAGAAGCCTGACTCAATCAATGACGTTTGCCGTCATCATCTTCGTCGATGAAATCTTCGTCTTCGCCTTCTTCACCTTCTTCGTCGTCGTCGCCTTCGAAGTAAGTGCCCCAGCCGTCGTAGTTAACGCCGTTGGTTTCGGCCAGATTCATCAGTTGCTCAACCTGTGCGTCGATAAGCTCTGCATTTAACGCCACTTCGCTAATTACGTCACAGCACATCATGACAGTACCGTCTTCAGCTTCCAGCTCTTCCGGGTCGGAAACTTCATAACCCAGTTTGAAAGCTTCTACGACCGCTTTCTCCAGAACTTCGAACTTTTCTGAAGATAAGTGGTGTTCAATGGTGTAAAGCGCGTCAGGATCGCTGCCATCGTCCAGCAGCTCTTCGATGATTAAGCGAGTTTCTTCACGTTGTTCTTCCAGCAATTCACGGTTTGCCATTTCTCAGTCCTCAATCAATTTGACGTTTGTACGCTATTTTCACACACCATAGAGCGCGCCTCCACTATTAAAGAGAAAGTTTTCTCTGCGGGGTTGTAATTGCATATTCATACATATAAATTGAATTTTAATTCAATCCGAAATGCTTACGCGCTATGGAGCGACATCATGAGTTTGTTGAGTAAACGTCATTTTCTCAGGTTACTGGATTTTACCCCGTCAGAGATTTCGTCCCTGCTGACACTCTCCGCTGAACTGAAAGCGGCAAAGAAAAATGGCACTGAGAAAGCCCGCCTGCAAGGCAAAAACATCGCGCTCATCTTCGAAAAAGACTCAACCCGCACACGATGCTCTTTCGAAGTTGCCGCATATGACCAGGGGGCAAAAGTCACTTATCTCGGCCCCAGTGGCAGCCAGATCGGCCATAAAGAATCGATGAAAGACACCGCTCGCGTATTGGGCCGGATGTACGACGGTATTCAGTATCGTGGCTATGGTCAGGATAAAGTGGAAACGCTGGCGGAATATTCCGGCGTGCCGGTATGGAATGGCTTAACCAATGAATTTCACCCGACACAGCTGCTGGCCGACCTGCTGACCATGCAGGAGCATCTGCCAAATCAGCCGCTCAAAGGGATGCGCCTGGCGTATCTGGGCGACACACGTAACAATATGGGCAACTCGTTGCTGGAAGCTGCCGCGCTGTGCGGGCTGGATTTACGCCTTGTGGCACCGTCAGTATGCTGGCCCGAAGCCGAACTGGTCGCGACCTGTCAACATCTCGCAAATGAAAATGGCGGCACTATCACGCTCACCGAAGACATTGCCACCGGCGTGAAAGACGCGGATTTCCTCTATACCGACGTCTGGGTGTCGATGGGTGAACCGAAAGAGGCCTGGAAGGAGCGCATCAACCTGCTGCGCCCTTATCAGGTGAACAGCGCGATGCTGACGCTGACCGGCAATCCTGACGTGAAATTCCTGCACTGTCTGCCTGCTTTCCATGATGATCAGACCACACTCGGCAAACAAATGGCCGAAGAATACGGTTTGCAGGGCGGTATGGAAGTCACTGACGACGTCTTTGAGTCCCGCCACAGCGTCGTGTTCGATCAGGCGGAAAACCGTCTGCACACCATCAAAGCCGTCATGGTTGCCACACTCGGCACAGAATAAATTCCACGGCATCATCCCGACTTTTTTGCGGATGATGCCGCCTTTTTCCTCCAGAATTCTCCGTTATCCCCCCTTTTGTCGCCACAGCCGGTCATTTTCAACTAACCTTTTTAAAGCGCTTTCGTTTTATCGCCTTTGTCAGAAAAACAGAAATGCAGTGAGAAGGAACCGATATGAGCTCAGTAAATCTTGAGTATGTCCTGCGGCTGGAAAGCCTGTTAAGCAGGATTTACCCCAGGGAACACATCGCCGATCTGCTGAAAAAGATTCTGCATCTCGCCAACAAATGGGATTACGGCAAACACCGCACCACAGGCTGGGTGGACGGTACGAATATTTATCTGATTACCTATGGCGATAATATCCGCCAGGGCGAGCAACCGCCGCTGGCGACGCTGAATCATTTTGCTAACACCTATTTGCGCGACATTATCAGCGACATCCATATTTTGCCGATGTACCCGTACAGCTCGGATGACGGCTTCAGCGTGATCGACTACCGGCGAATCGACGAAAATCTCGGAGGATGGTCTGACATTCACCACCTGTCAGAGAACTTTAATCTGATGTTCGACTGCGTGATTAATCACATCTCGCGTTCAAGCGACTGGATGAAAGGCTATCTGCACGACGATCCCTATTACAAAGGGTATTTCATCGACGCCAACCCTGAACTCGATTACAGCCGCGTTGTGCGCCCGCGCGCTTCGCCGCTGCTCTCTCCCTTTATCAAAGCCGACGGCACCGAGCTGTATCTGTGGACAACCTTCAGCGAAGATCAGGTGGACATTAATTTCAAAAATCCGCAGGTCCTTCTGGAAAGCATCGACGTGCTGCTGCAATACGCGGCCAGCGGCGGGCAGTCGATTCGCCTCGATGCCATCGGGTATATCTGGAAAGAAGCCGGGACCTCCTGTATTCACCTGCCACAGGCGCACAACATCATCAAAGTGTGGCGCACGATTCTGGATGAAGTGATCCCCGGCACGCGGCTGATTACCGAAACCAACGTTCCGCATCACGAAAACATCAGTTATTTCGGTGAAGGCGATGAGGCGCACATGGTGTATCAGTTCCCGCTGCCGCCGCTGACGCTGCATGCATTTTTACGCGAAGACACCACCACACTCACCCGCTGGGCACAGAGCCTGAATGCCGAAGCGCGCTACCCTGACACCACGTATTTCAACTTCCTCGCCAGCCACGACGGGATCGGACTGCGCCCGACAGAAACCTTTCTCAGCGATGAAGAACGCAAATACATGGCGCAGGAAACGCTGCGCAAAGAGGGGCGCGTCTCCTACAAAGACAACGGCGACGGCACCCATTCTCCTTATGAACTGAATATCAATTACCTGAGCGCACTGACCGAACCGGAAGATAGCGTCGAAATGAAAGCGCGCAAGTTCCTGGCGGCGCAGGCGCTGTTGTTGTCGTTCATCGGCGTGCCGGCGATTTATATCCACAGCCTGCTGGGCAGCGAAAACGATCTCGACGGCATGCATCAGTCCGGGATCAACCGGCGCATCAACCGTAAAAAGCTGGATCTGAGTAAAATTGAGGCCGAACTGGAAAAGAAAGACAGTTTGCCCGCGCGGGTTTTCGAGGGCTTACAGGCACTGATAAGGCACCGGCGCGCCCATCCGGCGTTCTCGCCACAGGCTGGTCAGCGGGTGTTTGACCTCGGGAAATCGCTGTTTGCCATGGAACGCTATGATCCGAAAACAGAAGACCGCATAACCTGCGTGTTTAACATCAGCAGCCGTTCACAGGTGCTTAAACTGGCGGTAGAAGGCAAGGATCTGATTGGCGGGGACGTGTTTAACGGGCAGACGCGACTCCAGCCGTGGCAGGTGGTGTGGATCAAACACAAACTGAAAGCGCCAGAACGCCTCGGAAGACTGCGTCGCTGGCGGATGAAATTGTTTAAACGTACTAAACGTCAGCCTGCAGAGCGTTAAGCGGGTAACACGCTGGCGTCCATTTTCACCACGGCTTTGCGCACGTTGGCCGGTTCGCCAACGGCGCACAGCGGTTTATGCACTTCGCCCGGATAAAACACCACGAAATCGCCGGTCTGCATGACCATGGTTTTTTCCTGTTCACCGGCAGCCAGAAACGCGATGTCCTTGTCGGCCAGCCAGTCGGTGTCAACGTGCCCTGCCGGTAAGTTGCTGAAAGTCATGCCTTCAGTCCCATTGAGGATAATCTGAATATCCAGATAACGCGCATGAAACTCGGCGCGGCGTTCTGCCTGAGGTGCCGTTGAATCATTGGAAATCAGCACGAAAACGTCATCGCCACAGATATCGTGTTTACCCAGCGGGGTATCGGCGTTGATGTTCTGTTTGACGAATTCGATCGCTTCTCGCAGCGCGGCAGGCAGATAGGGGACTAAATGTAACTGATGAATATTACCGGTAATCATGATTTTCCCTTTGCTGTAGTAAAAATGAAATGATGTTTCAATGTGGGAACATGATAATGCACTCTTGCCCTGCGCCCCTTGATCCAGTTAACACTTTTTGCCTGCGGATCCGGCCACAGCCAAACGTTTGCCTGCGGGCGATTTTCCGCTTGATGTCGCCGGTTACGCGCGTATAATGCGCCACAATTTGCCGGGAGAACCCATGAACATTTGCCACGTTTTGCGCTCAGACGATCGACCAGACACCGTGCCATCAGGCAGCCCGCTGCCGTTGTTCTTCCGTTGTATTGCTGGTCAGCGTTCAGTTGATCAAAAAGAAAGGCCCCTCATTGCAGGGGCTTTTTTTTGTCCGAAATTTGAGTGTGCAGCCACTGCAGGCACATCTTTTAAGCACAAAGAAACAGGAGAATGACGATGGCGAATCCGTTGTATCTAAAAGACATCATTTCAATTAACGATCTCAGCCGCGAGGAGCTCGAGCTGGTGCTCGACACCGCCGCCAGCCTGAAAGCCAGTCCGCAGCCTGAATTGTTGAAACACAAAGTCATCGCCAGCTGTTTCTTTGAAGCTTCCACCCGCACGCGCCTGTCGTTTGAAGCCTCCGTTCACCGCCTCGGTGCGTCGGTGGTCGGGTTCTCGGACAGCAGCAACACGTCGCTTGGCAAAAAAGGCGAGACGCTGGCCGACACTATTTCGGTGATCAGCACCTACGTCGATGCCATTGTGATGCGCCATCCGCAGGAAGGCGCGGCGCGTCTGGCCACTGAATTCTCCGGCAACATTCCGGTACTGAACGCCGGTGACGGTGCAAATCAGCATCCGACCCAAACCCTGCTGGACTTGTTCACCATTCAGGAAACACAGGGCCGCCTGGATAACATCAACATCGCCATGGTCGGCGACCTGAAATATGGCCGCACGGTGCATTCCCTGGCGCAGGCGCTGGCGAAATTTAACGGCAACCGTTTCTACTTTATCGCCCCGGACGCACTGGCGATGCCGGGCTACATTCTGGCGCTGCTGGAAGAGAAAGGGATTGAATACAGCCTGCATAGCAGCATCGAGGAGGTCGTGCCGGACATCGATATTCTGTACATGACCCGCGTGCAGAAAGAGCGTCTTGACCCGTCTGAGTACGCCAATGTGAAGGCGCAGTTTGTGTTACGCGCCGCCGATCTGACCCATGCTCAGCCGCATCTGAAAGTGCTGCATCCGCTGCCGCGTATTGATGAGATCACGCCGGATGTCGATAAAACGCCTTACGCCTGGTATTTCCAGCAGGCCGGAAACGGCATTTTTGCGCGCCAGGCGTTGCTGGCACTGGTGCTGAACGCAGACACTGCCCAATAAACTTGAGGAGAAACGATCATGACTCACGACAATAAACTTCAGGTTGAAGCGATCAAATGCGGTACGGTGATCGACCATATTCCCGCGCAGGTCGGGTTTAAGCTGCTGTCTCTGTTCAAATTTACCCAGACGGAACAACGCGTCACCGTCGGCCTGAACCTGCCGTCCGGCGAACTTGGCCGCAAAGACATCATCAAAATCGAGAATACATTTCTGACCGACGAGCAGGTCAATCAGCTGGCGGTGTACGCCCCGCGCGCGACGGTAAATCGCATTGATGATTATGAAGTGGTGAAGAAACTGATGCCGACGCTGCCGGACCGGATTGTGGGCGTTTTACGCTGCCCGAACGGCAACTGCATCAGCCGCTTTGAGCCGGTGGATTCCAGTTTTGCGGTGAAACAGCGTGCCGACGGCGTGCACCTGAAATGTAAGTATTGCGAGAAAGAGTTTGAGCACCAGGTGGTGCTGAACAACGATTAACCCTTTATACTGAGGGATAATTTTTCATTCACCTTAACTCAAATCAGGAGACATTATGTCCCGCGAAATCAGCACTGAAAACGCTCCGGCAGCCATCGGTCCTTATGTTCAGGGCGTCGATCTGGGCAGCATGATCATCACGTCCGGTCAGATCCCGGTGGATCCTAAAACCGGCGCCGTGGCCGACGATATCGCCGCTCAGGCACGCCAGTCACTGGAAAACGTGCAGGCGATCGTGGAAGCCGCTGGCCTGAAAGTTTCAGACATCGTGAAAACCACCGTTTTCGTGAAAGATCTGAACGACTTCGCCACCGTTAACGCCACGTATGAAGCCTTCTTCACCGAACACAACGCGCCATTCCCGGCCCGTTCTTGCGTTGAAGTCGCGCGTCTGCCAAAAGACGTGAAAATCGAAATCGAAGCCATCGCTGTACGCCGTTAATTCGCACCACCGATGCACCAGACCAGCCTGCGGGCTGGTTTTTTTTGCCCCATTATCAGGCAAAGAACCCGCTTTCCGCCCTATAATTAAGCAGCCCTGCCTCTTTTCTCCTGATTTCCAGCCCATTTTGCACGCTGGCACACTTTATGCCTGATCTTCATTGTTATTGAACGATTCAATTGCAGCCTGTCCAGTTTGTGAGGTGATGATGATCAAGATTGACCTTTCCGATTCACCCTTTTTTGATGAGATGTTAATGGCTGAAGGGAAACACCGCAGCCATTATCAGGCTTACTGGCAGTGGTTGCAGCAGGCCGATCAACAGGCCGTCCAGCGCAAAAAAGAGGAAGCTGCGCTGCTGTTCCACCGGGTGGGGATTACCTTTAATGTTTACGGCGAAGATGATGGCGCGGAGCGGCTGATCCCGTTCGACAGCGTGCCGCGCATTATTCCTGCCGGGGAATGGCAAATGCTCGATCGCGGTATCCGTCAGCGGGTACAGGCGCTGAATGCGTTTCTGCATGATATTTACCACGATCAGAAGATCCTCAAAGCCGGGATCGTGCCTGCCGAACAGGTGCTGGCAAACGATCAATATCAGCCTTGTATGCAGGGCATCGATCTTCACCGTGATACTTACGCCCACATCGCCGGCACCGACATGGTGCGCGGTGGCGACGGTGAATATTACGTGCTGGAAGACAACCTGCGCACGCCCTCCGGCGTCTCCTACATGATGGAAAACCGCAAAATGATGATGCGGTTATACCCGGAACTCTTCGCCCAGCAGCGGATCGCGCCGGTTTCGCGCTACCCTTCTCACCTGCTGCAAACCCTGCGCGAAAGCACACCGGTGAACGATCCGACCGTCGTGGTGCTAACGCCGGGCCGCTTTAACAGCGCCTATTTCGAGCACAGTTTCCTGGCGCAGCAAATGGGCGTTGAGCTGGTGGAAAGCGCCGATCTGTTCGTGAAAGACGGTGCCGTACTGATGCGTACCACCGCCGGGCCGTGCAAAATTGACGTGATTTACCGTCGCATCGACGATGCATTCCTGGATCCGCTGGCGTTTCGTGCTGATTCCATGCTCGGCGTGCCCGGCCTGCTTTCCGTCTATCGCGCGGGCGGCGTGGTGCTGGCGAATGCGATCGGTACCGGCGTGGCGGATGACAAATCGATCTACCCGTATGTCCCGGAGATGATCCGCTACTATCTGGCCGAAGATCCGATCCTCAATAACGTGCCGACCTGGCAATGCCGCAAAGAAAGCGATCTCTCTTTCGTGCTGGCGAATCTGGACAAAATGGTGGTGAAGGAGGTTCATGGCGCTGGCGGTTACGGCATGCTGATTGGCCCGATGGCCAGTCAGGAAGAGCTGGCCCGTTTTCGCGATCTGCTAAAAACCCGCCCTGAAAATTACATCGCGCAGGAGACACTCGCGCTCTCAACATGTCCGACGTTTGTCGAAAACGGCCTGGCGCCGCGCCACATCGATTTACGGCCTTTCGCCCTGACCGGTGCGGAAATTCGCCTGGTGCCCGGCGGGCTCACCCGTGTTGCGCTGGCCGAAGGCTCGCTGGTGGTCAATTCATCGCAGGGCGGTGGCACCAAAGATACCTGGGTGCTGGAAGAAGATTCGACGGAGGACGACGCATGCTAAGCAGAACCGCCAGTGAGCTGTACTGGATGGCGCGTTATCTGGAACGCGCCGAAAATATCGCCCGTCTGCTGGACGTCACTAACAAGCTGTCGATGATGTCGATCCGCGACGTGACAGCACGCGACGAAAATAACGATCTGCTGGTGCCGCTGACCATGACCGGCACGCGCACGCTGTTCGATGCGCATTATCCGCAGCTGACAATGAGCAATCTGCTCAACTTTTTCGCGTTAGACAACATCAACCACGGCAGCATTTTCAGCTGTCTGCAAATGGCGTGGAATAATGCTCACGCCGTGCGCGGCAGCCTGTCTTCTGAAGTCTGGGAAAGCATCAATGCCACCTGGATCGAGATGAAACTGATCCGCCGCCAGGGCGTCGGGTCGGCGGGCGCCGATTCATTTTTCGACTGGGTTAAGGAGCGCTCACATCTGTTTCGTGGCGCCATGTTCGGCACTTTGCTGCGCAGCGACGCCCAGAACTTCATCCGGCTCGGCACCATGCTGGAGCGCGCAGACAGTACAGCCCGCCTGCTGGATGCCAAAAATCAGCTTCTCAACGCCGATGAAGATCCGGTACGCGAGTATTACCGGATGGACACCCTGCTGCGCGCGGTCAGCGCCCGCGAAGCGTTCCACACGCTCTATAAGCAGCAACTTAGCCAGAAGCGCATCGCTGAATTGCTGATCCTGCGCCGTGAATTACCGCGCTCACTGCTGTCTTGCGTGGAAATCATGGCCGAACAGCTGGAAGAAATCGGCGGCACCGCAGGCAACCTGCCACGCCGCCGCGTTCATACCCTGCACGCGCAGCTTCGTTTCACCGAAATGGAAGAGATTGTCGAAATGGGCCTCAGCCCCTGGTTGATGCAGTTCCTCGACCAGACCGGCGCTATCGCCGAGAGCATCCATCAGACCTATCTGGAGGCACAATAATGAAACTGAATGTCAGTCATCAGACGCATTACACCTATGCGCAGCAGGTCAAACACAGCACGCAATACCTGCGCCTTACCCCGCAAAACTCCAGCCATCAGAAAATCCTGTCATGGGATTTAACCCTGCCGGAATATGCCACCCGCACCTTTGATGCCTACGGCAACGTTTTGCACGTGCTGACCCTCGACCAGCCGCATCAGGCGATCACCATTGAGGCCAACGGCATGGTGGAGATCGAAGACAACACCGAAGACGACAGCTGCGGCCATCTCTCGCCGCTGGTGTTCTTACGTACCAGCCCGCTGACACAGGCCGACGGCGCGATCCGCGATTTTGCGCATCGTTATTACCGGCCACAGGCTCAGCACGAAAGCCTGTGCAGCCTGATGGGTGAGCTGCTGCTGAAAATGCCCTACAGCCCCGGCACCACCACGGTGAAAGACAGCGCGTCGCAGGCGTTTTCCGCGCAGCAAGGCGTATGTCAGGATCACACTCACGTCTTTCTCGCCTGCTGCCGCAGTCTGGGCATTCCGGCGCGCTATGTCAGCGGCTACCTTTATACTGAAGATTCCGCCCATGTGGCGATGCATGCCTGGGCAGAAGCCTGGCTGGATGACCGCTGGCAGAGCTTTGACGTCACCAATAACACCTGCCAGCCCAATCAGCATTTGAAACTGGCTATCGGCATAGATTATCTTGATGCTTGCCCGGTCCGCGGTATCCGGTTAGGTGGAGGATGCGAAGACATGCGCACTGTCGCGGCAGTTGAAATGTTCGACATACCGCAATAATCGATACAGGAACGAATCCTATGACTTACTGTGTGGCCATGCGCTTGTCCTCTGGCCTGGTGTTTGTTTCAGACTCGCGCACCAATGCCGGGGTGGATCACATTTCCACCTTCCGCAAACTGCATGTTTTTCATCACAGCGATGAACGGGTGCTGGTGCTCCAAAGTGCCGGAAATCTGGCGACCACACAGAGCATTATCAGCCTGCTGCACCGGCGTTGCCTCGATGATCAGCGGGAAAATCTGCTTAACGTGGAATCGATGTACGACGCCGCCAGCCTGCTCGGGGAAACGGTGCGCGAAGTGATTGCCCGTGACAGCGGCGCCAATCAGGGCGGCACCACGGATTTCAGCTGTAACCTGCTGCTCGGCGGCCAGATCAAGGGGGAAGGGTTGCGGCTGTTCCATATTTATCCGCAGGGTAATTTCATCGAAGCCACCCATGACACACCCTATTTTCAGGTGGGGGAAAGCAAGTACGGCAAGCCGATTATCGATCGCGTGCTGAACTTCGATACTCCGCTGGATCAGGCCATGCAGTGCGCGCTGATTTCGATGGATTCGACGCTGCGCAGTAATCTTTCCGTCGGCCTGCCGCTGGATGTGCTGACCTACCCGGTCGACAGCTACAGCACGGCGCAACAGTACCGGATCACCGAAACACACCCGTATTTCGACATGATCCGCAAAGGCTGGGGCGAAGGCCTGCTGAGTATTTTTGCCCAACTGCCACCGCTGAAATTAGACGAGTAAACCTCCGCCACATCAGGTCTGGGGAACATGGACAACCTCAGACCTGCCCCGTATTATCAATATCCCGTCCTTAATACGGATATTTGAGGTGAAATAGGCTTTGTTGAATAATTCGGATTTAGATAAAAGCGCCTCTCGTCACTGACTTCCTCAGGCAATCCGCACACTTTCTGGCATCCCTGCACGCGTCATTTTGTTTAAGGCACGGATCATGGCCATAGTTTCTCCAACCTGCGCATCGTAATCCCTCAACGTAAAATGCCCACCAAACAGCTGTTTTACGCGGTACATCGCCGTTTCGGCCACTGAACGCCGGTTATAAGTCGTGTGCCATTTCCAGTACGCATTGCTCCCAGTAAGCCGTTGCCTCGCCACCGCCTGATTTCTGTCGGCATACTCCTCCGGCCAGTAGCCGGCGCGCGTTCGCGGCGGGATAAGCGCCTTAATTTTCTTGCGCCGCAACTCGTCGTGGCACCGCTTTGTGTCATAAGCCCCGTCGGCACAGGCGGCCCTGATTTTCCTGTGCGTCTGACGGATAAGCCCCGGGAATGCCTCTGCATCAGTCACGTTGTTTAGGGACAGGTCAGCGCAGATAATCTCATGCGTATCAGCATCCACCGCCAGGTGCAGTTTCCGCCAGACGCGGCGCTTTTCCTGGCCATGTTTTTTCACCTTCCACTCACCCTCACCGAAGACTTTTAAGCCGGTGGAATCGATAACCAGATGGGCAATTTCACCGCGCGTTGGGTTTTTGAAAGGGATGCTGACGGATTTAGCCCGCCTGCTGACGCAGGAATAATCCGGGCAACGGAGCGGGAGCTTCATTAGGGTAAAGATGGAGTCAATGAATCCCTGCGCAGCGCGAAGTGTGAGGCGAAAAACGCGTTTGAGCATCAGAACGGTTGAAATGGCCAGCTCAGAATAACGTTGCGGACGACCGCGTAAAGACGTGTTGGGTTCGTCATACCAGGCCTGAATGGCCGACTCATCAAGCCAGAATGTCAGTGAGCCCCGATTGACAAGCGCCTTGTTGTAGGTGGCCCAGTTGGTGATTTTGAACTTTTGTTTTGCCACGTGATATCGCTGCAGGATCAGGAGTGTGGTGATCTGATCCTAACTACGGCCAAAAGTTCGATTTATTCAACAACGCCATTACGCACTCAAAAGCAGGGATTACCCCTGCTCATCCCTCTTCTGCAGTATCTTCTTCTCGACCTCAAACGGGTCGATGCCGCGCAGTTGCAGGCGGCGGAAGCGGATGATGTTAAAACCGTTCATGACGAGGAAACTGCCTTCGATAAGCGAGCCGCCGATCGAGCCGAGCCAGATGTTGTGCGCCACCCAGCAACAGGTTGAACACCACATAATGCAACGCGTGGTCAGCCCGCTGGTGCGAAACAGCGCCCAGGTACTGACGACGGTGGCGCCGACGGGCAATAATTCCACCCAATGGTGTGCGCGGCTCAGCCCTAATACCAGCGTCAGGACGATGAAAACCACCATGATCCACTGGTTGCGGGTCCGCAGGGAAATCAGGGTGCGCAGGGAGTTGAGTAAGGCGCTCATCCCGGCGGGCGCTGCGCCCATCATCAGGAAATGCACGCCGATAATGGCGCTGTAAGCGGAAAGTTGTTGTTTGAAGCGGCGGTCGCTGCGGTTGAAAAACATCGTGATGCCGACCGCAAAGGCCACAACACCGACTGACTGTGCCAACCAGTAATACGTCATTTATCCTGATCTCATCCGTGGAAGACTTGCGCTGCAAAAGCAAACGGCGTTCCATAACTGAAACGCCGTTTCATCCTAACGATAAACCTGACCGGTTACAATGTGACGCCGCTTTTAAAGATGGCTAATTCGCGGAAATCATTGAGTTCGTTTTTGGCTTTGCGGCCATCGGCGATCTCCACGATCAGATCCACAAACTCTTTCAGCAGTTGATCCATTGTGACATCGTGGATCAGTTGTCCGGCATCGAAATCGATCCAGTGCGGTTTTTTCGCCGCCAGTTCGCTGTTGGTCGCCAGTTTGACCGTCGGCACAAAACCACCGTAAGGGGTGCCGCGCCCGGTGCTGAACAGCACCATGTGACAACCGGCTCCGGCCAGTGCGCTGGTAGCGACGGCATCGTTACCCGGCGCGCTGAGCAGGTTCAGCCCCGGTTTGGTCAGACGCTCGCCGTATTTCAGCACGTCCATCACCGGGCTGTGACCGGCTTTTTGCGTACAGCCGAGCGATTTTTCTTCCAGCGTAGTGATACCGCCGGCTTTGTTGCCCGGCGACGGATTTTCGTAGATCGGCTGATTGTGCTCGATGAAATATTGTTTGAAATCGTTGACCATATGAACGGTTTTTTCAAACGTACTTTCGTCGTGGCAGCGGCTCATCAGAATACGCTCTGCGCCAAACATTTCAGGCACTTCGGTCAGTACGGAAGTGCCGCCGTTAGCGATCACGTAGTCCGAGAAACGCCCCAGCAGCGGGTTCGCCGTGATGCCGGAAAGCCCGTCAGAGCCGCCGCATTCGAGGCCAAACTTCAGCTCGCTGAGTTTGCCACTTTCACGTTTATCGTTGCGCATTGCGGCATACAGTTCGCGCAGACGTTCCAGACCGGCTTCCACTTCGTCGTCGAACTTTTGCATTGTCATGAAGCGCACGCGCTCTTCATCTGCTTCGCCCAGCGTCTCGCGGAACACGTCCACCTGATTGTTTTCACAACCGAGGCCAATCACCAGCACTGCACCGGCGTTCGGGTGACGTACCATATTTTGCAGCATGGTGCGGGTATTGACGTGATCGTCGCCCAGCTGTGAACAGCCAAACGGGTGCGTAAACAGGTAAACGCCGTCGATGCCTTCCGCGTCGTTGGTTTCTTTCAGGAAACGTGTCTGGATCTGGCGGGCAATGCCATTCACACAGCCGACGGTCGGGATCAGCCACAGCTCGTTGCGGATCCCCACCAGACCGTTTTTACGGCGGTAGATCTGTACCTCACGATCTGCCATCTGCTCCGGCAGGCTGGCGAACTCCGGCTGATATTGATACTCGTCCAGATCGCTTAAATTGGTTTTGCCATTTTGTGAATGGATATGCACGCCTGGCGCGATCGCGGTCAGCGCATGGCCAATCGGCAGCCCGTATTTGATAATATTTTCACCCGCCGCAATCGGGCGCAGGGCGAATTTGTGACCCCGGGCCACCGGCTGAGGCATCACGACATGATAGCCGCCAGCCTCTGCCTGCTCGCCGTTTTCAATGTCGCGCAGTGCCACGGCGACATTATCTGCAGGATGAATTTGAATGATACTTTGCATAGTCGCCCTCTTAACTGTAAGCCGCCAGCGCATCGCGCATGCCACGGTCTTCGATCGCCTGTAACTGTCCGGTCACTTTAGCGGTCAGGCCAGGCACGGTATTGAGATCCCGTCCCCAGTGTTCTTCATCGGCCAGCACGGTTTCCACCAGCCCGCCGAGTGATAATTCACCGTTACGCACGCTGCTCCATAATTGAGAGAAAAGGCTCAGCCAGTGCGCATCGTCCTGCAGCGGGTAGATTTCACCTTCGCGTTCGCCACGGTAAAACGCCAGCAAGGCGGCAAGAGCAAACGTCAGGCGCGGTGGCAGGATCTGATTCTTTTCCTGGCTCGCCAGCAGCTGCGGCAGAATGCGGGTGCGGTATTTGGTCATCCCGTTCAGGGCAATCGACAACAGCTGATGCTGAATAAACGGGTTGCGGAAACGGCTCAGCACCGCCTGCGCGAACGACGTCAGTTCATCCTGTGGCAGATCCAGCACCGGCGAGATTTCTTCGGCAATGGCGAGTTCCACAAAGCGGCTGATCTGCGCGTCATTCATCGATTCGCCAACGGTATTCAGCCCTGACAGGAAGGCCACCGGCACCAGCGCAGTGTGCGCGCCATTGAGGATCGCCACTTTGCGTTCTTTGTACGGTTTGATGTCATCCACCAGGCGGATGTTGAGCGGCAGTTTGTCCAGACGCAGTTCCTGAGCCAGACTTTTTGGCCCCTGGATCACAAACAGATAGAAGTGCTCGGCGCTGTCGAAGAAGCTGTCCTGATAGCCCAGTTCCTGTTGCAGGCTCTCCACTTCGCTGCGCGGATAACCGGTCACGATGCGGTCAACCAGCGTTGAACAGAAGGTATTGCTGTTTTCCAGCCACTGAGTGAATGCCGCCGGCAACGCCCAACGTTGTGCGTAACGCAGCACCAGTTCCTGCAAAGCTTCGCCGTTGTAGTCGATCAGTTCACATGGCAGCAGAACCCAGCCTTTATCGGCCGCGCCGGAGAAATGCGTGAAGCGCTCAAACAGTAAACGGGTCAGTTTGGCCGGGAAGCTGACCGGTGGCGCATCCTCCAGACGATCGCTTTCAACATAGCTGATACCGGCTTCGGTGGTATTGGAAAACACGAAGCGGATATTCGGGTCGCGGGCCAGCGCCAGATACTCATCAAACTGATGATAGATATTAATTTCGCGGTTCACCGAGCGGATGATGCGGGTATCGCGCACCGTTTCGCCCTGCTCGTTCAGGCCGCTGATAATGGTGGTGTACAGACCATCCTGCGTGCTGAGTGAAGGTGGGAAATCGGTGTCAATCGGGCGAACAACCACTATCCCGGCGTCCAGATCGGTATGTTCATTCAGCAGGTCTATCTGCCAGTCTACGAACGCCCGCAGGAAGTTACCTTCCCCGAACTGAATAATTTTGTCCGGGTGCTGACGGCCAGGGAAGTCACGGCGATTTAACCTTTGCATCTCACATTCACCTTAATTTGCTCAGACGCCGGTCTTTGAGGACAATCGGTGTGTCCTGTGGCCGCCGTGCTAAATGGGATAATTAGTTGTTTTTGCTTTGTTTATTTACGGAGCGCAGGAACCTGCGCTCCGTCGTGCTTTTTTAGTTCAGTTCGATCTGGAAATACTGTTTGGCGTTGTCGAAGCAGATGTTTTTCACCATATTGCCCAGCAGTTCGATATCTGCCGGTGCTTCGCCGTCTTCCACCCAGCGGCCAATCATCTGGCACAGAATGCGACGGAAGTATTCATGACGCGTATAAGACAGGAAGCTGCGGCTGTCGGTCAGCATGCCGACGAAGCGGCTCAGTAAGCCCAGGTTGGCGAGCTGAGTCATCTGGCGTTGCATCCCGTCTTTCTGGTCGTTAAACCACCAGCCGGAACCGAACTGCATTTTGCCCGGCATCCCTTCGCCCTGGAAGTTACCGACCATGGTGCCGATGACTTCGTTATCACGCGGGTTCAGGCAATACAAAATGGTTTTTGGCAGGCCACCGGCCAGACCTTGCGCGCCCAGCAGTTTAGACAGCGGTTCTGCCAGCGGCTGGTCGTTGATAGAGTCAAAACCGACGTCTGCACCGATCAGCTGGAACATACGGGTGTTGTTATTGCGCAGCGCGCCAATGTGGTACTGCTGTACCCATTCACGACGTTGATATTCGGAAGCCAGATACAGCAAAACGCCGGTTTTAAACTGGGCGATTTCTTGCGCAGTTAGCGTTTCACCGCTCAGACGACGGGACAGAATGCTGTCCAGCGTGGCGTCATCCGCTTCGCCGTAGACCACTACATCCAGCGCGTGATCAGAGACTTTACAGCCGTGCGCCGCGAAGTGATCCATACGTTTTTTCAGGGCGTCACGCAGATCGCTGAAACGGGTAATCGACACATCAGCAGCGGCTTCCAGTTTCTCCATGTAATCAGCAAAAGTCGCCGCTTCAATGTTGAACGCTTTATCCGGGCGCCAGCTTGGCAGAACTTTGACATCAAAACTGGCGTCCCGGGCGATAGCTTTATGATGTTCCAGAGAATCGATCGGGTCATCGGTGGTGCCGACCATTTTCACATTCATCTGTTTCATGATGCCACGGGCGGAGAATTCATCCTGTGCCAGCAGTTCATTACCACGCTCCCAGATTTCGCCCGCAGTAGACGGAGAAAGCAGTTTGCCGGTAATGCCGAACGGACGGCGCAACTCAAGATGCGTCCAGTGGTACAGCGGGTTGCCGATAGTGTGGGGAACCGTTGCAGCCCAGGCGTCAAACTTCTCGCGGTCACTGGCATCACCGGTACACATACGTTCAGGCACACCGTTGGTACGCATTGCGCGCCATTTATAGTGATCGCCTTTCAGCCAGATTTCATACATGTTTTCGAACTGATGGTTTTGCGCGATCAGTTCCGGCGGTAGGTGACAGTGGTAATCAAAGATCGGCTCATCTTTCGCATAGTCGTGATACAGGCGACGTGCAAATTCAGTGTCGAGAAGGAAGTCTTCTGTTAAAAACTGCGCCATCTTAGGTTCCTCATCATGAATTCTGTAGAGTTGTCTCTCAATGGTGCGAAGTTATCACACCAATTCAGTTTATCGTCCAGCTCTTTTTAGGGGTACTCCGGCGCGAAAGGGGGCGATTCGCGGCCATAAACACACACTAATCCTCTGTAAAACAAAAACTTTAGAGTCTTTAAGCACCGGGGGCTATTATCCTCACATTCAGAGTGTCATTTTGTGATGTCACTCAAACTTTAAATCGGTATAACAAGTTATTTATGGCTCTGTGCCTTGTATCTCGTCTTATTCACATGACACCGCCCCGTCTGCCGCCCTGCGCCTGAATGTGATCATCAGGTAAAGTTGTTACACCAATTTTGTAGAGATTTTCATTCCCAGCTTGTTACATCCTCCCCTCAAAGTGTGAAGCCGATCAACAAACCTACCATTACCTGTGTAAAATCAAGTAAATAACCGTGAAGTTAAAAAAGTTAAGTAAGCACACAGTTTAAATGTGGTTTTGTGATGTCATTCAAATTTTAAATCTGTATGACAAGTTATCTTTGCTGCGTCCGGACAAGAGCGTCAGAGATTACCTGCCACGTCCTTTCGCTGTTGTCCGGATAACACTTACCGGGCGCCGTTCGCCGGAAGACAGTGCAGTTGTTCTGGTGTGCAGGAAGTTCATCGGATCCTTACGCACAGATAACAATAAAGCAGTGCGTGAGTCATCGGGCAGCTCCCCCAGCGAGATTCTCTGGCGGCGGTGTACCCGGAAAAAACACTTTAAGGAAGCCAGAAGCCCATGCTGAGACAGATGGCGCGAAATACGCCGTGACAGCTTTGGCCGTCATCGCCGGATTATTTACTGGGAGAGAGTTAAATGGGTAAGATTAAAGGGTTACGCTGGTACATGATCGCATTGGTCACATGCGGCACTGTACTGGGTTATTTAACACGTAACGCCATTGCCGCCGCAGCGCCAACGCTGATGAGCCAGTTGAACATCACCACACAGCAATATTCTTATATTATCGCCGCCTATTCCGCCTGCTATACCCTGATGCAGCCGGTTGCCGGTTACGTTCTGGATGTGATGGGAACTAAAGTGGGTTACGCCATGTTCGCCATCATGTGGGCCATCTTCTGTATGGCCACGGCGCTGGCAAGCAGCTGGGGTGGCCTGGCCATCGCACGTGGTGCTGTCGGTATGGCGGAAGCCGCGATGATCCCTGCCGGTCTGAAAGCCAGCAGCGAATGGTTCCCGGCGAAAGAACGCTCTATTGCCGTGGGTTACTTTAACGTCGGTTCGTCTATCGGCGGGATGATTGCCCCGCCACTGGTTGTCTGGTGCATCATCATGCACAGCTGGCAACTGGCGTTCATCATCACCGGCGCTCTCAGCCTGATCTGGGCCATCAGCTGGTTAGTGTTCTACAAACACCCGAAAGATCAGAAAAAGCTGAGCACCGAAGAACGCGCTTATATTCTTGATGGTCAGGAAGCACAGCATCAGACCACCAACGGCAAGAAAATGTCTGCCATGCAGATCCTGCGTAACCGTCAGTTCTGGGGTATCGCGCTGCCACGCTTCCTGGCTGAACCGGCCTGGGGCACATTTAACGCCTGGATCCCGCTGTTCATGTTCAAGGTGTATGGCTTCAATCTGAAAGAAATTGCGATGTTTGCCTGGATGCCGATGCTGTTTGCTGACCTCGGTTGTATCCTCGGCGGTTACATGCCTCCGTTCTTCCAGAAGCATTTCAAAGTGAACCTGATCGTATCTCGTAAAATGGTCGTGACGCTGGGTGCTGTCCTGATGATCGGCCCGGGGATGATCGGTCTGTTCACCAGCCCGTATGCGGCTATCGCCCTGCTGTGTGTCGGTGGTTTCGCTCACCAGTCACTGTCCGGCGCGCTGATCACGCTCTCTTCTGACGTGTTCGGTCGTAACGAAGTGGCGACGGCTAACGGACTGACCGGGATGGCCGCCTGGATGGCAAGTACGATGTTTGCACTGGTGGTCGGTGCGCTGGCCGATACCATCGGATTCAGCCCGCTGTTTGCAGCCCTTGCGGTCTTCGATCTGCTCGGTGCCATTATCATCTGGACAGTGTTGCAAAACCGGTCCGCAGTAGAACCTGTGCCGGTTCCGCTCAGTACCGCGAAAGCCTGATAGCCTGAACGCAGCCCGGTAAGTCACTTTACCGGGCTTTGCTATTTCCTGACTTTAACCGCCAACCTTTCTGACCAATGCACGGTGCATCCCCTCTTCTTAAATCGTATACTGGAGTTGTATGACAGGTCCCGGGATCTTTCAGGCACCCATCCGGCAGGTTTCACTACTTTAAAGAGCACTCACATGGAATCCACAGACACCAGACGCCTTTATCAACAACTGGCTGCCACGCTCAAGGAACGCATTGAATCCGGAGTCTATCCGGTTGGCGAGAAACTTCCCGCTGAACGTCTGATTTCCGATGAAATGAACGTCAGCCGCACCGTGGTGCGTGAAGCGATCATCATGCTGGAAGTGGAGGGCTATGTGGAAGTGCGCAAAGGCTCGGGCATTCATGTCATGTCCAATCAGCAGCGCCATCTGGTTGTGCCGGATTGCGGCAGTGAATTTGGTACGGCAGGCCCGTTTGAACTGTTGCAGGCGCGCCAGCTGATTGAAAGCAACATCGCTGAATTTGCCGCCACGCAGGTGACCAAACAAGACATTATGCGCCTGATGGAAATTCAAGAGTACGCGCGGCAGGAAGACCGTTTCCGCGATTCGGAATGGGATCTGAAATTCCACGTGCAGGTGGCGCAGGCAACCCAAAACAGCGCACTGGCAACGATTGTCGAAAAGATGTGGAGCCAGCGATTACATAACCCGTACTGGCGTAAATTGCATGAGCATATCGATGAGCGCTCAATCGAAAGCTGGTGTGAAGAACACGATCTGATCCTCAAAGCGTTAATCCGCCGCGATCCGCACGCCGCAAAACTGGCGATGTGGCAGCACCTGGAAAACACCAAGCAGATGCTTTTCCGCGCCACCAGTGATGATTTTGAGTTCAATGTAGACCGCTATCTTTATTCAGAAAATCCGGTGGTTCATCTCGATCCGCCGCTGATGAATTCTAAATAAATCCGCATTACGGCAGGTTCATTCGTCCAACCTGCCATTTATCTTCCTCTGCCCGATTTCGCCCTTCCCTGTCAGCCACTGTCGAGTAGTGTCAGTCAATGTAAAACCCTTTTTCATATCGTGCCTGAGGCTTAAATGATCGCCGCCGACGCGCTATATTTACCTGTCTGACTTATTGTTATTTTGTTACAGTTAGACGACTTTTCTTACCCGTTTGCGCCAGGTGAAACACGCCAAAACGACGCGCGGGAAATCGCAGTACCCGTAACCAGACAGCACGCCAGGGAACAGGCGACCTTTTTCAGCTGTACATGCCGCGTCGAGACTTTCTCCGCAGATGTATTTCGCTGACTCACTGAACATGATGGAGTTTTAGAAACCAGATGGAAATTATCAGTTCTCTCATCGATGCACTCTGGCAACAAGACTATAAAACCCTGGCCGATCCTTCGCTGGTCTGGGCGCTGTACCTGATTTTATTCATGATCATTTTTCTGGAAAACGGTCTGCTGCCCGCGGCGTTTTTACCCGGTGACAGCCTGTTAATTCTGGTCGGCGTACTGATTGCCAAAGATGCAATGAATTTCCCGCTGACGGTTTTCCTGCTGACCAGCGCGGCCAGCCTCGGTTGCTGGCTGAGTTATGCGCAGGGAAAGTGGCTGGGAAACACCCGAATAGTACAAAGCTGGCTGGGGAATTTGCCGGTGCATTATCACGAACGTGCCCATGCACTTTTCCACAAGCATGGCCTGTCGGCGCTGTTAGTTGGCCGTTTTCTGGCCTTTGTGCGTACCCTGCTGCCGACAATCGCCGGTTTATCGGGCCTGAGCAACAGCCGCTTTCAGTTCTTTAACTGGGTCAGCGGATTGTTATGGATCCTCATCCTCACGTCTCTGGGCTATTTCCTCGGCAAAACACCGCTGTTCCTGAAATACGAAGACGCCGTGATGAACTGCCTGATGTTATTGCCGGTTCTGTTATTAATTGGCGGGCTGGTCGGTTCGATCATTGTGCTGTGGCGTAAAAAACACGCTGACCGCCAGAATAAAGGCAAGAGCGCATAATGAACCGCAGGTTTCTCAAACGTTCCCTACTCTGGCCGGTGATTATCATGCTGCTGGCAGCGGCCGCCATGATCGGGCTGGCTATTTCACGGATGCCAGCCAACGGCAATGCGCTGCAAATCCGCCCGGCCAGAACCGGTATCTCATTACCAGACGGCTTTTACGTGTATCAGAGCCTGAGTCAGCGCGGCATCCATATCAAAAGCATCACGCCCCTCGATGACGGTTTAGTCGTGCAGCTCGACTCCGCTGAGCAGCGCCAGATGGCGCACAGCGCGTTGCAAGACATCCTGCCGGAGGGATTCATCATCAGGAATTGTGAACCCTCCCATTCCAGAGCGTTGATGGAAAAACTCAATCATAACCGGCTGAAGCTCGGTTAAGCCTTTCGTCAGGTTTAGGGAAAATGTCTGATATCACCGTCCATTCGACGGTGATATTATTCATGGGCTAGTCATTCATGCGACCCATGATTTGACACGCAGTCCCCTGTTCAAGGAATTAAGTGCCACACTCACTTAACCATCAAAAGGAAGCTACACGATGAAACTGACTCTCTCCGCCCTCGTATTCGCCCCGGCATTGTTGTTCACCTCCGCCAGTTTTGCTGCGCCTCAGCCAGAAAGCTGCGTGACCAAACAAAACGAAATTCAGAAACAGATCGATGAAGCCCGTGCCCATAAAAACCAGAACCGCGTAGACGGTCTGGAAAAGGCACTGCGTGAAAATAAGGCGCATTGCACCGATGCCGGTCTGAAAGCTGAAAATCAACAACGTGTTGAAGAGAAGCGTGAAAAAGTCGCTGAACGTGAGCAGGAGCTGAAAGAAGCTCAGGCCAAGGGCGATCACGAAAAAATCGTTAAGAAACAGCATAAATTGCAGGAAGCACAGGCAGAACTGAAACAGGCCCAGGGCCTGTAATCCTGTTCCGCCAGCGGTGATTTTGCACCACGCCACAGCGGATTATTCGGGGATCTTGCGTTTTGAAACAGACAATTCGCATTTGCGATCACCTGAATATCCGCTATGTTAAAAGTTCGAATCAGTTAACGTATGGAGTGACTTACACATGGCGAGTAATACATCAGAACAACTGCGGGCTGAATTAAAGTCATTGGCAGATACCCTGGAAGAAGTGCTCCAGACCTCTACCGATAAGCCGAAAGCTGAACTCGATAAACTGCGTGGTAAAGCAGAATCCCTGCTGAAAGATACCCGCGAACGTCTGAGCGATACGGGCGAAAAGATTGCCTACCAGACCAAAGAAATTGCCGGTAAAGCCGACGATTATGTACATGATAAACCCTGGACGGGCGTCGGTATTGGTGCCGCGGTCGGCGTAGTCATCGGCGTTCTGTTAGCTCGCCGATAACCATGACTGAACCGTTAAAACCTTCACCACAAGGACCGGGTAAGGGGCTTTTCGACATCATTCAACGTGTCGCCACCGTCGTGGTCGGCATTGTCGAAACGCGCGTCAGACTGGCCGTTATTGAGCTGGAAGAGGAAAAGGCCAATATTTTCCAACTGCTGCTCATGGCCGGCATTACCCTGATCTTTACAGCCTTCGGCCTGATGAGTCTGCTGGTGGTCCTTTTCTGGGCTATCGATCCGGCATACCGTCTGATGGCGATGGGCACGACCACAGGCGTGCTGTTATTGCTCGCGGTGATCCTGGGCATGTTAACGCTGGCGAAAGCCAAACGTTCGACGCTGCTCAGCCTTACGCGCAAGCAACTGGACGTTGACCGTGCCCTGCTTGAAAAGGATGACGAGGAATGAGCATCCCGAACCGCGCTATCGAAAAAGTCAGAATTATGCGCAAGATTGAGCGCCAGCGGCAGGAGTTATCTCGTGCCGGTGATGACTGGCTGGATGCCACAGCGAAAATCGATCGCGGCTGGGTGAAACTCGTTGATATGCGCAAATATCTGGTAGTGGGCTCAAGCCTGATTGCCGTTTACGGTATTCGCCACCCCAGCGTGATTGTGCGCTGGTCACGACGGGCTTTCGGGATCTGGGGAACGGTCAGACTGTTCCGTAAGACTTTCGCTCAGAAATAAACGCTCTTTTTTCGTATCAATGCTTTCACGTCTGAGGGCCGGATGAATACTCATCCGGCCCTTTTCTTTTGAATAACAATCCAGAGTCCATTCAATTTTTTTGAATCATTCAGACAGATTTACTTGCTAACAAAACTTATTCATCCGACCTATTATTCCGTCATCAACTGATGCGGTAACGGCAGGAAACATTTTCCGACCGGGCCGGTAACATTTTTAGCTCAATTTGAGCGCATGACCTTTCGGAGATGAAGATGACTAAGTTACAAGACACTGCTTTGCTGGTTGCACGTATCCTGATGCCCATTCTGTTTATCGTTGCAGGCTGGGGCAAAATCAACGGTTACACCGCCACCGCGGGCTACATGACGTCCATGGGCGTGCCAAGCTTCTTCCTGCCACTGACTATCTTGTTAGAATTTGGCGGCGGTCTGGCGATCCTGTTCGGCTTCTTCACCCGTACTACCGCGTTGATCACGGCAATCTTCACCATCCTGACCGCCGTCATCTTCCACACTGATTTCGCCCAGGGCGTAAACCAGATGATGTTCATGAAAAACCTGTCCATCGCCGGTGGTTTCTTCGTCCTGTTTGCTTCGGGTCCTGGTGCATTCAGCATCGACCGTCTGATCAAGAAAAACTGGTAATCGTCCGCACCAGGGATAACGCCGGGCATCGCACCGGCAATACCACGCTATACTCAAATAATTAGATAATATGTAAGACCTGCAGGGCGATGTGATTTATCACCTCGCCCTTTTTTATTCTGAAAATACATCTGATAAAAAGGTACATAACGATGGGACAACTGGTTGACGGCATCTGGCAGGACACCTGGTATGACACCCGCTCTACCGGCGGGCACTTCAAACGTTCCGTTTCGCAATTTCGTAACTGGATCACCGCAGACGGCGCACCGGGTGAGCATGGTGCGGGTGGCTTTACGGCAGAACGCGATCGTTATCATCTGTACGTTTCTCTCGCCTGCCCGTGGGCGCACCGCACCTTACTGATGCGCGCGCTGAAAGGCCTCGAAGAGATCATTCCCGTTTCCGTCGTGCATCCGCTGATGCTGGAAAACGGCTGGACCTTCGGAACGGATTTCCCGGCGGCCACCGGCGACGATTTGTATCACCTGAATTTTGCCTATGAAATCTATCTGCGCGCGCAGAAAGATTACACCGGGCGCGTCACTGTGCCGATTCTGTGGGACAAGAAACAGCAGACCATCGTCAGTAACGAATCTGCCGATATCATTCGCATGTTCAACAGCGCTTTTGATGCGGTCGGTGCAAAAGCCGGGGATTATTATCCGCAGACCTTGCGCCCGCAGATTGATGAGATCAATGAATGGGTCTATCCGCAAATTAACAATGGCGTCTACAAAGCCGGGTTTGCGACGTCTCAGGATGCTTACGATGAGGCCGTTGACGGTGTGTTTGCCGCGCTTGACCGTGCCGAGGAATTACTGGGTAAACACCGCTATCTGACGGGGAGCCAACTGACCGAAGCCGATCTTCGCCTGTGGACCACGCTGGTGCGATTTGACCCGGTGTACGTTACGCATTTCAAATGCGATCGCTACCGGATCAGCGATTATCCGAACCTTTACGGCTTCCTGCGCGATATCTACCAGATGCCGGGCATTCGTGAAACTGTGGATTTTGCCCACATTCGTCACCACTACTATCGCAGCCACGCGACGATCAACCCGCACGGCATTATCTCCACCGGACCCGCGCAGGATTTAGAATCTGAGCACGGGCGTGATACGCGTTTTTGATCTGCATCTGCACCTTCCCCTTTCATCGGAGGAAGGTGTGGCGTAGCAACTGACCGACGCTTACTTCACTTCACGCGTAGCCAGCAGTTTGACAATTTCACGCAGGAACCAGGCTTTCGCTTCGCCCATACTGTCGCGACGCCACGCCATAATGATGTCGGTTTCGTGATTGTATTCGGCACTCACCACCCGCAAACGCCCTTCGGTAATGTCTTTTTCGACCATCGGATAAGGCATCGTCGCTACACCTAATCCTGCCAGCAATGCCTGACGTTTTTCTTCCAGCGTACTGACCGTCAGACGTTGCTGCTTATCCAGCAGTTGCACGGTCAGCACAGGGCGCTCGCGGGCAGTATCCGCCACCGCAATGCCCCGGTACTTCACGCGGCTGACGTCAGATAACGGCTCGGCTTCCAGATGGATCGGATGATCCGGTGCGGCAACGTACACGCTGACCAGCTTGTAAAGCTTACGGCTGTTAATTTCTGTTGATGAGCGAAAGTGCATATCCGGGGCGATCACAATGTCTGCGCGCCCCTGCTCAAGGCGCTCCCACGCACCGGCCAGCACTTCAGTGATCAGCGACACCTGCGTATTGGCTTTCAGCGCCAGCTTTTCAATCAGCGGGAACAGTTTCGTTGCCGGCGACAGCGCTTCACACACGATGGTGATATGGGTTTCCCAGCCGCGCGCCAGCGCTTCGGCATCCACCGTCAGTTTATCTGCCGCTTCCAGCAGCACGCGGCCACGTTCAAGCAGCATACGGCCAACGTTGGTGAATTTTGTCCGATGACCTGAGCGGTCGAATAACACCACATCCAGCTCTTCCTCCAGCTTCTGCATGGTGTAGCTCAGGGCAGAAGGGACGCGGCCCAGCTCGTCGGCAGCCGCGGCAAAGCTGCCCCGGCGGTCTATCGCATCCATGACCCGTAAGGCTTCCAGTGTGAGTGCGCGATCCTTAGCCATTCTTTTCTCTTTCAGGAAATTTGAATATAGCGACCAGATTAACTGGCTAACAATCACACGTCCAGACGCTTACCATTTATCCATTGATATTTTTAACTGAGGCGACCGCCATGATTACCAGCAGAACGGCAAAAGAGTGCGGCACCGCTGACTTTGGCTGGCTGCAAGCCCGCTACACGTTTTCCTTTGGTCACTACTTCGATCCCAAGCTGATGGGCTATGCCTCTTTGCGGGTGCTGAATCAGGAAGTGCTGGCACCGGGGGCGAGTTTTCAGCCGCGAACTTATCCGCGCGTTGACGTGCTCAATCTGGTGTTGCAGGGCGAGGCCGAGTATCGCGACAGTGAAGGTCATAGCGTGCGGGTGAAAGCCGGAGAAGCGGCGCTGTTATCGACGCAGGCCAGCGTCAGCTACAGCGAGCTGAACACCCGCGAGAAACAGCCACTGACGCGGATGCAGCTGTGGCTGGATGCCTGCCCCGAGCATGAAAACCCAATTACCCAGAAAATGATGCTGCCGGATGCGAAGCATTTCCTGCTGGCCTCGCCGGATGGTGAAGCAGGCAGCCTGCAGTTGCGCCAGAGCGTGTGGATCCATCATCTGGATTTAGCCGCAGGCGATCATATTTCGATACCTATCCGCGGACCGCGTGCTTATTTGCAGTCGATTCACGGGCAGGTTGATGCACAGGGCGCGGTCAGCAACGAATCGCAAAGACTGGCCTGTGGCGATGGGGCCTTTATTCATCAGGAAAACAGCCTGACCGTGTCTGCCAGCACGCCATTGCGCGCGCTGCTGATTGATTTGCCGGTCTGAGTTTTTCGGATTTCAGAAAGGTGAAAGCCCGCGCAGTTAACACTGCGCGGGCTTTCTTTTTGACGAGGGAGTTGACCGTTAAGCCGGGTTCTGTCGTGGACAGTCATTCGTCTAGGCCAGCAATCGCTCACTGGCTCAAGCAGCCTACCCGGGTTCAGTACGGGCCGTACCATGTGAACCCCTATTTGGCCTTGCTCCGGGTGGAGTTTACCCTGCCACGGACTGTTGCCAGCCGCGCGGTGCGCTCTTACCGCACCCTTTCACCCTTACCTGATCCCACTTGCGTGGGCCATCGGCGGTTTGCTCTCTGTTGCACTTGTCGTAAGCTCGCGCTTCCCAGGCGTTACCTGGCACCCTGCCCTATGGAGCCCGGACTTTCCTCCCCTCCATCTGTCTCCCCCGAAAGGGACGGCAACGAAGCGGCGACTGTCTGGTCAACTCCGCGGCGGATGATAGGGGAAAATCACCTACTTGTCACCCTCTTGCTCATCAAGCGCGTATTTATACAACGCATTCTTCTTCACACCGTGAATTTCTGCAGCCAGCGCGGCGGCTTTTTTCAGCGGAAGTTCTTTTTGCAGCAGCGCGAGCGTGCGCAACGCTTCCGCCGGCAAAGCCTCGGTATCGGCTTTGTGACCTTCAACGATCAGCACCATTTCGCCACGCTTGCGGGTTTCATCTTCCAGTACCCAGGCGAGCAATGCGCCGACCGCGTCACCACGAATATTTTCCCAGGTTTTGGTCAGCTCACGGGCGAGCACCACGTAGCGATCCGGCCCCCAGACTTCCACCATATCCTGCAGGCTGTCGAGCAACCGGTGGGTCGATTCGTAGAAAATCAGCGTGCGCGGCTCTTCGATCAGGGCCTGAAGTGTATCTTTTCGTGATTTCGTTTTGGCAGGCAGAAAGCCTTCATAACAGAAGCGGTCGGACGGCAAACCGGCGGCAGACAATGCCGCAATCGCCGCACAGGCACCCGGCAGCGGTACAACGCGCACACCCGCTTCACGACAACAACGCACCAGATGGTAGCCAGGGTCATTGATCAGCGGCGTTCCTGCATCGGAAACCAGCGCAATGCTTTGACCTTCCTGAAGTTTTGATAATAAATGCTCCGCTTTTTGCTGTTCATTATGATCATGAAGCGGGTACATTTTTGCGCTGATACCAAAGTGATGCAGCAATAATCCGGTATGACGGGTATCCTCCGCCGCAATCAAATCCACGCTGCTCAGCACGGCCAATGCCCGTTGGGTGATGTCCCCTAAATTGCCGATTGGCGTGGGTACGATGTACAGCGTTGATGCAGAAATATCTGCTTGATCGTGTTGATTCATTGTTTCATCCGGATTGCCGATTTAATATTGAGCATCTTGAAAAAACATCACTGGAAACTGAATGCCTTCCTCAATGACTTTTCGTACCCGTTCGGGACGTTTACTCCCTGCCATTATCGTGGCGATGCTTCTCGCCAGCTGTACCGGTCAGGCGCCACAGGCACCGACTGAAAGTGTCCAGGGCGCGGCGACTGGCAGCTCTGATTATTATCTGCAACAGGCACAGCAAAGCGGTGATGATAACAAGGCTGACTGGCAATTGCTTGCAGTGCGTGCCCTGGTGCGTGAAGGCAAAGCGGCTGAAGCCTACAATCAGCTGAAGACCCTGCCGCAAGAACTCACTGCCGCGCAGCAGCTGGAGCAAAAGCTGACGACGGCCGAAGTGCAACTGGCCATCAAAGATTTCGCCCCTGCGGCAACCACGCTGAGCACCATCGATCCGACCGCGCTGACCAACGATCAGAAGGCGCGTTACTATCAGGCGCAAATCGATGCCAGCCAGGGACGCGTCAGTCTGGGCGTGATCCGCGCGTATATTGCGCAGGAGCCACTGTTGCAGGGCCAGCCGCATCAGGACAATATCGATCGTACCTGGATGTCGCTGACGCAACTTTCCCCGCAAGATGCGAGCAGCATCGTGATCAACGCGGATGAAAATACATTGCAGGGATGGCTGGATTTACTCAGCGTCTGGCAGAGTAACAAGCAGGATCCCGATCTGCTGAAAGCCGGGATTAAAGACTGGCAGCGCCGTTATCCGGTCAATCCGGCCGCAAAAAACCTGCCAACACAGCTTAATAACGTGCTGACATTCCAGCCTGCTTCTACCGGTAAAATCGCCCTGTTCCTGCCGATGAGCGGCCCGGCGCAGGTTTACGGTAACGCCATTCAGCAAGGTTTTAACGCGGCAATGACCGGTCAGGTGTCACAACCTGCGCCACAAAGTACTTCTGCCGATCAAAACGCTCAGGCGCAGCCACCGGTCGATCCAAATGCAGCCGTCAGCACCTCAGCGCCGGAGGCGACAGCCTCCCAGGCTGAACAGCCACAAACGCCTGCGCCTGTTGTTACTCCGGTAGCGAGCAGCAATGCTCAGGTCAAAGTTTATGACACGAATGGTCAGCCTCTGGCCGCGCTTCTCACCCAGGCGCAGCAAGATGGCGCAACGCTGGTTGTCGGTCCTCTGCTCAAAGATCAGGTCAACGAACTCGCTTCTGACCAGACACCGCTGAATGTTTTAGCGCTCAATCAGCCAGAAACTGAGAAAAACAGCCCGAATATCTGTTACTTTGCCCTCTCTCCGGAAGACGAGGCGCAGGATGCCGCACGTCATATGTGGTCACAGCAAAAACGGATGCCGCTGTTGCTGGTTCCGCGTGGCAACTTTGGCGACCGTATCGCGCAGGCTTTTGCCAATGAATGGCAGAAACTGGGCGGTCAGACTGTCCTCAAGCAGGGGCTGGGTTCAGCAGGTGAATTGCGCTCTTCTATCGGCAGCGGTATCCGTCTGACCGGTACCCCGGTGATGACCAGCAATACCGCCGCTCCTGCCCAGGCGCAGGGCGTGACCATTGGCGGGATCACCATCCCGGCGCCACCGACCGATGCGCAGATCGTGCAGGGCAGTTCAGGAGGTGCCGTGGATTCGGTGTATGTCGTCGCCACGCAAAGCGAACTGACGCTGATCAAGCCGATGCTCGACATGAGCGGCAGTGGCCGTTCACGTCCGTCCGTGTACGCCAGTTCCCGCAGCTATCAGGCCGGTGCAGGCCCGGATTATCGTCTGGAAATGGAAGGCGTTCAGTTCAGCGACATTCCGTTGCTGGCGGGCTCTAATCCGGCGCTGATGCAACAGGCCTCCGCGAAATTCGGTAACGACTACTCACTGGTGCGTCTGTACGCGATGGGGATTGATGCCTGGAGTCTGGCGAATCACTTCTCACAAATGCGCACCTTGCCGGGCTTTGAAGTCTCCGGCAGTACCGGGGATTTGAGCGCCAACAGCAATTGCGTTATCCACCGTAAAATGCCGTGGCTGCAATACCGTCAGGGCTCACTGGTGCCGGTTTCTTCTTAAGAACGGCTAACGCCACTCTCGGGAACCGCTCTTCAGAACCGGTATTGCGAGAGTGACAGGTACAAGGATGTACTGATGTTTGAAAAAGTGTCAACGCCGCGGCTCACTGGCGCAAAATCGTGTGGAAACCAGTATGAAGCTTTCGCACGTCGCTACCTTGAGAGCGCCGGATTATTCTTTGTGGCCGCCAATGTGGCGTGCCGCACCGGAGAGATCGACCTGATCATGCGCGACCAGCAAACCTGGGTGTTTGTTGAAGTTCGCTACCGGCGCACCGCCCGTTTCGGCGGCGCAGCGGAAAGCGTAACGCGTCAAAAACAGCAGCGTTTGTTAAGCGCTGCGTCTTTCTGGCTTGCAGGACGCCATGCAAGCTTTGACACATCATCTTGCCGTTTTGATGTTTTTGCCATCACCGGTAGCCAGATAGAATGGCTGCGTGATGCCTTCAATGCGGAATAAATATTATGACGACTGACTGGACGAAAACCCGTGCTGGATAGAATCAAAGTCTGCTTTACCGAAAGTATCCAAACCCAGATTGCCGCGGCAGAAGCCTTGCCTGACGCGATTTCCCGCGCCGCAATGACGCTGGTGCAATCGCTGCTTAACGGCAATAAAATTCTCTGCTGCGGTAACGGCACCTCTGCGGCAAATGCCCAGCATTTTTCCGCCAGTCTGATTAATCGTTTTGAAACTGAACGTCCCAGCCTTCCTGCAATCTCACTATGTGCAGATAACATTGTGCTGACCGCCATCGCTAACGACCGGCTGCATGATGAAATCTATGCCAAACAGGTGCGGGCCTTAGGCCAGGCGGGCGACGTCCTGTTGGCTATTTCTACGCGCGGCAACAGCCGTGATATTGTCAAAGCCGTTGAAGCCGCGGTCACCCGTGATATGACCATTGTGGCGCTTACAGGTTATGACGGCGGCGAGCTGGCGGGTTTGCTGGGTCCTCATGATGTTGAGATCCGAATCCCGTCTCATCGCAGCGCCCGTATTCAGGAAATGCATATGCTCACAGTGAATTGCCTCTGTGATCTGATTGATAGCACGCTGTTCCCTCACCAGGACGATTAAGGAGATCAAATGAAGGCAAGTCCTCTCTTTGCAATACTGTTTAGCGCCCTTCTGCTACAAGGTTGCGTTGCCGCCGCAGTGGTTGGCGTTGCTGGCGTTGCCACCAAAACCACCACGGACCCGCGTACCGTCGGCACACAGGTTGATGACAGCACGCTGGAAGCCAGGGTGTCTAATGCCATCAGCAAAGACAAACAGCTGAAGGACGAAGCGCGTATTGTGGCGACGGCGTATCAGGGCAAAGTCCTGCTGACCGGCCAGACCCCGACACCGGATATGGCCGCGCGCGCCAAGCAGATCGCGGTTGGCGTTGAGGGTGCAACGGAAGTGTATAACGAGCTTCGCACCGGTAAGCCTGTGACCATGGGTACCGCCTCTACCGATACCTGGATCACCACCAAAGTCCGCTCGCAGTTGCTGACCAGTGATTCAGTGAAATCTTCCAACGTGAAAGTGACCACTGAAAACGGCGAAGTCTTCCTGCTGGGTCTGGTGACACAGGATGAAGGTAAATCTGCGGCAGGTATCGCGGCAGGTGTCAGCGGCGTGAAACACGTGACCACGGCATTCACCTACGTGAAGTAATTCCGGCGGCCATCACGAAAAAGGACAGCGCATTGGCTGTCCTTTTTTTATGTGCGTTGCTCAGGAAATTAATGCAGTTTATGTTCCACCAGGAAAGACTCACCGCCGAGCTGGCTCATCTGGCGCAGGATCCACTGTTGCCTGCGAATGACGTAGGCTGAAGGCGCGTTGACCTTAAACAGGTGTGGATTGGGGAGCACGGCAGCCAGTAACGCCGCCTGAGAAGCGGTCAGTTTGCTGGCCGGTTTATGGAAGAAATGCTGTGCCGCCTGTTCAACGCCAAAGACACCGTCGCCGAACTCCACGATGTTCAGATAAACCGTCAGAATGCGTCGCTTTGTCCATACCGTTTCAATGCCAACGGTCAGCCCGGCTTCCAGCCCTTTGCGGATCCAGCTGCGCCCATCCCACAAAAATAAATTCTTGGCCGTCTGCTGCGAAAGCGTCGATGCACCGCGCATTTTTCCGCCGTCTTTATCACTGTCCAGCACCGACTGAATAGCATCCACATCAAATCCCCAGTGTTCAGTGAATTTCTGGTCTTCCGCCGCCATCACCGCCAGCGCCATCGGCGAGGAAATGTCATCCATCGCGACCCAGTCGGAATGGGCGACGTAACCAAAGTCACCGGTCAGCCACGCCGATACCTGCCTTTCCACCATCACGGCAGAAAAAGGCACCGGCAAAAAGGCGAAAATCACAATTCCTGCTATCCATAAGCAGGGTAACAGTATCAGCACACGTTTGAGCCATAACAGTGGCTTACGTAACAGACCTTTTTTTGCAGATTTATTCATTAAGCGCTTTCCGTAACACATCTGACCATCTAATCAATCTCCGCAAGAACCACCGGATTCGGGCTAGCGAAACTAAGACGCAGATTGCTAACAATCTGGTCAGGCCTATCCCATTTTTAACCGCACATTAACCAAATTAAAAGGCTTTTGATCCATATCATCAATGAGTTCCAGATCCTGGGAACCGGTTCCCAGGGGTTTTCATCCCCCGGCATCAACTGTATTCTTTTGCTACATTCCGTAACAATTCATAAATTTATTGATTAACAAAATTTATACATTCAATTTTAGATAGTGAACGAAAACTCATCAAAAACTCGCCCGCCCCTGGCGTCACTAAGTCAAATCGGTTACTCAAAAAAACCACAATGCAGACGAAAATTCACACAACGGACGGGCAGTCAGGACGTCTACCTAAGTGAAATTATTTCACTACATAAAATGAGATGAAATCTTATGCCATTTAACAGACGGTCCGAATCCACTTTCACGCATACACCATGATTTACAGTAAGTTGCCGCGGGTTCCGTGCGGTGTATTCAGGGGGATTACGCACAGTTTTTGTAGAAAAAACCAGCAAATCGCCGTCTGAATTTTCACGAACCTAAGCAAAATTGCATGCCGTCATAACGTCATCAACAACCTTCATTTGTATTCTCTCAAAAATCCTGCGATAAAGACTTGATGTTTTGTATAGACAAAGACTAATCTACATCACAGTTTTTAATGAATGTTGTAACAGTTCAGCTTATATTTGTTATGTTGATGGCTACAGGATGTATTAGACTTACCCTGAATTCCAAGACCTGCGAAATCCAAACCCTAACAACTATCGTGGGTTACCATTTTCCCTGGTGTTGGCGCAGTATTCGCGCACCCCGGCTTCGGCCGGGGTTATTTTTTTTCAGCGTTTGAAGTCCATTCACGCAGCACCTGAATATCATTTCGCCACTCCGCCTTCAGCTCATCAATCCATTCCTGAACGTTATCCCACCAGGCCGGCAATGTTGGCGTTTGAATTTGTTGCGCCAGTTGCTGTAAATGCTTCAGACCGACAGAACCCGCTGCACCTTTGATTTTATGCCCTTCTTCGGCAATGCCTTTCTGGTCACGCGCCGTCATGTTGGAATCCAATACCGCGAGATAACCCGGCATCATTTTTTCAAACATATCTGCACTCTGATAAATCAGTTGCGGGCCCACCAGGTCGATGTACTGCTCCAGCATGGCGGTATCGAGTAAAGTTTCGCTGTCTTTCATCACTGCGGGCTCCTTTTCCATCACGGATACTTCTGGCTGATGATCCCAAAACTGCTGGATCATCGCGGTCAGGGCAGAAACAGACAGCGGCTTGCTCAGCACGTCGTCCATTCCGGCGTCGAGATACTCTTTTTTGTCTTTGAGCACGTTGGCCGTCAACGCAATCAGCGGCGGCAAATGCTTACCGGCGTAATCGGTGCGTAATTTGCGGGCGATATCCAGCCCCGTCATGTCGGGCAGCTGGATATCCAGCAGAACCAGGTCGAATTCGTCGGGATCGAACATCTCCAGCGCATCATGCCCGTTCATTGCCACTTCCACGCTGTTACCCAGTTTCTCCAGCACCGAACGCGCCACAATGACGTTCAGCTCGATATCTTCCACCAGCAACACATGAAGCGCCGGCAGCGGCATCTCCTCCTCTTCATCGTCGCTTTGCGTCACCGGCGCATCCAGCGTCGGCGCACGCACCGTCAGCGTGAAGCAGGAACCCTGCCCCGGCACGCTGCTGACGGTAATATCGCCGCCCATCGCCTGCGCCAGACGCTTAGAAACGGCCAGACCGATCCCGGTTCCGGTTGCGGGTTTGCCCCCGTTACGGTCTTTCACCTGATAGTACATGGCGAAAATTTTATCCTGCTCATCCTGCGGAATGCCCATTCCCGAATCGCGCACCACGAAGCGCAGCATGTCGTTCGCTTCGTAATGGACGCTCAGCACGATTTCCCCTTCACGGGTAAATTTGACGGCGTTACCGATCAGGTTCCATAAAATCTGCCGTAAGCGCGTGCCGTCGGTGGTGATGCTGCGCGGCAAGGGTAAATCCGGATCCATGATGAATTTCAGCCCTTTCGGCTGCGCCAGAAGGCCGGAGAGGTTTTCCAGATCGGACAGGAACTCAGTGAAATCGACTGTCTGGTTATCGAGCTGCACTTTGCGGCGCTCGATTTTGTCCATTTCAATGATGTCGTTGAAGATATTGCCGAGCGTGATGGCGCTGACGTGAATGGTTTTGAGGTAGCTGTGCTGCTCTTTGTCCAGCTCCGTGTCCAGCAGGATGCGGCTGAGCCCGACGATGCCGTTAAGCGGCGTACGCAGCTCGTGGCTGATGGTCGAGATAAACGTCGTCTTTTCCCGGCTGGCGTTCTCCAGCGCGTCCTGATAGCGCTTACGCTCGGTAATATCGCGCCCGAAGCCCATCAGGCCGTGGCGTTTACCGATGCGATCGTAGAACGGCACCTTGCGCAGCTCGAAACAGGCTTTCCGCCCGTCCGGATAGACCAGCCATTGTTCGTAGGTGAGGGAAACGTTGTGACGGAACACCTTCTCATCGGTTTCCACCACTTTCTCGGCGATATCGGGGGTATAGACATCGTTCGGCGTCAGACCGATCAGTTGCTTCTCGCTTTTGCCGGTGAGCAATTCCATCGCACGGTTACAGCCGGAGAATTCTTTGTCTTCGTTACGGTAATACACCAGATCCGGAGAAGCATCGAGGAAGGAGCGCAGTAACGCCGATTGCTGACTCAGTTCGATCTGCGCCTGTTCACGATGATGCATTTCGAGTTTCAACTTATCGACCACGGCCAGACGCGCTTCTTCTGCTTTGACGCGGTCAGCAATTTCCTGATTCAGCTGGGTAATATTGTCTTTCAGCTGCTGATTCAGTTCGAGATCGCGATGGCGCATCTCTTCAAGCTTATCGACCAAACGGGTGAGACGCTGGCGCGACTCCTCGAGCTGCTCCACCACCACCGACAGAAAGTACACGGCCCAGGGGGTGATCAGTAATCCAAAGAAAATGGACCGGACGACGTCGATACTTTCCACCTGACCACGCAACAGCATGGTCACCGCCATCTGAACAATCATCGCCAGCACCACCAGCGCAGAAGCCAGAAGCAGTGAAAATCTCACCAGCCCCAGTTTGACCATCAGATCGACATAATACTGCGCTAAAACCCGGATTTGCTTCATAACGGTTCCCTTAAAACGAAGTCGACTGAATCATACCGCAAAACCTTGCCGGGGTGAGCGCGGGGCGGTATTGAGCTGAAAGTTTGTGACCTGCACCGTGCAGGGGCTTACGGTGGTGCAATGCGGGAAATAAGTGCAGAGATATTGACTAATTTCTGCCGCGATATTATTAATATCGGCCGGCAATTTTCTGCCCGTTGCCAGGCCAACTGCCCTCTGGCTAACGTATTTCTCCTTTCACTCCCTAATCCTTTCCCTAAAGGCGCTGCCCGCACAGGCATAACTATTCATTATTACTGCAAATAAAGTCATTCATGGCAGTATGAATAATTCTTATTACATCCGCTGCATTAGCACATTATTACGGCCCGGTTAAAAACAGTGACAAACCGCATGGGGACTGTGTTTTGCAGTATAAAATACTGGTAAATAGTCGCCTGCCAGCATGGTGCGGAGATCTGAAGCTTTCTCCATAGTGAGTCAGCTCACACTTTACAGGCATGACCACACCGAAATTACGCCAATAAAATCACCATAATTTATATATATTTCAAATAATTAAATCCCTTTATATCACTTTTAATATAACTTAAATCGCCATTTGACCTGTCAATGCTTTCTCGCTAAGTTGGGAGTCCGCTGGAAGCAATCTCGACGGGTGAGCAACTCGTCATATTTATGCAGTAATTGAAGACTCCCTCATTAAAACAAGTCAACCACCACTTGTGAGAACCATCACGAGAGGCCTTTGACGGAGATGCCCGGGCATTCAACGCACCGCAAGAGTGCGCGAAAATGCGAGCAATCTCTGTCTATAAGTCCCCTCGCAGTTGGTGTGAGAGTCTCGCAGAGCCTGGGGAGGTTCACGTTATGTTGTACGATAAATCCCAAGAGAGGGACAACTGTGGTTTCGGCCTGATCGCCCATATAGAAGGCGAACCTAGCCATAAGGTCGTGCGTACAGCCATTCACGCGCTGGCCCGTATGCAACACCGTGGCGCGATCCTTGCTGACGGCAAGACCGGCGACGGCTGTGGCCTGCATTTACAGAAACCGGATCGGTTCTTCCGGATGATCGCCGAAGAGCGCAACTGGCGTCTGGCGAAGAACTATGCCGTCGGCATGCTATTCCTCAGCAAAGATGAAACAGAAGCGGCTGCCAGCCGCCGTATTGTTGAAGAAGAGTTGCAAAACGAAACGCTGTCCGTGGTGGGCTGGCGTGACGTTCCGACCAATCCGGACGTTCTCGGTGAAATCGCGCTTTCCTCCCTGCCCCGTATCGAACAGATTTTTGTCAACGCGCCTGCCGGCTGGCGTCCGCGTGACATGGAGCGACGCCTGTATATGGCGCGCCGCCGCATTGAGAAACGCATTCAGGATAAAGATTTCTATGTGTGCAGTTTCTCCAACGTGGTCACGATCTATAAAGGCCTGTGTATGCCTGCGGATCTGCCACGCTTCTATTTAGACCTGGCCGACCTGCGTCTGGAATCGGCGATCTGCCTGTTCCACCAGCGCTTCTCGACCAACACCGTTCCGCGCTGGCAACTGGCTCAGCCCTTCCGCTATCTGGCGCACAACGGCGAAATCAACACCATCACCGGTAACCGCCAGTGGGCGCGTGCACGTGCGTATAAATTTAAAACACCGCTGATCCCCGATCTGCAAGATGCTGCGCCTTTCGTCAATGAAACCGGCTCCGACTCCAGCTCGCTGGATAACATGCTGGAACTGTTCCTGGCGGGCGGGATGGATCTGCTGCGCGCGATGCGTTTGCTGGTGCCGCCAGCCTGGCAGCAGAACCCGGATATGGACAACGATCTGCGTGCGTTCTTCGACTTTAACTCCATGCACATGGAACCGTGGGACGGCCCGGCCGGTATCGTGATGTCAGATGGCCGCTATGCCGCCTGTAACCTCGACCGTAACGGTCTGCGCCCGGCGCGTTATGTCATCACGAAAGACAAGCTGATCACCTGCGCATCTGAAGTCGGGATCTGGGATTATCAGCCGGACGAAGTGGTCGAAAAAGGCCGCGTCGGACCTGGCGAACTGATGGTAATCGACACCCGCAGCGGCAAGATCCATCACTCCGCTGAAACCGACAACGACCTGAAAGGCCGTCACCCTTACAAAGAGTGGATGGAGAAAAACGTTCAGCGTCTGGTGCCGTTCGAAGACCTGCCGGAAGATCAGGTTGGCAGCCGCGAGCTGGATGACACTACGCTGGAAACCTTCCAGAAACAGTTCGGCTACAGCAGCGAAGAACTTGATCAGATCATCCGCGTACTGGGTGAAAACGGTCAGGAAGCCGTCGGCTCGATGGGTGATGACACGCCATTTGCCGTGCTTTCCAGTCGTCCCCGCATTATTTATGACTACTTCCGCCAGCAGTTTGCGCAGGTGACCAACCCGCCAATCGATCCGCTGCGCGAAGCCCACGTGATGTCTCTGGCGACCAGCATTGGCCGCGAGATGAACGTGTTCTGCGAAGCCGAAGGTCAGGCGCACCGTCTGAGCTTCAAATCGCCTATTCTGCTGTGGTCTGACTTTAAACAGCTCACCACGCTGGACAGCAAACATTATCGCGCGGAAACGCTGGATCTGACTTACGATCCGAGCGAACAGAACATGGAGCAGTTCGTCCAGAAACTCTGTGACGAAGGCGAGCAGAAAGTGCGCAACGGCGCCGTGTTACTGGTGCTGTCTGACCGAAATATTTCGGCCAACCGCCTGCCGCTGCCTGCGCCAATGGCCGTCGGCGCGCTGCAACTGCGTCTGGTTGAGAAAAGCCTGCGCTGCGATGCCAACATCATTGTTGAAACCGCCAGCGCCCGCGACCCGCACCATTTCGCCGTGCTGATTGGTTTTGGTGCCACGGCGGTTTATCCGTATCTGGCCTACGAAACACTGGCAAAACTGGTCGACTCTCAGGTCATCGAGAAGAAATACCGTGAAGTGATGTTGAATTACCGCAACGGCATCAACAAAGGCTTGTACAAGATCATGTCCAAAATGGGCATCTCAACCGTGGCCTCTTACCGCTGCTCCAAACTGTTTGAAGCGGTCGGTCTGGCAAAAGATCTGTGCAACACCTGCTTCAACGGCGTGGTCAGCCGTATCGGCGGTGCCGGTTATACGGATTTTGAACAAGATCTGCTGAACCTGTCCAAACGTGCGTGGCTGAAACGCAAAACGCTGGATCAGGGCGGCCTGCTGAAATTTGTCCACGGTGGCGAATATCACTCTTATAACCCGGACGTGGTCACCACCCTGCAAACCGCAGTGAACAGCGGTGATTACGACGATTATAAAAAATACGCCAAACTGGTTAACGAGCGTCCGGTAGCGACACTGCGTGACCTGTTGAAAGTGACACCAAAAGGCCAGCCAATCCCGGTGGATCAGGTGGAACCGGCGGAAGGCTTGTTTACCCGCTTTGATACCGCGGCGATGTCTATCGGTGCGTTAAGCCCGGAAGCGCATGAATCTCTGGCCGAAGCGATGAACAGCATCGGCGGACGTTCTAACTCCGGCGAAGGCGGCGAAGATCCGGCGCGTTACGGCACCAATAAAGTGTCCCGTATTAAGCAGGTCGCTTCCGGTCGTTTCGGTGTAACACCGGCGTACCTGGTGAATGCTGACGTTATTCAGATCAAAGTCGCACAAGGTGCAAAACCAGGGGAAGGCGGCCAGTTGCCGGGTGACAAAGTGACGCCGTACATCGCGAAACTGCGTTATTCCGTGCCGGGCGTGACCCTGATTTCTCCACCGCCGCACCACGATATTTATTCTATCGAGGATCTGGCGCAGCTGATTTTCGACCTGAAACAGGTCAACCCGAAAGCCATGATTTCGGTGAAGCTGGTTTCTGAACCGGGCGTCGGCACTATCGCCGTCGGCGTGGCAAAAGCCTATGCGGATCTCATCACCATCGCCGGCTACGATGGCGGCACCGGCGCAAGCCCGCTGTCTTCGGTGAAATACGCCGGTTGTCCGTGGGAACTGGGTCTGGTGGAAACACAGCAGGCACTGGTCGCCAACGGCCTGCGTCATAAAATCCGTCTGCAGGTGGATGGCGGCCTGAAAACTGGCCTCGACATCATCAAAGCGGCGATTCTTGGCGCAGAAAGCTTCGGTTTCGGTACCGGCCCTATGGTCGCACTGGGCTGTAAATACCTGCGTATTTGCCACCTGAATAACTGCGCAACCGGCGTGGCAACTCAGGACGATAAACTGCGTCGCAACCATTATCACGGCCTGCCAGAACGCGTAGTGAACTACTTCAAGTTCATCACGCAGGAAACCCGTGAAATCATGGCCGAACTGGGCGTGAGCCAGCTGGTCGATCTGATTGGTCGTACCGATCTGCTGACCGAACTGGATGGCTTCACCGCCAAACAAAACAGTCTGGATCTTTCTGCGATGCTGGCAACCGCCACACCGCATGAAGGCAAAGCGGTGTACTGCACCGAAAGCAACCCGGCGTTCGATAAGGGTCAGCTGAACAAAGACATTCTGGAACAGGCTGCGCCGCATATCGATTCCAAGCAGAGCAAAGCGTTCTACTTCGATATCCGCAACACTGACCGCTCCGTCGGCGCTATGTTGTCCGGTGCGATCGCTGAGAAACATGGCGATCAGGGTATGGCGGCAGATCCGGTACGTATTAACTTCAACGGTACCGCGGGCCAGAGCTTCGGCGTCTGGAACGCAGGCGGCGTCGATTTGATGCTGACCGGCGACGCGAACGACTACGTGGGCAAGGGCATGGCCGGTGGCCGCATTGCCATCCGTCCACCAATAGGTTCAGCGTTCCGCAGCCACGAAGCCAGCATCATCGGTAACACCTGCCTGTACGGCGCTACCGGCGGCAAAATGTTTGCAGCGGGCCGTGCGGGTGAACGTTTCGCCGTGCGTAACTCCGGTGCCATCACCGTGGTTGAAGGCATTGGCGATAACGGTTGTGAATACATGACCGGCGGTATTGTGTGTGTGCTCGGTCGTACCGGCGTCAACTTCGGCGCAGGCATGACCGGTGGCTTCGCTTACGTTCTTGATGAAGACGGCGAATTCCGCAAACGCGTTAACCCGGAACTGGTTGAAGTCCTGGAAGTGGCCGATCTGGCTATCCATGAAGAGCATCTGCGCGGTTTGATCATCGAACACGTACAGTTGACCGCCTCGGCCCGTGGTGAAGAAATTTTGGCGAACTGGCCTGAATGGGCAGCGAAATTTGCTCTGGTTAAACCGAAGTCCAGTGATGTCAAAGCATTGTTGGGTCACCGTAGTCGTTCCGCAGCTGAGCTGCGGGTACAAGCGCAGTAAGAGGTTAAGATGAGTCAAAACGTTTATCAATTTGTCGACTTACAGCGTGTTGATCCGCCTAAAAAAGCGCTGAAGATCCGTAAAATTGAGTTTGTGGAAATTTACGAGCCGTTCTCAGCAACTCAGGCTGCATCACAGGCAGACCGCTGTCTGTCCTGCGGTAACCCTTATTGCGAATGGAAATGCCCGGTTCACAACTACATTCCGAACTGGCTGAAACTGGCAAACGAAGGTCGCATCATGGAAGCCGCCGACCTCGCGCACCAGACCAACAGCCTGCCGGAAGTCTGCGGACGCGTTTGTCCTCAGGACAGACTGTGCGAAGGTTCCTGTACCCTGAACGACGAGTTTGGTGCGGTGACCATCGGTAACATCGAGCGCTACATCAGCGACAAAGCCATCGAGATGGGCTGGCGTCCGGATATGTCTCACGTGCATCCTACCGGCAAACGCGTGGCGATTATCGGCGCAGGTCCGGCAGGTCTGGCTTGTGCTGACGTGCTGACCCGTAACGGTGTGAAAGCAGTGGTTTACGATCGCCATCCGGAAATCGGCGGCCTGCTGACTTTCGGCATTCCGGCCTTCAAGCTGGAAAAATCGGTGATGACCAAGCGTCGCGAAATCTTCACGGAGATGGGGATCGAATTCCAGCTCAATACTGAAGTCGGTAAAGACATCACCATCGACGCTCTGCTGGCAGAATACGATTCTGTGTTCCTCGGCGTCGGGACTTATCAGTCCATGCGCGGTGGTCTGGCGAACGAAGATGCGCCGGGCGTGTACGATGCCCTGCCGTTCCTCATCGCCAACACCAAGCAACTGATGGGTTACGATGACAGTCAGGAAGAGCCTTACGTGACGATGGATAAAAAGCGCGTGGTGGTGCTCGGCGGTGGTGACACCGCGATGGACTGCGTGCGTACGTCAATTCGTCAGGGCGCAACGCATGTGACCTGTGCGTACCGTCGTGATGAAGAGAACATGCCGGGCTCACGTCGTGAAGTGAAGAATGCGCGCGAAGAAGGTGTGGATTTCAAATTCAACCTGCAACCGCTGAGCATTGAACTGAACGATTCAGGCCGCGTCTGTGGCGTGCGTATGGCGCGTACCGAACTTGGCGCGCCGGATGCTCATGGCCGCCGTCGTGCAGAAATCGTCGCGGGTTCCGAACATGTGATGGAAGCCGATGCCGTGGTGATGGCGTTTGGTTTCCGCCCTCACAAAATGGAATGGCTGGCAGCGCACGATGTTGAGCTGGATACTCAGGGCCGCATTCTGGCACCTGAAGGCAGCGACAACGCCTTCCAGACCAGCAACCCGAAAATCTTCGCCGGTGGCGATGCGGTTCGCGGATCGGATCTGGTGGTCACGGCGATTGCCGAAGGCCGTAAAGCGGCAGAAGGCATCATGAACTTCCTCGAAGTCTGATCCACTCTGTCATGAAAACGGGGCTGCCAGCGATGGCAGCCCCGTTGTTTTTGAGCGGGCTGAAACTAAAACGCCATCTCCTGCGCCAGCAAGGCGGCCCCCCGTAAACCGGCATCGTGCTGATGTTTTGCCATCAAAAGCGTGACACGGTAAACCTCCGGCTCTTCATTAAGAAACGTTTTCACCTGCGCCAAATAGCCTTCTGCCAGACCAATACTTCCACCCAAAACCACGCACTGACAATCCGTCGCTACTTTGATATCCGCGATTAATCTTGCCAGCACCCTGGCTGAACGCTGGATCAATGCCCCCGCTTGCGGATGCCCTGCCGCCGCATGAGCGAAAATCTGTTTGGCAGTGCAACCGGCTAAATCATCACGCGCTGCGCTGGCGATGCCTCGCCCTGACGCCATCGCCTCCACGCAACCCGTCCGGCCACAGCCACAGTGTGGCCCCTGCGGATCTGCCAGCGTGTGGCCGAAATGCCCCGCCAGCCCCTGCGTTCCTGTCAGCAATTTTCCGCCACTGATCATTGCGCCGCCCACACCGGTCGAGACAGTGAGAAAGACCATGTCAGTGATATCCGCCGAAAGGGCATGATATTCCGCCCACGCAGCCGCCTGCGCGTCATTGATGGCCATGCACGGCAGTTGCGTCAGCCGGGAGATCACCTCCACCAGTGGAAAATGGCTGAGGCCGCCAAGATTATCCGGGTTCAGCGCCGTGAGAACGCCCTGCCTGATGATACCGGTAGAAGCGACCGCGACCCGCTGCGCCTGTGAAACCAGCGGCGCGACCAGTTCCGCCAGCGCAGCCTGCAAGGCATCGGGCGTTTTACTGGCAGGCGTCGGGATTTCCCGCCGTCCGGTGAGAGTGAGATCGGGGCCCGCCAGCGCCGCCGCCAGCTTGGTGCCACCGATATCGATCACCAGCGTGGTCATTTCGCGACCTTCACGATTTCATCCCGGAACCACTGGCAGACATGCTCAAGGCGGGTGATTGCCGAACCGACGGTGACCGCCCACGCGCCATTTTGCATCGCCTGAGCCGCCAGCGCAGGCGCGTTATAGCGCCCTTCGGCAATCACGCGGCATCCTTCATGACTCAGCGCTTTCACTAAGGCCAGATCCGGCTCTTCCGGTGTTTGCGCCGTGATATAACCTGACAGCGTCGTACCGATGATGTCAGCCCCCAGCCGGTGACAAGCCAGTCCGTCCTGCACGCTGGAACAATCTGCCATTGCCAGCAGGTGATGCTGATGAATGCGTGCCAGCAGTTCCGCCACCGCCACCGGCCTTTCACGCTGTGTACCGTCAAACGCAATGATGCTGGCTCCTGCGCCTGCCAGCGCATCCACATCGGCCAGAAAAGGCGTGATACGCACCGGCGAATCTGGCAGGTCGCGTTTGATAATGCCGATGATCGGCACCGACACCCGTGCATGAGTGGCTCTGAGATTCTCAATACCTTCAATGCGCAGCGCCACCGCACCGGCCTGTTCTGCTGCCAGCGCCATGGCGGCCACAATATCAGGCTTATCCAGCGGGCTGCCGGGAACCGGCTGGCAGGAGACAATTAATCCGCCAGCCTGTGAAATCTGTGTATCCAGTGTTTCAAGCAATGACATATAAACTCCCTGCAAAATTCAGTTTCTGATCAATCCGCTCTTGGTGTTTTCCGGCTTCACTTTCACCGCACCGCTGAAAGGTTTGCCATCAATGGTGTCATGCGTCCGCACGGCTTCGGGGTGGATCCAGCGCTGAACGCGTGACGGCATATCCAGCCCGATCAGCAGGATCACCACGAACGTCAGCCCGAAAGACAAGGACGCCAGCGCAGTGCCGAGATCCAGACGCTGGGCAATCGCCACCCCGATAACCGGTGCCAGAGCGCCACCCAGCGCGCCGACGTTGTAGGTAAAGCCCAGCCCGGCCGCACGCTGTTCGGTATCGAAATAACCGCCAATCAGTTTAGGCAGAATGCCGGAGATGCCCTGACCCAACATTTGTTGCAGGAATAACAGTAATCCCAACACCCAGATATTTCCGCCGCCGATCGCAAAGACCGGAATAATAAGCAGCTGCGAGGCCAGCAGGCTGTACACGTACGCTTTGCGCGTTCCCAGCCAGTCGCCGAGGAAACCGCCCACGCAGCACCCTACCGCTGCGCCAAAGCCGCTGAAGAACAGCACGTGAGCCACCAGCGTCGGTGAATAGGCCAGTTCAGTTTTCAAATACGTCGGTAACAGCGCCTGAATCGGCCACGAATAGAGGAAGGCAAAGAAGACCACGATCATCAGCGTAACGCCGGTCGGCCAGCGTTTGCCGCTACTCTGCACCATAAAGCTGATGAAGACAGCCGCACACATCAGCCCCAGTATGGCAATCACTGCGGCGCTGCCCACATCGCCGGCAAAACAGAAATACAACGCCGTGGCCGCGACAATCGTCATACCGACGTTGACGACCCGATGTTTGCCGCGATAGAGAATATCCACCATGGTTTTGGTCGGTTGCTTATGGGCGAATTTCGCCTGCCAGTCTTCCGCTTCCGGGATATTTTTACGCAGCCAGAGGGCGAAAATAATCGGCAAAATGCCGATGAAAAACAGGGCGCGCCAGCCCCAGACCGGCACCACCAGGCTGTAAACCTGCGCGGCAATCACCGCACCCACAGAGAAGCCGGAAATTAGAAACCCGCTGGCTTTGTTGCGTAAATGCTTTGGCCAGCTTTCAATAACATAGGTGGCACTTGAGCCGTATTCTCCCGCCATGCCCATGCCGATAATCAGGCGTGCGAAAAACATCACCGTGAATCCCGGCGCAAAACCGCAGGCGAGCGTCCCGACAGAAAACAACACGATACTGGTGATCATCGCCAGTTTGCGACCATAACGGTCGCCCATGGCACCAAGCAGTAATCCGCCAAACCAGCGGGAGATGAACGCCGCAGAAATCAGACTCGCCGCCTGAACGCCGGTCAGGTCGAACTCGCTTTTAATTTCTGTCAGCACTAAGGCGATCAGAACAAAATCAAAACCATCCAAAAGGTAGCCAATCCAGGCGGCCGAAAATGCTTTCCATTGCGGTTTAGTCAAATGGCGAAACCATGAGATCTGTCGGGCATTGTTACGCATAAATCACCCCCGGGGCGGGTTTGCATCAACCCGCCCTTTGGTAAGGACTGATAAAGAATTGTTGATGCCGGAAAGCCCGGCATCAGGCGTCAGAACGCGCTACGTTCTGCCTGAAGTTGCGCCGCCAGCGCTTTAAGCGCCGGCAAATATTGCTCATCGACCGGCGCAAAAGGTTTGCGGCACAGCGGCACGGCCACGATATCCATGTAATGCAGAATCGTTTTCAGACCGCGGAAAACGCCCGTTTTTATCAGCAGGTCGATGACCTTGTTGCATTCACTTTGCAAATGCATCGCCCGCGGCACATCCCCTTCCAGCACGGCTTTTTTGATCGCCATATAGCGCCAGCCCATCACGTTATAGGTACTGCCTATTCCGCCATCGGCACCCGCCAGCAGGCCGGATGCGAAGATTTCGTCGTAACCGTTGTAGAGCACCAAATCCGGATGCGCACGGCGGATTTTTTCCATTTCGTACAAATCGCCGGAGGTTTGTTTCAGCGCGCCCACGCCGGGCAGTTTGATCAGCGTGTCGATCTGATCCAGCGTCAGTTTCACGCCGCTGAGGGCCGGAATGTTATAGACCACCATCGGCAGGCCTTCGGCGGAATCCGTGACCGCACGGTAGTGGTCGCAATGTTCATTGAAGCTGAAAGGATAGTAGAACGGCGTCACGGCGGAGACGGCATCAAAGCCGTAACGGTGTGCGGCGGCGGCCAGCGTCTGGCTTTCACGGGTACTGATGGCACCGACGTGGGCGATTAACGTCACCTTGCCCTTCGCTTCTTCCGCCACGATTTCCAGCACCTGCTCACGTTCCTGAGAGCTTTGCAGAAAAGCTTCGCCGGTAGAACCACCAACGTACAGGCCATCGATCCCCTGCTCAATATTGAAACGTACCAGACGGCGCAGGCTGTCGGTGTCCACTTGCTGTTGCTGATTAAAAGGAGTGAGCAATGCCGGCATCACGCCCCGCAGATTCTGTTTCATAAACGCCTCTTGGTTATTGGGTTATCAGGCAAATCGATATACCTTTATACCTGTTATACCAGACCAAAAAACAAACACAATACAACGGAAGGTTCAGAATGTGATCCCGACCATAGGAAATAGTGATGGCTGATCAGAGGTGATCAAAGAGAGTGCGGGGCAGATCCCAGTTCAGAAATGATTACTTCTTCGGTCCGCGCTTCGCCGATGAGGCGTAATATGCCGCGAAGACGCTTTTGAGATGCGCTTTCAGCGCGGCATCGGCGGCATCAGGATCACGAGCCTCAATAGCCTTGAAGATGTCGATATGCTGCTGATAACTGACGTTGTTATGCGCGTGCAGCTCTTCCTGAGGGACGGAAGGACGCGCCGCAATCAGCCAGTCCAGTAAAGCCACGTGCACGACCATGAAGATCGGGTTCGCCGGGATTTCAGCCAGTTCACGGTGGAATTCAATATCAGAGCGGATGAAAAGATCGTTGTCATCAAGCGACTGGCTGTTCATTTCCAGCGCTTTGCCCAGGCGTGCAATCTGCTCGTCGGTGGCAAATTCTGCGGCGTAACGCACCAGGCTGGATTCGAAAAACATCCGCAACTGCTCGAAATGCGCAATCCCTTCAGGGCGCGCGAGGAAGTCTGTCGCCACACCGGATAATTCACTGATGATGGTGTCAGCCGAAGGACGTGACACCCGCGCCCGCTCGCCGTTGCTGATCTGCACCAGCCCTTTACGTTTAAGCGCCGCCAGCGCTTCACGTACGGAGGGGCGGCCAACGTTGAAAAATGTCATCAGTTCTCGTTCTGAAGGAAGTTGCTCACCTTCAGCAAATTCGCGCCTGCGGATCATTTGCTCCAGCTCTTCTTCCACCATATCGGACAGCTTCTTGCGCGCAAGCGGTCGGCGACGCATCGCATGGCCGATGGTGTCTGTCGTCTCCGGGGGCTGATCGTCAAATGTGCTCATAGCGTCAGAATAAGACCTTTAAGAATGAAAGGTATGCGCGAATAATTTTGAATCATAACACAGCCATTACGCACTGGCGAAAGGAGACACAGGCAGGGACAGGCAATAAAAAACCCCGCGTATCAACGCAGGGTTTTTGTCAGGCTTTCAGAAAACCTGGGTTCATTTGACGACGTGTTACTTAACGACGCGTAATGCCGGGCGTCCACCGCGTGGTGGCGCAGGTGGCTCGTCATCAGGGCCTTCTTCCGTGACATCCGGTAAATCACCGTCAATCACTGACATAGTCGGTTCTGATGTCTCATCGTTGCTCAGGTTACCCGCGAAGGCACCTTCAGCTTCGTAAGCCGGTTCAGGCTCGAACATGGTTCCAGCCCCGTTTTCACGGGCATAAATCGCCAGTACAGCGGCAATCGGCACGAACACATTACGCGGCACACCGCCAAAGCGGGCGTTGAAACGTACATCGTCATTACCCAGTTCAAGATTACCGACGGCGCGAGGTGCAACGTTCAGAACAATTTGTCCGTCACGAGCAAACTCCATCGGAACCATGACGCCGGGCATCGTGACATCAACCACCAGGTGCGGAGTGAGCTGGTTATCGAGTAACCACTCATAAAAGGCCCGCAACAGGTAAGGCCGGCGCGGAGACATGTCGTTCATCTCCATACCTTAACCTCGTGTATGCAAACGCATTTCGCGCTCGGGTTCGGTCAGAGAAGCCAGGAATGCATCACGTTCGAATACGCGGGTCATGTAGCCTTTCAGCTCTTTAGAACCGGTACCGGACAGCTCAATACCCAGCTCTGGCAGACGCCATAACAGCGGTGCCAGGTAGCAATCGACCAGGCTAAACTCTTCGCTTTTGAAATAAGGCATGTAAGAGAAGATTGGCGCAATCGCCAGCAGCTCTTCGCGCAACTGCTTACGTGCTGCATCAGCTTCAGCAGCCGTACCTTGTTCAACCTGACGCATCAGAGAGTACCAGTCGTTTTCGATGCGGTGCATCATCAGACGGCTCTCACCACGTGCAACCGGATAAACCGGCATCAGTGGTGGATGCGGGAAGCGCTCATCAAGGTATTCCATGATGATGCGGGATTCGAACAGGGTCAGCTCACGATCGACCAGCGTTGGCACGGTGCGATAGGGGTTGAGGTCAATAAGATCCTGCGGCAGGTGATCCATCTCAACCTGCTCAATCTCGACACTGACACCTTTTTCGGCCAGTACGATACGTACTTGATGGCTAAAAATGTCGGTCGGGCCGGAAAACAGCGTCATTACCGAACGTTTGTTGGCAGCGACAGCCATGAAAACCTCCAAGTTATCTAGAATTATACAGCGAATAGCCAACTGTCAGGCTGCTATCCTGAACAATCATTTTATCGCCAGCCTGCAGTTTTTGTTCCGTAGTTTCATAGACAACCGTTGGCAGGGCGAACCCAACCAGGAAGCGCGGCAACGTCAACTGCTCGGCGAATAGGCACAAAAGTGTGTGATAGTTTACCAGATTTTACGCGTGCTGTGGGGACGGCGAGATGATTTCGTGGTGAATTGTGTGTCTGAAAATCATTAATGCCTGTTTTACACACGCCCTGGCGGAATGACGGGCATAAAAAAACCCGGTGTAGCACCGGGTTTTTGACGTTGATTTTCGTGCAGTAGCACTGTGCTGCATGAGCAGCAGAAAATTAACGCTTGGAGAACTGAGGACGACGACGTGCTTTACGCAGGCCGACTTTCTTACGTTCAACCTGACGAGCATCGCGAGTAACGAAGCCTGCTTTACGCAGTTCGCCACGCAGATTTTCGTCATATTCCATCAGTGCACGGGTGATACCGTGACGGATAGCGCCAGCCTGACCGGAGATACCACCACCTTTAACAGTGATGTACAGGTCAAATTTAGTAACCATATCGACCAGTTCCAGTGGTTGACGAACTACCATGCGGGCAGTTTCACGACCAAAGTACTGTTCCAGGCTACGCTGGTTGATTACGATGTTACCACTACCCGGTTTGATGAAAACACGAGCGGCGGAGCTTTTGCGGCGACCAGTGCCGTAGTATTGATTTTCAGCCATTGCCTATAATCCCGAATTAAATGTCAAGAACTTGCGGTTGTTGCGCCGCATGAGTGTGCTCGTTACCCGCGTAAACTTTCATTTTACGGTACATTGCACGACCCAACGGGCCCTTTGGCAACATGCCTTTAACCGCGAGCTCGATCACGCGTTCAGGACGGCGAGCGATCATCTCTTCAAAGGTCGCTTGCTTGATACCACCGATGTGGCCGGTGTGATGGTAATAAATCTTGTCGTTACGCTTGTTGCCGGTTACAGCAACTTTTTCTGCGTTCAGAACGATGATGTAATCACCAGTATCAACGTGCGGAGTGTATTCCGCTTTATGTTTGCCACGCAGACGGCGGGCCAGTTCAGTGGCCAGGCGACCTAAGGTCTTGCCGGTAGCGTCAACTACGAACCAGTCACGTTGTACGGTTTCCGGTTTAGCTGTAAAAGTTTTCATTAAAAGCTTACCCAATTAAAGTTACACGTTGGCGAACACCCGAACGCTTACTTGTTTATAAAATAAGTATTTGAGGTTCACACGACCATCGTCCAGCAAACCTACCCCTTCGAATAGCCAATGCTGGCACTTATAAAGTTTCGGGAAAAAAACTTTGTAGTAACGTGGGGTCGCAAGATTATAGAGAAGTCTCCTGCAAAAATCGAACCTTTTTCGACAAAAAGGAAGATTTCCCTCAGGGCCGTCTGAAGGTTCGCTATGCAGGCTGTACCGGGTCTTTTATATCACAAATAGAACAAAAAATAATCAGCTAACAATCAGGGCAGATGAGGTCGCTTCAGATATTCCTCACTTTGCATCTCCTGCAGGCGCGACAGGCAGCGCTGGTATTCGAACTTCAACCGCTCGCCCTGATAAATTTCAAACATTGGCACCGCAGCGGAGATCACCAGTTTCACGTGGCGTTCATAGAATTCATCGACCAGCGCCAGAAAACGGCGGGCGGCATTCTCGCTGTCGGCTCCCATCACCGGGACGTTATGCAACAACACGCTGTGATAGATTTTCGACAGCGCGATGTAATCGAGCTGGCTGCGGGCTTCTTCACACAGCGTATGGAACTCCACCGCCAGGACGCCATCGACGGCCGCAATGGCCTGCATCGGGCGATGATTCACTTCCAGCACAGGCCGTTCATTGGCGGAACCACTGTGGTTTCCGGTCAGTTTTCCAAGCATGGAGTGCATCGCATCGGCGGTTTGCGCTCCCGCCGGTGACAGCCACAGATTCGCCTGCGTCAGCGTGCGCAGACGGTAATCGATTCCTGCATCAACGTTAAGCACGTCGCAGTATTCTTTAATCAGATCAATGGCTGGCAGGAAGCGTGCACGTTGCAGCCCGTTACGGTAAAGCAAATCCGGCGGAATGTTGGAGGTGGCGATCAGCGTAATACCACGGGCAAAAAGCGCCTGCAGTAGCGTCGCCAGCAGCATGGCATCGGTGATATCGGAAACAAAGAATTCATCGAAACACAACACATCGGTTTCAGCTTTAAAGCGGTCTGCGATCACTTCCAGCGGATCTTCCTGCCCCTGAAGCTGGGTCAGTTCCTGATGCACGCGCAACATAAAGCGGTGGAAGTGCAGCCGCAGTTTGCGTTCGCCCGGCAAACTGTGGAAAAAAAGATCCATCAGCCAGGTCTTGCCTCGCCCTACTCCGCCCCACATATACAAGCCCTGAACCGGGCGTTGCGCGGTTTTTACCGGTGCTTTAGCGAACAGGCGACCGAGCAGGCCTCCCCGGCTGGCGGGTTGAGCGGTGGGCGCAGTGTTGGCACTCAGCGCCTGATAAATGGCATCGAGCTGAGCGACGGCCTGCTTCTGAACGGCGTCCGGCTGGAACTCTCCGGCATCTACGGCGTTCTGATAAAGGATAAGGGGTGATTTGGGTTGCATGTTAGTTAACGTCCCTGAGAAAAAAATTTTACGTTTTTCACGTCGTTTCGCCGCTTTTTTGCCGTCTGTTCGCCACTTTTACCCTCAGTCTGCGCGTGAAAAAAGCGTCGGGCTGCGGTGATTGTGACGGCAGGATTCCACTCGGACAAGGTTAACGGTTATAGTGGAGCTATTGCATGACGAATGCGTGTGACAATTACGTTAAAACCATTGTGTAAAAAAGTTAAGTCATAAAAGTTACGTGAAAAAGCCCTGCGGGACAACGAAGTCAAAATAGGAGTCATTATGACCTGGGAGTATGCACTCATTGGATTAGTGGTCGGTATCGCGATTGGTGCGGTGGCGATGCGCTTTGGCAATCGTCAATTACGCGATCAGCAAGTGATGAAAAATGAGCTGGAGAAAAGCAAAGCAGAACTCGACGAATACCGTCAGGAACTGACAGGCCACTTTGCGCGCAGCGCAGAACTGCTCGATAACATGGCGACGGATTACCGTCAGCTTTATCAGCACATGGCGAAGAGCTCCAACAACCTGTTGCCGGACTTGCCACAGCAAGATAATCCGTTCAACTACCGTCTGACCGGTTCTGAAGCCGATAACGATCAGGCACCTGTGCAGATGCCACGCGATTACTCCGATGGTGCATCGGGTCTGCTGCGTGGCGAGCGTCCTGTTCGCAAATAACAGACGCGATTGCCCGGCCCCGCAGTTCTCCGGCGCCGGGACAAATACGGTGCATGCCCTGCGCATGCACCGTTCTCCAGACCTGACCCTTCCCGTGCTGTGAATCATCGTTCGATTGTCCGTAAAAGACGCCCATTACAGAAAGCGAGAGAGTTATCCTGATGAAGAAAAAGTCATTTTTGCTCAGTGTGTTAGCTGTTAGCCTTGGATTAACCTTCGCTTCTGCGCCGATGGCAAGTGCCGCTTTGCCAATGGCTGTACAAGGGCAACCGCTGCCAAGTCTGGCGCCGATGCTTGAAAAAGTCTTGCCCGCGGTCGTCGGCGTTCAGGTTTCCGGAACGCAACCGCCAAGCACTGACGTTCCTCCGGAATTCAAATTCTTCTTTGGTCAGCAAGATCCTGAGCCTAATCAGGGTGCACAGCCGTTCGAAGGGCTGGGCTCCGGCGTGATCATTGATGCCGCAAAAGGTTACGTTCTCACCAACAATCACGTTGTGAACAATGCGGACAAAATTACCGTCCAGCTTAACGATGGCCGCGAGTACAAGGCAAAACTGATTGGTAAAGATGACCAGTCAGATATCGCCGTGATCCAACTGATTGATGCGAAAAACCTGACGCAAATCGCAATGGCCGATTCTGATGCCTTGCAGGTCGGCGATTTCGCCATCGCTGTAGGTAACCCGTTCGGGCTTGGGCAGACCGTCACCTCCGGTATCGTCTCGGCGCTCGGGCGCAGCGGGCTGAATCTCGAAGGGCTGGAGAACTTTATCCAGACCGATGCCTCCATTAACCGGGGGAATTCCGGTGGTGCATTGCTTAACCTGAAAGGTGAGCTCATCGGGATCAATACCGCAATCATCTCTTCTCAGGGTGGCAGCGTCGGTATTGGGTTTGCGATCCCGGTGAACATGGCGAAAAATCTGAGCCATCAGCTGATTGAGTTTGGCGAGGTCAAACGCGGCCTGCTGGGCATCCGTGGCAGTGAAATGACCCCCGAACTGGCGCAGGCCTTCAAGCTGGACAGTCAGCGTGGGGCGTTCGTCAATGAAGTGCTGCCAGATTCTGCGGCAGCCAAAGCGGGCATAAAATCCGGTGACGTGCTGATTACGTTGCAGGGTAAAACGCTCAGCAGCTTCGCGGAACTGCGCGCCAAAGTGGGTACTGCCGGTCCGGGCGTCGTCATGCAGATTGGTTTACTGCGCGAAGGCAAACCGATGACGGTGAGTGTCACACTGGCCCAGAGCCCGGCAGTGGAAGTCAGCATCGAGAAAATCAACCCGGCCTTACAGGGCGTTACGCTCAGTGATGTGGACGCTAAAACAGGCAAAGGTGTTCAGGTCGATGACGTGAAGAAAGGCACACCGGCAGAGCAGGTGGGCCTGGAGAAAGACGATGTGATCATCGGTGTAAACCGTGAACCCATCGACAATCTGGCAGCCTTACGCAAGATCCTTGAAACCAAACCGGACCTGATCGCCCTGAGCATTCTGCGCAAAGGGCAAAATATGTACCTGCTGATGCCGTAAAGCGTTGAAAATCGGACGCAGATGCTGCTGCGTCCGATTAAGTCGTGCTATTCTTCAGTCACTTTTCATCTCGCACCCCATACACTCATGTTTGTTAAGCTATTGAGATCCGCCATTATCGGACTGATTGTTGCCGGCCTTTTGCTGGCGGCGGTCCCTATGCTGCGTAAAAAGATCACAGAACCGCTTTTTGAGCGTAACTTCAATCAAACCAGCGAAGAACCGGTCAGCTATAACGCCGGTGTACGCCACGCTGCGCCCGCGGTAGTCAATGTGTACAACCGCAACATGGGCAACAGCTCGCAAAACGAATTACAGATCCGCACGCTGGGCTCCGGCGTGATCATGAATGACAGCGGTTATATCCTCACCAACAAACATGTGATCAACAATGCCGATCAGATCATCGTCGCATTGCAGGATGGCCGGGTTTTCGAAGCATTGCTGGTCGGTTCCGATAGCCTGACTGACCTCGCGGTGCTGAAAATCAACGCCGGTAACCTGCCGGTAATCCCGATCAACCCGAACCGTAATCCGCACGTCGGCGATATTGTTATGGCGATCGGTAACCCGTACAACCTCGGCCAGACAGTGACGCAGGGCATCATCAGCGCCACGGGCCGTATCGGCCTCAGCCCATCTGGCCGCCAGAACTTCCTGCAAACCGATGCATCAATCAACCAGGGTAACTCCGGCGGGGCGCTGGTGAACTCACTGGGTGAACTGGTGGGCATCAATACATTATCCTTTGACCAGAGCAATGACGGCGCGACGCCGGAAGGCATTGGCTTTGCAATCCCGACGGCTCTTGCAACCAAAGTGATGGGCAAATTGATCCGCGACGGGCGTGTGATCCGCGGTTATATCGGCATCAGCGGACGCGAAGTTTCTCCTCTGCACGGGCCGAACAGCGGGCTGGATCGTATTCAGGGCATCGTCGTGAACGAAGTGACGGCAAACGGTCCGGCGGCGAATGCCGGTATGAAGGTCAGTGACGTGATTGTAAACGTCAATAATAAGCCTGCCGTCTCCGCCATTGAAACGATGGACCAGGTGGCAGAAATACGCCCTGGCACGGTGATCCCGGTAGAAATTATGCGAAACGGCGACAAGCTGACGCTGCACGTCACGGTGCAGGAATATCCCGACCACTGACCGCAGATATTACACAAACAAAAAAGCCGGAAAGGTTTCCCCTTCCGGCTTTTTTATTGCTTCAGGCCTGAGTGATTACTCGCCTTTAAAGCGCTCGATTTTAGCGCCCAGCTGACGCAATTTATCTTCGATACGCTCGTAACCACGGTCGATGTGATAAATACGGTCAACCACGGTTACGCCTTCAGCGATACAACCCGCCAGAACCAGGCTGGCTGATGCACGCAGATCGGTCGCCATCACCTGAGCACCCGACAGTTTCTCAACACCATGACAAATCAGGGTGCTACCTTCAATTTCAGCGTGAGCACCCATACGGATAAGCTCAGGCACGTGCATGAAGCGGTTTTCGAAGATAGTCTCAGTGATCACGCCGGTCCCTTCAGCCACCAGATTCAGCAGGCTGAACTGCGCCTGCATGTCAGTCGGGAAGCCAGGGTGAGGCGCGGTACGGAAAGTGACGGCTTTGGCGCGTTTACCATGCATGTCCAGACTGACCCAGTCTTCGCCCACTTCAACATCGCCACCCGCTTCACGCAGTTTTGCCAGAACGGCATCCAGCGTATCAGGGCGGGCTTCGCGGCAGGTGACTTTGCCACCGGAAATCGCCGCCGCCACCAGGAAAGTCCCGGTTTCGATGCGGTCAGGTACCACGCGATACACACCGCCACCCAGACGTGCAACGCCTTCGATGGTGATCTTATCGGTGCCTGCGCCAGTGATGTTCGCGCCCAGCGTATTGAGGAAGTTGGCAGTATCGACAATTTCCGGCTCACGCGCGGCGTTTTCAATAATGGTGGTGCCTTCGGCCAGTGTCGCCGCACTCATGATGGTTACCGTCGCGCCCACGCTGACTTTATCCATCACGATGTGCGCGCCTTTCAGGCGGCCATCAACAGAAGCTTTCACATAGCCTTCTTCCAGCACGATCGTTGCGCCAAGCTGTTCCAGACCGCTGATGTGCAGGTCAACCGGACGTGCGCCAATCGCACAGCCACCCGGCAGGGAAACCTGACCGCGACCAAAACGCGCGACCAGCGGACCCAGCGCCCAGATGGAGGCACGCATGGTTTTCACTAAGTCGTACGGCGCACAAAACTCATTCACACCGCTGGCATCAACGAACACAGAACCGTTGCGTTCAATTTTGGTACCCAACTGACCGAGCAGTTTGATCGTGGTATCGATGTCTTTCAGATAAGGAACGTTCTGAAGTTCAACCGGCTCTTCAGCAAGCAGTGCGGCAAACAAAATAGGAAGTGCTGCATTTTTTGCACCAGAGATGGTGACTTCGCCACTTAAGCGAGTCCCACCCTGTACACGGAATTTATCCATTGTGACTGCTCTCTTTTATGAGGTTCAAATACAAGTCAAAGACGAGGAAGCTGCCGGCTGCCCGACAGTCTTATAACCCACTCAGTTTACGGTCACGCGCCCATTCTTCAGGGGTATACGCCTTGATAGACAGTGCATGAATTCGATTGTCGGCGATGTATTCCATCAGCGGGGCGTAAACGGTCTGCTGTTTTTTCACGCGGCTCATGCCATCAAACATCGCACCAACGACAATGGCCTGAAAATGACTGCCATCGCCAGTAATGTGTGCTTCTTCCAGTGCCAATGCGTTCATCAGCACGTCTTTAATTTCATTCGTTTCCATAGGGATCAATTCTTCTGAAGGATCATAACAGCCCGGTATCTTATAGGGATCGGGGCAAATCTTAAACCACGAAAAAGCCCCTGAGGAAGAGTTTCGCACAGGGGCTTTGAGGTCATGACGTCAGGGGTTCACGGCAGCGTCGCTAACTTGCCGTAACCATTCACTATTATTGACTCACCGACACTGCGTCGGTGTTGGCCGGAATAATGTCCTGAAGGTTGTATAGCGCGATAAGCGTACTCAGCCGATCGGTGATGCCTTCCACGGTCAGGGACGCACCTTGCTGGCTGGCCTCCTGACGCAGATGTACCAGCAACGCCAGGCCGGAAGAATCCACACGCGCCAGACCGGAAACGTCCAGACGTGTCACGCCAGCGAGCAGCGTTTTCCGCGCATCCCAGACCGGTAACAGCGTTTCGCGATCCAGGTCGCCATGCAATGTCAGCAAAGGCGGCTGGCATTCCCAGCGCAGTGCGTCACTCATTTTTGGTCCAGCGTAATCGGTTGTGCTGCAGCCTGTTTCAGACGCGCAGTCAGACCATCAATCCCTTTCTGACGCAGGATATCCGCCCATTCGTTTTGCTTGGTGGAAATCATGCTGACGCCTTCGGCGATCATGTCATAAGCCTGCCACTCACCGGTACGGCTGTTTTTACGCCACTGAAAGTCCAGGCGAATCGGAGGACGACCGTTTGGATCGGTAATGGTCACGCGGATAGCGATAATGTCTTTGTCGGCGTAAGACTGTTCAGGCTGAACCTGATAGCTCTGGCCGTTGTACAGCGCCAGCGCCTGGCCGTAAGCCTGTTGCAGGTAGTCGCTGAACGCAGCGAAGTAAGCATCACGCTGTGCAGGCGTCGCCTGCTGATAATAACGGCCTAACACCAGTGCTCCGGCATATTTGATTTGCACGTAAGGCAGCAGCTCGTCACGCACGACCTGACGCAGGTAGTTAGGATCCTGCTTGATTTTTGGCTGTTCATTTTTGAGGCGGGTGAAAGTCTTGCTCGCCGCTTCATTCATCACGCTGTACGGATTGGTTTTATCCACAGCAGCATTGGCCATCGGGGCCATAACCACCAGCAGCGCAGCGATAACTAAACGTTTAAACATACTTATTTCCTCTTTTGTGGAGAATCCGTGAGCCAATTCTTAATGGGCAGCCGGTTGCGGAGCCGTGTTCGCGTCAGGTGCTGGCGCGGTCTTCTCTTCTGACGCTGGCGCAGCGGTGGTATCACCCGCATCAGGATCCGCCTTGCCATCACCGCTCTTGTACAGGAACTGTCCAATCAAATCTTCGAGAACCAGCGCCGATTTGGTGTCCTGAATAACGCCACCATTTTTAAGGATAGTCGTTCCCATTTCCGGGTCTTCAAAACCAATGTTCAGCGCCAGGAATTGTTCGCCTAATAAACCGGAGGTACGGATAGCCAGCGTACTGGTGCTCGGGATCTGGTTGTATTTCTGGTCGATGTCCATTTCGACACGCGGAGAGTAGTTTTTATCCAGCGTAATGCTGCTAACGCGGCCGATAACGACGCCACCCACTTTCACCGGCGAGCCGCTTTTCAGGCCACCGATGTTGTCGAAGTCCGCAGAGATTCGGTAGGTCGGATCCGAACCGATAGAGCGGATATCCGCCACTTTAAGGCACAGGAAAACCACCGCAATCAATGCGATAATCAAAAATGCGCCTACCCAGATTTCACTCTTTTTCGTTTGCATGATTTTAATTTCCAAACATCAGTGCTGTCAGCACAAAATCTAATCCCAGCACCGCCAGTGACGAATGCACTACAGTACGTGTCGTTGCCCGGCTGATCCCTTCGGATGTCGGTATCGCATCATAGCCGTTGAACAGCGCAATCCAGGTCACGGTGATAGCGAAAACAAGGCTTTTAATCAGACAGTTAAGCAAGTCAGTCCGCCAGTCTACAGCGGTTTGCATCGCTGACCAGAAGAAACCGCTGTCGATCCCTTTCCAGTCAACACCGACCAGCGATCCTCCCCAAATCCCCACCGCGACAAAAATCGCTGTCAGCAGAGGCATGGAAATCAGACCGGCCCAGAAACGCGGTGCCACAACGCGGCGCAGCGGATCGATCGCCATCATTTCGAGACTGGAGATTTGTTCTGTCGCTTTCATCAGACCCAGCTCTGCGGTTAATGCAGACCCGGCGCGCCCGGCAAACAGTAACGCGGTGACCACCGGGCCCAGTTCGCGCAGCAAAGAGAGCGCGACCATCATGCCCAGGCTGGCTTCAGCGCTGTAGGTGGTTAAAATCAGATAGCCCTGTAATCCCAGCACCATGCCGATAAACAGACCGGACACCAGGATAATCAACAGGGAAAGCACGCCCACGCTGTAGAGTTGCTTAATCAGCAAAGGCCACTGCTTGGCGAATTGTGGCTTACCGACCAATGCCCGAAAGAGCATCAGGCCCGCACGGCCAAAAGACACGCAGGTTTGTATCCCGCGACGTCCGACTGAGGCGAGCGCCTTAGTTAACATAAATAGGAAACTCCATTATCCGAGCAACTCTGCTTTGTAATCACCGGCCGGGAAACGGAAAGGCACCGGTCCATCGGCGATACCGTCAAGGAACTGGCGAACGCGCGGATCAGGATTGTTTTGCAGCTCCTCAGGCGTTCCTTCAGCAATGACATGTTGCGCAGCCACGATATACGCATAATCCGCAATGCTCAGAACTTCAGGCACATCATGGGAAACCACGATACAGGTGACACCCAGCGCATGGTTCAGCTCGTCAATCAGCTTGACCAGGACGCCCATAGTGATCGGATCCTGTCCCACAAAGGGTTCATCAAACATGATCAGTTCCGGGTCGAGTGCTATCGCACGCGCCAGGGCAACACGCCTCGCCATCCCACCGGAAAGTTCAGCAGGCATCAGTTCGCCGGCACCGCGCAAACCCACCGCTTCCAGTTTCATGGTCACGGTGCTGCGCAATAACGCTTCGGGCAATTTACTGTGTTCGCGCAGCGGAAACGCCACATTCTCGAACACATTGAGGTCAGTAAACAATGCACCGGACTGAAACAACATGCTCATTTTCTTGCGGGATTCATAAAGCTTACGGCGCGAAAGAGTGGGAATATTGTCTCCGTCGAACCAGATTTCACCGCTGTCAGGCGTCAGCTGACCGCCGATAAGGCGCAGCAACGTCGTTTTACCGATCCCTGAAGGCCCCATAATGGCGGTAATTTTACCCCGTGGGACCGTCATGTTTATCTCTTCGAAAATGGGACGATCGCCGCGCACAAAACTCATGCCTTTGATCTCAACCAGATTCGACTCGCTTTGACTCATTCGTTTATCCCTTCGGAATGCCTTCGCTAAAGACGACTTCCGCTTAAATTACTTTCGCTAAGAATACGTCTGGCCCGCAAGCCGTGTTGTATAACTTTGGTATTTTTACAAAAACTTACCCCAGTTTCGTTACCAAAGTTGCCATCGATTTACTTTTCCGCCACAGACGGTCAAAATCAACGAATTACCATTTTATGATAAAAGCCTTCATCGTCTAACATACAGGAACCTGCTGGCGCCGTTTTCGTACAAAATATTGCCTTAACTTATGTTGACGAAGGAATCGCCTGCCTGAACGGGCAACGAACCTCGCATTATACCCAATAAAGGATGTTGCATGCTTCTCGCTATCGTACTGATGATTGTCGGCCTCTTACTTCTTGTTTATGCCGCCGATCGTCTGGTGTACGGAGCCGCAGTATTAGCACGCTCGATGGGCATGCCGCCGCTTATCATCGGCATTACCGTAGTCGGTGTCGGCATATCCCTTCCGGAGCTGGTCGTTTCCACCACCGCCGCCATCAATGATCAAATGGATTTGGCGGTTGGAAACGCAATTGGTTCAAATATCATTAATATTCTTCTGATTTTGGGCGGTGCAGCCCTGATTCATCCACTTTCCGTTCGTTCTGATATATTACGCCGCGAACTCCCTCTATTGTTACTGGTCACAGGGCTGTGTGGTTTTCTGTTAAGTGACGGAGAGCTTAGTCGCTTTGACGGTGTTTTGCTGCTGGCCAGTGCCGCCGCGTTTATGATGCTGGCGATAAAAATCGCCCGCGCGGCCGAAAAAGAAGGGCTGGATACGCTGACTTACGAGCAGATGTCCGAGCTTCCTTCCGACAGCAGTAATACCGTGGCGTTTTTATGGCTGGCATTGGGCTTTATCATCATGCCGCTGGCGTCCGGGATGATTGTCGACAACAGTACGGTTATTGCACGTTATTTTGGTGTCAGCGAGCTGGTGATTGGCCTGACGGTCATCGCCATCGGGACCAGCCTGCCGGAACTGGCGACGTTTATTGCCGGTGCCATCAAAGGTGAAGATGACATCGCGCTGGGTAATATCATCGGCGCGAATATCTTTAATACCTGTCTGGTGCTGGGATTACCCGCGCTGGTGGCGCCAGGCTCGTTCAACCCGGATGCGTTTCATCGCGATTACTGGGTGATGCTGGCGGTCAGTATCGTGCTCTCCGGGCTGTGCCTGATGCGCAAACATCGTATCGGTCACGTTGCGGGCGCACTATTACTCTGTGGATTTATCGCCTATATGGCAGTGCTGTTCCTTCAACCGGACAGCATCGGCCTTTGAACTCTGTCAGGAATTGACTATGGCTAACGATACCCTCGCCTCCGACTTTGATTTCCAGGCTGTCGGACGTGAAGTGCTGAAAACAGAACGTGAAGGACTTGAGCAGTTAGATCAATACATTAATGGCGATTTCACTCGCGCCTGTAAAATGATTTTCGCCTGTACCGGCAAAGTCGTGGTGATGGGGATGGGCAAATCAGGTCACATCGGCCGCAAGATGGCCGCGACCTTCGCCAGCACCGGCACACCGGCGTTCTTTGTACATCCGGGCGAAGCCAGCCACGGCGATTTGGGCATGGTGTCCAAACAAGACGTCGTGATCCTGATCTCAAACTCCGGCGAAGCGCACGAGATTCTGTCGCTGATCCCGGTATTAAAACGCCTGGATATCACGCTTATCTGCATGACCGCCAATCCCGAAAGTACCATGGGAAAAGCCGCCGATGTACACCTTTGCGTGCGTGTTCCGAAAGAAGCCTGCCCGCTCGGGCTGGCCCCGACCAGCAGCACGACCGCCGTGCTGGTGATGGGCGATGCGCTGGCCGTCGCGTTGCTGGAAGCGCGCGGCTTCACACCGGAAGATTTCGCACTGTCGCACCCGGGCGGAGCACTCGGTCGCAAGCTCTTGCTGCGCGTGAGCGATATCATGCACTCCGGTGACGAAATCCCGCATGTCAGCCGCGATGCGTCTCTGCGTGATGCCCTGCTGGAAATTACCCGCAAGAATTTGGGGATGACCGTCATCTGCGACGATTTAATGAAAATCGAAGGCATCTTTACCGACGGTGACTTACGCCGCATTTTCGACATGGGCGTCAATATCAATAACGCGTCCATTGCCGAAGTCATGACTACCGGCGGCGTGCGCGTGCGCCCTTCCCTGCTGGCGGTCGACGCACTGAATTTAATGCAGGAAAAACACATTACCTGTGTGATGGTTGCCGATGGTGACCAATTGTTAGGTGTGTTACATATGCACGACATGCTGCGCGCTGGCGTAGTTTAATTGAGGAATGCCCTGAATGAGTAATAGCGCAGCCCTGGTGGATACCTGCTACGGTCCGGTCAGCACCGATGTGCTTGAACGTGCGAAAGCGGTTCGCCTGCTGATTTGCGATGTGGACGGCGTCATGTCTGATGGCCTGATCTACATGGGAAATCAGGGAGAAGAGCTGAAAAGTTTCAACGTTCGCGACGGTTATGGAATTCGTTGCCTGCTGACGTCCGACATTGAGGTCGCGATTATTACAGGCCGTAATGCGAAATTACTGGAAGATCGCGCCAAAACCCTTGGAATTCGCCACTTGTATCAGGGGCAATCAGATAAGCTTTTGGCCTTCCGCGAACTGTTAGATACACTGTCGCTTCGGGCAGAGGAAGTCGCTTACATCGGTGACGACCTGATTGACTGGCCGGTGATGGCTGAAGTGGGTCTTTCCGTTGCGGTTCAGGATGCACACCCTATCCTGCTGCCAAAGGCGCATTACGTGACCCGCATTGCCGGTGGCCGTGGCGCAGTACGCGAATTATGTGACTTGATTCTGCTGGCGCAGGGCAAGCTGGAGGACGCCAAAGGGCTGTCGATATGAATAAAACAAGACTTTGGATCATTCTGGTACTGACCGCCATCGTGCTGATACTGATTGGCTGGTCACTGTCAGACAATACGGATGATGCGCCGCAGGCGGTCAACGATCAGGAACCGACCTACCAAAGCTCCCACACGGTAACCATGGTGTATGACCCGCTGGGAAGCCTGACCTACAAACTGGTGTCGGATCAGGTCAAATACTACACCACCGATCAGGTAACATGGTTTACCAACCCGGTGGCGACCATGTATGACAAGAATAAAGTGCCAACCTGGGTGCTGCGTTCTGATAAAGCCAAGATGACTCAGGATAAAATGCTCTATCTTTATGGGCATGTGCAGGCAGACAGCCTGACGCCAGAAACATCACAGCTGCAAAGAATCAAAACGGATAATGCACAGGTTAACCTGACGACACAGGACGTTGCCTCAGACGATGAAGTAACGCTTTATGGCACAGGTTTTACATCTAACGGCATGAAAATGCGTGGTAATCTGCGCGATAAAACAGCAGAGCTGATCGAAAAGGTAACGACCTCTTATGAAATTCAAAGCAAAAAATAAAATCCGTAATCTTCTGATCACCGGCTCGTTGTTGGCCATCAGCATTCCGGCATTCGCGCTGAAAGACGACACAACGAAACCGATCACCATTGATTCCGCCAATCAGGCGCTGGATGTGAACACCAACACGGCAACCTTTACCGGCAATGTGGTGGTGAATCAGGGCTCGATTCAGGTTAAAGCCGACAAAGTTGTGGTGATCCGCCCGCAAGGTGTCTCCGGCAAAGAAGTGGTGGAAGGCTACGGCAATCCGGTGACCTTCTACCAGTTGCAGGACAACGGTAAACCGATCAAAGGCCACGCGCAGAAAGTCCGTTATGAAGTGGAAACCGATCTGGTGACCCTGACCGGAAACGCTTACCTTGAACAGCTGGACAGCAATGTGAAAGGCGATCGTATTACCTATCTGGTGCAAAAACAGCAGATGGAAGCCTTCAGTGATAAAGGCAATCGTGTCACGACCGTGCTGGTTCCGACACAGTTGCAGGAAAAGACCCCGGCAGCAGCCGGCGGCCAGACCAAAAAGAGTAACTGATAATTTATGGCAAAATTAATCGCAGAAAATCTGGCGAAGGCATACAAAGGCCGTAAGGTCGTTGAAGATGTCAGCCTGGCAGTCAATTCAGGCGAAATCGTCGGATTACTTGGCCCTAACGGTGCCGGTAAAACCACCACCTTCTACATGGTGGTCGGTATCGTACAGCGTGACGCTGGCCGAATCATCGTTGACGACGAAGACATCAGCCTTTTGCCATTGCATACCCGCGCACGTCGCGGCATTGGTTACCTGCCTCAGGAAGCCTCTATTTTCCGCCGCCTCAGCGTGTTCGACAACCTGATGGCCGTGCTGCAAATCCGTGACGACCTGAACAAAGAACAGCGCAATGATCGCGCCAATGAGCTGATGGAAGAATTCCATATCTCTCACTTGCGCGATAACCTCGGCCAGTCACTGTCCGGGGGGGAACGCCGTCGTGTGGAAATTGCCCGCGCACTGGCAGCCAACCCTAAGTTTATCCTGCTGGATGAACCCTTTGCCGGTGTTGACCCGATTTCCGTTATCGACATCAAAAAAATCATTGAGCATCTTCGCGACAGCGGTCTGGGCGTTCTGATCACTGACCACAACGTCCGTGAAACGCTCGACGTGTGTGAACGCGCCTATATCGTCAGTCAGGGCAAGCTTATCGCCCACGGCACCCCAGCCGACATTCTTGCTGATGAACAAGTGAAACGTGTTTATCTTGGTGAAGAATTCCGTCTGTGATCTGCGCCGCCTGAAGCGCGCCTGTTTCGCTTTACACTGAAACAGGCCGTTTCTGACCGAAGTGTTGCCGTTCGAACTCATCTACGGATATAAAGCCAAGATATGAAGCAAGGTTTGCAACTCAGATTCAGCCAACAACTGGCAATGACTCCTCAATTACAGCAGGCAATCCGCCTGTTGCAATTGTCCACGCTTGAGCTCCAACAGGAGATCCAACTCGCGCTGGAGAGCAACCCTCTGCTGGAACAAACCGATCTTCACGATGAGATCGATGCGGTCGAAACCGCTGACAGTGAAGGTCTGGATACCCGCGAGGCTCTCGAGCAAAAAGACATGCCCGAAGAGTTACCGCTGGATGCGACCTGGGATGAAATTTACACCGCCGGAACACCGTCCGGTACCGGTAACGATTACAGCGACGACGAGCTGCCGGTTTATCAGGGTGAAACCACCCAGACGCTTCAGGATTACCTGATGTGGCAGGTCGAACTGACGCCGTTTTCCGACACCGATGCGGCTATCGCGACCTCGATTGTCGACGCGGTGGATGACACCGGATATCTGACGATTTCTCTCGACGATATTCTCGAAAGTATCGGCGATGATGACGTCACGATGGACGAAGTGGAAGCCGTGCTCAAACGCGTTCAGCGTTTTGATCCCGTGGGTGTCGCCGCGCGCGACCTGCGCGACTGTCTGCTGATTCAGCTTTCCCAGTACGTCCCGGAAACGCCTTTCATTACAGAAGCCAGGCTTATCATCAGCGAACATCTGGATTTGCTGGCGAACCATGATTTCCGCGCACTTATGCGATCAACCCGTCTAAAAGAAGATACACTGAAAGGAGCGATGCTCCTGATCCAGTCTCTTGATCCGCGACCGGGCCAGTCGATCAACACCGGCGAATCCGAATACGTCATCCCGGATGTGCTGGTACGCAAAGTGTCCGGTGTCTGGACTGTCGAACTGAACTCAGACAGCATTCCGCGACTGAAAATCAACCAGCATTATGCTGCGATGGGCAATTCGACCCGCAGCGACAGCGACGGGCAATTTATCCGCAGCAATCTGCAGGAAGCCAAGTGGTTGATCAAAAGTCTGGAGAGCCGCAACGACACACTGCTGAAAGTCACGCGCTGCATCGTTGAGCAGCAGCAGGCGTTCTTTGAGATGGGTGATGAATACATGAAACCGATGGTGCTGGCCGATATCGCCAGCGCCGTGGAAATGCACGAATCGACGATTTCACGCGTTACAACGCAGAAATTCCTGCACAGCCCGCGTGGCATTTTCGAACTGAAGTATTTCTTCTCCAGCCACGTCAGTACTGACAGCGGCGGCGAGGCATCGTCCACCGCGATCCGGGCGCTGGTGAAGAAATTAATTGCAGCGGAGAATCCTGTAAAACCGCTGAGTGACAGTAAGTTAGCTACCCTGCTTTCCAATCAGGGAATTATGGTGGCGCGCCGTACCGTCGCAAAATACCGAGAGTCTTTGTCCATCCCGCCCTCAAACCAGCGTAAACAGTTAGTTTGACCTCAACAGAGAAGGAAGACATTATGCAGCTCAACATTACCGGACATCACATTGAGATCACCGATCCCCTGAGAGAATTCATCACGATGAAACTGGCGAAGCTCGAACAGTATTTCGACAGGATAAATCAGGTGTATGTGGTGTTAAGCGTTGAAAAAGTGCAGAAAATCGCGGAAGCGACGCTGCATGTGAACGGAGGCGAGTTGCATGCCACCTCGGAGCATCAGGATATGTACGCAGCGATTGACGGCCTGGTTGATAAACTGGCGCGCCAGCTGAACAAACATAAAGACAAACTGAAACAGCACTGACATTCATGTAGCCAACCCTGTGCTACACACCTTCGGGCATCGGCTTGTGACCTTCGGGGAACGAGCCGATATAGCTTTAAGGGTGAATCAGTGCAAAAGTGAAGATGACATGATCAACGATACTGCAATGCAATTAACGTCGGTGCTGAATGCCGAATGCACCAAAAGCGGCGTTCATTGCGCCAGCAAAAAACGCGCGCTGGAAATCATCAGCGAACTGGCTGCCAAACAATTGAATTTGTCGCCACAAGTGATTTTCGACGCCATTTTGACCCGTGAGCGTATGGGCAGCACCGGGATCGGTGCCGGGATCGCCATCCCGCACGGCAAGCTGGAAGAAGACACATTACGCGCCGTCGGCGTGTTTATTCAGCTCGATCAACCGATCGCGTTTGACGCTATCGACAATCAGCCGGTGGATCTCCTTTTTGCCTTGCTGGTTCCGGCAGATCAATGTAAAACCCACTTACACACCTTGTCTTTAGTGGCCAAAAAATTGGCTGATAAAACAGTGTGTCGCCGTCTGCGCGGAGCGCAAAGCGACGAAGAACTGTTCCAGATAATGACAGAAAACGAATAAATTGATGATTCCCGGCAACGCGCCGGGAAAGTGAATTCTGAACACTGAATGCCAGGGGAGTGACACCATGGTGCTGATGATTGTCAGCGGCCGTTCCGGTTCCGGGAAGTCGGTTGCCCTAAGGGCATTAGAAGACATGGGATTTTACTGTGTGGACAATCTGCCGGTGGTTTTACTGCCGCAGCTCGCCCAGACACTTGTCGAACGCAATACGTCTGCCGCCGTCAGCATTGACGTGCGCAACATGCCAGAAACACCGGAAGTGTATGAGCATGCGATGTCACAACTGCCTGAGAGTTTTTCGCCGCAGTTGCTGTTTCTCGACGCAGACCGCAATACCCTGATCCGTCGTTACAGCGATACCCGTCGTCTGCACCCGCTTTCCAGCAAAAACCTGTCCCTTGAAAGTGCCATCGATGAAGAAGCCGATCTGCTCGAGCCATTGCGCTCCGCCGCTGATCTGATCATCGATACCTCAGAAATGTCGGTTCATGAACTGGCAGAAATGCTGCGTACCCGTCTTTTGGGCAAACGTGAGCGTGAACTGACGATGGTCTTTGAATCCTTTGGCTTCAAACACGGCCTGCCGATTGATGCCGATTACGTGTTTGACGTGCGTTTCCTGCCAAACCCGCACTGGGATCCGAAACTGCGTCCGATGACCGGCCTTGATAAACCGGTGGCGGCGTTCCTCGATCGTCACACCGAAGTGCACAACTTTATCTACCAGACCCGCAGCTACCTCGAACAATGGCTGCCGATGCTGGAAACCAACAACCGCAGCTATCTGACCGTCGCCATTGGTTGTACCGGGGGTAAACACCGTTCGGTGTATATCGCAGAACAACTGGCCGACTATTTCCGTTCCCGCGGGAAGAATGTGCAATCCCGCCATCGCACGCTGGAAAAACGCAAATCATGACGGTGAAACAAACGGTAGAAATCAAAAACCGGTTAGGCATGCACGCCCGTCCGGCCATGAAGTTGTTTGAACTGGTGCAGAGTTTTGAATCGGAAGTGATGCTGCGCAATGGCACAGGCATAGAAGCAGAAGCCAGCAGCGTGATAGCACTGCTGATGCTCGATTCCCCGAAAGGTCAGCAGATCGAAATCGAAGCCACCGGCCCCGATGAAGAGCAGGCGCTGACAGCGGTCGTGAACCTGATCAATTCAGGATTTGACGAAGACTAAGACTCCTCACTCTTAGCCATAGTCATTGGCGTTGCAGCAAGGCAGCCAGCGAGAGACTCCCGATGAGCTGACATCAGTCAGTGATTCGGGTGAACGAACGCCGCTGCGGCGTCAAAGACGCAGGCTAAATGCGGGAAAGGCAATCTATTGCAATAGCCTTGAAGCTTTCAAAATTCTCACTGCTCAGTAAACGGCTCATCGAACGCTCCCGCACAAACGTCACGAACAAATCGTAAATCGCCATCGCTTCTTCGTAATCGGCCTTGCTGATGGCCAGCAGGAAAATCACGTGCGCCGTCTCCCCTTCTCCCCAGGCAATGCCCTGCGGCGAGAGCAGCGTAATCACCACTGTTTTCTTCGCCAGCAGCCCCAGCGAGTGCGGCAGCGCAATGCCCTCGCCCAGCATGGTCGAAACGATTTCCTCACGCTCCACCACCGACGGATAAAACGCCTGATCGACATATCCCTCGGCCTCCAGCTGCGAACACACATGGCGGAATAATTCCGCCTGGGTCATCGGCTCGTTGACGATCATGAAGTGTTTTTCGTCGAAGAATTTTTCCAGCATATAAGGCCGTGTGCGATCGACCAGCACCAGCTTGCCGAGCTGTTCCATCTGGTATTCGGTCGGGAACGGCGACAGCACCACCACCGGCTTATTCTTCTCGCTGATTCGGGCGTTGGAGATAATAAAATCTTCGTCGATGTGCTCCAGCTTCTCGTAATCACGCAGCGTCACAATCTGTTTCATCACCAGCTGCGGATACTTACGGCTGATCTGCGCCTGGATCATGCGGATGGTCGAATTGCCGGTATCGCACACCAGCATCACCTGCGGATGGCGCTGATAACCGATATTGTAATGCCGCTCCAGCCCGACGCCGATGTGCAGCACCAGAAAACCGATCTCGTTTTCGCTGAGCGTATACGGCGTGTATTTCCCCCAGCTGGACACCGCCGCCAGCGTGACGTCATAAGCCATCGGATAATGCTGTTTGATGTTATTCAGCAGCGGGTTCGGGATATTAATCTGGTATTTCACCCGCGTAATCATGGTCTTGATGTGCGTCAGCAGGTCGGCGCGCAGCTGCTTATCACCCTGCAGATCGTAGTTATAGTGCGAGTTGATATACGAAAGAATGTAATCGACCAGCGATTCGTCATCGTCGGCATTAATGTCGGTCGGCAGAATTTGCTGCACGCGACGGGCAGCGATATTCACCCGCAGATAGGCTTCTTCAGAAGCCGGGATCTCCTTGCCGACGAGATTTTTCAGCTCGGCTGCCAGCCGTACAGAAACCTGTTTCACCGCCGGGTCGCCGTCTTCGGCATCAAAATCCGTCAGCGGATAGCCGCCGGTAATGCGCTTGATGGCGACCGCGCAATAGAGGATCAGATACTGCTCGCCTTCATCGGTCAGCTGAATGGAGGACTGCGTCAGCAGCTGATGCATAAAGCGCGTCAGCGGCACCAGCGCTTCCGGTTCCAGACTTTCCGCTTTCAGCAGCGGATTCGCCTGTTCTTCAGCATCCAGCTGGAACAGCAGATCGGTCAGACAGGCGCGGATCGCCAGCTCTGCACCAAACAGCTTCATGCCATAACGCGGCTTGGTTTCAATATTCAGGTGGTAGCGCGCCAGATGCTCCCTCACCTCAGCCATATCATTTTGCAGGGTTCCCCGGCTGACAAACCATTCATCGGCCAGATCTTCCAGCTTGAGTGAAAAAGCTGAGGTCAAAAAGCGGATCAGCAACGTTTTCACCCGTTCGGCGGCGGTGCGCGGCGTCGGGTTCGGTTTACGTTGTGTCGTGTGCTGTAACGACGAGAACAGCGCCTGATCGTCGATTTTCAGCTGATACCCGCTGCCACGGCTGTGAACAAAGCTTGCACCGTAGTCGGCGATGATTTCGTTGAGCGAGGTGATGTCGGCACGCACGGTACGCGTTGACACCGCCAGACGCTTCGCCAGCTCGTCCTGAGGCAGGGTTTCGGTCTGTAACGCGTCGAACAATTGCGCCAGCCGTTGATTGGGAAATCTCACCATGGTTTTTCCAGTTCGTTTCAGCGAGGCCCCGCCCACGGCAATGACTGGCCGTGGACGGGGTTTGTTTCTGCTGCGCCGGTTAAGGCGCAATCACCATTTGCGACGGACTGCCGACCGCCACGTAGCTGTCGACAAACGTCAGTTTGCCGCTGTCCGGCGATACCTTGAATGTAGTGATGTTATCGCTTCGTTGATTCATTGCGTAAATATATTTGCCATCCGGCGACAGGGTCAGCGTTCTCGGGTAATCGCCCCGCGTCCAGGTTTCCCCGCTCCAGGTCATCGCGCCTTCGCCGGTCACGGTGATCTGCGCAATGCTGTTGTGCAGGCGGTTGGCCACGTACAGATGTTTGCCGTCTTTGCTCAGCACGATGCCTGCCGCAAAGTTGGTGCCTTTGAAACCGGCGGGCAGCGAGGACAGGCTCTGCAGTTCCGTCAGCGTGCCTTTGCTTGCATCAAAGCGATAACTGGTCAGCGTCGAGGCTTCTTCGTTGATCAGGAAAACCACGTGGCCGTTGGGATGGAAAACAAAATGACGCGGCCCGGCGCCTTCCGAAGAGGCTTTGATGAACGGCGGATCGTTAGCTTCCAGCGCGCCGCTCTCGCCGTTGAGTTTCCACTGATAAATCCGATCCAGCCCAAGATCCGTGGAGAAGGCGAACTTACCGGAAGGATCGGTGGCGATCATATGCGCGTGCGGCCCGTTGTGGTCGCTGATGGCAAAACTGCCTTCCGCGGCGGCGGCCGGTTTGCCCGCGCCCGCCGGGCCGGAATCCTGCTGGCTGTTACTGGCTTCGCTCAGTTTTCCGCTGGCATCCACCGGGAACACCGCCACCACGCCGCTGATGTAGTTCGCCACCAGCAGATGTTCGCCTTTTGGCGTCAGTGACAAGTACACCGGCCCCGCGCCCTGCGAATCCACCTGATTAATCAGCGTCAGGCTGCCGTCTTCTGGTGAAATGCGGTAAGCCGCCACGGATCCGTGTTTACCGCCGTTGTAATTGTCAGTTTCACTGCCGATAAACAACGTTTTACCGTCGTGGCTGAGTACCATCTGCGCCTGATTGGGCAACTGGCTGGCGAGGGTTTTATCACTCAGCGCACCGGTTTTCGGATCGAATGTAAAGCGGTAGACACCTTCCCCGTTCGGGTTGTAGGTGCCGACGTAAGCAAAATGCGAAGTCGTCGAAGTCATTGTTTTTTCTGCTGCATAGAGCGGCATGGCAGACACTGCCAGCATCGCGGAGGTTAAACCTGAAATCAGAAACCAGTTTCTCATACATTTCCTCAGAATTTGGGACTGTCAGACAAGAGAACCCTGCACCCGCGCAGTGAACGGGAGATGCAGGGTGTTTAACCGCGCAGACGGCTTACCGCGCAGGAAAGGTCAGAACCTTCAGCCCAGCAGTTTTTTGACGCTGGCCAGCAGGGTTTTCACATCCTCAGGGCGGGTATGACCCGACGCGCTGTCGATGATGGAACTGTAGATATGCGGGATGATTTTGGTCACGCCCGCCGCCAGCGCGATCTCCATAATCGGCTCGAAGTTTTCTAAATCGATGCCGCCGGTCGGCTCCAGCCAGAAATCCTGTTCCGCACAGGCACGGGCCACCGCCGCGAACTCGTCACGGGTTTTCAGGCCGCCCATCGGGAAATATTTCACCGAGCTGCCGCCCATGTCTTTGAGCAGCGCAATGGCGGTTTCCACCGGCACGATGGCGTCAGCGGAGGCTGAACTCAGCGGCCCGGTATTGATTTTCACAAAGCCGACTTTACCGGTCGGCGAAATCAGGCCGTTGACCACACTGTCGTTTTGCCCGAGCATTCCGCGGCTGGTCCCGACGCCGGTGAAAACCTGATTCACATGCTGCGGCTGAACCTGCGCAGAAATCTGGCTGACCATCAGCGACTGACGCGGATCGCCCGCGCCTAAGCCCACGGACAAAGCGTTTTCAATCAGTGCGGCGTACTCTTTCATGTCCGCCACCGCGCTCGCGACGTCCGGATAATTTTTGGACAGCACGCCGACCAGCACATGACCTTCAGCCGCTTCATAAATCTCGCGGGCATTGTCTTTTGAACCGGCAAGCACGTTCAGACATACGCGGTCACGGTAGAAATTCGGGGTCAGCTTCATGCTTTTTCTCCGCTGAAAAGTTGTTTGAAACGCTCTGCAACGATAGCGAGCTGCGGCGGCGTCACGCTGCGCACATCGACTTCAATCTTGCCTTCGTTGGCGCGATAGCCACGGAAATAAATGGCGATATCGCCGTTCTTCATGGCGTCCACAATGGCTTTGGTTTTCCAGCCGAGCACCGCTTCATCAAAGGTGATTTCCGTACGGGCGATATCACGCCCGGCGCTGTCCCAGACCACACGCCCCGAGACGCCGTTGATGTCATTCAGGCTGGCGATAAATGGCGTCATTTTGTCGACCATTTCCTGCCCGGTGGTTTTCGGCAGCGTGATATAGCTTTCAATCGCCTGCGTCAGGCCGAGAATGCCCTCTTTGCCGACTTTCATCGCACGGCCAATGCCGCCCGATTGCAGTTTTACCCATTCGACATACTGTTTTTTGCCGAGCACCAGACCGCTGGTCGGCCCTTCGATGGCTTTTGCGCCGCTGTAGATCACCAGATCCGCGCCCATCTCGTAATAGCAGGTCAGATCTTCTTCTGCGGCAGCATCGACGATCAGCGGCACATTATGCGCACGCGCCACTTCGGCGGCTTCCGCAACCGACAGAATGCTTTTCTGCACCGAGTGGTGCGATTTGATGTACATGATAGCCGCCGTGCGCGGCGTGATGCAGGCAGCAAGCTGCGCGGCGGAACATTCGTTGGCATAACCGGCTTCAACAATTTTACCGCCGCCCAGGGTGATCATCGTGCCCACCGGCGCGCCGAAATTCACGTTATGGCCCTTTGGCAGCACGATGTCGTGCGGGATTTCCAGCGGCGCGGCGTGCAGGTTTTCCAGCAGCCAGGCGTTATCTTTGACGATCACCGCCGCCACCGACTGCGCGATCCCGGCAGAAGCACAGGAAACCACCACGGCGTTTTCGACGTTCAGCAGTTTCGCGATGTATGCGCCGGTTTTGTTCACCAGATCTTTCATCTCAAAATAATGATTCAGACCGGTATTCACGACCGCGGCGACTTCCTCGCGCGGCGTGGAAACTCCCAGCGCCGTCATGCGGCCTGAGGCGTTAATGACTTGTTTTAACTGATACTTTTCATACAGCGATTGTTCAGAAGACATGAGCAGATTTCCCTTCTTCGGTTAACAGGGTGACGCCCGCGACCACAGCGGCCAGAGGCACCAGCAAACTTTCGCCCTTCACGGACTGTCCTTCGGAATCGACAAACACCTGCGGCGCAAAACGCTGCTCGAACAGGGTCAGGTCGGCGTCAGCACCGATTTCCAGACGGCCTTTGGCCGGCAGGCGCAGCGCGTCAGCGGCGTGAGAGGTCACGCAATCAATCACCTGCGGCAACGTCATGCCGACGCTAAAGAATTTCGACATCACCGTCGCCAGGCTATGCACCGGCCCGTTCATACGGTTACGGCAATAAATATCGGAGCTGATGGTGTGCGGCAAAATGCCCTGCTTAATCGCCAGCTCCGCCACCTCAAAACTGAAACTCGCGGTGCCGTGACCGACATCCAGCAGCACGCCGCGGCTCAGCGCACGTTTAATCGAATCGCGCAGCACGCCTTCCGGCGAGAGAATGCGGTTCGGCTTGCCGTTATAGCAGTGGGTGATGATGTCGCCGGACGTCAGTAAATCCGCGATTTCATCGAGGTTCGGCGGGTTATTACCGATATGCACCATCAGCGGCAGGTCATCGTTTTCCTGCTGAATTTCTTTGGCGCGCACCAGCGGTTTGATGCCGTTCTGGCCGACCACGCTGCTGCTCATACGCGCTTTGATCCCGATGATAAAACCGGGATTTCGCGCGATGGCGTCACGCACGCCGACTTTGTCGATCTGCGTCATATCCGCCAGCTCGTTCTGCGTCACGATGCCGGTGCGGGCGATATTCAGAAACGCGTAGACGTTGGTTTTCGCCGCACGGGTAATCTGATAGAAATCGTCGACATCATTGGCGCCGGTGCTGCCGGCATCTGCAACGGTGGTGACACCACAGGCCACACCAATCAGGTCGGCGTCGTCATGATAAATCGGCGATTTTGGGTAACAGTGAACGTGGGAATCGATCCAGCCAGCGCTGGCGTAAATCTTGCCCTGAAGATCGAGCGTCTGGCGGGCGGTGGCATCAGCTGCCAGCGTGCCAATGGCGGCGAATTTGCCGTCCTGAATTGCAATATCTGTCAGGCTGCCGTCTGCGCGTAATGCCTGGCGGATGATTAAGTCATACATACGACGTTCTCCATAATGCCGGGCGTCAGGAGTGTTCCCGACGCCCGCTTTACTGCTGATTTGCTTCTATGCTGCTGTTCTTACAATGAAACCGGGAAGATTGCGCCCAGGATCATGGCACCGAGGATCGCGCCACCGGTGATTGGCTTCTGCCACAGATAGAAACCCAGTGCGCCGAGCAATGATCCCAGACCGATAGGAATCGAGGCCGCCATGGCTGACAGGATAATCAACGGCCCGAGGAAGCGGCCGGAAGCATTACCCGCGCCCATCATCACGTCAGCGCCGTAGGTCGAATTGCTCTGATTGATGGTGAATTTACGCGCCAGAATGATGATGTAACCAACGGCTAAACCGAGGATCAGCCCGGTCACCAGCGAAGCCGCGAAGTTCGCCACCGGGAAGACAAACCCGGCACCCAGCAGCATCGCCGGAACGCCCAGGCCGATCCCGGTCTGGATGGCACCGCCGATATCAAGAATCCCGACCAGTGACCCTTCGATGATGCGGGCAAACAGGAAGCTGGCACCGAAGGCCGCCACTGCGCCGTACACGCCGGTGTCCATACCGGAACGCAACATCGATACAAACGCCACTTCGTTAAACGCGCCGATGCCGTACAGGTAATACATGTGTGTCCCGGCGAAAACGCCCGAGGACAGCAGTCCGACAAAAATCGGGAACGACCACTCGGCGTACCAGAAACCACGTTTGGCTTGTTCTTCCATTGTCATGCTCCCTTACTTACCGCTGAGTGAGTTGTGAATGCCATTCAGCCATGTCGGGACGTCCAGCATGAATGACTGCAACAGTTTGACGTCGAAACCCCGGAAGAAACCGCTGAGGACGAACAGCGCGATAATCGCCGCCATCATCACTTTGGTGACGTGGTTCCAGCCGCTTTCTTCAACGCCTTTACCGATGAGGATACCCAGCACCAGACCCGGTACGGCGTTACCCATGATCATCTGCGCCAGACCGCCAAAAATGGTGGCCCAGAAACCGGAACGACGCCCTGCATCAATCGCCGCCAGCCAGAAAATCACCGGCATGACAGTGTTCACCAGCAGGTTTGCCGCAGGCACCAGCACTTTAATTGCCGTGACCTGCAACGCCGGAGGAACGGCGGACGCGGTGGTGTTGAGGAAGGCCACCACAATCATGCCGATGATGCCGCCGGCAATCGCCATCTTGCGTGGGTCATGCATGGTTTCAGCGACATTGCGGTTTTTGAACATCAGCGCCGCGGTCGCCCAGTGAGGGATGATGCGGTGGTCAACGTCCTGTGTGAAAGAACCTGCCGCAACGGAAGATGCCCAGGCGTTAAAGAAGAAGCCCAGACCAAATGAGAAATGCGAAGCCGGATCGCCTTCGCAGGAGTTTAATTCCCCAAGCGTACGAAAAGCCCCCATCCCTTGCACGGTAGGCGCATGGAACATACGTGCGGCACCCGCACCTACGCCCACGCCAACCAGTCCGCCGATAATAAGCGACTTAAATAAAATAATTAAAAACATCAGTATATCCTTGTCATTTATAGCTAACGTTTTTATTTCGTGACAAAAACTACCTGTTCCGTATTAATAACAGTCAGGTTGACGGTAATGTCTAACGCCACGTAATAACTCTTTCTTTCCCTGGCCAGAAAAAAGAACAGAAACTTTTCTCTTTTAACGGACTCTTCTGCTTTTATTACCTTGACGTCCTGCGGTTCAATGCGCAGCAAGACATTATTCGCCGAAGATTTGAGAACCGTTCTCTGAACCTGACTCAGCGCGGAAGAAAAGGCGGCAGCCTTATTTTCGCCCTTTCCTTCAACCCGAACTGTCGTGGTTAATTGTTGCTTCATTACGCCTGACCATACTTCTTGTTATAAGCTTCAACCAAACGCTGACCCAGCTCTTCTTTATCCATAAATCCGAACCCTAATACTAAACAGCCTTCGTTAATTGCCGTGACGCCTTCATCCACTGAGCGCATCCCGTATTTGGCTTTATATCCGTATTTGTTTTGTGCGGTAATCGCACCTGCGCCGCCACTGCCGCAGAAAGAAATACCTAAGCTGGCCCCTTCTGCTTTCATCACGTCGCCGAGTTTCATATCTGCTGCCATGCCTGGGACAACAATGGCTCTTCCGCCAGCCGCTTCCACGCCTGCCGCCACTTTCTGGCCTTTACCTAAACGGTCGCCGATCACAACTAATACTTGTCCCATAATTCACTTCTCCGGATTAATTAATTCGCTTAACGTTCAGTAAAAATATTATTTCGGCTCGTTGTCTCTTGCGACTTCAAAATGCACCGAGAGCAAATAGGCTTCCTCAATCGGTAAATTTCCGAACTCGCTGACGACCTCTTCTGCCATTTGCATGGACTCAGCAGAGATTTCATCAAATAACTCTTTTTCAACGTCAGGTAACGGTTCGCCGGTAATTGATCGTAATACCATGGCTTTCACGTGTGACGTTAACATCTGCAACTGAACATCTGTGGTGTAGATATTCTTCGCACTTTGCATCGTCTGAATATCTTTTAAAACTTGCTCTGTTTTCGCCGCAGCATCTTTCAATTCAATCCGCCCGGTTCCCTTCACAGATGCGCTTGCGTTATTCACTCGCGTTTACCTCTCTCCTTTCCTGACTCACTATTTCAGCCGTTTATTTCTTCTGTCTTTACCCTAACCCCGCACAGATTTCCTGTGTAGAGGGTCTTTTTCCAGTTCGAAGTGGAAATACGGTGCCCTGAGCGGATCCAATTCGCAAAACGAAAAGTTAAGTCGTCATATCACTGAATATTGCAGGGTGTAGCAGCGTATTTCACTGGTAATCGGAATTTTCGCAATGCGGATTAATTCCCTCACAGCGCTTTCATTTCTGCTGAAGAGTGCCTAGTATCAAAGAACACATGCAAATCACCGACACCCCTGCGCTCACCCGCGGGGGTGTTATTTTTTGCCGACCGGCACCCCACTCGCATGAAGCGGGTGATGCAAAAGGAACCATGGAGAATGTTATGAGTAAACCGACACTGATCATCAATGAACTTGACGCAGAACGCCTGGACACACTGCTGGCACAACCTGCGTTTGCCAGCAGCCCGGTCGCCGACGCCCTGAATGAAGAGTTGGATCGCGCTGAGATTTTGCCGCCCGAGCAAATCCCTGCCGACGTGGTCACGATGAACAGTAAGGTGCGCTTCACAGAAGGTAAAGACGGCGAAGAACACATCCGCACGCTGGTATATCCGGCGGCACTGAAAGACAGCAACGAACAGTTGTCGGTGATGGCTCCGCTGGGCGCTGCGCTGCTCGGCCTGCGCGTCGGTGGAAGCATCACGTGGGAAATGCCCAATGGCGAGAACAGCCGCATCGAAGTGCTGGAGTTGTTGTTTCAGCCGGAAGCGGCAGGGGAACTGAGAAGTTAAGGTTTTTTTTGCAGGGGGCGCTGCAATGGCGGCCTCGGTGAGTACTGAGAGTACTGAGAGTACTGAGAGTACTGAGAAAGTTTCGGTTTCTCACGTGCGGTGATCGCTTAACTTGCAGCGCCGAAACCGACCAAGAGAGGGAAGTGCTTTCCCTCTCTTGGATCTCTCCCCGCTTTTTTACTGCGCGCTATCGCTGGCAAGATGGACATGTTCCATGGCAACAGTGAGTGGCGCAAAATGTCATCGCTGCGCGATTCCCTCATTTCAGGTTTCGAGCCTCAGGTCTCGAACCATTCATTCGGTGCCATTTTTGAGCACGCCATTAAGCTTATTTAAAAGATGAAAACAATCTGCCGTTGAATTTAAGATCGTGCGGGCGATTCAGGGATCTTGCTGAGCGAGAGGTTCGAGGCCAGAGGCTCGAAACCCGGGAGAAGGCACCGCGTAGCGGCAAGATTTCCAGCCTGTCGCTGTGATACCTGAAGCGGAGCGCGCAGTTTACGACGTGGAGATCCCAAAGAGGGCTCGTCTTAGCCCTCTTTGGTCGGTTTCGGCGCAAGTGGCCGTGTGATCACCGCGATTGAGAAACCGAAATTTTCACCGCTGTAAGCCGTTGAGAAGCGGCCATCTGCCTATTTAAACTTCTTGTGATTCTCGTTCCGGGTCGCTTTAAACCCTTCCGCTTCTTTCTTCGCTTCATCCACTTTACCGGCTTTCGCCAGTTCAGATGCCTTATCAATCTGGCCGATCAGCGTATCCATGCCTTTGTGGTAATCCTGCATTTCCGGGCTGTCCGGCGCTTTGCCTTTCAGTTTCGGCGGCGTGGCTTTTTTCGCGTCTTCAGCAGCCGCTTTCATGTTTGCCAGACCCGTGGTCAGTTCTGCCTGATCTTTGGTTTTCAGCACTTTGCCGTAGTTATCGGCAATCGTGTCCATGTCCGTTTCTAAATCTGCTGCCAGAGCTGCCGTGCTGCTTCCCAGCATGGCTAGCACCGCTAACGCCATCAGTTGTTTACGCATGATTTTTCTCTCTATTGTTATTTATTTGTTTAATAAAACGACATTGCTTGTAAGGCTTTATAAAAATAGGCTTAGAGAGAGGAAAACGGGATGAATTTTTTGTAAAGAATTGAGGCAGCGGCCGGGCGACCGCTGCTTTAGGGAGGGTTATTCGCCGGCGATTTTCATTGCCGGTAACAGCACGGAACCACACTGGATATTGCTGCGGGTTTCGATATCACTGCCGATGGCGACCATATTGCGCCACATGTCTTTCAGATTGCCGGCAATGGTGATTTCGCTCACCGGATATTGAATCTCACCGTTCTCGACCCAGAAACCGGCTGCACCGCGCGAATAGTCACCGGTGACGCCGCTGACGCCCTGGCCCATCAACTCTGTGACGACCAGACCTTTGTCGAGCTTACGCAACATACCGGCGAAGTCATCACCCTGACCGGCAATGCGCCAGTTGTGGATGCCGCCTGCGTGGCCGGTGGTTTGCAGGCCAAGCTTGCGGGCGGAATAACAGGTCATCAGCCAGGTTTGCAGTACGCCGTCTTTGACGATATCGCGACGCTGCGTGCGCACACCTTCACTGTCGAACGGCGTGGATGCCAGGCCCTGCAACAGATGCGGATGCTCTTCAATCGTCAGCCACTCTGGCAGGATCTGCTCACCTAAGCTGTCGAGCAGGAAGGACGATTTACGGTAAATGCTGCCGCCGCTGATGGCGCCCACCAGATGGCCGAACAAACCGGTCGCCACTTCGGAGGCGAACAGCACCGGCGCATGCATGGTGGGTAATTTACGCGGTGCCAGACGCGAAAGCGTGCGGCGAGCGCACTCCGCACCGACCCATTCCGGATCTTTCAGGTCACTCATTTTGCGGGCAATGGAATAGGCGTAATCGCGTTCCATGTCGCCTTCGTGTTCAGCAATTACTGAGGCGGAAATCGAATGACGCGTCGAGCAGTAACTTTGCAACATGCCGTGGCTGTTGCCGAATACGCGGATGCCGTAGTGGCTGTTGAAACTGCCGCCTTCGGTGTTGGTGATGCGTTTGTCGGCTTTCAGCGCAGCCTGTTCTGCACGGGCTGCCAGTTCGATACTGCGATCCGGATCCAGCTCTTCCGGGTGGAATAAATCCAGATCCGGCGCATCAAACGCCAGCATCTCTTTGTCAGCCACGCCTGCGAACGGATCCGGCGACGTGTAACGGGCGATATCCAGCGCGGCCTGCACGGTGCGGGAAATGGCGTCCGGGCTGAGATCGGTAGAAGACGCGCTGCCTTTACGGTTCTGATAATAAACGGTGATGCCCAATGCGCCGTCGCTGTTGAACTCAACGTTCTCGACTTCACCAAAACGTGTACTGACGCCGATACCGGTGGTTTTACTGACCGCCACTTCTGCAGCATCTGAACCCGCTTTTGCCAGTTCCAGAGCCTGAGATACGGCTTGTTCGAGAGTTTTACGCTGCTGCGCAACTTGATTCACTACGTTCATCGGCATGCCATCGCTTATGAGATAAAAGGGATTGTTCTACACTGAGACAGAGAAACTTATACTTTTGAGTCTAACAGAGACTCGCCATAATTTCGCATTGCGTGCGGCGTTGATCAGACCGAAGTTGCAACAGAATAGCCATCTCTGTGGCATAATGCCGCCGAAGCAATAAAGCACAATCAAACTGACAGGATTACCTCGTTAAGAGGAAGCGCCCATGACAAAGAAAATTGACGACTGGCTCGATGACGTTCCCGAGAATAATGAGAACGATGAAGATGATGAGATCATCTGGGTCAGTAAAAGTGAAATCAAACGTGACGCCGAGGCGCTGAAAGATCTCGGTGCAGAAATGGTGGATCTGGGTAAAAACTCCCTCGATAAACTGCCACTGGACGAAGATCTGCGCGCCGCTATCGATTTAGCGCAGAAAATCAAGAAAGAAGGCCGTCGCCGCCAGCTTCAGCTGATCGGTAAAATGCTGCGTTCGCGCGACGTTGAACCGATTGAAACTGCGCTGGATAAACTGAAAAACCGCCACAATCAGCAGGTTTCGCTGTTCCATAAACTGGAAATGCTGCGTGACCGTCTGGTCGAAGAAGGTGATGATGCGGTGCCAACGGTGCTGGATTTATACCCGACCGCTGACCGTCAGCAACTGCGCGCCCTCATCCGCAATGCGCAAAAAGAGAAAGCGACCAACAAGCCGCCGAAATCTTACCGCCAGATTTTCCAGTATCTGCGCGAACTGGCTGAAGGCCAGGAATAAAAAACAAAAACCCGCTTTGATGGCGGGTTTTTCTTTTCAGACTTTGGCTTTCGCAACTGGTTTATCGACCTGATTCAGCCGCAGCTCACCTTCCAGCTCTTCTTCCGCCTCTTCAAACAGCAAAATCAGTGCACCGAACCGCCGTTTACGGCTGGCATTCAGGTTGATGAAATCCACTTCAACCGGCAGTGCGATCCCGCCCGTTACTTCATCCCATAGTGCATCCAGATTCGCGCCGAAACTGTCAGTCAGGGAAAACTGACGGACAAACTCGCGATAGAATGCGGGTAAATCCGGGATGTGATTAAAATCGAAGCTCACTTTTTTCATCGACATTACTCCACCCGAACAAAATGTTGATAATGGTCGCGGCTGACGTAAATCAGACCGTCGCTGGCAAACAGCAGCCGGTCAGCGCCACGACGTCCGCAGCGATAGTTGATATCCGCCTCACGCCACACCCGTTTGCTGGCTGCCGGTAAACGCCCTTCCCGGTTTGAGAAACGGTCGCCGCCAATGGCTTTGCCCGGCAGCACATCGCATAAATTCCCGGCACGCGCATCCCAGCCGGCTTCGCGGGCTTTTTTCTTGGTGATGTAATTGTCCGGCAGACGCTGGTGTTGACGCACATAGCTGACCACCGTTTTCTCGTCGGTGCCTGACACGATTGTGCCCTGATTGTATGTCGATTTTGCGACAGCCTGCCCGGCCATGCCCGACAGCCCCAGCATCACCGCCGCCGCCATCATCAGCGTGCGCGAACGCAGCCCGTTAAATACCTTCATTGACGTCCTTTGTGCTTTGCCGGAAAGCACCGTTTCCGGCCCTTTGTTTGCTACTGATTATTGTTAACTAAAAGCGGCTTTCTGAAAAGACGACTTATAGATTTCCTAAATGTAACGTTTTCACCTGCAAATACTCTTCCAGCCCCAGCACCGATCCTTCACGTCCCAGTCCGGATTCTTTCACGCCGCCGAACGGTGCCGCTTCGTTGGAAATCGCGCACTCATTCACGCCAATCATGCCGCTTTCAATGGCGTCCGCGACGCGGAAAATACGTTGCAGATTCTGGCTGTAGAAATACGCCGCCAGCCCGAAAGGCGTGTCGTTGGCGCGCTTAATCACTTCTTCTTCCGTTTTGAAACGGAAACAGGCGGCAAGCGGGCCGAAGGTTTCTTCCTGCGCCACTTTCATGTCGTCGGTGGCATCAGCAATCACCGTCGGCTGGAAGAAGTTACCGCCGAGTTTATGACGCTCACCGCCTTCCATCAGACGCCCGCCCTTCTCCAGCGCATCTTTGACGTGGTCTTCCACTTTCTCCAGCCCTTTGATGTCTATAAGCGGCCCGACGATAACGCCGTCGTCCATGCCGTTGCCGACCTTCAGTTTGCGGACTTCTTCCACCAGACGCGTCACGAAAGCATCGTAAACGCCGTCCTGTACGTAGATGCGGTTGATACAAACGCATACCTGCCCGGTGTTTCGGAATTTACAGGTGACGGCCCCTTTCACGGCAGCCTCGAGATCGGCATCGTCAAACACGATATAAGGCGCGTTACCGCCCAGCTCCATCGACACTTTTTTCATCGTATCGGCGCTGTTGCGCACCAGCGTTTTGCCCACTTCCGTCGAACCGGTAAAGGAGACTTTGCGCACTTTGTCGCTGGCCATGATCGCATCGCTGATGGCATGGGTATCACCGGCCACGCCGTTGATCACGCCGTCCGGTACACCGGCGTCTTTCGCCAGTTGCAGCAGGGCGAAGGCCGACAGCGGCGTGTTATTGGCCGGTTTGATAAGACCGGTACACCCTGCTGCCAGCGCAGGGCCGAGTTTGCGGGTCAGCATCGCCAGCGGGAAATTCCACGGGGTGATCGCCGCCACCACGCCGACCGGTTCGCGGGTCGCCAGGATACGTGAACCGGATTTCGCCGGAGGGATGATTTCGCCGTTGGCGCGCTTGGCTTCCTCACTGAACCACTGCAGATAGCTGGCGGCGTAATCGACTTCGCCCAGCGCCTCTTTCAGCGGCTTACCCTGCTCCGCCACCATCAGCTCGCCGAGAAACTGTTTGTTCTCCAGCATCAGCTGATACCAGCGGTACAAAATTTCAGAACGCGCTTTGGCCGTGGTTTTTCTCCACGCAGGGAAAGCCTCGCTGGCGGCCTTGATCGCTGCTTCGGTTTCCGCTTTTCCGGCTTTCGCCACTTTGGCGACGATCTCTCCCGTCGCCGGATCCCGCACATCAAACGTCGTTTTCGCCTCGTGCCATTTCCCGCCGGTGAAATAGCCGGTCTTAAATAAAGGATGTTTGGACAGTTTTTGGTATTGGGCAGACATGGTAAATCCTCCTGACGTGCGCCGTTTAAAGCAGTGAATAGCAATAAGTATAGCGGCTTACGAGGAAGCGTCTCTCAGACAGCACTGAGAGACACAGGTCGCAAAGTCGAATGTCACACGTTCACAACGTCATAGCCGGTCAGTAAACTGCGTGATGAATCACCCATTGATTAAGGAAAAAGGGATGTCGACACGCATAAAAATGAACATCGGTGAGCTGTATACGGACATGGGCGAAGGCTTGCCGGAGGAGCGCCGCGCGGGAAAGGAGCGGGTGTACGAATACAATCTGACCCGCCCGTCAGAAGAAGAGACACGCCAGCGGATGCTCAAAGACATCATGGGCAGCCTGGGCGAGAACGGCTGGGTTGAGCCGCCGTTGCGCGTCGCTTACGGCACACACACTCACATCGGTAAAAATTTCTACGCCAACTTCAATCTGACCTTGGTGGATGACGCCACCGTGACCATCGGCGATAACGTGATGTTCGCGCCGAACGTGACGCTCGCCACCGCCGGGCACCCGATCGACCCGGACATCCGCATCACCGGGCAACAGTTCTCGCAGCCTATCGTTATTGAAGACAACGTCTGGCTGGGCGCGGGGGTGATAGTGAATCCGGGGGTGACGATTGGCCGTAACAGCGTGATTGGTGCGGGCAGTGTGGTCACGAAATCTATTCCTGCCAACGTGGTCGCGGTGGGCGTGCCTTGCCGCGTGATGCGTGCCATCGGCCCGCAAGATCGCCACGCCTTTGTGACTTCAGAATGTGAATAATAAAAAAGGCCGGTGCGTTACCGCATCGGCCCTGTGGTCTTTACGCCGGTAACTATCGGCTTATGCCAGGAATGAATGCTGATAGCGGTGCAGCATGTCAGTGAGGCGACGAACCGGTTCGGTGACTTTAAGCGGCGCATCGTACTCGACCAGTTTTTCCTGATACTCGCCCAGCTCTTTCAGCAGACGCTGATAATAGTACGTCCGTTTCCCTTCGCCCGATGACGACACAACGTGGTCTGCCGTATTACGGATTTTCTTATGGAATGCCGACAGTTCATCGTTCACTGGCACTTCCGCCATCTTCATCCGCTGATGCGCGATAATCAGCATCAGCGCCAGACGGTATTTACCGATGTCATTGGGGAACATCACCAGCAGCTGGTTGAGCTGATGATACAGCGCCGGAAGATGGTTTTCGCGGCGGCGGTAAGCCTTGGTGGTCAATGCCGACACCGCGCTGCTCATGAAGCGGTTGAGCAAGGTACGGCCCGTTTTTTCGCGCGATTTATCGCGAATAATCAGCAACACCGCCATCGCAATCACCGTCCCAATGGCCTGCCCCATCGCGCTATCCAGAAACGCAGTAACGTTAAATTTCATCGGGTTACTGAGCACCAAAATATTGATGGTGCCCGCCAGCAACCCGAGCATACCGAGGCGTCGCTTGGTCACTTCGATACCGATGAAGAAGGTGAAAATCCCCAGCATCAGACACAGCAGGAAAAGACTTTGCTGCGTGGCGGGCATGATCAGCATAAACATCATCGAACCCACCGGAATAGCCAGCAGCATACCGACGATGAAATCCATCGCCATCCCTTTTGGGTTAGGAGTACGCATCGCCAGCGAGGTCACGACGGCGATGATAATCACGCAGCCGCTGGCCGAGGTCCAGCCGGTCCACAGCCACATCAGGCAGCCGATAGCGGTAGCGGTAAACGTTCGCAGACCGTTGATCATCGCATGATGGCGCTCTGCCGACACAGGGCGCACCACCACTTCGCCATCGAGCACGCCGCTTTCTATGGTGCTGATACTGCTGTTGGTCTGGATGCCTTTCATCAGCAACAGCGCGCGGGTGCCTGCACCAGTCCAGGCGCTCAGGGTTATCAGGACGTTATCACTGTGCGAGCCAGTGATGGCCTGCCGTAATTGTTTCATCCGGCGGTGAACATCTGCCACCGTCTCCGCCGGTTCATCGAACATCATTTTCAGTTCCGGCGATAACCGTTCCGGCGTGCTTTGCAGGATCAGATAGGTTTCGCAGGCCTGAGTGATCATGCTCAGCGACGTGCTGTGCAGCGCTTTCAGACGCCGGTTACAGCGCTGCCAGCGTGACGACTCCATCATCAGGCTGCTGCGCATACCGTTCAGCGCCGTGGTGCTCTTCACCAGATTATTCCACGATTTATCAATGTCTTCTTTCGACGCGTTGTTCACGCAAATCCGCATCAGCGCGAACTGGTCGAGCATCAGCTGGCTGACGGCGCGGTCGATATCTTTTTTGATAGAACGGGGAGAAAACAGTAAGTCAGCGACGATGGCGCAACAAATCCCAAGGACGATTTCACTGCACCGCTCCACCGCAAACTGCGGCGTTTGCAACGGCGCCGACGCGGAAGTCACGACGATAATCAGTGCGGTATAACCCGCCAGACCCAGCGCATACGAGTTCTCGATGCGCACCAGCGATGACCACCAGGTGCAGACACCCGCCCAGATACAGCACAACAACAGCATCACTACCGGCGCGCGCGCCGTGGCAATCACAATCACCAGCGCCGCGATACAGCCGATAAAGGTGCCGATCACCCGCAGAAAACCACGGTGGCGGATTGCCCCGGCGAACGGCTCCCCGCCGGCGGCCAGCGCCGGGCCGGAGGTCACGATGGCGGCGGTCATGGCCGACCAGCGCGGGGTTTCAAGTTGCAGATAGAACCCGAGCACCAGCGCGCCGAGGATCGCGAACGTCAGCTTAAATGCAAAACGCACACGTGGGATAAGTACACTATTCATTTTCCGGCCTTAGCCAAACTCTCTCAGGCGATGTAACAGACGGCGGAACGGAGAACCTTCATTCTGCTGACGGTCGTGGCTGCCGGTGATCACAACGGTCGCCGTTGTCCCGGCCGGGTACGGATGTTGCTGGTCGGCATCATCAAGCACGATTTTCACCGGTACGCGCTGCGCCAGACGCACCCATTCGAGATTACTGTCGATGGTCGCCAGACCGTTAGTCGCCGCAGAAGAAGAGCTGTTGGTGACCGCTGCTGCCACGCTGTCGACCCTGCCGTGCATGATGCGGTTGCTGCCGAGCGGCGTAATTTCCACGCGATCGCCCTTGCTCAGGCCGGACAGTTTGGTTTCTTCCAGATAAGCCAGAATGTAGAAGGAGTTTTTCTTCACTAACGCCACGGCTGTAGAACCACGGTTAATGTAGTTCCCCGGATGCACGGTAAGGTTAGTCACCCAGCCGTCTGCCGGAGCCACCACCACGGTGCGCTGTAAATCGAGCACCGCCAGATCACGTGCTGCCTGAGCCTTCGCCAGCTGATGCTGGGCGGTTTGCAGAACGTTATTCGCCTGGTCTATCTCTTCCTGCGACATCGCCTGCACGCCCAGTTTCACGCGGCGTCCGGCTTCGCGTCTTTTCTCGCCGGCCAGTGCCTGATAATAAGCCACGTCAGCGCTCGCTTCGTCCAGCGCCTGCTGATAACGCGGCTGGTCGATTTTGAACAGAATTTGCCCCTTCTTCACCAGCTGGTTGTCCGTGATCGGGACATCGGTAATCAGGCCGGTTACGTCGGGCGCGATAGAGACGACGTCGGCGGTAAATTTGGCATCACGGGTCCACGGTGATTCCGTGTAGAACGCCCAGGCTTTGAAAATAGCGATGACAGCCAGAACGACAAGGATCAGCGTAATTGCATAACGTATTATTTTTATAGAGAAATTTTTCACAACGCCCTCAGACGAACATGCAGGAGATCAGGTAGAAAAGACAGCAATACAATGCTGTGTTGAACAACGCCGGGTGCCAGACAAAGTCGTAGATCCCGGTGGGCTGCAAGACGCGTCGCAGCAGGAAAAACACGACCAGCGCCAGCAGTATTTCAAAAAACACCGGGGGAAACGACAATCCGAAAATCACCATTACCGGAAGCAAACTCATCAAAAATTCCTTACATTATGACGACGGGCAGTATGACCAGAGAAAGGTGTGGTGAGCCCCGCGCACACATTATTCATTATTTTAGGCAACAGCTCACAAACCCGGAGATAAATCTTCACGGGAAGTGACGACGAAAACTGTGGGGTTGCCAGGGAAGTGTGCGAAGGTAAGCCGTCAGGAAAATGCGACCTGAGGGTTATCGCCCGGGAGAGTATATTAGCCTGCTTATTATCAAGTGATCAACGTTAGGTGATCTAAATCACTTTTAAGCCAGGATTAACAATGGACCGATTAAAGCGTATGTCAATTTTCGCCCAGGTGGTTGAAAGCGGCTCATTTACCGCGGCGGCACGACGTCTCGACATGAGCGTTTCCGCCATCAGCCAGACGATTTCAAAACTTGAAAATGACTTACAAATCAAATTGCTAAACCGAAGCACACGCAGCATTGGCCTGACTGAAGCCGGAAAGATTTACTATCAGGGCTGCCGGAAAATGCTGCAAGACGTGCGCGAAGTGCATGAGCAATTATACGCCTTCAACAACACACCCACCGGCACGTTGCGCATCGGCAGCTCATCGACAATGGCACAAAATGTTCTTGCTGCCATGACTGCCGAGATGCTCAGTGAATATCCCGGCCTGACCGTGAATCTGGTCACCGGCATTCCGGCGCCGGATCTGATCGCCGACGGCTTAGACCTGGTGATCCGCGTCGGGGCGTTGCAGGATTCCAGCCTGTTCTCCACAAAACTCGGCTCGATGCCGATGGTCGTGTGTGCCGCGCGCAGCTATCTGGCCCAGCACGGCACGCCGGAAAAACCGGCAGATATGGTGAATTTCTCATGGCTGGAATACAGCGTGCGCCCCGACAGCGAGTTTGAACTGATCGCGCCCGAGGGCATTACCACCCGGATCAATCCGCAGGGGCGTTTCGTCACCAATGATTCGCAAACGATGATCCGCTGGCTGAAAGCCGGGGTGGGTATCGCTTATGTGCCGCTGATGTGGATCATCGAAGAAATCAATGCAGGGGAAGTGGAGATTTTGTTCCGCAGCTACCAGTCCGATCCTCGCCCGGTTTACGCGCTGTATACCGAAAAAGACAAACTGCCGCTGAAAGTGCAGGTATGCATTAACTATCTGACGGATTACTTCAAACAGGTCAGTAAGGTGTATCAGGGCTACAGGCAGGGGAAAAAGGGAACGACGTGGGAGTAAACCTCCCCTGATCAGGGGAGGCTAAAACAAAACTTAAGCGGTACCGCCCACCGTCAGATTATCCAGTTTCAGGGTTGGCTGACCGACCCCGACCGGCAGGCTCTGGCCTTCTTTGCCACACACACCGACGCCTTTATCGAGCGCCAGATCGTTACCTACCATGGAAATCTGCTGCATCGCTTCGATACCCGACCCGATCAGCGTCGCGCCTTTCACCGGTTTGGTGATGCGACCGTTTTCAATCAGATACGCTTCGGACGTTGAGAACACGAACTTGCCGGACGTGATATCCACCTGACCGCCGCCGAAGTTCGGTGCATACAGGCCGTATTCGACGCTGCTGATAATCTCTTCCGGCGTAGATTTGCCCGCCAACATGTAAGTGTTGGTCATGCGTGGCATCGGCAGGTGCGCATATGACTCACGACGGCCATTACCGGTCGGCGCTACGCCCATCAGGCGCGCATTCAGTTTGTCCTGCATGTAACCTTTCAGCACACCGTTTTCGATCAACACGTTGTACTGGCCCGGCACGCCTTCATCGTCAATCGCCAGTGAACCGCGCAGGCCGTGCATAGTACCGTCATCGACGACGGTACACAGTTCGGACGCCACCAGTTTACCCATCTGACCGCTAAAGACGGACGTTCCGCGACGGTTGAAATCACCTTCCAGGCCGTGTCCGACCGCTTCGTGCAACAGCACGCCCGGCCAGCCTGCGCCCAGAACCACCGGCATCCCACCCGCAGGGGCGGCGACAGCAGTCAGATTGAGCAATGCCATACGCACTGCGTCACGCGCGAACGCTTCGGCGCGCACTTCACCGTTAACCGTTTCGAGGAAATAATCATAACCGACGCGCGCACCGCCGCCGCTGGAGCCGCGTTCACGGCGGCCATCCTGCTCGACCAGCACGCTCACGGACAGGCGAACCAGCGGACGGATATCTGCCGCCAGCGTACCGTCAGTGGCGGCCACCAGCACCGTTTCATACACACCGGTAATGCTGGCGCTGACTTCCTGCACACGTTTATCCGCAGCGCGGGCGATTTTGTCCACGCGATGCAAAAGCTCAATTTTCGCTTCACGCGGCAGGCTTTGCAGCGGATCCAGCGCGGAGTACAGGGGCGGGTAGGCCACTTCGCCCAGCGTGCGCGTTTTGCCATTGCCCTGTTCGCGGACAATGCTGCGCGCAGCGGTGGCGCTTTGATTTAAGGCATTGAGGGTGATCTGGTCGGCATAAGCGAAACCGGTCTTCTCGCCGCTGATGGCACGCACGCCCACGCCCTGATCGATATTGTAAGAACCGTCTTTGATGATGCTGTCTTCGATTACCCAGGCTTCATGGAAGCTGGACTGGAAAAAGAGATCGGCGTAATCGAGGCGACGTTCTGACAACTGGCCCAAAACGGAAAACAGATCCTGATGACTCAGATTATTGGCAGTTAGTAACTGCTCACTGACTAAGGCCAGACTCATAGATGTTCACTCTCTTTTAGACGAAAATCCGGCGGACTCAAGCGTAATGCGTCGCTCAGTGCGCCGGACAATCCATTGTTACAAGGTTATTAACAGCCTAACACAGCCCGGACAAGGTTGCCTGCCGCCATCCTGAATGGGATTACTGCGCGGCAGCAGCCTTCGGCGCGGTGACGGGTTTACGCAGAATTTCATTGATACGCGGCTCCGCGATGGTGCCGGTGATCTGATAGCGGATCAGCGAAATTTTATTCCACAGCGGTGCCAGCACTTTACTGGCTGCAAACACGGCCACGCCCACCACAGGGTTTATCACAAACGCCGTTGCCACGCCGACGGTGGCTGAAATTTCCGGCGCGATGACCGCTTCCAAATCCAGTTTCTGACTCACAAAGTTGACCTTACCGGTGATGGCGATATCCGCCGCCAGGCCGTCAACCAGCAGATCATCGGTATGCAGCGTGCCGTCTTTTATCCAGGCGGTCGATTTGATCGAGTCAAAATAGAAGCCCTGACCGAAGGTGTCGCTGAAATCGAGGCGCAACTTACGCAGCAACGCATCGAAGCTGACCAGACGCAGTAACTGCCCGGCGCGACCACCGCCAACGTCGGCGATTTCACCTTTACCGAGCTCGTTTTTCAGCGTGCCGTTGAGCGTGCTGACATCCGGTTTCCAGGGGACAGATTTCCAGTGCAGGTCAAAATTCACATCAAAAGGCGCACCTTTCAGCGGTGTGGTGACACCGAAGAATGACATCGCCTGATCGATATTTTTACCACTCAGTTTACCTTTCAGGCCGGTATTCTCGCCCTGATCGTTCTGTTTCCAGTCGCCCTGTACGTCCAGTCGTGCAACACCGGTGTCGATCAGGCCGTTGCGCAGCATTAACTGATCGCCCTGCGGGGTCACATCGGCGTTCACCTTGCGGAAATTCTGGCCGAGGAACCAGCAGGCTTCGCAGCGCAGTTGCACCGCAGGCCAGCTGGCGAAGGAAATTTTGTCATTGCCCGTTGGGTTCGACGCCGGTTTACCGCTCTCCGACACGTCTGCCACCGTCCATTGCGGATTGAAATACAGGTAGCGCAGGTTTGCCAGCCACGGGCCGGTGTCATTCATGTTCAGCGTGCCGTCGATCTCCTTGCCTTTGGCGGCAATCGCCAGCCCCTGATGCCCCTGCGTTGATCGCAGCGTCAGGTCATTCCACACCTGGCCGCCCAGCGTCAGCGCCGGCGTGGTGAGGATAATTTCATGCGGGAAGCTGAAGCCGGCCATTTTACTGCTGCCGCTGCCCTGCGTCGCTTTCTCCGGCGACAAGAGTCCGAGCCAGCTTTCGCCGTCCAGCGCCGGAAGGTTAAGCGTCAGGCTGCTGTCTTGCGGCAACGCCGGTGTTTTTTTGGTGTTCGCCTGCCAGGAGGCGCGGTCCAGTTTGAGCTGTTTACCCAGCAGCCAGCGGCTGTTGAAATGATCTTTCCCGGCCAGCACGCCTTCAAGATTGAAGCTGTGCAAATCGCCTTTCACCTTCACCAGCAACGGCAACGAATGGCCAGCTTTCTTAGCGAGAGGATCCGGTAAGTGACTGCTTACATCTTTCAGATCGGCATTCACATCAACGGTATAATTCGGCGTGCCTTTGTGCGGCAGGGCAATATTGACGTCAGCCTTCCACGGCGTACCGCCGGAAATTTTGCTGGCGGCCACCGCAGGCAACCCTGGCAACTTCGACAACTGCCAGTTCGCATCCAGTCCCACCTGAATCTTAAAGTCGTCTGCCAGCTCCTGCGTACTGAACATCACGTTGATCGGTTGCCCGAACCAGTTGCCGGTCATTCTGTTGCTTTGCAGATTTCCATTGTCGTAACTGAACTGCCCGCTGAGGTGGCTGATGGTGCTTTCCAGCGGTTTGATCAGCAGGCTGTTATCTTTGAGCGTCACGCCACCGGTGGCACGAACCAGTTCGCCGTCGAGCGGAATATCCAGATGTAAGCGACCATTCACTTCGCCGCTAATCTGCAGCTCCTGCAAAGCGCTGCCGAGCGTGTCGTGCAGCGGCGTGTTCATGAAATAATCACCGATATCTTTGCCGGAACCGCGCAGATCAGAATCGACAAACAGCTTTTCTTTCAGGTAATCCGGGATATTGGCGACTACGTTGTTGCCATCTACGTTGCCCAATTTTGTGTGCGCGGCTTTCATGAACAAACCGTCGTTCAGAAAATCGAGATCGATGTCCAGATCGGTCAGCGCGGGCCATTCAGGCTGGAACTGGAAGGTCGAGTGGCGCAACGGCACCCACACCTGGAACTGCCCTTCGTTATTTTTGAACGGGAAGTGATGCGGATTGCCGTTGAAGGTCAGCGTGGCGTTATCCACCTGCCCGGCCTGGATCGCACCGGTGAGATAATCCACCAGATGTTTGCCCATCAGCTTTTCGGGGAAGTAACGCCACGCCTGACCGGCGTCGTACAGGCGGATACCGGCCAGAATATTCAGCCACGGCTCGCCGTTCGCAGGCTGGTTATAGTGGAAGTCGCCCTTCGCCCACAGCGCGTCTGCTTTGACATCCACGTCTTTACCGGACAATGCCCAGCCGTCTTTATCGTTGGTCCAGTTGAATGAGCCGGTTGCGGCACTGACGTTCAGCGGCGCGCGGAACATCTCACCATAAGGCAACTGGCTGTCTTGTAATTTGACGTTGAGCTGGCCGCCGGCGACGCTGCCTTTCAGGCTGCCATTGAAATGATTGATGCCCGGCAATAATTCCCAACGCTGCCAGCTGACATCGTGCCAGTTAGCAATAAAGCGGGTGTGCTCGGGTTGTTTGAGAGGAATATCCAGCGCCAGGCTGTCGACCTTGCCCGACGGTTTCAGATCCTGCCAGCGTTCAAGCACAGCAGGCGTCAGGAATGAGAAGGTCGGTATCACCGGACCAAGGCGTTCCAGTTGCAAATGGGTACCCCGGATACGCAACTCTTCGCCCTGCGAGGGACCCAGGAATTCGTTGTTTTCCGGCAGGTACAACGCGTCCAGAGTGCCTTTTGGCCAGGCCACGCCGTCCGTTTTGATGTTCAGTTGCTTCGTACCAAGCTGCCAGCCATTCCCCTGACGATTGCCGTGCAGCGTCAGGTTATCCACGTCGAGACGATGTTGGTCATCGCCAGTTTTCCAGGTTGCAGAACCGGTTTTCAGCAGCGCATCACCGGCGTACACATCGCCGTTACGCACGGTAAGCCAGGCCGCCAGACTGAAATTGGCACTCTCAAGGCCGGTGTTGCTGCGCAGCCAGCGGCTGAACCACGGCTTCATATCGATATCATCAGCTTGCAGGTAAATCTTGCCGTTGTTGAGCAACCCGTTGGAATCATTGAGATCCATCCGCACCTGCACCACGCCATGCTGACCGTTGAAACTCGACAGACTCAGCTGGCCTTCCGCACGGTGGCGATTATGGGTGTTGAGCCAGGTCAGTTGCGGGATGTCGAATTCGGCGCGCGGGCCGGACGGTGTCAGGAAGGAAATACGGCTGTCGCGCAAATCGAAGTGATCGACCTGCTTAAGGAAAATATCGCTGATGCGGTTTGGCTTGAGGCCATTGCCCTGATTGTTGTCTCCGCCCAGCGTGCTGTTCAGATCCAACTGCATGTTGTAGAAAGTGAGATCGCGGAACTGCCAGCGCAGATGCAGCATCGACTGCCAGACATCCAGCGCCAGGGTGATGCGCTGAACCTTCAGGGTGGAATCCGGCAACGTCACCTGAAGGCCCCGGACCTCCATGATCGGGCCAAAGGTTTTCCAGCTGGCACTGATCTGTGACAGTTCGATCGGCACGCCCGTCGCAGATTCGACTTTCGCGACCAGCTGGGTCTGGAAACGGCTCAACTGAGGCAACGCCAGACGTAAGCCACTGATCACCAAAGCCACTATCACGACAAGGGTTGCGCTGGTGGTTAATAAAATACCGGGCAGTCGCCTCAAACTTCTCTCCTTGTTTTCCATTCCATGCGGGTTCGCTCCCGTACAGTCGGCAATGGAAACCTGTAACTTCTTGATGCGTGTGGCACGTTGGCTCAGATCACATCATCACGACGTCGAACTGCTCCTGACTGTAGAGCGGCTCCACCTGCACTTTGACCTGTTTGCCGACGAAAATTTCGACTTCAGCCAGTGCATGGGATTCCTCGCCCTTCAGCGCTTCGCCCACTGCCGCAGAGGCGTAGACCAGGAAGCGGTCGGAATCATACGCATGATGCACGCGCACGATTTCACGCAATATTTCATAGCAAACCGTTTCGACGGTTTTCACCGTGCCGCGCGCATGACAGGTCGGACAATCGCTGCACAGAACATGCTCGACGCTTTCGCGGGTGCGTTTGCGGGTCATTTCCACCAGTCCCAGCGCGGAGAAGCCGTGAATACCGGTTTTCACACGGTCTTTCGACAACGCCTGCTCAAGGCTGTGCAACACGCGACGGCGGTGATCCTCATTCGACATATCAATAAAGTCGATGATGATAATGCCGCCCAGATTACGTAACCGCAGCTGACGGGCTATCGCCTGTGTCGCTTCGGTATTGGTGTTGAAAATGGTGTCTTCCAGATTGCGATGGCCAACAAACGCGCCGGTGTTGATATCCACCGTCGTCATGGCTTCAGTCTGATCGATAATCAGGTAGCCGCCAGACTTAAGTTCCACCTTGCGCTCGAGGGCGCGCTGGATCTCATTTTCCACATCGAACAGATCGAAAATAGGCTGCTTGCCGTTGTAATGTTCCAGCTTGCTGGTCATTTCCGGCATGTATTCGCTGGTGAATTCGACCAGCAATTCATAGGTCAGGCGGGAATCGACACGAATACGATCCAGCGCTTCCCCGGCAAAATCACGCAGGACACGGTGCGCCAGCGCCAGTTCGCCATACAGCTTGTATTTGGTTTTGTTGCGACGTTTGCGCTCCATCACCTTCGTCCACAGGCGCTTGAGATAAGCCGCATCCTGCTTAAGTTCTTCTTCGCCCACGCCTTCGGCTGCCGTACGGATAATGTAGCCGCCATGCTCGTCACAATATTCAGAGACGATGCGCTTGAGACGATCGCGTTCCGCTTCGCTTTCTATACGTTGTGAGACGCCAACGTGCGATGCTCCGGGCATAAACACCAGATAACGCGAGGGCAACGTGATGTCGGTAGTCAGACGTGCGCCTTTGGTGCCGAGGGGATCTTTCACCACCTGCACCATCAGATCCTGGCCCTGATGCACCAGCTCTGCGATGTCACGCACATTGAAATTTTTCTGCTCATCACGGGCAACGCATTCGGTATGCGGCATGATGTCTGAAGCGTGTAAAAACGCTGCTTTTTCAAGGCCGATATCAACAAAAGCCGCCTGCATTCCAGGCAAAACGCGGCTGATACGTCCTTTATAAATATTGCCGGCAATCCCGCGCTTGGTTTCGCGCTCAATATGGATTTCCTGCAGAATGCCACCGTCGATGTAGGCCACGCGTGTCTCGGACGGGGTGACATTGACCAGTAATTCAGCTGTCATGTTTTCTCCTAAGCTCGCGTAAGGCAGCAAATTCATTGAGCAGTTCCTGGGTTTCCACCAGAGGAAGCCCCACGACTGCATAGTAACTGCCGCGAATTTCACGGACGAAACAACCGCCCTTTCCCTGAATACCGTAAGCGCCCGCTTTATCCATGGGCTCACCGCTCAGAATATAGTGTGCAATGTCATCGGCGGATAGTGAACGGAAGGTGACATCGGTCACAACCAACGTACTGAGGCAATCACGCCGGTCAGCAAAAGCGACGGCGGTCATCACCTGATGTTGTCTGCCAGACAATGCAGTAAGCATAACAGCGGCTTGCGATTCGTCGCGCGGCTTTTCCAACACTTTACCGTCGAGAACCACAATGGTGTCGGCGCCCAGAACAGGAAGATCCTCATCTGCAACCGCCACACCGGCCCGCGCTTTATCTTTCGCCAGACGCAAAACGTAAGCGTCGGGTGCCTCATCCTGCTGGCGTTCTTCCGCTACGTCGGTGATCAGACGCTCAAAGGGCAGATCCAGTAAGGCCAGCAATTCACGACGGCGTGGCGAACCGGAAGCGAGATAAAGTGCGGTCATAACATCCTCATTGAACAGCAAACTGACGGCGAATTTTGCGCATCAGCAGGAACAGCCACGGCCACAAAATGCCGTCAACCACACTGCTCCAGAAAACTTCGGGGCGGAACGACACGTTGACCACCATAAATTGTCCCCAGAACACCATGACGTCCACCGCCAGCGACAGCACCATGACAATCAGCGCTTGCTGCCAGAGTGCCAGATTGCGGAACAACTGGAATTTGAACGCGACCACATAGGCGGTGATGGCAAACGCCAGCGCACGAATGCCCAGCGTGGAACCGAGGATCAAATCCATGATGAAACCGACAATAAAACCGGTGCCAACGTTGACGCGATGCGGTAAAGCCATCACCCAGTAGATCAGGATCAGCAACAGCCAGGAGGGCCGGAACATATAGATTTGTTCAGGCCACGGCATGACCTGCAACAACATGGCTATGACAAAGGATAGCCAAATAATCCAGCGTCCGTGGCTCCGGTAACTGTTCATTGCCGTGCTCCCTGCGCAGGCGTGGTGCTGACTGGTGTGGTCACAGTGCCTGTTGCAGGTGCCGGAAGCGGCGCCGGAGGACCCATATCACCCGGTGGTGGCAATACCTGAGGCATCATTTGCATCAGGCGTTCATTGGCGACGCGATGAACTTCATCAGGCGGTAACGGATGCTCGCCGTTGCGATCAGAACCCCATAACAACAGCAGATAACGCAGACGTTGCAGACCTGCCGTCGGGCGCGCCTGAATGACGGTATACGCGCGCTGATTATCGACTTTAACCGAAGACACGACGCCAACCGGATAGCCTTCCGGGAAACGACCGCCCAGACCCGACGTCACCAGCACGTCGCCAACACGAATGTCGGTATTGCTTGGCAGATGTTCAAGTTGCAGATCGTCAGCACAACCGCTGCCCGCAGCAATGACGCGGATGTCATTGCGCAGCACCTGAATCGGCAACGCATGGGAAGCGTCACAAATCAGCAGAACGCGGCTGGTCAGTGCGGCAACGGCAACGACCTGGCCGACAACGCCTTTATCGCTGATGACCGGCTGCCCGATATACACGCCATTGTTGCTGCCTTTGTCGATCACCACCTGATCGCTGTAAGGATCATTGCTGGTGGACAGAACCTGCGTCACCATTTTGTGCTCGTCCTGACGCAACGGCGAACCCAGCAGTTCACGCAGACGGGCATTCTCTTGTTTGTATTGGCCAAGCAGCATCAGATCGCTGTTTTTCAGCAACAATTCCTGACGCAAAGCACGGTTTTCCAGTTCAAGCTGGCCGCGCGTCGCAAACGTCGAGGAAACCTGATCTAAGAATTCACGCGGGGCATTTGACAAGAAATAGAAGGGACTGACGGCAGTATCCATATAGGTGCGGATTTTAACAAACGTACCTATTTTACTGTCGGCAACAATCAGGATAATGGCCGTAAGAATAGCCAAAAAAAGTCGCAGTTGCAGGGAAGGACCCCTGCTAAAAATTGGCTTCATAAAATATGCGAGTTCCTCGGCAACAGAAGGTTTCAGTCAGTCGAAGTCAGAACTTCCCCTGAGAGAAAAGGTGGCAATCTCATGGGATAGCCAAAACACCGGCAGAGCTTTGACGCTCAGCCAGTGTTTGCGCGGATCCACATTGAACACTGCACACTTCACGTTGCAGGTTTTACCTGACGGACAACCACCTTCCCGGCAGACCACTTTTTGAGAGGAATAAAGGAAGAAATCCGTCATTCCGTCATCAAATAAATCGTCGCTGAGATTACTCTTCGCTGAATAAGTCGCCGCCGTGCATGTCGATCATTTCTAATGCTTTACCGCCGCCGCGAGCAACGCAGGTCAGCGGATCTTCTGCGACAACCACCGGAATACCGGTTTCTTCCATCAGCAGACGATCGAGGTTACGCAGTAATGCGCCACCGCCGGTCAGCACCATGCCACGCTCGGAGATGTCGGAAGCCAGTTCTGGCGGACACTGTTCCAGCGCAACCATCACCGCACTCACGATACCGGTCAGCGGCTCTTGCAACGCTTCCAGGATTTCGTTGGAGTTCAGCGTGAATCCACGCGGAACTCCTTCTGCCAGGTTACGGCCACGCACTTCGATTTCGTGCACTTCATCACCCGGATACGCCGAGCCGATGCTGTGTTTAATGCGTTCCGCCGTCGCTTCACCAATCAGGGAACCGTAGTTACGACGTACGTAGTTAATGATAGCTTCATCGAAGCGGTCACCACCGATACGTACAGAAGAGGAATACACGACGCCGTTCAGGGAGATAACCGCCACTTCGGTGGTACCACCGCCGATATCCACAACCATTGAGCCGGTCGCTTCAGAAACAGGCAGGCCTGCGCCGATCGCCGCAGCCATCGGTTCTTCAATCAGGAACACTTCACGCGCACCAGCACCTTGTGCGGATTCACGAATAGCACGGCGTTCAACTTGCGTTGCGCCGACCGGCACACAAACCAGCACGCGCGGACTTGGGCGCATGAAGCTGTTGCTGTGAACTTGCTTAATGAAGTGTTGCAGCATTTTCTCAGTCACGAAGAAGTCGGCAATAACGCCGTCTTTCATTGGACGAATCGCTGCGATATTGCCGGGAGTACGACCCAGCATCTGTTTAGCGTCGTGCCCTACAGCAGCAACACTTTTAGGTGAACCAGCACGATCCTGACGAATAGCCACAACTGATGGCTCATTCAGCACGATGCCTTGTCCTTTTACATAGATAAGGGTATTGGCGGTACCCAGGTCGATGGACAAGTCGTTGGAAAACATGCCACGAAATTTCTTAAACATAACGAAAGGATAATCCTGCTAGCTGGGGGCGGAAAATAAAATCCGCCTACTTTACCAACCACGCGAAGCAGCGACAAGGCGCAAAAACGTCCTGCTTACGTGAAAATTGTCCGCGATGTCGCCATTTACTTGCTGTTACTTTTTGAGGCTGATGGCACTGCGATATAATTCTGTATCGCAGGCTCGGTTTACCTCGGGCAGATACCCAGGCGAAGTAGCAACACCGCACATAAATTCTTACACTTTCACCGTGAATCTCCGTCAACCCGCGGCCAGATGATAAGCACCGTATGCCAGGCAAGGGAGTCGGTCGAAAGCTGGGTCATTCTACGTTAAATAATCCCTTTACGGTCACTTAAACGTCGCTGTTGTGTGAATATTTTTTACCGGCTGGTTCAACCTGCTCCGGTACGGCAAAAAAATCACCCTGGCCGCCGTGGATCCCCTTGCTCAGCAGGATCGACCACTCCTCTTTTGTTCGCACGCCAGAGGCAAAGACCAGTGCCTGAGTGCCTTCACATGCACTCAGCAGGCTTTGTACAAAAAGCTGATTTTCAATCCTTTTATCAATGTCGCGCACCAGCCCCGGGTGAAGCTTGACTCTTTCGACCGGGAAGGTCTTGAGATAAGAGGTACTGACGACCGTCAGTCCGGCCTGTGTAACCGCCAGACGACATCCTAAACCCTGCAATAAACGAATCGCGGGACGCAGGCGATCGGTATGTTGACAGAGATCTGCCTCTGCAAGTTCAATCAAAATCCGATTTCGGTGTTTTCTTTCGCACTGCAGCAGCGTATCGCGCAGCCAGCCTACAAAAGAGCGCTGTAATAATGAATCAACCGTCACGTGAAATGCCAACGTTTCATCCGGCCAGCGGTTAAGTAACGGAATAATCTGACTTATCATAATGCGATCGTAGCTCTGCGAAAGCCCGAATTGCACCACCAGCGGGATAAACTCCGCGGCCAGCAACTCATGCTCGCCATCAAACACACGCCGCTGTATTTCACGATGATCGAGTTTGCCCTCCCGGCTAAAAGCGGGTTTTTGGTATAAGCGCGGGCCACCGCGCGCCAGCGTATTTTCGAGCAATGTTCGCCAGCGCACGCTTCCACGCCCTTTCTCCGGCACATTGTTGTCGTAAATAAACCAGCTGTTGCTGCCCTGAAACGCAGCGTGTCGCGTCGCCTGCTGCACCATATCCATCACCTGATCGGGCGTCTGCCCGAAGCGATACGCGCTGATGCCGATGTACATCAGGGCGTCGCGATCAATTTGCGAGGACGCAGGGAGAACACCCAGCGCGTTAACCAGCTGTGCCGCCATCACCTCTGCCTCTTTCAGCGTCCGGTGTGGCAACAGCACGGCAAAATCGCTGTGGAAATAGCGCGCCAGTAACGCATCAACATGCCGCATTACAAAGGTTGAAAGCAGATTCACCATGGCAGAGCGGAACTCATCCACCATCGTCTGTCCGTGGGTTTCGCGCATCAGGTCAAAATCAGGCAGGCGCAGCATCATAATCACGCCGTGCGCCCCCTCTTCTTCCAGATGAGTCGCCAGCTGATTATCAAAAAATAACCGGTTACTGAGGCCGGTTTGTGAATCCTGCTGGGCGTAGGCGCGGATCAGAGTATCGACGCGGCTGCGCTGTTCGCGGGCCTCGTTCAGATCGGTCAGCAGAAGATTAATTGCGCTGCTGGCGGAGTGCGGCCACTCGCCCAGGTGGCTGGTCAGCCCTTCACGTTCGCCACGTAAAATCCGCACCGCACGGTCTTCGAGTTTTTCGACGCCGTCGGTTTCCTGACGCAGCCAGCGGAAACTGAGCAACAACATGCCCAGCATGATCAGGATGGCGACGCTGATTGTCAGCGTTGAGCGCATTGAGCGGATATAACTGCTGACCGGATCGATATAAGAGACGTACAGCGTCATATCCGTATGCTGCATGAGGGGGTAAATGGCGGTGTTGTATTCTGGCATTGCGCTGTCCCACGACCGATGTAAATCAGGGCGCTCGTGGTATTCATAGACGGTGGAATTATTGAGTTTCACTTCAATATCAGTCACATCCAGCATACGCATGGCCTGCGGCAGCCAGCGCTCGGCCTGCTCCGGAGACTGTCTCAGCAACGCCTGATCATAAGTCGTGACCAGCGCCTGAAGATGTTGTTCGGTATTTTGCTTGTTGAGATAAATGAAACTGAAGGTCACGCCCAACAACATGAGCAACATTGCCAGCGCAACTAACATCGAAATCAGTGCTGAAAGTCTGGTCGTAAATCGCATCCCTGTGCCTTACTCGCTGCGGTGAATGGAAAGCAGAGCTCTGTGCTTCGTCTGCCCAGAATGAACCCGCTATCTTACCCCAGTAAGCCCGACAGGTTTTTGCATACATTCATAGCATAGCAATTCAAAAAACCATTAATTCAGAATTCTTATGTTCCAGCCGCCATTTAGAGAACCCGGTATTTTCCTGGCATGACTCGCAAAACAATGAGATTCACGCCATGCTGTCTGCATAATCATAAAAAAACATGAATACGAATGATGTCGGAAAACGGAGACTGCCATGCACAAGCCCCGCAAACTTACTGAAGCAGATGTCACGCCAGAAAGCCTGTTCCACGATCGCCGCAGAGTGTTGCAGGCGCTGGGGATCGGCGCAGCGGCACTGGCGTTGCCACAGAATGCAAACGCCGACATTCTTTCCTGGTTTAAAGGCCACGATCGCCCGCCCGCTCCTTCAGGTAAACCGCTGGATTTCACTAAACCCGCGGCTTATCAGAACGATTTGCCGCTGACGCCGGAAGATAAAGTGACCGGCTACAATAATTTCTACGAATTCGGGCTGGATAAAGCCGACCCTGCCGCGAACGCCGGACAACTGGTGACTTCGCCGTGGAAAATCAAAATTGATGGTGAAGTCGGTAAGCCGATCACGCTGGATATGGACGACATCATGAAGCGCTTCCCGCTCGAGCAACGCATCTACCGCATGCGCTGCGTCGAAGCCTGGTCGATGGTGGTGCCGTGGATAGGTTTCCAGCTCAGTCATATTCTCAAACTCGCCGAACCGACCAGCAATGCGCGCTATGTGGCGTTCACGACGCTGTATGATCCGGAACATATGCCAGGCCAGAAAGACCGGTTTATCGGCGGCGGGCTGGATTATCCTTACGTGGAAGGATTGCGGATAGATGAAGCGATGAATCCGCTGACGATGCTGACCGTCGGCGTGTACGGCAAAGCGCTGCCGCCGCAAAACGGCGCACCTATCCGCCTGACCGTGCCGTGGAAGTATGGCTTTAAAGGCATCAAATCGATCGTGAATATCAAGTTCACCAAAGATGAACCGCCAACGACGTGGAATCAGATTGCCAACAACGAATACGGATTTTACGCCAACGTGAACCCGCACGTTGACCATCCGCGCTGGTCGCAAGCCACGGAGCGCTTTATTGGCTCAGGCGGATTACTCGACGTGCAACGTCAGCCGACCCTGCTGTTTAACGGTTATGCGGAACAGGTTGCCTCGATGTATCACGGCATGGATTTACGTAAGTTCTATTAAGGAAGAGGAAACGCCACGATGCGCCGTTTGTCCCCCGCCAATATTACCTGGCTGAAGGTGATTATCTATCTTGCTGCCATTCTGCCTTTTCTCTGGCTGCTGCTTTCTGTCGATCAGGGCTGGTTCAGCGCCGATCCGGCGAAAGATATACAGCACTTTACCGGCAGGATGACGCTGAAATTTTTACTGGTCACCCTGCTGGTCACGCCGGTTGCGCGTTACGGCAAACAACCCTTGCTGATCCGCACCCGCCGTCTGCTCGGTTTGTGGTGTTTTGCCTGGGGCACGCTGCATCTTCTGAGTTATTCGTTCCTCGAACTTGGGATCAACAATATCCGCCTGCTGGGCAGTGAACTGATTTCCCGGCCCTATCTCACTCTCGGTATCATCAGCTGGATCCTTCTGCTGGCGCTGGCCTGCACCTCGACGCTGTGGGCACAACGTAAACTGGGCGCTGCGTGGCAGAAGTTGCACAACTTTATCTATCTGATCGCCATTCTTGCACCGATCCACTACCTATGGTCGGTGAAAGTGCTATCTCCGCAACCGGTGATCTACGCGACGATCGCCGCCATCCTGCTGGCCCTGCGTTATAAAAAATTCCGCCAGTGGCTGCGATAAGCCGTGGAACTTTTCTGGGTTCTGCCCCTCATAATTTCTGAAAATCAACGCTCTGCCACCGGACGAGGGTTGATTATCTTCGCTGATAAGACCAGTATTTAGCTGCTAATTGCCACGATATCATTATAATGCCCGACCTCATGTTGAGGAGACGGGACGATTTGCCGCGAAACAGGTGACAAATCGGTGACATCAGGGTATTTTCTACAATCTTTGTCTAATTGCCGGAGATAGGCTCACAATGGCGCATAAGTTTGACATTTTGCTACTGAACGGTCCTAACCTGAATTTGTTAGGAACCCGTGAGCCTGAAACGTACGGACACACCACGCTCAACGATATTGTTAAAGGTTTGGAAACGCAGGCTGCTGCCGCTGATGTGGCACTGAGCCATCTGCAATCCAATGCAGAACATGTCCTGATTGAACGCATTCATCAGGCACGCGGAAACGTCGATTTTATTTTGATCAATCCCGCGGCCTTTACCCATACCAGCGTGGCACTACGCGATGCATTACTGGGGGTGTCGATTCCGTTTATCGAGATCCATCTGTCGAATGTACATGCGCGCGAAGCTTTCCGGCATCATTCCTATCTTTCCGACATCGCAGTGGGTGTCATCTGCGGACTTGGCGCAGACGGCTACCACTTTGCTTTACAGGCAGCGGTTAATCGCTTGTCTAAAACCCACTAATTTCTACGCAAAAAGAGTACGGAATCACACCCATGGATATTCGTAAAATTAAAAAACTGATCGAACTGGTTGAAGAATCAGGTATTTCTGAACTGGAAATTTCTGAAGGTGAAGAGTCAGTTCGTATCAGCCGTGCTGCACCTGCGCAGGCTTATCCTATGATGCAACAGGCTTATGCTATGCCTGTTCAACAGCAGCCAGGTCTGGCTGCTGCGGTTGCTCCAGCTGCACCTGCTGAAGCCGCTGCTCCGGCTGCAATCAGTGGTCACATCGTTCGCTCCCCGATGGTAGGTACCTTCTACCGCACGCCAAGCCCGGACGCGAAAGCCTTCATCGAAGTGGGTCAGAAAGTGAACGCCGGCGATACCCTGTGTATCGTTGAAGCGATGAAAATGATGAACCAAATCGAAGCAGACAAATCCGGCGTTGTTAAAGCAATTCTGGTAGAAAGCGGCCAACCGGTTGAATTCGACGAGCCGCTGGTCGTCATCGAATAACGAGGCGTACCATGGTAGATAAAATTGTTATCGCGAACCGCGGCGAGATCGCTCTGCGCATTTTGCGTGCCTGTAAAGAAATGGGCATCAAAACCGTTGCTGTGCACTCCACCGCCGACCGTGACCTGAAACACGTGCTGCTTGCAGACGAAACCGTCTGTATCGGCCCGGCACCTTCAGTAAAAAGCTATCTGAACATCCCGGCAATCATCGCTGCGGCGGAAATCACTGGCGCGGTGGCTATCCACCCTGGCTACGGTTTCTTGTCCGAAAACGCAGATTTCGCCGAGCAGGTTGAACGTTCCGGCTTCATCTTCATCGGCCCGAAAGCCGAAACTATCCGCCTGATGGGCGACAAAGTTTCTGCAATCCATGCCATGAAAGCGGCAGGCGTACCTTGTGTACCTGGCTCCGATGGCCCGCTGGGCGACGACATGGATCAAAACCGTGGCTTCGCAAAACGCATCGGCTATCCGGTCATCATCAAAGCCTCTGGCGGCGGCGGTGGTCGTGGTATGCGCGTTGTGCGCAGCGACAAAGATCTCGAGCAGTCCATCAACATGACCCGTGCTGAAGCCAAAGCGGCTTTCAACAACGACATGGTGTACATGGAGAAATACCTCGAAAATCCACGTCACGTGGAAATTCAGGTACTGGCCGATGGTCAGGGCAATGCGGTCTATCTGGCTGAACGTGACTGCTCCATGCAGCGTCGTCACCAGAAAGTCGTTGAAGAAGCGCCAGCACCAGGCATCACTGAAGAACTGCGTCGTTTCATCGGCGAACGTTGTTCAAAAGCCTGTGTGGATATTGGCTACCGTGGCGCGGGTACTTTCGAGTTCCTGTACGAAAACGGCGAGTTCTTCTTCATCGAAATGAACACCCGTATCCAGGTTGAGCATCCGGTTACCGAGATGATCACCGGTGTGGATTTGATCAAAGAGCAGCTGCGCATTGCGTCCGGCCAGCCACTGTCGATCAAACAAAGCGAAGTGAAAGTCAAAGGCCATGCGGTGGAATGCCGTATTAACGCGGAAGATCCAAACACCTTCCTGCCAAGCCCAGGCAAAATCACCCGCTTCCACGCGCCTGGCGGTTTCGGTGTTCGTTGGGAATCGCACATTTACGCAGGCTACACTGTGCCTCCGTACTACGATTCCATGATCGGTAAACTGATCACTTACGGCGAAACCCGTGAAGTGGCCATTGCCCGCATGAAAAATGCACTGGCAGAGCTGATCATCGACGGCATCAAGACCAACATTGAACTGCAAATGCGTATTATGGACGACGAGAACTTCCAGCACGGTGGAACCAACATCCACTATCTGGAGAAAAAACTCGGTTTGCAGGAAAAATAAAAAGACCGTACCGTTGCGTACTCTTTTATCAAGGCCGGATATTCCGGCCTTTTTTACGTTTGGGGGGAGAAGAAAATGAGATCTGATAAACGTTTTCTGCAAGCCAACCGGGAAGCCCGCTGGGCATTCGGGCTGACGATTGCTTATCTGCTGGCGTGGAGTTTTGCCGCCTATATTCCTGATGATAAACAGGGCATCACCGGTCTTCCGCACTGGTTTGAAATGGCCTGCCTTCTGGTCCCGCTGATTTTTATCCTGTTGAGCTGGCTGATGGTTCGCGTGATTTACCGCGATATTCCGCTGGAGGATCACCATGCAGACTGAAGTTTTATTACCGCTGATCGCCTATCTGCTGCTGGTCTTCGGGCTTTCGGTATACGCCTATACGCGCCGCCAGCAAGGCAGCTTCCTGACGGAGTATTTCCTCGGTAACCGTTCGATGGGCGGCTTCGTTCTGGCGATGACCCTCACCGCCACGTACATCAGCGCCAGTTCGTTTATCGGCGGACCCGGCGCGGCGTACAAATTCGGCCTCGGCTGGGTGTTGCTGGCGATGATCCAGCTGCCGGCGGTCTGGCTTTCGCTCGGCGTGTTAGGTAAAAAATTCGCTATTCTGGCGCGACGTTACAACGCCGTGACGCTCAACGACATGCTGTTTGCACGCTATCAGAGCCGTCTGCTGGTCTGGCTGGCGAGCCTCAGCCTGCTGGTGGCGTTCCTCGGGGCAATGACCGTGCAATTCATCGGCGGCGCGCGTCTGCTGGAGACGGCAGCCGGCATTCCTTACGACACCGGCCTGCTGATTTTCGGCATCAGTATCGCGCTCTACACGTCATTTGGCGGTTTCCGTGCCAGCGTTCTCAACGATGCGATGCAGGGGCTGGTGATGCTGCTGGGTACCATTTTGCTGCTGTTCGCGGTGATCCATGCTGCCGGCGGCCTGCACAGTGCGGTCGATAAACTGCAACAGATCGACCCGAAACTGGTGTCTGTTCACGGAGGAGATGATGTGCTTTCTCTGCCGTTTATGGCGTCATTCTGGATTTTAGTGTGCTTTGGGGTCATAGGTCTGCCGCACACTGCCGTGCGCTGCATCTCTTATAAAGACAGCAAAGCCGTCCATCGCGGTATCGTACTCGGCACCATTGTGGTCGCCGTGCTGATGCTCGGTATGCATCTGGCCGGTGCGCTCGGCCGCGCGGTCCTGCCGGATTTGAAAATTCCGGATCAGGTGATCCCGACACTGATGATCACCGTGCTGCCGCCTTACGCTGCCGGCATTTTCCTGGCTGCCCCGATGGCCGCCATTATGTCGACCATCAACGCCCAGCTTTTACAGTCCTCGGCGACTATCGTTAAAGATCTGTACCTCGGCGTCAGGCCGGAGCAAATCACCAATGAGCGACGGTTAAAACGCTTCTCCAGCTGGGCAACCTTTATTCTCGGTTTACTGGTGGTTCTGGCCGCCTGGCGTCCACCGGAAATGATCATCTGGCTTAACCTGCTGGCCTTCGGCGGGCTGGAAGCCGTGTTCCTGTGGCCGCTGGTGCTCGGCCTTTACTGGGAGCGGGCGAACGCCACCGGCGCATTGAGCTCAATGATTGTTGGCGCCGTTTGTTATACCCTGCTTGCCAGTATCGACCTGCACATTGCGGGTCTGCATCCGATTGTGCCGTCGCTGTCGCTGAGCCTGCTGGCTTTTTACATCGGCAATAAATTTGGCGTACAGCCACGCGAAACCGAACTCAAGCCGTCCTGACCGGGCGGCACTGATTTAACAGATTGCTAGGAAGAGAATCGCTATGCCTTGGATCCAATTGAAAATTAACACCACCGGTAATGACGCGGAAACGCTGAGCGACGCGCTTATCGAAAGTGGTGCAGTGTCTGTCACGTTCCTCGATACCCATGATAATCCGGTGTTTGAACCCCTGCCGGGCGAAACCCTGCTGTGGGGCGATACCGACGCTATCGGCCTGTATGACGCAGAAACCAACATGGAAGACGTGGTGGCGATGCTGGAGAACGAACCGCTGCTGGGCAAAGGTTTCGTGCACAAAATCGAACAGCTGGAAGACAAAGACTGGGAACGCGAATGGATGGATAACTTCCACCCGATGCGTTTTGGCGAGCGTCTGTGGATTTGCCCGAGCTGGCGCGATGTGCCGGATCCCACCGCCGTCAACGTGATGCTGGATCCGGGTCTGGCATTTGGAACCGGCACCCACCCGACCACCGCCATGTGCCTGCAATGGCTCGACAGCCTCGATCTGACCGACAAAACCGTGATCGACTTTGGTTGCGGCTCCGGCATTCTGGCGATCGCCGCGCTGAAGCTGGGTGCGAAACACGTGGTCGGCATCGACATCGACCCGCAGGCGATTCTGGCCAGCCGTGATAACGCCGAACGTAACGGCGTCTCAGAGCGTCTGTCGCTGTATCTGCCAAAAGACCAGCCTGAGAACCTGTCTGCCGACGTCGTCGTCGCTAACATCCTTGCAGGCCCGCTGCGTGAACTGGCACCGCTGATCAGTGTGCTGCCGGTCGCGGGGGGGCATCTCGGGTTGTCCGGCATTCTGGCGAGCCAGGCGCAAAGCGTGGCCGATGCTTACCAGGACCTGTTCGAACTGGATCCGGTCGCCGAGAAAGAAGAATGGTGCCGCATTACGGGTGTTAAAAAAGTCTGATAAGCATTACCCGCGCTTTCTGATTATGCAGAAAGCGCGGGTTTGCTCCGCGCGTCTCCCCTCTGTCATTTTTTCTTTCCAAAAAAGAGTCATTTTCTGACCATCAGGCGATCTGAATCACGGAATTTTGTGGTTGTTGATGCTTAAAACGACGATCAAGCCCTTAGAATCACCTGCTATAACGGGCTGATTTAGAGAGAAATTAGGAATTTATTCAAGCGCACAATTTAACCAAAATGACTTAACCTGATGTAAATACACAATAAAAAACCTCGCCACCCTTCATATTCATCGCGGTTAGGCATTTTCTTATCAAATCGCTCAAAGTTTGGCCTTTCATCTCACATCAAAAATGCGTAATATACGCGCCCTTGCGGACATCAGTATGGTCATTCTAAGTCTATGCGCATCGGACACCACCAGCTTACAAATTGCCTGATTGCGGCCCCTATGGCCGGTATAACAGACCGACCGTTTCGTGCCTTATGTCATGCGATGGGTGCTGGGATGGCTGTATCCGAAATGCTCTCCTCCAATCCGGAGGTGTGGCGGACGGACAAGTCCCGATTGCGTATGGTGCATAACGATGAACCGGGTATCCGAGCCGTGCAAATTGCCGGTTGTGATCCCGAAGATATGGCGGCTGCCGCCCGAATTAATGTGGCGAGCGGTGCGCAGATCATTGACATCAATATGGGCTGCCCGGCCAAGAAAGTGAACCGCAAACTGGCAGGATCTGCGCTCTTGCAGTATCCGGATTTGGTCAAACAGATCCTCACTGCCGTCGTAAACGCGGTAGATGTGCCAGTCACGTTGAAAATTCGTACTGGTTGGGCACCGGAACACCGTAACTGTGTACAAATTGCCCAATTGGCTGAAGACTGTGGAATTCAGGCCCTGACTATTCATGGCCGAACCCGTGCCTGTCTCTTCAATGGAGATGCAGAGTACGACAGTATTCGGACAGTTAAGCAGAGTGTTTCCATTCCGATTATCGCGAATGGCGACATAACTGACCCGCATAAAGCCAGAGCGGTGCTCGACTACACCGGAGCTGATGCTCTGATGATAGGACGTGCCGCTCAGGGGAGACCCTGGATCTTCCGGGAAATCCAGCACTATCTGGACACAGGGGAACTGTTACCGCCACCGCCTTTGGGTGAGGTACAGCGCTTGTTAATAGGGCACGTACGGGAATTGCACGACTTTTACGGTCAAGGCAAGGGATTCCGTATCGCCCGTAAGCATGTTTCATGGTATCTCCAGGAACATGCCCCGAGTGACCAGTTTCGGCGCTCCTTCAACGCCATAGAGGATGCCAGCGAACAGCTGGAGGCGTTGGAAGCATATTTCGAAAATCTTGCGTAACAAAAAAGAGCTGACAGAACTATGTTCGAACAACGCGTGAATTCTGACGTACTGACCGTTTCTACCGTAAACTCACAAGATCAGGTGACTCAAAAGCCTCTGCGTGACTCGGTAAAACAAGCACTTAAGGGCTATTTCGCTCAATTGAATGGTCAGGACGTGAATGACCTGTATGAGTTGGTATTGGCTGAAGTTGAACAGCCACTGTTGGACATGGTGATGCAGTACACCCGTGGCAACCAGACTCGTGCGGCCCTGATGATGGGTATCAACCGCGGTACGCTGCGTAAGAAACTGAAAAAATACGGCATGAACTGATACTAATCAGTCATTGTCTTGAAAAGGCGCTTTTCCGCAAGGAGAGCGCCTTTTTTGTTTATGTGTCATCCGGCAACACCCCTTCCTGTAAATCTGCTCAAAACCTAACCCAGATCAAGCCAAATGAGAATAATTCTCTCATTCATTCCGCCATTAGGAATTACTTTAGAGGAACAAAAAATGTCTCTGGGGAGTGGCAACAATGAAGCAACTTTATATGCGTTTTACCGCTGCGCTGAACAAGCCGGATCTGGCTATTTTGCTGTTACGTATCACCTACGGCCTGCTGATTTTTCACGGCTGGCATAAGTTGCACGACGGTCTGGGCGGCATTCAGGGCATGCTGGCGGGTTATGGTATTCCCGCGTTTGTTGCCTACGGCGTGATCATTGGCGAAGTGATTGCCCCGATCATGATGATCCTCGGCATCTTCACCCGCCTCGCTGCGCTGTCGGCGGCAGCCACAATGGTGGTCGCCTGGCTGATGGTGGGTGTGCACCACACCTTCGCGCTGACGCCGGTCGGTGCCTGGGCGATTGAAGATATTGTTTACTACTTTATGGCCGCCCTTGTTATCGCACTTTACGGCAGCGGCCGTTACTCGGTAATGAGCAATCCGCTCTACCGCTGAAAACGTTTCCGGCATACTTTTTCACCGAAGTATGCCGTTTAAGCCTGGCGGTGTTGAGCCGGTACTCAGAGGTGAAAAACCGCCATTCGTATTGTTTTACATCAGTTGTTTAAAACGTCTAAAAAAGGACGTCGATTTGCCTGTTTATCGGACAATTACCCTCTCCGGAACCGCCGGAGAACATGTTATACTTTCCATCAGAGTCGTATTCGCCCCGCTCATCGCCTACGGACAGCACTCAGCATCGCGATCCCGTCCTCTAAAAAAAATGTACTGTCTGTTAGTGTAAAAAATGCGTCAACGGGCGTCGTTTTTTAAACATTTTCAGACACGTGTTGTCCCACTATTTGCAGGATAATCCGTACCGCGCCGAACTTTTTACTCACGCGTTACCCCGGTTTCTTTATGCAGATGATTAGGCATTTATGACATCTCCACGATTTCGCGCTTCATTTTTACATCCCCGCTACTGGCTGACCTGGTTCGGTCTCGGCGTTCTGTTCCTTCTGGTTCAGCTTCCTTATCCGGTGTTGTACCGTTTAGGTGTCTGGCTTGGCCGCACGTCCATGCGTTTCCTGAAACGCCGCGTGTCGATAACCCGCCGCAATTTACAGCTGTGTTTCCCTGATCTCTCGTCTGAACAGGTTGAAGCCCGAATCGTCAGTAACTTTGAATCTCTTGGCATGGGCTTACTGGAAACCGGCATGGCCTGGTTCTGGTCAGACGCCCGGGTCAAACGCTGGTTCGACGTCAGCGGCCTGCATAACCTTAAAAAAGCGCAGGAAAATAATCAGGGTGTGCTGGTCATCGGCGTGCATTTTATGTCACTTGAACTCGGTGGCCGCGCGATGGGATTATGTCAGCCGATGATGGCGATGTACCGACCGCACAACAACAAAGCGATGGAATTTGTGCAGACCTGGGGTCGCATGCGTTCTAACAAAGCGATGCTGGATCGCAAAGATTTACGCGGCATGGTTCATGCGCTGAAAAAGGGCGAAGCCGTCTGGTTTGCACCAGATCAGGATTACGGTCCGCGCGGCAGCGTTTTTGCGCCGCTGTTTGCCGTCGATGAAGCCGCAACCACCAGCGGAACCTACATGCTGGCAAGACTGGCTAAACCGGCACTGGTCACCGTGGTGCTGGTGCGCAAACCGGCCGCGAAAGGTTATGATCTGGTGATTCAACCGGCATTGCAGGATTACCCGATTGACGATGAAATGGCCGCGGCGGCTTACATGAACCGCGTCATCGAAACTGAAATCATGCGGGCGCCCGATCAGTATCTGTGGCTGCATCGCCGCTTCAAAACCCGCCCGGCGGGCACGCCGTCGCTTTACCGATAGCCTGATATCACATCAAGCCCGATGCCACCGCGTCGGGCTTTTTCATTGACGACTGAACTGAACAACATCCAATAAGAGAGCGGTATTCCTCATGGCGAAAAAACCAGACGCAGCCCCTTCCATCTTTGATCACCTCAAAGATGACGACAGTTTTGATCTCTGGGGGCGCTCCAGCCTCAGCACCGCGCTCAACAAAGCCAAACCTAAAACACCGGACAACGACCAGATCGCTGCCGCGCGTAAACTGATTGCGGGCAGCAAAAGCCAGCCTGAATAACCTGTCCGGTTTGCCTGCAAAACCCGCTTCGTGCGGGTTTTTTATTGCCTTGTGATGCAGTGGCTAAACTGCCGCCTGTCACAACACTTCCCCCGCCTTGATCAATCCCCTGCGCGAAATCCACTCTGACGACATCTGCCGGTTCTCTTTCCTCCGGAATCGAAACAAAGCGGGTTAGCATTCTGTGCTCTCCACTCCAGTATTGAAATTATCCGCACTGTTTTACGGCAGTCACATTGACCGCGCACTGAAACAGGGCAATACATTTCATAACGCCCATCAATGTTACTGAGCATTTCCCTACTGTGACTAGATTGTTGGACGTTTTTTCGATGTTGGCACTCCCTTTGCAATGACAGGAGCAGAGGGCGACGCCCCAAAACAGACAGGGTGCTCAGGCACTCACACAATAATAATTCTCAGTTTTGTCTCACAGGACGCTTAATGAAAAAAATATTGCTCTCTACGCTGATTGCCGCAGCAAGCTTCGTGACACTGGCTGGTCAGGCTCATGCAGGTACCACTCTGGATGCAGTCAAAAAGAAAGGTTTTGTTCAATGCGGCATCAGTGATGGTTTGCCGGGTTTCTCCTACGCGGACTCCAAAGGCAAATTCACCGGTCTTGACGTTGACGTCTGCCGCGCAGTGGCCGCTGCCGTGTTTGGCGATGCTGAGAAAGTGAAATACACCCCGCTGACCGCGAAAGAGCGTTTTACCGCCCTGCAATCTGGCGAAGTGGATATCTTGTCCCGTAACACCACCTGGACCTCTTCCCGCGACGCGGGCATGGGGATGATCTTCGCGGGCGTCAACTACTACGACGGCATCGGCTTCCTGACACATCAGAAAGCGGGCCTGAAAAGCGCGAAAGAACTCGATGGCGCGACGGTATGTCTGCAAGCCGGTACTGATACTGAGCTGAACGTGGCTGACTACTTCAAAGCCAACAAAATGACTTACACCCCGGTCACCTTCGACCGCTCTGATGAAAGTGCCAAAGCGCTGGACTCAGGCCGCTGCGACACCCTGGCCTCTGACCAGTCTCAGCTCTACGCACTGCGCATCAAACTGGGTAAACCGGATGAGTTCATCGTGCTGCCGGAAGTGATTTCTAAAGAACCTCTGGGTCCGGTTGTTCGCCGTGGTGATGAAGACTGGCTGGCCGTAGTGCGCTGGTCCCTGTTCGCCATGCTGAATGCCGAAGAGATGGGCGTGACATCTGCCAACGTTGAGCAGCTGGCCGCTAACCCGACCACGCCGGACATGAGCAACCTGCTCGGTAAAACCGGGACTTACGGTGCAGATCTGAAAGTGCCTAACGACTGGGTGGTGAAAATCGTCAAACAAGTCGGTAACTACGGCGAAAGCTTTGAACGCAACGTCGGTCAGGGCAGTGAGCTGAAAATCAAACGTGGTCAGAACGCATTGTGGAATAAAGGCGGCATCCAGTACGCACCACCGGTCCGTTAATACCCTTCATCACCAACGTGTTTGAATAATAAAGTGTTTAAGGATGTTGATGCACCGGCCGTTCCCCGGTGCATCACTTCCCGGTGATAGATTGCTAAAGGCCATCCACTATGTCGCAACGCCCAACCGGAAAAGGTTCGTTCTCGCTGACCAATCCAGCCGTACGAGCCTGGATTTACCAAATTTTCGCGGTGGTGTTGCTGGTAGCCTGTCTCGGTTACCTGCTCCACAACACCATTACCAATCTGACTACACGAGGGATCACCTCGGGATTTGCATTTCTGGAAAAAGGTGCCGGTTTCGGCATTGTTCAGCATCTTATTGACTACCAGGAAGGCGACACCTACGCCCGCGTTTTCGTTATCGGCCTGCTCAACACCCTGCTGGTTTCTGCGCTGTGTATCGTATTCGCATCGATTATCGGGTTTATCATCGGATTAGGCCGTCTCTCTGATAACTGGCTGATCCGTAGAGTCTCAACGGTCTACATCGAGATATTCCGTAACATTCCTCCCCTGCTGCAAATCTTCTTCTGGTACTTCGCCGTCCTGCGCAACCTGCCTGGCCCGCGTCAAAGCCTCAACGCATTTGATCTGGCATTCGTCAGCAACCGTGGTTTGTACCTGCCGTCACCGGAGTTATCGCCGGGCAGTCTGGCCGGTTTTATCGCCCTGCTGCTGGCGGTGTTCGGTATTTTTGCCCTCAGGCGTTACAACCATTTTCGGCAGATCCACACCGGGCGCGTCTGGCGTATCTGGCCGTGGGCAATCCTGATGCTGGTGGTTTTCCCTGCGCTGGCGCACCTGATTTTCGGGCCGGCCGTTCACTGGGATGTGCCTGCACTGCGCGGGTTCAACTTCCGGGGCGGCATGGTGCTGATCCCGGAACTGGCGGCGTTAACGCTGGCGCTGTCGGTGTACACCTCCACGTTTATCGCCGAAGTGATCCGCTCCGGCATTCAGTCGGTTTCGCACGGCCAGCATGAGGCAGCGCGCTCACTCGGCCTGCCGAATCCGGTCACCCTGCGTCAGGTGATTTTACCGCAGGCGATGCGGGTGATTATTCCACCGCTGACCAGCCAGTATCTGAACATCGTCAAAAACTCCTCTCTGGCCGCCGCAATTGGTTACCCGGATATGGTGTCGCTGTTCGCCGGTACCGTGCTGAACCAGACCGGTCAGGCGATTGAAACCATTGCCATCACCATGTCGGTTTACCTGATCATCAGCCTGCTGATCTCGTTTTTGATGAACATTTACAACCGGCGCATCGCGCTGGTCGAGCGTTAAGGGAAACCCATGACGATGACAACACTTCCTCCGGGAGTCAGAGCCGTGAAGCCCGGTACGCCAGTCGGAACGGCCGTGCTGTGGGCGCGTAAAAATCTGTTCTCCAGCTGGTTTAACAGCCTGCTGACGCTGTTTTGTTTATGGCTGATGTGGCTGGTGATCCCTCCGATGTTGAACTGGGTTATTTTCCAGGCCAACTGGGTGGGCACGGCGCGCACAGACTGCACCAAAGCCGGTGCCTGCTGGGTGTTTATCCATGCCCGTTTCGGCCAGTTTATGTATGGTCTGTATCCGTTTGATCAGCGCTGGCGCATCAACCTCACGCTGATTGTCGGGTTGCTGACGCTGGCGCCGATATTCTTCAAAGCCACGCCACGCCGCGGGCGTTACATCGCGGTGTGGATGGTGCTGTTCCCGATCTTCACCTGGTTCATGCTGTACGGCGGATTCTTTGGTCTGACCCGCGTTGAAACCCGCCAGTGGGGCGGCCTGACGCTGACGCTTATCATCGCCGCAGTGGGCATTGCCGGGGCATTACCGCTGGGCATTTTGCTGGCGCTGGCGCGACGTTCGCGTCTGCCTGTCGTGCGGATCCTCTCGGTCATCTTCATCGAATTCTGGCGCGGCGTGCCGCTTATCACCGTGCTGTTTATGTCCTCGGTGATGCTGCCGCTGTTTATGACCGAAGGGACGAGTATCGACAAACTGGTGCGTGCGCTGGTGGGTGTGGTGCTGTTTCAGTCGGCGTATGTGGCGGAAGTGGTGCGCGGTGGCCTGCAGGCGCTGCCGAAAGGCCAGACCGAAGCCGCAGAATCGCTGGCGCTGGGCTACTGGAGAACGCAGGGATTAGTCATTCTGCCGCAGGCGTTGAAAATGGTGATACCGGGTCTGGTCAACACCATCATCGCGCTGTTTAAAGACACCAGTCTGGTGATCATCATCGGCCTGTTTGATTTGTTCAGCAGCGTACAGCAAGCCACCGTCGATCCCGAGTGGCTCGGCATGTCGACCGAAGGCTACGTCTTCGCCGCCGCCGTTTACTGGATTTTCTGTTTTAGCATGTCGCGTTATAGCCAGCATCTGGAAAGACGCTTTCACACCGGACGTTCCGCACACTGAGGTAAACCATGAGCGACCATCACGTCACTGAACAACAAAATATGATGATCACGCTGGAAAACGTGAATAAGTGGTACGGACAGTTCCACGTTTTGAAAGACATCAATCTGAGCGTCAAACCGCGCGAGCGCATCGTGCTGTGCGGCCCTTCCGGTTCCGGGAAATCAACCACCATCCGTTGCATCAACCATCTGGAAGAGCATCAGCAAGGGCGCATCGTGGTGGACGGCACCGAGCTGAACGATGATTTGCGTAACATCGAACGGGTGCGCACCGAAGTCGGCATGGTGTTCCAGCATTTTAATCTGTTCCCGCATCTGACCGTGTTGCAAAACTGCACCCTGGCGCCCTGCTGGGTGCGCAAGATGCCGAAGAAAGAAGCGGAAGAGCTGGCGATGCATTACCTCAAACGGGTGCGTATCGCCGAGCACGCCAACAAATTTCCGGGGCAGCTTTCCGGCGGACAGCAACAGCGAGTGGCCATCGCCCGTTCGCTGTGCATGAAGCCAAAAATCATGCTCTTCGACGAACCGACCTCCGCGCTGGATCCGGAAATGGTGAAAGAAGTGTTAGACACCATGATCGGGCTGGCGGAAGAAGGGATGACCATGTTGTGTGTGACACATGAAATGGGCTTTGCCCGCACCGTGGCGGACCGCGTGATCTTTATGGATCGCGGAGAGATCGTGGAAGAAGCCCCGCCGCTGGAGTTCTTTGCGAATCCGAAATCGGCGAGGACAAGAGAGTTTCTGTCACAGGTGATTCATTAAGCTGAGGCCGCAGCTTGACCGGCATCTGAACGGCATAGTGAAAGTTTCGGTTTCTCAATGGCGGTGATCACTTATCGCGCTGCGCCGAAACCGCCCAAAAGGGGAAAGTGCTTTTCCCCTTTTGGATTTCCCCTCGCTTTTTCAACACGCGCTACCGCTCTCAGGCTATGTTTCAGAAACCGCTGCGACAGGCTGGACATCTTGCCGCTGCGCGGTCCCTTCTCTCGGTCCTGGAGCCTTTGGTCTCCAGGCCGCTCCGTTCAGCAAGATGTCTGAATCGCCCGCAGAAAAGAAGATGGTGAGGTTGTGAAGTATAAGCCTGAAGCCGCTTTCAAAAATCACGCCGGAGGGAGAGGTGGAAAACCGCGCGTTTTTTTGCGCGGGTTGTAACCCGACGGGAGGGCACCGCGCAGCGGCGGGATTTTGCGGCTATCACCGGGGCAGCTGAAACATAGCCCGCGAGCGGAGCGCGCAGTTAAAAAAGCGCGGAGTCCAGAGGCCCGCGCGTTACCGGGTCTCTGGTCGGTGTGGGCCGACGCCCACGACCTTGAATTTGAATTTGAATTTGAATTTGAATTTGAATTTGAATTTGAATTTAAATTAAACGTTTCAGATCTTTTTCAAAAGATCATCACCACATCACTCCCCCGATCACCGGCGCCATCACCACCGTCACCACACCCGCCAGCATCATCACCAGACTCGCCACAACGCCCTCTTCGGCACCCAGCTCATACGCTCTGGCCGTACCGGCACCGTGGGAAGCCGCGCCAAACCCGGCACCTTTCGCCAGACCGCTTTTCACCGCCAGACGCAAAAACAACATATCGCCCACTGCCATACCAAATACGCCGGTGATCACCACAAACAGCGCCACCAGATCAGGCTGACCGCCCATTTGCTTCGCCGCCGCCAGCGCGAACGGCGTGGTAATGGAACGTACCGCCAGACTGCGCTGGATCTCTTCCGGCAGCGTCAGCATCCGCGCCAGCCAGACGGAACTGCTGACGGCGACGACGATAGCCGTCAGCACGCCCGCGCTCAGCGACATCCAGTGGCGGCGGATCACCGCCATATTCTCGTAAACCGGCACCGCAAACGCGATGGTCGAAGGCCCGAGCAGCCACAGCAGCCAGTGGGTTTCGCCGATGTAATCCTGATACGACGTGTGCGTGATAACCAGCAGAACCACCAGCACAATCGGCGTGAACACCAGCGGCATCAGCAGCAACGTGCGGCGCTGGCGGTAGAGTTTTTTGTTGGCGTAATACAGCCCGAGCGTGATGACAAAACAGACTATGCTGATGAGCAGATCAGTCACGGGATGCCTTCCTCGCCGCCAGACGTTGTTCCAGCCGGTAAACCCGGTCTACCACTAATGCCGTTGCGGCAAGCGTCAGTACCGTGCTGACACCAATCACCAGAAAGATTTTCCAGCCTTCGATCATCAGCAGCTGCGCGTAGTTCACCACCGCCACCACGGCGGGCACGAAAAACAGCAGCATCTCCGCCAGCAGCCAGCGGGAACCGGCTTTTACCCAGTTCAGGGGCAATACGCGAAACATAATCAGCAATAAAAGCATCAGCATCCCGACAATATTGGCGGGCAGCGGCAGGTGCAGCGCGGTAACGAGACGATCGGCGATCACAAATAACACCGCGTACAACACCACCTGAACGGGGATTTGACAGCGGGTCAGCAGGGACGGCGCTTTAGTGCGCAACGCCAGCAACATGGGAAAGACCTCGGAAGGCGAAAAAAGGGAAGAAATGAAGTATACGCTGGCAGGAAACCGGTAAAGAAATGAATTAAAATCATAAAAATGATTCCAAACCGGAATACTCAATGATGGACGTCCGTACGCTACGTTATTTCGTCGAAGTGGTTCGCCAGCAGAGCTTCACCCGCGCGGCAGAGAAGCTGTTCGTCACCCAGCCGACCATCAGCAAAATGTTGCGTCATCTGGAGGAAGAGCTGGAATGCACGCTGATTGTCCGCGAAGGACGGCGTTTACGCCTGACTGACAGCGGCCAGGCGTTGTATCAGCGCGGGCTGAATATCCTCGAAGAATTCCGTCAGCTGGAAGCGGAACTCGAAGACATTAACTCGCTGAAATCCGGCCATTTGCGCCTGGGCATTCCGCCCATGGTCGGCACACAAATCGCCCCGCTGATCGGCACCTTCCGCCAGCAGTATCCGGGCATTGAACTGATCATCTCCGAGTTCGGCGGCCTGACGGTGCAACAGGCGGTGATCTCCGGTGAGCTGGATCTGGCGCTCACCGCCCTGCCCGCCGACGCCGTGCCCTCCATCGCCTCACTGCTGCTGTTCAGCCATCCGCTCTGCGTGGTGGTACCGCGCACGGCGTACTGGGAGAACCGTACCCATATTGCCCTCAGTGAGCTGGCAGATGAAAGCATCCTGATTTACAACGAAGATTTTGCCCTGTACCGCCAGCTGATGGACGCCTTCACCGCGCAGGGTTTCATCCCGAAAATTGCTGCCCGCAGCGGACAATGGGATTTCCTGGCCGCAATGGTACAAACCGGCATGGGCGTGGCGATCCTGCCGGAACCCATCTGCCAGCGGCTGGATAAAAACGCGCTGATATGGCTGCCGCTGGCGCCCCTGATGCCGTGGCAACTGGGGCTCATCTGGCATGACGGCAGCTATCTTTCTCACAGCGCGCAGGCGTGGATCACGCTGTGCCGCGATCACTGGAAATAGCGGGCAATAAAAAACCGCGTCCCCCTTTCAGCGCACGCGGTTTTTTCATTTCTGACCGAGACTACACTTCTTTTTCGACCAGAAGCGCCTCAAGTAAATCGAGATCATGCAGCAGTTTTTGCAGTGTCTCATTACTGATTTTCTGCGTGGCGCGCAGATGATAAAGCTCACCGCGTTCAGCACGCAACGCGGTCAGACGGAAGCGACGCTCAAGGTTTTCCAGCTTCAGCGCGGTTTCCATATCATCACGGTTGGCCGTTCTTCGCCGCAATGTCCCGATCACCCGAGAACTGATTTCCTTCAGCGTCTGTTCATCGATGTTCTCTTCGGTATCCGCCGCCAGACGTTCTTCCATCTTATGCAGACTTTCGATCGCCACTTCCGCTGCGATGGATTTCGCCATGCGCTCTTCTTCACGGTAGGTCGAGCCATCGGCCACCACGACGCCTTTTAGCAGGAACGGCAAGGCAATCACGCCCGCAATCAGCGAGAACAGAATGACGCCGGTCGCCAGGAACACCAGCTGATAACGCGACGGGAACGCCGAACCATCGGCCAGGAACAGCGGAATTGACAGCACACCGGCCAGCGTAATCGCCCCGCGCACACCGGCAAACGACGCCACCCACAGCTCACGCGTACTGTAGCTGCCAAACAGCAGCGGTTTCTTTTTCAGGAAACGGTTGCTGAAATTCTTCATCACCCACAGCCAGACGAAACGCAGGATCAGCAGCGCAAAATAGATAATCCCAACGTCAGCAAACAGATGCCAGGTCACGATGGACGGATCGTGCGTCGCCTGATCGATAGAATTTTCCAGAATGCCCGGTAATTGCAGGCCCAGCATGATGAACACCATGCCGTTGAACACAAATTCCAGCATCGCCCAGACGCTGTTAGCGCGCAGACGCATCGCAAGCGGCGCATTACGGATAATCCCGGACTGGCTGATGGTCATACCGGCGGCGACGGCGGCCAGAATGCCTGACACACCAATATGTTCTGCGATCAGATACGAGGCGAACGGCAGCAACAGCAGGAAGACGATTTGCGTCGCCGGATCATCACCACTCCAGCGGCTCATGATGCGCAGTGATTTACTGTACAGCCAGGTCACCGCGACACCGGCCATCAGGCCGCCAATGGCGACTTTCAGGAACTCAACGCTGGCACCGCCGACGGTAAAGATCATCGTGCCCATCGCCACGGCGATAGCGAACTTCAACGACACCAGACCGGACGCATCATTCATCAGCGCCTCACCTTCCAGCACGCTCATGATCGACTTCGGAATACGGCCCTTACCGACGATACCGCCCAACGCCACGGCATCGGTCGGGGAAAGCACCGCAGCCAGCGCAAACGCCGCGACCAGCGGGATATCCGGCACCATCATATAAATCAGGTAGCCAATGCCGACGACGGTGAGTAACACCAGCACCAGCGCCAGCCCAAGTATTTCGCGCCCGTGGTGGAGGAATTCACGGGTCGGGGTTTTCCAGCCATCGGCAAACAGCAGGGGTGGAATAAAGAGGACGAGAAACAGCTCGGGGTCGAAATCCACGTGCAAACCAAAATTCGGCCAGGCCAGCAAGGCACCGACCGCAATCTGCATTAATGGAAGAGGAACCTGAAACGGCAACATTCTGGTAACGACACCGGAGAGCGACACCACCAGAATCAAAATCAGAATGGTAAAGAATATTTCCATGCTTTCCTTAGACTCTTGTTTTTATGATTTCAATCAGACGGGGTCTGACACATACAGGGGGAATAGTAGATCAAAAAAAACGTATTTTTAAATCAGAGCGTGCTTAAACCCGTTTTTAAACCCCAGGTCGTGGTCGCGGGAAAGAAAAAGACAATCTGCCCCTGAATTTAAGATCCAGCGAGCAAAGCGCTTGTTGAAAAGCGAGGAGGGATCCAAAGGAGGAAAAGCACTTTCCTCCTTTGGGCGGTTTCGGCGCAGCGCGTTAAGCGATTACCGCACGTGAGAAACCGAAACTTTCCGGTCGGCCTGGCATCAAATCGCCCATCCGCCCGCATAAAACACCACCAGCGCCACGGCGATAATCACCGTGCCCGCGTTCAGTTTGCGCCATTCGCCGGAGAAAATACGGCCAATCACCAGCGAGCTGAAACCGAGCATGATGCCGGTGACGATGTTGCAGGTCAGCACGATAAACACCGCACACAGCAGCCCCGCCATGGCATCAACGAAGTCGTTGAAATCCAGTTTGTTTACGTTGCTCAGCATCAGCAGACCGACATACATCAGCGCAGGGGCGGTGGCGTAAGCAGGCACCAGATAAGAAAGCGGAGACAGGAACAACATTAGCAGGAAGAGCACGCCGACGACCGTGGCCGTCAGGCCGGTTTTACCGCCTGCCGCCGTACCCGCTGCTGATTCGATATACACCGCCGCAGGCGATGCCCCGACCAGCGAGGCAAAAATACTGCTCACGGAGTCAGCCGTCAGGGCTTTACCGCCGCTGATGATCTGGCCTTTTTCATCCAGCAGATTCGCCTGACCGGCCACCGCACGGATGGTACCGGTGGCGTCAAACACCGCCGTCATCACCAGCGCCAGAACGCTTGGCAATACCGCCGCTTTCAGTGCGCCCATAATGTCGAGATCGAAAATGACAGATTTGCCATCCGCGCCCGCCAGAGAAGGCATCGCGAACAGCCCCTGATATTTCACTGCCGGATCGAAAATCAGACCGATAACGGAAATCAGGATTATCACCAGCAGAATACCGCCCGGAACGCGCAGCTTCTCCAGACCAAAAATCACCGCCAGACCGAGCAACGTCATCACCACCGGGAATGACGTGAACGCGCCCAGCGCAACAGGCAAACCGTCCAGCGGGTTTTTGACCACCAGACCGACACCGTTAGCCGCAATCAGCAGCAGGAATAAACCAATGCCGATGCCGGTCCCGTGCGCAACGCCCATGGGCAGGTTGCGCAAAATCCACGAACGGATCCCGGTGACCGAGATAATCGTGAACAACACGCCCATCAGGAACACCGCACCCAGCGCAACCGGTACGCTGATGTGCTGGCCAAGGACCAGACTGAACGCGGTAAACGCCGTCAGAGAAATGGCGCAACCAATCGCCAGCGGCAGATTTGCCCACAGCCCCATCAGCAGGGAACCGAAACCGGCCACCAGACAGGTCGCGACAAACACCGCGCTTGGAGAGAAGCCCGCTTTGCCGAGCATTGACGGCACCACAATCACCGAATACACCATCGCCAGGAACGTCGTTAACCCGGCGATCACTTCCTGACGCACATGGCTGCCACGCGCACTGATTTTGAAATAAGCATCAAGCGGGCCCTTTGGCGCAACAGCGCGGCCCGTTTGAGGTTGTTGACTCGACATGGAAAATCCTCTGGATGTCTTTACTGATTAGCCTGCGTGGTCATTATGAAACCGTTTCTTCACGTTCGCTTCCTTACCTGATGCACGAAATACCGGCAAAACCGGCGTCACGTGTGCAGGGCAAACGTTTAACTCACATCGCGTATGGCGGGACTAAAATTTAGCGCAAACGATTATCCGGCCTCTTATACCCTCTTTTCAACTCTGTTTGCCGACAATTTACCGTTGTCCGGTCAAGAAAAACGCGAATTTGCTGCAAATTTGTCCCGATGGCGGTTTGCTGAACGATATCGGTTGCGCACGCGATGACAGCAACGCAAAAAAGGCGGGGACGGCGGGTGAAAAACGCGGCGGCGTCAGAAATAAAATTCAGCACTGAAACACCGGAGATAAATCAGGAACGGGCGGGCAAACGTTGAAAATAAAATATCATGACAGTTATTAAGGGTTATTTATTTAAAGGCGCTCATCACGTAAATATGTCACGCACGAACGCCCGGAAAATAAAAACAACGCGGCACAAAGAAATCTCAGCCTGAAATAAACTTAACGCATGATGGTGAATGGCCCTCCATTTTCCAGGGCTTTCTGATAAGCCGGTCGCGCCGTGACATTGGATAACCAGGCATTAAGACGGGGATATTTTCCCAACCCTGCGCGCGCATTAATGGCTTCTACCGGGAAACTCATCTGGATGTCAGCCGCGCTGAACTGATAACCGGCGAAATAAGGGTGGACGGCCAGATGCTGCTCGAGGAAATCCATGTGGGTGGTCAGCTGTTTATCGATGTAATTTTTCTGCACGCCCTGCCCGATGGCACCGGCAATCGGGCGGATCAGCCACGGCATCGGTGGTTTGCCTAAGCGCCCGAAAATCAGTTTCATGACCAGCAGCGGCATCAGTGACCCTTCGGCGTAATGCATCCAGTAGCGGTACTGCTGACGCTCGGCCAGAGCCGATGGCTTTAGCACCCCTTCGGCGTCATAGGTTTCCTGTAAGTATTCAATGATGGCGCCAGACTCGGCCAGGATCAGCCCGTTATCTTCCAGCACAGGCGCTTTTCCCAAGGGATGCACTTTCTTCAAAGATGCGGGCGCCAGCATGGTCGATTTATCCCGCTGATAACGCTGAATTTCATAAGGGACGCTCACTTCTTCAAGCATCCACAAAATTCGCTGTGAACGTGAATTATCTAAATGATGTACTTTAATCATGAATCTGTTCCATCCCGTGACGTTTAATTATTTGTTAACTATAGACAAGACTTTGGTTCTCTGTTTATCACGCTTTAAAAAAACCTTGCATTCATCAGGTGTAATTTTGCATGCGTTTTTTTTATTTGATTAAAACCACTTACAGATTAATCTTAATTACGCGAAAACAGATTTTCGTGACTTCATTCGCCTTTAATAACTCGTGATGCGATTAACGCCGAATATAAAAACAGCCCGTCTCATTGACCCCTGCTTGTGTGGAGCCTTACATGTTTTCCAGTAATTACAACAATGTGCTGGTGATGTTTTCATTCATTGTTGCAATGCTTGCCTCTTATACCGCGCTGGATATGGCCGGACGGGTCGCGACCACTCAGGGAAAGGCCTCCCGTCTCTGGTTAACCGGTGGCGCAATCGCCATGGGGATCGGCGTCTGGTCGATGCATTTCATCGGAATGCTGGCATTCAACTCAGCGGTATCAATGGGTTATGACCCGCTGATCACCTTACTCTCCATGCTTATCGCCATTATTTCCTCCGCCTTTGCGCTGTGGCTGGTGTGCCTGCCGCAGTTACCGATGATGCGTTTATTGGCCGGTTCACTGTTGATGGGCGGCGGGATTGCCGCGATGCATTACACCGGCATGGCCGCGATGCGCATGATGCCGCCTGTTATCTACAGCGTGCCGTGGGTGATGGTGTCCGTACTGGTGGCTGTGGTGGCGTCGGGTGCGGCGCTGTGGATGGCGTTTCATTTACGTCAGCAGTCGCCTAACGTGCGTCTGTTGCGCATCAGCGCCGCCGTGATCATGGGCACCGCCATTGTCGGCATGCATTATACCGGCATGGCCGCCGCCACGTTCCCGCCGATGAGCCACAGCATGGCCGCCAACAGCGGTGTGGATAACAACTGGCTGGCGCTGCTGGTCATTGTGGTGACGCTGGCGATTCTGGCGATCACGCTGATTATCTCGGTGCTCGATGGCCGTATGCAGGCGCGCACGTCGGTGCTCGCGTCTTCCCTGGCGCAGGCCAATCGCGAGCTGACCCAGTTAGCCCTGCATGACAACCTGACCAAGTTGCCCAACCGTCTGCTGCTGGAAGATCGTCTCGGCCAGGCCGTGCAGAAAGCCACGCGGGGAGAATCCGAATTTGCGGTGTTGTTTATCGATCTCGACGGGTTCAAGGCGGTCAATGACGCTTTTGGCCATCACATTGGCGATCAACTGCTGGTGTCGGTGACCGAGCGGCTGCTGTCGCATTTACGCGCGTCGGATACGCTGGCACGGCTGGGCGGCGATGAGTTTGTCCTGCTGACAGAAATCACCGAGCCGACCGATGCCTCACAGCTGGCGGATAAACTGGTGCACCTGATTGCCCGCCCGTTCCACGTTTCGCGTTACGAACTGCTGGTATCCGCCAGTATTGGTATTGCCGTGTATCCGGGCGACGGCGAGAACGAACGCGAACTGATGCTTAACGCCGATGCGGCGATGTATCACACCAAAAACTCAGGCCGCAACGGCCACAGTTTCTTCCAGCCTTCAATGAACGCCAATGCGCAAAATCAGTTGCAGATGCTTAACGACTTGCGTCTGGCGATCGAGCATCACGAATTACGTCTGCATTATCAGCCGAAATTTATCGCGCCTTACGGGCCGGTCAGCGGCTTTGAAGCCCTGCTGCGCTGGGAGCGCGAAGGTAAAACCCTCAGCCCGGACGTGTTCCTGCCACTGGCGGAGAAAACCGGTCTGATCATCCCTATTGGCGAATGGGTGTTGAATGAAGCCTGCCGCCAGCTGCGTGAATGGCACCTCGCCGGGCACACCACCTGGACGGTGGCAGTAAACCTTTCCGCGCTGCAATTCGAGCAGGCGAATCTGGTGGAAATGGTCATCGATACCGTTGAACGCCACCACATTCCGCCGGAAATGCTGACGCTGGAAGTGACCGAAACCACCGCGATGCGCAACCCGGACGTCAGCGTGGCGATACTCGAGCGCCTGACAAAATACGGTGTCAAAGCCTCGATTGATGATTTCGGCACCGGTTACTCCAGCCTGCTCTATCTCAAGCGTTTACCCGCCAGCGAGCTGAAAATCGACGGCGCATTTATCAACGATCTGATCGCCGGAAGCGAAGATGCCAGCATCGTGTCTGCCATTATTGCCCTCGGCCAGACGCTGAATCTGAAAGTGGTGGCCGAAGGCGTGGAAACCACCCAGCAACAGGATTTCCTCACCCAGCTGGGGTGTGACACCTTGCAGGGCTATCTGCTCGGGCGGCCAATGACGCCGGAGCAAATCGCCCGGCACCCGGATTCGGCCTGGGAACCTCAGCTCACCATCACGCAACAGCCCTGACAGCGGCTGATATCAGACGGCAGCCGTGCGGAAGAACCGCACGGCATTGCGCAACTCGACACTCTGCTCCGTCAGCGATTGCGCCGCCGCCGCGGCCTGCTCCACCAGCGCGGCGTTTTGCTGCGTCACCCGGTCCATCTGATCCACCGCAATGCCCACCTCATGAATGCCGGTATGCTGCTCGGTGCTGGCAGTCGAAATTTCACTGACAATTCCCGCCACCTTATTCACTGAATTCACGATGTCGTTCATCGCCTGACTCGCGCGGTCAGCCTGCTGCGAACCTTCGGCAATTTTAGAAACGGTGCCGTGGATCAGATTTTTAATTTCTTTCGCCGCCTGCCCGCTTTTCTGCGCCAGAACGCGCACTTCGCTGGCCACCACCGCAAAGCCTTTGCCCTGCGTGCCGGCGCGTGCCGCTTCTACCGCCGCATTCAGCGCGAGAAGATTGGTCTGGAAGGCAATACCTTCGATCACGCTGATAATATTGATGATTTCTTTTGAACTGCCTGAAACATCCCGCATATGCAGTTGCATCCCGCTGACGATCGACCCGCCCTGCGAAGCGGTTTCTGACGTCGCGTGTGCCAGCTGGCTGGCCTCGCGGGCGTTCTCCGCATTCTGGCTGACGGTGGTGGTCAGGTTTTGCATGTTGGCGCTGGTCTGCACCAGCGAGGCCGCCTGCTCTTCGGTGCGCTGCGATAAATCAATGTTGCCCTGCGCAATCTCGCTGGCGGCATGATTGATGGACTCGCTGCCGTTCATGATCTGATGGATTGTCTGGTTCAGTTGCTGATTCATGCGGCTCAGCGACGCCAGTAAACTGCCGCTGTCGCCGGGCCGCAGGACGATCTCCGTCGCCAGATTTCCCGCCGCAATCTCCTGCATGATCGCCGCCGCGTACGCCGGTTCGCCGCCCAGCTGCCGGTTGAGATTTCGCGCCAGCAAGAGCGCCATCGCCACAGACAGCAGCAGCGCAAACACCACCAGCACCAGGAACAGCACGCTGGCAGAGTGGTAATGGCTGCGCGCCTGTGCCGCCGCGTGCTCACTGTTGCTGACTTCGTCTTTAACCAGCGTGGCGAGATCGGCCATCAGCTGTGTGCGGTATTTTCGTGAGTTATCGCCGCTGATTTGCGTGGCCTGCGCCACATCATTGCGATCCATCGCTTCAATGACCTGATCGTTCGCCAGCGAAAAGCGCTGAAAGTTATCGACGATTTGCTTAAACAGCGCCGACTGGCTGCCGCCGCTGTTGAGATTCTGATAGGCATGTTCCGCGGCTTTAAAGTTAGCCACCGCCTGCATGATTTCCACCCGGTGACCGTCGCGCGGCGCGCCCTGCGGTGAAGCGATGTATTGCACCTGTTGCAGACGCAGCTCGGCCAGCGTGCCGCGCATCACCAGCGGGTACTGAACGCCCGGCAGCCGGTACGCGCGGTAATCTTCAATCTGCTGATTAATATTTTTTAGCTGCCAGGCAGAGGTCGCGGCCAAAACCAGCATCAGGGAAAGAACAAGGGCAAACGCCCCCATCAGGCGGGCGAGCACGGAAAGTTGGGTTAATTTATTCATCAGGACACAGCAAAGTGAGTGACAGGAGTCAGAGATAACGGCATAAGCCTGAGGAACTTTATGGTGAAATGAAACAATATTTCATTTTGTTAAATGCTGTTCTTTATCCTGTAATCAGAGGGTTACCTGAAGAATTCAGGATGTTACTTCAGGCAGGAAAAAACAGGATGCCGCCCGCATTTCCCGCCAGGCTCCCGAAATGGCCGGGAGCAGCGAGTTAGTGGGCAAGGAGGCGTTAACGTGGCGCAAAATCCGGCCACAGCGGCCCAACGGCGGCCATCAGTGACGGCGTGCCGGTGGCGACCGACATGTGCCGGTAGTTTTCATTTCCGGCCGTACCGGCGAAATGGACAACGGTATCCAGCCCGGCTTCCTGACACAGCACAACGCCTCCCGCGATATCCCACAGCGTGGTGCGACGTTGCAGATGCCCGTCGATAATGCCTTTGGCGGCGAACACCATGCCGATGGTGGTACAGCGGTAACAATGTACCGACCACTCAGCGGCCCGCAGGCCGCGATAAAACGCCGAGGCTTCATCCAGCTTGTCATCGGAACTGTCGCCGAGCGACACAATCTGCACATCCCCAAAGCGATCGTCGCGGTGAAACCGCTTGCCGTTAAGGAACAGGCCTTTACCCGATTCTGCGGCAAACAGATCGTTGAGCACCGGCAGCGCAATCACGCCGAGGGTCGGTTTTTTGTTTTCCACCAGCCCGAGCGAGACGCCCCACAGCGGCGAACCGCGCAGGAAATTCGATGTGCCGTCGATAGGGTCAATCACCCAGCAGGCGGCGTCCGTCAGCACGCCCCCCATCTCTTCACCGATGATCGCATCCTGCGGAAAATGCTGTGCCAGCTGCGCACGGATAAACTGCTCCACTGCCACATCGGCTTCTGAAACGAAATCCTGCGGGCGCTTGCTGTTGACTTCAATGCTGTCGCGACGGTTGAAAAAACCCAGCGCCAGTTCGGCTGCCTGAGCGGCAATAGAGCTGGCAATCGCCAGTTTGGCGGAAAGCGTGATCGTCATTGGTTACCTCTGTTTTTAAGCCAGCGTACCAGTTGCCCGACATGGTCGGTCTGAAACGCCCGGACGCCGGCATCCACCAGCACACCCCATACACCGTCGGGATCCACCGCAGCGCGGCTGTCACAGTAATCCAGCGAATGGGAGACATCCAGCGTATTGACCCACAGCCGGACGCCGAGGCGTTTAAGTTGCTCGCGGGCGGCGATCACGTCGGCCAGATCGGTAAAGTTCAGTTCAATCATCTGCGCACCGAACTGCGCGATTTTGCGCAAATCATCCGAAAACTTGCCCGGACGGGCGTGCAGGATTGGCATATAAGGGATCCGCGCATCGGTCACTTGCAGCGGAAAACGCTGGGTTTTCAGATCAATTTTGCTTTTAAGCAGCACGCCGTCGGCCATGTTCATGCTGAGGATCAGCGCTACGATGCGATCGAAATCCCGCGCATACTTGATGTCCACATTCACCACGATGCGCCCGCGGGCTTCTTCGAGTAACTCTTCCAGCAAAGGAACGCGTTCGCTGGTGAGCACCATGCCTTCGCGTCCGTCTGCGGCCTTCAGCCTCGCGCGGCGAACGGCTGCCAGCGACATGGTCGCCACCTCGCCCTGATAATCACAGGTGCGGTCAAGATGGGCATCGTGGATCACCACCACCTGCGAATCGGCGGTGGTTTGCGCATCAATCTCGATAATATCTGCGCCCTGATGAATCGCCTCATGCAGCGCAGCAAGTGAATTTTCGGGGGTGGTTTGCCATACGCCACGGTGGGCAATAACCAGTACATCCGGGTTCTCCGGAGAAATCAAAGATCGGGTTAACGCTTTCATCATCACTCCTGACATCGGGAAAAAATCACCGGCTATTGTTTGGCTGCAATCGACGTTTCGAACCGGCGCAGCAGCAGATTTCCGCGGGTCACCATGTTATCGAGCGAGGCCTGAGGGGTTTCCTGACCGTTCCAGACTTTCTCCAGTTCCTCGTCCATGATAGTGCGCACCTGAGACATATTGCCCAGCCGCAGCCCTTTGGTGAACGGCAGCGGCGGCTTGTTGATCATCTGTTTCATCGCGATATCGGCCCCCGGATGGGTCTGATAAAAACCTTGTTCGCGGGTCAGCGTGTAGGCCGCGTTGGTGATCGGCAGATAACCGGTTTTCTGATGCCATTCGGCGGCGATGTCCGGCTCAACCAGGAAGTGCAGGAACTCAGCCACGCCCTTGTAGGTTTCAGGCGTTTTGCCTTTGAATACCCACAGACTCGCGCCGCCGATGAAGGCATTTTGCGGTGCGCCCGGCGCGCCATCCTGATAAGGCATCATGCCGACGCCCACATCGAATTTTGCGTACTGACGGATCCTGTTCAGCGAGCCCGACGAGGTGGTCAGGATGCCGCAATCGCCGCTGTAGAATTTGGTGGTGGCATCGTCGTTACGGCCATAGAACGAGAAATCCCCTTTCTTGTGCATCTCATTGAGCTGCGTAATGTGTGCCGTCTGCAACGGGCCGTTAAAGTTGAGCACGGCATCGGTACCGTCGAAGCCGTTGTTGCGCGTCGCCACCGGTAAACCGTTCCATGCGCTGAAGCCTTCGATCTGGATCCAACCCTGCTGACCGGCATTGGTGTAACCACATGTCATGCCCGCCGCGCGCAGTGCCGCGGCGTCCGTCGCCAGCGCATTCCAGGTTTTTGGCGGCTCGTCGGGATTCAGCCCGGCTTTTTTAAACGCATCTTTGTTGTAATACAGCACCGGCGTCGAGCTGTTAAACGGCTGCGAGATCAGATGCCCGGTTTTGCTGTCGCTGTAATAGGCCGCCACGGAAGGCACAAAGGCGCTTTCGTCGTTAGGGATGCCCGCATCCTTAAACACCTGCGCCACAGGCACCACGGCGTTGCTGGCCATCATGTTCGGCGTGCCCACTTCATACACCTGCAAAATATCCGGCGCGTTACCGTTGCGGTACGCCGAAACGCCTGCGGCCAGCCCCAGCTCATAATTGCCTTTGTAGACCGGCACCACGCGGTATTGCGGATGAGTTTGGTTAAAACGGTCAGCCAGCGCGCTGACCTCTTTACCTAAATCACCGTCCATGGAATGCCAGAAAGTCAGCGTCGTTTGCGCCTGTGCGCCAAAGGCCATTACCGCCAGCGCACTCATCAGCGTGGCGCGCATTACAGGGTTTTTCATGATCGCTCCGGTTGAAAAGCTTAACAATTATCCGGCGGTAACCTTGGCACGCGTGTATGACAATTCAGGGAGGAAATCATGAACAAACGGTGACATGCCCCGCATAACCTCAGCCCAAAACCGTTGCCCGACGCGGGATTGTCGGCGGTCATATTCATCTCGCCCTTAACGCTATATAATCCTATGCATAACGAAATCAGAGGATCCCGCCGTGCGTTCATGTTCATCCACCGTCCTTCTCGGACTTGTACTGAGCTTTTCCGTCCCTTCCGCTTTTGCTTCCCGCCTGATAACCGACCAGCTGGGCCGGCAGGTGACCCTGCCTGACAAGGTTGATCGCGTGGTGGTGCTGCAACATCAGACCCTGAATCTGCTGGTACAGCTCGACGCCACCCGCAACATCGTCGGTGTGCTCAATAACTGGCAACAGCAGCTTGGCAGCGGTTATGTACGGCTCGCGCCTTCACTGGTGAACACGCCGGTGGTCGGCGATCTGACCAGCGTCAATCTGGAAAGCGTGGTCGCGCTGCATCCGCAGGTGGTGTTCGTTACTAACTATGCGCCGCAGGAAATGATCGACCAGATAAGTCAGACCGGTATCGCCGTGGTGGCGGTCTCACTGCGTGACGATCCGAAAGGCGAAGAACACAAAATGAACCCGGCGCTGCCGGATGAAGACCGGGCGTATACCGAAGGGCTGAAAAAAGGCATTACGCTTATCGGCGACGTGATGAACCGCCAGAAACAGGCACAGGCATTGATCGACTATACTTTTTCTCAGCGTCAGCTCACCGGCGAACGGCTGAAAAACATTGCGCCGGCGCAGCGTATCCGCACGTATATGGCCAATCCTGACCTGACCACCTACGGATCCGGTAAATATACCGGGCTGATGATGGCGCGTGCCGGTGCCATGAACGTGGCGGCCGCGACGGTGAAAGGTTACAAACAGGTGTCGCTGGAACAGGTCATCGCCTGGGATCCGCAGGTGATCTTCGTGCAGGATCGTTACCCGGAAGTGGTCGGGCAGATCAACCACGATCCGAACTGGCAGAGCATCGATGCAGTGAAAAACCACCGCGTATACCTGATGCCGGAATACGCCAAAGCCTGGGGCTACCCGATGCCTGAAGCGATGGCGATCGGTGAATTGTGGATGGCGAAAAAGCTGTATCCGCAAAAATTTGCTGACATCGACATGCAGAAACAGGCAGATGCTTACTATCAGCGCTTCTACCGGACGGATTTCAAACCCGCCGCAGAAGCCCCGCACGCGGGGAAATAATGCGCTTCTCCACGTCGTACATGCTGTTGAAATCACTGCGTTTCAACGACTATTTTGAAGCAATGTGACAAGGAGATCTGATGACAAAATCGATCAAAGTGCTCGCCGCGGGCAGTCTGCGGCGGGCGTGGGCGCCACTGTGTGAGGCATTTCAGGCAGAAACGGGCATCCGCGTGGTCACCGAATTCGGCCCTGCCGGGCTGCTGCGTGAACGAATCGAAAAAGGTGAAAAACCCGATCTGTTCGCCTCTGCCAACACCGCGCATCCGCTGGCGTTGCAACAGCACGGCAAAGCGCTGGACGTGCAGACCTTTTGCGGCAACAGCCTGTGCGTCACCGCGCGTAAGGTGCCGGAACTGGAGAAGCTTAACTGGCTGAGCGTACTGCTCGATCCGCGTTTTCGCCTGGCAACATCGACGCCGCAAAGCGATCCTTCCGGTGATTACACCTGGCAAATGTTCGAACTGATTGAACGACGTCATCCCGATTTCGGCGCGGTGCTGCGCAATAAAGCGTTGCGTCTGGTAGGCGGCGAGAAGTCGGCGAAAGTGCCGGAGGGGAAACTGGCGGCAGAATGGTTGATTTGCACCGGGCAGGCCGACGTCTTTATCGGCTACACCAGTTACGCCACCCTGCTGCGGGAAAATGATGAGCTGGAGGTGTTTAATATTCCTGCGGATTACAACGTGCGCGCCAGCTATGCGCTCGCCACCTGTACGGAGAAAGCGAAACCGCTGGCGGAGTTTGTCCTGTCAGAAACCGGCCAGCATATTTTGCAGAACGCCGGTTTTTGCGGGAAACATTCGGTGATGCCGGACTGATGACGGCTTAGTGATCGAGATCGCGTTCTTTCATTGCCCGCTGACGATCGTAGTATTCATCTTCGGCGGCAATGATCTCATCGAGCAGTGAATCCACATCGGCTTTATGCGTATCTTCGGCGAAGTGCCCGGTAAGAAGGGTTTCTGGCGTCAGTTTGCCATCTTCATACAACGCCCAGATTTCTTTCGCGTAGCGGGTCGTCTGCAACTGCGGCGCAAAGCGGCTGTAGTATTCGGTCATGTTATTCACATCGCGTTCGAACATGGATTCGGCGTGGTTATTCGCCGCGGCATCCACGGCCTGCGGCAGGTCGATAATCACCGGCCCCTCGGCATCCATCAGCACGTTAAACTCTGACAAATCTCCGTGAACGATACCCGCACACAACATCCGCACGATATTGCGGATCATCGTCTCGAAATCCGCCACGGCTTCTTCTTCCGTCAGGATCACATCACTCAGACGTGGCGCTACCACGCCATCGCCGTCGGTGATGAGCTCCATCAGCAGCACGCCATCCAGACAAATATAGGGCTGCGGTACGCGCACACCGGCATTCGCCAGACGGAACAACGCATCGACTTCCGCCGTCTGCCAGGACTCTTCCTGCTGCTTGCGGCCAAACTTCGAGCCTTTTTGCATCGCACGGGCGTTGCGGCTGTTACGGACTTTTCGGCCTTCCTGATACTGAACGGCCTGCTTGAAACTACGCTGCGTAGCTTCTTTGTACACCTTGGCGCAACGGATCTCTTCACCGCATAAAACAGTGTAAACGTCGGCTTCTTTGCCACTTTTCAGTCGACGGACCACATCGTCTATCAGGCCGTCATCCACCAGAGGTTGGATTCTATTTGGGATTTTCATGCAGCCTTGTACCTTATTTCAGCGCGTGAGGGAATGACCTGCGCAATATTCCCTGCATTACACACCAGACACGCCGTTCGCGTCATCCTCGTTATCGCTCCGGAGCAGTCCAAAGACAGACCCCCCTAAACATGAGTAGTTTAACGTAGTGACAGCATGGTGGATACTTTCTGCACGTATCTTCTCGCTATTATGCGTAAAAATGGCCCCCTGCGCGCCCTGTTGCCCATCCGGTTTATTCGCTGTTAATTTGGCTTAAATAACGAGAAGAGAGAACGAATGTATTATTGAGATGTTTCCCGGTGTAACCAACGAATGCCATATATTTAGTTTTTCATTAAAATGAACTTTCCTGATTTTTTAAGCTTTTCGTGCTGTTTAACTGCCGTTTAATTAGCGCAAAAAACGGTATACGTTCTGTTTACAGTCCGGGTGATACTGTCTCAATACTTTCCCGTTGCAGGTCTTAATAATGAACAGTATTTTAATTACCGGTGCCACTGGTTTTGTCGGCGGTGCAGTTGTTGAATATCTTTTACGTCAAAAATTAACGGCGAAGAGCCAGTTATTGTTATTAGTCAGAGCAGACGATAATGCGACGGGACTCGCCAGAATCATCGATAATTTAAAGAAATTTGAATTAAGCGACGAACTGCTTTCTGCCTTAAATGAACAGTCTATTTTAACCGGCGATCTGGCCGAACCCGAAAGCTTTATTCACGACCCGCGTTTAGATCAGGTGACTCACGTGATCAACTGTGCGGCGATTGCCTCGTTCGGCAATAATCCGGCTATGTGGCGCGTCAATGTCGAAGGCTCTCTGGTGTTCGCCAAACGCATGGCGCAGGTGAAAGGCTTGCAGCGTTTCGTTCACGTCGGCACGGCGATGGCCTCCATGCCGGACAAAGACAGCGTGTTCTATGAAGGAATGCCGGACAACGAGCACAACGAAGACCTGGTGCAGTACACCATTTCCAAGCGTGCTATCGAGAATCTGGTGCGTTCAGAGTGCCCGACACTGCCGTTCGTGGTGGCACGTCCGTCGATTATCGTCGGTCACACCCAGTACGGTTGCCAGCCGTCGAGCAGCATTTTCTGGGTCTTTATGATGGCGATCAAGCTGAAGAAATTCACCTGTAACCTCGACGATGAAGTCGATGTTATTCCAGTCGATTATTGCGCCATGGTGCTGGTGAAATTATGCCTGGCCGCCGAACTGAGCCACAGCTTCTATCATATTTCGTCCGGCGCGGAAATGTGTACACCGTTCCATGAAATAGATACCTCGGTGGCAAAAGCCAATAATACTTCGCGTATTATTAATGAATACGAGCAGATCAGTTATCAGGAATTCACCGGCATTCGCAAACAATTTAAAGATGTTTTAGGGCCGTGTAATGACAAAATTATTTTACGTGCCATTAAATTGTACGGCGGATTCGCGCAGTTAAACGTGAAGTTTGATAATTCCCGGTTGATGGATATGGGCATTCCTAAACCGGCGGCATTTAAGAGTTATATTGATAAGTGTGTTTTCTCGACGCATGGTCAGACAATTCCTGAACTCATGAGAGTCGATTTTAAATAAACCGATGCGTCTGTTGAAAAATAGAGAAGGTTTAGAATAACAGGACGCGGCACAGGACATTGCCGCGTCTTTTTTTATTTTCAGCCCGGCATCCGCATCAGACCATGCCGTTGCGACCAAACAGCCGGTAACCTTCGCGCTGATTCAGCCGATCGTAATACGCCGAGACGGCAGGCAGGGCCGGGCGCGACATCGGCGTCATCGACCAGCGGTTAACGGCAAGCCCCAGCACAATATCGGCCAGCGTAAAATTATCGCCCAGCACATAGTCGCCGCTGCGCTGAAGTTGCTCTTCCAGCATCTGCATATGACGGTTCCATTCGCTGACACCGGCATCAATCAGCGCCGGATCGGTGTGCTGAGGGCTGTTGCGCGCCAGTGCCGGAAACGCATATCGCCATGAATTATTCAGCTCACCCGCCTGCCAGTCCATCCACTGTTCGGTCAGCGCACGCCGTTTCGGATCCGATGACAGCAGGTCTTCCCGCCCTTCCTTCGCCGCCAGATATCGGCAAATGACGTTGGATTCCCACAATACGAATTCGCCATCGAGCACCACCGGCACCATGGCATTCGGATTCAGCGCCCTGAATTGTGGCGTCTGCACAGACTGAAAACCTGAACCAAACTGTTCCTGCTCACATTCCAGCCCCAGCTCGTGGCAGGTCCATAACACCTTACGCACATTGATCGACGTCGATTTACCCAGAATCTTCAGCATGACTTCCCCTGACAAAATGGAACAACCGCAATAACTATCAGGCTTTGGGCTGACGGAGAAAAATCCGCGTTGCCGAGCCGTGATAGGTGGTGTCGGTGTGCGCCACAAATCCGCACTTTTCCGCCAGCCGGACAGACGCCTGATGCTCCGGCGCAATAATGCAGCATAGCTGACGATCGAGGTTTTCATCGGCCCAGGACAGTACCGCCCTGGCCGCTTCGACAGCATAGCCTTTGCCGTGAAACTGCGGTGCCACCACCCAGCCCATTTCCGCCATGCCGTTGAGCGATGGCGTCATCTCCCGCTGATAATCCGCCAGACCAATTTCACCGGCAAACGCCCCTTCTTTACCGTTGTGTTTTTCAAACACAATCCAGTAACCAAAGCCCAGCATCTGCCAGTGGCCGGGATAGCGCAGTAACCGGCTCCAGCTGGCTTCGCGGCTGGACGGCGTACCGCCAATGTATTTCACCACGGCAGGATCCGCCCACTGCGCGGCAATAGCATCAAAATCATCAATGCGATGACCACGTAAAATCAGACGTTCGGTTTCAATAACAGGCGCTTGGGCGTGCATGGTTGCTCCTCATTTCTCAGAATGACCATCACGTTAGCATTGAAGTTGAAAAGACGGGAAGTGCGGGCGGAGAAAGAAATTAAGATCCGCTGCGCAGTGCGCTCGGCGTGATACCGCGCACGGATTTGAAGCGGTGGCTGAAGTGGCTGGCGGAGCTGAAACCACATTCCAGCGCGATGGTGGTGATCTCCATGCCGGTGCTTTTCAGCAGATGTTCGGCGCGGATCAGACGGGCGTTCATCACGTACTGATGCGGCGCCATGCCCATACTTTGTTTGAACATGCGGGCGAAATGAAATTCGCTCAGTTCAGCCAGAAGCGCCAGTTCCGGCAGCATCAGGGGTTGCGCAAGGTGAGCGTGAATGTAGTCTTTTACCCGGTTCAGAATATGCGGTGCCAGTCCGCCGCGCACCGTCGGCAACGCCCATTGCAGGTGAGTGTAGTTCTTCACCAGATGCGCCATCAGCAGATTTGCCGCACTGCTCAGCATCAGCTGATTACTGTTTTCCTGCCACTGGCTGCTGAGCAAAAAGTGGCGATAGAGCAGCGTGATCTGCGGATCTTCTTCGAACGTGCGTTCTTCCATCTGAATCGCTGCCGGGCTGCGATCCCAGGTTTGCTCCACCAGATGACGCAGATGCTCATCAGAGCAATAGACATGCACGAATGACAAATCATCGCGCACATCCCAGCTCGACATGCTGTTTTTTGGCATCAGACAAAAGCGGTCCGGGCCGCCGCCGTTGCGCCAGCCACCACGGGTTTTGTGATAACACTCGTAGCCGTCAGCGACGTACAGACTCAGCGTATGGTGATCCGGGCTTTCCTGGGTCACGGTGTCATTTTTATTCGACCAGGCCGCCAGCTGAATACCTGAACTCAGCTCCACACTGTCGTGCAGAACCGCTTTATGCTTACGCAGCGTGTCGAAAGCCTGATAAACCTTGGTCATGACCTGCACCCGGAGGAAAAAGAAGAGGCTTAGTTTACGGGTTTTGACGGCATGAGAGCCAGATATTGCCACGCCGGCGCACAAAGAAATGCGCAAGAATATGCAACTCAACCGCAAGCCGTTGAAAGCCAAGGTCACCGGATTACCGCACACTTCCCTCAGACCATTATTTTTCAATGAGAGAAGTCGATGAACGCACTGCTTTATATTTCGGTGATTATTATCTGGGGCACCACCTGGTTTGCGATTTACCTGCAACAGGGCGATGTGCCGGTGACGGTGTCGATCTTTTACCGTTTCCTGCTGGCGGCGGTGATTATGCTGGTGGCGTTGCTGGCGGCCCGTCGCCTGCGCAGGCTCGCCCTGAAAGATCATCTTTTTTGCATCGTGCAGGGCTGCTGCGTCTTTTGCTTCAATTTTTACTGCTTCTATCACGCAGCGGCTTACATCACCAGCGGGCTGGAATCGGTGATTTTCTCGATGGCCGTGCTGTTCAACGCGTTCAACGGCATGGTGTTTTTCCGCCAGAAACTGGCACCGGCGGTTATTCCGGCGACCGTCCTCGGGCTGGCGGGAATCATCACCCTGTTCTGGCACGATTTCAGCGCCGCCCACATTGCACCGGAACTGCTCAAAGGCATTGGCCTGAGCCTGCTCGGTACCTACGGTTTTTCGCTCGGCAATATGATCAGCGCCCGTCATCAGCGTCGGGGGCTGGACGTTCTGTCCACCAACACCTACGCGATGTTCTACGGCACAGCGGTGATGGGTGCACTGAGCGTGTTTCAGGGTGCCTCTTTCGCCATCGACCTGACGCCGCAATACCTCGGTTCGCTGGTCTACCTGTCGGTATTTGGCTCCGTGCTGGCCTTCGGCATTTACTTCACGCTGGTCGGACGCATTGGCGCCAGCCAGGCAGCCTACAGCACGCTGCTGTTCCCGCTGGTCGCCCTGACCGTTTCCACTTTCTACGAAGGGTATCAGTGGCACATCAATGCCGTCATCGGGCTGGCGCTGATCCTGCTCGGTAATCTGGTGATGTTCTGCCGCCCGGCATGGCTGGAGATGTTCAGGCGCAAGGCGGTGGTGTCGCTTTAAATCAGCCCAATAAACTCCCCCCGCCAATCCGCGGAATGATGCGCGCGGGCACGTCGTTAAAACCCGTAGCAGTATTCCTGATCCGGGTTTTGCGATCTGTATTCCGGCGATTCATCTCCTCTTTAAGCGGGACGGTTAGATAATCCCGCCATTCGCCCTCAGCGTCTGGCCGTTCACCCAGGCGCCATCGGGGCCGGCGAGGAAAGCCACCACGGAGGCGATATCTTCCGGCTGGCCGAGGCGTTCGAGCGGTGAGGTTTTGGCGAGGGTTTCCACCAGTTGCTCAGATTTGCCGTTGAGGAACAAATCCGTTGCCGTCGGGCCGGGTGCCACGGTATTCACGGTGATCTGGCGTCCGCGCATTTCTTTGGTCAGCACGCGGCTCAGCGCCTCGACGGCCGCTTTGGTGGCGGCATACACGCCGTACGTCGGCTGGTATAACCCGACAACGGTCGATGAGAAGTTGATGATGCGCCCGCCGTTGTGCAGGTGTTTCGCCGCTTCGCGCAGGGTGTTGAAGGTGCCTTTCAGGTTAATGTCGATGAGGCGATCGAATGCAGCATCGTCGGTGTCAGCAATCGCCGAAAGCGTCATGATCCCGGCGTTATTCACCAGCACATCCACGCCGCCAAATGCCTGTTGCGCACTGGCAAACATCCGGCTGACCGCCGCCGCGTCGCTGACATCGGCCTGCGCGCTGATAGCCCGGCCACCTGCCTTTTCGATTTTACTGACGACCGCGTCAGCCTCTGCCGCACCGCGTGAATAGTTCACGATCACGGTGAAACCGTCCCGCGCCAGACGCGCTGCGATAGCCGCGCCGATGCCACGGGATGCGCCGGTAACCAGCGCCACTTTTTGATTGGATGACGTCATGATGTGTTTCCTTTTTGAGTGATTCGGATTCGTTGTCGCTGAAGAAAGAGTAGCCGATTGACGCTGCCGGATAATTCCCTGATATTCGTTATCACTATCCGGAAAAGGCGAACAATCATCATGGATAAACTCGACAGCATGGCGTTGTTCACCCGCGTGGTGGAACTGCGGAGTTTTACGCAGGCCGCGCAGGCGCTGAACCTGAAACGCTCGACGGTGACTGACGCCATTAAACAGCTGGAAACGCGGCTCAACATCCGGCTTTTGCAGCGCACCACCCGCCACGTCAGCCCGACGCTGGATGGCGAAGCCTATTACCAGCGCTGTCTGCGCATTCTGGCAGAGGTGGAAGATGCCGAAATGGCCTTCGCAGGGGCGCAGCCGAAAGGGCTGTTACGGGTGGATGTGCACGGCACGCTGGCGCGGCATTTCGTGTTGCCCGGCCTGCCAGATTTTCTGGCGCAATATCCTGATATTGAGTTTTACCTGAGCGAGGGCGACCGGCTGGTGGATCTGGTGCGCGAAGGCATCGACTGCGTGATCCGCGCCGGTGAGCTGAAAGACAGCGATATGGTGGCGCGCCCGCTCGGCACGCTGCCGGAAATCACCTGCGCCAGCCCGGACTATCTGCAACGGTTCGGCACGCCAGACACACCGGACGATCTCACCGGACACCGGATGATTGGCTACCGCTCCAGTGCGACCGGCGGGCTGTTGCCGCTGGTTTTTCAGGTTCAGGGCAAAAGCCGTGAAATTCTGCTGCCGACGCCATTTTCGGTCAACGGCGCGGAGAGTATGAAAGAAGCCGCACGGCGCGGAATGGGCATTATTCAGGTGCCAAAATACGCGCTGACTGACGATCTCGCGCAGGGAAAACTGGTGCAGATCCTGGCCGGTTTTCCGGTGGGTAAGATGCCGGTGGCTTTGCTTTATCCCCGCAACCGCCAGCTTTCGCCACGCGTGCGGGTATTCATTGACTGGATGGTCAAAGAGTTTGCGCGGCGCGATCCGCATCTGACATAGTAGATTTCTCAGGTCTGAACCCGCTACGTTGAAAGGCTAAATATCAGGAGACGCCGATGACCCAACCTGCTGTATTGCTGCATATTGGCCGCGAAGAAACCCGGGTTACCGTCCGGCATGACGATATCGACGATAAAATATTGCCGCTGACGCTGGGCTCACAGCTGACTTCCGTCGGCTATTTTCGTCATACGCCGCCAACGCCGGATGAAATGGAAAACGCCATTATGGTGGTCGAGGATGAAATCATCCGCATCCGCCACGATATCCCGCCGGGCGCACAATTGTTCAGTACCGACAATGATATTCGCGCACTGGCACGCATTGCAGGCGTGGCTGAAAATGAAGTGATGACGCTGTCTCTCGAGGCCGTGGAGCGCACGTTTGACCGGCTGGCATTGGTGATTAACGGACGTCCTGCGCAGTTCGAAGGCATCCCCGATGGCAATGATTTCGCCGCAACCCTGCTGATTTTGCGCGAGTTTATGCATCATCTGCAATTTGCGGATATCGTGCTGAAAGGGGCGAAGTTTGAGATATTGTGATAACAGTAACAGCCCCTCACGGGGCTGTTAAAAAGGCCGTCAGGCCCGTGTTCATCGGTTTTTCAGCGCGCCCGGATCAGACTCCAGCAGCACCAGACTGCTGAGATCTGGCTGGTTTTGCTGACGCAGATAATCTTCAAAGGAGAGGCGCGAATGGTTGCTCTCCCAGTCTGATTGCAGCTTACCGAGCAGATCAGTGGTTTTCGAGGTGTGCACCGGCGTGGTGGTGTCTGACTCCAGCCATCCCTTCACATATTTTTGGATATGCGTGGAAGTACTGGCGCGCTGATCCACCGACGCACTCACCAGAGCCCCCTTCTGATACTGGATATTGGTGGTGCTCTCGGCCTTGTCATCAATCTGATAATACAGATAATTCTGCGAGTTTCTGTCGGTCGTCAGGTTGAGCTGTAAACCCGACGTCAGCGCTTTGTGGTAGCTGGCGACCAGATGTGACTGCTGCTTCTGCGAGATATGCCGATCCTGCGTGCCGGTACCGGTAATGCTGCTCGACTGCGACACCTGATAAGAGAAGGTGTCCACCTCGTCCGGGCGCATCGGGTTGGTTTTATCCACCGGCGTCTGAGAGACGGAGGCCGTGAAATCTGCCAGACCGGATACCATGTTTTTATCGGTCCGGGTCAGCGAGAAATACACCGGTTCTCTGGCGCTGCTTTTGTGCGTGGTCGCGCTCTCGCCATAATTCGAATTCAGCGCCGTAAAAGCATCCCTGAACATGGTCATCAGCGCATCGTCCGCGTTACCCCGGCTTCCCGCATTGTCGAACTGTTTCAGATACTGGTTCAGCGCCTGCGTCTGCTGATTTTCCGTACCCAACAGGGCGCACTTGCTCATATCCACGCTGATATTCACGGTGCCGTCGATCCCGGTGGATTTCACCGAGCGGGTACTGGCGTCAGCGTGAAAATCCAGCGTCCGGGTGTTTTCAGTGCCCAGACTGGCGTGCAAATCCACCGACGTCAGCACCGAGGTATCAAACTTTGTCAGCCCGCTCAGATCGAGCTTCGGCGGCTGCGCCGTCAGGCCATCAATCGCTTTCTGAAAACCTTCCGCCATGTTCGCCAGCGCCTTGCGGTCGGCATCGCTCAGTGTGCCTTTGCTGACATTCACCTGCACACCCAGCCCGTCATCATCACTGCCGAGCGTGATCTCCACCAGCGCGCCGCTGGCGGTTTTGATACTCAGGCTGATCTGATTGTCGGCTTTGGTGTGGAGTTGGGTTTGGGCGGCGACGTTACCCGCAGAACTGGCGGACTGAGCGGAGGTCTGCTTCATCACCGATTGCGAATAACTGCCGCTGTCGGTGGTAAAGCGTTCAAGCAGGGCGGCACCGAGTCCGGAAAAACGCGCCGCATTACCGGCGTTGCTGAAATTCGAGGCGAGCTTTGAAGACATCAGGTCGCTGGAAGAACGTTCCCAGACCAGTGCCGGTTTGGTGATGTTGTAGACCGGCGACGTGGCGTCAGTCTGGCCAATCATTACCGCGGCGGATTGCGCCGTTGTCGCTTGCTGCTGACTGGCCACCGGAGACACCGTGGCCGTCGTTTTGGTGGCGGTAAGCAGCGTATTAAGCGCCTGATTACCTGTCGCAGAGATAACTGTCATCCTGATGAGTCCCTATGTTTTTGCGTCATAGCGCCAGTGGATACCTTGATCCTTCTGATGTTATTTTCGGCAAAAACACAGGAAACTTTAAGGAGTTGTAAAAACTTATTTCCTGCGCATTACAGGTTATTCCAGCGGGCCGCCCAGAATGGTTTCGCACATGCCGGAGAGAATGCGCTCGCCGGTTTCGGTTTTCAGATCTTCGTACCATTGTTCGGTGACGGCCATCTCTTTGCCGTGGGTCACGTCGCAGCGTTTGCGGGCTTTCAGCACCAGATCTTTCACGCGGTACGCGCGTTTTTCCTGATAACGCAGCAGCGCATCTTCAATGCCTAACGAATTGGTTTGCAACATATTCGCCAGTACCACGGCGTCTTCCATCGCCGCGCAACCGCCCTGCCCGATATCCGGCGTGGTGCTGTGGCCGGAATCGCCGAGCAGCGCAATTCGCCCTTTCACCAGTTGCATAAACGGGTCGATGTCGTGGATTTCGACGCGGTTAGTCGTCTGCGGGTCAATCTGGCGGATCAGCTTCTGCACCGGTTCCGCCCAGCCTGCAAAATAGCCCTGCAAATCATCGCGTACGGTGGTGCGATCCTGCGGTAAACCTTTCGGCAGCGGCACGTCAAAGAAGAAGTAGAAACGGTTGCCGCTCACCGGCATCAGGGAAACGCGTTTGCCTTCGCCGACAAACGTCGTCCACTGATCGGCAGGGGCGATGCTTTCGTCGATTTCCACCAGACCGTTCCAGTTAACGTAACCAGCGTAGCGGCGCTCTGTGGCGTAGCCCAAAACATGCTGGCGGATAATGGAATGAGTGCCGTCGGCGGCGATCAGTAAATCGCCGGTGGCAGAGGTGCCGTCATCAAACCAGGCGGTGACGCTGTCGGCGGATTCCTCAACGTGCGTCACGCGCTTGCCAAACTGCACCCGATCGCGGCCGTACGTGTCGAGCAACATCGCCTGAAGTTCCGCGCGTGCCACCGGATAAGGCTGCTCGCCAACGCTCTGAATCAGCGGATCCATACTGAATCGCGTCATGGTCTGGCCTTGCTGATATTCTTTGTAGGCCATAAAACGCATGTTACCGCCAAGCTCGCGCAGCGCGTCTTTCATGCCGAGATAGTTCAGGCACTTTACGCCGTTGGGCCAGATGGAAATCGCCGCGCCAACCGGTTTGATCTCTTTCACCGCCTCAAAGACCGCCGTCTCGATCCCAAAACGCTTCAGCGCAATCGCCGCACATGCACCGCCAATACCGCCACCAATCACGATCGCTTTCATGTTTTTCTCCTTGAAGTCTCACAAGGAAAAAGCAATTTCTGTACCAGAAAGACAATTTGCCGCCGAAGCCTTGTATACAATCTTAAGTGAAATCAGAAACTGCCGGAGTGCGGGAGTGATGCCCTAAAACAAGGCGTCCTTTTGGAGCAGGAGGCACGAAACCACCGCGCAATGAGCCAGTCTGGTGCGGCGACGCGAAGGTTGATACTCTCCCCGGTATTCAAATTTCAAATACCACAACCATAAGTAGTGATGAAATGAATCGCTATCCCATGTTCAGCCCGCAGCAGTTACTCAGTTTTGTCGCCGTGTGTGAAACCGGCAGTTTTACCCGCGCCGCCGACCGCGTTCATTTGTCGCAATCGACGGTCAGCCAGCAAATCCGCCGCCTGGAAGAGGCGTTAGCAAAACCGCTGCTGGAACGCACTTCCCATCAGGTTCAGCTCACCGAAGAGGGCGAACGTCTGCTCGGCTATGCCCGGCGGATCATTGCGCTCAACGGTGAAGCACACGATGCGCTGAGCGACCAGTGGCCTGACGGCGTGGTGCGCCTCGGCGTACCGGAAGATTTTGCGGCAGCGACCACCTCCCTGCTGGCGCAGTTTTGCCGCGCCCATCCGCATATCCGCCTCGACGTTACCAGCGGCCTGAGCCACGAACTGCGCCGCGCCTGGCAGCAGGACATGCTGGACATCATTCTGGTGAAACAGCTGACCGGCGAAAAAGCCAATGCCTCACGCCCCGAGCCGATGCTGTGGCTCGACAGCGCCGAGTATCCGGCATTTGAGCGCAATCCGGTGCCGCTGGTGCTGTTTCCGCTCAATGCGCTGTATCGCGAAGAACTGTGTCAGGCGCTGGATGCCCTCGGGCGCAGCTGGCGCATCAGTTACAGCAGCGCCAGCCTCGCCGCGCTGGTGGCCGCCAGCGCCGCCGGACTGGGCGTCACCTTATTGCCCGCCAGTTGCCGCCTGCCGGCGCACCGGGTTTTGGGCACCGAAAGCGGATTACCGCAAGTGGATAACGTCGAACTGGCGCTGTTTTACCGCCCCGATGCCACGCCTGCGCAAATCGCACTGGCCGGAAAATTAAAGGATTTTTGTCAGCTCAGTTAGCCATTAGGTTTCCCACTAGCTGGCAGTGGGAAAAATCGCAGCCGGAACCGGCGATATCTTTTAGGGTGAAAGGAAAGCAGCATCCTCCCGCATCATGATTAAGGAATTCGACGTGCAAAATCCTCAGCAACAAAGCCGCAGACACTTTCTCTCTCATAGCGCCAAAATCACCGCGACCGGCGCACTGCTGACCGCAGGCATGGCCTCCGGTATCGCATCAGCAGCGCCGTTTAAAGCAGGCGCGATGGATGAAAAATGTGACGATGCCAGCCAGATCAACGCGATTACTGCGCCGCACTATCAGCTGCGTAATGTGCGGCTGGAAGAGGGTTTTGAGCGCGAAGGCGAGACAGTCATTGCCACCAAAACCGGCCTGTATAATCTGGACATCAACAACGGCAAAATCGTGGCGATCCACCCTGCAAAAGAGGCCCCGGCCAGCACCTTACCTGCCTTTGATGCGCGGGGATTACTCCTGCTGCCCGCCACGCGCGACATGCATATTCACCTCGACAAGACCTTCTACGGCGGCAAGTGGGAAGCGCCGCGCCCGCGTAAAGGCAAGACCATCATGGACATGATTGCCCGCGAACAGGTGCTGATCCCGCAACTGTTACCGACCTCGGTGGAACACGCAGAGGCGATCATCGGCCTGCTGCATTCCAAAGGCACCACCGTGGCGCGCAGCCACTGTAATATCGACCCGGTGAGCGGCCTGAAAAGCCTCGAGCATCTGAAAATCGCACTGGAAAAACATCAGCAGGATTTCAGTTGTGAAATTGTGGCATTTCCGCAGCACGGTTTACTGCACTCAAAAGTCGACGGGCTGATGCGCGAAGCGATGCAAATGGGCGTGCAGTACGTCGGCGGGCTGGACCCGACGAATGTAGACGGCGCGATGGAAAAATCCCTCGATGCGATGTTCCAGATTGCGCTGGACACAAACAAAGGCGTGGATATTCATCTGCATGAAACCACGCCAGCCGGGATTGCGGCGGTGAAATACATGATTCAGACCGTGGAGAAAAACCCGCAACTGAAAGGCAAAGTGACGCTCAGCCACGGTTTCGCGCTGGCGATGATGCAGGGTGCGGAACTGGAAGGCGTGATCGCCGGGCTTTCCGAGCAGCAGTTCACCGTCGCTTCCACCATTCCGCTCGGCAAACTGAACATGCCGCTGCCGCAGCTCAGCCAGAACGGTGTATTCGTGATGACCGGCACCGACAGCGTGATCGACCACTGGTCGCCGTTTGGCACCGGCAGCATGCTGGAAAAAGCCAGCCTGTACGCCCAGCTCTACGGCAACTCCGACGAATTCGGCCTGACGCGCTCCCTCGCCATCGCCACCGGCAACGTCCTGCCGCTCGACGACAGCGGCAACCGCCAGTGGCCCGCGGTGAACGATAACGCCGAAATGATCCTGGTCGACGCCAGCTGCTCCGCCGAAGCGGTAGCCAGGGTATCCGAGGTGAAAGCGACGTTCCATCAGGGCAGATTAGTGTTTGGTGCGGTGGGGAAAGTTTGAAGGATGAGAGATTCCTGAATGCCGGACAGCAAAAAGCCCCTTTCGGGGCTTTTTTCATTTCTGACATGGATGCCCGAAGGCAGGTATCAGAACGGGATATCGTCGTCGAAATCCATTGGGGGTTCGTTGTTCTGTGCTGGCGCGTTGTTTTGCGCAGCCGGACGAGCCTGCTGGCCGCCGCTGAACTGGTTGCCGCCTTGTGGCTGCTGAGGCTGACCCCAACCGCCTTGCTGACCGCCTGACTGGCCGCCTGCTGCCTGGCCGCCGCCTGCTGGTGCGCCGCCGCCGGTACGGCCGCCGAGCATCTGCATGGTGCCGCCCACGTTAACGACAACTTCGGTGGTGTATTTTTCAACGCCAGCCTGATCGGTCCATTTACGGGTTTGCAGTGCGCCTTCGATGTAAACCTGAGAACCTTTCTTCAGGTATTCACCGGCAACTTCCGCCAGTTTGCCGAACAACACAACGCGGTGCCATTCGGTTTTTTCTTTCTGCTCGCCGGTGGCTTTGTCACGCCAGCTTTCGGAGGTCGCCAGTGTCATGTTGGCCACTGCGCCGCCGTTTGGCATGTAGCGGATTTCCGGATCTTGTCCGAGATTACCGACGAGTATTACTTTGTTTACGCCTCTGCTGGCCATGTGGATTCTCCTGATGATGTATGTCGTGGTTGAAACCACAATCCGAGGTGTGGAAGGTCACACTTTGCAGCATTATAACCATAAAACGATACCTTCGTACCATGGATGTCTGAGGATGCGGCATTCTTTCCAGATTGTTCAGCAAACGTTCCGCTGTTACATCGAGTACTGGATATACATTCAGGTTTCGGGGTGGCATAGACTGTGATTTGTGTCATAATTGCGCGTTACGTTCTTCTCTGTGCCTGACTCGCTGACCGGCGCGATGCTCCATTTTCCGCAGGTCACCGGCACGGTGAGCTATCACGTTAATCCGGGAATGATGAATGGATAAGATCGAAGTTCGGGGCGCACGTACCCATAATCTCAAGAATATCAACCTGATTATCCCGCGCGACAAACTGATTGTTGTCACCGGCTTATCGGGTTCAGGCAAGTCCTCTCTGGCGTTCGATACGCTGTACGCCGAAGGCCAGCGTCGTTACGTTGAGTCGCTGTCAGCCTATGCTCGTCAATTTTTATCCTTAATGGAAAAACCGGACGTCGACCACATTGAAGGTCTGTCTCCGGCGATTTCGATTGAGCAAAAATCCACATCGCATAACCCGCGTTCTACCGTCGGGACCATCACGGAAATTCACGATTATCTGCGCCTGCTGTTTGCCCGCGTGGGTGAGCCGCGCTGCCCGGATCATAATGTGACGCTGTCAGCACAGACCGTCAGCCAGATGGTGGATAACGTCCTCGCACAGCCGGAAGGTCAGCGCCTGATGCTGCTCGCCACGATCATTAAAGATCGCAAAGGCGAGCACACTAAAACGCTGGAAAACCTGGCGTCGCAAGGTTACATCCGTGCGCGTATCGACGGCGAGGTCTGCGATCTGTCCGATCCGCCGAAGCTGGAATTGCAGAAAAAGCACACCATCGAAGTCGTGGTTGACCGTTTCAAAGTCCGTGAGGATTTACAGCAGCGTCTGGCGGAATCGTTTGAAACCGCGCTTGAGCTTTCCGGCGGTACCGCCGTGGTCGCCGACATGGATGACCCGAAAGCGGAAGAAATGCTGTTCTCGGCGAACTTTGCCTGCCCGATTTGTGGCTACAGCATGAGCGAGCTCGAACCGCGCATGTTCTCGTTCAACAACCCGGCCGGTGCCTGCCAGACCTGTGACGGCCTGGGCGTTCAGCAGTTCTTCGATCCGGACCGCGTGGTGCAAAACCCTGAGCTTTCACTGGCAGGCGGCGCCATCCGTGGCTGGGATCGCCGTAACTTCTATTACTTCCAGATGCTGCGCTCTCTCGGCGAGCATTATGATTTTGATGTGGAAGCGCCGTACAACGACCTGAGCAGCGATGTGCAACACGCCATTCTGCATGGTTCCGGCAAAACGACCATTGAATTCAAATACATTAACGATCGCGGTGACACGTCGATTCGTCGTCATCCGTTTGAAGGCGTGCTGCACAACATGGAGCGCCGTTATAAAGAAACGGAATCCAGCGCGGTGCGTGAAGAGCTGTCGAAATACATCAGCAACCGTTCGTGCGCATCCTGTAAAGGCACCCGCCTGCGGGAAGAAGCGCGTAACGTGTTTGTGGAAGAAACGACCTTGCCGCAAATCTCTGATTTCAGCATCGGTCATGCGATGGATTTCTTCCGCAATATGAAACTCAGCGGCCAGCGTGCACAGATCGCCGAGAAAGTGCTGAAAGAGATTGGCGATCGCCTGAAATTCCTGGTGAACGTCGGCCTGAATTACCTCTCGCTGTCCCGTTCTGCGGAAACGTTGTCCGGCGGTGAAGCTCAGCGTATTCGTCTGGCGAGCCAGATCGGCGCCGGTCTGGTGGGCGTGATGTATGTGCTGGATGAGCCTTCTATTGGCCTGCATCAGCGCGACAACGAACGTCTGCTGGAAACCCTGATCCACCTGCGCGATCTCGGGAATACCGTGATTGTCGTAGAGCATGATGAAGACGCGATCCGCGCCGCCGACCATATCATTGATATCGGTCCGGGTGCGGGTGTCCACGGCGGCCGCGTTGTCGCCGAGGGGACAGCCGATGACATCATGGCGCAGGAAGATTCCCTGACCGGTCAGTTCCTCAGCGGTAAACGCGAAATCTCCGTACCGGCGCAGCGCGTGCCGGCGGACGCCACCAAAGTGCTGAAGCTTTCCGGCGCCAAAGGCAATAACCTGAAAGATGTGACGCTGACGCTGCCGGTAGGCCTGTTTACCTGCATCACCGGTGTCTCCGGCTCCGGTAAATCGACGCTTATCAACGACACGCTGTTCCCGCTGGCACAGCGCGAACTGAACGGCGCAACGCTTGCTGAAGCCGCGCCTTACCGTGAAATTGAAGGCCTGGGGCATTTCGATAAAGTCATTGATATCGACCAGAGCCCGATTGGCCGTACGCCACGCTCGAACCCGGCGACGTACACCGGCATCTTTACGCCGGTTCGTGAACTGTTTGCCGGTGTGCCGGAATCGCGTTCGCGCGGCTATACGCCGGGGCGTTTCAGTTTCAACGTGAAAGGCGGCCGCTGCGAAGCCTGTCAGGGCGACGGCGTGATCAAAGTAGAGATGCACTTCCTGCCGGACATCTATGTGCCCTGCGATCAGTGCCGTGGTAAACGCTATAACCGCGAAACGCTGGAAGTGAAATACAAAGGCAAGAGCATCCACGAAGTGCTGGAAATGACCATCGAAGAAGCCCGTGAATTCTTTGACGCCGTGCCTGCCCTTGCGCGTAAATTGCAGACGCTGATCGACGTCGGTCTGACTTATATCTGCCTCGGCCAGTCAGCGACCACGCTGTCCGGCGGTGAAGCGCAGCGTGTGAAACTGGCGCGTGAGCTCTCAAAACGCGGCACAGGTCAGACGTTGTATATTCTCGATGAACCGACCACCGGCCTGCACTTTGCTGATATTCAGCAGTTGCTGGAAGTGCTGCATCAGTTGCGCGATCAGGGCAATACCATCGTGGTGATTGAGCACAATCTGGACGTAATTAAAACTGCAGACTGGATTGTCGATCTCGGGCCGGAAGGCGGTGCAGGCGGCGGTCAGATTCTGGTGGCGGGTACGCCGGAAACCGTGGCGGAATGCAAAGAATCGCATACCGCACGCTTCCTGAAACCGTTGCTGGAACGCCACAGCCAGCAGGCGAAGAAAAGCGCTTAACGTCAACTAACGCCTCCCCTCACAGGGAGGCGTTACTCCTGAAACCCTACTTAAATATCTTCTGTACAAACTCCGCATAGGCCGGACGCCAGACGTCCATTTCGTGGCCGAGATTCGGGTATTCGTGGTAATCAAATTTAATCTTTTTCTCCTCCAGTTCGGATTTCAGCCCGGCGATGTCTTTGCCTGTCACCACGTCTTTTTCACCGACCACAACCGTGAAGTTTTTCAGCTGTGCGTTGATTTTTTCCGGTTCGGCGAAGCGTTTCGCCACGTTTTCATTCGGCACCGTGGTGGTGCTCACACCGCTGAAGGTCGCCAGCCAGCCGAACTGATCCAGGTGCGTCATGCCGCTGACCAGGGTCTGATAACCGCCTTGCGAAAGACCGGCCAGAGCGCGCCCGACGGCGTCATCGCGGACGCGGAAGGTTTTGGCAATCAGCGGGATAATGTCGCCGGTCAGCTCTTTATCTGCTGCCGCTGCGTTACGCGGATAAAACTCTTTGCGGCGATCTTTGGTGACGTAATCTTCCGGCACCACCCCTTTGGCGTCGGTTTCGGTATCCGGAATGACCACTAACATCGGCGCGATTTTTTTCTCCGCCAGCAGGTTATCCATGATTTGCGGGATACGCCCCTGATCCAGCGCCGAACGGCCGGTATCACCAAAGCCGTGGTAGAAATAGAGCACCGGCAGCGGCTGTGACGCATCGGTGTAACCCGGCGGCGTCCAGACGGCGACCTGACGTTCGGAATTGAGCGCGGCGGAATGATAGGTCAGCGTGCGGACTTCGCCGTGCGGCACATTTTTCACATCCAGAATGCTGCCCGGCACCAGGATCAGACTGGTATTGACCTGACGCTGCGGTTTCGGCATCGCGCTGCCGGGATCGGCAATCCGCAGGCCATCAACGTTGAAGAAATACTCATAGAGATCAGGTTTTTGCGCCTCCGACGTCCAGCTCCACACACCTTTGTCGTCTTTGCTCATCTGATGCGGAATATACGTGACCGGCGTTGAACCGGTTACCACGTCCACATGCTGCGCCGTCGGGGCATACAGACGGTAAGTGATAGTGCGATCGGGGTTCACGGCGCTGATGTAGGTTTTCGCCGGCGTGGCCGGGTCAGGATCCTGTGGCAAACTCTGCGCGAACGCCGTCAGGGGAAGCGGCGCACTGAGCGCCAGTATCAAAAGCGTGGCAAGATTCAGCCGGTTACGGGTCATCATCCTTTCCTTCTGGGTTGGTGTGAGCAAGCGGACAACCTGTCCTGAAGTAACTCACTGTTTTTGCACAACTCTCAGAGTAGGTTATTTTTACCGCACACGAGCGTGACCTGAGTCACTGTTCCGAAGATGCGTTCAGCGCATGAAGTTGCGGCAGCACACTCAGCCGCTGACAGGCGAAATCCCAGAATGTCCGCACTTTGCGCGGCATCTGCTGTACCTGCTGCGCCACCAGTTGTACCGGCAACGGCAGCGGTTCGAAATCGGTTAACAGCCGCACCATGTTGCCCGCCAGCACATCATCCCTCACCTGATACGACAATAGCCGGGCAATCCCCTGACCGCTGCGCACCGCCAGCAGCTGCGACTCGACGTCGTTGAGCAGCAAACGCGGCGAAAGCCGGACGCGCAGTTCATCCTCGTGCGGCCCGAAACGCCATTCGCGCAGTGGGGTCCGCAAGGTGCCCATGACGGTCTGATGGCCGGCCAGTTCCGAGGGATGCTGCGGTTCGCCATGCTGCGCCAGATACGCCGGGCTGGCGACCAGCACGCGGGTGACTTCAGCGACTTTGCGCGCCACTTTGCCGGAATCGTCCTGATGGCCGATGCGTACCGCCAGGTCTAATCCTTCGTCGATCAGATCGAGATTACGGTCGTTGAGCATCATTTCGATCTGCATGTCCGGGTTCTGCGCCAGAAATTCCATCACCAGCGGCGCGACGTGTTTGCGGCCAAACTGCACCGGCGCGGTGATGCGCAGCAGGCCGCTGAGCTGAGTTTCAGCGGTGTCCTGCACGGCGTCCTGATACTGGCTGAGCAGCAGCCTCGCCTTTTCTGCCAGCCGTGCGCCCGCCTCGGTCGGTGCCAGGCTGCGCGTGGTGCGCTCCACCAGCCTCGCGCCGAAGCGGTGTTCCAGCGAGGCAATGGCGCGGGTGATCGCCGGAGGTGAACGGTGAAGTTTACGGGCGGCTTCCGCCAGGCTGCCATACTGAAGAACGGCGACAAAAATCGCCATTTCGTCTAAACGGTCCATAGATTCTTCCACAAAGTGAAACACTCAATTTCAATCTTCGTGGATCTCATTCATTTAATGCAAGAGTAATCTGGACTCACTGCCACAGAGGAGACACCTATGCCCGCCATTCAACTTTATAGCACCCCGCTTTCCGGCCACTGCCACCGCGTGACGTTGTTGCTGACTATGCTCAATCTGCCGTTTGAGGCCACTGAAGCCGGTGCCGACGTGCGCCAGACCGAAGAATTTGCCCGGCTGAATCCGCTTCGACAAATCCCCGTTCTGACCGACGGCGAACTTGTGCTCACCGACAGCAATGCGATTCTGGTGTATCTGGTGAAACGTTACGCGCCGGACAGCCACTGGCTGCCGGAAGATCCGCTGAAAGCCGCAGAAGTGCAAAAATGGTTATCCCACGCCGCCGGTGAAGTGCGTTACGGCCCGGCGTCGGCCCGGATGGTGAAGCAGTTTTCCGCGCCGGAAGTGTATGAAAGCGCGCTGAAAGTGACGGCGAAATTCCTGCCGCAGCTGGAAGATCATCTGCAACATCGTGAGTTTCTGGCGACAGATCGCGCCACCATCGCCGATCTGGCCTGTTACAGCTATGTGGCGACGGCACCGGAAGGCGGCGTTTCATTGGCCGGTTACCCGGCGATCCAACGCTGGCTGCAACGGGTGGAAAGCCTGCCCGGCTTTACGCCGCTGCCCGCCCTGCCGCTGCCTGTTCAGGCTGAGTAAGCGCCATGAAAAGCCCGTTCCATACCGGCGAACTTCAGGCGCAGCAGCTGGCCGGTTTTGACGTCGTCGCGCATGGGATCCGCGAGGCAATGCCGGAGCAGCACCAGCTGTTTTTCGCGGCGCTGCCTTATCTGTTTATCTCAACGCTGGATGACAACGGCTGGCCGGTAGCGACGCTGCTGAGCGGACCGGCCGGTTTTATCCGCACGCCGGATGACGGACATTTGCGGGTGAATGCGCCGCGACGCACGGACGATCCGGCGCTGGCGGCATTACAGCCGGGAAAACAGATCGGCGCGCTGGGGATCGACTTTTCGAACCGGCGGCGCAATCGGGTGAACGGCAGGATCGGGCGCATGGATAAAAATCGGATCGAGATCCTGGTCGATCAGAGTTTTGGTAACTGCCCGCAGTATATTCAGATCCGCACGCTGACCGATGTGCCGGTCAGTTTGCCGCTGCCCGCACGGGAAGAGATGACGCAAGCGGATGCCGACGCCCGCGCGCTGATAGCGCGTTCTGATACCTTTTTCATCGCCAGCCACGGGCACGACGGCGCGGATGTCTCGCACCGCGGCGGTCAGCCGGGATTTGCGCATCTGGTGGGTAACCGGCTGTGGGTGCCGGATTTTCGGGGTAACAAGTACATGAACACGCTGGGAAATTTACTGGCCGAACCCCGCGCCGCGCTGCTGTTTATGGATTTCGACAACGGCGATATTTTGCATGTTCAGGGCACCACGCAGATCCACTGGCAGCCGCAGGAGATCCCTGGCCCGGCGGGCGCAGAACGCTACTGGACGCTGGATATTACCCGTTTGTGGCGTTTTCGCGCCGCGTTGCCCTGGCGCGCTCACGCGGTGGAGTACGCGCCCACCACGCTGAAAAGCGGGTTATGGCCCGCCGCTGCACCCTGAAGTCAGATGCCTAACTCGTGGCGAACGGCTTCCGGCAAACCGGAGACGACCAGCTGGTAGGAGCCGTCAATCAGATAATAGAATTGCGAATCCGGCAGCGAACCGTCGAGATAGACCGTGTTCCAGTGGGATTTATTGAGATGATCGCCCGGCACGATTTCCGGGTGGCGGGTGCGCAGTTGTTCGGCCAGTTCCGGGCTGGTTTTCAGCGAAATCGCTTCGCGCCCGTCAACTTCACACACCATGGCAAACATCGCCTCGCCCACTTTTACCTGATTTGCACCGCGCTGATTTTCGACGCTTTGTTCTGCACCGGGCTTTGCCATGCAGTATGTCAGCAGTTCCGAACTGGTCATGTTTAGGTGTCTCCTTGTAACGTGATGGCTGGGGGGATAAAAATGCCCTCGGTTAACCATAGCAAACCTGAACGCGTTAAAGGCTCAGCACTGACGTCTTTTCTGTTTCAATAGCAGGTTCGGGCATCTCCCCCTTTTTGCGCGCACTGATTTCCTGAATGATTTTGGCAAAGCGCGCTTCATTGAGTGTGTAAAATACGCCCATAATGATCGCCGCACTGATAGCCAGTGCACAGGGCCAGAGAAATATCAGCGTGCGCAACCCCAGCAACGTCTGGCTGCTTTGCACCGCATGAGGGATGTAACCGATGTGCGTCAGCATGATCCCCGGCAGGAAACCGGCGAGCGCAGCAGAAATTTTGCGGGAGAAGGTATAGCCGGTGTACACCGACCCTTCGGCGCGGATTCCGGTTTTCCATTCGCCGTAATCCACCGTATCCGGCACCAGCGCCCAGTTGAGGCTGTTGACGAAAGCGGTGCCAAAAAAGGCCATGCAGGAAAACAACACGAAAGAGAGTGAGCTGGTGCCCCACAGGAAATTCATCACATCTCCCGCCGCCCACAGCCCTAACCCGCCCATATAGACCTGTTTTTTGCCAAACCGCTTCACCGCGCCGGGAACCAGAAGCACCCCGAACAAAATGCAGCCCATGCTGAAAAAACCCATCCACGACAGCAAACCGATATCGTTGAGAACGTACTGGGTGTAATAGACCTGAATCGCCAGTTTGATGTTGAAGGCGGCCAGCGTGCATAAATTGGCGATGCCCAGCAACGGCGGGTTGTGGAAGATGGCACGAAAGGATCGCAGAATGCTGGGCTGATGCCCTTCCGGCGTGATCGTCACGTAGCGCTCTTTTACGCCGCTGTAACACCACCACATGCAAAACACGCCGCAGGTGGCGAAGATCAGCGCGGCGATAAGGTATCCCAGCGAAGGCGACTGGCTGAACAACGCCTGCACTGGCATAAATCCGACCGTACACAACAGTAAACCCAGCGTTGCCCCGCCCTGACGCCACGCGGCAAGCTGCGCGCGTTCATGGGATTTTTTGGTCATGGCCGGAACCATCGCGCCGTAGGAACAATTCATCAGGCTGTAGAACAGGCCGAACAACATAAACAGCACGGTGGCGAGCGCCGTTTTCACCGGCAGACTGAAATCATTCGCCATGAACTGCGCCGTCGCCACCAGCCCGACCGGCACCGACGCATAGAGAATGAATGGCCTGAACTTTCCTCTGGCGCCTGGGCGACGGCGTGAATCAAGCAACACGCCGGTCAGCATGTCGGTAAAGGCGGTGAAGAACTTCGCGACTAAAAAGATCACCCCGCCATAGAACGCCGGCATCCCCAGTTCATCGGTGTAAAACTTCAACAGATACAAGGTGCCGATGCACAACATCAGGTTTGAGCCAAAATCGCCCATTCCGTAGGCGCACTTCTCACGCAGCGTCAGCGGATCATCGGAGTGTAAATGCGTCATAATCGATCCTCATTGCGCCCGCAGGCGCGCCATTCTGTTGACTGAATTACGCCTGACGTTTTCGGTTTTCTATTTCAGCAACGATGCGCACGTACATTTTTTCGTTGAGGTTATAGAAGCAGCCCATCGCCACAATGGTGATCGCCGCCAGCGCACAGGGATAGATGAAGATCAGCTGGCGCAGCCCTTCGCGGGTCCCCGCCGACTGCACCACGTTAGGCACATAACCGATCTGCGTCAGCATCCAGCCAGGGAAGAACCCGGCCAGCGCCTGCGACACTTTGCGAAAGAAGGTGAAACCGGTGTAAACCGTGCCTTCCGAGCGCACGCCGGTGCGCCATTCGCCGTATTCCACGGTGTCCGATACCAGCGCCCAGTTGAGGCTGTTCACAAACGCCGAGCCAAAGAACGCCAGGCAGGAGAACGCCACAAAACTGACCGAACCGCCGCCAAAGAAGTAGTTGAGAACGTCGCCAATAATCCACAGCGCCAGCCCGCCGATGTAGACTTTTTTCTTGCCGAACCGCCGCGCCGCGCCGGGCATCATAAACACGCCGATGAAAATGCATCCCATACTGAAAAAACCCATATAGGAGAGCAGGATAGGATCATTGAGCACGTACTGCGTGTAATACACCTGAATCGCCAGTTTGACGTTGAACGCCCCCAGCGTGCAGAGATTGGCGATGCAAAGAATGAACAGCGGACGGTTACCGGCGATGGCGCGAAAAGATGCCAGCAGCCCCGGTTTTTGCGCTGAACTGGCGGGCTGCGCCTCGACATACCGCTCTTTTACCCCGGCATAGCACAGCCACATAAACAGTAATCCCACCAGTGAAAACAGCGTGGCGGCGAAGATATAACTGCGCTGCGAATTGCCTTCCAGCAGATTCATCACCGGTACAAACCCCACCGTACACAACAGCAGGCCCAGCGTTGCACCGCCCTGCCGCCACGCCGCCAGTGAGGCGCGCTCGTCCGGATTTTTTGTGATGGCAGGCACCATCGCGCCGTATGAGCAATTCATCATGCTGAAGAACAGCCCGTACAGCATGAAGAGCACCGTCGCCACCACCGTTTTACCGGTGATCTCAAACGGCGTGCCGACGAAATTGGCCACCGCCAGTAAGGTGACCGGGAACGCGGCGTACAACACAAACGGGCGGAACTTGCCTTTCGGACCGATATTACGCCGGGAATCCAGCATGATGCCGGTACCCATATCGGTGAAAGCCGTGAAGAATTTGGCAATCAGGAAGATGATGCCGCCGTAGGTGCCCGGTAATTCCAGCACATCGGTATAGAATTTCAGCAAGTACAGCGTGCCGATATCCAGCAGGATATTGGAACCTAAATCCCCCATTCCGTACGCCAGTTTTTCTTTGAAAGGTAAGCGCAGGGTGGCGGGATCAGCAGTGCGGGTCTGACTCATTATTCTTCTCCTTGTGCCGCCGGTACCTGATGACAGCGCACCGGCGGTTGAGCCTTATCAGATATGCCGGAAACCACTGAACAGCGCTGCCCACTCGCTGTCGGCACGGTAAAATACCGGCGGTTTGCCCAGCGGAGCATCGACGGTTTTCTCGCCGCCGTGGCAGGTTTCCCCGGTCCACAGGTTGATCCAGGTGTCCTGCGGCAGATACAGCGACCACTCGCGACGTCCTTCCTCATACACCGGTGCCACCAGCAGATCGCGACCAAACAGATACTGGTATTTCAGCGAATAGGTGTGCGCATCGTCTTCGTAATGCAGGAACAACGGACGCATCACCGGCAGGCCGCGTTGGGCGTTCTGCGCCACGGCCTGTTTGATGTAAGGCTTCATGCGGGTGAAGACGTCCGTCATGCGCGCAAAATGCGCAATGGTGTCGGCATCGCCGTCAAACTGCCAGTTATCTCCCGGACGGTTGCCTTCGTGGGTGCGCATCATCGGCGTGAAGGCGCTGAAATCGCACCAGCGCAGCAACAGCTCTTTGCTGCGTTTCATCCCGAACAGGGTGGTATAACCGCCGATGTCGCTGTGATGTAAGCCGTGACCGCTCATCCCCAGAGAGAGTGCGGCAGGCACGACGGATGCCAGCCCATCGTCCAGACTCCAGTCCACGTTCTGGTCGCCCGCCCACATCATCACCGAGTATTTCTGGCTGTGGGTGTAACCGGCGCGCATGAAGAACAGGATTTCGCCGAGCTTGCCGGTTTCCTGCAGCGCCTCGTAGTTACACTTCGCCCACAGTGCGGGCCAGGCGTTGTGCATGATTTCTGCGCTGACGCCGTTGTGCAGGAAGGTATCGGTCGGCAGATATTCGCCAAAATCGGCCATCCAGCCACCACAGCCCAGTTCAATCAGGTTCTTTTTGATGATGTTCTTAAACCAGTCATAGGCCGCCGGATGGGTCAGATCGACCACACCGGCGTAAAACTCACCGAACTCGACGTGGTAATCCGCACCGCTGGCATCTTTGGTCAGATAGCCCTTTGCCGAGGCTTCTGCGCACAGGTCACGATCGCTGGCGACATACGGATTGATGTACGACAGAAATTGCACGCCCTCCTCTTTCCACCGGCTAATACGCTCGTCGAGTTGCGGGTACAATTCGCGGCTCCATTTCCAGTTCCACATCACGCGCTTACCAAAGGACGTCATGCGGATCCCGGACCAGTCCTGCGCCCAGAGGCCGTTGACCTTCACGCCGCCGTCGCGCATGGCATCGAGTTTTTGCTGGCAGACGTCGGTGCCGCCCTGAATGCCCAGCGTCACACCATCAAACACCCAGTCCGGTAATTCAGGCTGTCGCCCCAGCAGAGCCGTGAGTTTTTCCAGCAGGCTGATGTAAGTGTCCGCACACTCAAAAATCAGCGTCGCGTTGTCTTCCCACATCGCCAGCTCGTGATACTCGGGCGCGCTGAAATCGAAATTCATGTAGCAACTGTTTTCGACGTGGCAATAGTATTTTTGCGTGCTGACGAACGTCGGTTGCGGGAAGAAGGTCCAGTAATAATCGCCCCCGGCATTCTCTTTGCAGTCCGCCTGCCAGGTGACGTAAGTCTGTTTGTTGCGCCCGACGCCCTGCTCACTGGTCCACAGCGGGAAAGGCTTTCCGCGCAAGTCGAAGTAGGAGAACTGCTCGCCACAGCCGTAGATATGATCTTCCGCCTGCGCCGCCAGCCGCAGCCAGATGCGGTTGTGCGCCCGGTCCTGATTTTGCAGCGATATCCGCAAACGGCCACGCTCATCGCAGGTGACGTGAAGCGTCGCAGTGAGCAGGTTTGTGCGGCTGAAATGGAACAGCCAGCCGTCGGACTGAGGAGTCACCGTCACATCGCACAGGGCGATTTTCTCGTTCAGACGATCTTTAATACTGAAATTGCCGCGAAACATTTCAATATCGGCTTCTCCGCCGCCAATCCATAAACAGGGGGCATCTGGCGTATGCCGCAGAATAAGCCGGTGTTGGTATACCAGCGAAAATTCATTATTACCCGCCGTTAATTCAAGATGAGAAAGGGTATTTTGTAGGGTACTCATGGTGAACTCCGTCTATTTTTTTATGTCATCAATGCGTTCAGGAATTTATATTTTTCGCTGTTTTTATTTTGCATTAATGTCCAGCAAACCTGCGGCCACGGCGGGAGCCAGCCCCGGCGCGAGTGGCAGCCGTGGAATAACCAGACAGTGGAGCAGATGATATATATCCTGTTTGCCGTCCCAGACTTTGGTGGTGACGCGATTATCGGTATCCAGCTCCTGCCACCACGAACCGTTCTCATAGTCGATTAAATAAGTGATGCAGTATTCCCACCATGTCTGATACCAGGATTCATATTGCGTATCGCCGGTGACGCAATACAACGCATAGGCTGTGCCCATCGCTTCGACGATCGGCCAGCGAACCCGTTCACGTACAATCGGTTTGCCGTCCCAGCCGACGGAATAGACAAAGCCGTCAGCGCCGTCCGGCGCCCAGGCATCGCGAAGGGTCGCGTGGAACAACCCTTTGGCATCTTCCAGCAACCAGCCCGGAGGCGTTTCAAAGCGGGCCTCCAGCGCGGCATGGAGATGCAGCATCAGACGCCCCCATTCGATCCAATGGCCCGGCGTGCCGCCATAGGCGCGGAAACGGTGCGCGGGATTATCCTGGTTGTAATCCCGGATCGGGTTCCACTGCGCATCGAAGTGCTCGTTGACGCGGTACTCGCCCTTTCTGGCGACGTCATGAATGATCACCGAAGCAATTCTCAGCGCGCGATCCAGCCATTTGCGATCGTGGGTGACGTCGTAAACAATCAGGAAAGCCTCGACGGCGTGCATGTTGGCATTGCCGCCACGGTAATCTTCCGTCTGAGTGAAAGCTTCATCCCACGACTCGAGACACATCTGTTCGTCTTCACTCCAGAAGTATTTTTCAATCACGCCGATGGCCTGATCGAGTAATTTTCTGGCGTCGGGGTGGCCGGTAGTGACCGCGCTGGCCGCGCCCAGTAACACGAAGAAATGCTGATATCCCTGCTTCGACGCGTCTGCCACACCTTCATCATTTACGCAGGCGTACCAGCCGCCATATTTTTTATCTGCCAGCGCGCCGTTGAGGGTGCGGATACCGTGATCCACCAGCGAATACGCGCCGGGACGCCCCATGCCCGCGGCAACCGAATAGACGTGCAACATGCGGGCGGTGATCCACAAATGCGTGCCCATATCTGCCCGGACTTGCCCGTTATTTCCCAGCCAGCCAAAGCCGGTGGGCACGGCCGCCTGTTTGCCGAAATCAAAGATCCGGTCGGTTTCCTGCTCCAGCCAGCGGTTGTGGCTCAACGTATTAAACCATTTCATCATTCAGTCCTCTGGTTAGCGGCGGGCCATCATTTCATCAACAATCTCGCCAAGGCGTTGCAGCTTAGGCGCGGAGATGTCACGCAGCATGAGCCCGGTATCCGGCAACCCCACAACCGATGACCACACCGCGCGCCCGGCGAGAAAACCGGATGCGCCAGCCGTCATCGCCACGCTGACCGCGCGCGGGAACAGCTTTTCATCGACGCCTGATGAGAGGATCACCCACGGCATGCTGATCTGTTCATTCAGCTTGCGGGAGGCGGCGAGCAATGCCGCCTGGGGGCCGTTGCCGTGCAGTGGCATTTCCACTTTGTAGAGATCGGCTCCGCTGTCGCCGAGTTCTTTTGCCGCATCGATAATTGCCTGTTCGCGGTCAAAGTTATCGCCACGACGCGGCGGCCTGACCACCGGTTCGATAATGCTCAGCAGGCCATGGGCGTGGCACAGATGATTGAAGTCTTTCACCATGTCCAGACGCTGTTGCGGATCTTCATCGCTGCGCCACAGCACCAGTAACTTCAGGGCTTTGCCGCCGTTATCGCGCACAGCCTGCGCATCCACCTGCCGGTCGATCTCCACGCTGTCCACCGGAATGCCGTTGCCGGGAATAAATGCGTCGGCGGCGACGATCGTGGCGCAGCTCTGCGCGACGGCCCGTTGTTCGACCACCTGCCGGTAGCAGAACTGCTGATCGACCAGAATGGCCGACGCGAAAGGCGATAAGATTTTGGCGGCATTCACTTTGAAATCAGTCAGGGTCTGATCGGACACCGGCGGCTTCGCGCCTGCCGTCACGAACATTGAGCGCATCGCTTCCCGCTGGTCGACAGCCAGCATGGCAAAACCGCCGGAAGGCCGGGCGATGTCTCTGAGGGTGTAGTTATTCATTCATCTTTCCTTTGTTAAATCATTACTGTGTGGATTTTTGAGTGAGTCCGGCGCTGGTGCGTACCTGCTCGAGAATAGCGGTCCAGTCCTGACGACCGCGCCCTGCGGCACGCGCCTGGTTGTACACTTCGCGGGAAGCGGCACCGAGCGGCATCGGCACGTGAAGCTGGTTTGCCACGTCGAGCGCGATCCCCAAATCTTTGTGGGCGAGGTCAATCATGAAGGCCGGTGACAGGTCACCTTTCAGGACTTTATTCGGCCATGTGGTGGTGAAATGGCCTTTGCCGGCGGGTGTGCCGCTCATCACCTGCAGGGCCACATCGAAGGAGAGATCCAGCGCTTCGCACAGCACGGCGGCTTCGGCGGAGAGCGCATTCAGCGCAATACTCATGTAGTTGTTGATCAGTTTGACACGGATGCCTTTGCCCGGACCGCCCGCATTGATAAGCTCCGACCCCATCGCCATCAGCACCGGCGTGGCGCGTTCAACCTGTTCCGGCGTGCCGCCCGCCAGCAGCAGCAAGGTGCCGGCAATGGCGTGATCGGACGTTCTGCCCACCGGCACATCCATCATGCTGAAGCCTTTCAGACGCATCTCGCCGATCAGGCTGTCGGTGTGCAACGGATGAATGGTGGACATGTCGATCACCAGCGCAGACGCCGATAAGGTTTCGCAAACCCCGCCTTTCGCAAATAAAGCCTCACGCACCAGATCGCCGTTGGGCAGCATGGTGATCACAAATTCTGCGTCCTCTGCCGCCTGCGCGGCGCTGCCACAGCCGGTAGCCCCCTGCTTAACCAGCACTTGCGTGGCCTGCGGGTTCAGATCGAAAACCCGCAAGCTGTGCCCTTTTTTGATCAGATTGCTGGCCATCGGTGACCCCATCTGCCCCAGACCAATAAATGCGATAGTTGCCATGCACGTCTCCTTTTCAATGACAGCGGGTGTCATTTTTTGATTATCGGCGATGTTGTTATTTGTCTTTTTTTGATCGTATTTGTAATTTCAAGTCAAAAAATTGACAGCCATCACTTTTTTAACAATTGGCTTAATTAAAATAAATCCACCAAAAATGCTTAAGGAATAGCCATGATTCGTATTGCTTGTGTCGGAATTGCCGTGATGGATCGCATTTACTGCGTGGAGAATTTACCGTCGGAAGGGGGGAAGTATGTCGCTCACACCTATGCCGAAGTGGGAGGCGGCCCGACTGCCACGGCGGCGGTTGCGGCGGCAAAGCTGGGGGCACAGGTGGATTTTATTGGCCGCGTGGGGGATGACGACACCGGCGACCGACTGCTCGAAGAGCTTGAATCTCTGGGGGTAAATACCCGTTATGCCCTGCGCGTTAAACAGGCCAGGTCATCGCAATCTGCCGTTCTGGTGGATGCGCGCGGCGAACGCATCATCATCAACTATCCCAGCCCGGACCTGCCGCAAGGCGGTGAATGGCTTAACGATATCGATTTTTCGCAGTGGGATGTGGTGCTGGCGGATGTGCGCTGGCATGAAGGCACCAGGCGGGCGTTTACCCTGGCGCGCAACGCCGGTGTGATGACGGTACTGGATGCCGATGTCACGCCGCAGGATATTTCGGCGCTGGTGGCATTGAGCGACCATGCGGCTTTCTCCGCACCGGGTTTACAGCGGCTGACTGGCAGCAGTGATGCAGAAAGCGGGCTCAGGCATGCAAAAACGCTCACAAACGGACAGGTGTATGTCACCCATGGCGCAGACGGATGCTTCTGGTGGGAAAACAACAGGCTGCATCATCAGCCAGGGTTTCGCGTAGACGTGGTGGATACCACCGGTGCGGGGGATGTGTTTCATGGCGCGCTGGCGATAAGCCTCGCGCAACACCGGCCTGCGGCGGAGGCTGTGCGGTTTGCCAGCGGCGTCGCGGCGCTGAAATGTACGCAGCCAGGCGGGCGGGCCGGTATACCCGACTGTGATCAAACCCGGTCTTTTATGTCACTTTCTGTATAGAATACGACTCAGACGCTCATTTTAGGGGTATGGCTATGAGTCTTACTGAACTGACCGGTAACCCGCGCCACGATCAGCTGTTAGCACTGATTGCTGAACGCGGTTACATGAATATTGAAGAGCTGGCGGCGCTGCTGGACGTCTCGACGCAAACCGTTCGTCGCGATATCCGCAAACTCAGCGAGCAGGGATTAGTGAGCCGCCATCATGGGGGCGCGGGCCGGGCGTCGAGCGTGGTCAATACCGCCTTTGAGCAGCGGGAAATGTCCTGGACGGAAGAAAAGAAAGCCATCGCCGAAGCGATTGCCGATTACATTCCCGACGGTTCCACGGTGTTTATTACCATCGGCACGACCGTCGAGCAGGTGGCGCACGCCCTGCTCAACCACAGCCATTTGCGCATTATCACCAACTGTCTGCGGGTGGCGCATATTCTGTATAAAAATCCGCGCTTTGAGGTGATGGTTCCGGGCGGCACGCTGCGTCCGCACAATGGCGGGATTATTGGCCCGTCCGCCACGGCGTTTGTCGCCGGTTTCCGGGCGGATTATCTGGTCACCAGCGTCGGCGCGATTGAGAGTGACGGCGCATTGCTGGAGTTTGATGTCAACGAGGCCAGCGTGGTGAAAACCATGATGGCGCACTCCCGGCATATCTTGCTGGCGGCGGATCACACCAAATATCACGCCTCGGCTGCGGTAGAAATAGGCAATGTCTCGCAGGCCACGGCGCTGTTTACCGATGAACTTCCGGCTGCCGGGCTGCTAAAAGTGTTGAAAAATCATCAGGTGGAAGTGATTAACGTCAGTTCGGCGGAATAAAAAAAGGCCGACATGTCTGTCGGCCTTTTCGAAGTATGACGGGAATTATTGTACGGCAGCGAAGGCTTCAGCGACCTGTTTCACGTTATGGTGATTCAGGCCAGCCATGCAGACGCGGCCACTGGCGATCAGATACACACCAAACTCTTCGCGCAGACGCACCACCTGCGCTTCGCTGAAACCGGTATAACTGAACATCCCGCGCTGTTGCAGCAGGTAATCAAAGTTACGGCCCGGCAACGCCGTTTTCAGGGTATCGACCAGCGTGTGGCGCATTTCCAGAATACGGGTCCGCATCTTCTCCACTTCGGCTTTCCACTGGGCGTTCAGCGCGCTGTCACTCAGCACTTTCGCCACCACTTTTGCACCGAAATTCGGCGGGCTGGAGTAGTTACGGCGCACGGTCGCTTTCAGCTGGCCCAGTACACGGCCTGCGGCGTCGCTGTCTTCACACACCACAGACAACCCGCCCACGCGCTCGCCGTACAGGGAGAAAATTTTCGAGAAGGAGTTACTGACGAAGCAGTTTACGCCCGCAGAGGCCATCGCGCGGATGGCGTAAGCGTCGTCGTCGATGCCCGCGCCAAAGCCCTGATAGGCGATGTCGAGGAACGGGATCAGCTCGCGCTGTTTGGTGACTTCAATCACCTGATCCCACTGCGCCGGCGTCAGGTCAGAACCGGTCGGGTTGTGACAGCACGGATGCAGCAGCACGATGCTTTGCGCTGGCAAGGTGTTCAGACGTTCGATCATCGCGGTGAAATTCACGCCCAGCGTCTGCGGATCATAGTACGGGTAGGTGTGAACTTTAAAACCCGCGCCGGCAAAAATGGCCACGTGGTTTTCCCAGGTCGGGTCGCTCACAAACACTTCAGAATTCGGGAAGTAAAACTTCAGGAAATCAGCGCCGACTTTCAGTGCACCGGAACCGCCGACGGTCTGAATCGTCGCGATACGCTGTTGTTTCAACGCCGGATGTGCGGCACCAAACAACAGTTCCTGAATGCCTGCGCGGTACGCGGTCAGACCTTCCATTGGCAGATACACTGACGCGGCCTGCGGCCCGGCGTTCAGCTGATTCTCTGCATTTTCCACCGCCGCCAGTTGCGGAATAATACCCTGCTCGTCGTAATAAAGACCGATGCTCAGGTTCACCTTGTCTTGTCTTGGATCGGTCTTGAAGCTTTCCATCAGCGACAAAATCGGGTCACCGGCATAGGCATCGACATGTTGGAACACGGTATAGATCTCCTTGGTTTGGTTAAGTAGCGCGGCGATCTCACGGCCGGAGCGGCGGATCAACACTGTTTCACAGACTATCAAAGTTCGTTAAAGAAAATGACAACTATGTTGGCATTTTTCAGGCACGCCCCGCATATAAAACCGCCCGTTCGTCTGAGATGCTGTTGGGCTCACATAGACCAGGATCATACAGACACCTCAGCGACCGGAGCATCTCAATATGGCGCAGCCCTCAGAACCCTGCGCCATGCTTGTCTCAATGTGGTCAGACGCTGTAACGCCCCGGACGGTGGTTCATCGCAATGATCAGATTGACGATCACCGCGCCCAGCACCGAGGCAATCAGCATTTCATAGCTGACGACAAACAGCGAAGCGAGCACGATGCAGCAGTCCACGCCCATTTGCAGTTTACCGGCGCGGATGCCGTATTTGTCCTGCAGAAACAGCGCCAGAATGTTCATGCCGCCGAGGCTGGCTTTGTGGCGAAACAGCACAATGAAGCCGATGCCCATGATCACGTTGCCAAACAGCGTGGCGTAGAAAGGTTGCAGATGATCGAAATGAACAAACAGCGGATGCAGATCGGAGAAGACCGAAACCATCGCCACGGCGGCGAAAGTTTTCAGGGTGAACTGCAAGCCCATGCGGCGAAAAGACAGATAGTAGAAAGGAAGGTTGATGATAAAGAAGGCCGTACCGAATGACACTTGCGTCAGGTAGTGCGCCAGAAACGCCATGCCTGCCGTGCCGCCGGTCAGCGCGCCAACCTGGCGCAGCATCACCACGCCAAACGACACCATCAGCGTGCCGATCACTATCGCCAGCACGTCTTCTGTCACGGTGTGCGTGGAGCCTGGTTGTTCCACCGGCTTTTCTAAACTGTCGAGACTTGCCATAAATACCCATTTCCCCAAAGAATAATCACTAAAGTCGTTTTAGCGATAATTAAGGAGATACGCGAACAAGGCAATATTCACGCACGGAATTTGCATTAAAAATCGAAAATAAGATTTTTAGTGGCGTTAATTATTCTTTACATGCACAAATTGCGCATTTTAATTAATAATTATGCACCACAAAAGTGAGGGCGCACCAAAATAAATCACCATAACAGTGCGGGGAAAATAACCCTTTGCGAATTTCACCCTACGGTTAATAAGCCGTTTTCTTTTAGGCGGTTAAGCACGACTGACGTTTTTACATGGGCGACACTTTTATGCACAGAAAGGATCTGGCTTATCAACGTGCTTAAACCGGCTAAATCTTTCACCGCGACTTTCAGCAAATAGTCGGCATCTCCGGTGGTTTTGTAGGCATCGATAATGGCGTCCACGTCACCCAGCATGCTGTGAAATGCCTCGACCTGCGCGGGCAAGTGATTGATTAACCGCACTTCGATAAGGCCGATCATCCCAAGCCCCACCGCTTCCGGTGCAAGCCGGGCATGATACCCGAGGATCATCTGCGCCTGTTCCAGGCCGATACGACGGCGTGAGCATTGCGAGGCAGATAATCCCACCAGCTCGCTGAGTTCCTGATTGGTCAGTCTTCCGTTGGCTTGTAATAATGTCAAAATTTTCAGGTCATAATCATCAATGCTGTACATGGCACCTTTCCTGTCATTATATTTTTTGTCTGTGATGAATTTCAGTTGCAAAGACTATACCCACGTAAATACTTATCGGCTGTTTTTTCTTATACTTGCGCAGATTAATTGCAAACAGAATGATTTCATCGCAAGGACAGAATAATGAAAAAGATCTTCACCCCTCTCGCCCTGCTCGCCCTTTTCCCCACGCTGGCAATGGCAGACGCCACATCCTCACATCTTGAGCGCGTTATTCAGAAAGGCTCCCTGAATGTCTGCACCACCGGCGACTATAAACCCTATACCTTTTTGAAAGAAAACGGCCAGTACGAAGGCATTGATATCGCCATGGCGGAATCGCTGGCGGCCAGTCTGGACGTGAAAGTGAACTGGGTGCCGGTCACCTGGAAATCACTGATGGATGAGATGACCGCCGGGCATTGTGATATCGCCATGGGCGGGATTTCGGTCACGCTCAAGCGCCAGCAGAAAGCCTGGTTCGCCAACGTGCTGGATCAGGATGGCAAAATTCCGCTGGTGCGTTGTGAAGACGTGCGTAAATATCAGACGGTCGCCCAGCTGAATATGCCTTCGGTTCGCCTGATCGAACCGGCGGGTGGCACCAATGAAGCCTTCGTTCACAGCCATCTGCCAAAAGGCTCGCTGACACTCAGCGACAACGTGACCATCTTCCAGAAGCTGGTGGATAAGAAAGCGGACGTGATGATCACCGATGCATCCGAAGCGTTGTACCAGCAAAAACGCTATCCGAAACTGTGTGCGGTGAATCCGAAGAAGCCGCTGCAATATGGCGAGAAAGCCTACATGTTGCCGCGTGATGATGTGAGCTGGAAGATGTATGTCGACCAGTGGCTGCACCTGAGTAAAGCCACCGGCGACTATCAGAAGGTTGTCAGCCAGTGGCTGGCGGTGAAGAAGTAAGTCTTAATCACCGATGTACTGGCGGGTAACGCGTTCGCTCAGCTGAGTGATAAGTTCGTAAGCACTGATGCCGGTGGCCGCAGCAACGCGCTCCGCCGGTAACGCTTTGCCCCAGAAAATCACCTCATCACCGACGTTGTCCGTGGCTTGCGGCCCTAAATCGACGGTGATCATATCCATCGAGACGCGTCCGGCAATCGGCACAATGCGGCCATTCACCAGCACCGGCGTGCCGTTGGGTGCGCTGCGCGGATAACCGTCGCCATACCCCATCGCCACCACGCCAAGGCGGGTGTCACGCTCGCTGACCCAGGTGCTGCCGTAACCCACCGGCTCACCGGCGGCATGTTCACGCACGGCGATCAGGCTGGACGTGAGCGTCATCACCGGCTGTAAACCAAAATCACTGGCGTCGCCGGTTTCCATCGGCGACACGCCGTAAAGGATAATACCCGGACGCACCAAATCCAGATGCGACTGCGGCCACAGCAAGATCCCGCCGGAGGCCGCGATGGATTTCAGCCCCGGTTTGCCTGTGGTAACGTCCGTGAAACAGCGCATCTGTTTCGGTGTGGCATCGCTTTGCTGCTCATCGGCGCGGCAAAAATGGCTCATCATATTGACCGGCTGCACCACGTTCTGACAGGCACTCAGACGCTGATAACACGCATCGGCCTGCGCTGGCTGAACGCCCAGACGGTGCATACCGGTGTCAATTTTCAGCCAGACGTTGAGGGGCGCGGTCAGTTGCGCGTTTTCCAGCGCCTCGATCTGTTCGTGACTGTGTACGGCGGTATGCAACTGATGCTCCACCAGAAGCGGCAATTCGCTGGCGGAAAAGAAACCTTCGAGCAGCAGAATGGGTTTCACAATCCCGGCCTTACGCAGCGATAACGCTTCACTGAGCCGGGAGACGCCGTAAAAATCGGCGTCCTGCAAGCTGTGCACCGTCTCCAGCAGACCGTGCCCATAAGCGTTTGCTTTCACTACCGCAACCAGACGACTTTGTGGTGCCAGATGACGTACCCGTTGCAGATTGTGTCGCATAGCGCGGCGATCAATGACAGCCGTAGCCGCTTTCATTTTGAGTCCTTTGCATGAAATTGAGATTTTTTGATAGCCGGGTGGAGAACCAAACCCCACCTGACCTCCCCATGTGAACGGGGAGGAATAAATTCAAAACCGGGAGGTTAATCCTCGTCGTATTGCGGTCCACCGTAATTGTCGAAGCGCGACCACTGGCCGTTAAAGGTCAGGCGGACGGTACCGATCGGGCCGTTACGTTGTTTACCGAGGATGATTTGCGCAATGCCTTTTTCTTCGCTGTTATCGTGATAAACCTCGTCACGATAGATGAACATGATCAAGTCGGCGTCCTGCTCGATGGAGCCGGATTCACGCAAGTCGGAGTTGACCGGGCGTTTATCGGCGCGCTGCTCCAGGCTTCGGTTCAGCTGCGACAGCGCCACCACCGGCACCTGCAACTCTTTCGCCAGCGCTTTGAGCGAGCGGGAGATTTCGGCGATTTCCAGCGTACGGTTATCGGACAGTGCCGGAACGCGCATCAGCTGGAGGTAGTCGATCATGATCAGGCTCAGGCCGCCGTGCTCACGGAAAATACGTCGCGCACGCGAACGGACTTCGGTAGGCGTCAGGCCGGAGGAGTCATCGATATACATGTTACGTTTTTCGAGCAGAATGCCCATGGTGCTGGAAATACGCGCCCAGTCTTCGTCATCAAGCTGACCGGTACGGATTTTGGTCTGGTCGACGCGGGAAAGCGACGCCAGCATACGCATCATGATCTGGTCGCCGGGCATCTCAAGACTGAAGATTAACACCGGTTTATCCTGCATCATCGCGGCGTTTTCGGCGAGGTTCATCGCAAACGTGGTTTTACCCATCGACGGACGCGCCGCCACGATAATCAGATCCGATTTTTGCAGACCGGCGGTTTTCTTGTCGAGATCCGCATAGCCGGTAGACACACCGGTCACGCCGTCGTGCGGGCGCTGGAACAGTTCTTCGATACGGGAAACGGTGCTTTCCAGAATGCGGTCGATGCTTTTCGGGCCTTCGTCTTTACTGGCGCGGCTTTCGGCAATCTGGAATACGCGGGATTCGGCTAAATCCAGCAGGTCTTCGCTGCTGCGGCCCTGCGGATCGTAACCGGCATCGGCAATTTCATTGGCGACGGAAATCATTTCGCGCACAACGGCACGTTCGCGCACGATATCCGCATAAGCGCCGATGTTGGCCGCACTTGGGGTATTTTTTGAGAGTTCTGCCAGATAGGCGAAGCCGCCGACCGAGTCCAGATCCCCTTTTTGCTCAAGAGATTCAGACAGCGTAATCAGGTCGATCGGTTTGCTCATTTCCAGCAAACGCTGCATTTCGGTAAAAATCAGACGGTGCGGCCTGCTGAAGAAATCATTGCTGACCACGCGCTCGGCGACGTTATCCCAGCGTTCGTTGTCCAGCATCAGCCCGCCCAGAACGGATTGCTCTGCTTCCAGCGAATGCGGCGGAAGCTTGAGGCCTTCCATCTGGCGATCGCGGGTTTCGTTCTGTTGATAGGTCGGTTTTTTTGCTGCCATCTGTGGGTTACTTCCTGCTCTAAGCGCCTGTTTTGTGAGCGTCGGGCCTGTAGAAAACCAAAGCCAGACTAGCGCGTTAGTATAGGTTGTCATGTCTCATTTCAAAAGGGTATTAACCCGCTGTGCCTAAAATCTGGATTGTCCCCGGCATTTAGCCTAGGGTTGAAATCAGACTCCATCACGAGGGAAAAGCATGGCAAAGCGCATCCAGTTTTCTGAAACAGGTACACCCGACGTTCTGCAATATGTTGATTATCAGCCACAAGACCCGCAGGCAGGTGAAGTGCAGGTCGAAAACAAAGCCATCGGCATTAATTATATTGATACCTATGTGCGCAGCGGCCTGTATCCGCCGGCCAGTTTCCCGGCCGGATTAGGCACCGAAGCCGCTGGCGTGGTCAGCAAAGTGGGCAGCGGCGTGACCGGCATCCAGCCGGGTGATCGCGTGGTGTACGCGCAGTCTGCGCTGGGCGCATACAGCGAATTCCATAACGTGCCTCAGGAAAAAATCGCCCTGCTGCCGGAAGCCATCAGTTTCGAACAGGCGGCAGCGTCCTTTTTGAAAGGGCTGACGGTGTATTATTTACTGCGCAAAACCCACGAAGTGCAGGCCGGCGAAACCATTCTGTTCCACGCCGCAGCCGGTGGCGTTGGGCTGATTGCCTGCCAGTGGGCAAAAGCGTTAGGCGTGAAGTTGATCGGTACCGTGGGGTCTGACGAGAAAGCGGAACGCGCGAAACAGGCCGGTGCCTGGGCAACGATTAATTATCAGAAAGAAGATATCGCCACCCGCGTGGCAGAACTGACTGACGGCGAAAAAGTCGGGGTGGTTTACGATTCCGTTGGCAAAGACACCTTTGAGAAATCACTGAACAGCCTGAAACGCCGCGGTTTGCTGGTGAGTTTCGGCAACGCCTCCGGCCCGGTAAAAGGCGTGGATCTGGCGATCCTCAATCAGAAAGGTTCGCTGTTCGTCACGCGCCCTTCCCTGAATGGCTACGTGACCAACCGTGAAGAACTGGCCGAAGCCAGCAGCGAGCTGTTTTCACTGATCGCCAGCGGCGCGATAAAAGTGGACGTCAGCGACGCGCAAAAATTCCCGCTTTCAGAAGCCCAACGCGCGCATGAAACGCTGGAGAGCCGGGTGACACAAGGATCGAGCTTACTGATCCCTTAAATGCAAAAAAGGCTTCCAGAATATGGAAGCCTTTCTTACTGTCTGATCCAGACGACCTCTGATGTCAGACGGGTACTGCCGTAGGGTACTGCCAGGTAAATCCGAAGGGTGGTGTCACTTAAGCGACTATTGTGTACCTCATCGGACTTGATGAATTCAGTTTATGGCCTGCTGACCACGTATGAATGTCATCCTAACAGTCACCCATGTTAAAAAATATGATTTATAACTTTTGACCGCACTTTCTGATCCAGCTTGTGATCGCTAGCACATAAGCAAAAGTTATTGATGCAACAGTTACATTTTTTTGCGCTCAAAACACAGCCAGCAATCATCATGATTTCATGCGGTTACAATAACGACTAATTTGAAATTGTTATCAGGGTAAGCGACGGCGGCGGTATTTTGGCTCATCCGCACGGAAAAATGTCCGGTAAATCCAGACCGCGACCACGGCTAAAACCAACCACGGCAACATTTTAATAACAATCGCCAGGAACCCGCCGAGCATCATCAGCGCAAACGCGACAATCAGTGCGGCAGCCATCCCCAGCAAAGACACGCCGGTCACCATCAGCACAAAGAAAAAGCCAAGCACAAAGAGAATTTCCAGCATCGGGTGCTCCTTAATAAGCGAAGGGTGTTAAGACCTGTTGTCAAAACCCTGATCACTATTACAAGAAACGTGCCAACTGGCTCTGACAGATAATGCATTGAAATATAAGGAAGATAATATTCCGCAGGCGCGGACGGCCTGCGGAAAGATAGTGATTTTGACTAACAGATAGTAATTTTACTCACCCGTTTTCAGGCCTGCGCCGCGACTTCCTGCTGCTGATGAGCCACCATCTGCAACGCCTGTTCCACCACATCAATACCCGCGCCTGCTTTATGCGCATTCTCGCTGAGATGGCGACGGAACTGACGCGCACCCGGCACGCCCTGGAACAAGCCAAGAATGTGGCGGGTAATGTGGCCGAGATAGGTGCCTTTACTCAGCTCCGCGTCGATATACGGATACAGCGCACGGATGATGTCCGGCCCGGTTTTCAGCGGTGCATCAGAGCCGAACAGCTCGCGATCGACGTTCAGCAACATGCCCGGATTCTGGTAAGCCTCGCGACCGACCATCACGCCATCCATAAATTGCAGGTGCGTTTTGGCTTCTTCAAGGGTTTTGATGCCGCCGTTTACCGCCATCGTCAGATGCGGGAAATCACGCTTGAGCTGATACACACGCGGGTAATCCAGGGGCGGGATTTCACGGTTTTCTTTCGGGCTGAGGCCGGAAAGCCAGGCTTTGCGCGCATGGATAATGAACGTATCGCAGCCACCGTTTTCTGATACCTGACGGATGAAATCACACAGGAATTCGTAGCTGTCCTGATCGTCAATGCCAATGCGGGTTTTGACCGTGACCGGAATAGAAACCACGTCACGCATGGCTTTAATGCAGTCGGCGACCAGCGACACCTGCCCCATCAGACAGGCACCAAACATACCGTTTTGTACGCGATCCGACGGGCAACCAACGTTCAGGTTAATCTCGTCATAACCGCGCTCTTCCGCCAGTTTCGCACAATGCGCCAGATCAGCCGGATTGCTGCCGCCAAGCTGCAACGACACCGGATGCTCAGCGTCGCCAAACCCGAGATAATCCCCTTTACCGTGAATAATCGCGCCGGTGGTGACCATTTCGGTGTACAGCAGCGTCTGGCCGGTCATCAGCCGGTGAAAATGGCGGCAGTGACGATCGGTCCAGTCGAGCATCGGCGCAACGGAAAAACGCTGGGCGGAAAACGGAGTAGTTTGGGGCATTGCGTGTTGAGTTTCTGACATCGACCTGACATTCGCTGAAGGAGTTTGCGGCACTCCCTCCGGCGCGGCGGCCAGAGGGAAGGTAATCGCTGATTATACCACAGAACAAAGATTCGGCATCTTGCGGGGTTTAGTGGCTTTCAGAGGCCACCGCTTTTTCGGCTTTCCGCTCGGCATCGGTACGGCTGAGTCGCTGTTCCAGCACTTCGAGCGTCACCCCGCGGGTTTCCGGCACTTTGCACTGAATGAAAATCCAGCCAGCCAGACAGATCACGGCGTAGATGAAGAAACTGCCCGCCGCCCCCAGCGCCGCGTTCATCAGCGGGAAGGTGTAAGTCAGCAGGAAACAGGCGATCCACAATGCCAGCGTGCCCACCGCCATCGCGTTTCCGCGCACCCGGTTAGGGAAAATTTCAGACAGCAGTACCCAGGTCACCGGCGCCAGCGTCATGGCATAAATGGCGATCGCCACCAGCACCAGCAGCAACACCGGCAGGCCCGTGACACCAAACGAGTAGGACAGCCCGATCAAAATATAAATCACCGTCAGCCCCGCAGAACCCAGTTGCATCAGGCGACGGCGGCCAATTCTATCCACCAGCGGCAGTGCCAGCAGGGTAAAGATCAGGTTGATGAGGCCGGTAGCAACGATGGATTTCAGGGTATCGTTGATATCAAATCCGGCAGAGGCAAAAATCTCCTGCGCATAGTTGAATATCACGTTGATCCCGCACCATTGCTGGAAAACCGCCAGCACAATGCCCATCAGTACCACAGGCCTGACGCGTGGCTCCCACAGCGCGGAAAACGGCACTTTCTGGTTTTCCGAGCCCAGCGAACGGCGGATATCCGCCAGCGTCTCGCGGGCGTATTCCACTGAACCGATACGTTGCAGCACTTTTTCCGCCTGAGTATAGCGGTTAGCTTTCGCCAGCCAGCGTGGGGATTCCGGCACCACAAACATCAGGGCCAGGAAGATGGCGGCAGGGATAGCTTCGGCACCAAACATGTAGCGCCAGCCGGTCTGACCGTTCCAGCTTTGTAAAATATCCGCCTGCACGGCGTCTGAGGCGACCGGTTCGGCAATCATCAGATTGATAAGCTGGGCGGCCAGTACACCGAGCACAATCGTCAGCTGATTCACCGCCACAAAGCGCCCGCGTTTTTCTGCCGGACTGATTTCAGCGATGTAAACCGGTGCCAGTGCGGAGGCCAGACCAATGCCGACGCCGCCCACGATCCGCCAGAAAACAAAGCTGTTAAAGCTGTCAGCCAGCGCCGTACCGACACCCGAGGCGGTGAAAAGCACGGCGGCGATAATCAGAGGCAGGCGGCGTCCGTAACGGTCGGAAAGCGTGCCAGAACCCGCCGCGCCCAGCACGCAGCCCAGCAACGCGGAGCTCATCGCCCAGCCGGACATTGCCGCGTCGGTGATGCCAAAATACGCCTCGTAGAAAGGTTTGGCTCCGCCGATCACCACCCAGTCATAGCCAAACAGTAAGCCGCCGCAGGCAGCCACCAGACAAATCATCCACACGTAGGGCATATTTAAAGCTTTTGAATCAGACATAAGCATTCCTCATTCCGGGATGTTAATCGTCGCGCTGTGCAGCGACATGTGCTGTGTCAGAGATTCGCCGGGCGATAACACCCGCAGCGAGCCACCCTGTGGCAGATGATGGTCATTTGCCGCATGGGTCATGGGTTCAAAGCAGAAGAAGTCGTGCTGATAGCCGGGGTCGAAACGGCTGTCGGAGATAAACAGGAAAAATACCGGGCATTCCGGAGATGTCGTCAGCCGAAGCTGATGGCCGGATTCAGGCCAGACAATCTCTGCCTTGCCATCCCAGCCGGAAAAACCATTATTTACCCAGCGGCGGGGAAGCGGCTTTGGCGTGCAGAAATCCAGACCGGCGGGCAGTTCATGATGATGTTTGCCCGCCAGCCACTGCGCGTCCTCCTGCCAGTAACCGCACGCGTTAGCCTGTAAAAGTGTGGTTTCGCTGAGCGGGAAAAACGGATGCCATCCCAGCCCGTAAGGCAACGGATCTGCCCCCTGATTCGTGATGCGCAGACGCATATCCAGCCTGCTGTCCTGCAAAGAAAAATGCTGCTCCGCACGGTAGCAGTAACTTTCGCTGTGATGCGTAAAGGCCAGCGTCAGCGCGTCCTCACTCTGGAAAATGCATTGCCAGTTTCCCAGCCAGCCATCGCCATGCAGATAGTGCGCGTCCCCGGTGTTGGGCGGCAGTGTGTAATGACGGCCTTCAAAATCAAAAGCATTGCCTTTCAGTCGGTTACCAAAAGGCAGAAGCGGAAAACACGCCGATTCTGCGGCGGGTGTTTCCTCACTCAACACTGACGGGCGCAGCAGATGGACATTGCCTTCCGTCCGCTTTGCCAGCAGTTGCAAGAGGGTGCCGCCCGAGGGCGACACGGTGATTGCAAGGTGATGATTCTCCAGAGAATACAGCGGCATTTTTCTCTTCTCCTTCACTCAGCAATCCGGCAACTGCGAGAAGAGGTGCGCTTTGCCACAGGCAGGATCCAGCGCGAAGATTTGCTGCAACACATCAGCAAAGGCTTCGTCTTCCAGACCGCGCAGCGCCAGCGCTTTCACCAGAAGACAGTGAATGCGATGTTCTTTCTGGCGATCGCCGGTCAGCACCACTAAATCCGGCAATGACACCGCGAAGAAATCGGCGTGGACAGGCTTCTCCGCCGCGCTTTCCGCCCATTCCAGCATTTGCCAGAAGACCTGACGGCTTTGCACCACATCGTTAAGTTTGCGCAGCGCCATGCCCTGATAGAACACATAATCCACCGGCTGATCGTTGTAATAACGCCGCTCGCCAATCCCTTTGTCGCCCGCGGCGGCACGCTCAAACCATGCCTGCGCCTGTTTATGCTGCTGAAGTTTTTGCGCGCAAATGCCCAGCCAGAAGCAGATATCGTTATCCGTTTGCCCGACCAGCCGCCCTTCGCTGAGGTTTTGCGGGTATTTCAGCGCGGACAGTAAAAGCGCCTGCGCGGCAACCACATCCCCGCTGTTTAGATAATCAAACGCCAGCAACTGTTTGTTCAGCAGATACTGGCCGGTGATGCGCCCTTCACCGCCTTCCCATGGATGGAATTTCCGGTCGGCCAGCAGCGCCCTTGCCGCCTGTAGCTGGCCGCACTGGTGATATAAACTGAGCAGTTCAGCGGTCAGGTCGTCGCGCTGCGTGGCGACGGGCAGCACTTTCTCGAGCCGCGCCAGACGGATTTGCGGCGCTACGCCGGTCAGACGATTAAGCAGATCAGATTCAAATAACAGCCGCGCATCCTGTGGCTGTAGCCGGCACGCCTCTTCCAGACAGCGGCGCGCTTCGGTGGCGTCCTGCTTCTGGTTCCACGCATCAATCCCCAGCCCGCGCCATGCATCCGCAAAGTCAGGTTCCAGCTCCAGACAACGCTGCCAGCAGGCCACTGCCGTTTGTGTATTGCCTTTGCTGTAATGGAAAGAGGCCAGCAAGTGCAGGGCAAAAGCGTCATCAGGGAAAGCCGCAAGCATACGCACTTCCGCCAGCCATTGCGGGAAACGGACATGCTGCGGAAAAGCATTTCGCGCCGCCAGACACAATGCCTCGCGCCCTTCTTTTTGCAGGGAAGCCTGCAAATACAGCGGCAGTGTTTCCTGACTGTTGACGGCGTTCAGCGCGTCGAGTGCCATCGCATCCAGCCCGCAAGCGGTCAGCTGATCAGCAATATTCATGGCGTTTTCACCACGCTGCCCGGTGACATCCCGCAACTGCGCGGCTGATTGCGCATCCGGAGTTAGGTGATAGCGCAGGAAGTGCAGCAGGTAATGCAGCGGATAGCGTTGTAAATGTTCTTCGATATAAGTCCGGGCATCCTGATTCATAAGGCACAGCAAGGTGGCTTTCAGGCCAATCAGACCGTAATGGTTGGCCTGCGTCGCCAGCCCCTGCTCGCAGAAATTCAGTGCCTGCGGGTACTGCCCGCGGCGGGTGGCAATCCGCGCCAGGCCGAAGAAGCCCCCGGATTTGGCGTTCCCGCTCCAGACCGCGCGGTAATAACTGTCAAAAGCCGCGTCAACATCACCGGTTTGCTCAAGGGCATTCGCACGGACGAGGCTCGCCAGACCGCATTGCGGATTCTTATTCAGCCGGTGCGCCCGGCTCAGCGCCGCATCAGCTAACGCCAGCGCCTGACTGAAATTCGCCTGATTGTAGCTGAGCGTAGCCAGCGCCAGATTGCAGCGGTAATCCAGTGGATCCAGTTCCACTCCGCGCCGGTAGTAATTCACCGCTCCCTGGCTGGCGTGGTTGTATTGCTCAAGATGCTGGCCGATAAACCAGGCTTCGTCGGCAGAAGTGATGTCCTGCGCGGGCAATGGCGCGCTGGCGGGCGACGGTAACGGCGTTTCACTGGCCTGATGCTCCAGATAAGACAACAGTTCATGCCCCTGATCATCGCGCAAACGCAGCCGCAGGCGCGACGGAAATTCCCCGCTCAGTTCTCCCTGAAGCACGTCGCCCGGCTGCAAAGTGATGTCCTTTTCCAGCAGAATGTGCGTGCCATCCTCAGAAGCAATCTCAATTCGCGCGGCAATTAACGGGCTGACGGCGTAAACGCCCCACGCCAGTGTTTGCCCGTGACGTTCAAGTTTGATCACCGCCTGCTCAGAGGCATTCTGCACCGTGCCAAGGTCGCTGTAAGGCAGGAAGTTCTGAACGAAACACTTCTCCTCATAAGCATCCAGCCAGGTGAAATCCGGCTGATTGTCGGTGAATACGCCGGTCATCAGCTCGATGTAAGGCCCGTTGTTATCGGTCAGGTTGCGATCCCACGCGCGGCCGAAATCGCAGTTGCCCCAGGTCCACTGCTTTTTGCCCGGCGACACGTGATGGTCGGCGATATGCAGCAATCCGCCCTGCTGCTCGTGGTCATACGCGCCGACGAAGTCATAGTCAGATTTGTCGGCCATGTAGGACGTCGGGACAGGAATGTTTTTGTAGCGCGAGATATCGACGCCCGCCGAATAATCCACTTTGTAGTAGGTGCCGGTGGCGATCGGGAAGGAAGACACATCGCGTTTACCGTGGTCGAAAACGGCGGTGACATCGGGCGGAAATACGCTCTGATGACCGTCTCCGCCGGTGACTGCCGGATTGGCCCACCACAGGAAATGGCGTGGCGTCGGGTTGCCGTTGTAAATTTTGGCACTGATTTCCAGCAGCGCTTTATCGGGAAAGAGGGTAAAACCGGTCATGACCTGCAGGCCGCGCATCGGTTCCACTTCGCCCATCCAAACAGTTTGAGCGCCGTTATCGTGCGCCTGTACGGTGAAATCCACCGGCATAAAAGTGGTCGGACGGTGATGCTGCGGCCAGTTAAATTCGATACCGCCTGAAATCCACGGCCCGAGTAAGCCGACCAGTGCGGGTTTCACGACGTCGTTGTAGTAGACAAAATCACGCTGTTTGATTTTGTCCCAGGCGCGGTGAACACGGCCACCCAGCTCCGGTAACAGCATGATTTTTAGATAATCATTTTCAAGATACAACGCCTGATAGGTTTTCATGACCTTTTCACCGGTCAGCGTATCCGTCACGCCGTACGGATAGACCGCACCAGAAGAGCCCTGATAAACCCGGTGCGCCAGAAACATCGGGTGCGTGTCCTGCTTTCCTGTCAGCCAGGTCGGGAGTTCGACCGCTTCCTGCCAGACTTTTACTGCTGTGCTCATGATTTCCCCTCAGTACGCCAGTCTGAAATATCAATTCCGGGATTCTACGCAGCGTACCGGGGCGGGGAATTTGCTACGGTCACGCAATTCAGTAAACGGGGTTGAGTAAATGTCCGAGGTCGGGTTGAATAATCTGCGGCTGCGCCAGTTCAATAAACAGGTGCTGATGACGCTGCTGTACCGTGAGAAAAATGCCAGTAAATCCACGCTGGCCAGGCTTTCCCGTCTGTCGATCCCGGCGGTCAGTAAGATCCTCGACGATCTGCAACGTGACGGATTGATCATCCACAGTCCGGTGAATTTACACACGCGCGGGCTGGGTGGCGGCAGTTATCAGATAGCCACTGACGGCAGCGCCGTGCTGTGCCTGAATATCACGCCTTACCGCATCGAAAGTATTCTGGTCAGCAGGCTGGTTTTGCCGCTGAGTGGATATCAGATGACGGAAATTTCAGTCAAAACGCCGGATGCGCTGCTGGCGCAAATCGAAACCTGCTTTCATCAGTACCGGAAAAACTATCCCGGCCTGAAAATCCGGCTGGCGCTGGCGATCCACGGTCAGGTCAATCCGACCACCGGCGTGTCACAGCGGATGCCGCAGGCGCCCTGGACCGGTGAAATTGAGATTAAATATCTGCTGGAAGAAAAGCTGCAAACCGACATCCTGATGGATAACGATTGCATCATGCTGGCGCTGGCGGAGAAATGGCAACATACTAATAATCATCAGGATTTTTGCGTGATCAATGTCGATTACGGCATTGGTTCCTCTTTCGTAATCAACGACAAAATCTATCGCGGCAATCTGTTTGGCAGCGGACAGATTGGGCACACCATCGTTGATCCTCACGGCGACCGCTGCGCCTGCGGGCGGTATGGTTGCCTCGAAACACTGGCGTCATTGTCGGCATTAAAGAAAAAAGCACGTCTGCTCGAGCCTGCGGACTCTTTCACCCGCACGCCCTCAACGCAGCAACTGATCGACCGCTATCATCAGGGCGAAAGCGCCATTTGCGAACAGGTGATGGAAGGCGCCCGCGCACTGGGATTGAGCCTGTATAACTTCCTCAACATTCTGAATATCAATCACATTTATCTTTATGGTCGCAGTTGCGGTTTTGGCGATGCCTGGCTGAAAACCGTCTGCGCACAAAGCGGCCTCAATCCTTTTGACCGTACCGATCATGTCAAAACTCAGGCGACGCATATTGCACCGGGCACGCTGAGCCGGGAGCAGCAAATTATGGGCATTGGCTATCTGTATGTGGAAAAGGCACTGGACGCGATGGCGGGCTGAACGGCGCATAATTCGTCGATTTGGCCGAAGCATGATAAAATCAATGATGGCCGCATGATGTGGCTTATCGACCCCCATCTGCGCTCAGAGAACGTTGCTATGACCCTGAATAATCCGGAAAAATTACTTTCACAAGCTGAAGAACTTTGCCAGCAGCGCAATGTTCGCCTTACCCCGCAGCGGCTGGAAGTACTGCGTCTGATGGCGCAACAACCCGGTGCGATCAGCGCCTATGATTTACTGGATCTGTTGCGTGTCAGCGAGCCACAGGCTAAACCGCCCACCGTTTACCGGGCGCTGGATTTCCTGCTGGAACAGGGCTTTATTCATCGGGTCGAGTCAGCCAACAGTTATGTGCTGTGCCACCATTTCGAAGAGCCGAGCCACACCTCTGCACTGTTTATCTGCGATCGCTGCGGGCTGGTAACAGAAAAAACCACTGACGGCATCGAAGAACGCTTAGCGAAACTGGCACTGGATTCGGGTTTTGAACTGCGTCATTCCGTGGTCGAAGCGCATGGCTTGTGCGGCGACTGCAAAGTCGTTGAAACCTGCGAAAGCCACGATCACTGCGATCACGATCATTCAATTGTGGTGAAGAAACGCTGACGGGTCGGGTTTAAAGCGGAGTTTATAGCGGAAGTTAATTAGCGGGTGAAATGTTCGGATGAAGGATGTTTTACACAAATTAGTACAGTGAAGCAGTTGGGTACATCCGTGTACCCGTATCCTGAAGCGTTCCGGGTAGGAGCAGCTAAATCTCAGGATACGTCACTGACACGCGAGGGGGAGTCGCGCTTTACCAGTGATATTTGTTGCTTGATTCCCAATCTTTGAGCTCTTTTTCGGCCTGATCTTTCTGATAGCCGTAACGCTCCTGAATCTTCCCTACCAGCTGATCACGTTTACCTTCAACGACAGTCAGGTCATCATCGGTCAGCTTGCCCCATTTTTCTTTTACTTTGCCTTTAAACTGCTTCCAGTTACCGTCGGCTTGGTCCTTATTCATAAAATATCTCCTGTTACCTTAGGGTTGTGGAGCTGCGGATTACCGCTGCAGCTCGGGCTTAACACTTTAAAGGTTAGTAGAGAATTTCGATTTATCCTGCCATCGGAGGGATAAAAACCATTATTAGGATTATTCCAAAGCACGATATAACGGCAACCCGCGATTACCCACCGTTTGAAAAGCCCGCTAATTCAGTGAACTGACGATGAAAACCAGCTGTCGCGCTGCCAGTAGCGGTGCCATATCCAGCCCAGTGAAATACCTCGTAATCCGAGGAACACCGTCAGCGCCAGCCAAAGCGCGTGGTTACCCAATATCGGCAAGGTGAACAGCGTCAGCCCGTACCCCAGCGCAGCAACCGCCATACTGTTACGCATATCCCTTCCGCGCGTGGCGCCGATAAACATCCCGTCGAGCAGGTAACACCACACTGCCACCAGCGGCAGAACAATCTGCCAGCCAAGATAACGATCGGCCAGCTGGCGCAGCTCCGGTAATGACGTCAGCGCATTGATAATCTGTTCACCGGTCAGCGCGTATATCAGTGCAAATGCCAGAGCGACCAGCCCGGCCTGACGGCATGCGGCACGCCAGACATTGAGCAATTTTTCGCGATTGCGGGCGCCAAACGCCTCACCTGAATGGGCTTCAATGGCGTAAGCAAAACCGTCGAGCGCAAAAGCGGTGAAGGTCAGAAGATTCATCAACACGGCATTGACCGCCACAATATGGCTGCCCAGACGCGCACCCAGAATGGTCAGTGAGGCAAAGCACAGTTGAAGAAGCAGTGAGCGCAGCATAATGTCGCGGTTAAGACTTAACAGCCGCCGCAGATCACCGCGCCAGGCAGAGGTTAACAGCGCAGGACTGATGCCCCGGCGCTGCATCACGCGCCAGACCAAAAACAACCCGATAAACAGCGTGAAATATTCTGAGCAGGCCGTGGCCGTGGCGGCACCACGGACATTCCAGCCAAGCCCTATCACCAGCCAAAGATCCAACACGATATTGAGCAGATTACCGGCAATGAGCAGCATTACCGGCCCACGCACGTACTGGATACCAAGCAGCCAACCCAAAATCACCAGATTTGCCAGAGACGCGGGGGCGCTGTACCAGCGGATCTCCAGAAAAAGCCGCGCCTGTTCAAGCACAGACTGGCTACCGCCGACGATGTGAAAAGCGCCTTCCATCAGGGGATGGCGGAAAAGCAAGATCACCACACCGGCGAGCACGGCCAGAAGAAAGGGTTGTACGAATGCGCGGGCCAGCAACAGGTTGTCTTGCGCACCGAGCGCCTGAGCGGTCATGCCGGTGGTACTCATGCGCAGAAAGAGCAGCATCATAAACAGGAAGGTGGTGATCATCGAACCGACTGCAACGCCGCCAAGATAGTCGGGGCTGTCGAGATGACCGATCACTGCCGTATCCACTAACCCCAGCAACGGCACGGTGATATTAGAAAAAATCATCGGTAGCGCGAGCATCCAGAGGGCTTTATCGGTCGGGCTCAAAAAGGTGTGTTTTAGCTTTTGCAGAAGGGAATGTTGTTGCATAGAGAATCTCATGCCGGAGGTTCGGGATATGCCTGTAAATGACATCGCCCCGAGAGGGGCGACGAGATGAAACGTTAAAGCTTAGCGGTATGTCAGAGGCGGCTCACGACCCGCAAATCAAAAACATGACCCTTTGGATCAACAATTTGACCCAGTCATTCGAGTTACATCAAGGCGGCAACTGAACGAACGCCGGGAGCATACACAAGTATGTGACCAGGGTTCGCGAAGGCAGCCAACGCAGAGATAGCCCGAAGTACGAAGGTTAAATCCAGTCGCCGTTGCGAATGACGCCTACGGCCAACCCTTCAATACTGAAATTCTGCTCACGTAAATCCACCACGATAGGCTGGAACTCGCTGTTTTCCGGCAATAACTGCACCACGCTGCCCTGTTTTTTCAGGCGTTTCACGGTGACTTCATCATCAATACGGGCTACGACAACCTGACCATTACGCACGTCCTGCGTTTTATGAACAGCCAGTAAATCGCCGTCGAGGATACCGATATCACGCATCGACATACCGCTGACACGCAGCAGGAAATCGGCGCTCGGCTTAAACATCGCCGGATCAACCTGATAATGCCCTTCGATATGTTGCTGAGCGAGCAGAGGTTCACCGGCGGCAACGCGGCCGATCAGCGGTAAACCTTCTTCTTCTTCCATCAGCAGACGAATACCGCGTGACGCGCCGGAAACAATCTCGATCACGCCTTTACGTGCCAGCGCTTTCAGATGTTCTTCCGCAGCATTCGGGGAACGGAACCCAAGACGAGCGGCAATCTCCGCGCGGGTTGGTGGCATACCCGTGGTGGAGATATGATCGCGAATCAGGTCATAGACCTCTTGTTGTCTGGTCGTTAAAGCTTTCATTCCGCCCCCTGGTTGTTTATACAGTCTAGCTGTGAGTATATACAGCTAAACGGGCAATGAAAACCTAAGATTGAATAAAAACAGTGCATAAGCACGATTACTGGAAGACAGATTCCAAATCAGAACCATCGCGGCCAAAAGATGCTGACCCAGACAAAAATCGCCAATATGATGGTCAGCAGCACGGCAGCCGAGCCAATATCTTTTGCACGGCCAGAAAGAACGTGGAACTCAGGTCCGATGCGGTCAATCGCACATTCCACGGCGCTGTTGAGCAGTTCGACCACGCAAACCAGCACCACTGAGCCTATGAGTAAGATGCGTTCAATGCTGCTGACATCGAACCAGAAAGAGAGAAAAATTAACGGGATAGCAGCGCTGGCTTCCTGACGAAAGGCAGCTTCATTCTGCCACGCCGCTTTCAGCCCTTTCCATGAGTAACCGGCTGCTTTATAAATTCGGGTAAATCCAGTGACTTGGTTCGCCATTCTGTTACTGATCCTTGAGGGGTTGTCCTTCGGGTGTTTGATGCATTTTAGCGGTTTAATGGTATCTCATCACCACAGATCTCATTTGAGCTTTCTGGTATCCTTGCGGCGAAATGGCTAACAAGAGGCTTCACGTTTTTATGTCAGGTTGGCGTAGACTTTATTACACATTATTGAATTTACCGCTTTCGATGCTGGTAAAGAGCAAAGTCATACCTACAGATCCGGTTACCGAGTTGCACTTAGACCCGACGCGCCCGATCCTGTACGTATTACCTTATAACTCCAAAGCAGATTTGCTGACCCTGCGTGCGCAGTGTCTCGCCCAGAATTTGCCCGATCCCCTGATCCCGCTGGATATCGATGGAACGCTGCTGCCAAGCCACGTGTTTATCGCGGAAGGCCCGCGCGTGTTCTCGTATTACACGCCGAAGCAGGAATCCGTAAAGCTGTTCCATGACTATCTGGACCTGCACCGCAATAACCCGGAATTAGACATTCAGATGTTGCCGGTCTCGGTGATGTTCGGCCGGGCACCAGGCCGTGAAGGTCAGGACACGCCGCATCTGCGCGTGCTGAACGGGATCCAGAAATTCTTCGCCGTATTGTGGCTGGGCCGCGACAGCTTTGTCCGTTTCTCTAATACCGTTTCGTTGCGCTACATGGCGACCGAGCACGGGACGGATAAAACCATCGCTCAGAAACTGGCCCGCGTGGCGCGTATGCACTTCTCCCGTCTGCGTCTGGCGGCCGTCGGTCCTCGTCTTCCTGCCCGTCAGGATTTGTTCAATAAGCTGCTGGCCTCTAAAGCCATCGAAAAAGCGATTGAAGACGAAGCGCGCAGCAAGAAAATTTCTCACGAAAAAGCCCAGCAAAACGCTATCGCACTGATGGAAGAAATTGCCGCAAACTTCTCTTATGAAGCCGTGCGCCTTTCTGACCGCGTGCTGAGCTGGACGTGGAACCGCCTGTATAAGGGCATCAACGTCAACAATGCCGAGCGCGTTCGCCAGTTAGCGCAAGACGGACAGGAAATCGTGTATGTGCCCTGCCACCGCAGCCACATGGATTACCTGCTGTTGTCTTACGTGCTTTATCACCAGGGGCTGGTGCCACCGCACATTGCTGCCGGTATCAATCTGAACTTCTGGCCAGCCGGCCCGATTTTCCGCCGTCTGGGCGCGTTCTTCATTCGCCGTACCTTTAAAGGCAACAAACTGTATTCGACCGTTTTCCGCGAATATCTGGGCGAACTGTTCAGCCGCGGTTATTCAGTCGAATATTTTGTGGAAGGTGGCCGTTCACGCACCGGACGCCTGCTGGAGCCAAAAACAGGTACGCTGGCAATGACCATTCAGGCCATGCTGCGCGGCGGTTCACGTCCGATTACGCTGGTGCCGATTTACATCGGTTACGAGCACGTGATGGAAGTGGGCACTTACGCCAAAGAGTTGCGCGGCGCGACGAAAGAAAAAGAGAGCCTGACCCAGATGCTCAATGGCCTGCGTAAACTGCGCAACCTCGGCCAGGGTTATGTGAACTTCGGCGAGCCACTGCATCTGACCACTTATCTGAACCAGAACGTACCAACCTGGCGTGAAGCGATCGACCCTATTGAAGCGCAACGTCCGAGCTGGCTGACGCCAACGGTGCAGGATCTGGCTGAGCAGATTATGGTGCGCATCAACAATTCAGCGGCGGCTAATGCCATGAACCTGTGTTGTACCGCGCTGCTGGCATCGCGTCAGCGCTCACTGACCCGCGAACAACTGACCGAACAGATCGACTGTTATCTGCAATTGCTGCGCAATGTGCCGTATAACGCGGATTCGACCGTGCCTGATCTGACCGCTAATCAGTTGCTCGATCACGCGCTGAACATGAACAAGTTCCAGGTCGAAAAAGATAACATTGGCGACATCATCGTTCTGCCGCGGGAACAGGCCGTGCTGATGACGTATTACCGCAACAACATCCATCATATGCTGGTGTTGCCGTCGCTGATTTCGAGCATTGTGATGCACCATCGTCAGGTTAGCCGCGCGGAATTACTGCGTCAGGTTGAGCTGATTTATCCGATGCTGAAAGCAGAACTGTTTATGCATTTCGACAAAGCCGAACTGCCGCAGGTGCTGGATGTGCTGACGCTTGAGCTGGCGCGTCAGCAGATTATTCATCTGGAAGATGATGAGTTATCGCTGAACCCGGCGCGTATCCGCACGCTGCAACTGCTGGCTGCGGGTGTCCGTGAAACGCTGCAACGTTATGCGATCACCTTCTCCCTGCTCACCACGAATCCAAGCATCAACCGTGGTGCGCTGGAAAAAGAGAGCAGGATTATGGCTCAGCGCCTGTCGGTGCTGCACGGCATCAATGCCCCTGAGTTCTTCGATAAAGCCGTCTTCTCGACGCTGGTCGGCACTCTGCGCGCAGAAGGCTATATCAGCGACAGCGGGGATGCGATTCAGGAACAAACGCGTGAGATTTACATCATGCTGAGTGACCTGATGACGCCGGATATCAAACTCACTATCGAGAGCGCCGGTATGCCTTCAGAGCTGCCACAGCCAACGGAACCTCCGGCTGAGCCTAAGATGGATGTGCGCGACACTGACCACTGATCGCCCGCAGTAACGCGATGAATGGCAGAAAACAAAACGCCCGGACTCTGTAAAAAGTCCGGGCGTTTTTTTATGCGCGCTCTGCTGGCTGAAAACTTAGAAAGTGAACGCCTGCAGGCTCATCAGAATACCGAGGAACAGCACCAGGCCCACGTAGTTATTCTGGCGGAAGGCCAGAAAACAGGCGTCACGCTCACGTTTGGCAATCAGCTTTTGCTGATGGACAAACAGCGCAGCGGCCAGCAGCAACGACCAGTAGAATGGCGCGCCAAGCTGTGAAAGATGCCCGACAACGGCCATCAGAACCAGCGTCGCCAGCTGCAGCAATCCGATAATCAGCGTGTCAAAACGACCAAACAGAATTGCCGTGGATTTCACACCGATTTTCACATCATCATCGCGATCAACCATCGCATATTGCGTGTCGTAGGCCACCGTCCAGCAGATATTCGCAAGGAATAATAACCAGCAGCTCAGCGGTAGCGTCTCACTGACGGCGGCGTACCCCATCGGGATCGCCCAGCCAAAAGCCGCACCCAATACAAACTGCGGTAAATGGCTGACACGCTTCATGAACGGATACACCCACGCCAGCGCCAGCCCGGCCAGAGATAACAATATCGTCATGCGGTTGAGCAGCAGAACCAGCAGGAAAGACACCAGCACCAGCCCGACAAACAACATTTTGGCCTGCGTACTGCTGATAGTCCCGCTCGGCAGCGGGCGGTTGGCAGTGCGTTTGACGTGGCCGTCGATTTTGCGATCGGCGTAATCATTCACCACACAGCCGGCGGCGCGCATGAAGAAGACCCCAAGCACAAACACCACGAGAATTTTAGCCGAAGGCATGCCGCCACCGGCCAGCCACAGCGCCCACAACGTCGGCCACAGCAGCAACAGCGAACCGATGGGCTTATCAATACGCATCAGACGGCAATAATCACGCCAGGTACCCTGCGGCATACTTGCGGACACTCTCTGTTCTCCTTGTTGATTAGTTTGGGTCATGTCCCGCTCACTTTGCCCTCTGGGCGGTGAACCGGTGAATCTGGCAGGAAGATTTCCGTCAGCAGCAGCGGTTTATCAGAAAGGCGCAGACGCGAGCGGCGCGCCCACAGATCGCCCCGCTCACTCTGTAACTGCCCGAGATGAATGTAATCGCGGGTCAGATTATTGCCGCTAAACAGGTAGCGTCCAAGCGGCACGGTGCCGAGATCAACCAGCGCCAAATCCGGCCCGGTCAGTGTCTCTTCGGGGATCACGGTGCGTCCGAGCAACCACGGCTCGGCATCACCGAACAGCACAATTTCCCGAACCCAGTAACGGGCGCTTTCCGGGAGTTGCTGCGCTTCACTTTCGCCAAGCTCTGCGCGGGTCACAAAACACTCATTTTGAGGTTTAACGGTGACAGTAACACCCTGTTTTTCAAAGCGACGGGTCATGGATCCCATTTCCATCAGCCAGTCAGCAACATCCGCAGGGACATCTGTCGGGTCGTTAAACCAGTGAATCGGGGGTTGTGCAGGGGAATGGGAATCAGACATCAACGGCTCCGTAATGGAGGTATTCATACCTCCAATGAATTATCTGCCTCGTATTCTAACGCATGAATGCGAGGCAGTAATCGCATCATTTTACTCGCGGCGCAGACGCTCACTGTTGGCCAGGAACAGCGTCACAACCAGAACCAAAATCGCGCAGGCGTAAACCAGCGTGTCATAAGGACTTTTGTGGTCAACAATAATCAGGCGGATAATTGCCGTGATGCCGATATAAATAAAATAGCGCAACGGGAAGTGATAGCCCGATGAAAAATACTTGATAATCAGCGCGATAAACTCGAAATAGAGGAAGTAAATGACAATCCCCTCTATCAGAAGATATGACGATGACTGATCGTTATTCACGAACAGTACCATTGCCAGATGATAGGTTTCGCGCCCGATAAAAATCATCAGGATCGCCGCCAGCCCTAATAAAAAAACGTTCAAAATTCGCTGCATGATGACCGATATCATCGTTGCACGTTTTGATCCTGCCATGTGATCTACATCCCACTTTTGTTATTAATACCCGCAGAATACCACAGAGTCCGCACAGTAAAAGCGGCATTAAAAAAGGGTCAGCCTGTTACGGCTAACCCTTTTATTTTGGCGGACTTTAGCGATTTACGACTTTGCTAAAGACTTATGCACGCCAGTTTTTGAAGCGGTTGATCAGACCATTGGTTGAACTGTCATGGCCGGTCACGTCTTTGTCGCCTTCCAGCTCTGGCAGAATACGGTTTGCCAGCTGTTTGCCCAGTTCTACGCCCCATTGGTCGAAGGTGTAGATGTTCAGGATAGCGCCCTGAGTAAAGATTTTGTGCTCGTACATCGCGATCAACGCACCCAGGCTGTATGGCGTGATTTCACGCAGCAGGATGGAGTTGGTCGGACGGTTACCTTCGAACACTTTAAACGGCGCGACGTGTTTAACGTCTTCCGGTTTTTTACCCTGGTCGGCGAATTCTTTCTCAACCACGTCCAGAGATTTACCAAATGCCAGCGCTTCTGTCTGAGCAAAGAAGTTAGACAGCAGTTTCGCGTGATGATCGCTCAGCGCGTTGTGGCTGACAGCCGGCGCGATGAAGTCACAAGGAATGATTTTGGTACCCTGGTGGATCAGCTGATAGAACGCGTGCTGACCATTGGTACCCGGCTCACCCCAGATGATCGGGCCTGTCTGGTAATCCACCGGGTTGCCGTTACGGTCAACGAATTTACCGTTAGATTCCATGTTGCCTTGCTGGAAGTACGCCGCAAAACGGTGCATGTACTGATCGTATGGCAGGATGGCTTCGGTTTCAGTGCCGTAGAAATCGTTGTACCAGATACCGATCAGCGCCAGCAGAACCGGCAGGTTTTTCTCTGCAGGGGTATTGGCGAAGTGGTTATCCATCGCGTGAGCACCGCTCAGCAGTTGTTCGAAGTTTTCGAAACCTACGGACAATGCGATAGACAGGCCGATTGCAGACCACAGAGAGTAACGGCCGCCGACCCAGTCCCAGAATTCGAACATGTTGTCGGTGTCGATACCAAACTCACCCACAGCTTTGCCGTTGGTAGACAGCGCCGCGAAGTGTTTCGCCACGTGTTTATCATCGCCCGCCGTTTTCAGGAACCAGTCACGCGCGCTGTGGGCGTTGGTCATGGTTTCTTGCGTGGTGAAGGTTTTTGACGCCACCAGGAACAGCGTGGTTTCCGGCGACAGGTCTTTCAGCGTTTCGGCGATGTGCGTGCCGTCAACGTTGGAGACGAAATGCATATTCAGATGGTTTTTGTAAGGGCGCAGCGCTTCGGTCACCATGAACGGGCCGAGGTCAGAACCGCCGATACCGATGTTCACGATGTCAGTGATCGCTTTACCGGTATAGCCTTTCCAGTCGCCACCGATTACGCGCTCGGTGAAGCCTTTGATCTTCGCCAGCACGGCGTTCACTTCCGGCATGACATCTTTGCCATCGACCACAATCGGCGTGTTGCTGCGGTTACGCAGGGCAACGTGCAGAACAGCGCGGTCTTCGGTGCGGTTGATCTTCTCGCCAGAGAACATCGATTTGATTGCACCCTGAAGATCAGTCTCTTTGGCCAGGGCTTGCAGCTTATCCAGAGTTTCTGAAGTGATGCGGTTTTTAGAGAAATCGACCAACATCTGGTCTTCAAAAGTGGCAGAGAACTTCGAGAAACGATCACCATCTTCAGCAAACAGATGGCTAATCTGCACATCTTTCATCGTGTCGAAATGCTGCTGCAGGGCTTGCCAGGCAGCGGTCTGAGTTGGATTGATATTTTTCATAGCAATGCTCTTAGGCTGAGAATAAATATGAGGTAACTGTCCCGATTGTATCCTGAACTTCCCGAGATGAGATGCCTTTTCTTGCGATAGGCCAGATCTGTGGATTCACAATGACTGAGAACAATATTAGATGACAATCGCTCAAAATGTGGCGCGCTAAGCCGTCAGACCGTTGACAGACGCGCCATAACCCGTTATTCCTAAGCACCTAACTTACGCATAGCTTATCCCCGAAATCATTCACGTCGCCGGGGTATGCGTGAGCCAGAAGAGGCGCGTCGCCCAGGCAGTGTACCGGAGGAGCCGAAATCCTGCGAAGGTGCATCAGGGGGAGCGGCGCCGAGGTCAGATGCTGACGGCAGGCAGACGATCGACCACAGGGGCTGAATCCTCTGGGTTGTCACCGACATACCCGAAAAAGGGTATTGGCATGGTGGGGCGCTTCTGGGTGTATCGTAGTATCTCTACGTCTGCCCCCGTTTCCCGCTCTCCCCTTGTGCCAATTCTTATGGATTAGCTGGCTGTCACGATGTTGATGGCCCGGACATGAGGTTTTACATGAATTACGCAGCATCCCGCAACGCCAACCCACAGCCTTTTGGCAGCGTCATCGTCGCCAAATTCGGCGGTACCAGCGTGGCGGATTTCGACGCGATGAACCGCAGCGCAGACATCGTTCTTGCGCGCCCTGAAGTTCGTCTGGTCGTTCTCTCCGCCTCTGCGGGCGTCACCAATTTATTAGTCGAGCTGGCCGTCGGTAAAGAAACCGAGCGCCGCGTGTTCCTGCTTGATGAAATCCGCCGTATCCAGAATGCCATTATTGATCGTCTCGATAACCCCACGGTTATTCGTGAAGAAATTGGCCGCATGCTGGAAAATATTGCGATGCTGTCAGAAGCGGCGAGCCTCGCGACGTCCACCGCGCTGACCGACGAACTGGTCAGCCACGGCGAACTGATGTCCACCCTGCTGTTTGTTGAAATCGTACGCCAGCGCAACGTGCCCGTGGAATGGTTTGATGTGCGTAAAGTCATGCGCACCAGCGACCATTTCGGCCGCGCAGAGCCGGACACGCAGGCGCTCACCGACCTGACCCTTCAGCAATTGCAGCCACGTTTACAGAATGCGCTGGTGATCACCCAGGGCTTTATCGGCTCGGAAGGCAAAGGCCGCACCACCACGCTGGGCCGTGGCGGCAGCGATTACACCGCCGCATTGCTGGGCGAAGCGCTGGGGGCTGTGCGCGTCGATATCTGGACTGACGTACCGGGTATTTACACCACTGACCCGCGTCTGGTTCCGGCGGCAAAACGTATAGATCGTATTGCGTTTGAAGAAGCGGCGGAAATGGCGACCTTCGGCGCCAAAGTTCTGCACCCGGCCACCTTGCTGCCTGCGGTACGTCGCGGCATTCCGGTGTTTGTCGGCTCCAGCAAAGATCCTTCGGGCGGCGGCACTCTGGTGTGTGATACCTCCGATAACCCGCCGCTGTTCCGTGCCATTGCCCTGCGTCGCCGGCAGACGCTGGTGACGCTGCACAGCCTGAGCATGTTGCATTCACGCGGTTTCCTCGCCGACGTGTTTGGTATTCTGGCGCGCCACAATATTTCCGTTGATTTGATCACCACCTCTGAGGTCAGCGTCGCGCTGACCCTCGACACCACCGGCTCGACGTCTTCTGATGCCAGCCTGCTGACCACGTCGTTGCTGACTGAGCTGTCGTCACTGTGTCGTGTTGAAGTGGAAGAGAATCTGGCGCTGATCGCCATTATCGGCAACAAACTGTCGCAGGCCTGCGGCGTGGGCAAAGAAGTGTTCGGTGTATTGGATCCGTTCAATATCCGCATGATTTGTTACGGCGCGAGCAGCTATAACCTGTGCTTCCTGGTGCCGGGCAGCGATGCCGATCAGGTCGTTAAAACTCTGCACCGCAACCTATTCGAACAATAACGGGCGCGGTATCTGAGAAGACCGGGCCTTGTGCCCGGTCTTTTTTTTGTCAGTACTTTTGCAAAACAACAAAGACAAGGATCATCCTCAATGTTAGCCATAATCACCCGCCTGTTTCCGCTGTGGGCCGTGCTGTTATCCGTCGCGGCCTATTTTTCGCCGACCACCTTCACGCCTATCGGCCCCCATGTGTCTACCCTGCTGATGCTGATTATGTTCGCGATGGGCGTCACCCTTGAATTCGGGGATTTCAAACGCGTCCTTTCCCGCCCCGGCCCGGTAGCCGCCGCCACCTTCCTGCATTATCTGATCATGCCGCTGGCGGCCTGGGTACTGGCAAAACTGTTCCACATGCCCGCGGATTTATCTGCCGGCATGATTCTGGTTGGCAGCGTTGCCAGCGGCACGGCATCCAACGTAATGATTTATCTGGCGAAAGGTGACGTCGCCCTTTCCGTGACCATTTCTGCGGTTTCCACGCTGGTCGGCGTTTTCGCCACGCCACTGCTGACGCGCTTATATGTGGATACGCACATCAAGGTGGATGTGGAAGGCATGTTGCTGAGCATTTTGCAGATCGTGGTTATCCCGATTTTGGCTGGCCTTATCATTCATCATCTGTTCACGAAAATCGTGAAACGCATCGAACCGCTGCTGCCGCTGTTTTCCATGGTGTGCATCATCGCCATCATCAGCGCCGTAGTGGCCGGAAGTCAGGGCTTTATCGGTTCCGTAGGTTTAGTGGTGATTGTGGCGGTGATTCTGCACAACGGTATCGGTCTGCTGAGCGGGTACTGGGGCGGGAAGCTGTTTGGCTTTGACGAAACCACCTGCCGCACGCTGGCGATGGAAGTCGGTATGCAGAACTCGGGTTTGGCCGCGACGCTCGGGAAAATGTACTTCTCCCCGCTGGCCGCGTTGCCAGGCGCCCTGTTCTCGGTCTGGCACAATCTTTCCGGCTCGTTGCTGGCCGGTTACTGGTCGGGTAAACCGGTCAAAAAAGACTGATTTCAGACATTTAAAAGAGCAATAAAAAACGGGCGCCTTCCTCAGCGCCCGTTTTTTTTACTCATGAAAGCGGATATTAAACCCGCTTCATATCATCATTCGGTTCACGCTGTTCATCTTCCTGCTCGTCCTGATCCAGCACGTTATACGCGACCGCACAGAACAACGAATTCAGACGCTTCATGTCGCCCAGCAGGCCAAGGTGCAGCGAACTGGTTTCGATACTCTGCACGTTATGCTGATGCAGGCGGTCAACGTGCGCGTGCGCATAACGGCGGTCAAGAATACGGAAACGATGTTTAGAACGGCGCAGACGACGGGCGCTGGTCAGGTCATTCGACAGGAACACCCCGAGGCTAAGACGCAGGTTATCCAGCAGTTTTTCGTGCAGCGCGTCCAGTTCCACCAGCCCTTCAGGGGAAAATGCGCGGCGCGTGGCATGAGATTTCGCCGTAATATCGCCGGTCATGCGCTCGATAATATCGCCCGCCTGCTCCAGGTTGAGCGCCATTTCGATGATTTCAGCCCAGCGGCGTGAATCCTCTTCGCCCAGCCCTTCTTTGTTGATTTGCGCCAGATAAAGTTTGATGGCGGTGTACAGCACGTCCACATCGTCATCGAGACGGCGCACTTCGCGATCCTGTGCCAGTTTGCCGTGCATAACTTCCCGGTTGAGGATCAGCATGTGTTCCACCACGTCGCCCATGCGCAGGGTTTCGCGGGCGGCATTGGCCAGCGCCAGCGTGGGGGTATCAATCGCACTGACGTCCAGATGGCGCGGGCGCAGGCGCGGATCGTCTTCCGGCACATCAGCAATCATCATCTCGCACACTCTGGCCATCGGCGCGGTCAGTGGCACCATCGCCAGACAGCGGATCAGGTTGTAGAACATGTGGAAATAGATCACCAGCTCTTCGTCCGGAATGCCCAGCCGCGCCAGTTGCGTCGAGAGCGGCCCGACAAACGGCAGCACAATCACCAGACCAATCAGTTTAAACAGGGTGCTGCCGAGCGCCACGCGGCGGCCCGCCGCATTCATTTTGCTGGCGTTGATCATCGCCAGTAAACCGCTGCCAAGGTTGGCACCGATCACCAGGCACAATGACACTTTCAGGGAAATCACGCCGGTTGCCGTCAGCGTGGCGGTCAGAAGAACGGCTGCCAGACTCGAGTAACTGATGATGGCAAAAACCGCGCCGGTCAGGGCATCAAGCAGCACATCACCGGTCAGCGAGGAGAACAGCACTTTGACGCCCGACGCCTGCATGATCGGCGTCGCCGCGGAAACAATCAGTTCAAGCGCCAGTAAAATCAGCCCGAGGCCAATACCGACGCGCCCCATCTGGCCGGCACGGGTTTGTTTACGGCTGAGGAAAAACGCCACGCCGACGAAGATAAACAGCGGAGAAAGCCAGGAGAGATCGAACGTCAGGATACGCGCCATCACGGCGGTACCGACATCCGCACCGAGAATGATCACAAGCGCAGGTGCCAGCGCAACCAGCCCCTGAGAAACAAAGGACGTCACCAGCAGCGCGGTGGCATTACTGCTTTGCACCAGCGCGGTCACACCAATACCGGCCACGAAGGCCAGCGGTTTTTTTTCTACGCTACTGCTCAGCACACGGCGCAAATTGGCGCCGAAAACACGCATGATGCCGGTACGGACGATGTGCGTCCCCCACACCAGCAGCGAGACAGCAGATAACAGATGAAGAAGGGTTAACACGAAAAAACAGCTCCATTAACGCCAGGCATAGACCGGCCATCCTGCCTGCCGGGCGTGCTGGAGCAGGATGGCGTCCGGATTCACTGCATGCGGCTGACCCACTTTGGTCAGTAACGGCAGATCGTTATGAGAATCCGAATAAAAACTGGCTTGTTGCAGCAGGGATGCGTCCTGATTGATGAGTTCCAACAATCGCGAAACCTTGCCCTCGCGATAGGTCATCGTTCCCTGCGTGGCCCCGGTAAAGCGGCCATGCTGAATGTCTATACCGATCGCCAGCGTTTCCTCAACACCGAGGAAACGGGCGATCGGTCGCACCAGATGCTCACCGGACGCGGAGATAATCACCGTCCGGTCGCCCTGTGCGCGGTGAGTGGCCAGACACTCACGCGCCTGCGCATAAATGCGCGGTGCGATAATTTCTTCTACGTACCGGCCAACCATCGCCGCCACGTCATGTTCACTGCGACCGGTCAGCGGCATCAGGGTACATCGCATGTACTCCTGCATATCCATCTTTCCCACCGCATATTGTTGCATCAGGGCGGCGTCCTGTTGCAGGAAAGCCTGTTTATCGGCCACCCAGCCCTGTGCCACCATATACGCTGACCACAGGCTGGAACAGTCGCCGCTAATCAGGGTTTCATCGAGATCAAACAGCGCCAGTTTCATGCAACTTCCCGTAACGTAACAAGATCTAACTGTAGACCAATATCGCTGCCGTCGGCGCGAAGTGAGGCCACAGAACGGTTTAAAACATCCACAGAAAGCTCCACGCCGTGCGCTAAAACGCGATAGCGCACAACGTTACCGAGCAGGCTGTGGCTGAGGATTTTTGCCGGTATCCCTTCAATCAGTTCGCACATCGTGACCGATTCAGGACGAATGGCGACGCGGCCAGTGTAGGTCATGCCGGTCAGCGCCATCGCCTGTTCAGGGCTCAGCAGATTGTAGCTGCCGATAAAGCCTGCGGCGAACGCATCGACAGGTTCAGTATACAAGGTTTCGGCATCGGCATTTTGGACGATTTGTCCTTTGTTCATGAGCACAATCCGGTCTGACATGGTCAGCGCTTCTTCCTGATCGTGGGTGACAAAGATCGCGGTAAGGTTCATTTCACGCTGTATACGGCGGATTTGTTCACGCAAATGCTTACGGATGCGGGCATCGAGCGCCGACAGCGGCTCATCGAGCAGCAACAGACGCGGCTGCGTCACCAGCGATCGCGCCAGCGCCACACGCTGACACTGCCCGCCGGAAAGCTGATGCGGATAACGTTTGGCATAATCGCTCATTTCCACCAGTTCCAGCACCTCGCCGACGCGGCGATGCACTTCAGCAGCGGGCAGTTTCTGCATTTTCAGGCCAAAAGACACGTTAGCCTCGACACTCATATTGGGAAACAACGCATAGCTCTGGAAGACCATGCCGATGCCGCGCTGTTGTGGCGGCAATGGCACAATATCCTGCCCCTGGATCAGAATTTTTCCGCTGTCGACGGAGGTCAGGCCGGCCAGACAGCGCAGCAGCGTTGATTTTCCGCAACCGCTCGGCCCGAGGAGGGTCACAAATTCACCCTCTTCGGCAGAGAAATCAATGTTGTGAAAAATCTGCGTCGGGCCATACGATTTGTTGAGTTGAGTGACCTGCAAATATGACATATCAGCTCTTTCCTTTGTTCAGTATGTTCGCCACCCAGGTAAACATCAGGACGACCATAAAATAGGAGATGACCAGCGCGCTGGTGAAATGGCCGCTGCCATTACGCATGTTGTAAAGATAGACCTGCACCGTTTCATAACGGCTGCCTGCCAGCAGGTTGGCGAACACGAATTCACCAATCAGGAAGGAGAATGAGAGCAGGACTGCGATCATCCCGCCTTTGCGTAAGTTCGGTAAAACCACCAGCAGCGCCGCTTTCCAGGTGCTGGCTCCCAGCAAATGCGCGGCGTCCATCAGGTCACGCAGGTTGATGGCCTGCATGTTGTTGGAGATGGCGCGATAGATAAACGGCAGCGCGATAGTGAAGTAACAGCCAATCAGGATCCACGGCGTCCCGGTGAGGGGAAAAGGGTCGCCGGAGTAGAGCTGCATCAGACCGACGGAAGACACCACCGGCGGCACCGCAAACGGCAGCAGGATCAGGATATTCATCAGCGCATCGAGCTTAGGGAAATAGTAAGCGATCACAAACATCAGTGGCAGGATCAGCACCAGCGAGAGGAAAAGCGTGCCGAAACACACCAGCAGCGAGTGCCAGAGCGCGATAAGAAATCGCGGATCACTCCATAACGCCACCAGCCATTTCAGCGTAAAACCGCTTGGCAAAATCGTCGCGCCCCACTCCTGCACCAGCGCATACACCAGCGTCGCCAGCAGCGGCAGCATCAGTAAAATCAGTAAAACCCAGATCACCACACGGTGGTAAATTGCTTCAGACCGCGACATGTTACGTTCCTTTTTCCGGCAATCAGCTGCGCTGACTGAGATAACTTTTACGCAATAACCACTGATGGATCAGCGTGATAAAGGCCATCAGCACCACCAGTAACATCGCCAGCGCACTGCCCATATTGGGGTCGAGGGAAATATCGCCGGACACCAGCGCGGCAATACGCACCGGCACAACGTTAAAATTGCCGGTGGTCAGGGCGTACACCGTGGCGTAGGCGCCGAGTGCATTGGCGAGCAAAATCACGAACGTCCCCATCAGCGCCGGAAACAGTACCGGCATACCGATGTAGCGCCAGTAACTCCAGCGGCCGGCCCCCAGCAAAGCGGCAGACTCCCGCCAGTCTTCGCGCAGCGCATCAAATGCCGGGTACATCAGCAATACGCCCAGCGGGATCTGAAAATAGGTATAGAGAACGATCAGTCCGCTTTTTGAATACAGATTGAAGTTTTCCATCAGCCCGTATTTTTGCAGCAGCAGGGTCAGGCAGCCGTTAAGACCGAGCAGTATCACAAAGGCGAAGGCCAGCGGGACACCCGCAAAGTTACTGGTCATGTTGGTAAACGACATCACGAAGTCATGCAGCTTTGTCGGGCCGAGCTGGCGAAGTGAGTAACTGCCCACTAACGCAATCAGCAAACCGTAGACGCTTGACCAGATCGAAATATCCAGCGAGAAACGCATGGCCTGCAGATAGAACGGCGAGGTCAGGATGTCGGTGTAATTTCCCAGCCCCCAGGCTTCATAGGTTTCACTGTAAAAGCTGCTGACCGCAATCCAGGCCAGCGGCGCCAGCTGAAAGGCAATGAAGAACACCAGAAACGGCAGCATAAACAGCGCTGCAATCCACTTAGCTTTCATCGGGTATCCTTTAAAAGTGACGGGATTCAGGCCAGTAATGCCGCGCAGTGTGGCTTATCGTGGGCAATATTGAGGATCTGACAAAGGGTTCCGCACAGCTCAGTTTGCAGAGGCGCGGCGTCTTGCAAGCTGAACGCACTGCCGAAAACAAATAACGGCACCTGGCGCTCTTCCGGCAAAATGCCGCCGTGGCTGCGATCGTCGTTCATGCCGTGGTCAGCGGTGACAATGACCTGATAACCCGCATCGAGCCAGTCCCCCAGATAGCGTGACAGGATGCCGTCTGCCGTCCGCGCTTTGTTGCGGTACTGAGGCGTCGACAGACCAAATTTATGCCCGGCGTCGTCAATGTTCATCGGGTGGATCAGCAGGAAATCCGGATCGTGGCGGCGGCGCAGACTCTCGGCATCGTCGAACAAATGCGAATCCGGGTAGACGTCGTCGTAATAAAAATGACCGTGCTGAATAGCCAGCGTGTCATCGCTGGTATGGCGGTCCCTCGGCGGGTCGAACGGCGTGCGGTTATACAACTCACTGACCCAGTGATAGGCCGCAGCTGCCGTCGTCAGACCGGCGTCGCGGGCATAATGAAAAATACTGCGCTGTGTGGATAACCGGTCAACCTGATTATTCACAATGCCGCTCATCACCGGCGTGATGCCGGTGAGGATGCACTCATACAGTGGCCGGGACAGCGAAGGCAGTGCACATTCCAGCGGATACAAGCGGCCGCGTCCTGCGGCACACTGCGCCTGTAAATACCCCATTGCGTCGTGGCCGACCTGATAATTCAGGCCGTCCAGTACTACCAGAATGCTCTTCATGACACGTTTGCCTTTGGTGCAGGTGTTGTAATGAAAACAATGCTTTCGCTGTTCGCTTTTATTTTATTGATCCCACGCTTACTGCTGCATATTGATCATGACGTTTTCCTGCCACAGGCGAGGCAAGGTTTTAGCGCTCTTATCCCAGGCAGCCGTATCCGCAATCGGATGCGCATTTTTGTACTCGCTCGATGGCAGCAGTTTGGCTTTCACATCATCAGGCAGGGTGATGTGGTCGGCACGGATCGGACGGGCATAACCCTGCGCTAAGTTGATCTGGCCTGCATCAGAGAAGATGTATTCGCGCGCCAGTTTGGCGGCGTTCGGGTGTTTGGCGAATTTGTTGATGATGGTGGTATAGCCGGAAGTGATGGAACCATCAGATGGGATCACCACGTCGAAGCGGGTTTTGTCGATTTTGTCGCGATAGCTCAGACCGTTGAAGTCCCAGACCACACCGACCTGCACTTCACCTTTTTCCAGAGAGGCGATCACCGGGTTAGTGAGGCTCAGACGCCCTGCTTTCGCCAGCTTGCCAAAGTATTCCAGCCCCGGTTTCAGGTTAGTTTCGTTACCGCCCATGGCGTAAGTGGCTGCCAGCACGCCGTTGGCGGCCTGCGCTGCGGTGCTCACATCGCCGATAGTGACTTTGTATTTACTGTTCAGCAGATCGGCCCAGCTGTGCGGCTCATCTTTCACCTGAGATTTATCAATGATGAAAGCAATGGTGCCGGTGTAAGCGAGTGCCCACATACCTTCTTTATCTTTCGCCCAGTCCGGCACCTGATCCCAGGTGGTCGGTTTGTAAGGCTGGGTGACGCCCTTCTGCACCGCTACCGGCCCGAACGCGGCTCCTACGTCGCCAATATCTGCGCTGGCGTTGTCTTTTTCCGCGAGGAATTTGGCGATTTCCTGCGCCGAGCTCATGTCAGTATCGCTGTGTTTGAGGCCATATTTGGTGCTCAAATCACTCCAGGTTCCCTTCCAGTTCGCCCAGTCATCAGGCATACCGACGCTGTTTACCGTGCCTTCAGCTTGCGCCGCTTTCACGAGTTCAGCAGGAGGCTCAGCGGCAAAAGCGGCAGAGGTGGACAATACGAGCGCGCTGGTTAACACAGAAGCGAACAACTGTTTCATAACGGATGCTCCAGATGGTAGTGTGTGAAGTGCTGGTCTAGTCCAGCAAGAACCAAGCCAATCTAACGATCAATTGTGATAATTATATGTCAGCGTGAAAAAGCAGCAGTTTTAAGCTTACAGCTGTTAACGGGCGCACATTATTTACACAGTAAAGGGTCGGATTGGTGCAAAAACGCACTGAAATGAGGCTTGCTGACCGATGGGTGAATCGCAGACGACCGTTGCCGTGATTTGTAAGGCGTTAAGTGAAAGTATCGCAACGGGGGCATTTTCAGCCGAGGGAAGGCTGCCTTCTGAGCGTGCGCTGAGTGACCACTTTTCCACAACCCGCATCACGCTGCGGGAAGCATTGAGCCAGCTCGAAGCGCAGGGGCTGATTTATCGCGAAGTCCGGCGCGGCTGGTTTGTGTCACCGCCGCGCATTGTCTATAACCCGTTGCAAAGAAGTCATTTTCACGCGATGGCGAAAGATCAGGGGCGCGATGCGCAAACTGAAGTCATTGATGCGAAATATTGCGTTGCCAGTGAGACGGTCTGCCAGAAACTCCTGTTGCCATCAGGGAGTGAGGTGATTTGTATCCGCCGGTTACGTTATATCGACAAGCGCCCCGTTTTGTATGTCGAGCACTACCTTAATCCGCTGTATTTTCAGGGTATTCTCGACGCCGATCTCACGACATCTCTGACAGATTTATACGCTGCCCGCTATGATATTCATTACGGACGCGTTCGTTTTGATATGGTGCCCACGCTGCTGTCCGAGCAAGCTTCACGCGCGCTGAGAGTCGCCTCCGGCAGTCCGGCGCTGTTTATTACGCGCACCAACCGCGACCAGCACGATCGGGTCATCGACTGCGATCTGGAATACTGGCGCTATGACGCGCTGCACATTGATGTAGAAGTGAATTGATTTCAGTGGGCAAAAACACTGCCGGGATACCCTGAATCATTCGGGATGAATCAAGGCGGCAACTGAATGAACCCCAGTCACTTATTTTAGAAAGTGACTGGGGTTTGTGATAGCAGGCCAACGCAGAGTCAGCATGAAGGATGACAGGTATTAGTCGGCGTCGTAACCCAGGTTTGGCGCCAGCCAGCGTTCAACTTCGGCGACCGGCATATTCTTACGCGCGGCGTAGTCTTCGACCTGATCGCGCTGAATCTGCGCCACGGCGAAATATTTGCTGTCCGGGTGGCTGAAGTACCAGCCAGAAACTGCTGCTCCCGGCCACATCGCAAAAGATTCGGTCAGTTGCATGCCGGTGTTGGCTTCCACATCCAGCAACGTCCAGATTTGACCTTTTTCCGTATGTTCCGGACAGGCCGGATAACCCGGCGCCGGACGTATCCCCTGATAATTCTCGCGGATCAGCTCTTCATTGCTCAGGTTCTCGTTGGCCGCAAAGCCCCAGTAGACCTTACGCACTTTCTCATGCAAATATTCTGCAAAGGCCTCCGCCAGACGGTCAGCCAGCGCTTTGATCATGATTTTGTTGTAGTCGTCGTGCTGCCTGTCATAGGCCTCGGCCAGCGCGTCTTCCTCCAGCCCGCCGGTCACGGCGAATGCGCCCATGTAATCTTTCTTACCGCTGGATTTCGGGGCGACAAAGTCAGCCAGGCAGTAGTTGGCGAAATCGGTTTTTTCCGTTTGCTGGCGCAGATGATGGCTGACAACCAGCACATCCTGACGACGCTCATCGCTGTAGATCTCAATATCATCGCCCCTGCGGTTTGCCGGGAACAGGCCGACAACGCCACGCGGGTTGAGTAATTTCTCTGCGGAGAGTTTATCGAGCAGGTCATTGGCATCTTTAAACAGGCGCTTCGCCTCTTCGCCGACCACTTCGTCTTCAAGAATGCGCGGATATTTTCCGGCCAGCGACCAGGTCATAAAGAACGGCGTCCAGTCGATGTAATTGCGCAGCGTTTCAATGCTGGCTTCCACTTTCTGTACGCCCAGACGGTGTGCCACCGGCGGCGTGTAGCTTTCCCAGTCAATGGTGGTGGCGTTATCACGCGCGACCTCCAGACTGACCGGCGGCGTGCGTGGTTTTTTACGGCCATGCTGAATACGCACGGTGTCGTACTCTTTGCGCGTGCGCTCGATGAAAGGGCCGCGCTGTTCATCGGACAGCAGCGCAGACACCACGCCCACCGAACGCGAGGCATTTTGTACATAGACCGTCGGGCCGCTGTAGTTTTGCTCGATTTTAACGGCGGTGTGCGCTTTGGAGGTCGTTGCGCCGCCGATCAGCAGCGGCATTGTGAAGCCACGTCGCTCCATCTCTTTGGCCACGTTCACCATTTCATCCAGCGAAGGTGTGATCAGGCCGGAAAGCCCGATGATATCGACCTTTTCTTCGATGGCCGTTTTCAGAATTTTGTCAGTCGCGACCATCACGCCAAGATCGATAATCTCGTAGTTATTGCACTGCAACACCACACCGACGATATTTTTGCCGATGTCATGCACATCGCCTTTCACCGTAGCCAGCAGGATTTTGCCGTTGGTTTTGCCTTTCTCTTTGCTGGCTTCAATGTATGGCTCGAGGTAAGCCACGGCCTGCTTCATCACGCGGGCAGATTTCACCACCTGCGGCAGAAACATTTTACCGGCGCCGAATAAATCGCCCACCACGTTCATGCCGTCCATCAGCGGCCCTTCGATCACTTCAATCGGGCGCGCAGCCTGCTGGCGGCACTCTTCCGTATCCAGTTCGATAAACTCGGTAATGCCTTTAATCAGCGAGTATTCGAGACGTTTTTTTACATCCCATCCGCGCCATTCGGCCTGCTGCTTATTGGCTTCCCCATCATCTTTATTGCCGCGATATTTCTCCGCCAGATCGAGCAGGCGCTCAGTACCGTCGTCGCGCCGGTTAAGGATCACGTCTTCAACGGCATCGCGCAGTTCAGCCGGGAGATCATCATAAATGGCTAACTGACCGGCGTTAACAATCCCCATATCCATACCGTTCTGGATGGCGTGATAGAGGAAAACGGCGTGAATGGCTTCGCGAACGTGGTCATTACCGCGAAACGAGAATGAGACGTTGGAAACACCGCCGGAAATCAGCGCGTGCGGCAGCTGCGCTTTGATATCTGCGCAGGCCTCAATGAAATCGACAGCATAGTTGTTGTGCTCTTCGATGCCGGTGGCGACCGCAAAAATGTTCGGATCGAAAATGATGTCTTCCGGCGGAAAACCGACTTTCTCTGTCAGCAATTTATAGGCACGACGGCAGATTTCTATTTTGCGTTTGCGGGTATCCGCCTGCCCGGTTTCATCGAAGGCCATCACCACCACGGCGGCACCGTAACGGCGAACCATGCGTGCATGATGCAGGAAAGCTTCCTCGCCCTCTTTCATGGAGATCGAGTTAACAATGCCTTTTCCCTGAATGCATTTCAGGCCCTGTTCTATGACGTTCCATTTGGAGGAATCGATCATGATCGGCACACGGGCAATATCCGGTTCACCGGCAATCAGATTGAGGAAGCGCACCATCGCCGCTTCCGCGTCGAGCATCCCCTCATCCATATTAATATCAATGATTTGCGCGCCGCTTTCCACCTGCTGGCGGGCGACGGCGAGCGCTTCTGCGTATTTTTCTTCTTTGATCAGCCGCTTAAAACGGGCGGAACCGGTCACGTTAGTTCGTTCGCCGACGTTCACAAACAGCGTTTTCGCATCGATGGTCAGCGGTTCAAGCCCGGCCAGACGACAGGCAACCGGAATGTCAGGCAGAACGCGCGGCGGCACGCCTTCTACGGCTTTCACCATCGCCGCGATATGCGCGGGCGTGGTGCCACAACAGCCACCGACGATGTTCAGAAAGCCCGAACGGGCCCACTCACCGATGTGCTCCGCCATTTCTTTGGCTTCCAGATCGTACTCACCAAAGGCGTTCGGCAGACCGGCATTCGGGTGGGCGGTGACGTAGCATTCCGCGATACGTGATAGTTCGGCGACATATTCGCGCAATTCATCCGGCCCCAGCGCGCAGTTAAGACCAAAGGTCAGCGGCTTAACGTGACGCAGTGAGTTGTAGAAGGCTTCGGTGGTCTGGCCTGATAAGGTTCGCCCAGAGGCATCGGTGATGGTGCCGGAAACCATCACCGGCAGCACGATGCCCAGTGCTTCAAATTCAGTTTCTACCGCAAAGGTGGCGGCTTTGGCGTTAAGCGTGTCGAAAACGGTTTCGATCATGATCAAATCCGCGCCACCTTTAACCAGCGCGCGGGTAGATTCCCGGTAGGCTTCTACCAGTTGATCAAAAGAAACGTTGCGATACGCCGGATCGTTCACATCCGGGGAAATTGAGGCGGTACGGTTAGTCGGCCCTAACACACCGGCCACATAACGCGGTTTGTCCGGCGTGCGGGCGGTCCACTCATCGGCGCACTGGCGCGCCAGCCGGGCCGCTTCGTAGTTAATTTCAGCTGACAGCGATTCCATATGGTAGTCAGCCATCGCGATGGTGGTCGAGTTAAAGGTGTTGGTTTCGAGGATATCGGCGCCAGCAGCCAGGTAGCCATTGTGGATCTCGACGATCACTTCAGGTTTGGAGAGCACCAGAAGATCGTTATTGCCTTTAAGATCGCTTTCCCAGTCAGCAAAACGTTCGCCACGGTAGTCCTCTTCTTCCAGACGATAGCTTTGGATCATGGTGCCCATGCCACCGTCCAGAACCAAAATGCGCTGTGCCAGCTGCTTATGTAGCGCCTCTACTCGATTAGTCACTTTCACCTCATCACCCATCACGCACACCCGGCAAATTGTTCATTTCTGCGCCGGAAATTATGGTCAACATCCTAGCATACCTTCCCCGGCCAAAAGGCCGTGCCGACGTGAGACTTTTTCAATTCGGGAAGACATCCCGCAAATAGCGTGCAACACATCGGATGAGCGCAAAGGCAGGTTGCGATCCATACTGTAAAAACGAAAACCAATTCCAAAAACGATTTTTTCTTTGCCAGTCTTTGGCGCATCTTATAAGGAACAGACTCATGGCAACTTCCGCATCCACTCCGGCCAAACGTGTTAAAAAACCTAAAGCCGCTGCCGCGACAGGCAGCGCCGCCACCGGGCAGGTGCAATCCCTGACACGTGGACTGAAATTGCTGGAATACATTGCCGAAGCTCAGGGCAGCGTGGCGCTGACTGATCTGGCACAGCAGGCCGGTTTACCGAATTCCACCACCCACCGTTTGCTGACCACCATGCAACAGCAGGGGTTTGTTCGTCAGGTCGGCGATTTGGGTTTGTGGACCATAGGTTCACATGCCTTTGTGGTGGGCAGCAGCTTCCTGCAAAGTCGTAATTTACTGGCGATGGTGCACCCGATGCTGCGCCGTCTGATGGAGGAATCTGGAGAAACGGTGAATCTGGCGGTACTGGATCACAGTGATTATCAGGCGATCATCATCGATCAGGTGCAATGCAATGCGCTGATGCGCATGTCCGCCCCCATCGGCGGAAAATTACCGATGCATGCTTCGGGCGCGGGGAAAGCTTTTCTTTCCACGCTGCCGGAAGAGCGGCTGGTGAAGTTGCTGCATAAAATCGGATTGCACAGCTATACGCCGCTGACCAAAACGTCTCCGGTAAACCTGAAACAGGAGCTGGCCGACACCCGTAAACGTGGGTATGCCTTTGATGATGAGGAACATGCACTTGGCCTGCGCTGCGTGGCGACCTGCATTTACGATGAGCATAATGATGCGTATGCCGCTATTTCGATTTCAGGCCCGATCTCGCGCATCACCGACGATCGTGTGACCGAGTTAGGTGCATTAGTTATCCATGCAGCGAAAGAAATTACGCAAGCCTATGGCGGTGGTAAGCATTAAAAGAGAAAATAGCGGGGTAGCAAATGGGCCGAAAGGCAGGCTACGGATTTTCAAAGACAGTCAGGATAACCTCTGTTTTTGAAAAATAGCACCCGTGTTTTATAAGGATATTTCACATTGAATCACAGAGAATTAAAATTGCTGGAAACCTATTTTTCTTTCGGACTTAAGGAAAAACATTTAGAAAGGATAAAAAAAGCCAATTCGCTAAAGTATCCTTTAATGCCAATGGAGGTTGTGTTGAACACCCCGCAAACGCCGGCAAGAAGAGATAAGATTTTCACTTTGCAACATAGCCTGGCCGAAGGTTATTCTATTACGCCTATTGAAGGATCCTCTATATTTAATCCGCCTTTAAATGGTCGCTTCTTGTTTGTTATTCTTTCCAGCAACCCTGCACAAATTTATTGCGGATTAGCTTACGACTCCATTAATCAGTTTTTAGCCTTCGAAAGTTCTGGCAGTAATAAATCTGACAGAGGCGCTGATGCAATGGGTAACGTATTTAATTCGACCACCCGGTGCGAAGTTGAAGGGCATACTTCACTGACACAATGCCAGGACGTGCTTTTTGCCGGAGACATGCTTTTCAATCATCGTACTTTAGTATCATGGAGTAACGCGAGCGGGCATTATCAACCTGCACCGGATCGCCGTCATACGAATCTCTATCCTAATATTAAGAAAATCCTTCCGGAGAGCCTTTTTAGTGCGTATGACTTTGAATGCCTGAGTACGGGCGCTGACAGACAATTTAGCTCGGCAGGTTCTGCAAGTTCGCGGGGCATGTCCGATATTTCAAGTTTTTCCTCCTTTGGCTCTCATTGCAGCAGAGCATCCAATATGAGTGATGGATATAACAGCTAAATAATCTCAGAATTTTTAATTATATATCAGGGTATTCAATGCCCTGATATATTTTTCAGACGCTGCTTTTGTCTGTAGGCATAAACATCTTCCACATGACCGCTCAGGATCCTCTGCTGGAGTCTTTGCCAGTAATCTGTTTTAAAGATATCGCCGTGTAGATTTTCCAGCACATGCCGAATGCGCGGATCAGTACACAGGAAATACCGAAACTCTTCCGGGAAAACATCTTGTGGCGCGATGCTGTACCAGGGTTCGCTGGCGAGTTCATCTTCGGGATAACGCGGTGCAGGGATATTGCGGAAATTCACTTCTGTCATATAACAAATTTCGTCGTAATCATAGAACACTACCCGTCCGTGGCGGGTGACACCGAAATTTTTAAACAACATGTCACCCGGAAAAACATTAGCCGCTGCCAGTTGTTTTATCGCGTTGCCATATTCTTCAATCACATCATACAGTTGCTGATCGCTCGCCTGTTCCAGATAGATATTCAGCGGTGTCATGCGTCTTTCAATGTAGAGATGCCGAAGCGCAATGCTGTTTCCCAGATCTTCTATTTTGGCCGGCACTTCGCGTAGTAATTCTGCCATGAGTTCAGGGCTGATATTTTTCTTCTCCAGAATAAAATGCTCGAACTCCTGGGTATCCGCCATTCGCCCCACGCGGTCGTGTTCTTTCACCAGCTGATAGCACGCCATAACCTGCGCTTCGGTGACCTCTTTTTGAGGTGAAAAACGGTCTTTAATCACCTTAAACACCCGGTCACTGCCCGGCAGGGTAAACACCAGCATCACCATTCCTTTTACGCCCGGTGCAATAATGAACGATTCATTTGTCTGCGCCATAAAGCGTAAATGCTCACGGTAACATTCGGTTTTGGCGTGCTTCTGGCAGCCGATCGCGCTGTAAAGTTCAGCGGTGGTTTTAGCGGGTAAAATCTCGCGCAACCATTCCACCAGCGTGCCCGGCTGAGGGGCATACACCATAAAATAGGAACGGGCAAAACCAAACACGATGCTGGCGTCATCGCTGCCCGTCAGGCAGGCATCGACAAATAATTCATTTTTATGGCTCAGATGTACCGGCAGCAACAGCGGAAAAGTCTGCTGATTAACGCGGATTTTTCCAATGACCCACGCCGCTTTGTTGCGGTAGAAAATTTCAGTCGCCATTTCAAGAACCGCATCTGAGAGTTCTGCCACGTCAAAACGCTGCTTCAGCACAGTGATGATTAATCCGACATCACGCCGGGCGTCTTCCCAGGGTAAACGTATCGGCAAATCATCAAGCACTTTCCCGAGGCGATCGGCGAGATGACCCTGTACCGGATACTGTCTGGCTAACGGACGCGCGCAATGTTGCGGACGGTGAACCGGCTGTTCGCTGAAAATAAAGAGTTTGTCTGCGGTCAGATCCCGATGTTTAAAGATCCGGCAGTAGACGGAATTAAAGAAACTTTCGGCAATTTCTGCCCGCGGATAGTCTGGCAGTAAACCGGAATAACAGCGCTTAACGCGGATAAGGAATGCCGCATCATAAAAATGCGGACCGGTAATGCATTTCAGCTGCGCGACCACCAGCCCGACATGATGATCATAAAGGTGGATCCGCTGTTTCATCGCCGCCTGTACAGCTGACCAGTCTGCCTGCTCGAAACGCCGCTGAGCCCCCGCAGTGACTTCCAGAAAACGGCCATACTGTGCATCGAATCCCTGCAAAATCGTCTGAGCAATCAACAACTCTATGCGCATAGTCTGGGTTCCTGAAGGCGAAATGCCCGGCTGACACCGGGCTGAAGAGAAATCAGTGAGGCGTTGGGGAAAACTGCTGTTCCTCCGTCGAACCGGTTAACGCAGTGACTGAAGAATGTCCGCCCTGAATGATGTTGGTGACCTTATCAAAGTAACCGGTCCCCACTTCCTGCTGATGCGAGGCAAAGGTATAGCCGCGCCCTATCGCCGCAAACTCCGGTTCCTGAACTTTTTCGACATAATGCTTCATGCCCTCACCCTGCGCGTAGGCATGTGCCAGATCAAACATGTTGAACCACATGCTATGGATACCCGCCAGCGTGATGAACTGGTACTGATAGCCCATCGCAGCAAGCTGATCCTGGAAGCTGGCAATGGTCTTGTCGTCGAGATTTTTCTTCCAGTTAAAGGATGGCGAACAGTTATAAGCCAGTAATTTTCCGGGGAATCTGGCGTGAATGGCGTCCGCAAAACGCCGGGCCAGCGCCAGATCTGGCGTAGAGGTTTCGCACCAGACGATGTCCGCATAAGGCGCATACGCCAGTCCGCGGCTGATCGCCTGCTCGATACCGGCATTCGTGCGGTAAAAGCCTTCGTGTGTTCTCTCACCGGTAATAAACTGATTGTCATACGGGTCGCAGTCAGACGTCAGCAGATCCGCAGCGTCGGCGTCGGTTCGGGCAACCAGTAGCGTCGGCACGCCAAGCACATCCGCAGCCAGACGCGCAGACACCAGTTTCTGGACCGCTTCCTGAGTCGGCACTAACACCTTGCCGCCCATATGACCGCACTTTTTCACCGCAGCAAGCTGGTCTTCAAAATGGACCGCCGCCGCACCCGCTTCAATCATGGATTTCATCAGCTCAAAGGCATTGAGTACGCCGCCAAAACCGGCTTCAGCATCAGCCACAATCGGCAGGAAATAGTCGGTATAGCCCGGCTGACCCGGTTCAATGTTATTCGACCATTGGATCTGATCTGCACGGCGGAAGGTGTTATTGATCCGCGCCACCACTTCAGGCACTGAATTCACCGGATATAACGACTGATCCGGATACATGCTCGAAGCCGTATTGGCGTCGGCGGCAACCTGCCAGCCGGAGAGATAAATGGCTTCAATACCGGCTTTTGCCTGCTGTAAAGCCTGACCGCCAGTCAACGCGCCGAGGCAGTTCACATAACCTTTGCGTGACGAGCCGTGCAATAAATTCCACAGACGGGAGGCTCCGTGCTGAGCCAGAGTACATTCCGGATTGACAGAACCGCGCAGACTGATCACTTGTGCTGCAGTGTAGGGGCGGGTGATCCCTGCCCAGCGGGGTTGTTTCCATGTTTCTTCAAGCTGCTGAATTTGCTGATTACGTGTTGTTTTCATGGCGAGTGCTCCGGTCTTTTTATAAGTAGGGTAAGAAAGATCAGGCCAGGAGCTGATAGCCCGGCAGAGTCAGGAAGTCGATGAGTTCGTCCTGTGTGGTGATTTTTTCCATCAATGCAGCGGCCTGTGTGAAGCGACCGGCGCTGAAACGCTGTTCCCCCAGCTCCTGTTGGATCACCAGCATTTCTTCATTCAGCATGCGCCGGAACATCGGCTTGGTAACAAGCTGGTCATCGCTGAGCGTTTTACCGTAGTGGATCCACTGCCAGATCGAGGTGCGGGAAATTTCTGCGGTCGCCGCATCTTCCATCAGTCCGTAAATCGGCACGCAGCCGTTGCCGGAAATCCAGGCTTCGATATACTGCACGGCCACGCGGATATTGGCGCGCATTCCCTCTTCAGTGCGATCGCCGGCACAAGGCTCCAGCAACTGCTCTGCGGTGATACCAGCATCTTCTTCACGTAATACCTCAAGCTGGTTTGAGCGATTACCCAGCACTTTATCGAACACTTCAAGCACGGTGTCAGCCAGCCCCGGATGCGCTATCCAGGTACCGTCATGCCCGTTTTTTGCCTCCAGCTCTTTGTCCGTTCTGACTTTGTTCAGTACCCATTCGTTACGCCGGGCATCTTTGCTGGGAATAAATGCCGCCATTCCCCCCATCGCGAAGGCGCCGCGTCGATGGCAGGTTTTGATCAGTAATCGTGAGTAAGCATTGAGGAAGGGCTGCGTCATGGTGACTGACTGGCGATCGGGAAGAACGCGATCGCCGTGATTTTTCAGCGTTTTGATATAGCTGAAGATGTAATCCCAGCGGCCACAGTTCAGGCCAACGATGTGATCACGCAGGTGGTAAAGAATTTCGTCCATCTGAAAAACGGCGGGCAGGGTTTCAATCAGCACCGTCGCTTTGATCGTGCCGCGCGACAATCCCGCATAATCTTCGGCAAAGCTGAAGACCTTGCTCCACCAGTCAGCTTCCTGATAAGACTGCATTTTCGGCAGGTAAAAATAGGGACCGCTGCCTTTTGACAACAAGGCGCGATGGTTGTGGAAAAAGTACAAAGCAAAATCAAACAGCGAACCGGGAATGGCTTCGCCCTGCCAGGTGACATGCTTTTCCGGCAGATGCAGACCCCGAACGCGGCAAATCAGCACGGCAGGGTCTGGCCTGAGCTGATAAATCTTGCCCGACTCATTGGTGTAGCTGATCGTGCCATTAACGGCGTCACGCAAGTTAATCTGCCCCTCGATGACTTTCTGCCAGTCCGGAGCCAGTGAATCTTCGAAATCCGCCATGAATACTTTTACATTGGCATTGAGCGCGTTAATGACCATTTTGCGTTCAACAGGGCCAGTGATTTCAACACGCCGGTCCTGTAAATCAGCAGGGATACTACGGATTTTCCATTCGGATTTTTTAATGGAATCAGTTTCCGAAATAAAATCAGGCAGCTCTCCCTGATCAATTCTCTGCTGTACAGCGATGCGTTCGGCCAGCAGGCGATTACGCTGTGGCGTGAAACGCATGACCAGTTCCGCAAGAAAATCGACGGCTTCCTCTGTCAGAATATGTGTTTCGTGCTCACCAAAACGGCGTGTGAAGCCAAGCTGACTGCGGATAATTTGCTCTGACATCGCTATTCTCCTGATTTATCTGCTTAATCTGCCAGACCGCCTCACTTAGCAGATACTTTTAGGGTAGAAAACAATCCAGCGTCGTCAGATGCAACGTTTGACGATTTGGCTCTGGTTATTTATTGCCCGATAGATTTAAGCGTAATCAGGATTTCCACAAAATCAAAAACGATTTCCATTTTATTTTAAATAAAAATAATTTGTATTTATGATCAATAAGATATGAAGAAAATTAATTTTCAAAAAATGATAATGAATTTCGTAATTGCATATGGAATATGACGAAGGGGGATTTCTTAGAAGGGATAAATCTGGCAGACGTTGAAATGGAACAGACGATCGCGGGGATCGTCTGTCAGAACGTGCAAAGTATTACTCGAGGGTAGGGTTCATCTGGCGAAGATCAAACGGTGTGATTTGATAAACGTAGTAATTCAACCAGTTAGTGAAGAGCAAATGCCCGTGGCTACGCCAGGTCGCTTTAGGAGAGAGCTCTACATTATCCTGCGGGAAATAGTTATAGGGCATATCGGGAGAAAGACCGGCCGCGACATCTCGCAGATATTCACCGGCCAGCGTGCCTGCATCATATTCAGGATGGCCTGTAACGAACGCCATACGCTTATCTTTCGTCGCGAAAAGGTAAGCACCCGCTTCCTCTGACTCCGCCAGTATGTCGAGATCTGTGTACTGACGCAGCACATCTGCCGGAAAATCAGCATAGCGTGAATGTGGAGCCAGGAAGGTTTCATCAAACCCGCGGGTGAGCAGTGCGACAGATTGCAACGTCTGGTGCGGATATACGCCCGAGAGCTTGGTTTCACGGGTCATCTTGGGTATGTCGTACAACACATTTAAAGCAGCCTGAACGGCCCAGCAGACAAACAGCGTTGACGTGACATGTTCTTTTGCCCAATGAATAACCCGTTCAATCTCAGGCCAGTAAGCTACATCACAAAAATCGACCAGACCAAGAGGTGCGCCCGTGACGATCAGACCATCATAATTGTCATGCTGGATATCTTCGAAATCACAGTAGAAATTATTCAAATGCTCGGCGGGTGTATTTTTTGACTCGCGGCTGTCGATACGCAGCAGCTGCACATCTATCTGCAATGGAGAGTTGGAAAGCAGCCGCAAAAACTGATTTTCAGTCTCAATTTTTTTCGGCATCAGGTTGAGAACCAGCACCTTAAGAGGACGGATTTCCTGGGTTTTCGCACGTGAAGAGGTCATGACAAAGACATTCTCATTGCGCAGGAAATTAACGGCTGGTAAATCATCTGGAACCCGGATCGGCATAACAACTTCCTCACTGCATCCATTTATACGTTTAGACTTCTAGACAGCCGAAGATAACGGTTTTTTGAATCAATGTCGAGCCTGCATCCGGTAAGTGAAAATGTTTCAGCTTAGGTTATTAATTTAGAGGATCTGGTTATAAAGAAAGGAAAATAAGGGGCGGAGAGAGATAAAAAGAATGCTTCAGGATGTCAATTTATGCGGGTAATTGAACAATTAATGAACACGATTACTCAAATTCCACACAGCAAAAAGCCCTGTACGTCAGTACAGGGCTTTCCACTTGTTTGATGCCTGGCAGTTCCCTACTCTCGCATGGGGAGACCCCACACTACCATCGGCGCTACGGCGTTTCACTTCTGAGTTCGGCATGGGGTCAGGTGGGACCACCGCGCTAGTGCCGCCAGGCAAATTCTGTTTCATCCATAACGCGCACCTTAAATCAGGCTTGCACTACGAACCAATCTCGGAACTTCAGCTGAAAATCTACTTCAGAGCCACTCTAAAACACCTTTGGTGTTGTAAGGTTAAGCCTCTCGGGTCATTAGTACTGGTTAGCTCAATGCATCGCTGCACTTACACACCCAGCCTATCAACGTC
>NZ_JAFMOX010000018.1 GCF_019049655.1 Rahnella rivi
GGGGTGAGGACAGTGTCTGGTGGGTAGTTTGACTGGGGCGGTCTCCTCCTAAAGAGTAACGGAGGAGCACGAAGGTTAGCTAATCACGGTCGGACATCGTGAGGTTAGTGCAATGGCATAAGCTAGCTTGACTGCGAGAGTGACGGCTCGAGCAGGTACGAAAGTAGGTCATAGTGATCCGGTGGTTCTGAATGGAAGGGCCATCGCTCAACGGATAAAAGGTACTCCGGGGATAACAGGCTGATACCGCCCAAGAGTTCATATCGACGGCGGTGTTTGGCACCTCGATGTCGGCTCATCACATCCTGGGGCTGAAGTAGGTCCCAAGGGTACGGCTGTTCGCCGTTTAAAGTGGTACGCGAGCTGGGTTTAGAACGTCGTGAGACAGTTCGGTCCCTATCTGCCGTGGGCGTTGGAAGATTGAGAGGGGCTGCTCCTAGTACGAGAGGACCGGAGTGGACGCATCACTGGTGTTCGGGTTGTCATGCCAATGGCATTGCCCGGTAGCTAAATGCGGAAAAGATAAGCGCTGAAAGCATCTAAGCGCGAAACTTGCCTCGAGATGAGTCTTCCCTGTGGCTTTAAGCCACCTGAAGGGACGTTTAAGACTAAGACGTTGATAGGCTGGGTGTGTAAGTGCAGCGATGCATTGAGCTAACCAGTACTAATGACCCGAGAGGCTTAACCTTACAACACCAAAGGTGTTTT
>NZ_JAFMOX010000017.1 GCF_019049655.1 Rahnella rivi
TTATAACGGTTCATATCACCTTACCGACGCTTTTCGCAGATTAGCACGCCCTTCATCGCCTCTGACTGCCTAGGCATCCACCGTGTACGCTTAGTCGCTTAACCTCACAACCCGAAGGTGTCTTAAAGACATCGTCGCGCTGCGATTATTTGAGAGACTCTGTTACAGACTAATCCACCACTCAGTACTTCTACGGAGAGTGATGTTCAGCTGTAAACTTTCAATTTTCAGCTTGTTCCAGATTGTTAAAGAGCAATATCTTAAACACGACTCGTTAAAGTCATCTTTAAGATATTCGGTGATAATGTCTTTCACACATTATCGGAGTGGCGTCCCCAAGGGGATTCGAACCCCTGTTACAGCCGTGAAAGGGCAGTGTCCTAGGCCTCTAGACGATGGGGACACGAAAAATCCGCACCAGACCACGCCGTGGTTTGGCACTTTTCGCATCAGCGTAAGGTTGCCCTTACCGCATCAACAGGTGCTCTTGCTCATTAATTTCATCAGACAATCTGTGTGGACACTGCACAATGCGTATCTTTAGGTAAGGAGGTGATCCAACCGCAGGTTCCCCTACGGTTACCTTGTTACGACTTCACCCCAGTCATGAATCACAAAGTGGTAAGCGC
>NZ_JAFMOX010000016.1 GCF_019049655.1 Rahnella rivi
AGAAAAAGGCGCTAATCAGCGCCTTTCTTCATCAAAGTGGGGAGTTTTCATTAATCTCCTGAATTTTCCACACCGGGTTGCTTTTGGAAAGAATCTCGTAAGTCGTGGACTCCCCCCATGTACCTTGGGTTACAAACTTGCCCAGTGTGATAAAATCGATAATCTTCCCGTCTTTATCCTTAAAATTTCGGTAATTGCTTATCAGGTAGCCATCAGCAGATTTCGTAGAAACCATGCGTCCATTATTATCAGGTTTCAAATCCGGTTCTTTCTGTCGTATAGTTTTATTTTGGTAAAGTGATTTAACTTTAGCGACTTCTTCATTGCTAATCGCAATTGCAGCGTACGCAGGGAAATGATCTACTATTTCTTTCAGAGTCGGTGCTTGCGAAGCCGGTTTAATTTCGGTTAATCCATGATCTTTGGCGTAGGTCGTGAGATAGCAATTAGTCAATGAGCCTCTGGCCATATCAGTAAAGCGGTCGGGCAAATTCGGCAAGTCGGTCACCGTCTTACCCGCACGGCGAAGCGCGATAAAATCTTCGCAGGTATTTACCTCTTTCAAAGAATTATCACTTAATTTCAGCGA
>NZ_JAFMOX010000015.1 GCF_019049655.1 Rahnella rivi
ACCGTGAAGGGGCAGGGCGAGGTGGTCCGTCTGATAACCACCCGCTCGAACGATATAGCAGCCCTTGCCGAAAACGCGGATGCCTATCGCGGACCTCATCCGCAGATCCCGCCCTTTAAACAATGGCCCGATCCCGTGGGCGGCTTTCGCATCCGATCGTACACCCTAGATGTTGCCGATCAGGACGGACGCTTCGGCAAGATCTTTCGTTGCACCACCTTCATTGTCAATGTCTTCCCGCCGCAGGGGGCGCGCGACGTCACCAAGTTGTCGCCGCACCAGCATGACGATTTCGAGCAGTGCAGCCTGGCCTTGCAAGGCTGGTACATGCATCATTTGCGCTGGCCCTGGATCGCCAACCAGCATGAATGGCGCGACGACGAGCACGTCAGGGTGGACAGCCCGTCGGTGTGCGTGATTCCGCCCAAGGTCATCCATACCAGCGCACCCTCGGCCCCGGGCGACAAC
>NZ_JAFMOX010000014.1 GCF_019049655.1 Rahnella rivi
GTTGGGGAAGTACTCCTCCAGGCTGCGGCCGTTGACGGTCCACTTGCCGGAGCCGGGGATGAGGCGCACGCGGGCAACGGCCTGCTTGCGGCGGCCCACGGCCTGGCCGGGAACGGTCAGGGCGGGGCGCTCCGACATGGCGGCGCCACCGGCCACGGACTCGGTGGACTCGGAGGTGTAGCTGGTCAGCTCCACGTCCTCGGTGATCTGCTCTTCAGTGTTCTGAGCCACGATTCTCCTTATGTGTTCTTCGTTGGCCCGAATTACTGGGCGACCTGCGTGAATTCGTAGGGCTTGGGCTGCTGCGCCTGGTGCGGGTGCTCGGCACCGGCGTAGACCTTGAGCTTGGACAGCTGCTGGGCTGCCAGCTTGTTCTTGGGCAGCATCCCCTTGACGGCCTTCTCCACGGCGCGCGTGGGGTTCTTCTCGAGCAGCTCGGCGTAGC
>NZ_JAFMOX010000013.1 GCF_019049655.1 Rahnella rivi
TGCTACCGCTCGACTTGCATGTGTTAGGCCTGCCGCCAGCGTTCAATCTGAGCCATGATCAAACTCTTCAATTAAAAGTTCGATTTGCTTAAACAAGTTAAGCGATGCTCAAAAATTAACTTTCGTAGTACTCTTATAAGTGAACAAGTCACCTAAATGAATTACTGCTTGGTCACTCTTTAAGACTTGATATTTTTTGCCACCGAGGTGGCTGATATCGTCTTGTGAGTGCCCACACAGATTGTCTGATAAATTGTTAAAGAGCATGCCGCGGTTCGCAAGGAATCTTATGCGGCGCGGGAGGCGTATATTACGTTTTCCCGCTGAAGAGTCAAGAGATTATTCATTCGAACTTTCATCTTTTTCTCTTCCTGTCCGAGCGACTTCTCAGTCGTTGTTC
>NZ_JAFMOX010000012.1 GCF_019049655.1 Rahnella rivi
CCTGGCAGTTCCCTACTCTCGCATGGGGAGACCCCACACTACCATCGGCGCTACGGCGTTTCACTTCTGAGTTCGGCATGGGGTCAGGTGGGACCACCGCGCTACTGCCGCCAGGCAAATTCTGTTTCATTCATAACGCGCACCCTAACTCAGGCTTGCACTACGAACCAATCTCGGAACATTCAGCTGAAAATCTACTTCAGAGTCACTCTAAAAACACCTTTGGTGTTGTAAGGTTAAGCCTCTCGGGTCATTAGTACTGGTTAGCTCAATGCATCGCTGCACTTACACACCCAGCCTATCAACGTCTTAGTCTTAAACGTCCCTTCAGGTGGCTTAA
>NZ_JAFMOX010000011.1 GCF_019049655.1 Rahnella rivi
GATGCATTGAGCTAACCAGTACTAATGACCCGAGAGGCTTAACCTTACAACACCAAAGGTGTTTTAGAGTGGCTCTGAAGTAGATTTTCAGCTGAAGTTCCGAGATTGGTTCGTAGTGCAAGCCTGAAGAAGGGTGCGCATTATGGATGACACAGAATTTGCCTGGCGGCACTAGCGCGGTGGTCCCACCTGACCCCATGCCGAACTCAGAAGTGAAACGCCGTAGCGCCGATGGTAGTGTGGGGTCTCCCCATGCGAGAGTAGGGAACTGCCAGGCA
>NZ_JAFMOX010000010.1 GCF_019049655.1 Rahnella rivi
ATGACGTACAACGGAACGGACGCTGGTAACAATGCCTCGGGCTGGTATGCCGCTGATCTTATGTACGGCGCAGGCGGTAACGACACGCTGCAGGGAGGGGGCGGAAATGACGTGCTGAACGGCGGTGCGGGCAATGACTCACTTAATGGCAACAGCGGTGAGGACACCTACCAGTTTACTGCCGGGCACGGTAAAGACCATGTGTATGACTCAGCGGGTAGCGGTGAAAATGGTGATATTTTACGCTTCACTGGTGCGTCATCGGGCGCAGCC
>NZ_JAFMOX010000063.1 GCF_019049655.1 Rahnella rivi
ACTTAATGGACATCCCTATAATAAATAAAGAGTATTTCATGATCAGGAAAAATTCGTCTTAAAGGATAGCTTAAAAAGAATTTTATGGTAGTCTGTGCGGCCATGTAACGACCCTGGTGATTGTATTAAATCAGTTGATTCATCATGGTGATGCATATTAAATTATTTAGTAATTAATGAATAACTTCAGCATACCAGCGCTTCGTGAATGTGTTTGTCATTCACTATATCTGTATGTAAAAAAAACCTTTTCCAGAAAATTGTTAGATCGTTAGATTTTAAAATGAATCCCCACCTGGCTCATTGCATGAGTCAAATAATGTCGGATAAATATATGAGCAATACACAGCATAAATTAGATAAAGCAAGGCCACCCCGCGTACAAATTACTTATGACGTGGATATTGGTGATGCACAAACCGTCAAGGAATTACCTCTGGTGATTGGCGTGATGGGCGATTTTAGTAAAACTAATGACTCCCTGCGTGAGCGCAAGTTCCTCAACATTGATAAAGACAATTTCAGCGGCATCATGGCGTCCATGAAACCTGAAGCGGAGTTTCTGGTGGAGAGCGCTTTGCCTGAGCACGCCGGAAATCTGGCCGTGTCGCTGACGTTCAACAGCATTGAAGATTTTTCGCCGGACAACATTGCCCGCCAGGTGGACCCGCTGCGCAAACTGATCGAACTGCGTGAGCAGCTGTGCGATTTGCGCAACCGCGCGGCCAGCAATGAACGCCTGAAAGAACAGCTTTCCGAGTTATTGCAGCAGCAAAATTTCACGTCGTTAAACCTCAGTGAAACGCAAGGAGAGCAGGAATGAGTGCTGAGCAAATTCTCAATGTGGCGGCCGGTTCTGCGCTGAGCGAAGATTATCTCGATAAAATCATTGATAACACCCAGGCCATTCGTCGCGAATCTGATCGCGGACGCATGAAGTCCCAGCTGAACAACTTCCTTGCCGAAGTGGTATCCGGCGCAGTCGTGGTATCGAGCGATCTCATCGGCAGCATCGAAGACCGTATCACGGCGATTGATGAGCTGCTCTCCAGCCAGATAAGCCTGATCATGCACGCACCAGAATTCCAGAGAAAGGAATCTTCCTGGCGTGGTCTGCATAAACTGGTGGAATCGAGCGTCACAGAAAATACCCAGGTGCGCCTGCTGCAATGCACCAAACAAGATTTGATGAAAGACTTTAAATCCGCGTCGGATTTCGATCAGTCGATGCTGTTTAAATGCGTCTACGAAAGCGAGTACGGTACTTTCGGTGGCGTGCCTTTCTCCGCGTTTGTCGGTGATTTCCAGTTCGATAACACCCCGCAGGATATCGAACTTCTCGAGCAAATTTCCCACGTCGCTGCCGCTGCACATGCGCCATTCCTGAGTGCCATCGCGCCTGGCATGTTGTCGATGAACGATTTCTCCGACATGCCGCGCCCGCGCGATCTGGCGAAAATGTTCGACACCACGGATTACGCCCGCTGGCGTTCATTCCGCCAGACAGACGACAGCCGCTACATCGGCCTGACGCTGCCTGCGGTGCTGGGCCGTATGCCGTATGGCGCCAAAACTGTGCCGGTCGAGACGTTCGGCTTTGAAGAGCAAATTCTGGAAAACGAAGTGGGCTCGGACTACCTGTGGATCAACTCCGCTTACGAATTAGCGGGCCGCATCGTCGACTCGTTCGAAGAGTACGGCTGGTGCGCCTCGATCCGTGGCGTGGAAGGCGGCGGCCTGGTCAATGCTCTGCCAACCTATCACTACGTGTCTGAAAGCGGTGAACGCGTCATGCAGTGCCCGACGCAGGTGGCCATTTCCGATCGCCGCGAGAAAGAGTTGTCCGATCTTGGCTTCATACCGCTGGTGCATTGTAAAGGCACTGACTATGCGGCGTTCTTCGCGGTGCAATCGGTCAACAAACCGCGCCTGTATAACTCGGATCAGGCAAACGCCAACGCACGTCTGTCCAGCCAGTTGCAGTACATCCTTGCAACGTCGCGTTTTGCTCACTACCTGAAATCTATCGTTCGCGACAAAGTCGGCAGCTTCATGTCACGCAGCGAATGCGAAGAATATTTGCAGAAATGGATCATGCAATACGTGGTCGCCTCTGATAACGCCGGGCCGGAAACCAAAGCCCGTTACCCGCTTCGTGAAGCGAGCGTTGAAGTGGTTGAAGTGCCTGGCTTCCCTGGCACCTTCCGCGCGATTGCCTATTTGAAACCTCACTTCCAGCTGGAAGGTTTAAGTATGTCACTACGTTTAGTCGCAGACTTGCCTGCGGCGGCCAACACGTAATTGTCATTTATAAAAGGAAATAAAAAATGGCGAAGTTAAAAGACTGTCAGTTCATCAAAATCACTATCGACGGCAAAGATGTTGCCGGTTCTTCCGAAGAGAAGAAATATAAAGGCTGGATGGAAGGTTTTTCCCCTGCGGGTCTGACCACCTATTCCGGGCCTGACGGCACCTATTTCGAGTCTTGCAGTGCTTCTATTCTGGTGACCAAAGAAACCAGCAATCTGTACGAGCAATACCTGAAACGCGGCTATAAAAAAATCGCGATCACTATTGTTCATCGCGGCTCAGACCAGTTCGACCAGGATTATGAAATTCAGCGTTCCGTTTATAACGACTGTAAGTTCAGCAGCCTGAGCTTTGATATGCGTGACAAGTTATTCATGAACCTGACATTCGGTTACGAAGGCATGGTTGAAGTCACCTTCAACGTGCCGAACGCGCTGGAATCCGGTCTGGATAAAATCGGGCCAATCAAATACGACATTCCTGAGAAAGCACTCAAGTAATCGTTATTTACAAAAAGCAGTGCGTAAGCACTGCTTTACTGACATGAGATTTCCAATGCCATCATTTTTACTTCGCCTCAGTGATAATCAGCCGCACATAGAAGAAGAAAATTACCGGAATGAAGACAAAAGCACCTGGCTAATGAACGAGCTTAAGATGCTTTTTTCTTCACGTTCGCGCTTTCCTGCCATTGAAAACATTCCACTGGTGAATGCATCAATTTTAAATTACGGCATCAATGAATCAGTTTCGCAGATTCAGGAAACCGATCGCCGGAAAATAGTCATTGAAGAACGGATTAAAAATACGTTGCAGCGCTTTGAGCCGCGATTAACTCAGGTGGAAATTATTACCAACACCAATAATCCTTCCAACGTCATATTTGAAATAAATGCATTTCATCAGGCATTGCCAATGAAATTCGCACTGGTCTGGGACGACTGTACGGGTAAGTTTTATTTCAATGAATAGGCTACTGTCGTATTACCAAAAAGAACTGACCTTTTTGAAACAGCATGGCAAAGCCTTTGCCAGCCGTTTTCCTAAAATCGCGCGCCGTCTCGGGATGATCGAAGGTGAGTCTGAAGACCCGCACGTCGAAAGAATCATCGAATCATTTGCGCTGTTAACCTCGCGCATTCATCAACGCTTAGATGACGATATGCCGGAAGTCACCGAAGCATTGCTGACCGCCATCGCACCACAATTTTTGCGTGCCATGCCATCAACCTGCATCGTGTCAGTTGAGCCTAACCGGCAAACCAGCGGCATTACCGATAAAAACACCATTGCCGCTGGGGCATCACTGTTTTCACGCCACATTGAAGACGTCGTGTGTCAGTTCCAGACGGTGTATCCGGTGGTGCTTTTACCCCTGTCGGTAGAAAAAGCCCGGCTGAACTTTAATGAAGAAGATCTTAACTGGCATCTGCACTTAGGTTTTCAGGTGTGGTCCGGCGCGGTGGTGGCAGGGGAATCTTTACGCCTGTTTCTGCACGGACCGAGTAACGCCGTGAATATCCTCTATACCCTGCTGTGCTCTGAAATCAGTCAGTTGCACGTCCATCAGGGCGAGGCATTTTACCCGCTGAAAAGCTCGGCGATAAGCCCGGCGGGTTTTACCCATGAAGAAGGATTGCTGGCACAAGATCCCCGCGTCGCGCCGATCCATGCGTTACTGCAGGACTATTTTTTCTTTCCACAAAAATTCTACTTTCTGGATATTCAGTTACCGGATTCTTTTCACGCCAGCGCCAATTCCCTGTTCAGTTTTGAAGTGGTGTTTAACCGCACGCACCTCAACCAGCACCTGGAGAAGCTGGCAAAAATTATTGATGCCTCTTTCTTCAGGCTTAACTGCACTCCGGCCATCAACCTGTTCGCCCAGCGCGCAGAGCCGATCACCCTGACGGAAAACACCGCCGAATACCCGGTGATTCCCGACATCCGCCGTCAGCAGCAGATTGACGTCTGGGCAATCAACCACGTGTTTATTCAGAGTAAAGAAGATAACGAGAGAGTCTCGCTGCCTGTTCAGCCGCTGTTTGGCATCGACCATTCGCGCCTTGAAGGCGATGCGGGTATTTACTGGCAAAGTTTCCAGCGCGAAACCATGACTGCCAGCGGTGCCGGACGGAAAGTGTTCATCGCCTTTGCGAACCGCAACACGCAGCCCGCCAGACCTGACGCCGACATAGTGACCCTCAGCCTGACCTGTACTAATCAGGCCATTCCGGGGCAGATGAAAAACGGTCATCCGGAGGGGGATTTTGACTCCGACCTGCCGCTGGCCGGGCTGAAGATCTGCGCGCTGAACCGCCCGACACGGCCAATCTTGCCGCCGGACAAGAGCGCCCTGCGCTGGCGTCTGATTTCCCAGCTTTCTCTCAATCATATGCTGCTGAGCGGCAGTCAGGGCGTGCAGGTACTGCGTGAAACGCTGATGCTGTACAACTTCCATGACCTGCCGGCGATCACCCGGATTATCAATATGATCCTGCATCTTGACGTGCAGCCGGTCACCACCCGGCTGGTGGCGAATGACCCGCAAACGCTGGCGCGCGGGGTGTCGCTGACGCTGACCTTCACTCATGAGGCGATCAACGAACCGGAATACTACCTGATGTGCTGTTTTCTGGATCACTTCCTGGGGCTGTATGCGCCCGTCAACAGTTTCACCCGCGTCACCACCCAGATTGAAAACGAAGCGCATACCCGCCGTCTCTGGCCGGTGCGCGCAGGGAAACTGTCATGGATTTAACGCGCATCACCAGCCGGTTCAATTTTTATCAGCAGGTCAGAACGTTGCTGCACAAGTTGCGGCACCGTAATACGCCCGCAGACACGCCCTCCGCCGACTTGCTGGACGCCAGACTGCGGCTGATCTCAACACTCTCGCTGGAAGCACCGGCGGGGCAAATTGCCAGCATTGAACAGGAGACGCCGGAAGATCCGCTTCGCGTGACGGTGTGGCAGAACGGGATGACCGGTGCGCTGGGCGCGTTACCGACGGCCTACAGTGAATGGATGATCGAGCGTCATTATCGTTATGGCGACCACAGCGCAAAAGCGTTCCTTGATATGTTCGGCCACCGGCTTTACTGCCTGGATTATCTGGCGTGGCAAAAAAACCATTTATATGCCCGCGCCGAATCGGAAACGCAGCCGCCCTTACAACAGGCGACGCTGGCGCTGACCGGCCTGCTGACCTCGATGTCCGTTTCCGGCGGCGAAAACTACGCCCATTTGTTCTCCTCACCGGTGCGATCGCTGGTCAATCTTGAAGTCTGGCTCAGCCATTACTACGGCGTGCCTGTGCACATCACGCCTTTTACCGGCGGCTGGAAAACGGTCGATCCTGCCGAGCACTGCCAGCTGGGAAAACCGGGGCAAACGCTGGACACCGCGCCGATGATTGGCCGCGTGCGCTGGGAAGTGCAGTCACATTTTGACGTCACGTTTGGCCCGATGGATCAGAACCAGTCGCAGCACTTTATCCCGCAGGGGAAGTTTTATCAGGAGATCTGGGGGCGCATTCAGGAGTACGTCGGGCCGGGTCTGGATTTCTCGATCCACCTCAGTATCAGCAGCCGCCACACCCTGCCCGTTCCGCTGGGCGCGGGGCAGCTCGGGCTGGGAATTTGTATTGGTCACCGCGACCCTGAGCAATTGCTCAAGGTTTGCCTGCCGGTCTACGCCGCATAACGTTGCATGCACTGCGCATTTCAAAAGGAAGATGAAAATGCTACTAACCGCAAAGCTCAAAGAGATGCAGAAAAATCATTTTCTGCACTGGAACGGCACCATCGCCTCTGACTTATTACTGCTTTCTTTGCAGGGCACGGAGTCTGTTTCCGCGCCTTTTTGCTATGAACTGCGTTCCATGACCGAAATGAATGAAAAAGGTCTGGCGGCGTTACAGGGCAAAGCGGTGTCATGCCAGATTGGCGACGGGAACCGCAACCTGCCCCAGCGCTACCTGCACGGTATTGTTACCCAGATCCAGCGTGGCCGGGATGCCAACAACCAGACAATCTGCATTCTCAAACTCGAACCTGCTTTTGCGCTGCTGCGCATGGGGCGCTCGATGCGCGTCTGGCAGAACATTTCGGTGCCAGATTTAGTCAAAAAACTGCTGGGTGAACACCAGATTAATCAGGTGGACGTGCAACTGGGCAGCACCTATCAGAAACGTGAATATTGCGTGCAGTACCGCGAGTCTGACTTCGATTTCATCAGCCGTCTGCTGGAAGAAGAAGGCATTTACTACTTCTTCAAACATCAGGCAGATAAACACACTCTGGTGCTGGCCGATCAGCCCGCCGGACATCCGGCCGCCAACGCGGGCAGTCTGGCCTGGCATCATCAGGGCGATGTGCTGACCGGGGGTAACATTGACAGCTGGTCTTCCAGTTCGCATCTGATGCCCGCAGAAGTCGCGCTATCCGGCTACAACATGCAAAAAGCGGCCAGTGTGGCCGACAAATACGCATCAACGTTAAAGGGCCAGAGCGTTGATAATCTGAACTTTACTGACATCACGCCGTTTGCCGAACGCTCGCAGCTCACCAGCAAAGCCAGAATCGTGATGGAAGGGTTTGAGACGAATACCACGCTGTACGAGGCAACGGTCAACGCCCACTGGCTGAGCTGCGGCGAAGTTTTCACCCTCACCGGCCACCCGACTGACAACGACACTTACCGCGTCCAGTCGCTGAGCCTCGAGGCCAGCAACAATTTTGAAAGCGGCACCGGCGGTTATCGCTGTGACATTCACGCACTGCGCAACAGCGTGAAATGGCGGCCAGTCTGCACCCGCACACCGCCCGATATTGCCGGTGTGTTGATCGCCAAAGTGGTCGGCCCTTCTTCCGAGGAGATCCACACCGATGAATTCGGGCGCATCAAAATCCAGTTCCCCTGGGACAGCGAAAACAAAAACGACGACACCAGCTCGTGCTGGGTGCGCCTTTCCCAACCCTGGGCGGGCAGCAAATTTGGTTTTCAGTTTATTCCCCGCGTCGGCAGCGAAGTGCTGGTCAGTTTTATTCAGGGCAATCCGGATTTTCCGCTGGTCACCGGCTCCGTTTACAACGGCCAGAACAAACTGCCGTTCACTTTACCGGACGAGAAAACCGAATCCGGCTTCGCGTCACGCAGCACCAGCAAAGGTGGAATGGAAGACGGCCACCGCCTGAGTTTTAACGATAAAAAAGGTGAAGAAAAGCTGACCATTACCGCGCAAAAGGATCTGTTACTGACGGTAAAAAATGATGTCACCAGCGAGGTGAAGCATGAAGTCAAAAGCAAAATCGGCGCCAACCGCAACACCGAAATCACCAAAGGCGACGACACGCTGGTGCTGAAACAAGGATCGCTGCACATCACCCTCAACAAAGGCGATATGCAGCAAAAAATCACCGGCAACATGACCACCAGCCTGAGCAACGGCAACTACTCCCTCACGGCGACCGGCGGCAGCGGCAAGATCAAAACCGACAAAAGCTGCGTGATCGAATCCACGCAGTCCATTGAGCTGAAAGTAGGCTCGAACAAAATCGCGATTTCACCGAGTGGCATCACCATCAGCGGCACGATGATCAAAATCGAAGGGTCAGGCACCGCAGAACTGAAAGGCGCAATGACCACGGTGCAGGGAAGCGGCATGACGCAGATTAAGGGCGGCATCATCAACATTGGTTAAGGAGGCATCATGTCCGATTACGGTTATCCCCACAGTGCGGGGGCGGCGCACTGGCATCAGGATGCGCAGCAACGCATCGCCGCCGGTCAGTGGGAAGAGGCGCTCACGCTGTGGGTTCAGCAGGCTTCGCCGCGCGCGTTAAGCCTGTGGCTGATCCGCATTTTGCGCGGTTCAGCCCAAACGGCGGCGGCGTCACTGCTGGATGAAATGCAGCGCTGGTACGCCGAACCCGACGAGAAACTGCGCTGGCAGATTTTCCATCACGCCGACACGCTCGGTTTTGAAACGCCGGCGGGTGCGCTTGCGCTGTCGCTGTTCTGGTCGCAAGGCAGCATGAGCCCGGAAGGGCTGGAGCCGGTCTATCCGCAGCCCCATCTGAGCCCGGAAATGCGTCGCTGCGTCTTGCTGATATTGGCCGCAGGCGACCCCGAAACACCGGCAGAGGGCACACGCCAACTGCTGACTCAGTGGATCCATCAGGAGAAAGCCTAATGGCACAACCCGCAGCTCGCGTTTCAGATATGCACGTTTGCCCGATGGTCACGCCCGGATTACCGCCCATCCCTCATGTGGGTGGCCCGATCTTGCCGCCTGGCGTGCCCACCGTGTTGATCGGCGGAATGCCTGCCGCCACCGTGGGGTCAATGGCCGTTTGCGTAGGCCCGGCGGACAGCATCGTCATGGGCAGTTTCAAAGTCCTGATCGGCAAAAAGCCTGCCGCCCGCATGGGTGACAGCTGTGCCCACGGCGGCACAATCGTCATGGGTTGCCCGAAAGTTCTCATCGGTTAAATACGTTTTTATTGGATAAAAAAGCATGTCAGCCATTCAGCCAGAAGTAGCCGCTCTTCTGATGCCCGTCAGCCCGGAAAATCCGGCAGGCATCAACCTGGAGTATGAACAAATTTATGATGATATCCGCAAAGCGCGGGAGAGCGACCCGGACTACCTTCCGCAGGATGAATGGACGATTGCTGAACCGCGCCGGGCAGACTGGCACAAAGTGCGCACATTGTGCGTCACGGCACTGACGCAGCAGAGTAAAGATCTGCAGGTCAGTTGCTGGTTTGCCGAGGCGCTGACCCATCTGCAAGGCATTGAAGGCACGGAAACGGGCTTTCAGTTTCTCAGCGAATTCATCACCCACTTTTGGTTTCAGTGCTGGCCTGCGCTGGACGATGACGGCGCCACATTCCGCTATGGCAAGCTCAGCCGGCTTGATCGCGATATCAGCCAGGCGCTGTATGTCCGCCCGCTGCTCAGGCAACCCGAGTCGGCGCTGGCGCACTGGCAGAAGGTGCTGGCGTTCGAGCACAAAATTTGCACCTGGCCGGATTCCCGTGACGACCTGATTGCCAAAGAAGGCGATCTGACCATGGAGAGTTTCGACAGTCTCGCGGCGACGTTTTCCTCGATTGAAATCAGTCAGCAGGATGAGATTCTGCAACGGTTACAGCTCCAGCTCGACCGGCTGGAATCCTGCTATTTCTCACTGAGCCAGGAAGAACCGCACGCGCTGTTTGCCCAGACGCGCCAGACGCTGAACGATCTGGCTGATTTCCTGCAACGTCTGGCACAGCGCGCCATTCCGCTGGCCAGCAACACCCTGAGCCTTAACTACGCGACACAACCCGAGGAAGAAGCGGCACCGGGTGAGGCGTTTATTGCGCCCGTCAGCCGCCAGACGATGTCCCGAGACGTTGCCATCAGCCAGATGTTGTCTATCGCTCACTTCTTTCGCCAGACCGAACCTTCAAGCCCGGTGCCTTTTCTGATGGAACGTGCGGCGCGCTGGGCCAACATGACGCTCACCGAATGGCTGGAAGAGATGCTCACCGACAGCGGCAGCCTGCGGGAAATCAACAACGTGTTAAAAGGACAGCAAGAGTGAAAGCCTTAAGGACGACGTTATTACTCCTGACTCTCGGGCTGATGCTCTCGGGTTGCTCCGGCGATCAGACGAAAAGCGTCTCTGCGGAGCAGCTGGCGGCAGATCAGGTCACCGCGCCGTTTGCTCAGGGCGGGATCACCCTCAGTATTAACGCTGAACCCGGCCTGAATGCCTGGAACGAGATCGCCAACAGCTGCACGGTGTTGGTCATTCAGGCGCAAAAAGCCAGCTCGCTCAATAAGATCCTCTCGAATCCGGCCCAGCTAAAAAGCCTGTTTAACGGTGCCGGCGCCGAGGATGACATTCTGAAGGTTGACCGCTACGCCGCCATGCCCGGCCAGAAAACCACCCTGCACATCGATCGCAGCGAGAACACCCGCCAGGTCGCGATAGTCGCCGGCTACTATCCGTTCCCGAAAAAGCAGCATATGGCGATGGTCAGCATTCCGGTCACCCTGACCAGCACCGGCTGGTGGACTAAAAAGTGGACGGCAGAATTATCGCCGCTGGTCCTCGACGTCACGCTGGGCAGCCAGAGCATCACGCAGCTGATAAAGAATGCCTCACCGCAAGACCTGCAGCCGCAAAAGGAACCTCAGGCCATCAAAACGCCGGACGACGCAGCCGCGAAGGGAGAGAAATAGAATGTATCCTGAACAACAGCAAATTTACTGGTACTCCGGGCTGTATCTGCAACCGCAGCATTTCCAGTCGGTGGATTTACATCACAGCTACATGCTGGCACAACAGCGCCAGCTGACGCAGCCGTGGAACGTCGGCGTGATCCAGTGCGATATCAATCCGGAAACGCTGGTGGATTTTTCTCTGAAAATCGACCACCTGCGTCTGATCCTGCCCTCCGGTTATTATCTGGAATATCCGGGTAACTGCCTGATTGAACCGCGTCAGTTCCGTGATGCCTGGAAGCAGCGCGAGAAACCTTTCACGCTGTGGCTGGCCTTGCGCCGCTTCGACCCCGGTCATCCGAACGTCAGCACAGGCACCAGCAGCCGCTGGATCAACCAAAGCGGCGATGGCGTGATGAAGGACGTCTATCACGACGGCCCTGAAAGTGCCGTGCCACGCATCGCGTATAACGTGCGCATTCTGAGCGAGGAAGAGAAAGAAACCGCCGTCGACTGCGAATGTTTGCCACTGCTGCAACTGCGCTATGACAACGACCGCGTCATGCTCGATCCGCGTTTCAGCCCGCCCGCAGTCACGCTGGCAGGCTCACCGGCGCTCAAAAATCTGCTGGAAGGGATACGCGCCGAACTCAGCAGCCGCGCCCATAAACTCGAAGAATACAAACGCCCGGAGCACCTGAGTGACATCGGCAAAAGCGCCGGTGACATCACGCAGCTTCTGGCGATGCGCTCGTTAAACCGCGCGCTGCCGCTGCTCGAACATTATTGCCGCGCACCGGCCCTGCATCCGTGGCATATCTACGGACTGCTGATCCAGCTGGTGGGGGAGATTTCCTCCTTCAACGACATGTGCTCGTTTAATGGCGAATGGCATGATGGCGGCGCCGCGCTGCTGCCTTACGATCACTACCGTTTAATTGACTGTTTTAACAGTGTCAAAAAAACGCTGATCACCCTGCTCAACGGGCTGGCGCTGGAAGACAACACCTACGTCACGCTCAAACCTGATGACCAGAAGATTTACCGTGGCGAGTTGCTGACAGCCAAAGCCCCGGCGGGCAGCAAGGTGCTGTTGCTGCTGCGTTCGGAAAAACTCGAATCCTGGCACGTTCAGTTCACCGGCGGCGGCGAGTTCAAAATCGCCAGCCAGGATGCCATCAGCGCGCTCATTCAGCACGCGTTACCCGGCATCTCCTCGCAATGGGAAAACCCGTCACCGCGCGGCGTCCCCAACCGCAAAGACTCCTATTACTTCGTGCTGAACCAACATGAACACGCCTGGAAACATGTTGAACAGCAGAAAAACATCGCTTTCTACTGGGCCGATGCGCCCGAAGATTTACAGGTACAACTGGTGTTCATGGTGCCATCACAATGAAACTGATCGACTGCTATTTACCGGTGTTTAAACTGGCCGCCCGCTTTGCCCATCAGCCCGAGCTTTTCGAGGATTACGGCACATTCCACGCGCTTTGCATCACCCGGCTCGAACAGGCGGTGCAGGAAGCAGAACATCACGACATTTCAGATTTTGAACGGGATCAGGCGTTCTTCGCTGTGGTTGTCTGGCTGGATGAAACCGTGCTGTGTTCCACCCTGCCCTTCGCGCAAAACTGGCGCACCGATCTGCTGCAACGCCGGTATTTCCAGACCGCCATCGGCGGTGAGATGTTCTTTGCCCGGCTGAGCCACCTGAAAGAAGAGCATTTGCAGGCGCGACAGGTGTTTCTGTTCTGCCTGCAACACGGTTTTCACGGCAAATACAGCACCGGGCAGGAGCAACCGGCGCTGTCGGCGTTGATTGACAGCCAGCGGAGCCTGTGTCTGCCGCAGGAATGGCAGACATGGCCGAATGACGCAGAGATAACGCCGGTGATCCTGCGCAAACGCTCGCTCGCGTCGTCCTCAAAGAGCCGCATCATCCTTGCCGTGCTGGGTATCGCGTTGATTCACGCCACCCTGGTACTTCTTCAGACCCTTTATTTTTCATAAGAACGTATGCTGAAAAAATTATTCGTTTTCGCCGGATGGCTGCTGCTGTTGTGCCTGGTGTTTCTGTTTTGCTGCACCGTCGGGCTGTGGCTGGAATGGAGTACGGGCACCATTTTACTGGTCTGGCTGGGTGTGCTGGTGGCCGGAGTGCTGCTGTGGGGCGCACTCCTCTGGTTCACATTGCTGATCAAAGAGAAGAGAGTTAACCGTTTCTTCCAGAAGTTTCGTCTTTCCCGCCGGGAATACGTGCTGTTTGAGCACTGGAAATCCGGTGCGGCGGTGGTGAAACGCATTCAGCGCAAACGCCCGCCGATCCCCTGGTATCTGCTGCTGGGCGACCGCTGCGGCAAAACCTCTTTGCTGGCGGGTTCCGGTCTGCCGATGTTTTCAAACGACGCAGGGGATAACACCGTTGTCCCAACCTATACCCTGCGCTGGTGGTTTTTCCGTAACGTCTGTTTCCTCGATCTTTCCGGGAATTTCCTGACCGGCGCACCTGCGTTCCAGCGCGCATGGGGAAAACTGGTTGGCTGGATGGCGAAAGTCCCCGCACCGGCAGGCGTGATGATTGGCCTGTCCGTGACCGATCTGATGAATGACGATATCAGCACGCTGCACGATAAAGCCCGCAAAATCCGCGCGCAAATCGAGCCGCTGATGCGCAAACTTAAACGTCAGTTGCCGCTGTATATCACCATTACCCAGTGCGACAAATTCCCGGCGTTCAGCCTGTGGACGCAACACCTTTCCGCCGAACAGCAACAACAGGTGCTGGGATATTACTGGCAGACGCCACCGGACATCGACGGCAAAGATGCTTCCACCCTGCTGCCGCTGGTTACCGCACTGAAAAACGGTTTCGATCTCGCACGCCTCAGCATGGCCGGTACCCCGGTTGCGCCAGACGTGCGTGCGGCGCTGCTTGATTTCCCGGAAGCGTTTATCGGGCTGCAAAATCCGTTGCTGGTTTTCCTGGCATCACTGTGTGAGCCCAACGCCTACTTCACCAATACCTCCCTTGGCGGCGTATGGTTTACGGCCAGCGAGCAGCAGGATAAAAACAGGAGTCGCCGTACCTCCTATTTTGTCCACGATTTGCTGATGCATTATCTGCCTGCGTTCAGCAGCACCCGTGACGTGCTCTGGCAGCACAATAAAAGAGTCCGCCTGGTGGCCGGGCGTCTGTTGCTGCTCGGCTGTGTCATCGCGCTTGGCTACAGCGCGGTGAAAAGCGCCGGATTAATGCAGCGCAACTACGCCACGCTTTCCTCGGCGTCGCTGGCAGAATTACTGGTCAAAAACGAAAGCCGCCACAACGCACCGCTGGTTTACCTGCCGTTTTCCACCGTACTCAATTACCAGCACCGGCTGATTGAACAGCGTCTGATGACCACGCTGCCGCCACAGGTTCTCAGCAGCGCGCAGATGATTTCAGGGTATCAGCAGGCGTTTATGGATGCTTCTGCACAGGCTCAGCGCCAGATGGTGCTTGATCTGGCGCACACCATCATCACCCGGCAGGACATGCGTGACAACGTCACTCTCGACGCGCTCAGCCGTCAACCGGCGATCCCTGATGCCCTGCGGCTCAACGCGCCAGATCCGGCGGCGACCGAACACGCACGGCTGGCGCAGGAGCGCTGGGTGATGCAACAGCCGATGAGCGCAGAGCATCTGGCAGCGCTGCACCGCCTGTTATCCACCCTGATCAATTACGATCAGTCGCTGGCATGGCTGGTGGCACCGGCTGATTCTCTGCCAGCGTTTCAGACCCGGGAGTTCTGGCCGCAAACGCAGGATGAGGAGACGCTGTCAGGCATCTGGACACGTCAGGGCGAAGCGCAACTGACCGAATGGGTGGCGTTGATCAATCAGGCGGGTGGCCGCACAGAGGAACCGCTGCTCCGGCATTTCATGCAGACGTTGCCGGTGCAGCGCCAGAACGCGTGGCGTGACCTGCTGCTTTCCGTGACCCCGTGGCTGCAAAACGGTGAGCCGCGTTCGCTGACGCAGAGCCAGCTGATTGCGCTAAGCCAGGGGCAAAGCCCTGGGATTAAATTCGCGCAACGCATCGCCTTTGAACTCGACAACATCCCGGACAGCCATGCCCAGGTGTGGCTGAGTGAGCTGCGCCGGTTACAAAAACTTCCGTCGCAGGCGGCGGTACACCCGACCCTGCAAAAAGTACAACGGGCCGATGCGAAACTGCGCGTCGGGCTGACGAAATGGTTACAAGGCGGATCTTCCGCCACGTCCGCAACGTCAGCGGTACCGCAAACCGCAGTGTGGCTGAAATGGCAGTCCGCGCTCACCGCCGCGACCGGTGAAGCACTCAATCAGGCGGCGCTCAGCCCGGTATTGACACAAGGGCTGTTCGCGACCCAGACCGATGCAAAAACCGTTAACCCGCTGGTCACCCTGTTCGCCAGTTTTGACCAGTTGCACAAAGCGATGCAAACGCACAGCGATGAAGCGGGCGTTGAAGCGGTCTGGACGCTGTATAAAAGCGATGCCAGTGCGCTGCTCTCCCACGCGCTGGCCCGTTCCGCCTGCTGGCTCAATGAACAGTGGCACAGCAAAATCATGTGGCCGATGAGTAAAAATGCCATCGGGCAGGATTACGCTTCCCAGCAAAGCCTGACCTGGCAGTATCTTGCCGACTTCGTGCGCGGGCCCGCCAAAGGGCTGCTGATCGTCAGCGATGAAGGGCCGCAGCCGGGTCAGTTCCGCGGTCAGACACTGCCGCTGAACGAAGAGTTTGTACGGATCGCCCGCTATATGCTCAATCCTGAAGACGTGCTCGACGTCCCGCAGCGCAAGAACACGCAGAACGCCGATCAGCTTTCCGTGCTGGATGACCAACTGCAACAACTGACGCAGCAGAAAAAAGTGCTGGAGCAAAAACCTTACAGCCTGACTATCGTCAGCGGCCCGGCAACCGTGCCGGAGGGCGCGCGCCTGATCCCAACCGGTGTCCGTCTTACGCTGGAATGCACGAACGGCAGCAAAGTGCTCGACAGCATGAACTTCGCCGAACAGGCCCAGTTCATCTGGTATCCCGGCCAGTGCCAGACCGTCAACGTTGACGTGAAATTCCCCGCGTTCACCGCGTCTTATCGTTATACCGGAGACAGCGCGTGGCCTGATTTTCTCGAGAATTTCGCCGGTGGCGAAGCACTGCTTGATGCGCGGGATTTTGATGACAACGCAGATTCTCTGACCGCGCTGAACATCAAACATGTGCTGGTGCGCTTTAAACTGGCGGATCAGGCCATTTTGCAAAATGCCTGGGCGGGCTGGGCAAATGTTGCTGAGCAAGTGGACGCTCTCAACGAACAAAAACGGGCGCTGGAACAGCAGCATCAAAACCAGACCCCCTCGGCAGCACTGCGCGGGCGCATGTCCGAGCTTCCGGAAAACGCGGCTGACTGCCGGTAATTGAATAAAAGGGATATTTATGAGCAGCTATTTAAAACGCATCGTCGACAAACTCACCCCGGAAAGCCGCAGCTGTCTGGATGCCGCGGTCAGTCAGGCGATTTCGCGCACCCACCATGAAGTGGACGTTGAGCATCTTTTGCTGGCGGTGATTGTCCAGCACAGCGATCTGATGGAAAGCCTGAATTTAGGCGCAGGTCTGGCGGCGGATGCCTTGCTGAGCGCCACCCAGCAGGCGCTGAACACCTTTCGCAGCGGCAACAGCCGCGCGCCGGTCTTTTCGACCGGGCTGGTTCAGTGGCTGGAAAAAGCCTGGCTGCACGCCAGCGCCAGCTGGGGACACACCCAGCTCGCCCCGGCCGCCCTGCTGGCCTGTCTGCTGGAAGAGAACACAGCACCGTCGTTAACCAGCGGCGTGCGTAAGGCGCTGAACTGCCAGCGGGATGCGGCGGAACAGCTGTTGCTTGACGCGTGCCACACCCGCGAAAATGCAGCGTCTCCGGCCACGCAGAGCAGCAACAGCGCACTCGGCAAATTTACCCGCAATCTGAGCGCCCAGGCCCGTAAGGGTGAACTGGATCCGGTGCTGGGGCGCGAAGCAGAAATACGTCAGATGATCGACATCCTGCTGCGTCGCCGCCAGAACAACCCTATTCTCACCGGCGAACCGGGGGTGGGGAAAACGGCGCTGGTGGAAGGCCTGGCGCTGCGGATCGCCGCTGGCAACGTGCCGGAGGTGCTCAGACAGATGGACGTGCTGACGCTGGATCTCGGTCTGTTACAGGCCGGAGCCAGCGTGAAGGGCGAATTTGAAAACCGTTTACAGGCGCTGATGAAAGAGATCGCCAGCGCACCTCAGCCGGTCATTTTGTTTATCGACGAAGCCCATACGCTGATTGGCGCGGGCGGTCAGGCCGGACAAAACGACGCGGCAAACCTGCTGAAACCGGCGCTGGCGCGTGGTGAACTGCGCGTGGTGGCGGCGACAACGTGGGCGGAATACAAAAAGTATTTTGAGAAAGATGCCGCGCTGACCCGCCGTTTCCAGCTGGTGCAGGTGGCTGAACCGGGTATCGACAGCGCCACCGCCATGCTGCGTGCCATTGCACCGGCCATGTCTCGCCACCACGGCGTGCAGATCCTCGAAAGTGCGATCCATGCCGCCGTCAATCTCTCCAGCCGCTATATCGCCGGGCGACAACTGCCGGACAAATCCGTCAGTCTGCTGGATACCGCCTGCGCCCGCGTGGCGGTGTCACAGTCTCACCATCCGAAAGAGATCGAAGACATCAACGCCCTGCTCAGCAATCTGCACACCGAGCGCGAGGCCTTACAAAAGGAAGGACAGCACGATCAGCGGCTGGCGACGCTGGCGCTGCGGGAAACTGAGCTGCTGGCCGATCTCGCCCATCTCCGGCCACTGTGGGAACAGCAAAAGAGTCTGGTGCAGCAACTGCAACAAAGTCGTGATGAGAGCGCTATCGCCGCCTGGCGCAGGGAGCTGGCTGAGCTGCATGAGGCTCATGCGCTGGTGTTTGAATGCGTTGATGCCACCTGTATCGCCGATGTGGTTTCCGGCTGGACCGGTGTGCCACTTGGCCGCATGGTAGAAAAACAACAGCAACAGTTGGGCGAATTACTTCACCGCCTGGAACAGCGGGTTATCGGCCAGCGCCACGCGCTCTCCACCATCGCCACACAAGTGCGCATCAGCCGCGCCAATCTGAACGATCCGCTGAAACCGACCGGGGTGTATATGCTGGCAGGTTCATCGGGTATCGGTAAAACCGAAACAGCGCTGGTGCTGGCAGATTTACTGTACGGCGGTGAGCAAAGTCTGGTGACCATTAACATGTCGGAATATCAGGAAGCACACAGCGTGTCCGGCCTGAAAGGATCGCCGCCGGGTTATGTCGGTTACGGTCAGGGTGGCGTGCTGACCGAAGCGGTGAAACGCAATCCGTACAGCGTCGTGCTGCTCGACGAAGTGGAAAAGGCGCACCCGGACGTCATGGAGCTGTTTTATCAGGTATTCGATAAAGGGATGATTGAAGACGCGGAAGGTCAGTTAATCAACTTCCGTAACACGCTGATTATCATGACATCCAATCTGGCCAGCGCGAAAATCACCGCCGCCTGCGCCGAAGGGGAAACGTCGCCGGAAGCCCTGTGTACGCTGATCCGCCCGGAGTTCGAGCACGTGTTCCGCCCGGCATTGATGGGGCGTGTCACGCTGATCCCTTACCTGCCGCTGCAACCGAAAACGCTGGCGCAAATCATCAGGCTGAAGCTGGATCGCATCTGCCAGCGCTATCACGCCGCCAGCAACGGCGAGGTGCAACTGAGTTACAGCGAGAGCGTGGTGAGCTGGGTGGCAGAACTCTGTCAGGTGATGCAGAGCGGTGCCCGTGATATCGATCAGGCGCTGAACCGGCACATTCTGCCGTTGCTGACCGACACCCTGTTGCAGGATGAGAAACCCGTCCGGGGCGGCCTGAAGATTGGCGTCAGCAAGGATAAACTCGTGACATGGAGGGCTCATGACAAAAGTTAATTACAGCGTGACGCCGGGCGATGTGAAAATCAGCTGCCACGATCCCCGGCATCATCACGAGTTTTTACTGCTCAGTAACAGCGTGAACGGCTGGAAAGGCCACGTGCACGACCGGTCATGGTGGCTCACGCAGGAAAACCAGTGCCTGGAGATTTTTCAGCGCCACGGCTACGACCTGCAAAGCGGCGTCTGGTTTTGTCTGATCAGCTGCCAGCGCCACGGCTGGGCGGGTATGGCGAACGCCACACTGCTGCTGGCGGAAGGTTTTGGCAAGAAGCAGCGCCAGTGCTGGCCGCCGGTGGCCGCAACCGATCTGCGTCAGCAAATTATCGAATGGTATTCCACCCATGCGGCGACCAGCCTGTACGGTCTGCCGCTAAACAGCGCAGAAGTCGATACCCTTCAGCAACTTGAAGGGGCGGTGTCGATGATGCTGGAACACGCGCTGGCCCTGCAATCGCGCAGTCAGGCCCCCCTGCGCAATCTGCTCGACTATCTGCAATCGAGCCGACAAACGCTGCAAAAGCGTGCCCTGATGGCGAAACCGGCCGTGCCCGACGTCGCGCCTGCGCTGGTAACGCCTCCTGCAATGGTGCCGGTGATCAAACCGGCACCCTTGCCTGCGCCACGCCCATGGAAAGCCTGGCTTTGCGGCGGCGGCGTGGGCATTGCGGTCACGGTATGCGTGATGAGTACCATGAACTGGCTGGCGCAACCCTCAGCGGCGATCCGCCTGAATGCGCTCTGGCCTGGGAATGCATTCTCGGCCCGCTGGCAAAATCATCACACCGAACTGAGTGCCACGTTGCCGGACATCAACAGCTGGGCGCTGGTGAACAACCAGCTAAACAGTGTCGAGCTGCGTTTGCTGGAAGCTGAACAAAAGCGCAAACCCTATATGACGATTTCTGAGCTGAAAACCGCGATTTATCAGATGCGCCAGACACTCCAGCAGGGTGGCGAACCGGTGCAGGCGCAGCTGGATGACCTGCAACGTAAGCTCGACAAACAGCAACCCGTCAGCAACGCCGAGATTAAACAAATTACTGAACATCTCGAGGCGTTAAACAGCCGGTTGATACTTTTAACGAATAAACAGTAGCCGCACAGAAAAAATCACAACGTTTTGGAATCAATATGCCTGACCATTAACCCGGCGGGCATAGCCGTTTCCAAATCAAAGGAAATATCGAAAGACACATTCACCTGATGATATTCATTGAATAAGGGATATATTAAATGAAAAGATCGTTCCATCCTTATACCCGCCCGTCGGCGCTGCCTGTGAAATCAAAATTCATTACTGAACAGGTTAAAACCTTTCTGGAACCGCCTTACTTTCTTTCTGAAAACAGCAATAAGGGAAATGTTTATTTCCATTATACTAATGAAGCCGGTATGCAGGGTATCAGACGCGATAACGCCATTAACGCCAGTAATAAAAATGAACATGGCCAGCCCGCAGGTTTATGCCGGATCTATCTGACTGATATTGCGCCGGAATTGATGAGGCAGAACAGTGCCCGTTATGCCCCGCTTATTTTCGGAAACGCCCCGTATCAGTCGTGGCAAAATAAAATTCGTTATTGTTATGTTCTGAATCTTTCCGGGCTAAGCCCCGAAAAAGGGGACGGAGAACATATCTTTTACCTTAAAGACATCCCCTTCCTGCCGATACATTACAGACTCAATGGTCAGCTGATTAACAGAGTCATCGCCCGTAAAAATGTCGCAACAGGATTGGTCATATAAATGTGATGGCATTAACCCTGAACAATGTACGGAGCAATATTTTGCTCCGTACATTGAGTATGCCCTTTCCACGGTGTTATTGAGGCAAACACGTGCCAGCCGCTCTATTCCGTGGAAAAAATAACGCACTTTATTTCAGGTTTTGTTTAAAGAATGACGTCAGTTTTGCAAAAGGGATCAGATCGGTGCGGTCGTAGAGGTCAACATGACCCGCACCGGGTACGATAACTAACTCTTTCGGCTGACCGGCAAGTTTGTAGGCATCTTCACTGAATTCCCTGGAGTGCGCGTTTTCGCCGGTGATAAACAGCATTGGCCGCGGTGAAATCGTTTCGATATCGTTGAACGGATAAAAGTTCATAAACTTGACGTTGCTGGTCAGCGTCGGGTGCGTCGTCAGCGCCGGGGAAGATCCTTTGGGTGTGAATTCCCCGCGCGGCGTGCGGTAAAAATCGTAGAACTCTTTCGCCACCGGCGGCGTGTCCGCATCGATTTTATGCACTGTACCGCTGGTATAGCGTATTTCGCCGCCGGTGAATTCGCTGTAACGCTGCTGCGCCGCCTGTTCAATAATGTCCTTACGCTGCGCCAGCGTGAGTGAATGATTGAGTGCGTGACGGTTCACCGCCCCCATGTCATACATGCTGACGGTAGCAATGGCCCGCATGCGCGGATCAATTTTCGCCGCGCTGATCACAAAGCTGCCGCTGCCGCAGATACCCAGCGCGCCAATCCGGTTTCTGTCGATATCCGGGCGCGTACCGAGGTAATCCACTGCGGCGCTGAAATCTTCAGCGTAAATATCTGGTGCGACGGCGTTACGCGGTTTCCCTTCACTTTCGCCCCAGAAAGAGAGATCGATAGCCAGCGTCACAAAACCTTGTTCAGCCAGTTTCTGTGCATAGAGATTGGAACTTTGTTCTTTCACCGCCCCCATCGGATGCCCCACCACAATGGCCGGATACCTGGCATTCTTATCCCTGTCTTTTGGCATAAACAGATTTCCGGTGACCTCCATCTGATACTGATTTTTAAACGTCACCTTTTGCTGCGTCACTTTGTCGCTTTTGTAAAAGTTATCTGCACCGCCAGACATATCGGCGCCGGTGGCGGCAAACGAGCTGATTAACAGCCCGACCAACATAGAAAAAATTTTCATCGAAATATCCTCAACAGGAGTGGTATGGGTTGGGCATCCGTTCGCCCGGTAAAAAGTGAATATGTCGTCAGTGTTGTGTGCGTGATGTAACAAATGTCAGACAGGCCGCCAGAGTCAGCAGAACGCCGCTGATGGCGAAGGTGGTTTGCCAGCCCGCAGAGTCAAAAGCCAGCCCTCCGGCGGTAGAACCCAGCGCGATGGAAAGTTGCACCACCGCGACCATCAGCCCGCCGCCCGCTTCGGCGTTGTCGGGAAAGGTCCGCGCTACCCATGACCACCACCCGACCGGTGCCGCCGTCGCCACCAGCCCCCAAAGGCCCAGCAGCGGCGCGACAATCCAGAGCCGGTGACCCGTCAGCATCAGCATCACGGCAATGGCCGTCATCATCAGCGGGATCGACATCAGCGTCAGATAAAAGCCTTTGCGCAGAAAAACGCCGATGATCAGGGTGCCAATAAAACCGGCCATGCCGATGGTCAGCAAAATCAATGACAACGTGGAGACGTCAACCCCGGTCACCGTTTCAAGAAACGGGCGCAGGTAGGTAAAGAGCGCGAATTGCCCCATAAAGAAAAGCCCGCACGCCGCCATCCCGGTGGCAACCTGCGGTTTTCTGAGCAGGCGTAACACATTTCCGGCCTTTTTTTCTTCCGCCGCCGTTTTCATGGAAGGCAGGCTGACGCACTGCCAGATAAAAACCACCAGCGCGACCGGCACCAGGCAAAAGAATGCGCCGCGCCAGCCCATCACCGACCCCAGATAACTGCCGAGCGGTGCGGCGATCACCATCGCCAGCGCGTTGCCGCCGTTGAATATCGCCAGGGCGCGGGGCACCTGATCCCTTGGCACCAGCCGGATAGCCAGCGCCGCCGACATCGACCAGAAGCCGCCGATGACGACGCCAATCAGTGCGCGCCCAACCATGTAAGTCAGGTAATCAGGGGCCAGGGCTATCACCACGCCGGAAACAGCCATCAGGGTCGTCAGCCCTAAAAGCAGAATTTTTCGGTCAATATTTCCGGCCAGTGTTGAGATCAACAAACTGGTCAACACCGCCAGCGCACCGGAGATGGCGATCCCCTGCCCGGCCAGCCCCTCGCTGATACCCAGATCGCGGGAAACCGGTGACAGCAGGCTGACGGGCATAAACTCCGACGCAACCAGCGCAAAAACGCACAGGGTAATCGCCCATACCCCGTTCCAGTGCGCGGCCCGATGTTGGTCAGGCAGCGCGTTTTCAACGGCAGATGGCACATTTCCTTCCTTTTTCAACGCTAAATGATGAATTTTTGGCAAGCACCGCCCGGTCTTTATTCACGGGAATAAAAACTGAAATAACATGAAGTTAAAGGGATAACGCCGGGAAAGTATTTCCTGTTTTGCGGACGTTATTGCTTGCCGGAAATTCTACAGGGCGGGTATATTCTTACTAGGTAATGAATCCTTAATGGGCTTATAAGCCCTGCTTATTAATAGAAGGACGGAAGCTGTGATGAAACGTAATTTCAATGATCTGATCGCTTTTATCACGGTCGCCCGTGAAGGGAGTTTTACCCGCGCTGCCGCGCTGCTCGGGGTCACGCAACCGGCGCTGAGCCAGACCATTACCGCTCTGGAAAATCAAATGGACATTCGCCTGCTCACGCGCACGACCAGAAATGTGTCGCCGACGGCGGCGGGAGAAAGGCTATTGCTGGCGATTGGCTCACACTTTGACGAGATTGAAGCCGGGCTGGATATGCTGACCGAGATGCGAGATAAACCGGCCGGTACCGTACGTATCACCTGCGGCCCGCACGTGCTTAAAACCCTGCTGATGCCAAAACTGTCGCCGTTATTACGCGAATACCCCGACATCCGGCTGGAATTTGATGCCAACCACGGCTTTCGTAATATCGTCGCCGATAAGTTTGACGCCGGTGTGCGCCTGGGTGACACCATCGATAAAGACATGATCGCGATGCCCGTCAGCCCCGCCTTGCGCATGGCGGCGGTGGCTTCCCCGGCGTATTTTGCGAAACATCCGCTGCCGCAGACGCCGCATGACCTGCTGCAACACAACTGCATGAATATGCGCCAGACCACGTCCGGCGGGCTTTATGTCTGGGAGTTTGATAACGAAGAGGGGCCGGTCAACGTGCGGGTGAACGGGCAACTGACCTTTAATACTTCCGCCCCTATGGTGGATGCGGCGCTGGCCGGTCTGGGCATTGCGTTTTTACCGGAAGAAGAGTTTGCGCCGCACATCGAAGAAGGCCGCCTGCTGCGGGTGCTCGATGCCTGGTGCCTGCCGTTTCCCGGTTACTACCTCTATTACCCCAGCAGAAAACAGCATTCACCGGCATTTTCGCTGGTGATGGCGGCGCTGAAACTCGACTGAGGGGCGCGTCACTGGCTCTCGCGCACGTTGATCACCTTACGCAGTTGCGCCACATCTTTCAGCGGAGGCAGCCCGAAAATGCGCGCATAGTCGCGGTTAAACTGCGGCACACTCCGGTAGCCCACTTCCTGAGCCACATAAGTGACGCTCTGCTGACGGCCTAAAAGCAGCGTTCGGGCATGGAGCAGCCGGACGCGTTTCTGATACTGCAACGGGCTCATGGCCGTTACCGCCTTGAAGTGCCGGTGAAACGCCGAAACGCTCATCGCCTCGCGCCCGGCCAGGGTTTCAACCACAAATTCTTCGGCAAAATGGTGCCTCAGCCACTGGATAGCGTTGCTGATCCTCGCCAGCATGGTACCCGGCGAGGCAATATCTCTGAGCATCCAGCCGTGAGGGCCTTTGAGAACATGATAAAGAATTTCACGCTCATAGCCCGGCGCGAGAGCGGGAATATCCTCAGGCGTTTTCATCAGACGCAGCATTCTCACCCAGGCATCAAGCAACTCCGGCGTGACTGACGCCACCGAGAACCCGCCTTCCGGCCTGCCCCTCATCTGCGAATGCGGTAAATCATCCAGCAAGGTGGCAACGCGCTGGGGATCGATGGTCAGGCTCACGGCCAGATAAGGTTCGCCGGTCAATGCCGGGTGAACTGCGCCCACCGCCGGCAAATCCACTGACATGACAAAGTAAGAGGCAGGGTCGTAATTAAAGACCTTCTCCCCCACCGTCATCGTTTTACTTCCTCTGAGGATCAGGTTGATCATCGGCTCATAGACTGCGGCCAGCGCCGCCGCCGGGACTTTCCCCTGCACCATAGCAACGCGCGGGATCCCGGTTTCTGTTCGCCAGTTCCCGGCATGAGCGGCCAGTCCGCGCAGTTCATCAAGTTGGGATTGCAAATCCATATCCTGCCTCAGCGGTAAAGGGGTGCGGGGAGCTTAAAGCAGAAACAGGCAAGAATCGAGCAGGAACGCAGAAGCCTCAGCCGGTGCCTTTCTTTAGTCTTACTGCACACCCACACAACGAGAGTCAACATCATGAAAGTCATTCTTATCACAGGCGGAAGCACCGGCATCGGGGCAAGTTCAGCAATTGAGTGCGCAGCAAAAGGAATGGGGGTGATACTGACCTGGCATCGCCACCCGGAAGCGGCTGACGAGGTGGTCAGGCAAATCGTCGCCGCCGGAGGCAAAGCCGTGGCAATGCAGCTTGATGTTTCCCGTACACAGACGTTTGCTGCCTTTCGTACACAACTCGCGGCAGTGCTGGAAGATTTCTGGCAACGCCGTAATTTTGATGTGCTGATCAATAACGCCGGTTTTGGCCTGTTTAACCCGATTGAAACCGTGACTGAAAATGAGTTCGACAACCTGTTTAACGTCCATCTGAAAGGCCCGTTCTTCCTGACGCAGACGCTGTTGCCGTTGCTCACTGATGGCGGCCACATTGTCAATGTGACCAGCGCCACCACCCGCGTTACAACGTCCGGCGTTGCGCCTTATGCCGCCTTTAAAGGCGGGCTTGAGGTACTGACGCGTTATATGGCAAAAGAGTTTGGCCCGCGTCGCATTCGCGCAAATTCGGTTTCGCCCGGCGCAATCCGGACCGGGCTGGGCGGTGGCCTCAACGATGAGCTGGAAACATTGCTGGCGTCGCAAACCGCACTGGGCCGCGTCGGCGAACCGGACGATGTAGGAAAGGCGATCGCAGGGTTGATTTCGGATGACAGCCGCTGGATCAATGCGCAGTCCATTGAAGTCGCCGGTGGCTACCACATTTAATGACGGACGGAGGTTCTATGCTCGATCACATTTTTGTTTCAGTGCGTGATGTTGACCGTTCGGTCAGGTTTTACACCGCCGCTCTGGCACCGCTTGGCATCACCTCGCGGGTCGATTACGACGGCAAAGACGGGCCGCCGGGGCACCCTGACCTCACCGGTTTTGGTGCACATGGCCGGATATTTTTCTGGCTGCGGCAGGCAAAAGCCACCGGCGATGCCTCGCATATCGGCTTTGTCGCCAGCAGTAAGGCCATGGTGGATGAGGCGTACGCCGCCGCAATCAACGCCGGGGCGAAGGATAACGGCGCGCCGGGCGCACGTCTTTATTACGATCCGCGCTATTACGCCGCCGGTGTGGTCGATCCTGACGGCTATACCCTGGAGTTTGTCTACAAAAGCTGGCAGCACGACCAGCCCTGAAGGCACGCACCGCTGACGTGGAGTCAGCGGTGACAACGGAGGTTCTCCTCCTGCACAAAATCGATAAATGCCCGCAACGGCGCAGGGATCAGACGGCGATCGTTGTAGTAAAGATAGGGCCCGGAAAACGACAGCCACCACGGCTGTAAGATGGGTTCCAGCTCACCGCTGGCAAAGGCGGGTTGCAGCCAGTCTTCAAACAGATAGAGAATGCCGCCGCCCGCTTTCGCGGTATCCACCGCCAGATCCACCGCGCCGCCGACGCTGACCACCAGCGGGCCGCTGACCTGTACGCTGAGATTTTCCCCTTCCCGCTCAAACTCCCAGGCAGTCATGATGCCGCTGGCATAACGGCCACGCAGGCAGGCGTGCTTCATCAGATCACGCGGGTGTGCGGGTCTGCCATGACGATCGAGATAATCCGCAGACGCAGCGGCGGCAAAACGCTGACGGCGCGGGCCGATGGGGATCGCCACCACGTCCTGTTCGAGACATTCGTCATAGCGGATACCGGCATCGCAACCGTCGCGAAACACATCCTGCACATTGCTTTCGGCGATGATCTCCAGCTGGATATCCGGATAACGTTGTAAAAACGCCGGCACCAGCGCGGGGAGAATCAGGCGCGTGGCGCTGACCGGCACGTTCAGCCGCAGCGTGCCGCCCGGCGTGTTGCGATAACGATTGATGGCGTCCAGCGCGGCATCGACCTCATTCATGGCCGGTAACAGGCGTTCCATCAGCGCCCGGCCTGCTTCGGTCAGCACGACGGTGCGCGTGGTGCGATGAAACAGGCGGATGCCGAGTTGCTGTTCCGCACGGCGCACGGCATCACTTAGCCGGGAGGCATTGCTGCCGGTGACCCGCGCCGCTTCCCGAAATCCCCCGGCTTTCGCCACTTCCACCACGGCATGCAGCAGAGCGATGTCCATTGGCATTGTGCGTAACCTCGTACAGTTTGTCCTGATTTCACCGGATAGTTGCACAGCCAGTTGCCCGATACAATGAATGAACACACACAGGAGAACCCCCATGTCACAACCCTCAATGACTTATCGCCTCGGCGACCGTGAAGTTGGACGCTTAGGTTACGGCGCAATGCAACTGGCAGGCCCCGGTGTTTTTGGTCCGGTGAAAGATGAAGCGCGGGCGATTCAGGTGTTGAAAGACGCGGTTGCATCGGGCGTCAATCACATCGACACCAGCGACTTTTACGGCCCGCATGAAACCAACCGGCTGATCAAAAAGGCTTTGCATCCTTATCCCGATGACCTGTGCATCGTCACCAAAGTCGGCGCGCGGCGTGATGAAAAGGGGGGCTGGTTACCCGCATTTTCAGCACCGGAGCTGACCCGCGCGGTGGAAGATAACCTGCGCAATCTGGGGCTGGAGACAATGGACGTCGTTAACCTGCGCAGTATGCTCGACGTGTATAAGCCCGCGGAAGGTTCGCTGGAACCGCAGCTGGAGGCGCTGATGGCGTTAAAAGAGCGGGGTCTGATCCGCCACATCGGGCTGAGCAATGTGACTGCCAGACAAGTGGCCGAGGCCCGCAAAGTCACGCCGATCGCCTGCGTGCAGAACATGTACAATCTCGCCAACCGCAACGACGACGCGCTGGTGGATGCGCTGGCTGAACAGGGGATCGCCTGGGTGCCGTTCTTCCCGCTCGGGGGGTTCTCGCCTTTGCAGTCAACACAGCTTAATGAGGTGGCCGCTGAATTACAGGCGACGCCGATGCAGGTGGCGCTGGCATGGCTGCTCAGGCGTTCTCCAAATATTTTGCTGATCCCCGGCACCTCATCTTCACAGCATTTGCAGGAAAACCTGGCCAGCGCGCGGCTGACGTTGTCGGATGAGGTGATGGCGAAACTCAACGAGATGAGCCGTTAACCCTGCCTTGCCAAAAAAAAGGCGCCTGCTGAGGGCGCCTTTGTTGTTTCTGAGGGGAAATGTTGGTCAGACCGTGCCGGTACCGCCATCCGAACACCACACCTGTCCGGAGGTGTAGCTGCTTTCGCTGGAGGCTAACGCCACGTACATACCGGCAATCTCGGCGGGCTGGCCCGGTCTGCCAAGCGGTGACTGCTCACCAAATTTCTCGACCTTTTCCTGCGGCTGGCCGCCGGAGGTTTGCAGAACGGTCCAGTACGGGCCGGGCGCAACGGCATTAACGCGAATACCGTCTGCGGCCAGCTGCTTCGCCAGACCTTTGGTGAAGGCGACAATCGACGCTTTGGTCTGCGAATAATCGAGCAGATTATCGCTCGGTAAAAATGCCTGAACCGAAGACGTATTGATGATTGCGCTGCCACGCGGCATATAGTCCAGCGCGGCTTTGGTGATCCAAAACATGGCATAGACGTTCGTTTTGAACGTGGCGTCAAAGGCTTCGGTGGTCAGGTCTTTGATCGAATTACAGAACTGCTGACGCCCCGCATTGTTGACCAGCAGATCCAGCCCGCCAAGCTGTTCAGCCGCCTCTTTCACCAGCGTCTGACAGAATTTTTCCTCACGGATATCGCCCGGAATCGTGACGATTTTCACGCCTTCCTTGCGCAGCAACGCCACCACATCTTGCGCATCCGGCTCTTCATCGGGCAGATAGTTTATCGCGACATCGGCCCCTTCACGGGCAAAGGCTATCGCCACCGCCCTGCCGATACCCGAGTCACCGCCGGTCACCAGCGCTTTACGCCCCTTCAGACGTGAACTGCCTTTATAAGAGGTTTCACCGTGATCGGGCACCGGGATCATCTTGCTGACCAGACCGGGGAACGGCTGCTTTTGCTGTTCAAACGGCGGTTTTGGAAAAGTGTCCACGTGCGGATCGTTAAGGGAAACGGGGATCGTTTTGTTGTTGTTCATACACAGGCTCCTTGTATAAAAACGAATGAAGGAACACTAAAGGTAGAACAGATATGCCAGGCCATGTGTCATTAAGGATATTTCTGAGTCTGAGGCAGCCCTTGCCCGCCGCAGGGGAAACCCTTTCACTCATTTGCATTTCGACACAATTATTCGCCCCGCCTTACGGCCTGTTTCTCGTTATTATCCTGACCAGACTGAAAAGTACAGGCTTCGTTGCGACGACAAAGGACTGACGACGGACGTTATATTGATAGTTTTTAACGGGATATATTATGCGTTACTCAAAAATGATGATGTTGTCAGCTCTGGTTTTCTCCTCCGTGATGACGCTGTCGCACACCGCGTCTGCGGCGACCCCTTCCCATGAGATCAAATCGTTCTTCGATGACTCGACCGAATACAAACTGGGCGACACCGTGCCCGGTTTATACCGCACCAAGCCTTATGAAATTGTTGACTGGCAACAGCGCCACCTGCCCGCCCCTGACGCAGGCAGCCACTGGACCTACATCGCGGGCAATTACGCGATGATCACCGACACCGACGGCAAAATTCTCAAAGCCGAATCCGGCGATATCTACTTCCAGTAATACCATCGCCGGTGACGCAAAAAGGGCGCGCTACCTCAGGTAACGCGCCCTTTTCTGTGTCATGCCGCCGTCACGCTTAACGCTCACGCATGGCTTCGTTCATTTTGTTCAGCGGTTTCAGCAGATAATCAAGAATGCTTTTGTTGCCGGTTTTGATGTCCACCGTCGCGATCATGCCGGGGAAAATATAAAACTTTTCATGATGCTTATTTTCCAGATAATTGGCGTTGGTCTTGATGTTCACGCGGTAATAATAGACGTCACGGCGCACCTCGTCCTGAATAGTGTCGGGCGAAATCGTGGTCACTTCTCCGTCAAAACTGCCGTAAATCGAATAGTCGTAGGCGGTGATTTTCACTTTGGCTTTCTGGCCGGGGTGAATAAACGCCACGTCGCGCGGTGAAATTTGTGCCTCCACCAGCATCTGATCGTCAATCGGCACCAGCGTCATCAGTTTGCCATTCGGCGGGATCACGCCGCCGACGGTGTTGACGTCAATATTCTTCACAATGCCTTTAACCGGGGAGAAAAACTCCAGACGGTTCAGGGAATCTTTACGGCCTAAAACCACCGAGCGCTGGGTTTCGATTTCCGCATTGGCTTTCGCCAGCTCTTCGCCCGCACGCACGTGATACTGGGTTTCCAGATCGGTGGCTTTGCTTTCCATTTCGTTGATCTGACGTTGCAGACGCAGCACCTCCACGTCGCTGGCCGCGCCCTGTTTCACCAGCGGCACGGTCATACTCAGCTCGCGGCGGATCAACGCCACGCCCTGCTTCAGGCCGGAAAGCTGCTTCTCCAGGCTGTTACGGCTGGAGTTGTACAGTTCAGTTTCGGATTTCACCAGCTCCGGTTCATCGTCAAGATCGGCCGGAAACGTCAGCGGTGTGCCGTTGATCTGTGCGGTCAGGCGCGCCGCCGTCGCCAGCGCGGCGTGCAGGCGGGACTGGCTTTCCTGCACGCCGGACTCGGTTTTGGTGCGGTCGAGCTGCGCCAGACGCTGGCCGCGCTCCACCACTTCACCTTCGCGCACGTCAATACTGTGAACGATACCGCCCTCCAGCGATTGCACGATCTGTTCGTGCGCCGAAGGAATGACTTTGCCGGTGCCGGTGGTGACTTCGTCGAGCGTATAGAAATTCGCCCACAGCGTGAAGCACAACAGCATCAGCGCCAGGCTCCACACCAGCAGGGTCGAACGCGGCAAGGTATTTTCACTCAGTGGCCGGTGATGGCGTTTGTTTCCATTCATGATGTCATCTCCTTATTGACGGCTTTCGCGGCCTGGGCTGGCTGTCCTTTCGGTCTGAAATGTTTACTGAGGATCTCGTCTTTGCTGCCGTCGAGTGTGATGCGTCCGTTGTCCATCACGATAATCCTGTCCACCAGCTGCAACAGCGCCAGACGGTGGGTGGCGACCACCAGCGTTTTGCCTTTACCCCACGCGGCCAGGTGAGTGATCAGATTCGCCTCGGAGATTTCATCCAGCCACGCGCTCGGTTCATCGAGCAGCAATACCTGCGGCTGCATGATGATGTGACGCGCTAATAACAGCGCCTGACGCTGGCCGCCGGAGAGGCCAACGCCGCCTTCGTGGATCAGGAAATTCAGGCCATTCTCTTTTTGCTGCACAAAGGTCAGCGCACCGCTCAACACCAGCGCCTGATGGATCTCGTCGTCCGTGGCCTGCGGTCTGCCCATGGTGATATTGTCTCGCACCGAGCCGAAAAACAGTCTGGCGTGCTGATTGTGCAGCGCCACGTCACGGCGTAAATCCGCCGGATCGATCTGTTTGATGTTGACGTTATCCAGCACCACCTGCCCCTGCTGTACCTGCTGCATGCCGGCCAGCACCTGCAACAGCGTCGATTTACCGGCACCGTTTTTACCCAGCACGGCGATCTTCTCGCCCGGCCTGATGTGCAGGTTGTTCAGCGCCAGATTGGCCACTTTCTCTTCTTCGTCGTAATAGAACACCGCATCGTGCACCTGGTATTCACCGGCGATCTGCGCCTTATGCACCATTTTCTGTCCGTCTTCCTGATCGACAGGCCGCTGCATCAGTTCATCCAGCCCTTTACGCGCCACTTTGGCCTGCTGCCAGCGGGAGAGCACGCCGGAGATCTGCGCCAGCGGCGCGATAGTGCGGGAGGCGAGGATGGTGGTCCCCACCAGCGCACCGGTGGTCATGTCGCCGTTCATCACCAGATAACAGCCCACCAGCAGCACAATGGCGTAAACGATCGACTGCACTTCCTGCGTCCAGGTCATCAGCAGGCTGGTGAGAAAACGCTGACGCATACTGATGTCGGCGGAGACTTCGTTGCAGTGGTTCCACTGATTCTGAAAGCGCTGTTCAGCGCGCATCAGTTTGATGTCTTCCAGAGATTCCACCGCTTCCACCAGTGAGGCGTTTCGCACTGCGGATTCGCGCATGCCTTCGTTCGCCAGTTTCGCCAGCGGTTTTTGGATCAGTAACCCTGGGATCAGCAAAAGCGGGATCGCCAGCAGCACCACAAACACCAGCGGGCCGCCAATCATCCACAGAATGACCGTGAATAACAGGAAGAAAGGCAGGTCGGAAATCACGCTGATGGTGGTCGAAGTGATCAGTTCACGCACCGATTCCAGCTCGCGGATTTGCGAAATAAAAGAACCGGTGGATTTGGAGCGGGCGCCGTTTTTAATGCGCAGCGCGCGGCCAAACACGCGGTCGGAAATGCGCAGATCGGCGCGTTTCCCCACCACGTCAGAAATATGGACGCGTACCATGCGCATCACGAATTCAAACACAATGGCGATCATCACGCCGCCGAATAACACCCACAGCGTCGGCACCGACTGCGAGGGCACCACGCGGTCGTACACCTGCATGGAAAACAACATACCGGCCAGCGCCAGCACGTTGGCGATCATCGCCGCCACCATGATGTCGCCGTAGCGACGCCAGTCTTTCAGGGCCAGATCCCAGAACCAGTTCTTTTTGTACGGCTTGATGTAGTTATCAACGCGCGCATCCGGCAGGGCCTGCAAAGGGCGCAGCAGAGTGATGCTCTGCACCCGCGATAAAAGCTGTTCAGGGGTGAGCGTGGTTTCCAGCCCCTGATCCTCGGTAAACTGCACGGCGCACTGGCCGCTGGCGTCCAGATGCGTCACCACGCCCAGACGGCCATTGTCCAGCGTCAAAATAAACGGCACGGACATCGGGTCCAGATCGGCAGGATGGAATGAGCGGGTCACGCGCGCCAGCCCGAGTTTGTGCGCCATCTCATCAAGCACGCTGTCTTGCGGTGCGCCCATCTCCCAGGCGAGCGTGGCTTTCACATGCTCTTCTGAATAATCCAGACGATAGTGGCGGGCGACATCCAGCATGGCGCTCAGCCACGCGCTATACCCTTTTTGTTTCTCCGCCTGCGCGGCGCGGCCATCGAACGCCACGGCCTCCGGTGCGGTACTGCTTTTCTCTGACATGATCTCTTTATTCATCTGCATTGTTCCCTAATTCATTGTTCCTTCACGTTCATTCCAGAACATGAATATTGAGCGGGAGAAGCGGAGCAGAGGATCATCCCTCTGCCCCGCCGCTTTCCGGTTGCCGTTAGCCAACCACTAACTGATGGTTCGCCAGCAGCGTCGCCAGATCGGTGTGAACGTTGGTCAGCGTGGCGATGGTGGTCATCGACTGCGCTGTGCCGCTGCCATCCAGATCGACCTTGATGACGGTGTCGTTGCCTTCGGTGCTGACGCTCAGGTACTCCGCCAGATTGCCGACGCCAGCGCCCAGGGTGGCGACGCCGTTCACGTAGCTGGCATCTGCCGTACCGGTGTAACCGCTCGACTGCAACAGATCGCTCAGATCAAGACGATCGGTGTTCGCCGTGCCTTCCCATGTGCCGACCGTAAAGCCGTTGATGGTGTCGGCACCGTTACCGCCGGTGGCGTCAGCACTGTCCAGCAACTTGTACAGCAGCGTGTCGTGCCCGCCGTTGCCCAGGTTGAAGGTGTCGTTGCCGCCGCGCCCTTCGAACACGTTATCGCCCGCGCTGCCGGTGAACACATCGTCAAAGTTCGACCCGGCAATGCCTTCGATATCTTTGAAGGTTGACGTGTTGAACCCGGTGTTCTGGGCATTGGTGTTGCTCAGATCCACCGTGACTCCGCTGGTGGCATTGCGGTAATCGACGATGTCCTGACCCCCGGTGGCGCTCCATGTCGCATGGTCTGACGTGGTGCTCCAGCCGCCGGAACCGTTGTAGATATAGGTGCCGCTTTCCGCGATAAACGTATCGTTGTAGCCGGTGCCGGTAAGGGTGCCGCTTTGTCCGCCGGTGGCGGCGTCCGCCGTTACCGAGTAGCTGCTGGTGCCATCGCCTGCGGTCAGGTCAGTCCAGGTGGCATTGGACGACACGCCGTTGATGTTGCGCACCAGCACCGCCGAATAGGTTTCATTCGGATCCAGCCCGTAGAAGTTCACCAGCGCCGAGGCGTCGTTAATCCCGATACCTGACTGGGCGTTGATGATCTGCGAGGCCACCAGTTCACCGGCTGAGTTGTACAGCTGAACGGTATTACCGTAGAACACGTTCATCCCTTCGCCGTCGAGAATGCGCAGGTGGATCGCCGTGCCGTCGGCAATGGTGCTGTTGTTGGCGATGTACACCACTTTGCCGTTAGCCTGCGACACCAGCAGATCCTGTGTTCCGTTCCAGTCGTAATCGAGGGTGGCAATCCCCGTGACGTTGACCAGTGCGGTGGCCAGCGTGTTGCTGCTCCAGTTGTTACCGGTGCCGTCATTCATGAACAGCGTGGCGGTCTGGCTGCCGGAATAGGTGCTGAACTTGATGATGTCCATATCACCGTCACCGTCCCAGTCCACGGCGGCGGAGAGATACCCGGCTGACGCCGCATTGGTCGTCGCCGCGCCCACCGCCGTTGGCGTGGTCAGCAGGGTGCCCTGCCCGCTGTTGTAATAAATCGCGCCGCCATAGTTGTACGTACCGTTCGGATTCAGACCGGAGGAAATGTACAAATCCATCAGGCCGTCGCCGTTGAAGTCCGCCCAGGTCATCGACGCCGCCGTGGTGGTGTTGGCCGCATTCGGCACAAAGACGTTGGCGATATTTTGGGTTTCTGTCAGCGTGCCGGTTCCGTTGTTGCTCACCACCGTCAGCGCATACGCGCCGTTGCGGTTGGTGTGCTGAACGATGTCCACGGTACCGTCGTTGTTGATATCCACGCCGGAGATTTCACGGTATGTCACCCCCGCCAGCCCTGCCGCGCCGTTGGTACCGTCCGCGGAAAGTACGCCGTTGTTATTGACCAGATACGTACGGGAGTCGCCGCCCGCATCGCCGTAGGCCAGATCCACCCAGCCATCGCCGGTTTTGTCGTAAGCAATCACGCCGCCGTACCAGATCAGCGTGCCGACAGCCTGCTGGCCGTAGGTGTAAGTGCCGTCCGGGTTCGCCGTCCATTTACCCTGGATGCTGCCGCCGTAGTTGGTTTCCGTCGCATAAATGTCTGACGTGCCGTTACGGTCGGTATCCGCCAGCGTATAACTCACCACAATGTTGCCGCGGGAGTTGGTCAGCGTGGTGCCGGTATAACTGTTCAGGTCGGTACTGGTGTAATCGGAGATACCGGTGACAATGTTCCACAAACCGTTAGCGTTCACGCTGAACGCCATCGCGTTGGTGGTTGTTGCCCCTGCGGTAGTGGCCCAGCTGGTGTCCACGGCGGTTTCGGCATACACGATGATCGCGCTGGTGCTGATGCCCGCATCGTTACCGTTACCGGCGCTGCTTCTTACCTGCGCGGTCACGTCATAACTTGCCAGCCCCAGAGCGCCCGGCACCTGCAAATACCAGGTATTGTTGAGCGGATCGACGACCACGGCACCGCCAGCTTCCGACGTGTAGGTCACGCCGTTGACCACCACCTGCACATACATGCCTTCGCCCAGCGCTTCGGACAAGGTCCCGCTGATGATCGGCGTGGTGTCCTGCGTAGATTCCGCTGTCACGGTGGCAATGGTGGTCGGAATTGACGTATCCACGGTCAATGTAAAATCGGTGGATGACGTGGTGTTCCCCGCCAGATCCTGCGAAGTCGCGACGTAAACATAGGTGCCGTCAGCCAGCGCCGAATCCGAGAAGGTCCAGGCCAGACCAACCACCGTCGCGACGCCAACAAACACGCCGTTGCGGTAGATTTTCAGCACTTCGCCATCGGCCAGCGCCTTGCTCAGCGTGCCGCTCAGCGTCGGTGCGGTTTCATCGGTGTAAGTGCCTGAACCGAAGGATCCCTGACGGTCGCCTTCATCATCCGAATACTGAACGATGGTCGCGACCGCTTCCGGGTTCAGCGTGTCGATGACCACGGTCTGGCTGCCGATCGTGCCGATGTTGCCTGCCTGATCGATAACCCGGACCTGCACGTTATGATTGCCGTCGGTGAGCACGGTGCCGGTGGCGTCATAGCTCCATGACTGGCCGTTAACGATCACATCCGTCCAGGTGTTGCCGCCGTCGAGGCTGATTTGCGCCCTTTCGTCGGTCGCCAGCGTCGCGCTCAGCCTGCCCGTGAACGTCAGGGTATTGTCGCTGGTAATAAAGTCACTGGCGGAATCGCCGGTGTCAGTGCTGATCGCGCCAATGGTGATGAGTTGCGTCGGCGCGGTGGTGTCAATGGTCACCACCTGCTGCGCGGTCTGGCCGACGTTACCGGCCTGATCCACCACGCGAACCTGATACAGCGTCTGGCCGTCGGTCAGCGTGCGGCCATCCACGTATCGCCAGGTGCTGCCCTGCAGCGTCACGGTGGTCCAGGTCGCGCCGTTATCGACACTGATTTGCACCACTTCGCCTGCGCCAAGTTCCGCGCCAATCGAACCGGTGACCGTCAGCGAGGTATCGCTGGTCACGAAGTCGCTGTCTGAAATACCGGTGTCCGTGCTGATGCTGTCGATGGTCACGGTTTTAGTGCTGTCCGGCGCAACGGTATCAACGGTAACCACTTTCGAGGTCACGCTGCCGACGTTACCCGCCATGTCCACCACGCGGACGTTATAGGTGTAATCACCGTCCGTCAGCGTGCGGCCATCCACAAATGTCCAGCCGGTGCCGATGGTGGTCGCGTTCGACCAGGTCACACCGCCATCGAGACTGACCTGCACGAACTCATCGGCAGCCAGCGCCGCGCCGAGCTTACCGGTGACGGTCAGTGCGGTGCTGCTGGTCACAAAGTCGGTGCTGCTCAGACCGGTATCCGGACTTATTGCATCAATACTGACGGTTTTGCTGCTGTCCGGTGCCGTGGTATCGATCGTGACCACCTGGCTGGCGGTCGCGCCGACGTTACCGGCCAGATCGACCACGCGCATCTGGTAGTTGTAATCCCCGTCGGTCAGCGTACGGCCATCAATATAGGTCCAGGTCAGGCCGCTGATGCTGACGTCTTGCCAGGTCGTGCCACCGTCGAGGCTGATTTGGGCATACTCATCCGCCCCCAGCGCCGCGCCGAGCGTGCCGCGCAGGTTAATGGTGGTGTCGCTGGTGATAAAGTCGCTGCTGCTCAGGCCGGTATCCTGCGAAATCGCATCGATACTGATGGTCTGGCTGGCGTCCGGTGCCAGGGTATCAATCACCACGGTCTGCGACGCCGTCGAACCGACGTTGCCTGCCGCATCAATCACGCGCACGTTATAGGTGTAACTGCCATCCGCCAGCGCGCTCCCCTGCGCATAGCGCCAGGTCGTGCCGGTCACGGTTAAGTCAGTCCAGGTCACCCCGCCATCCAGGCTGATTTGCGCGAATTCGTTGTTGCCCAGTGCCGCAGACAGCGTGCCGTTAAGCGTGATGGTGTTGTCGCTGGTCACGAAATCGCTGTTGCTGCGGCCGGTATCATCGCTGATCGAATCCAGGGTAATGGTCATCGATGGCGCGGTGGTGTCTACCGCAATGTCGTGACTGGCCGCACCGACGTTGCCGATGCTGTTGGTGACCGACGCGGTGATGGTGTAATTCTCACCATCCGCCAGCGCGTTCACCGCATTGGCGCTGAGATTCAGCGTCCAGTTCTGGTCGTTGCCGACCTGCGTGGTGTAGCTCTGGCCGTTCAGCGTCACCGTCACGATGGAACCTGCCGGTGCCGTTGAGGTGCCGGTAATCGCCAGCGGCCCGGGGTGTTCCGCCGCGCTGATCACGTCGTCCTGCGCGAAGGTGTTGATGGTGACTTCAGGCACCACACCGCTGAGGCTGACAGAAGAATCCGCCGCTGCCGGGTTCCCCGCCACATCCGTCACGGACGCGCTGACGGTATAACTGCCGTCGGCCACACCGTTGAAATCTGCCGCAGGCACATTCACGCTCCACGTCCCTTCTGCGGTAACGGTGCCGTGGTATTCGCGGTTGTTGAAGGTCACGGTGACCGTCAGACCGGCTTCTGCCGACGTGGTGCCGCTGATGGTCTGACCCGCCTGCTGCTCGGTGGTGTTGATGATGTCATCACCGGCAATGGTGCTGATGGTCAGCGTCGGCGCAAGGGTATCGACAATCACTGACGCGCTCGCCGAGGCCGGGTTGCCCGCCACGTCCGTGGTGCTGGCGTTGACCGTCAGGGTGCCATCCTGCAAGGCTGCCACGTCGTCCTGTGGAACCTGCACCGACCAGGTGCCGTCGGCGTTAACCCGCGCGGTATACGTGACACTGTTGAGCGTCACGCTCACCGTCTGACCGGCCTGCGCCGTGGAGGTGCCGTTCAGGGTTAATGGCTGCCCCAGCTCCGCCGCGTTCAGCATGCCGTCTGCGGTGATCGGGTTGATCAACAGCGCCGGTGCGGTGGTATCCACCAGCACGTCATGGCTGGCGCTGGCCGGATTACCCGCCGTATCGCGGGCGCTGGCGGTCACGGTGTAGTTACCGTCCGTCAGGCTGGCGACATCGGTCGCCGGAACGCTCAGCGTCCAGTCACCGTTGACATCCACCTGTGCGGTGTAGGTTTTGCCGTTCAGCACAACGGCGACTTCTGTGCCGGAAATCAGTTTTTCACTGCTGCCGGAAAGCGTCAGACTATTGCCGTGCTCCGCCGCATTGATGATGTCGTCCTGCGCAATCGCATCGATGCTCAGGCTGACCGCATCGGTATTGACGGTGATCAAATGGCCGGTGCTGCCGGTGTTGCCCGCGCTGTCAGTGATGCTCACCGTGAAGGTCGTTTCGCCGGAGGCCAGCGCGCTGATCACGCTCGCCGGTACGCCGACGCTCCAGTTACCACTGGCGTCCACCACGGTGGTGTAGGTGTTGCCGTCAATCACCAGCGTCACCAGATTGCCCGCCTGCGTCCCGGTACTGCCACCGGTGATCACCTGCGCCTGCGCATGTTCTGCGGTGTTCAGCACGTCATCACCGGCGACGGTGTTGACGGTGACCACCGGCGCAGTGACATCCACCAGCAGGGCGCTGTCGGTGCTGATGCTGTTTCCGGCGATATCGCTGACGCTGGCGCTGACGGTGTAAGTGCCGTCAGTGATCGCCCCCGCGTCTGCCGCTGGCACGGTGGTGTTCCAGGTACCGTCCGCCGCCACGTCGGCGGTGTAGGTTTTACCGTTAAGGGTAATCGTCACCTGCTGACCGGCTTCCGCGTTTGTTGTCCCGCTCACTACCACGTCTGCGCCCGCTTCCGCGCTGTTCAGTACGTTGTCACCGGCGAGGGTGTCGATGGTCAGCGTTGGCGCGGAAGCATCCACTTCTGCGGTATTCGCCGCGCTGGCGCTGTTGCCCGCCGCATTAGTCACGCTGACGGTCGCCGTGGCGTCGCCGTCTTTCAGCGCCGCCATGTCTGCCGCCGGAACGGTCACACTCCAGCTGCCGTCGTCGGCCACTTTGGCGGTGTAAATGTGACCGGCAAAGTTAACGGTCACGTCGCGACCGGCTTCGACGTTTTGCGTTGTGCCGCTCAGCGTCAGGTCTGCCGCCTTCTCCGCCGCGTTGATGATGTCGTCCACCGCGATGGTATCGACGGTGATCGCCACGCTGCTCAGATCAACGGTGATGTTTTGCGTGATGGTCACCGGGTTACCTGAGGCGTCCGCGCCGCTGACGGTGATTGCCAGAGAGCCCGCAGGCCAGTTCGCCACGTCCGCTGCCGGGATTGCCGCCGACCAGCTGCCGTTGGCCTGTACGCTTGCGGAGTAATCCACGCCGTTCACGGTTACGGTCACAGTGCTGTTCGGTTCGAGATCGGTGCTGGTGCCGCTGATGATCTGGTTTTGGTTAATTTCGATGCTGTTGACGATGTCGTCACCGGCCACGGTATCCAGACGCAGGCCCGGCAGATTGGCGTCGATGGCGATATCGCGCTCATTCGAGCCAGTATTTCCATACTGGTTGGTCACGCTGGCGCTGACGGTCAGCTCACCGTCGCCGAACCCTTGCAGGTCAGCCGATGGCACGCTGACGCTCCAGCTCAGATCTGCCTGCACGTTAGCTTCATAGGTTTTGCCGCCGAGCGTGATGGTGACAGTGTCACCCTCTGCCGCGTTGGTGACGCGGCCGCTCAGGGTCTGATCCGCCGCTGCTTCGGCAGCGTTGATCACATCGTCGCCCGCCACAGCATTGATGATCACGGATGGCAGCGAAGTATCGACCAGCAGGTTTGCGCTTTCGGTGATGTTGTTGCCGATAGCGCTGTTGGCGCTGGCAGTCACGCTGTAGTTCGCTTCGCCCAGTGCCGCCAGTGCGCTGGCCGGAACCGTCAGGCTCCAGACGCCCGCCGCAATCTGCGCGGTATAAGTCACGCCGTTCAGCGTCACGGTAACCTGCGTGCCTTCGCTCAGGTTGGTGCCGGTGCCGGAAATCGTCAGGTCTTCACCTTTTTCAATGGCATTCAGCACGTTGTCCTGCGAAATCGCATCAATGCTCAGGCCCGGCAGGCCGGTGTCGACGGTGACATCATGCGTCTGAGAACCGGTGTTGCCTGCGCTGTCGGTGATGCTGACGCTGACGGTGTAAGTGCCGTCAGAAATCCCGCTGATCACGCTGGCCGGTACGCCGACGCTCCAGTTGCCGCTGGCATCCACCACGGTGGTGTAGGTGTTGCCGTCAATCACCACTGTCACGGTGTTACCGCTGACCGTGCCGGTGCTGCCGCCGCTGATCACCTGCGCCTGAGCATGTTCGCTGAGGTTAATGACATCGTCACCGGCGATAGTGTTGATGGTCACCACCGGCGCGGTCACGTCCACCAGCAGCGAGCCGGTCGCGCCGGTGGTGTTACCGGCAACGTCGCTGACGCTGGCGCTGACGGTGTAAGTGCCGTCTGTGATCGCGCCCGCGTCCGCCGCTGGCACCGTGGTGCGCCAGGTGCCGTCTGCCGCCACGTCGGCGGTGTAGGTTTTTCCGTTAAGGGTAATCGTCACCTGCTGACCGGCTTCGGCGTTTGTTGTCCCGCTCACCACCACGTCTGCGCCCGCTTCGGCGCTGTTGAGCACGTTGTCACCGGCGAGGGTGTCGATGGTCAGCGTTGGCGCGGCGGTGTCTACTTCTACAGTATTCGCCGCGCTGGCGCTGTTGCCCGCCAGATTGGTGACGCTCACGGAAACGGTGGCGTCGCCGTCTTTCAGCGCAGCCATGTCTGCCGCCGGAACGGTCACGCTCCAGCTGCCGTCCTGTTGTACGGTAGTGGTATAAGTGTGCCCCGCAAAGTTGACGGTCACGTCGCGACCGGCCTCAACGTTTTGCGTTGCGCCGCTCAGCGTCAGGTCTGCCGCTTTCTCCGCCGCATTGATGATGTCATCAACCGCAATGGTATCGACGCTGATCGCCACGCTGCTCAGATCAACGGTGATGTTTTGCGTGATGGTCACCGGATTGCCGGAGGCGTCCGCGCCGCTGACGGTAATCGCCAGCGGGCCCGCAGGCCAGTTCGCCACGTCCGCTGCCGGAATGGCCGCTGACCAGCTGCCGTTGGCCTTCACGCTGGCAGAATAATCCACGCCGTTCACGGTCACCGTCACAGTGCTGTTCGGTTCGAGATCGGTGCTGGTGCCGCTGATGATCTGGTTTTGTTGAATTTCAATGCTGTTGACGATGTCGTCGCCGGCCACGGTATCCAGACGCAGGCCCGGCAGATTGGCGTCGATGGCGATTTCACGCTCATTCGAGCCGGTGTTGCCGTGCTGGTTGGTCACGCTGGCGCTGACGGTCAGGTCGCCGTCGCCGAACCCTTGCAGGTCATCGGATGGCACGCTGACGCTCCAGCTCAGATCGGCCTGCACGTTGGCTTCGTAGGTTTTGCCGCCGAGCGTGATGGTGACTGTGTCGCCCTCTGCCGCGTTGGTGACCCGGCCGCTCAGGGTCTGGTCTGCCGCTGCTTCGGCAGCGTTGATCACATCGTCGCCCGCCACCGCATTGATGATCACGGATGGCAGCGAAGTATCGACCAGCACGTTGTGCGTGGTGCTGCCGGTGTTGCCCGCCGCGTCGGTGCTGGAAGCGTTCAGCGTGTAGTTCGCTTCGCCGAGGTTTGCGACATCAGTTGCCGGAACGTCCAGCGTCCAGACGCCGCCGCTGACCTGGGTGCTGTACTCTTTGCCGTTAAGGGTCAGGGTGACGGTTGAGCCGTCGGCACCGTCGCTGGTGCCGCTGACGGTCAGCGCCTCACCTTTTTCAATGGCGTTGATCACGTCGTCGGAGGCCACGGTGTTGATGGTCAGCACCGGTGCAGCGGTATCCACCGTGACGTCGTGCGTGACGGAACCCGGATTGCCCGCCGCGTCTTTCGCGCTGGCAGTGATGGTGTAGCCGGTATCATTCAGGGTGCTGACCACAGACGCCGGAACGCCGACGCTCCAGTTGCCGTTCGCATCCACCGCGGCGGTGTAGCTGTGGCCGTCGATCTCAACCGTCACCAGCCCGCCCGCAGGCACGCCGGTGCTGCCGCCGGTGATCATCAGGTTTTGCTGATGCTCCTGCGCGTTGATCACGTCGTCGGAGGCCACGGTATTGATGGTCAGCGTTGGCGCGGTCACGTCCACCAGCAGCGATCCGGTCGCGCCGGTGGTGTTACCGGCAACGTCGCTGACGCTGGCGCTGACGGTGTAGGTGCCGTCGGTGATCGCCCCCGCGTCTGCCGCCGGCACCGTGGTGTTCCAGGTACCGTCTGCCGCTACTTCCGCGGTGTAGGTTTTGCCGTTAAGGGTAATCGTCACCTGCTGACCGGCTTCGGCGGTTGTCGTCCCGCTCAATACCACGTCTGCGCCCGCTTCCGCGCTGTTCAGTACGTTGTCACCGGCGATCACGTTAAGGCTTAGCGTTGGCGCGGCGGTGTCTACTTCCACAGTATTCGCCGCGCTGGCGCTGTTGCCTGCCAGATTGGTGACGCTCACGGAAACGGTGGCGTCGCCGTCTTTCAGCGCAGCCATGTCTGCCGCCGGAACGGTCACGCTCCAGCTGCCGTCGTCGGCCACTTTGGCGGTGTAGGTATGACCGGCGAAAATCACCGTGACATTCTGACCGGCTTCAACGTTTTGCGTCGTGCCGTTCAGGGTCAGGTCTGCCGCTTTTTCCGCCGCGTTGAGGATGTTGTCGGTGGTGACGGTGTCGATGGCAATCGCCACACCGGTCAGATCCACCGTGATGTTGTCAGAAATGGTGACATTGTTTCCGGCTGAGCTGGTGCCGCTGACGGAAACCGTCAGTGCGCCCGCAGGCCAGTTCGCCACGTCTGCCGCCGGAACGGCCGCATTCCAGCTGCCGCTGGCACTCACATTCGCCCGATACTCCACGCCGTTGACCGTCACGATCACCGTGCTGCCTTCGGCGATACCGGTGCTGGTGCCGCTGATGATCTGGTTCTGGTTAATTTCAATGCTGTTGACGATATCGTCACCGGCAATGGTATCAATGCGTAAACCGGGGATCGCCGCGTCGATGGCAATATCACGCTCACCGGAACCGGTGTTGCCGCTGAGATTGGTCACCGTTGCGGAAACCGTCAGCGCGCCGTCGCCCATTGCGGCGAGATCGGCAGCCGGAACGGTCAGGCTCCAGGTCAGGTCAGTTTGTACCTCGGCGTGGTACGTCTTGCCGCCCACGGTGACCACCACCTGTTGCCCCGCTTCCGCATGGAGCACGCTGCCGCTGATCACCTGATCGGCGGTCACTTCGCTGGCGTTGATCACGTCATCACCGGCCACCACGTTGATGGTCACGGCCGGGCTGTCAGAAGAGGTTTGCAGCCCTTTGCTGACTGAACCGCTGTTGCCGTACTCGTCGGTGCCGCGCACGCTCACCTGATACAACGCCTGTCCGAGGTTCGCCAGATCGCTGGCCGGAACGTCCGCACTCCACGCGCCGTTGGTCACGGTGCCCTGATAGTCCAGACCGTTAAGCGTGACGATAACCTGGGTGCCATCCGCCAGACCGGACACCGTACCGGTGATGGTCAGGGTGGTGAGCGCTTCGGTGGCATTAAGGATGTTGTCGCCACCGGCCATGTCATTGATGGTAAATACCGGCGCGGTCGTTTCAACGGTCACATCGCGGTTTGCAGAACCCGTGTTCCCGGCCACGTCCGTCGCCTGTGCGGTGATGGTGTAGCTGCCGTCGTTCAGACCGCTGATCACGTCCGCCGGAACGCCGACGCTCCAGTTGCCTCTGGCGTCGCTGACCGTACGGTAATCGACGTTATTGATGGTGACGATAACAACGCTGCCTGCCTCCACGCCGGAGACGGTGCCGCTGATCACCTGCGCCTGTGCATGTTCGCTGCTATTAATGACGTTATCGCCCGCGACGGTGTTGATGGTCACGACCGGCGCGGTGAGATCTACCTGCGCGGTGCCTGTTGCCGATGCCGGGTTGCCCGCGATATCGCTGACCGAGGCGTTGAGGGTGTAGCTGCCATCGCCCAGGCCGGAGAACACAGTGCCCGGTACGGTGGTGGTCCAGGTGCCGTCTGCGGCAACCTGCGCAAGATAGGTATTGCCGCCGAGCGTAATGGTGACGGTCTGCCCGGCTTCAGCGGTGCTGGTGCCGGTCAGCGTGACGTCTGCATTGCCCGAAACGGCGGTCAGCACGTCGCTGCTGGTGACGGTATTAATGGTCACCACCGGCGCGGAAGCATCCACTTCTGCGGTATTCGCCGCGCTGGCGCTGTTGCCTGCCGCGTTGGTCACGCTGGCGGTCGCCGTGGCGTCGCCGTCTTTCAGCGCCGCCATGTCTGCCGCCGGAACGGTCACGCTCCATCTGCCGTCGTCGGCCACTTTGGCCGTGTAAGTGTGACCGGCAAAGTTGACGGTCACGTCGCGACCGGCCTCGACGTTTTGCGTGGTGCCGCTCAGGGTCAGGTCTGCCGCTTTCTCCGCCGCGTTGATGATGTCGTCCACCGCGATGGTATCGACGCTGATCGCCACGCTGCTCAGATCAACGGTGATGTTTTGCGTAATGGTCACCGGATTGCCGGAAGCGTCCGCGCCGCTGACGGTGATTGCCAGCGGGCCCGCAGGCCAGTTCGCCACGTCCGCTGCCGGAATGGCCGCCGACCAGCTGCCGTTGGCCTTCACGCTGGCAGAATAATCCACGCCGTTCACGGTCACCGTCACAGTGCTGTTCGGTTCGAGATCGGTGCTGGTGCCGCTGATGATCTGGTTTTGGGTAATTTCGATGCTGTTGACGATATCATCACCGGCCACGGTATCCAGACGCAGGCCCGGCAGGTTGGCGTCGATGGCGATATCGCGCTCATTTGACCCGGTGTTGCCGTGCTGGTTGGTCACGCTGGCGCTGATGGTCAGGCCGCCGTCGCCGAACCCTTGCAGGTCAGCCGATGGCACGCTGACGCTCCAGCTCAGATCTGCCTGGACTTTGGCTTCATACGTTTTGCCGCCGAGCGTAATGGTGACAGTGTCACCCTCTGCCGCGTTGGTGACGCGGCCGCTCAGGGTCTGGTCTGCCGCCGCTTCGGCGGCGTTGATCACGTCGTCGCCCGCCACCGCATTGATGGTGACGGATGGCAGCGAAGTATCGACCAGCACGTTGTGCGTGGTGCTGCCGGTGTTGCCCGCCGCGTCGGTGCTGGAGGCGTTCAGCGTGTAGTTTGCTTCGCCAAGGTTTGCGACATCAGTTGCCGGAACGTCCAGCGTCCAGACGCCGCCGCTGACCTGGGTGCTGTACTCTTTGCCGTTGAGAGTCAGGGTGACGGTTGAGCCGTCCGCACCGTCGCTGGTGCCGCTGACGGTGAGGGCTTCGCCTTTTTCGATGGCGTTGATCACGTCGTCGGAGGCGACGGTGTTGATGGTCAGCGCCGGAGAAACGGTATCAACCGTAACGCCGTGCGTGACGGAACCCGGATTGCCCGCCGCGTCTTGCGCGCTGGCGGTGATGGTGTAGCCGGTATCGTTCAGGGTGCTGACCACAGAGGCCGGAACGCCGACGCTCCAGTTGCCCGACGCATCCACCGCGGCGGTGTAGCTGTGGCCGTCAATTTCAACCGTCACCAGCCCGCCCGCAGGCACGCCGGTGCTGCCGCCGGTGATCATCAGGTTTTGCTGATGCTCCTGCGCGTTGATCACGTCGTCGGCGGCCACGGTATTGATGGTCAGCGTTGGCGCGGTCACGTCCACCAGCAGCGAGCCGGTTGCGCCGGTGGTGTTACCGGCGATATCGCTGACGCTGGCGCTGACGGTGTAAGTGCCGTCAGTGATGGCGCCTGCGTCTGCCGCTGGCACCGTGGTGTTCCAGGTGCCGTCTGCCGCGACTTCCGCGGTGTAGGTTTTGCCGTTAAGGGTAATCGTCACCTGCTGACCGGCTTCGGCGGTTGTCGTCCCGCTCACTACCACGTCTGCGCCCGCTTCCGCACTGTTGAGTACGTTGTCACCGGCGAGGGTGTCGATGGTCAGCGTTGGCGCGGAAGCATCCACTTCCGCGGTATTCGCCGCGCTGGCGCTGTTGCCTGCCGCGTTGGTCACGCTGGCGGTCGCCGTGGCGTCGCCGTCTTTTAGCGCGGCCATGTCCGCTGCCGGAACGGTGACGCTCCAGCTGCCGTCCTGTTGTACGGTAGTGGTGTAAGTGTGCCCCGCAAAGTTAACGGTCACGTCGCGACCAGCCTCGACGTTTTGCGTTGTGCCGCTCAGGGTCAGGTCTGCCGCTTTCTCCGCCGCGTTGATGATGTCGTCCACCGCGATGGTATCGACGGTGATCGCCACGCTGCTCAGATCAACGGTGACGTTTTGCGTGATACTCACCGGATTGCCGGAAGCGTCCGCGCCGCTGACGGTGATCGCCAGCGGGCCCGCAGGCCAGTTCGCCACGTCCGCAGCAGGGATTGCCGCCGACCAGCTGCCGTTGGCCTTCACGCTTGCAGAATAATCCACGCCGTTCACGGTCACCGTCACAGTGCTGTTCGGTTCGAGATCGGTGCTGGTGCCGCTGATGATCTGGTTTTGCTGGATTTCGATGCTGTTGACGATGTCGTCACCGGCCACGGTATCCAGACGCAGGCCCGGCAGGTTGGCGTCGATGGCGATATCGCGCTCGCCGTTGCCGGTATTTCCATGCTGGTTGGTCACGCTGGCGCTGACGGTCAGGTCACCGTCGCCGAACCCTTGCAGGTCAGCCGATGGCACGCTGACGCTCCAGCTCAGATCTGCCTGGACTTTGGCTTCGTAGGTTTTGCCGCCGAGTGTAATGGTGACAGTGTCACCCTCTGATGCGTTGGTGACGCGGCCGCTCAGGGTCTGATCCGCCGCCGCTTCGGCTGCGTTGATCACGTCATCGCCCGCCACCGCATTGATGATCACGGATGGCAGCGAGGTATCGACAAGCACGTTATGCGTGGTGCTGCCGGTGTTCCCCGCCGCGTCGGTGCTGGAGGCGTTCAGCGTGTAGTTCGCTTCGCCGAGGTTTGCGATATCAGTTGCCGGAACGTCGAGCGTCCAGACGCCGCCGCTGACCTGGGTGCTGTACGCTTTGCCGTTGAGAGTCAGGGTAACGGTTGAACCGTCAGCGCCGTCGCTGGTGCCGCTGACGGTGAGGGCTTCGCCTTTTTCGATGGCGTTGATCACGTCGTCAGAGGCGACGGTGTTGATGGTCAGCACCGGTGCAGCGGTATCCACCGTGACGTCGTGCGTGACGGAGCCCGAATTGCCCGCCGCGTCTTTCACGCTGGCGGTGATGGTGTAGCCGGTATCGTTCAGGGTGCTGACCACAGAGGCCGGAACGCCGACGCTCCAGTTACCGTTCGCATCAACCGCGGCGGTGTAGCTGTGGCCGTCGATTTCAACCGTCACCAGCCCGCCCGCAGGCACGCCGGTGCTGCCGCCAGTGATCATCAGGTTTTGCTGATGCTCCTGCGCGTTGATCACGTCGTCAGCAGCCACGGTGTTGATGGTCAGCGTTGGCGCGGTGACATCCACCAGCAATGAGCCGGTCGCGCCGGTGGTGTTACCGGCGATATCGCTGACGCTGGCGCTGACGGTGTAAGTGCCGTCGGTGATGGCGCCTGCGTCTGCCGCTGGCACCGTGGTGTTCCAGGTGCCGTCTGCCGCGACTTCCGCGTTGTAGGTTTTGCCGTTAAGGGTAATCGTCACCTGCTGACCGGGTTCGGCGGTTGTCGTCCCGCTCAATACCACGTCTGCGCCCGCTTCCGCGCTGTTGAGCACGTTGTCACCGGCGATCACGTTAAGGCTCAGCGTTGGCGCGGCGGTGTCTACCGTCAGTTCCTGCGCCGCGCTGGCGTTATTGCCCGCGACGTTGGTCACGCTGACGCTCATGTTAGTGTCGCCATCTTTCAGATTTCTGATGTCCGCCGCCGCAACGGTGACGCTCCAGCTGCCGTCCGCCTGCACCGTCGTCTGATAGGTGCCGCCCGCGAAATTCACCGTCACCTGCTGACCGGCTTCGACATTTTGCGTGGTGCCGCTCAGCGTGACATCTGCCGCTTTTTCCGCGGCATTGAGGATGTTGTCCAGCGCGATGGTGTCGATGGCAATCGCCACGCTGCTGAGATCAACGGTGATATTGTTGGCAATGCTGACGCTGTTGCCCGACGTGCTGGAGCCGGTCACGCTGATGTTCAGCTCGCCCGCTGGCCAGTTCGCCACGTCTGCCGCCGGAATGGCCGCAGACCAGCTGCCGCTGGCGCTCACATTCGCCCGATACTCCACGCCGTTGACCGTCACGATCACCGTACTGCCTTCGGCAATGCCGGTGCTGGTACCGCTGATGATCTGGTTTTGCTGGATTTCAATGCTGTTGACGATGTCATCGCCCGCAACGGTATCTATGCGCAAGCCCGGCAGACTGGCGTCGATGATGATTTCGCGCTCGCCGTTGCCGGTGTTGCCGTGCTGGTTGGTCACTGACGCGCTGACGGTAAGATTTCCGTCGCCAAGCGCCTGCCAGTCTGCCGCTGGCACGCTGACGCTCCAGCTCAGGTCGTCTGCGACGGTGGTCTGATAAGTGTGGCCGCCCACGGTGACGAGCACGGTATCGCCCGCCGCCGCATAGGTGACTTTCCCGCTGAGGATCTGGTCAGCGGTGATTTCTGTGGCGTTGATGATGTCATCGCCCGCGGTGACGTTCACCGTGACCTGCGGCAGCGCGGAATCCACCTGCACCTGATGCGATGCGCTACCGGTGTTGCCGGCCGCGTCGGTGCTGACGACCGTCAGGGTGTAATGGGCTTCGCCGAGTTTTGCCACATCGGACGCCGGAATGCTGACTGACCATTGGCCGCCGCTGACGCGGGTGGTGTAATCCACACCGTTGAGCGTCAGGGTGACGGAGGTGCCATCCGGGCTGCTGCTGGTGCCGGTGACGGCCAGCGCTGCGCCTTTGGCTTCGGCGTTGATCACGTTTTCAATCGCGACGGTATCGATGGTCAGTTCCGGCAAATCGGAAGACAGTACGAGGGTCGAGGTCTGGTTGCCGGTATTGCCTGCTTTGTCGGTGATGCTGACGCTGACATCGTGGCTGCCGTCCGCCAGTGAACTGAACACGGACGCCGGTAAACCGATGCTCCATGAGCCATCCGCTGCCAGCGTTGTGGTGTAGGTCTGGCCGTTGATGATCAGCGTGACGGTGTCGCCTGCTTCCCCGCCAGTGCTGGTGCCGCTGACGATGTGCGCCTGCATTTGCTCCGCACTGTTAAGGATGTTGTCACCGGCGATGGTATCGATGGTGACGACCGGCACGGTGGTGTCTACGCGGAAATCATGCGTGGTGGAAGTGCTGTTGCCCGCCGCATCGCTGACGCTGGCGCTGAGGGTGACGTTGCCGTTAGCCAGTGCGCCTGCCTGCGCGGCCGGAACGCTCACGGACCAGTTGCCGTCTGCGCCAACGGTCGTGGTGTAGGTCTGGCCGTTCAGGTTAAGAGTGACGGTCTGACCGGCACCGGCATCCGAGGTGCCGCTGAGGATCAGGTCGCTGCCCGCTTCCGCCGCATTAAGAATATCATCGCCCGCCAGCGTGCCGATGGTCAGCGACGGAGGGTGCGTATCCACCGTCAGCGTTGAGGCGGAGGTGATGTTGTTACCGGCGCGATCCACGCCGCTGACCTGCACGGTATGAACGCCGTCAGCCAGAGCCTGCGCGTCTGCCGCCGGCACCTGCACGGACCAGGAGCCGTCTGCACCCACGGTGGTCTGCCAGCTTGAGCCATTAAGGGAAACGGTCACCGTGGTGCCCGCCGCCAGGTTTTCGCTTTTACCGGAAAGCGTCACGTCGCTGCCTGCTTCGGCAGCGTTGAGCACGTTATCGCCCGCCATGGTATCGATGCTCAGGGAGGCTTTAGCCGTGACAATGGTCAGGGTGATGGAGCCTGCGCTGGTGGTGGAACCGTTGCTTTCCTGTACCACCATGTAGGTATGCGAACCGGCAGACTGCGCGGCCAGTTGTGCCGTCCACTGCCCGTTTGCGTCAACCACGGTGGTGGCAATGATGTTACCGCTGGCATCCACAATGGCGATATCTGCCCCCGGATACCCGGTGCCGGTGAAGGTCGGACGCGTGTCGTCGGTCACCGCCTGATTCGCCAGAATGCCCTGGCTGTCGCCCTGCGTGTCGGTCACGAGGAACGTCGGCTGTGCCACTTCGACATCTTTGGTGTTATCAATGACCCTGGTTTTTTCGTCGGTGCCGCCGCTGTGACCCAGCAACGCGCCCGCCGCGCCCGCGCCCAGCACACCGGCCAGCAGGTACGGCCATTCCACGGTCACTTCTGCCGTGCTGAGCATTAAGCTGCTCATGTCCGCCAGCGGGGTTTCCACCGCGGTGAGGGTAAATACCGGCGTATCATGAGGGGCAGTGGCGTCGGTGAAATTCACCTCGGTCATCTGCTGATTTTCATCCTGAAAGACCAGTTTATTCTCGTCTTTATCACCTATATTCTCGAAATATCCTACACAGCGAATAACCGAACCATCCTGCATATGAATAATCAGATCATTGCCGCTGCGTTCATAGCTGGCGACATTTTTCACTGCGTCATGAATAACGACCACACCGGATTCATTCATCGCGACGGATGTATTTCCTTCTGCGGTGAAAACATTTTTCAATGACGTTTTACGAGAGATAATATCCATGGTTTTGCTCATGATATTGTGTCCATTCCTTTTATATACCCAATAGGTGTTATTACAACGCCATTAACCTGGCATTGTTTTTCTGTCGGAACTGCAGGTTACTTTAAATCAGGCAGTGACTGACTCACGCCCTGGTTAATACCGAGTTGTGGCAATAAATCATTCATCGCCGTGGCGTAATTTATTTGCGAATACCAGCTGTCGTATCGGGCGCTGACCTGTGAAAACTGCGCCTGGAATACATCCTGTTCCACGCTGAGTAAGTCATTCAGGGTGCGCTGATTGAGCTTATATTCGTTTTTGTACACATCACGCGAGCGGACTGAATCCTGCAACTGATCCGCACTGGCCTGCAACTGCCCTTGTGCGCCAGCCCAGTTGGCATAAGCCACAGAGGCTTTTTGCAGTACATCCAGCTTGGCCTGATCGACCAGCGTGGCGGCAATGTTTTTATGCCCTTCCGCCTGGCTGACGCGGGCGGAAACCGCGCCTCCCTGGTAGAGCGGAGCATTCACGTGCAGCTGGATCTGATTATTCCAGTAAGGGTTATTGGTTGTTTCGTAACGGGTTCGACTGGCCTGTAAACTCAGGGTCGGTAAATAATCAGACTTGGCTTTATTCACTTCAAATGAGGCGGATTCTTGTTGCGCCTGCGCATATAACACGGAGGGCACACGCGAATAATTAATATTATCCGGCATGACCGGCGGATCTAAATTCACACCGGACACGGGCAGGTAATGATTTGCTTTCACGCCGGTCAGCGACGCTAATTGGGCTTTCGCCGCAGATAAGCTCGCCTGATATTGTTTCAGTGTTGAACGCATCCCGGAAATACGTGATTGCGCCTGCAACACATCCGAGCGGGTGCTTAATCCGGCATCGGCGCGCAAAGAGGACATTCGCCGGACTTCTTCGAGCGCATTAATATTATCCTGCACCGCCTGGGTCAGATCCTGATATTTCAGCACATCGAGATACGCCGTTGCCGTTTGTTCGGCGACGTCAGACAGTGTCGCCAGCAGTTTGTAGCGATAGCTTTCCTGCGCAGATTTCTGCTGGTGAATACTGGCGTTGGTTTTGCCGAAATCGTAAACCAGCTGTGAGAGCGTCAGGCCGTAAGCCGCCGCATTGTTCAGGCTGTTGAAGGAGTCCTGCTGCGTCGAGTTACCGGTATTGGCGGTCAGCCCGATTTGCGGATACCACGCACTTTGCGCTTCGCGGATTTGCGCCTGACCAATCCCCATCTGATACGCCTGCTGGGTAACGGACGGGCTGCGTGAAAATGCCTGCAAAATGGCGGTTTTCAGATCCACCGAATCCATGCCTTTCATCGACGGCGCAGTGGCCCACTGTGGCGCCGTTTCTGAAACGGCGGCCTGTGTGATAAACGGCAGCGTCAGAAACAGAGTGAGCACGCTGCACTTTGTTACGACACTCTTAAGCATTTTTTTCATCTGACGCTCCTGTCGGTATCCTGTCGGAAACATCCTCGTGCCGCTGTCGCACTGTTTCCGAAACATCTCTTCCTTTTCACTTACGGCATCATTATTGCAATGTTCCTCACTCAGAAATAGTGGCCGAAAACCGTCGGAACGCTCTGAAACAATCGGAGGACACATTCACGCGGTGCGAAAAATCCTAAGTTTTGCATTCATCAGATGAATGAATTTACCTGTGATATCAGGGTGTTATTTTTCTCACAAAAAGATGTCGTGAAGTGACAAAAAGCACACTGAAATCAGGGAATTCGTTCACAATCGTCGGAAAAGCTTTACAAAAGTCAGGCAAATCCTAGGAATATTTGCGAAATCCTTACAAAGAAAATCACCAGAATTTGTCTTATACAGCGTGGCAGAAGGGTGAAATGAGAGAAAAGCGAACGATTATTCTGAATAATTCCTTAGGGTGTTTTGCCTGAATCACTTCAGGCAAAGGTGAAAAATCAGCAGAATAAAAAACGGCGGAATTGTTTAATGAAACTGATGTGTTGAAGGGGTATCTGCTCAGAGTTCGGCATTGCCGGGATTATCAAAACCCACACGCCCGATGAAGGGTAAACGCAGCGCCGGAGACTTAATATCAATGCCGAGATTTAGCCCTAACACATTGACCTCCACGCCCTCTTCCACGCCCATCGTGACGCCCAGAAGCCCCAGCACCGATACCTGAACGCCACGCCCCGACGGCGGTAAACCGATCGGATTGGTGATGCCGCGATAGTCTTTACCGATCGCATTCGACGGCATATCTAGCTTGAGATCCGGCACTTCACGGCCAATATGCGCCATAAAGGTATTACTGTTCGGGCCCGGCCAGGCGTGATAGGTATGCGGATAAGGGTAATTTTTGATGGCCGCTTCGATCTGCGGGATCAGCGCCTGCGCTGACGCGCCCCGGTGATCGACCAGCTTTCTCGGCCTTGAACCAAACCAGTAGCCGTCAGGTATGGCGTAATTGCGGCGAACGACGTTGTCGCTGCCCCAGCTGACCACGTCGTAACGGGTAAAAGCGGTTTCCCCTTCACGTTTGAAAATAATCCACGGGTGGACGGCGACCAGCCCGCGCCATCCGTAAGTGGGTGCAACGTAAATCTGCACAATCGCGGTGTCTTTGAGCTTAACCGGATCGGGTGCAATCCCGGCGGAATCACGGCGTGCCGTTGACCAGTTTTGCACGGGTTCTTCTTTGGTCTGGGTCGCTTTGGCATAGCTGTATCCAAATGACAGCAGCAAAACACAGACAAAGACGAGGCTAAACCATTTAAGGGTGATCATGCTTTTTTCACCTGAGAGAATTGTTCGAAACCTCCACATTACGCACTGCGCCGGAGGGTGGCAATAACGCATGACATTTGCGGGCGTTCAGGCGGGAGGGAGGTACGGGAATGTTGCGGGATGCGCGGCGGCGCGGGGTAAATCTGCACATAAAAAGAGGGAGATATCGCTATCTCCCTCCGGGTAAAAACGACAACTGACTTAGCCGTTAATGACGCTGATGTGTAAACACCGGCTCAGGCTGAGTGCGGCGACCCAACATGCCCATCGCACCGGCCAGTACGGCTTCAACGATTAACATAAAGAAGGCGAACCAGCTGGCTTTCGCCGTGGCGGCAGCGGCTTTCTCGCCAGCTTCACGGGCTTTCTGCTCCGCCTGCTGTTTCAGTTCTTCGTATTTTGCCCGCGCCTGCTGATAGGTTTTCTCAGCCTGGCTGACAATCTGATCTACTTCCTGATCGCTTTTACCGGTACGCGCTTTGATGATATTTTTCAGCGCTTCGCGGTCAGCGGCCTGGAATGTCGCTTCATTACGGGAAATAAGGCCCTTAATAAAGTTGGTCAAATCAGTGTCGGCAGTTTGCGGATGGTTCGCGGTATCACCGGCCTGCGCCTGTGCATTATTGACTTCACCTTCCGCTTTATTTTGCAAGTTCTCCGGCTGTAATTCCGGTTTACCCGTCTGACGCAACGTGGTTTCAAGTTCATTCTGTAAACTGTCGAGGTTAATATTATTCTCGCCCAGTTTATCTTTTACCATCTGAGTCACCGGCGGCGCGGCGGCGGATATTCCGCTGCCTAACGTTTGCAACCCGGAACCCACCACGCTCATTGCGCCGCTCATGGCATTATTCACCACCACCAGCAGGAACCAGGCGCAAATCAGCGTATTGACGCCAAACATTAACAGACCATGCAGCGCACCTTCGCGCTGGGCCAGACGGCCGCTGGCGTAAGCACCGGCCGCGATGGAGATCAACATACTGGCACCGGTCCAGATGGCCGCGCCCATACCCAGACCGTCCAGCGGATTTTGTTCTTTCAGCGGATCAATGGTACTGGCTCCGACCGCGGTACCTAATATGGACAACAGCAGATAAACCACCATTGAAATAATGACACCCGCGAATACCGCACTCCATGAAATACGTTTAAGGGGAACAGAATTTACCGGTTCAACCAGCGTATTATTGTAATGCCCTGGTGCAGGGTTAGGGTTTTCAATCATTTTGATATCTCCATTGGTTACCATACTTTTCATTAAAAAAAAGCAAATAAGGTACGTTAAACTCCTGAGAACCACCGCAAAAGGCCATATTAAATATATAAACCTGACAGCAGCTTAAATAAGATTAGCCATAAAACGGGAAATTGCCTCTGTCGCACCGCAAATTCGACGTCCGTTTAAGTCAAATTCGTCAAAAACTCATTAAAAATCATTACCTGTTCGCAATGAAACTATTTTAATTATTTTATAAAACCGGCCGGTGCGTAAAACGTGAAGACGTCAACCGCACACCGGGAAAATGGGACAGCGAGCCATTGCCGCCCCGCGGGCTCTGCCGCATACTGCCGGTAACATGACGAAAGGCTGAAAACGAATATCTGATATAACCCATTGAACAAAAGGATGAATATGACTAATTCTCAGAAAGCATTGATCATTGGCGCCTCGCGCGGTATCGGTTTAGGCGTGGTAAATGTTCTGGCAGAACGCGGCTGGCAGGTCACTGCGACGACGCGTGATGCGGTTCCTGCCGGCAGCCCGGCCTCTGCAGAGTGGCTGAAGCTGGACATCAATAAAGCTGATGAACGCAACGCGGTGAAAGATGCGCTTTCAGACAGCACGTTCGACCTGATTTTTGTTAACGCAGGGGCATTCGGCCCGGATCATCAGGACGTCAATCAGGCAGATGATGAAGAGATCGTCAGGCTGTTTATGACCAACACGTTTTCCCCGGTGCGCTGCGCAACAGAATTGCTGCCTTTGCTGAAAGCGAAAACCGGTGTCATCGCGCTGATGACGTCTGAACTGGCCAGCCTGAATGAAAACGACGTCGCCACCTACCCGCTCTATTCCGCCAGCAAAGCGGCTTTGAACATGCTGACGCGTCCGCTGAAAGAAGAAACCGACAAGCAGGGTCAGACGCTGTTGTCCGTGCATCCGGGCTGGGTGCAGACTGATATGGGTGGCGAAAATGCCACGCTGACCATCTCTGAAAGCACCAACGGCATTGCTGATGTGTTCGAAAAATGGCGCGGCAAAGGCGGCCATCATTTTGTGGAATATTCCGGCCGCGAACTGCGCTGGTAAAGGTTCCCGCCTGTTTAAAACGCTAAACAACGGCCTCTGCGGAGGCCGTTTTGCATGGTGGCAATCCGCAGGCTGCACCGCCAGACCGCGCACGACAACGTTGTTCACTCTGCGGGTTAAAGATTTGCCGCAGGTTTTGTGATAAATATACGACTCACCTTGTTTGTTAATTATTTGTATACACAATAATTGCCGGGCTAACGAGTCGTCACCGACCGCAGACCCGGCATCTTTCATTTTCTTCAGGGATTTGTCATGTCTGCACTCTCCGGCCAGTCGGACTCACTGTTACAGCACCGCTCGTTTGTCGCTTTCTGGATCGCCCGTGCGGCATCCAGCTTCGGTTTCCAGATGCTTTCCATTGTGGTGAGCTGGCAGATTTACTCGATGACCGGCCGGGCGTTCGACCTCGGGCTGATCGGCCTGGTGCAGTTTCTGCCGTCGGTGTTGCTGGCGCTGGTCGCCGGCCACGTTGCCGATCAGTTCGACCGCCGCCGCGTGGTGCTGCTCGGGCAAATTGCCGAGTGGGTCGCTATCGCCGCGCTGGCCTGGCTGACACTGACGCATCACGTAAATGAAGTGGTGATCCTCAGTTTGATTTTCATGATTTCCACGGCCAAAGCGATGGAAGCGCCTTCCCTGCAATCGATGTTGCCTGCGCTGGTGCCGCCGCATTTGCTGGCGCGCGCCATGGCGGCGAACAGCGTTTCCGGACAGGCTGCGGCGATGGTCGGCCCGGCGCTCGGCGGCTTTTTGTATGTCGCGGGCGCCGGTGTCGCTTACGCGGTGTGTGCGGCGCTGTATCTGTTGTCGATTGTGATGGTGAGCCGTTTACGTTACGAACATACGCCACCGCGCCGCGTACCCGCGACGTTCAAAACGCTGTTCGCAGGGATCGGGTTTATCCGCAACCGCCCCGACGTGCTGGGCGTGATTTCTCTGGACCTGTTCGCCGTGTTGCTTGGTGGCGCCACCGCCCTGCTGCCCATTTTCGCGCATGATATTCTGCACACGGGGCCGTGGGGATTAGGTTTGTTGCGCGGCGCGCCTGCTGTCGGTGGGTTGATTGTCGGTTTCTGGCTCAGCCACCGGGCGCTTAACCGCAACGTCGGGAAAATCATGTTTGCCGCCGTCGCCGGTTTCGGTGCCGCGACGCTGGTGTTCGCATTTTCCACCTCGCTGTGGTTATCCATTCTGGCGCTGTTCGCCCTCGGCGGATTCGATATGGTGAGCATGGTGATCCGTGGCGCACTGGTGCAGCTCGACACGCCTGACGACATGCGCGGCCGCGTCAGCGCAGTCAATTCCATCTTCATCAACACTTCAAATCAGCTCGGCGAGTTTGAATCCGGCCTGATGGCGGCCTGGCTCGGCGCAGTGCCTGCCGCCGCCATCGGCGGTGTGGGTACGCTGATCGTGGTCGGCTTATGGATGACCTGGTTCCCCGGCTTGCGCAAACGGCAGAAGCTGGAAAACGAAGTGATTGCCGCATAAATGTATGGCGGGGATTTTCGTCACTGGAACAAATCCAAAATCCCCAATATACTCAACTCATTCATTCACCAACGTTATATAAGGAGGATTGCCATGCTGACCCGTGAAGTTTTTTTAATTTCACTCGTCCTTAGCGATCGTCACTGCTCAGGTATTTCCGGCACCGTGCCGCGATAACCCGCCTGAGCGAAGCTAACTGACAACCTGAGAACTTCCCTCCGGCTTACCGGTTATCGTCGGCGTTTCTGACGATGGGCATAGCTATGCCTGAAAACCTGAGTAAGCAACATGACAACATTATTGTCTGCACAATCCTTATCCTTTGATAACACCTTCGGCCCGCTGCTGGCTGAGATTTCCTTCGGCCTGAAAAAAGGCGACCGTATCGGGCTCATCGGCCATAACGGCTGCGGTAAAAGTACCCTGCTGAAAATCCTCAGTGGCGATCTGGCCGCGTCTTCCGGCACGGTGACGCTCTCCGGCCAGTGTCTGATGGCGCGTATTGAACAGCATCTGCCGGCGGCGCTCACCGGGGGTTCGCTGATTGACGCTGTGCTGAACCATCTGCCGGAAAGTCTGCATCAGCCTGAACGCTGGCAGGCAGAAGTGCTGCTTGCCACGCTGGGGTTTGACGAACCGGCCTGGGATCTGACCGCCGGCACGCTCAGCGGCGGCCAGCACACCCGCCTGCTGCTGGCGCGGGCGCTGATCCGCCAGCCGGATTTGCTGCTGCTCGATGAGCCAAGCAACCATCTGGATCTCCCCACCCTGCTGTGGCTTGAGCAGTTTCTGAAAAACTGGAACGGCAGCTTTGTGCTCGTTTCCCATGACCGCAGCCTGCTGGATAACGTCACTAATGCCACCTGGATCCTGCGCGATAAAACCCTGCAATTTATCCGTTTGCCTTGTACGCAGGCCCGTCTGGCGCTGGAGGAAAAAGACTGCGCTGACGCTTTGCGCCGCAAATCCGAGCAAAAGGAGATCGACCGCGTGGAAAAAAGCGCCAAACGGCTGGCGGTGTGGGGCAGCGTGTATGACAACGAAGGGCTGGCGCGCAAGGCCAAGCAGATGGAAAAACAGGCAGAACGGCTGAAGGACGATCAAACCGAGGTAACAGCCGGTAACCTGTGGAAATTGCGGCTTAACGGTGAAGCCTTACCGGCTGACCGCGTGCTGGCGATGTCCGGTTTGCAGGTACGCCCCGCGCCGGAGGCACCGGTGCTGTTTAAGCTGGAAGAGATGCGGGTGAAAAGTGGCGGCCGTATTGCGCTGATCGGGCGCAATGGCTGCGGGAAATCATCACTTTTACACACGCTGTGGCAGGCGTTTATCCACCGGGACTCAGCGGTTCCCGGCGTGATTTTTCACCCCCGCGTGCGTACGGGTTATTACGATCAGAGCCTGCAACAGCTGCGTGACGACGACAGCCTGAGCGATGCGCTGGCACAGTTTGCTCCGTTGCTGGAGGAACAACGAAAAATGGCGTTGATCGGCGCCGGATTCCCGTACATCCGCCATCAGCAAAAGGTCAGCACGCTGAGCGGGGGTGAGCGTTCACGGCTGCTGTTTATCGGCCTGACGCTGGCGAACTACTCGTTGTTACTGCTCGATGAGCCGACCAACCATCTGGATATGGAAGGCAAAGAAGAGCTTGCAGAAACGCTGAAAACCTTCAGTGGCGCAGTGCTGCTGGTGTCGCACGACCGGCGGCTGATTGAACAAAGCTGTAACCGGTTCTGGCTTATCGACAAACAGCGGCTGGAGGAGTGGCATGACCTTAAACCGGTTTACACAATGTTAGCAGGCGGGCCACCGCCGGTTGCGTTGGCTGCCGAGAAGCAGACATCCGCAATACCGGTGCAGGAAACTGAAGAGGAACGCCTGCTGGCGATGCTGCTGGATCTGGAAAGTAAGCTGGAGGAAGACCGTACGCGGAAGCCGAAACATCAGAAACCAGAGTTGCAAAGCCGCTGGCAGCAGCAAATCGCCGAGCTGAACGCCCTGCTGGATTTGACCTGACGATCGCAGTGCCGCAAGGACGCGGCCTTTATTTCTGGTGTATTCGTCCGTTTTTGTCAGGACGGTGCGCTTTAGAGAAGATTGTGTGCTAAAAAAACCTGTCAGCCTGAAAACCAGCCGGAGAGATTATGTTTAACGTACTGCGCGCCGCGCCTAAAACAACATTCGAATACGGCCCTTTCAAAATCAGACGTATGCGGCCAGGGCTTATTCTGCCGGACGCGGGGGATGAGGCATTCGGCCCGCTCAGCGTCATCGACCACGCCACGCTGGACGTAGGCACAATGGTCACCTTGCACGAACACAACAATGATGAAATTCTCAGCTACCTGTGGCGCGGATCAATGGTCCATGAAGACGCCGCAGGCCACCGCGTGGCGCTTTCGCCGAAAAAACTAATGATGATGAACGCCGGTAAAAGCATCTGGCACGAGGAATCCACCCCGCTCGTCGCGACGGAAATGTTGCAAATTTTTATACGGCCGCGCAAAGCCGATTTAGAAAGCCGTGTTCAGTTTATGGAACGTCCGGAGGGCATCGGGGTGGATCACTGGACCATGCTGGCTGCGCCGGAAGGGATCAATTCGCCGCTGGAAATTCATCAGGCGGTGTATGTCTATGATATCCGGCTTGAGAAAGATTCCACCACCGCGATCCCGTCACATCCGGGTTTTGCCCAGTGGCTGTATATCATGGACGGTGAAATTACTCTTGATGAGTACCGGCTTAAGAAAGGTGATGCAATCAGTGATGTCGCGAGCGGCCTGCCGGTGGCAAAAGCCAGCCGTGAATCTACGCTGGTCTGTTTTTTGGTGTTGCTCGGGGCAGAAGCCAGCCTGGCGGGAACCATCAGCGGAACATAAAAATCATATTGATTATATAATCACAGGATTTTGGGATTCAGAGATACCCGCGGACGTCTAATTATCACAACCCCGAAATAGAGAAAGCCCCAGTAATGAATCACCGGGGCTTTCAGGGTACTACCAAATTAATATTTAACATTCATCAACTTAATTACTTAACTCTACTTCTCATGATGCACATATTTTCACAGGATATATTTGTTACTGCTTTACTGCTGTCCTCCTAGAGTTTTATGGAATAAGCGTTCATCCTGCTAATTTCATTAAGGCATATCCTTAAGATTTGTCTTAATGAGTACATCGCCCTCGCGATATAGACTCTTTGATGCGTTGCCTTACTTTCTTCGCGACATTCTCGATTTCATACTTACGTACCCAAATCGCGAACATTACTCTTCATAACAAGGCCTTACATCATCGCGTTATGGTCCACATGATGCGATTACAGTATTCTACTTCAAGGCCTGACATCCTCTTCTCACGTGGCTTGGTATTTCAGCCCAGTGTTGAAGAACCCATACTAAATACATCGTGGCCTTCATCGCATTTATTTACAGCTCAATAACTTTGGTACTCACTACTCGGTAATACACGCCGGATAATAAATCTCTTAACCATCTCCTCTCCAGCGTTAAGTTCTAATCTACTCGTTATAAACTGCGTGTCAACACTGTATTTTAGTACAGGGTTAATCGACGTTCTGAATATTAAAAAATGTAATGAAATCTGTGTTCTAAACCTTAATTTCCGATGAGGTTTCTAAGAATAATCACAGCAACCCGCCTGAGTTGTTTAATAAACAAGCAGATCGGTTAGGAACAGTACAAACGGGTGATCACACCTTTCTCATCAGACTCAATATTCAGACGTTCGGCGCGGTAATCCATCGTTACCGCCGTGTCTGGTGTGATGTTTCTCATCGGCTGCGCGAACCGCAGCGTATCAAGTGCCGAGGCCGGTTTGCCAATCAGATAACTGAAGGAACCCGCGCTGCAGGTGTCCGGCTGCTGCACGGTGGCGGCGTTTTTCGCGCGTTCATTCTTTACATCATCCTGATGGCTCTGACACCCCGTCAGGCCGATCGCGGCCAGCGCGCAGAGGGCAAGCATGTTTATCTTGATCATCATCGGGCTCTTCTTTCAAAAGTGAATCAATGTGCGCAGGTGCATAAGCGCGTAATGCCTTTTCAACAGACAGAACAGCTGCGAGCAACTGTCTTGTGTAATTCTGGGTAAAAAAAAAGCCCCCTTTAGCGAGCGGGCCATCAGCAGGCAGAGTCACGGCCCTGGCGGGCCGGCTACTGTTTCGGCAGCAGCGGGCAAGTTAATATTTTTTGGTGCCATATTTCCAGATAGCTCCACAAAAAAACCGGCTCACTGGCCGGTCTGCATTTGCAAAAACATCAGTACATATTAGCGCTAAATAACTCAGCGCTACCCTTAGGGTAGAGCACCTGGGTAATAAAGATACTAAGCTCGAAATTATTATCCCGGCAGGGATGTCATTTAAACGTGCCATAAATGTCTGTACTTGTGACAGTGCGCGCGTTGCCAGCTTCACCATTCAGGGGAAATGAAGCGAACAGGTGAACCGAACGCTATAAAGGGTTAGTACAGTTTTATTGAGGTGTTTCACTGTGAAAGTGATCAACAGGCAAATACAGCTCAAACAGATGCAGAAGATAAAGGAATCAGAAGCTTCTTAAATCCGCAAACTGACGCACCCTATGAATAAAAACATGTTATTAAAAACAGTGTTGACACGGTACTAAAAATCCGTAAATTAAGCTTCAACAGCGATACGAAAGTGTATTTCTGTTAGTTTTAGAAAGATTGAATACGTTAGTTTAATAATTAATCTTGGTTAACGTAAGCTGTAGTATTAAATGTAAGTAGACGTACCTGATGTATAGTCTGAAATACATGTAGTTGTGTTAATTGTAGTAATAGTTGTAGGCAAGTGTAATAAGTGTTAGTACAAACGCGATGATGTAAGGCTTTGTTTTTTATTAACTATGAGTTCGCGAAAGCAATGAGTGTCAGTAGTTTAACTATCGCGAAGGAAGTAAAGCCATGCATCAAAGAGTATATATCGCGAAGGGGAAATGTACGAGTTGAAGTAGTTTGGCCTGACTTGGTTTTGTGTTGGTATAAGTTGTCAGGTGGTTTTAAATCGATAAAGGAGGGAGTTATAGTTTTCAGTACCCAATGTTATCTGTAGTAACTTGTGCATTTAAAGCAGTACCAAATAGCAGTAAAAAGTAACGAAGTATATTAATGTTAAATCTTAAGTTAGCAGTACCTTAAAAGCCCTGACTCGTACAGTCAGGGCTTTTATTGTTTATGCATCAATAATGGATTCCCCCTGCCCTCATCCTGTTTCAGTGCTTCGACAGCTTAATTATTCACCGAAAATTAATCCTTGCATAAAAAATCAAACCAGGTCTATTATGACGGCATCGGTTTGGAACACAGACCTTATGAAAGCAGTTTTAGTAAAGCAGTCCTCATTTAAGCGTTATCCTAGATACCCTTCTTCATGAGCCTCCTCCTAAGTGCCCAATAAGTAAAACTCTGCAAAACAGGCCATCTTCGCTGCATAAGCGGCTCAAAAACGAAAGGAAGTATCTATGTCTAACAAAATGACTGGTTTAGTAAAATGGTTTAACCCTGAAAAAGGCTTCGGCTTCATCACTCCTGAAGACGGCAGCAAGGACGTGTTCGTACACTTCTCCGCCATTCAGAGCAGCGATTTTAAAACCTTAGACGAAGGCCAAAAAGTGGAGTTCTCTATCGAGAACGGCGCAAAAGGCCCTTCAGCTGCAAATGTTATCGCGCTGTAATTGCCGATAATTGCACTAACACTTACGGTAGCGATGAAGGCAACATCCTGAGCAGATAAGTGAAAGTGATAAAAAACCCGCCCTGAGCGGGTTTTTTCATTTTAAGGCCCGGTAAATACTCCAACAGCAGTAAAGAATGACGGTCGTTTACCCCAGCTGCTGGAGTGAAAAAATGAAGCCAAAGAGTGCGAAGCCAACAACCGATACTGTCAGCAGAGCCAAGAGTAATTTCCAACCAAACACCTTCCCTTCCACACAGTCAGCCTGATAACCCCGAACGATATTAATAATATTTTTTCCATGGTCAACCTGGACAAGCGTCTGGAATCCACTCAATAACGTTTTCTGAAAGCACTGATCAGCAACGGCTGAAGCCGTGTCTTCACGGGAGACGGGACGCTGCGGCTTCAGGCAACTGTCTTGTGTGTGGCTATGAGACTGAGATTGGTGGTGAGTTAGCTTAGAGCGAGGAGCGGACATTTGAGTTATGTTAAAGCTTTAAAAACATTCAGGCTTAATGATTGTTCATACATTAATTTATATATAATTCTAAATAGGGTTTTAAACTCTTTTGAGGTGACTTTGTGCGCATTCGTCCATCATCGCGATTAATAATACTCTCGCCTGAAAATCACGTGCTGCTCTTTAACTTCGTTCATAAAGATGATGCTCTGAGTGGGAGATCCTACTGGGCAACCCCAGGTGGTGGGCTCGAACAAAATGAATCTTTCGAGCAGGCTGCTTTGCGTGAGTTACTTGAAGAAACAGGTCTGAAAAGAAGTACTACGGGACCGCAAATAGCATCCAGAACCTTCACAATGGTTTTGCCCAGTGGGGAGACTGTTCTTGCAGAAGAGCGTTTCTTTATTATCAATACAGATGAATCAGATATCGACAGATCTGGGTGGAGTAGTAACGAAAAGAAAGTCATTCGCGATCATTATTGGTGGACAATAGAAGAACTCAGATGTACCGATGAAACAATCTTCCCATTGGATTTGATCCGTAACATTCTTGAAGGCAAGTTAACCGACTCGTTATCACATAACGCCTCGCAATGTCCTTAACGTTCGCTTTTGGCACTCGGGAGACGCTCAGGCTCAGCATGATCAGAAAATGAAAAGGATATCGAAGATGAAAACAGTCGAATTTCTGCTGTACACCCTAAAACCCGGCACCGGGAAAGACTTCCACAGAATCATGACGGAGGAGAGTGCTCCGCTTCACCGTTCAGCGGGTATGGATATTATTTCTTTTGGTATATCCGCACATGACAACGACGCATACTATCTGATCAGAGCTTATAACAGCCTCTCCCAGCTCAAATCCTCTCAGGAATCTTTTTACAACAGTGAAGAATGGCGTCATGGCCCCCGGCAGGCCATTATCGATAGGATCAGCGTCAGCGTTAAATCGGTTCTCACGCTTCGCAACAGTGCAATTGAGAGTTTACGATCCAGTTAATCGTGCAGCTAAGTACAATATAGCCGCGCAATCGACATTTTTTATTGCCTGCCATTAAATTCTCGCGCTATCTGGACACAACCCTCCGTCTGTTCAATACAGGCTGACCGCCCTCACAAAAAAATCTTTAACTAGAACTTTTTAATACATGCCTGAGCTGTTCACCCGGTGCCTGCGGTATCTAACCGACAGCTATGCGCGTAAAGGGGCATATTATGCCTACGCTTAAAGGGTTACTGGCTTCATGCTATATTCACTTTAAAGCAATAAAACGACTTTTTGGGAGAAATTATGTACGGACCAGATCCCGCTGATACACATCCAATGCAGGGTTTTCCACAGGTTTGTTTCATCAAAAACACCGTGACAAATCCCAACATCATTATCGGTGATTTTACTTATTATGATGACCCAGAGGACTCGCAAAACTTCGAGCGTAATGTTCTCTATCACTTTCCATTTATTGGTGACAAGCTGATCATCGGTAAGTTTTGCGCGATAGCAAAAGGTGTTCAGTTCATTATGAATGGAGCTAATCACAAAATTGATGGCTTCTCTACTTTTCCGTTTTATATCTTCGGAAACGGATGGGAAAAAAGCATGCCTCAACCCGGTGATTTACCCTACAAAGGTGATACGGTGATTGGTAATGATGTATGGATAGGTTATCAGGCGATGATTATGCCAGGCGTTAAGATCGGCAATGGAGCTATAATTTCAACGCGTTCCGTGGTTACTTCAGATGTCCCTCCATATACAGTTGTGGGCGGCAATCCCGCAAGAGTAATTAAGAAACGTTTTACTGATGATATTATTCTAGCTCTGGAAAAATTGGCGTGGTGGGACTGGCCTGTAGAACAAATTACACGAAAACTTACGGCAATAACGTCCGCTAATATTAAAGCATTGCTCGATGAATAGATTTTGCCGTTTGGCCTTTCCATATCAAAATGATGACTTGCGCATCGAGTCGGAGCAACTGCGCTACCGAAAATTGATCAAATGGCCCCGACTATACAGCCTCATGGATTTTCCCCTGCTGGCTGGGCAACTTGAGCAATGCCTGGATATGCGCTTCCTGCGGCATGCCAATTTCGGAGCGCGCTTGCTCGAACCCGAGGCGCTGTCGTGCAATTCCAAAATCCGTCAATGGTTAGCGCCCTGCGCCGACACTTTTGGATGGAACAGAAAAATGCAGCCGGAGTAGCGAGTACGGCGAAGCACCCTCATTTATCTCGACAAATTCCAGAAAACTTCTAATGAAGATGCCCTATTTTCCTGGACGGTTAAGAGTCAGATTTGGAGTGACCAGAGTCTTAATACTGGTGATGTCCGCTGTTGGCACTAACCATGGAAAATGTCGGCTGTGAGCGAGGAGCGGACATTCGCAGTTTTCCTACAATAGATACAGGCTTGTAACGCAGTCGCGTAGTTATCAACAGGGAGCAGTTAACCTGTACAGCTGTCGCTGTGAATGAATCGTAAATATATTTTTCAGACCGCACTTAATTGTGCTTTTTTTTCCTGAAAAAATCCCATCGCACTTATCGTGAAGAAATAAAACAGGTATTTTAGAAAGTTGGATGCTAAATTTTCAAAACCCAGCAGGTAATCTCATGATCTTAAGTGTTAATCACGTCGGTTTTTCAGTTAAAAATATTGAAGACTCATTATTTTTCTGGACTCATATTCTTGGAGGGGAGTTATTACGCGAAGGGAAAATGTCTGGACCTATTATTGATGAAGTGACAGGCGCAAGGGGAGCTGATGTACGAATGGCTTTGCTTGAACTGGCTGGTATTAAAATTGAATTACTGCAATACAATAACATTGAACAGCCAGAAGAGCCTTCAGCACCCTACATCCCTGGCTACGCTCACCTTGCGTTTAATGTAGAGGATCTTAATACGCTCTTGAGCAAAGTATCGGACTACGGCTGGAAGACGCCGGGTAAACCTCAGACAGTCTTGTCAGGACCCATGCAGGGAACCAGAGTAATATATTTACAAAGCCCCGATGGTCAGACGCTTGAGTTGATGGAACGCAGTCAATGAAGTCCACATGTTATGACCCGTTACCTTCTTAATAAAACAGTGATGTTTGCAAAGTCCGCTTATGGCACACAGCAGACAAACACCTGACGCTGAAGGTCTGCTGACAGCGAAAAGCGGAAGCCAAATTGCTTTCCTTTGCGGGTCGGGGGTGCCAACAAAGCTCGGCAACATTCAGGTAACAATTTTGTTGAATCCGGTAAATCTCAGTGCTAAAACAAAAGAGAAGTTTTTTACGATTCGTTGTGTTTCCTGTTCCCGATACCCAACCCATAAGAGAAAGTCAGAAAATGATTAAGTCAGTTCATACAGCGACAACCGTTACCACCACCGGAACTTTCGGCGGCGTGGGCGTATCTGTGACTGGCTCCTGACAAAACAGACTCTGACTCCCCGCCAAACCGGACGGGGAAGAAAATTTCTCCGTTCATGACTTACTGAATGGAGATACATCATGATTTCATCTGAAAATGCGCTTTTAGTTATCGATATGCAGCAGGGACTTTTCCGTGGCCCCGCCTCACCGTATTTTGCAGACAGGGTTCTGTCTAACATCTGCTTGCTGATTGAAAAAGCGAGGCAGGCTAAGGTGCCCGTATTTTTTGCCCGCCACACCGGACCTGATGATTCTCACTTCTCTGAGCAAAGTCCGTTGACGCAACTGATACCCGAAATGAATTTGTACGCTGAGCACGATGTCGTGTTTATCAAAAAGCACCCCAACTGTTTCCGGGGTACGAACCTGCAGCATCAGCTCAGCCAGCGAGGCATTAAGGAACTGGTTATCGCCGGGATGAAAACAGAATTCTGTGTGGACACTACCTGCCGCGCAGCACCGGAACTGGGATTCAGTACCGTGCTGATTTCAGATGCGCACACGACAATGGATAACAATTACCTGTCCGCAAATGAAATCATCAGCCACCATAACGTCACACTAGCTGGCCCGTTTGTGTCGCTCGCGACAGCAGCTGACTGGGCCTTTCACTCTGAGAAATGAGTTGGACTGAGAGCCGCCCTCAGGGCGGCTAAGGTGTTTGAAGTCCGCTCCTGGCACAGTGCTGTCCACTAGAGGAACTCGTACAGCAGCTAAGAGCGAAAAGCGGACGTCGTGACTTGTAATCTGAAATGGTGAACAAAGTTGGAGCGTGCAAATGGAAAAGAGCACCTCAGCGCTCTCCTGTTACCCTTTAACTACATGAATTCTATTCCCAACTTGCGGAGTCAGACAGACTTCAAAAACCAGTCAGGCACGCAAATCAGTTCTGGCGATTTCAGAGCTGCTCGCTGATGAGAACAGTATGACAATGCGCACCCGGCATCATTTTTTCCAGGCCATCAGTCAGCATCCTGCCGGCAGCATGCAGATCTTCCAGCGGCATTTGCGGCAGACTCTCAAGGATGAACCACATTCTGCTATCTGCCACGCTCAGGCGTGTCCGAATGCCCTGTCGCCAGTTCCACCGGCGGCAAGTTACGCCAGTATCATCACGCCAGATAACTTCACCCGCGTCCGGTGACTCGCTTCCCGGCTGGCCGTCCTTCATGGTGTCAAAGATTTCTGTACCTTCTGCAACCACCAGCCGTGGCCTTCCTGTGTATGCCGCAACGTTTTCTCCGCCAACTGGAACGGCATATCGGATGCTGACGGCGTTATACAGATCGACCACCGGATCGAGAGAGGCCATCGTGCCATCTTTAAGAACCCGCTTGCGCAAAGCTTCCGCTGAACAGGGTGTTCGTTTTGGTTTTGCCCCAAAGGCGCGAAATACCTCCGCCCATGCGTTCAGGTGCGCCTCTGCCCAGGCAGGCTGCCCTGCCTGAACTGACTCGCAGGCTTCCCGCAGCGCGACTTCTCCAACCCGTTCATCAGCCACGGGTGTAGCTTCCACGCTGATACTAAGTGCACGAAATCCTGGTGCGATGCGGTAAATTTCGGAGCTGATTGACGTTGACACGGCTGGCATATGATAATCCTGTAATGACTGATTTATTACATGATAATGACCGATGACCAAAAAAGTCAACATAACGACCGACGCCGATGCAGCCAGGGTAAACAAGGCCGTTTCCGCGCACGTAAAGCTCTACCGCAGCCAGAAAAAAATGTCGCTTGATGAGCTTTCCCGCCGTTCAGGCGTTAGTAAGGGAATGCTGGTAGAGATAGAAGGATGTAGGGCCAACCCCAGCATTGCACTACTCTGCCGCCTGGCGTCTGCTATGAACGTATCGGTGGCCGATTTTGTTAATGTCGCCGGTAAGCCCGCCGTTCATCTTATTGATTCTCGTGATATCCCGGTGCTCTGGAAAGGAGAAAAGGGTGGCAGTGCGCGATTGCTGGCCGGTACCAGCGGACCGGACATGGTCGAACTTTGGGAGTGGACGCTTTACCCAGGGGAAAACTTTGAATCTCCCGGACATCCAGAAGGCACCAGCGAACTGCTCCATGTCGCAAAAGGGATCCTGACACTCGTCGTCGGCGACACTACTTACGTGATTAACCAGGGAAGTGCAGCCGTTGCGAGAACGGATGCGCCGCATGCCTACATGAACAACGACGCTGGCGTGGCCGTGTTTACCATGACGGTGAACGAGAAAGGCCGCTGAAAATTCAGTGTCCGCTTCTGGCACAGGGCTGCTGTTGCAGCCCCGACAATCTTAAACTTCAATCGACTCAGAGATCTCTAACGCATCATCGACTTCAATGCCCAAATATCGGACTGTGCTTTCCAGTTTCTTATGACCTAGCAGGAGTTGTATCACACGAAGATTCTTGGTTTTCTTGTAGATCAGGTAAGGTTTTGTTCTTCTAATGGAATGTGTGCTGAACAGCGAATCTTCGAGACCAAGCTTTGCTACCAACCCATGAAAAATTCGGTTGTATTGCCGGGTTGATATATGTTGGCAAGAACCGACCCGGGATTTGAATAAGTAGTCTTTACTGTGCAGATTGCCAAGCTTTATCAATGCGGCAACAGCTTCTCTTGTCCCTTTAGTTAACTCAAATTGCACTGGGCTACCGGTCTTCTGTTGCAACACCGTCGCTCTGCTTGAAACAGAACTGCCATATGCAACATCTGATACTTTGAGTTTAACTAGATCACAGCCACGTAGCTTACTGTCCAAAGCCATGTTGAACAGGGCCAGATCGCGCGTTTTCCCCTCCAGTTCAAGTCTGATTCGGATCCCTTAGATATGAGATATCTGAAGCGGTCTTTTTTGGCCGATGATACGGTCTTTGTTCCACGGTGACGTGTTCATACTCAAATCTCCAGCAGTGTGGGAGATTTGAGTATGGTTGTCCCTCAAGAGCGAGAGGCGGACGTCAGGGTAAGCCTGTGAGTCACCCCATTGAAGTGGCTATCAAAAAATCAATCAGGACCTTCATTCTTTTCGTTTTACCCGCGTTTTTGGGGTAATAGAGATACACTGGCGGGTAGGTTTTCCAGTAGCTCTCCATCACGGGTATAAAGAGCTCCCTGTCGGGCTGTAACTGCCAGATGGGTTCAAACAAACGTCCAATTCCCATCCCGTTACGGATCCCGTCAGCCATAACGTCAATATCGTTACTGATTAACTGCCCGGGCATCTCAACCGTCAACTGCTCTCCGCGATCGTTCAGGATCAACGGAAGGATGCGGTTGTTGGTGATAAAACGGTACCCAATCAGCTTATGTTGACTGAGGTCTGACGGCACCTCAGGCATTCCATGCTCGCTGATATATGCTGAGGATGCATATAACCCTTCACGAAAGGGTTTCATTAACGGTCGAGCCACCACCCCACCTTCGAGGATATCGCCAAAACGGATCCCAAGATCAAAACGCTCTTCAATAATATTAACGGTACCGTCGTAAAGCGATATTTCCAGCTGTATACCCGGATATTGCTGACAGAATCTCGCCATTACAGGCTTAAGAATTAACAGATAGGCAAAACGCGAGAGCGTGATTCGCACGATACCAGAGGGCTCCTGATTCTGGTCGCGTATGCTTTCAAGCGAACTTTCCAGCGACTCCACCGCCGCAGTGGTCTGTTCCAGCAACAGCTGCCCGGTTTCCGTCAGCTCAATACGGCGGGTCGTACGCACAAAAAGCGGATGGCCAATATGCTCTTCCAGCAGCTTTAGGGCATTACTTACGGAGGGAGGCGTAATTTCCAGTTTTCTTGCGGCTGCCGAAATATTGCCCTCACGTGCAATGCTCTGAAAGATGCGTATCTGGTTATACAGGGCGTTATTCATAATGTGTTCCTTTAGCAATCTCCGCCTGATTATTAAGTACAGTCTAAAGATGCTTAAGTCAATGCCCCTCTAATCTTCCTGAAATATGCCTCTTATACTTTAATCTCTTTCTACAACGACCTGAATTCAGGAGACTATGATGCGAATTTTATGTCTGGATATCCCCGCACCTGGAGCATCGCTGGAAAAATATGCTCCACACCTTAACGCTGAAGCGCTGCACGCCTGGGGGTTGTATAAATCAGGCTTCATCCGCGACATCTACTTCCGTCAGGATAGACCTGGTGTTGCTATTTTTCTTGAATGTGACTCTGTCGAGGAAGCGATGAACGTAATGGCTGAATTCCCGCTGGCAAAAGCAGGTTTATTAAGCTTCGAGTGCATCCCGCTTGGCTCCTTTATTAACTGGGAAAATCTCTTCGCCGCTGAATTTAAAAATAAAGAGTGAGGCCCGATATGAAACCTGCAGATAAACCCGTGCTGTGTGTCGTTTCCAGCCATCCGATTAAAGGCGCATCCGGTGTACCAACCGGTTTTTTCCTGGCCGAGCTTACGCATCCGCTGAAAGTACTGGAAGATGCCGGACTAAAAACGACGATAGCCAGCATTCGCGGGGGACAGCCGCCGGTGGATGGATTTGACCTCAGTGACCCTGTCAACTCATGGTTCTGGAACGAAACCGATTTTCAGCAGCGCCTGGCTACAACGCCTGCGTTATCCGAGCTGAACGGTACCGATTACAGCGCCGTTTTCTTTGCGGGCGGGCATGGAACCATGTGGGATTTTCGCGATAGCCAGGATGCCCAGCGTATTATCCGCGAAGTGTATGAAAGTGATGGGATTGTCTCAGCCGTCTGCCACGGGCCTGCGGCACTGGTTGACGCAAAGCTCAGTAGCGGCGAATACCTGGTGAAAGGCAAAAACGTGGCGGCCTTTACCAACAAGGAAGAGGAAGAAGTTCACACCACAGATGTGGTTCCCTTCCTGCTTGAAACTGCACTCCGCGAGCATGGCGCACTTCATCATGAAGCACCGAACTGGTCTGAAAATGTGGTTACCGACGGACGCCTTATCACGGGGCAAAATCCCGCTTCAGCGCACGGTGTAGGTGTGGCGCTGTTAAATGCCCTCCGCCAGCCAACTTAATTCATTCATCTGCCTTTCACCGTTACTCACCCTCTTTGGCCGGTTTAAGTTAGCAACGATCCGGCTTTTTTTCAGGAGCTGAATATGAAAACATTTCCTCCCGTCGCGCTGGGCACATGGTCCTGGGGCACAGGCTTTGCCGGTGGCGACACCGTCTTCGGCAATCATCTTTCTGATACTCAGATGGCAGAAGTGTTCACCACGGCCATGAGTAAGGGCCTCAATCTCTGGGATACCGCAGCAGTATATGGCATGGGGAGTTCCGAGGCAGCGCTGGGAGCATTAGTCCGTCAGTTCTCCCGCGAGTATATGATTTTATCCACCAAATTCACGCCGCAGATTGCGGACGAACAGTCAGCGCAGCCTGTCAGCGATATGCTTGAGGCCAGCCTCGGACGCCTGGGCGTGGAAGCGATTGATATCTACTGGATCCATAATCCCCTCGACGTCGAGAAATGGACGCTTGGACTGATCCCGCTCTTACAAAGCGGTAAGGTAAAACGCGTCGGTGTTTCCAACCATAATCTGGCACAAATCAGACGAGCCAACGAGATCCTTAACGCCTCCGGTAATTCCATCAGTGCAGTACAGAATCATTACAGCCTGCTCTATCGCGCTTCTGAAGAGGCTGGGATCCTTGAGTATTGCCGACAAAATAATATCACGTTCTTTGCTTACATGGTCCTGGAGCAAGGCGCGCTCAGTGGTCGTTATGATTCAAATCATCCCATGCCTGCCGGGAGTGGCCGGGCAGAAAGTTATAACGCAGTGCTGCCGCAGATAGAGAGATTAACCGCCGCCATGAAAAAAATGGGAGCCGAGAGGAATGCCAGCGTTGCGCAGATAGCCATCGCATGGGCTATTGCGAAAGGTACCCTTCCACTCATCGGTGCGACTAAAGTCCGTCACGTTCTGGACGCCGCCAGCGCTTCAGACATCCAGTTACGCGATGATGAAATCATCCTGCTGGAACAACTCGCCACAGAGACCAGAGTGGATACACGTGGCGCCTGGGAAAAACCGATGGTGTAAACCCCGTCCGGGACAGACTGTCATGAATGACACTCACATATGGGCTGTTCCGGGTAATCCTAATCTGCATCACTTTTACTGCTTTGTATGAATGGTGAGAATATGAAAATCATTTGCCTCGAAGAACATTATCTCGACAGCGAGTTAGGGCGAGCGTGTATGCCTGTTGCGCTTGAGCAGGCGCCTTTCCTTGGCGACTGGGGGAAAACCGTCACTGATGGTCATAATCCGGACCGAAGCCGGCCGCAGATAGAAAAGAATTCGCGGATAAACCAGAAAGGCGTTGATTTGGGAAGCCGTCGTCTCAGAGATATGGATGAGGCTGGAATTACCATGCAGATCCTCTCTGTGGGAGGATTCCCCCAACTGGCACCCGAGGATGAAGCGGTAACATTAAACACGGCGGCAAACGAACGCCTTGCCGGAGCGGTAAGAAATCACCCGGAACGCTTCGCGGCATTTGCCACACTTCCCTGGGCACAGCCGAAAGAGGCCGAAAAAGAGCTTGTCCGCACAGTTGAAGAATTGGGGTTTAAAGGGGCACTTCTGAGTGGCAGACCCTATTCATGCTTTCTCGATCATCCTGATTATGACTCCCTGCTTTCCCGCTTTAATAAACTGAATGTGCCACTCTATCTTCATCCCGGATTACCGTTAAAAAGCGTACAACAGGCCTATTTCACTGGCTTCAGCGCAGAGGTCAACGCCAGGCTCTCTATGTTTGGCTGGGGCTGGCATCATGAAGCGGGGATCCATTTATTGAGGCTGATGTTATCGGGCGCATTTGATAAATATCCCCAGCTGCAGGTAATCAGTGGCCACTGGGGGGAGATGCTACCATTTTGGCTACAGCGTCTTGACGACAGTCTTCCACTGGCTGCAACGGGTCTGTCACGAACGCTAACGAGAACCTTCCAGGAACACGTTTACGTTACCCCGTCAGGTATGCTGACACTGCCGCACTTCAAGTTTATCTACGAATTAATGGGGGCAGAAAGGATCCTGTTCTCCGTTGATTATCCCTATCAGACCCTGGACGGTGTAAAAACATTTATCGAAAGTCTCCCCGTCAACAAGGCTGAAAAAGAGGCCATCGCGTTTCGCAACACAGAGCGTTTACTTGGCATCACGGCTTAGTTCACTAGTTCATGATGACTGAACACAATGAGAACAATCGACCATTATTAGTTTTTGCCTAAAAGTGAATGAGCCTTTACTGTTCTAAAAAAAATAATGTTGTCACTCTATAATGGGTTAAATATTCACAAATAATGTTTAACTAATTGAAATGAAAAATATCCTTGTTGTTTCAGGTCATCCTGAACTTACTTGTTCCGTAGCAAACGCCACTATCCTTGATGAAGTGGCGACCGCTCTTCCCGATGCTGAGATTCGTCGTCTGGACAGGCTCTATCCGAACGGCAAATTCAATATCGCTGCGGAGCAAGAAAGCCTGCTCAGGGCCGATGTGATTGTCTGGCAGTTCCCTTTTTCCTGGTATGGGCTGCCCGGGTTAATGAAACAATGGCTGGACGAGGTCTTTGTCCACGGCTTCGCGCATGGCTCAACGGCAAAACTGGGTGGCAAAAAGCTGATCCTCTCCTTCACTACAGGGGCGCCACTGGCGCTCTATACCGCTGACGGTTTCTTTGGCCATGCCATTGAAGAGTATCTTATTCCGTTCGAAACCACGGCAAGGCTGTGCAATCTTAAGTTGCTGGCGCCGGTTTATACCTGCGGTATCAGCTATGCCGACCGGGATGCTGACAAAATCGCACAGCAAAAAACGCTTGCCCGGGAACACGCTTCAAGGCTTGTCTATCTGCTCAATACCGTTCGTGAATAATCCAGAGGGAGAATAACGATGCAGTATACCCGGCTCGGTAAAAGTGACTTACTGGTCTCCCGCATCTGCATGGGATGTATGGGGTTTGGCGATCCGTTGACGGGCCAGCATCGCTGGACGCTGGGCGAAACAGCAAGCCGCGACATCATTCATTACGGCCTCGAAAAGGGTATCAACTTTTATGATACCGCCATCGCCTATCAGAACGGCTCCAGCGAGCGGTACGTTGGCCGGGCGCTACGGGAGATGGCGAAACGCGATGAAGTCGTGCTGGCCACCAAGTTTCTGCCACGAACCACCGCGCAAATTGCCGGAGGGATCAGCGGAAAAGAGGCAATAGCCCGATCGCTAGACCAGAGCCTACAGAATCTGGGGATGGACTACATAGACCTCTACATCTACCACATCTGGGATTACAACACGCCTGTTATTGACGTGCTTGAAGCGCTGCATACCGCCGTTACTGCGGGCAAAGTGCGCGCTATTGGTATTTCAAATTGCTATGCCTGGCAGCTGGCGAAGGCGAACGCCCTTGCCGAGCGCGAAGGGCTGACGTCCTTTGTTTCCGTACAGAGCCACTACAACCTGATTATGCGTGAAGATGAACGAGAGCTCTTCGGTCTGTGCGCTGAAGATAATATCGCAATGACTCCCTATAGCGCGCTGGCCAGCGGCCGTCTCTCCCGTAAAGAAGGCCACACTCTGCGAGCCACGGAGGATAACTATGCGCGTGGAAAATATGACAGCACGGCTGAACAGGATCGGATCATTATTGAGCGTGTAGCCGAACTTGCCGAAAGGCATCAGGTGTCCATGACGGAAATATCTCTCGCCTGGCTGCTGACAAAAGTCACGTCACCTGTCGTAGGGGCCACAAAAAAAGATCACGTCGATGGCGCGGTAAATGCAGTAAATCTTCAACTGAGCCCGGAGGAAATCCAGTTTCTGGAAGAAGCCTACCAGCCGCATGTTCTGACGGGGATTATGGCGCAAAACACGCCGCAAACGAAAGACGTTAAGCAGGTCTGGACGCGGTAGCCCTTATTCACCTTCATTAAATGTAATCAGGAGGGAGCATGTTTTTTAAAACAGCTGTAGCCTTTCTTTTCATCATCTCTGGGCTCGCTTCAGCAGTGGCGGCAACACCTGCTTATTACATCGCAGAGTTTCAGGTGACCGATCGTGAAGCTATCAAACCGTACAGCGCTCAGGTCGAATCAACCTTCAGGCCATTTGGTGGGCACTTCATCGTCAGAGGAGGTGAACCCGATGTTAAAGAAGGGTTCGGAGCACAGGGCCGACTGGTTGTTATTAAGTTTGAGAGTCTCAAAAATGCCCAGGACTGGTATCACTCGGCAGCGTACCAGAAGATCATCCCTATCCGTCACCGTGCCGGCAATTCGCGAACCTATATCGTAGAAGGATTACCGGAACTGGCCCCTGTTACACCATAGCGCTTACAGTCCAGTTAAAACAAAGGAGGTTTTATGATGGTGTTACGTCAGCGCAGAGCAGCAGCATTATTTTTGTTTGCATTTATTTTCCTCATGCCCGTTAGTCATGCACATAGCCGTGAAAAGGCCGACATTAAAACGCTCGTTATCGTCTCTCACCCTTATCCGGAACGCTCAGTTCTGACAAAAGGGCTGCAGGAAGCCGCTGAGAGTCTGGAAGGCGTGACGGTTCGCAACCTTGAGACGTTGTATGGCTATGACACACGTCGGATTAATGGCGACGCGGAGCGAAAAATGATGCGTGAGAACCGTCGTGTCGTTTTTATCTTCCCAACACACTGGTTCAATATTACGCCGATGATGAAAGCCTGGTTGAATGAAACCTGGGGAAGTGTCGGCCCCGGTCTGTGGCAGGGAAAGGAGATGTTTGTTGTCAGTACGGCTGCGGGGGGAAGCTCCACTTACGGGCCGGACGGCAGGATCGGGGTATCCCTTGCGGATGTGTTTTTACCGATGAAGGCCAGCGCCCTGCACGCCGGTATGACGTGGCTTCCTCCCCTGGTCTTTGAGAGCGCGAGTAGCGATCGGCTTCCCTCCTACCAACACCAGTTGATTGAACGTCTTAAACAGTAATGTCAGTAAAAGGATCATCGTGAAAAAGAGCCTTATGCTTTTAATTTGCCTGCTAGTAAGCAGCCCTGTCTTTGCAACAAAACCGGACACGCAGGATAAGCCCGTGATGAATATCTTCGAGCTTGGCGTCAGACCCGCCCGGGACAGGGATTTTGATGACGTGGCCAGACAAACGATTTCCGCTTCGGTTGAACATGAAGAAGGTACGCTGGCGATGTACGCCCTGCAACGCAGCGACAATCCACGTCAGGCATTCATGGTCGAACTCTATGAAAACGAGGGTGCTTACCGCAAACATCTGAATGCCGACCCGTACAAGGCATTCGCTGCTCGTGCACCTGACATTATCGATCGGAAAAAGAAAATCACCCTGGAGCCACAGTTTCTGGGGGACAAACACATCATACCGGACGAGCGGACCATCAATAATCTGGTGATCGTCGAAGTTAAGCCTGAATTTCAGACCGAATTTAAAAACATCGTCCTGCCTGAAATGGCGGAGTCGCTCAAAGTAGAGAAAGGCGTGTTAGCCATGTATGCCGCTACAGACTCACACACTCCGAACCGCTGGTATTTCTATGAGATTTACGCCAGTGAGGAAGCGTATCAACTGCACCGACAAACGCCACACTTCCGGGACTATCTCAGGCAAACGGCGCATATGAGCGCCAGTAAGAACGCTATCCCGGTAAAACCGGTATTTCTTCGTAACAAAGGCGGAATCAAACAGGATCCGCACCGTTGACCAGTGAGGATTAACATGAAAAGCGTAATTGCAGCGGCGGCCATGTCGCTTGTTATTTCTGATTTTGCTAATGCTGAGGAAACAAGAGGTAAAGCTATGATGAAAATTGAACCTTCAGCGATTTCGGAAGCTGATATTCGTTCTGTCTCACCGGCTCTGGCACGCTTTGGTCGCGAAGCTATTACTGAAGATCTGTGGACACGCGATGCCCTCTCGCCCAGGGACCGTAGTATGGTGACCGTCGCCATGCTGATTGCCAGAAACCAGCTTGGCGACCTCAAACACTATATAGACATTGCCCTTGATAATGGCGTGACGCCAGCGGAAGTGTCAGAAATCATTACCCATCTGGCGTTCTACTCAGGTTGGCCAAATGCAATGTCAGCCGTCAGCGTGACCAAAGCGGTTTTTGCATCTCGTGGCGTCACGGCAGATGCACTTCCTGAAGCTTCTCCGGATCTGCTCCCCCTCAACCAGGAAGCAGAAAAACAGCGTTCAGAAACAGTGGGAAAAAATGTGGGCCCAATATCTCCAGGCCTGGTTAAATTCACTGCTGACCCACTGTTCCTGGATCTCTGGCAAAGACCCGCGCTGAACCCCCGCGACAGAAGCCTGATTACGGTCAGCGCATTAATCGCATCCGGACAGAGCGCGCAGATTGGCTATCACCTTAATAGAGCTATGGATAATGGACTTTCAGCCGAAGAGGCGGGTGAAGTCGTTACCCAGGCCGCGTTCTACGCTGGCTGGCCAAATGCATTTACCGCAGCGCCGGTTGTGGGTGAGGTATTACGTAATCGGTCATTCAGCAAAAAATAAAATGTTCAGGAAGGACCCGCTTTTAGTGGTTCCTTCCATATCTTTTTCTCTGCTTCTTCATACAGAAAATCGTGGCTATCACCACGTAATACACCTTAACCTGCCCGGAGATGGTTATCTCACCGTAATGTGAGCAACGTCCGCTTCTGGCACAAAGCAGACATGCGGGCGTAAATGGTCCGCTTTGAGCGAGGAGCGGGCAACAAAAATAGAGCGGAAAGAGGATAGGAAATCTCGCTTTTTTTTTCAGGCCAGCCACCTGGTTCAGCTGGCCTTCATTTGAAACGTTGTTATATGGGAACGGGTCAGGTCAGTGCGACCCTCACCTTTAGTCCAATAACGAGTGTGGCAAAAAACATTATGCAACCAGCGGTAATGAAAACACCTGTTACGCCGCTGAAACCAAAGAGTAATCCTCCCAACGCAGCACCCGCAGCAATTGAGGACTGAACTGCTGCGACTACCATGCCGCCAGCAGTTTCAGCCTGATCGGGAACGGATCGCGCTACCCAGTTTGACCACGCAACGGGTACACCACCAAATGCCATCCCCCATAACGCGACGAACAACATCAATCCTTTTTCCTCTAGTGGCAGCAAAATCATGCTTAATGCCGCTAAACCAACAAGCGCTGGCATGAGTATCAGGGTAAGACGCAGGCTTCTCTCCATCATCCACCCGGCCAGCAGCGTGCCAATAAAATTAGCGATGCCAAATCCAAGCAGTATCAAAGACAAACGATCCACATCAAGTTGGGCAATATTTTCCAGAGCCGGACGAATATAGGTAAACAACGCATACTGACCCGTATGGGCAATCACACACCCCGTCATTCCCATCGCAATGCCTGGACGGCGGAGTAAATCCATGACAGAAGCCGTTATCATCATTTTACGCGGAGCCATTCCAGGAAGGGTAAACAGCTGAAAGAGCAGTGTCAGCACGCCTACTGCGGTTGCAGCGATAAAAGCACTACGCCAGCCATAAAGCCCCCCTAAATAGCTCCCCAGCGGGATCGAAACTACGGTACCGACAGCAATACCGCTAAAAATAATAGAGAGAGCACGCGGGACGCTTTTAGCTGGGACCAGCCGCATAACTACGGCAGCAGCCAGACTCCAGAAGCCTCCCAGCGCGATGCCCAGCAAAATGCGCATGACTAACAGAACAGCCAGACTGGATGAAAGTGCGACAAGCAGGTTTGAGGCAATCATCAGCACGGTAAAACTAAGCAAAACATTTCGGCGATCATAATTACGCGTCAGGCGGGGAACCATCAGACCAGCAAACAGGGCCACCACAGCGGTTACTGTCACAGCCTGACCTGCAAGAGCTTCGGTCACACCGAGATCGGCAGCCATGGGTGTCAACAGGCTGGCAGGAAGATATTCTGCAGTCAGCAAGCCAAACACGCCCATCGTCAGTGAAATAACGGCCATCCATGCGGACTCTTTGGGTTCCGCACTCTTCAAACTCGCGGATACAGCTACAGTTGCTTCATTTCTCATAACACACTCTTCTTGGGAAAAAATGACAACACCAAGTCTAGAGTTGAGCAGCTGGACGATCTATGATGCCACATCCTGATTTTTTACCCGAAACGCCGATTATGCCTGTGAATAAACATTTCGCCCTGTCATCCGAACTCATCAGTGAACTGCTGCTGGAAATGCGGCTGCGTGGTGTGCAGTATCGCCGTTTACAGACTGGCTCTCAGTTTGGCGTCGGTTTTAGCAACAGACCGGGACATGCCTATTTTCATTACATCGCTGTGGGTACTGCTCTGCTTCGCACAAACGACGGTACATTGCACGAACTGAAAGCCGGAAGCATGGTATTCATGCCGCAGGGTGAGGATCATCAGCTTGTATCGGATGTCAGCTGTTCATTTCAACATATCGACACCTTAGGATCTGCTCCCTTAGGTGAAGCCGTCAGCGGAATCAATACTTGCCCGAGTTCGCATCCGACACCCAGCACGGTTCTATTTTATGGCTGTATGGAGTTCGATCTCGGTGGAATGCAGGGTCTTGGTAAACTGATGCCGCAAGCCATAGTGGTTGAGGCAAATGAACAGATCTATCCGGGGCTGGTTCCCATTCTGGGCGCGATGAAATTTGAAATCTGTTCCGGACGCGCTGGCTTCGCGGGCATTCTGGCACGCCTCGCAGAAGTGGCGGCTGCCATGATTGTGCGAGGATGGATCGAAAATGGCAGCGAGAACGCCGCAGGCCTGATCGCTGCGTTACGTGATCCACGACTCGCCCGTGCAATTCTGGCGATTCATCGCGATACGGGTCGGGAGTGGTCTGTTGCCGAGCTTGCTGCCCAGTCGCATGTGTCACGTTCTGTTTTTGCTGAACGCTTCAAATCAATCATCGGCATACCTCCTCAGCGCTATGCAAGGGAGGTGCGAATGCGCATCGCAGGTCACTGGATTATTCACGAAAAGATCTCAATTGAGACTGTTGCTCTTCGCCTCGGCTATGCCTCACAGGCAGCGTTTAGCAGAGCTTTTAAGCGCATCAATGGATATCCGCCGGGCGCTATGCGTCAGCGACCAGCACGAGGCGTTAATACAATAAATGAGTGAATGTTGTCTTTATATTTATTGGACTCACTGTATGACGCTGCTCTCAACATTAAAAACTGAGCGGAAACGGCTTTTAACACTCAAGGTATCGTAATTTTCTTAATGTCCGCTTTTGGCACTCAGCAGACATTCAGACCCATCAAGATTCCTGCTTTGCTGGCGGAAGCAATTTTTTAGCTGCGTGAATGAGCTTTTCAATCTCTTCCAGAGGGATGCATCCTTCGTAGCAAGAAAAAGAGAACTCATGAGTGACATCGGAATAGAAGACTTCAGCAATTTGCCGGAGCGGGGATGTTCCAGCCTCAGAAAGCTCGAGGTACATCCCATCACGGATGACATCGCTTCCACGGGTTATTTTCCATTTTTCCTATTAACAAGGCCTCTGTTCGAGCGCAATAAAACGTAAAACATTCCCCAGAAGATAACTTGCACAGGTCCGCTGTGAACGAGAAGCGGACATTTGCATTCCCAGATCAGCACCTCTGGACTTAATAGGCGTTTGCGTTAAGCACCTCATCTGAAGCATCCATAATCCCTATGAGTTTATCTCCAATAGTGGACAATAAATCCACTATAGAGTATTCATATCAAATCATAATGGCAGGGCTCAATAGAGTTAATATGGATTCTTTACTTACATTTGTAATGCTGATTGCCGGAGGGGTTGCTCTGGTTATTCAGAACACGTTGATGGCCAAGATAAGTTACTCAGCATCAACAGTATTGATAGCTCTGGTGCTGAATTCTGCAGTAGGGCTTACCCTGCTCAGTAGCTTACTTGCGGGAAAAACCGGTGTGACAGGGTTTTACGAGCTAATACAATCGTTCAGGGGCTGGATGCTACTTCCGGGCATTTTAGGTTCTTTTTTTGTATTTACTGGGATAACTGGTTATCAGAATATCGGTGCTTCGCGAACGATTGCGATACTGGTCGCCAGTCAGCTTGTCGCAGGTCTGGGATATGATATCTACCGCAGTGGTACAGAGAATTTAATTAAAAACGCACCAGCCATAATTGGAGCTGTGTTACTGGTTGCGGGCGCTTTTCTCGTTGCATCGCGCAAGTTCTGATCTCAAGCTTTGTCACCGGCACATCCCTGTGCCTTTTATTGCTTCTAATGTAGTGTTCTGTGAGTATTCGCTATCAGGGGAGTTCCCGTGTATCAAGGCGTAACTGCATAAACGTCAGGTCCAGCCAGCGGCCAAACTTGTTGCCTACCTCTGACATTCTGCCGGCCTCTGTGAAACCGAGTTTTTTATGAAGCTCGATTGAGGTTGAGTTTCCAGATTCAATGCCGGCCACCATGACGTGTTTCCCCTGATCGGCTGCAAGTTTGATCAGTTCTTCCATCAGTGCCTTACCTGCGCCACGCCCCCGGGCACTTTTATGCACATAAACAGAATGCTCAACGGTGTGGCGATAACCGTCCCACGGGCGCCAGTCGCCATATGAGGCATATCCCAGAACTGAATCGTTCGCATCAACAAATACGATGACGGGAAAGCCTGCATCACGACGGTCTTTCATCCATTTTATTCGGTTAAGAAAATCGACCTTATTTTCGTTCCAGATAGCCGTGGTATTAAGCACGGCATCGTTATAAATCTCAGCGATGGTTTCAGCATCGTGTTCTGTAGCAGTACGAATTTGCATAGTAGACACCCCGTCTTTCATTCACTAAAGTAGATAAACCGTACACTATTATACTTATCCATTATGTTAGATAAAATGTCTAGTAAAGAAGACGGCTTGAACACTCGTATTGGCCTGAAGATAAAGTTTGAAAGAGAAAGACGGGGCTGGTCCCTGACCGATTTGGCAGCTAGCTCTGGCGTATCACGAGCGATGATTCATAAAATTGAGCGTGGTGAAAGCAGCCCAACAGCAACCCTGCTTGCGAGACTTTCTGGCGCTTACGACATGTCTATGTCCCAATTGCTTGCTGAAACGGAAGTTCGTACCGGAATGCTTGTCAGATATGAAAATCAGGCTCTATGGCAGGATCCTGAAACAGGCTACATCCGTCGCCATGCTTCACCAGGGCAGATCCCCGTAGACCTGGTTAGTATCGAGCTGCCTGCAAATACTGCCGTGCCTATGCCCGCCATCTCCTACCTTTCACGACGTCAGCTCATTTGGGTCATTGAGGGTAAGCTGACATTTGTCGAGGGCAGCACAACCTTTGAGATGTTACCGGGTGATTGTCTGGAGCTTGGTGATCCCGCTGACTGTATCTTCAGAAATGATACAGGTGACCTTTGCCGCTATGCCGTGATAGTTCTCAAGCCATCCTAATCACGAGCATGAGAGCTGACTTTTTCATAGTTTGCGAAAAATTCATCAGGAGGTAATTCTTTAGCCTAACTGAGCATCCCATTTGAGCCTAATTTTGTAACCGTCGGGGTGATAGCAACGTTTCTGCAGGCACATAACAGTCCAGTTCGCGCAATGTCCGCTTTTGGCACGAAGCAGCCCAAAAGGATTTTATTGGGCTGCTATGAGCGATAAGCTCTTGTGCTAAATGACGCTTTCTAAGGAGCATGCAAAATATGTTCGACCATTCAACCCACCCCGACGTCGCCGAATGGTTTGCAAGGTTCGGTGTTGCCGAGGTGTCATATAGCGGGTGTTCCGTCGACCTAACCAACGAACCGCCTGAGCACTGGTTTTACAAGCGCAACAAGTTGCGGCCTGAAAGCCTGAAACTGGATTTGCGCATCCCATCTAACGGAAACTGGTTGGTCGACCTGTCGCGTCATGACAAGCTGTTCAACATTCAGTGGCGCCCAAATGATGACTTGCGCATCGAGTCGGAGCAACTGCGCTACCGAAAATTGATCAAATGGCCCCGACTATCCAGCCTCATGGATTTTCCCCTGCTGGCTGGACAACTGGAGCAATGCCTGGATGTGCGCTTCCTGCGGCATGCCAATTTCGGAGCGCGCTTGCTCGAACCCGAGGCGTTGTCGTGCAATTCCAAAATCCGTCAATGGTTAGCACCCTGCGCCGACACTTTTGGATGGAACAGAAAAATGCAGCCGGAGTAGCGAGTACGGCGAAGCACCCTCTTCTATTTTGACTAATTCCAGGAAACTTCGAATGAAGAGGCACTATTCTTCTGGACGGTCACGAGTCAGATTTGGAGTGACCAGAGTCTTAATACTGGTCATGTCCGCTTCTGGCACGAAGCAAACATGCGGGCGTAAAGGGTCCGCTGTGAGCGAGGAGCGGACCTTACGCATCCCTGATAACATTGGCTCTGTGTAGTGGGAATTGAACTTTGCGATTCATTGCGAATTCCCTACCGCCATTGCAGCCAGCCTGATTCACCGTAACCTTTGGATTACTAACCCTAATTAATCTGTCCATTGTTTCCGTAGTAATGAAAAAACATGATGTTAGAAACCGGATTCATGGCCATAAATCACGGTCTTGTTCCCCTCAAAGTAATCGTATGAGGTCTTTATGCTGATAGCGCAGGTTTCAGACATTCACGCCTCAAACCAAAATGATCACCTGTTTCGGTTCGACCAGGTACTGAACTGGCTTGCGCATCTGCAACCGGACGTACTGGTACTTACAGGTGATCTAACGGATGGGCATTGGCAGGAAGGATATAAACAGATAGCTGACCGCCTGAATCAGCAAAATTACCCTTCATTGATCCTGCCCGGTAACTCAGACGACCGCAGTCTGATGCGTTCGGTTTGGGGTGAGAACCGATGGTTGCACAATGCCCAAGGAGAGGCCTTGCACTTAATCCATAACACAAGTGATCTTCGCCTGATTGGTTTAGATTCGACGATTGATTATAAGGATTACGGCAGTGTGACTGACCATCTGGAATGGTTGGATAATCAACTTAGCGACACAGGCGGCACTCCGTCATTGCTGTTTATGCACCATCACGTATTTGCATCTGGTATACCGACGCTTGATGAAACGATGTGCAGAGGTCTAACAGAAATGGAAGATTTGATTAGACGCGCCCCGGCCAGACTACTCGCCATTTCTACAGGCCATGTCCACAGACCAATCGCGGGTACGTTGGCAGGCATACCGGCCTACATTTGTGGCTCCGTCTGCCCGGCTAATCCTGTCTGGTTTGGAACAGTAAACGTTCCTCCTGTGAATGATCCGCCAGCGTTGATGATTCACCGCTACGTCAGTAACTCTTTTACCAGCCATCACGTTTGCGTTTAATTAGCATTCAGAAAACGCATAGACCTTATAGAAAACGACATGCTCCCCAGTGATCAACACATAATGTTCCGAGAGAGCAATATCCTCCTTTGGCACTGAGTTGCCTAAAGGGCTTCGACTGTTAGAGCCAATAGCAGACGTTACTGCCTTGGGCTACAACCAATTTTAAAGCCAAGCTGAAAAGACTGGCAGATGGCAAATCCGAGCTGTCCGCGCTAATCTCACTGGCGACATAAGCATTGGGTATATCACTTTTGAAAGGGTATAGGGAATGGCGGAAGAAATCAGTCTTGAGGTATGTGAAGATTCAGATGCAGCGAAATTGCTGCCAATTGAAGAAGGGCTAAATGAATTTAACGATCTTATGACGGGTATAAACGATCGTAAACCCCTTTCTGTCTTAGTAAAATCAACCAGCACGGGTAAGGTCCTTGGCGGAATGCAAGGGCGGTCTTCACTGGGACTCCTGTTTATTGATCTTTTTTATCTTCCACCAGAGTTGCGAAAAATGGGGATAGGTTCAGACATCCTCCATCGCTTTGAAGATGAAGGACGAAAAAGAGGCTGCTCTGCTGCGTTTCTCTATACAATTAGCTTTCAGGCTCCTGATTTTTATAAAAAGTACGGCTGGGAAGAGTTTGGGCGTATTGACAGTAAACCGGAAGGAATAAGCCGTATTTTTATGAAAAAATCATTATAGGACATATTGAATTTTGGCTAATATACGAACGGTGAGTTCAAAGAAAAATGAATCCCAACAGGTCATCTAGAATCTTAAGTATTATTTGCTACAAAATAGACGTCCTTTTCGCTTATAGCAACCTCAGGATAAAGGCTGTCGGTTAAAGTGCTCACTTTACAGTCCAAAAAGTGTCATTGATATCGAGGATAGGGTCAAACTGAAGCGATTCCCGTTGATTTCATATCAGACAAAAATCAACGGACCGGCAGCTCATCGGATAAAAACACATCTACAGCAAGTACATCAAAGGCAACATTTTCTGATAAAAACTGAATGCTGAAATGTCTGAACTTCGGCGATTCATGACTCGACACAAGACTCCACGTTTTCAAGTTGTCTCTCAGCCACTCTGAATCTGCAAACTCCGTCAACTTACCAAGCTTAAACTCACTTGGAACACTATCTAACTCAAAAAGAGAGCCTCCAGGGAACGGCCCCCGGATGAAACATCGCACATAGTTGAATGTAATTTCCCGCCTTAAAGCCAGTACCACCTCTTCGTTATCAACTAAAATCTCTTTTTCATAATCAATATCGAGTATTACATCTAGTCCAACGGAGTGGAACGATACCCTTGACTCACCATATCCTGGTAGCCACTCGTAGGGATCCATTATCAATCTGGGCTGACCTTTCTTCATGAAAACACCTAGTTGGTTGCTCTGCGCCTTTCAACGGCAATTTGTTAATTTTAACTGAATCTGCTACCAGAACATTTAAATAATGGCATGAAATTCTGCTCCTGGCATTCAGCAGCCCAAAAGGATTTTATTGGCCTGCTTAGAGCGATAAGCTCTTGTGCTAAATGACGCTTTCTAAGGAGCATGCAAAATATGTTCGACCATTCTACCCATCCCGACGTCGCCGAATGGTTTGCAAGGTTCGGTGTTGCCGAGGTGTCATATAGCGGGTGTTCCGTCGACCTAACCAACGAACCGCCTGAGCACTGGTTTTACAAGCGCAACAAGTTGCGGCCTGAAAGCCTGAAACTGGATTTGCGCATCCCATCTAACGGGAACTGGTTGGTCGACCTGTCGCGTCATGACAAGCTGTTAAACATTCAGTGGCGCCCAAATGATGACTTGCGCATCGAGTCGGAGCAACTGCGCTACCGAAAATTGATCAAATGGCCCCGACTATCCAGCCTCATGGATTTTCCCCTGCTGGCTGGGCAACTTGAGCAATGCCTGGATATGCGCTTCCTGCGGCATGCCAATTTCGGAGCGCGCTTGCTCGAACCCGAGGCGTTGTCGTGCAATTCCAAAATCCGTCAATGGTTAGCACCCTGCGCCGACACTTTTGGATGGAGCAGAAAAAGCAAGAAAAAGAGAACTCATGAGTGACATCGGAATAGAAGACTTCAGCAATTTGCCGGAGCGGGGATGTTCCAGCCTCAGAAAGTTCGAGGTACATCCCATCACGGATCACATCGCTTCCACGGGTTAGATTGTATTGGATCTTAGCCATTAATTTAATTTTCCATTTTTCCTATTAATGAGGCCTCTGTTCGAGCGCAATAAAACGTAAAACATACCCCTGAAGGTAACTTGCACAGGTCCGCAGTGAGCGAGGAGCAAACGTTCATTCCTGAATGATAGCCACATATTTGCTCTGGGCTACGTGAAGAGCATCGCAAGCAAACAATTTTATATCGGTGCACATTTATTTAGCGTCGCTAAAGCGTGTGCAGGGTCTTAGCCAGGAACCATTTGAAAATCAGAACCTCGCTTAGAGAGGGGCTACTTTACGTGGATAACATCACCGTGTTAAAATTTCATTTTTAAGTCTCAGGACATGGATATGTTTAATCGATTTAAATCTTTAGTAGCGACTCCAAAAAATAGTTTTGAAAGAACCACAGGAAATTTTAATTATACTGGCGCTTACATTTCTATCAATAATAAACTGGCCTATCGCTACGATTCCCGCTCACCTGATGAAATCAAAAAGAATGGATTTGCTGGTACACTGAGTCGTGATACTGAAGAGATTCGCGTTTTTGGGGAACAGAACGTATTTGCTTCGCGTTCCAAAGAAGGGGCGAAAAAATTTTTAGACATTAATCAGTATGTAGGACGGGAAAAAATTCAGCATCTTTATGAAATTAATACAAAAGGGATGCCGACATTTTCATTCGTTGAAAATAAAAACATTAACTCTGATGCGTTAATTGAAAATATCGCTGAGTTTACTCTGCAAAGGGCACTCGTTGAGTTTCCGAGAGATCAGGCCAGGCTTTTCGCAAGAGAAGCCATTGAGAATCTATACTGTTCTGTCGATGAACTGCATATCAATGGCCCAATACCTTCCTCACGAATAAAACATATTACGACCATCCTGGTGAAATGAGTTATTCATGTAGCTGAGGGAATACCCTTAGCTACAATCGCCTCAACTCCGTTTTTCTTCTGATGTGAGGTAAGCCCCTTTATTCTTGACCCGATAACGGTGATGAGCCGTTTACATCGTTTATTCCGCTCGTATGCGACAATAATGATGGATGTAACCCTGACATCAAATAGCAACTCTGATTGGCAAGCGTTTCTGAGTTCAGAAATCACTTATATATTTTATTTAACTAACGGACTTTTTGCCGCCTGCCCTATTCGGAATTTTTTATATACCCAGCTGTCAGGATATTCGGCAATCTATCCGCGATAAGAGGTTTAGTCTTAGCGATATTTAAAAACATCACGTTCTCTTTAATAAGAGCATTTGAATAGTAAAGATGTAGGCCCAGATATGTCTACAGGCTCGGGGGCACTGCACTCCTCAGTGCCGCCTTTCGTACCAGTGAACTAGTTCACGGTGTACAACATGGCTCGTTTGCACTATATTGTCGCGCTTAAGGTCAGAGTCGCAGAATAATCACGCGCTTTCTGACGTCCTTTACCATCTCTTCTTTTACAGCAATTCGTTATATGAATCGTGATAAAAGCCACGCGAGGATCCGCACTATGGCGACGCTTTCCAGGGAAGCCCCACTCCGTTCCGTCTTTGGCGGTGCAATGATTATCGGCGGAACCATCATCGGTGCCGGGATGTTTTCGCTGCCGGTGGTGATGTCCGGCGCCTGGTTCTTCTGGTCGGTCGCCGCACTGGTTTTCACCTGGTTTTGCATGTTGCATTCCGGGTTGATGATCCTCGAGGCCAACCTCAATTACCCGATTGGCTCCAGTTTTAATACCGTAACCCGCGATCTGCTCGGTCAAGGCTGGAACCGGCTGAACGGCATCACCATCGCCTTCGTGCTGTACATTCTGACTTACGCTTATATCTCGGCCAGCGGCTCGGTTATCCAGCATACGATGCGTGAAATGTCTGTGAGCTTTTCACCGCGTCTGGGCGGAATGCTGACCGCACTGGCCGTCGCGTTTATCGTCTGGCTGAGCACCCGTGCGGTCAGCCGGATGACCGCCATCGTGCTCGGCGCTAAAATCATCGCGTTCTTCCTGACCTTCGGCAGCCTGTTGTGGCACATCAGGCCGGTCAATCTGCTCAACAGCGTGGAACTGCATCCGAGTTATATGCCCTATGTGCTGGCGACGCTGCCGTTTTGTCTGGCGTCGTTTGGCTATCACGGTAATGTTCCGAGCCTGATGAAGTATTACGGCAAGAACCCGCAGGTGATCAAAAAATGTCTGCTGCTAGGCACGCTGATGGCGCTCGGGCTGTATGTGATCTGGATGCTGGGGACCATGGGCAATATTCCGCGTCCGGATTTTATCGGTATCGCTGAACGCGGCGGCAATATTGATGTGCTGGTGCAGTCACTGAGCCAGATCCTCAACAGCGAAGGCCTGGATTTACTGCTGACGATTTTCTCGAATTTCGCCGTCGCCTGCTCTTTCCTTGGCGTCACGCTCGGGTTGTTCGATTATCTGGCGGATTTATTCAAGTTTGACGACAGCAAAACCGGACGTTTCAAAACGGCGCTGGTCACCTTCATTCCGCCGATGATTGGCGGCGTGATTTACCCGGACGGCTTCATTTATGCCATCGGTTTCGCCGGGCTGGCGGCCACGGTCTGGGCGGTGATCGTACCTGCGCTGATGGCGCGCAAATCGCGTAAACGCTTTGGCAGCCCGCTGTATCGGGTCTGGGGCGGGAATAAAATGATTGTGCTGGTGCTGCTGTTCGGGGTGCTCAATGCGGTGGTGCATATTCTTTCGAGCGTGAATCTGTTGCCGGTATACCGGTAATGCGCAGGCACCCGTTCCTGATGCGGTATCGGGAACGGGTTCGTCTCAGGCGGGGAGAGAATCCGGGTGCCGCCAGTGCAGCCGGGGGGCTAAGTAGCAGCGGAGTTCTTCAGGCTGCTGCTCATTGATAAGACCGATCACCACGTCAAAGCAGTGCATCGCCAGCTCGCGGCAATCCTGTGCCACGGTGTCGATTTTCACTGACAGCGAATCATAAAGATAATGGTCATCGAAACTGCACAGGTGAATGTCACTCTCGAGCAGTTTGTGCTGGCTCATATAACGCAACACCCCTTCCATGAGGCCGCACGAGGCGACATACAACGCTTTGGGCGGACGCCCCAGACGCGCGCAGAGATTTGCAAACATCTCATAGCCGGAGCTCGGATGATAATTGCCGTACATGATCCACTCAGGCTGGAGGCTGACGCCGGCACGTTCAAGGCCCAGCTGATAGCCCGCCAGACGGTCACGCGTCGGGGAAATTCGCGGCTGGCCGCCGAGAAAATAAAACTCATCGGCATGGTTTTTTGCCACGCGGGCGACCAGTTCAGCGGAGGATTCGATCGCTTCGCACACCACCAGCGGCAGCTGAGTGTCCTGCATGTGGCGGTCAAAAAGCACCACCGGCAACTGCTGACTGATTTTGACGTATTCGGCGTCGTTGAGCATGCTTGAGGCGACGATCAGCCCATCCACCTGGCGCTGGATCAGGTTATTCACCACCATGGTTTCCTGACTGGTATTTTCATCGGTACAGGCGATCAGCAACTGCATACCGTTCTCGCGGCACAAGGTTTCAAGCTCGTTTGAGCAGGCTGCGAAGCCATAGTTGGTCATTTCCGGCACCACCAGCCCCAGCGTGTAACTGCGCGCCGCGTTGAGTGAACGGGCGTGAATGCTCGGCTGATAATGTTGCTCAGCGGCCACCGCAAGCACGCGATCGCGCGTGACATCGGAAATGCGAAACTTTTTGCTGTGTCCGTTGAGCACCTGGCTGGCAGTCGATTTCGACACGCCAGCCAGTTCGGCTATGCCGCTGATAGTAATGCGTTTGGTCTTTTTCACTGCGCCATATTCTGTTGTCCGGAAAGACGTTTAGTCTATCACGCAATCCGTCAACGACCAGTAACGCAGCGCTATCTGCTGTGCCCCGCTGAAGGTCAGTTGCGCCGGTAACGCAGGAAAATAGCGCGACGACATCACCGCCTCTCCGTCATTGATGAAAATTTCAACGGATGAACTGTCGCACAACAGCGTCAGGGAGCGTAACGCGCCTCGCCAGACGCGCTGCTCCTGCTCGCCGCTGCGACGGTTTTGACGCGTCAGACGCAGCCATTCTCCGTCCCAGGCCAGTTGCAGATTTCCACCCAAATCCGCGGCAAACGGCCCGGAGGTGTCGATTTCCACCTCCGCACGGCTGATGGTCCACACCGGCGCGTCCTGCGCGATGCCCCGCCACGCCTGCACTTCACCGCGTAACTGGCGCAGCTCACGCGCCGGGCGCTGAATAAGCCTGCCGTCTTCCAGCGTCAGTTCACGCGGGCAGGTCATGGTATGGATCCAGCCCTGCGCGACGGTCGGCTGATAAAACTCATCGCCGTCGGGAATGCCCATCCAGCCGATCAGCAAACGGCGGCCATCATCGGTCTGAGTGGTTTGCGGTGCGTAAAATTCAAAGCCGAGATCCAGCTCGCGGAACTCGCCATGCGCCAGCGTCCCGCGGGCGTAATCGAGCTGCCCGACGAAATACCCGGACTGGAACGTATTCAGGTAGCGATCGGCCTGGGCAGGCAGCCCCTGCGGACAGCAGACCAGCACGTCGCTGCCGGACAAACGGAACAGATCCGGGCATTCCCACATATACCCAAACTCGCCCAGCCCGTTCAGGCCGGAACCGGCGATTTCACCCAGCGATTCCCATGACAGCAAATCTTCAGAGCGCAGCAGCAGGATTTTGCCTTGCAGGCTGAGATCCTGCGCGCCCAGCACCATGTACCAGCGGCCTTCGTGCTGCCAGACTTTAGGGTCGCGCACATGGCCGGTGTAACCGGCGGGTAAATCCAGCACCGGCCCGGTTTTCTCAAACTCGCCGCGCACGTTTTCACGCGCCAGGCACTGAAACGCGGTGCGGCTGCCGTCCGGGTATTTCACATTGCCGGTGTAGATCAGCGTCAGCTGACCGTTGTCCGTGACAGCTGAACCGGAATAACAGCCGTGCGACTCATACTCTTCTGCCGGTGCCAGCGCCAGCGGCTCATGCTGCCAGTGCAGTAGATCCGCTGAGCTCCAGTGCCCCCAGAATTTTGCCCCGTGCGCGCAGGCCAGCGGATTCCATTGATAGAAAAGATGGTAGCGGCCGTTGTGCTGCACAAAACCGTTGGGATCGTTGAGCAGACCGACCGGCGGCGCGAGGTGCCAGCCGGGACGGTAAGGGTCAGCGGCGGCCTTCACCTGCCCCGCCACCACGCTGCGCAACGCCTGTTTCAGCAAACTCACTTCCGACATTATTCACTCTCCGTTTTGTATTTCAGCAGCAGGGAAAGCAGGAATGCGCTGCCGAAAGCAATCACTAAACCGATCAGGTAGCTGACCATCGAACTGGCCTGCACAATCGCCAGCCCCGGAATACCGGTCAGGCCGACGGCGGTCATGTTGACGTGCATCGCCACCACCCATGCCCCGCCGAGCGCACCGCCGGCTAAGGCGGCAATGAACGGTTTCATAAAGCGCAGGTTGATACCGAAAATGGCCGCTTCGGTAATGCCCAACATAGCCGAGAATGCCGAAGGAATGGCGATCGCTTTAATTTTCGCATCACGGGTTTTGAAGTACACCGCCAGACAGGCACCGCCCTGCGCCACGTTAGCCATCGACCAGATCGGCAACAGGAAATTCACGCCGATGTTCGGGTTGCCCAGCAGCCCGGCTTCAATGGCATGGAAGCTGTGGTGGATCCCGGTGATAACAATCACCGAATACAGCCCGCCAAAGATAAGCCCCGCGACCCAGCCCGCATGGGTGATCAGCGTGCTGAGAATAAAGGAAATGCCATCACCCAGCGCACGGCCTGCCGGGCCGATGATCAGGAAAGCGATAAAACCAGAGATAATCACCGTCAGGAAAGGCGTCAGGATCAGATCGAGCGCGTCGGGAATGACTTTCCGCAGACGTTTTTCGATGAAGCTCATAAACCAGACCGCCAGCAGCACCGGGAACACCGTGCCCTGATATCCGATCATCGCAATCTCCAGACCGAAGAAATTCATGGTGTGGAAACCGCTGGCAACGCCCCAGGCATTGGTCAGCGCCGGATGGGTGAGAATGCCGCCCAGCGTGGCGCCGAGGAACGGGTTACCGCCAAATTCACGCGCCGCGGTGAACCCGATCAGGATCGGCAGAATGATAAACGCCGCCGAACTGAACATGTCGAGCATGATAAAAATCGCGCTGTCCGGGTTGGCCCAGCCGTAGGTTTTCACCATACCGAGCAGCCCCATCAGCAGGCCGGAGGCGACGATGGCCGGAATGATCGGCACGAAGATATTCGACAGCACGCGCGCGATACGCTGGAACGGATTGAGCTTTTGCGCCGCAATATTGGCCGCTTCGGATTTGCTGGATTCGCCAATCCCCGCCACTTTAATAAACTCGGCGTGAACCTTGTTCACCAGACCGGTGCCAAAAATGACCTGAATCTGACCCGCATTGCTGAAACAGCCTTTCACGCCCTCGACTTTTTCGATGGCGCTTTTGTTCACCAGGCTGTCATCCACCAGCACCAGGCGCAGACGCGTGGCGCAGTGTGCCGCGCTGGCAATATTGTCTTTGCCTCCCAGTAACGGAAGCAGTTCAGTCGCGATTGCATTGATATTCATAATGTTCCTTGTATTACCCTGAACGATAACGCCCGATGTGCTCAGGCGTATCATGGTGATTCACACCCTGCTTTTTAGAACCAGGTTTCCATCTGGATGCCGAAATTCCACTGGCCGCCGGAGGTGAAACCGTCCGTCCCGAACGAGTCGCTGGAAGAGTAGCTGTCCAGTTTGTGGCTCCAGTCCATGTAACTGGCGAAGAAACGGATTTCAGGACGGCTGAGCATATCGCTGATATCCCCCACTTTAAACGTCGGCGCGAAGGTCAGTTTGTAGAATCCGCCTTTCACTTTGTTGTTATTCTGATAGCCCTGCGGATCGAGATCCATGTACTGATAGCTGCCTTCATAGGCCAGTTCAAAGTTTTCGGTGATCTGCTGGATAAGACGGGTGTTAAAGGTCAGCCACTGATAATCGTCGCCGGAGACATAACGGTCTTTGCTCTGTTGAGCGAGGATCGCCGGAGCGATATTCCAGTTTTTACTCAGCGGCGTGATGCCGTAAGTGGCCAGACGTACGGTACTGGCGTCGTCGGTCAGATGCCCGTCCGAGCCCAGCGCTTTCACTTCTGCCCCTAAACCGTGACCGTACAACAGCGCGGTTTTCGATGTCCCTTCGCGCAGGCCGTAGAAGCTGTCGCCGTGGTAGGCCAGCAGGGTATGGAAGCCGGTATCCGCGGCATTAGTGACGCCCTGTGTACCGGTGTTTTCGCGATCCTGATTGTTTTTGGCACGCAGCCCGCTGACCATCCACTGGAACGGCCCGGCGAAGTTATTCGCCGTGACGATGTAGTTCTCAATGCGGGTGTCGTCATTGCTGTTGTTGTTATCGTCCAGATCGTCGAAGTTGCGCCCGTAGAGCGAGAAGTTACTTTTCAGGTTATCGCCCCACTTCACGTCATAAATCCCGCCGCCGGTGCCGGCGAGGAAAATGACGTCGGAATCGAGCCAGTGAATATCAAAGTTATCGCGGTCAAAGCGTTTACCCGCCCACAGCGTGGAGTCTTTCCACGGGCCGGTGAACGTCGGCAGCGAACCCAGTTCCACAAACGCCTGACGAATATTCAGATCGCTGGTCGCGCCGGTCCAGTCGTTATAACTGCGCTGGCCGTCGGCAAGCATCACCTTATAACGTGAAGTTGCGCCGCTGGCCATGGTCTGGTTGTGCTCCAGATTCAGCTCAACGTAGGTGTTGTTTTCGTTGCCCAGACGGCCGACCGCGCCCCCGGTTTGTCCGGCTGGCGTCACGTAAGGGCCGCTTTCCGTCGAGGTGGCGGAATCATTCATGATCACGCCGGAACGGGCGTAACCGGTGAATTTAAACCCGCTGTTATCGCTGCTGCTGGTTTTGGTATTACTGGCTAACGTTTCGGTGCGTTTTGCCACATCCGCCGTTTGCTGCTGGGTAATTTCTGCCGTCTTCGCCACCTGACGGGTTTGCTGCTCGTTGCTGGCGGTGCGTGTTTCCAGCTGCTTAACCTGCTGTTCTGCCTGCGTTGCGCGGGCTTCGGCCTTGGCGGCGCGGCTTTCAGCCTGTTGCAAACGTTTTTCCATGGCGTTGAAGCGGGCTTCAATCGCACTGGCGGAAATATCGGCCCCCTGAGCCGCAGAAGAAAGAATAAGTCCAATAGCAACAGCAAGATAGCGAGGTTTCATCATCATTTTTATCCCTCAGAAGAAATGTAATTATTATGGGAAAAACTGTTTAGCTAAATTGCTAAACTGGTTTTCCTGAGCACAATAAGCACTCCCCCCGCCTTTAGGCAACGAAGTTCGCCAGTCTTGTAGTGGAATTGTGATCTTGCTGGCAAATCGTCACCGAATCCTAATAATTCATTTGTGCTTGATTAGCTAAACCGGTTCTTCTACTTTATCGACAGATGACTTATCAGGACGAGAAAAAGGGAATGAAGATGAATAAGCGGGTTTGGGTATTGGGCGATGCCGTGGTGGATTTGATCCCCGAAGAAGATGGCCGTTTACTGAAGTGCCCCGGCGGCGCACCGGCCAACGTGGCGGTCGGCATCAGCCGTCTTGGAGGAAACAGCGGTTTTATTGGCCGCGTGGGCGACGACCCTTTCGGCGCATTTTTGCGTAAAACGCTGGATGACGAAGCGGTGAACACCGAATTTATGCACCGCGATCCGCACCACCGGACCTCCACCGTGGTGGTGGAAAACGATGCTGACGGCGAACGATCGTTTACGTTTATGGTGCGCCCGAGCGCCGATCTGTTTCTGCAATCTGTCGATATTCCTGCGTTTTCCGCCGGAGAGTTTTTGCACCTGTGCTCAATTTCACTTTCCGCTGAACCCTCGCGTTCTTCCGCCTTTTTAGCCATGGCGCAGATGAAAGCGGCAGGCGGCCAGGTCAGCTTTGATCCGAATATCCGTCACGATTTATGGCCGGATGAAAATGCACTGCGCGAATGCCTCGAGCAGGCACTGTCGCTGGCAGACGTAGTAAAAGTGTCTGAGGATGAACTCGCGTATCTGACCGGCGAATCGCTGCTGTCAGAAGGCATTTTGCGGCTTTGTCAGCGCCACGATCCGGCGTTATTGCTGGTCACTCAGGGAAAAGACGGCGTGTCGGTGTATCGCAAACAGGATGCCTCGCTGATGCAGTATCCAGCGCCGAAAGTGCAGGCCATCGATACCACCGGCGCGGGCGATGCGTTTGTTGCCGGGCTGCTGGCCGGACTGGCACAGCACGGCCCGCAACCGTCACCCGAGGCGTGGCACGCCATTATCCGTCAGGCACTCACCTGCGGCGCGCTAGCCACCACCGCACGCGGCGCAATGACGGCGCTGCCGGATGCGCAGGCGCTGGCCGTCTTTAGGGGGCAGGCGTTTTAAACATGTCATCTGGCGTATAAAAAAACGGCGCAACCGCGATGGCTGCGCCGTTTCTCTCTTAACCTCCTGTTTTATTTCAGTTCCGGCCAGTAGTCTTTATTGGCTTCGATCAGATCATCCAGAATGGCTTTGGCGACAGACGCGCTCGGGACGGTTTTTGACAGCGTGATCGCCTGCCACAGCTTCAGGTAGGATTTCTCCACCCAGGCTTCGACCACCAGTTTTTCCACCGCCACCTGCTGGCCTATCAATCCTTGCTGGAACAGTGGGATCTTACCGACCGTCAGCGGTTCCGGCCCGCTGCTGCCGACAAGACACGGAATTTCGACCATTGCTTGCGGATCGACATTGGTGATAGCCCCCTCGTTCGGCACAATCAGCAGCATTCTTGCCTGCGTGTTGAACGCGATGGCCGTCGCCAGATCGACGATGTAAGACGCGTGTTCGTCGATTTCCAGTTCACCGGCAGACGATTTCCCGGCCTGAGTAATGGCGGCGCAGGCGCTGAACACATGTTTTTCGCGATGCTCCATCACCTCATTGGCGCGGGTATGGTCAGGGTTGGAATGCGCGACGACGTAATCCGGGTAGAGGTAATATTTTAAATAGGTGTTCGGGAAAGTGGACGGATCCAGCGCCCAGACATCTTTGGCTTTGGCGAAGGTGTCATTCCAGCTGGCTTCGCTTGCCTGTTCACCGGTGTGAGGAACATAGCCATATTTCGCCACATGTTCGCGGATTTTGGGCATCAGATCGTTGCCATGTGCGTCTTCGATTGATGTCCACCAGCCGAAGTGATTCAGCCCGTAATAACGCACGCGCATCTCTTTGCGGGATTTCAGCCCGGCAATCTCCGCCATGCGCCCTTCAATACCGATCGGCATATCGCAGATGTTGAGAATTTTGGCCTGCGGGCGCAAACGGCGCGTCGCTTCCGCCACAATGGCGGCCGGATTGGAATAGTTGAGCATCCATGCGTCCGGTGAATACTTTTCCATGTAATCGACGATTTCCAGCACGCCGCCGATAGAGCGCATTCCGTAGGCGATCCCGCCCGGCCCGCAGGTTTCCTGTCCGACCACTCCGTGACGCAACGGGATTTTTTCGTCCTTTTCACGCATCGGGTATTTACCGACGCGGATGTGCGCCATCACGAAATCGACATCCGTGAATGCCGCACGGGGATCGGTGGTGTAGCTGAACTCAATCTCCGGCGCCTGCTCTCTGAGGATCACCTTGCACGCTTCGGCGACAATCTCCTGACGTGCGCCATCATTGTCATAAAATTTGATGGCCCGCAGCGGGAATCTCTCCTGATTTGCCAGTAACATCAGAACGATACCCGGTGTAAATGTGCTGCCACCGCCTGCCACAACGACTGAGAATTTCTTCATCATACTGCCTCCGTAAGGGATGTTTCTGTCGGGGAACGCGCCCCGGATGTGGATGATTGTGTGAAAGCGTCTTGCTTCATCAGCGTCTCTATCTGGTCGCGCACCTGAGGAACGTGCAGACCCACGATGACCTGAATGGCGTTGCCACGCCGCACGACGCCGTGTGCGCCGAGGGCTTTGAAGATGTCGTCACTTTGCGTCAGCGCCATATCGCCCAACGTGATACGCAGCCGCGTCGCGCAGTTGTTGAGGTCGATAACATTGCCGTGACCGCCGAGCGCCTGCAGATACCCGGCGGCCTGACCCTGTGAGGAAGACGGTGCCGTGCGGTCGCTGGCCTTTTTCTGCGCCTGATAATCGGCTTTGCTGTAGAGCTTGATTTCACTGTCTTCGCGCCCCGGCGTTTTCAGGTTCAGGCGCAGGATCACCGTGCGGAACACCAGGAACCAGATGCCGGTAAACACCAGCCCGATACCGATTTGAGTGAACATCATTGCCGCGTGATTGTGGAACATCGGGATCCAGTTTTGCGGCAGGAAAGAATCGAGCAGGCCGCCGCCCATGTTGCCGACCACGCCGGCCATGTACATCAGCGTCGCCAGCGTGGCGGCCAGTAATGCATGGAGCGCAAACAGCAGCGGGGAAATAAACAGGAAGGTAAATTCCAGCGGTTCAGTGATGCCGACCAGCACGGCCGTGAGCGTTGCCGGGATCAGCAGCCCCGCCACTTTCACGCGGTTTTGCGGTGCGGCGGTGGCGTAGATCGCCATCGCAACCCCCATCGACCCGAAGACTTTCGAGTTACCGAACAGCGCAAAGCCGCCCTGCGGGAACAGGGTTTTCAGCGGTTCGGTGCTTTGGCTGAAGGCCTGCAAATGTTCAGCCCAGTAAACCTGAATGCCGCCTTCAATCGCCGCCGGGCCAAAGACAAAGGGACCGTAGACGAAGTGATGCAAACCGGTCGGGATCAGAATGCGTTCGAGGAAGGTGTAGACCCAGACGCCCAGCGAACCGGAAACCAGCATGAAATGCTGCATCGAGAGAATACCGGTCTGCACTTTCGGCCACAGCAGCAGGGTCAGCCACGCGCAGGGGATCATCAGCAGGAAACCAATAATCACCACGAAGGAGCTGCCCTGAAAAATACCGAGGAAGACGGGAAGTTGTTTATCAAAAAAATGATTGTGTATTGAGGTAACAAGACCGGAAATAATAATCGCACCAATTATGCTGGTGTCGAGCGTTTTAATTCCGGCAATCATCGCCAGCCCACTTTGCCCGCCGGGTTCGACGTTGAAATTAACGCCGAAATAATCTCCCCAGGTTAATCCCATGGCATTAATTAAATAATTCCAGGTCATAAAACTGACCAGCGCCGCCAGACAGGCACGGCCTTGTGCCTGTTTCGCCAGCCCGACAGGCAAGCCGATGGCGAAAATCAGCGGCATATTGCGAAACACCGTCCAGCCGCCTTCCTCAATAATATGAACAACTTGAGCAAAAAGGTTATCAGGGGCGGTGAGCGTTTCACCCATGAACATCGGGTTTTGAAGCATAATCGCGATGCCCACCACCATTCCCGCAAACGGAAACAGTAATACCGGCGTAAACATCGCACCGCCAAAACGTTGGATTTGACTGAGCATATATAATCCTCATTTTACTTCGGGGTCAGAGTTTTTTATTAAAATGTTTTTAATGACGTTTTTTATTTTCTGATCAGAGAGTAGGAATAATGAAAAATAAGATCGCAAAATGATTAATCGTTTCGTGATCGCATTCATGCTTTTTCTGTGGGTGAAGTGATCTACTTTTCAGGCTTTTTCTATACACTGAAATTAGCGGGTCTGAAAACCCCGCAAGGTCAGAACAGGTTATTGAGGATTTACAGGGGCGTAACCGGCTTTTCAGGCCCGGCTACGGAGATTCGCGCACGGAGAAAGAGGTCTGCCGGTGATCTACAAAACGCTTGCTGAACGCTTAAGAATTCGCATTAATTCTGCCGATTTCGGCATCGGTGATGCTTTACCCAGCGAAAAAAAGCTGGCAACGGAGTTTGGCGTCTCGCGCATGACGCTGCGTAAAGCGGTGGACTTGCTGATCGAATGGGGGCTGGTGCGGCGCTGTCACGGTAGCGGAACCTTCGTCGCGCAAAAGGATGTCCAGCATGAAACGCGCGGGCTGATGGGGTTTTGTGAACTGATGAAACAGCTTGGCCGCCCGACGGTGAGCGAAGTGCTGGAATTTAAGATCATGGGCGCGCCCCCGGCCATCGCCAGCCAGCTGCGCATCAAAACCGATGAACGTATCTACTATTCGCGCCGCCTGCGGTCGGTGGAGGGCAAACCGCTGGTGCTGGAAGACAGCTACATGCCTGGCCGTTTATTTGGCAATCTTTCGGTGAAGCATCTGGAAGGCTCTAAATTTTCCTACATCGAAGACGAATGCCATATCTGCATCGCCGGAAACTATGAAAGCTTCAGCCCGATCCTCGCCGACAGCACCGTCGCCGCCCTGTTTCACATCGCCGAAGGCACGCCGCTGCTGCGCCTGACGTCGCTGTCTTACAGCGATACCGGCGATTACATCAATTACTCAGTGATGATCCGCAACGCCAACGAATACCATGTGGACTACCATTTGCAGCGCAACAAATCCTGTACCGGTCACATACGGCCAGCCTGAGAGGTCAGCACTGTCTGAAGCGGATGTCAGGAAAGTCATGATGTGCGGTTTGGCTGAGACGTCATCAGGAAAAAAAGGGGAGATCAGAGAGGGAGCGGAAAATAGAATCTGAAGGGGCATCGTCACGCAGCCTGCTCTGCGTAGGGAGACAACAGGCCGCGATCTTCGGTAAGGTCGTTAACGTTACGCTTTGTTCACTGAAACAATTTCTTTAATGAAGGTGAAGTTAGAATCGCCGTGGTCAGTTTTAACCGTTGGATAAATTCTTTCTCCTTTCTTCACAAAGCCAGTGACTTCGTGGGTTGAGCCGTTCTTGACAGTAAAACTATCGCCAACACTGATCGAACTTTCGACTTCGCTCATAACAATCCTTAACTCGTGGTGCATGGAACTTCAAAAAACCAGGGTACGTCTTTATGCATGGTGCGGGTCGATGGTAGGCCTTTATGTGCAAGGTAGCCAGCGGTGTAGTCATAAAACCGCCAGCTCCGGTGTATCAGCGGATTATTTCACATCAGTATTGGCGTTCAGCGGTTCGCCGGTAGCGTAAAACTGGCCGCCTGCGATGTAGTGCAAACTGCGCAGCGACGGATCGGCTTCTTCGAAATGCCAGTGTCCGTTTTTGAACACGCGGGTGTCCGCCCAGGCACCGACAATCTCGCCGATAAACAGATCATGCGCCTGCTGGTTATGAGGCTCCGGGATCAGCTTACAGGCCAGCCACGCAGTGCAACCGGCGACGAAAGGTAAATCCCCCTGGCCTGCCATACGAAACAGCTCCGTGCCGCATTTCGCCAGTTTATCCGGGTCATTGCGCAGCGTACGGTTGCCCAGATCGTAGGTCATTTGCAGTTGCGCGACCGTGGGCACCTGAATCACGAAGTATCCGCTCTGTTCGATAAGCTCGCGCGTTCTGGCGATCTTATCCAGCACCACGGTCAGTTTTGCCGGTCTGAAATCCAGACCACACACCCACGAGGCAGACATCACGTTGTCAACGCCTTCGTGATGCGCAGATACCAGCGCGGTCGTGCCGTGATTAATCAGACGGTAAGCTTTTTCCAGCTCAACGGGAGCAAATTGTGGGGTCATTGGCGTTTCTCATAAAAAATGTCCGGCGTGCAGCATCGCAAAACTTCCGCCGGAACACTATTCATTCGGTGCGCTGTCAGGGATTTGAGGCGGCCTGACGCGGTTTGACCGCCTTGCGCAGCAGATGCACCGTCAGCGCCAGCAGGAAAATCAGCGCCTGAATCAGCACGATGGTCGGGCCGGTCGCGGCATCGATATAAAAACTGATAAAGGTGCCGGACACCGCCGCCAGCAGTGACGCGGTCACCGCCACCGCCATCATTTTCGGCAGGGTTTTACACAGCAGAAAGGCGGTGATGCCGGGGGTAATCAGCATCGCCACCACCAGCACCACGCCGACCGCCTGCAACGCGGCAACGATGGTCAGCGCCAGCAGACACAGCAGCGCATAGTGATAAAAACGCACCGGCAGCCCGATAACCTTCGCCTGTACCGGGTCAAAACAAAACAGCATCAGGTCTTTGAATTTGATGATAATCGCCAGGGTGACGATAAACGCGATGATCAGCGTTTGCAGCATTTCGCTGTCGGTGACGCCGAGCACGTTACCGAACAGAATATGGCTGAGATGCTGCTCAGTATTCACCCGCGAGAACAGCACCAGTCCGGCGGCGAACATGCCGGAAAACACGATGCCCATCACCGAATCTTCTTTTACACGGCAATGCTCCTTGATGAAACCAGTGGCGACTGCACAAAACAGGCCGGAACCGAACGCGCCGATCACCAGCGGGATCCCCGCCAGATAGGCCAGCACCACGCCGGGCAGCACCGCATGAGAGATGGCGTCGCCCATCAGCGACCAGCCTTTGAGCACCAGAAAACAGGAAAATATCGCGCAGACCACGCTGGTGGCCGCGGCGGTGAGCAACGCGCGCTGCATAAAGTCGAAGCTCATCGGCTCCATCAGCACATCCATCCAGGCCATCATGCGCGGCTCCCTGAACGTTTAAGACGGAAATGATTCGCCAGCCAGCCGTGTTTCGGTGCGAACAAAAATGCCAGCAGAAAAACGGTGGTTTGCAGACAGACGATCACCCCGCCGGTGGCACCGTCGAGGTAATAACTGAGCCATGCGCCCAGCGCGCTGGTTACCGCGCCGATCATCACTGAGATAATCAGCAGGTGCGAAAAGCGGTCGGACAGCAGATACGCCGTCGCGCCAGGCGTAATCACCATGGCGATCACTAAAATCGCGCCGACGGTCTGGAGCGCCGCCACGCTGCACGCGCTGAAAATGGTGAAGAAAATCACCTTCAGCCACAGCGGAGAAAGGCCGACCGAGCGCGCATGCGCTTCATCGAAAAAGACCGCCAGCAGGTCGCGCCAGATGACACACAGCACCAGCAGGGAAATGCCGACGATGATTTGCACCTGCAAAATGTCGGCGTCGTCGATGCCTAAAATGTTGCCGAACAGGATCGACTGCACGTTGACGGAGGTCGGATTCAGGGACACCAGCAGCAGGCCGAGGGCGAAGAAGGTGGAAAAAACAAAGCCAATGATGGCGTCTTCACGCAGTTTGGTGAAATGGCGTAGCAGCGTCATGGACAGCGCGGCCAGAATGCCGGTGCCAAAGGCACCAATGGCGTAAGGGAAGCCCAGCGCATACGCGCCCGCCACGCCCGGTACCACGGAATGCGATAACGCATCGCCCATCAGCGACCAGCCCTTGAGCATCAGATACGCGGACAAAAACGCACACACCGCGCCGACCCCCGCACTGACCCAGATGGCTTTCACCATATAGTTGTAATGAAACGGCTCAAGCAGCAGGTCTATCATTTCACCCGCCTTATCGGTGACAGGGTTTCTGGCATCGCGGCCGTTTCCTGCGGGACTAAATAGCCGATATTGCGCAGTGCGCCGCCGAACGTATTCTCAAGATTCGGATGGGTAAAGGTGGTGTCAAGAGGCCCGGCGGCGATCACCGTCCGGTTTATCAACACCACGCGGTCGCAGAAATCCGGCACGCTGGCGATGTTGTGGGTCGACACCAGGATCAGATGCCCCTCTTCACGCAGCTGGCGCAGCAGATCGATAATGGCGTTTTCTGTTTTGATATCCACGCCGGTGAACGGCTCGTCGAGCAACATCACGCGCCCTTGCTGTGCCAGCGCACGGGCAAGAAACACGCGTTTTTTCTGACCACCGGAAAGCTCGCCGATCTGACGCTGTGCCAGATCGGTCAGGCCAACACGCGCCAGCGCCGACGCCACCTGTTTTTTATCTTCCTGCGAGGGAATTCGCAGAAATGACATTTTGCCGTAGCGCCCCATCATCACCACATCACGCACCAGCACCGGAAAGTTCCAGTCCACGTCTTCAGACTGCGGCACGTAAGCGATCAGATTCTGCTTCAGGGCTTTGCTGACGTTCAGGCCATCAAGCGTCACGCTGCCGTGCGTCGGGCGAATAATGCCCATGATGGTTTTGAACAGGGTGGATTTGCCGCTGCCGTTGACGCCCAGCAGCGCGCAAATCGATCCGCCGCTCAGGCGGAACGACGCATTCTCTATGGCGGTGTGACCATTGTTGTAGGTCACTGAAATGTTATCGACGTCGAGATGCAGCGCGGTATCACTCATTGGCCGAATCCTTGTGCAATGGTGCCGACCGTGACTTTCAGCAAATCAATGTAGGTCGGTACCGGGCCATCCGCCGCAGACAGGGAATCGACATACAGCACTCCGCCATATTTCGCGCCTGTCTCTTTGCTGACCTGTTTGGCCGGTTTATCCGAAATGGTGCTTTCGCTGAACACCACCGGGATGTTTTGCTGGCGCACCAGGTCGATCAGTTTTTTCACCTGCTGCGGCGTGCCCTGCTCTTCGGCGTTGATCGGCCACAGATAGGCTTCTTTCAAATCATAATCTTTCGCCAGATAGCTGAACGCGCCCTCGCTGGTGACTAACCAGCGCTGCTGAGCCGGAATTTTTGCCAGACGTTCGCGCAGCGGCGCATCCAGCCGGGTGATTTTTTCGGCATAGCTTTTGGCGTTGCGGTCGTAGGTTGCGGCGTTTTCAGGGTCGTATTTCACCAGCGCTGCGCGGATATTCTCCACGTACACCAGCGCATTTTTCGCCGACATCCACGCGTGCGGATTTGGGTTGCCGAGATAAGGCCCTTCCTGGATCGGCAGCGGCGCGATGCCGTCGGTGACGGTCGCGGACGGCACATTTTTGATGTTGGCAAAGAAGCGCCCGAACCAGCGTTCGAGGTTAAATCCGTTCCACAGGATCAGATCGGCGGACTGCGTTTTTACGATGTCACGCGGCGTCGGCTGATAATCGTGAATTTCCGCACCGGGTTTGGTGATGGACTCCACCGTGGCGGCATCACCGGCAACGTTTTGCGCGATGTCCTGGATCACCGTGAAGGTCGTCACCACTTTAAACTTTTTTTTGTCTTTCTCCGCCGCCGTTGCATTGCCGGTGATCAGCGCCACGATCATGCCGATCAGCATCAGCCGTAAACGGAACGGCGACTGACTGAATAGTTTTACAATGTTTTGTCCATTTCCCATGAATTTTCTCCTGTCACTCTGTCCGGCTGTCGGCGGTTTATTATTCAGGTATAGCATAGGCTATACTCCATAGCCAAGGCAAAGTTCGCAGAAATTGGTAGATATGTGTTGTTGGTTTACAATGCGGTTCGTTGTCGCGCAAAGCGGCGGCGGTAAGAAACCGTTGAGCAAGAAAGAGGCAGGCGCAGTGAAAGATAAAAAATTAAATCCGTTGCTGGATGTTGAAGAACACGCTCAGGGTTTTTTACAGGTGCGCGAGGCGCACCGACGGGAACTGATGGATGATTACGTTGAACTGATTTCCGATCTGATCCGCGAGTTCGGCGAAGCGCGTCAGGTGGATCTGGCTGCACGTCTGGGCGTTTCGCAACCCACCGTGGCGAAAACCCTGAAGCGTCTGGCGAATGCCGGGCTGGTTCATCAGTTGCCTTATCGCGGCACCTTCCTCACGCCGGAAGGCGAGAAACTGGCGGCGGAAAACCGCGAGCGTCACAACGTGGTGGAGGCGTTCTTCATTGCGCTGGGCATCAGTGCCGAAACCGCACGGCTGGATGCCGAAGGCGTCGAGCATCACGTGAGTGATGAAACGCTGGAAGCGTTCCGGCGCTTTACCGCAAGTCAGAAATCCTCGTCCTGATCCTGAAGGTTTGCCCCCGTAAACAGGGGCATTCCTTCGATACCTTACGCCATTACCACTGATACCCTACCCCGACGGCGGCACCCATCTCCCCCTGCGAGTTGCTGCTGCCGGACATTTTGGTCACCCATCTGCCATTTTCAGAAATAGTGGACACCCCCAGCGCGACGGAGGACTGATCCTGATACGTCCCTCCCCCCATGCTCACCATACTGGCGCCCGGCGCGTAAGGCTGCGGCAGACTGGCCATCGCCATGGCCCCGGCGATACCGGCACTCAGCTTGTCATTATTGTCATCCACCAGGTTTTTCAACGCGCCGAACTTGTTATCCGTGTATTGGTTGGCCTGGGTAACGCCCGATGTTAACTGGCGAACGTTCACCGCATCGGTACCGCGGGTGCCTGTCGCCACATTAGTTATCTGACGCTCCGCCCCCGCAGAACCTACCGAAACCGAGTTGGCGCGATCGGCAAGAGAATCCGCCCCCAGCGCAACGGAATTTGCGGCAGAAGCGCGAGCATTCGAGCCGAGGGCGGTACTGTTATCCCCGGACGCGACGGCGCCGGCGCCCCCGGCAGTGGCCTCTTTGCCGCTGGCGACCGGTTTCGCACGTTTGCTGGTGTTGCTGACCTGGAACATGCCCTCTGTCCCGCTGGCGATATTATTCACCCCGGCAGAAACCGCGCTGAGCTGGGCATAATTCACCGCGTCGCTGTCCTGCGTGCCTGCCGCAACGTTAGTGAGGGTGGTCGGGTCGCCGGACAGCGTGATTTTGCTGTAATTGGTCGTGCCGTCGCTGTTGAGATCATATTTAACGGAAAGCGTATCCAGACTCGCCATGCCGCCATTGATGTTGTTGATCGCATCCGTCACCGCGTACAGCTGGGATCCGTTGACGGCGTCGGTGCTGGTGGCGTTGATCTGTCCGGCGGCCACATTCGTGATGGTGCGTTCCGTGCCGGTATCGCCGACGCTGACCGTTCCCACCGGCGAGCTGCCTGCAAAAACATAGTCTTTCCCCTGAAGGGTGACGCCGGAAGTGGCGACCGTCGCCTGTGTTTTTGCGCCATCGCCCAGCGCCACGCTGTTCGCGGTGCCCGCCTGCGCTCCGTTACCGATAGCGACCGCGTTGGTTGCGCTGGCGGCAGCACTCTGCCCTATCGCCACGGCGTCCGCCCCCGTCGCCGAGGAATCAGCACCGGTTGAATTTGCGTGAGTGTATTTCGTGCCGCTGCTGTAGATGCTGCTAATACTGTTATTGGTTTCGGTCAGCTGAGAGAAGTTCACTGCATCGCTCGGCGCGGAGCCGTCCGCCACGTTGGTCAATATTGTCCCGCCGGTGTGGGTGCTGCTGTTATAGGCGCTGCCGCCTGTCGTCATGCGGTTGTAGTTCACTGAACCGTCGGCGTTGGTGTCGTATTTCAACGCATGGTTATCCAGATCGGTGAAGCTGAGATTCAGATTCTCAATGGCCTGATTGGTGGCAAACAGTTGTGAACCGTTCACGCCGTCGGTGCTGTCTGAACTCAGCCGCCCGGCCGCCATGCGGGTCAGCGTGCGCTCGCTGCCGAGCGCGCCAAGGCTCACTGTGCCTGCGGGCGCCCCTGCGGCGAAAACATAATCCTTCCCGCGGATCTTCGTGCCGGTTGTCGCCACTACCGGAGACGTTACCGCACCCGCACCGAGGGCCACACTGTTGTTGATTGAGGCGGTCGCACCATAGCCAAAAGCAAGAGAGGAGGTGCCGGATGCCAATGCCTGCGCACCCAACGCCACCGCCGCCTGCCCGCTGGCTGACGCACGCCAGCCCATCACTGCCGACCCGGTGCCGCTGGCGCTGGCCCCCGAACCGAAGGCCATCGTCGAGGAGGCTGTCGCACTGGCGGTATCGCCGAGCGCAATGGAAGACACACCCGTGGCTGAGGCCGCGTTACCAATCACAACCTGATTAGCATTCGCGCCGGCAACGCTGTAGCTGCCGGTGGCATCGCTGCCGATAACCACGCTGCCTTTTGACGAACTCACCGTGGCATTTTTACCGATAGCCACGCCATTGCCTGAACTGGCATCGACGGTCGCACCCGCACCGGTGGCCAGCGAATACGCCCCCTTCGCACCATCATTGTTGTAGTTCGCTCCCGCCGTGCCGCCATCATTCACGCTGGAATAATGCGTTTTGACTTTCGTCACGGAATCATTGAGCTGATCAACGTTGACCGCATCACCGCCACTGGTGCCCGCAGCAACATTGGTGATCCGCGTTCCTCCGCTTTTGGTCGTGCTGCTGTACGTTGTTCCGCCTAACGTGATGTTGTTGTAGTCAAAGGATCCGTCCGGGTTGGTATCGTATTGCACATCGCTGCCGGTGACGGCCTGTAGTTGCAGGAGGCTAAGCCCGTCGGTGGCACGTTTGCCCGCAGCCACCTTATCTTCAGGTTTCGCACCCCCTGAGGCCTGAACGGCACCCTGCGCATTGGCCGGTAAAGATATCAGCGTCGCGGCCACGATACCCGTCAGGCCACTTATCCGTTTTATCTTTTGCCCCGCCAACTCACCCGAGACGAACCGGACTTTCGATGCAAAATTCCAGGTCAGACGAGATATTTTATTCATTTCAACTCCCTTTGTGGCTCCATGCCATGAGTAGTGTGTACAGATCATTTGCAGCGGATAAGGCCGCTACGGCCCAAGGCGGGCATATTTCAATGCCGGTGTTTATTGAACGATGAAATAATTAACGCCTGAATGCCGTTAACGTTTTTACAAGCATTTCGGCCCGTCATTCACTCATGCATTAACGGTTTTCCCCTGAATGCAATGAAATAAAAAAAGGAAAATACAAAATTCACAATACATTGATTTTATTGAACTTAACAACAATAACACTCAGCGCATTAAAAAGGATTTCAGGGGAAGTGATTATGCTATCAGACAATTTTTAAAAAGGTAAACCCGAAAAAATCAATTTTAAATTACCTGCCTTAACGCTTTAACAATATAACTTACACAGGTAATTAAATTGTAAAATCGTTTATTTTTGATTTACACAAGTTATTATTCAAGAAATAAAATTCTTTATGAGCCGGATATTTAAGAGCGAGCTTTAAGTGAGGAAAATACCGGTGAATGGCCTTCACTTTCGCTATCTTTGCGGGCGAAGAAAAGGGAGAGGGTTTGATTGCAGCCGAACGTCAGTATTTCGCGTTTCCGGAATTTTTTACACACAATTGCTGACGCATCCTTGTCCTGTTCCCCCTAATTCCACGCCAACCTTTCCGCTGGCAGCAGAGTATCTTTAGCCTCAGGAGAAGTGGCTTTTTTTACGACTCCGCGCAACGGGTTTTCTATCTCAGAGGTGGTTATGAAGAGGCTGCTGTTGTTGATGCTGACCGCTGGCGTACTGATGTCCGTCAGTTCAGCGTCGTTCGCCTATGGCTATTACGGACAGGGTTATTATGGACACGGCTATTATGGGCATGGCTATTACCGGCACGGTGGCTATGGCCGCGGCTGGTATGGTCCGAACGTGGTGATCGGCATCCCGCCGCCGGTCTATTATCCGCCGCCGCCAGTGGTCTATGTTGCGCCCGCGCAACCACAGACTTACGTTGAGAAAACGCCAAACTATGCGTATTACTGCCAGAATCCGGCGGGCTATTACCCGCGCGTTCCTGCTTGTCCGCGGGGATGGATGAAAGTGGTAGTGGGCGATTCAGCACCCCGTTAACAGGTAATAAAAGTGATGAACAGGTTTACTCCGGTGGCAATGCTCGCCCTGGCCGCAGCGCTGACGGGCTGCGTTTCGCCTCCTACCCGGCCTGATGTGATGGTGCTGCCGGGCACCGGTAAAAGTTATCAGTCGTTCCGGATGGATGAAATGTCCTGCCGCAACGCCGCTTACGGCAGTGTTAACGGCGGCGCAGAAACCGCCAGTAATAATGCGGCGGGCACGGCGGCGGCAGGGACGGTGGTCGGTGCAGCGGCAGGTGCTTTGCTCGGCGCCGCCTCCGGTCATGCCGGACCGGGAGCATTGATCGGCGCGGGCAGCGGATTACTGATCGGCAGCGCCATGGGCAGCAACAGCGCCGGTGCCAGCAGCGGCGATTTGCAAGATCAGTACGACACGGTTTACACCCAGTGCATGTATGCCAAAGGCAACAAAGTGCCGGTTGACGCCGGTTACAGTGATAATCAGTATTCCCCGCCGCAGTCGCCGGTACCGCCGGATTACAACCCGGCGCCTCAGGAGGACAGCGGCGTGCCACCTGATTACGTCCCCTGACCGCTCAGGTTCACTGACACACTGTAAACACCGCTTAAAGGCTGCCCGCTTCCGGCAGCCTTATTTCATTACTGGCCGCACACTGGCTATATTTGCACCGCTCTGAGAAATGAACCAAAAGACCCCTGGCTGATACGTTGATTTCAATCAACGGGAGGGGATATATCTTTGTAAGGTTTGTCTGCTTATGTAGGAATATTCTAGTATTCAATAAAGATTTGCAAAATAATCCGACGCCAATAATATATTTCATTCACTGTCATTTAAAATTCTTTTATTTTCAACCTGTTGCGAAATTATTTTTGAAACATTTAATGACATTTATATAATGTTTTAAATTCACTTACATTGACGGTAGGAATAATACTATATATTATAAATGCCAGAATGATGGATGAATATAACGGAGGTAAACCATCAGAGTCACAACCCGTTTATCAAATGGAATTTTTTTAATTTAAAGGAATGAATTAATGTTGCGGATTGCAATTATTGACTCATGCACGTTGACTTTTTTGGGATTGGAGAATGTCTTCTCTCTGATTAACACATCAAAGAGCATTATTTTTAATCAAATCAGCGCAGAATACGCCTTAGATAAGAATAGCCAGAAATTCGATATTTACATTATCGAACCCGGCGCAGTGAGTTTTGAATACGACATAGACAAGTTTATTTATAACTTAAAAACGAACACCAAAGAAGACTGCAAGATAATCATTCTTAGCGATAATGTTATTGTTAACAGCCGGTTGTCAGACTTTCACCTGTGCAAAAACAATGCATTATCTAAAGTGTTTTTCTTTTTCGATAGCCTGCTGACGGGGAAATATGAATCTATATTGCCTTTCATTGAGGACTTCATTCTGACGAAAAATGAAGCGATTTTACTGCGGTGTTTGTCGAAGAACGCTAAGATGAAAAATATCGAGAAAATCACCGCAATACCGGCCTCAAATCTCTATTACTACAAATACAGCGCCATGAAGAAGTTAAAACTGAAGAGTACAAAAGAGTTGTTCAACTACCTAAATAAAGTGCTCAACCACTCCATCTGACGCCACCCCCTCTCTGCCCGTGCAGTGAGGGTCCTCATCACACCCTCATCCTCACGCCCTTTCTCCGGTTACTGCATCAGGTATTTATAAAGCTCAATCGAGTTTTTCAGCCCCAGCTTTTTCATCGCATTTCTTTTATGCGTGCTGACCGTCTTAACGCTGCGTCCGAGTTTACAGGCAATGGTGGCGTTGCTTTTCATTTGCTGTATGGCACTCAGCACTTGCCATTCCATCTCGGTTAAATGCTTTTTCGCCGCGCGGGTAAAATCATTATCTTTCTGTTTGAGGAACGGGCTCACCGCCATGTGATAGTTAAGGTCGGTCACGCCGGTGATCAACATTTTTCTGAGAATAGAAAAATCTTCCTGCTCGGAGATGATCATATCTACCTGAAGTTCTGCCAGTAAACTCAGTTTCTCGGCTTTTTCTATTTTGGTCATGACAATAATTTGTGGCGGGGTGTAATAAAAGCTCAGCCTGCGCAAAAACTTTATGGCGGCATCAAAGTTTGAGGACTCTTCTTTCACTTCCAGAATAATAAAACCCACGCTCATTCCAGGCCCTGAATGAAAGAATTCCGTTAATGATGAATAAGATCGCGGCTTCACTTTTGCTTCTTTAAGAATGTGCGAAATCGCCAGCATTTCATAATGGCCGGAATGGATTATCACTGTGTCTTTCATAAATTGTTCCATTGAAAATAAACTGCAATATCAGTAATACCTTCCGCCCGCCGCGCCATGCAGGGTTGCGTAAGCGATATATAAACTGTGTTTGCCCTTCCCTGTTAAACCTTAACTAAACCAGAACCCCTTATGCGTTCTCTTTGCTGACACATTACGACATAATATGTCAGTGCCTTATTTTACTGCCTTAGGATAATTCTCTCAACGCAACAATCATAATTCTCAGTCTTAACATTGTCGAGAGCCCGTACCGGCAGAGAGTGGAATTCAGATTATTAAGAAGTTTTCGCGATAATCTACAAAAAAGCCCTGCCCGCAGAATTAAAAACCGCAAAACAGAAAACAAAAGGTGAATAATGCCAGCAGGAAGGCTGTTCTGACAGATATAGTGCCTGGGGAAATTGTTGAGGAAATATTATTGCAGTCTGATTGACATTTACATGCTGAAAATAAAAGGCGTTTAGATTTAACTTGCCATTTACACTATGTCACAGCACATAAACATTCTCACTGCATTCGAGCAGGCTGACTAGGAATTTTCGCGTTTTTTTCGCGAAATTTCTAATTAGTGAGATCTATAAGATTTTCCGCACGAATCGCTCACGCACAACCACGCCAGAGGGCCGCTGGCCGCTGACGTGGCTGCATGGGCTGGTCAGCCGTGATTAACGTCAAATGGCGCACGGCCATTCAGCCAGTCATCAATCACTTTCAGCACGCCCTCTTCCCGGTTGGATGGCGCACGGTATTTGGCAGCCGCTTTTGCCGGTTCAGAGGCATTTTCCATCGCGAAACCGTATCCGGCGTAGCTGAGCATCTCCAGGTCGTTCCCGCTGTCACCGAAGGTCATCACTTCTTCATCGCGAATGTCATAACGCTGCTGGATTTTCTTCAGGCCGTTCGCTTTGTGATTACCGGTAATGATCAGGTCAATCGATCCATGGCCGCTGGTGACCGGCGCAACAATGTTGCCGAGTTGCTGGGTGATTTCCCCCATCAGCGGATACACGTCATCTTCCACATAGCTGAGTGCAAATTTAAAAATGGTGTCATCGATGTGCGCGTAGGTCGGCACTTTGCTCAGACGGTGATAGTAATGGCTCATGCGACGGATGAACTCTTCATCGGTGCCCTCGAGCACGTAAGCCCCTTTTCTGCCGCAGACAAGGTTATTGATGCCGGGCGTGCGGCCAATCCATTGCAGGACCTGAGAGACCTGTTCACGCTCCAGGCTGGCGCAATACAGCTCCTGCTTTTTATCGACCACGTAAGCGCCACCTTCGGCGACGTAGGCGATCTGGTCATCCAGCTCATCAAAGAAGGATTTCAGCTGGTAATACTGGTTGCCGCTGGCAACCACAAATTTGATACGGCGACGCAATAATTCCTGATACTGCTCGCTAAAACGTGCCTGGTTATATTCGCTATATTCATTCAGGAACGTGCCATCCATGTCGACGGCGATAAGTTTTACGGCCATTGCAGCTCCTACAGGGTCAGATGATAAAAGGCGAAAATAGAAAAAAAGCGGGCGTTTTACGACCCGCCCGCGGTTCAGTGTGACTCAGTTATCCCAAAATCATTAATATTTTAATTTGTACGCGCCGAAGGTGATGATCAGGAAAGCCGCCGCGACGCCTGAGAATGCCACGTACAGGCTGGAGAGATGCGCGATAAACCCGATCAGCGCCGGGCCGCCGAGCACGCCGAGATAACCCAGCGTCGCCACCATCGCCACCGACATATTGACCGGCATGACTTTCTCCTGCCCTGCGAGAGTGATCAGCACCGGCACGATATTCGCCGCGCCAATACCCACCAGCGCAAAACCACACAGTGGCAGGATCCAGCCCGGTAACAGCACCACCATCAGATAACCGGCAATGCCCAAAATGCCGCCCACCACCAGCACACGTTTACGCCCCAGCGCGCTGACGATGGCGTCGCCGGTCATGCGCATCAGCGACATTGCGACAGCAAAGACGGCAAACCCCCAGCCCGCATGTTCCAGTGCCAGACCACGTTCGCGCGTCAGGAATACGCCGCCCCAGTCAAGTACCGCGCCTTCGGCCATAAAGCAGATCATAGCCATCACCGCCATCAGTACCAGGCGGAAGTTAGGCCGTGGTTTGGCTTTTCCTTCAACGTGCTCTTCCTCATGCGCGCCAAACGGCAACAGGCCACGACAGGAGTACGCGGTCACGATAATCACCAGTGCGATGGCGTAAAACGTACTGCCGAGCGGTGAAACGCCCGAGCTCAGCAGCAACGAACCGCCGCCGGCACCGGCGATACAGCCGACGCTCCATAAGCAGTGAAAACCGGACATCAGCGGCTTATCCGCGGCCTGCTCGACCAGCGTTCCCTGCACGTTCACCGAGACATCTGCCAGCCCGATGCCCATGCCGAAAATGAACAGGCTCACCGCCAGCAGCCAGATGTCGCTAAACAACGCCAGCAGCGGCAGCATCAGGCAATACAAAATGACCGAGGCGATGATCACCCCCCGGCAGCCAAACCGGCCAATCAGCCGCCCGGATCCCAGCATGGAGAGTAACGAACCCGCGCCGAGGCACAGCAGCAGCAGGCCGAGATCTCCCGCTTCCGAATGCGTGCGTAACTGCGCGTAGGGCACCAGCGCGGCCCACAACCCCATCGCCATGCCGGTGACAAAAAAGATTGAGCGGGTAGCGACCCGTTTGGCCGGGCTCCCGATGTGGTCAGGCGTATCAGGTAGTTCAGATGAGAGTGACAAAAGGCGTTCTCCGACGGTCAGATGAGTTATTAAAAGTCTTTTAATAAGTGCCGAGTATATTGGCGTCCGGAAACTAAAGTCAATGCGCGCCGGTCTGCGTGCTGAAGGCGACGTGACGGTTATAGTTGTTTAACGTCAGTTCGGTGATGCCTTGCAAGTAATCCTGACGCATCGACGGCCTGTACACCAGTTCAGGCATATGCTCCTGTGGAATGTGCTGGTGGCAGCGCGCGAGTAATTCCGGGATGAGCGCCTGGCTGATTTTCGGGCCGGACAGCGCGATAGTCATTGGGTTGATGATCGCCGCCAGCGAGACGATGACTTTTGACATTTCGTCGGCCACCGGCAGTTTATCCATCCCGCTGAACGGCAGATTAGACACCTCACCGGCAAACTGGCTGGCACCCTGCAACACCTGCCCGTTGATCACCATGCCGCAGCCGAGGCAAGGCACTTCCGGTTTGAAAATATAGGCCACCGGCGCAGTGATTCCGGCGCAGCTGCTGCGATAAAAGCCGTAGGCGGTGTAGTTCATGTCATTGTCCACCTGCACATAAATAGCGAAACGGTCGCGCAGCTCCTGCTCCACCGGCACACCGGCGAAGGCGCTGATGTCGCAGGTCGCGACCTGCCCTTTCACCACCACCCCCGGCAACCCCAGCCCCAGCGCGGTGATGTTCGGATACTGTGCCAGGATACCGGCGACAAGGCGATAAAACCCCTGCCGGTCCTGTGGCAGAAACCGCTCTTCACCCTGCGCCAGACATCCGCCAATGGCAGTATTCACGGTCCAGACGATCTGCGCTGCGGCGTCACTTCCCTGCACATAAATACTGAGCACCGAGAAATAATCCGGGTTGTACGCATACCGCTGCGCAGGGCGGCCACCGCGCGACACTTCACGTTCCAGCGCCAGCACTTCACGGCTGCCGCTCAGTTCATTCAGCACGGTGCCGCAGGTGGCGACGCTCAGCCCCGTCGCCACCGCCAGCTCAGCTTTGGTCGCAGAGCCCAGTGATTTCAAAGCATGGGTGACCAGCACCACATTATTGATTTTCATTTCACGGGTTGTACGGTTGAGCGGAGTAAACATATGGCCTCGGGCAAACAGGTAAGAATGGCGGGTAATTTAGCACAAAGTGGAACCGGTAAGCGCCTGCGGTTACCCCATGTTCAGCACGCGTCGGGTGAGTTCTGTCTCGGCCACGCCTTCGTCATGCCCGTCGGTAAAACAGGCACCGGTCACCGCTTCGTGCAGATCCGGGAAGTGATAGACCGCATTCACGCACGACGGCCCGCCGCCAGAATGCCCCACAGACCGCCCGCTCTCGCCCATTGCTCCGCTCATCAGCCCCAGCGCGTAACCGCATTCGGTCCATGGCCGACCTGCAAGGGCACCGGCGAGAAGACGGGTCACCTGCATGTCGGCCAGCGACGCCGCGCTCAGCAGGTTGCCGCTGAATAATCCGTGCAACAGTCTGGCCGCGTCGCGTACGTTGCCGGTCAGGCAGCCGTGATACACCCAGCCCGGATGGTAAGTGCCGGCGGCGGCGCAGTGAAGCCGGGCGAACTGTTCGCGGGTGGTGGCAAGGGTTATGCTGGTCAGCCCGAGCGGTGTCGTGATGAAGTCAGCCACCAGTTGCGCAAAACTCCGCCCTGATGCGGCTTCGATGTGTTCCCTGGCCAGCATGTAGCCGACATTGGAATAAGACCAGCCCTCGCCTGGCGCAAACAACATGCCGTTGGCTAACGTGGCACTCAGTAACCTGTCGCGTGACCAGGGTTGATCACCGGCAGCCACCGCGGCGTGATAAGCCTTCAGCGCGCCGTAATCCGGCAATCCGGCGGTGTGACTGAGCAGTTGGCGCAGCGTGTAAGCCCCGCCGTCAATCCCTCTGTCCAGATCCACCGCACCGTTTTCACGCAGCTTCAGCGCACAAATCGCGATCGCGGTTTTGGTGAAGCTCCAGTAAGGAAAGCGGGCATCGGCATCGCCTTCGCTCCTTTCCTCACCCGAGGCGGAAATACAATACGAATGGAATTCAGGCATGACTGACCTCATGACATGAAAGAAAACGGGCGCTGATGAAAGCGCCCGTCGGGTTATAGTACTTTACTCAAAAATTCACGGGTTCGCGGATTTTCCGGCGCGGTAAACAGTTGCTCAGGCGGCCCCTGTTCCTGAATCACGCCCTGATCGATAAACACCACCCGGTCGGCCACTTCACGGGCGAAGCCCATTTCGTGCGTGACGATCACCATCGTCATGCCTTCCAGCGCCAGCTGTTTCATCACCGCCAGCACTTCGCCCACCAGTTCCGGATCCAGCGCCGACGTCGGTTCATCGAAAAGCATGATCGACGGTTCCATCGCCAGCGCACGGGCAATCGCCACGCGCTGTTGCTGGCCGCCGGACAAACTGGAAGGCCAGGCGTCGATTTTGTCGATCAGCCCGACTTTTTGCAGCAGCTTTTCGGCACGCGTGACCGCTTCGGCTTTCGACAACCCTTTCAGCGACATGGGCGCCATGATCAGGTTTTCCAGCACGGTCATGTGCGGGAACAGATTAAAGCGCTGAAACACCATGCCCACGCCGGAACGCAGCGTATTCAGATTGGTTTTCGGATCATGCACCGCAAAACCGTTCACCACCACTTCACCGCCGTTAGGCTTTTCCAGCGCGTTCAGACAGCGCAGGAAGGTGCTTTTGCCAGAGCCGGAAGGCCCGATAATGCACACCACTTCTTTCTCTGCGATGTCACAGGAAATGCCGCGCAACACGTGCGTTTCGCCAAACTGTTTCTGTAAATCCTTAACGTGAATCACTTTTGCCAAACCTCTTTTCCATGTGTTGAACCAGCAGCGAGAGCAGGAAAGTCAGCACCCAGTAAACCAGTGAAATGGTCAGGTAGGGTTCCCAGTAGGTGGCGTAAGCGCCGGAAACGGTACGCGCGGCGTAGGCCAGATCGGCCAGACCAATCGCCGAAGCCAGCGAGGAATCTTTCACAATCGCGATAGCGTTATTCCCCAGCGGCGGCAGAATGCGGCGGAATGCCTGCGGCAAAATCACTTTGCGCATGGTTTTGCCCCAGCCCATCCCCAGCGCACGGGATGCTTCCATCTGACCGTTGTCGATAGACTGAATACCCGCACGGAAAATCTCGGAGACATAGGCTCCGGCGTTCAGGGTGATCGCCACCACGCAGGATAAAAACGCGCCGTAATCAGACCGTAATGCGCGGGCAAACTCCGAAGACATCAGGCCGTTAGCGACCAGAATGCCGTCACGCGGATTGATAAACAGCGGCACCAGCGCAAAGTGAACCACCATGATCTGCACAAACAGCGGCGTACCGCGAAACGCACTGACGTAAATGCGCACCGGCCATTGCACGGCAAAGCGCAGAATGTGTTTCCACGGGCCGTCGTCGGCGCGCGCCATGCGGCCGAGGCCGAGCAGCAACCCCCAACTGGTGCCTAAAATGACGCAAATAATGGTGCATTTGATGGTCATCAGCGCGCCCTCGACAAACAGCGGCGCGTATTCTGAGATTATCTCCCAGCGAAATCCGGTCATACCTGTCCTTGTTCAGGGGCGTGTTACCGCCCCTGATTAACGTTGTTCGTGTTGAAAATATTATTGAGCGGGAAGCGTTGGAACGTTCTTATCAAACCAGGTTTCGTAGATTTTCGCGTAGGTGCCGTCAGCCACGATTTTCTTCAAACCGGCGTTGATTTTACCCAGCAACTCGGTGTTGTCTTTCGCCACCGCAATACCGAAATACTGACGCTCAAACTTGCTGTCCGGCACCAGTTTCAGGGCTTTTTCAGGATGGGATTTGATGTAGTACTTCACCACGCCCACGTCGCCGACGGCTGCGCCGATGCCGTCTTCCGCCAGTTCCTGCAACATCAGCGGCGTGTTATCAAAACGTTTGATGTCGGTGCTGTTTTTGCCGAGCGTGTCGGACACCACAATATCCCCGGTGCTGGAGTTCACCACGCCCACTTTCTGGCCTTTCAGCGCGGCAACGGAATCTACTTTAGAATCCACAGGCACCACGATGGACTGTTCGGCCGGGAAGTAAGGCGCGGAAAAATCGACCATCGCTTTACGTTTGTCGGTAATGGTGATGCCGGAAATGATGATGTCGCGGTCGCCGGAATTGAGCGTAGCGAAAATACCTTCCCACGGCGTGTTCACCAGTTTGATGTCAAAGTTTTCCGCTTTGGCAATGGCTTTGATGATGTCGATATCAAAACCTTCCAGCTGTTTCTGGCTGTTTTCATATTCGAACGGACGGTAAGTGCCGCCGGAACCGACAACGTAGGTCGTCTGTGCGGCAAAGGCTGATGTGATTAAAGAAGAAAGCAGACACCCGGTGAGAATTAAGGACTTAAGCATGGTCACTCCTGTGTGATTGTGTTTTTATGCATATAATTTGCATAAAAATACACAAATTGACGAAGCGCTTCAACTTAAAGTTGTGTGGCGGTTACAAACTGAAGAGAAGATTGTTCCGAGTTCCCCGTCATCGCATTCATCTCAATCCTCAGATCGGGTATATTGATACGCAGATCACAAAAATCCCTCAAAGGAAGATACCGAACTATGAGTTATCGTTTTACCCTTGCTGCCGTTGCAGCCGTTTTTGCCCTCACAGGATGCGCAAAACCGAAAACCGCCGAACAGGCACCGGCTTTCGATTTCGGCTCGACGCGGGTAACCGTGACGCATATCCCGACGAAAACCGATGATGGCACCAAACTTTACGTGACCGTGGATGACAAAGACGCCGGAGCGCTGGGCGTCGGCGAGTCTCTGGAGGTCAAACTGCCTGAGGGCAAACATAAAGTGGGTGGCTATGCCCGCTCACTGATTGGCCGCGTGTCGATTTCCCCTGTCGACGTCACGACATCCAGCGATGTGATTAGCCATGTCACCTATTCTGTGGCGGATCTCAAACCCACCTTCTTAGTGCGTGCCGCCACACCGGTGCCGAAACCTAAGTCAGAATCCATTCCGGCAGAACCTGTTCCTTCACTGCCGAATATTCAAATGGAAGCCCCGGCAGCCGCTGAGCAAACGCAGGCGGCAACGCCAGCTACACCGGCGACCACTGAGCAAACCCAGGCCGCAACGCCAGCCACACCGGCTGCCACTGAACAAACGCAGGCGGCAACGCCAGCCACACAGGCGACCACTGAGCAAACGCAGGCCGCAACGCCAGCCACACCGGCCGCCACTGAGCAAACGCAGGCCGCGACGCCAGCCGCACCGGCCACCACTGAGCAAACGAAAACTGTGACGCCAGCCGCACCGGTCACCAATGAGCAGGCGAAAACCTCACAGGAATCTGCCACTCAGGACGTCACAAACCTGACGCAAACCCCGCAGGCGTAGCCCTCTTATCACCGCGTATTCAGCCTGAATACGCGGTGATAGCCGTCAGAATTTCACCACAGCCCCCAGCTCGATCACCCGGTTCGGCGGAATATGGAATTGCTCCGGCGCGCGCAGCGAGTTGCGCTGCAACACCTGGAACAGTTTACCCCGCGCTTTCAGATACCACGGACGCGGATCGCCGAGAATAAAGGTATCGCGGGACATAAAGAATGACGTTTCGTTCATGGTACATTTCAGCCCTTCCAGCCCGCAGCGATACAAAATATCCTCTACGTTAGGTTTTTCACGCCAGCCATAATTGGCGATCACCCGCCAGAAAGTCGGAGAAAGCTGTTCAATGTTCACGCGTCTCACGTTGTGCACATAAGGCACATCCGCCGTGATCATGGTCAGTAAAATCACCCGCTCATGCAGGATCTTGTTATGTTTAAGATTGTGCAGTAAGACCAGCGGGACCTCGTACAACCCGCGCGACATCACCACAGCGGTGCCGGGCACCCGTTTCGGCGGCGCCTTTTCCAGCGAGGTGATCAGTGCTTCCAGCGCTTCCGGATCCTGACGCAACCGGCGCAACAACCGCGAACGCTCCGTTTTCCAGGTCAGCATAATCAGCAAAATGGTCAGGCCGATCACCACCGGCAGCCAGCCGCCGGAGAACAGTTTTGTCAGGTTAGCGGCAAACAAGGGTACGTCAATCAGCAGCATCAGCGTCATCACCAGCCCGCCAGCCCAGGTTTTCCATCCCCAGTTTTTCACCATCACAATCCCAATCAGCAAAGAGGTGATGACCATGGTGCCGGTGACCACAATCCCGTAGGCCGAAGCCAGATTGCTGGAATGTTTAAAGCTGAGAATGGCGATCAGTACCGCGACGTAAAGCAGCCAGTTGACCACCGGGATGTAAATCTGTCCGGATTCGACGTCAGAGGTATAGATGATGCGCATCGGAGGCAGATACCCCATGCGCACAGCCTGACGCGTCAGGGAGAACACGCCGGAAATCACCGCCTGCGAGGCAATCACCGTCGCCAGCGTCGCCAGCACCAGCAGCGGGATCAACGCCCAGCCGGGCGCCAGAAGGAAAAACGGATTCTGGATAGCGTCAGGGTGGCTGAGCAGCAACGCGCCCTGACCGAAATAATTCATCACCAGCGCCGGGCCAACCAGCACAACCCACGCGATGCGGATCGGTTTCTTACCAAAATGCCCCATATCCGCGTACAAGGCTTCGCCACCGGTTACCGACAGCACCACCATGCCCAGCGCGAAGAACGACACCGTTTTGAATTCGACAAAAAAATGCAGCGCCCAGTAAGGGTTCAGCGCCTGCAACACGTCCGGGTTGCGCATAATCCCGCCGATCCCCAATATCGCCAGCACCACAAACCACACCACCATCACCGGCGCAAAGATTTTTCCCACGCTGCCAGTGCCGTTTTTCTGAATGAAGAACAGCAGTGTCAGCACCGCAACGGCCGCCGGAATGATAAAGCGATCGAAAGACGGCGCAATAAGCTCCAGCCCTTCAATGGCGGAAAGCACGGAGATTGCGGGCGTGATGACGCCGTCGCCATAAAAGAAACTGCCGCCGACCAGGCCGAGAAACATAATGACCGGCACCCAGCGCGGATTCAGGTGACGCACCGCCAGCGACATCAGCGTAAGGATCCCGCCTTCCCCGTCGTTATCCGCGCGCATCACAAAGCTGATGTATTTCACTGACACCACCAGCATCAGCAACCAGAAAATCAGCGACAAAAATCCGAACAGCGAACTTTGGGTCAGCGTGATCCCGGACTGCCCGGTCAGACATTCGCGCAAGGTATAAAGCGGGCTGGTACCAATATCACCATAAACGACACCGATGCAGGCGGTCGTCGCGCTGAGCAGCGACGACTTATTTTGTATGTGTTTCATGCGTCTTCGCCATGTTTTGGGGAAGCCTTTGCGGCCCCATTCACGCAGTATAGATGCTGGTGTGAATTTGCCCTGCTGCGGGCAGAAAAATGCCCATAACTCAGAGAAATAAGCGGATTTTTTCAGCGCAAAGCGTGACCGTGTTTGGTGTTTTGACAAGAATGTGTCTATTACTTTAATGCCGTTACCCTGCGGGGTGACATTGTTTGTCCGTCCTTATCGCCCAATGTCTGAGGTCAATCCCATGGTGAGCGAGAAAAGAAAACCGCCAACAATCAATTTGCCGCTGTGGAAAAGGCGTGAGGAGATGGTTGCCTACGCGCTCTCAAAAAGTGTGCCCTGGTTTGCGTTCATCAACTTCAGTTTCGCGGTCATCGTTCTGTGCCGCAGCCAGATTTTCGGCCATGCCGATGCCGCCGTTCCCCCGGTACCCGCCTCTGTGCTGGACATCATCGATATCACCATGGGCGTGGTGATCGCCCTGGCGGCGGGCAGCCTCGGCGTCGTCTTTATCGGGGAAAAGCGGCTGACGTCGTTACGGTGTCTTTTGTTCGATCTGGTGTTCCTGCTGACGGGGGCAATCTGGGCATACAGCTGCTACTACTTTGTCACCTTATGGCAGTTGCCGGTGTCGTATCCGCTGGTCATTATTCTGATCCTCACGGCACTGTCAGCACTCTACTTTTATCCCCGCGGATTATTGCTGTACGCCACCCCGCTGTGGTTATCCGCGTTACTGTCCAACATCAGCCTATATTCAGATCTTAATTTGCGGTTTTTCGTTATCTGGTGTCTTTTCTCGCTGATTCTGATTTACGGGCGTCATATTTTGCAGCACTGGTTCGATGAAAACTGGCAACGCCATCAGGATAATCTGGTGCTGATCTCTTATCTGGACACGCTGGCCAGCCAGGATCCGCTGACTGAAACCGCCAACCGGCGCGGAATGGAAAGCCATCTGGACATGGCGGTAGCTCAGCGTCTGCCGTTTGCGCTGATCATGCTGGATGTCGATTATTTCAAACGCTACAACGATCACTACGGGCATCAGGCCGGCGATCACTGTCTGGTGGCGATCGCCCGCGCGCTGAAAGACGCCGTGCGCACCCCGAAAGATCTGGTCGCACGCTATGGCGGGGAAGAGTTTCTGGTTCTGCTGCCAGGCGCATCCGTTGAGGAAGCCATCGCCGTGGCTGAACGTATTCGCGCCAAAATCAGCGAGCAGGCCATGCCTCACGCGCAATCGCAGGTGAGCGAACACGTCACCGTCAGCATGGGTGTGACCGGTTATGATCACGGAAAACGCGTTGCCGAACTGATCGCCGCCGCCGATGCCGCGCTCTACCGGGCAAAAGAACAGGGCCGCAACCGCTGGTGCCAGTAAGCAGCGTTGATTTTGCAGATTCAGACGATGGGAAAGCCGGACGCAGGAAAAAATCTTTCCCACCCGTCAGCGGCTCATCCGTCACCCGCCGCTGCCTCCTGCTCAAAATAAGACCCGCTGCATAATTAAGCGGGCGCGTAAATTATTATGATAACTCACGTTTTTCCTCCTCAACCACCAATACCCTTGCATTTTTGAAGCCTTTTCATACAAATATAGCCTGTGCTAACATTCTTAACGCATGCTATAACTGATTGAATATTATGGTTTTTTTATTTTATCTTCTGTGGCAAACTGCACGCCTCTTTTAATAAGGCGCCTTTTGTTTGACGAAAGGCCTGACTGGTCTGTTTTATGCAATTTTATACGGTCGTTATTCTGGCGTTCGGCATGTCGATGGATGCGTTTGCTGCGGCAATCGGTAAAGGCGCATCCCTGCACCGCCCGCCGCTGAAAGAAGCGTTACGCACCGGGATTATTTTTGGCGTGATTGAAGCCATTACGCCAGTGATCGGATGGGCCATTGGCCTTGCAGCCACTCAGTTCATCATGGAGTGGGATCATTGGGTCGCGTTCACCCTGCTGCTGGTGCTGGGCAGCCGTATGATTATGCAGGGATTTAAGAAAGATACCGGCGAAGAAACAGAGATACCGCACCGTCACGGATTCTGGCTGCTGGTCACCACCGCCATTGCCACCAGCCTTGATGCGATGGCCGTGGGCGTCGGCCTCGCCTTCCTGCAGGTTAACATTCTGGTGATGGCGCTCGCCATCGGTGCCGCCACCACCATCATGGCCACCTCTGGCATGTTGCTGGGCCGTTTTTTAGGGGCGGCCATCGGAAAATGGGCCGAAGTGCTGGGTGGCGTTGTGCTGATAGGCATCGGCACGTCCATCCTGGTCGAACACCTCGGGCTGCTGAACTGATCGTTCAGAACGCCAGCTGAAGACATGAAAAAAGGGAACGCCGGTTCCCTTTTTTGCGTTTTACGCCTGCTCAGATCCTGTCAGCTTTTCGCCGCGGTCACCGGTAACACCGAACCTTTAAACGTTTCACTGATGAACTGCGCCACCTGCGGCGATTGCAGGTCTTTTGCCAGTTGCTTAATCCGTGGATCGTTTTGCAGTTTCTCCGTGGTCACCAGAATATTGGCATACGGGTTGCCCTGCGCTTTCTCCAGACCCAGCGCATCCTTCGCCGGGCTCAGCCCCGCTTCCAGCGCAAAGTTACCGTTAATCACTGCCAGATCAACGTCCGGCAAAGAACGCGGGATCTGCGGGGATTCCACTTCCAGAATTTTCAGGTTCTTCGGGTTAGTGGCAATGTCGCGCGGCGTGGCCTGATTTTTAGCCGGATCGTTAAAGCCGTCCTTCAGCGTGATAAGCCCCTGACTTTGCAACAAATACAACGCGCGGCTCAGATTGGTTTCGTTGTTAGGCACGGCGACGGTGCCGTTTTGCGGCACATCCGCATAGCTTTTATGACGGCTGGAATAGACGCCCAGCGGCTCGATGTGAACCTGCGCCGCCACGACAAACTTCACCTTCAGCGCCTTTTCCTGTGACAGCAAATACGGCACATGCTGGAAATAATTGGCGTCAATATCGCCATGCGCCAGCAGTTCGTTAGGGTTCAGCCCGCTGGGAATTTCGATCACTTTCAGATTCAGGCCGGGGTCAATTTTCTGCACATACGCCAGAATTTCGGCGTGCGGCACGGCATCAGCCTGCACCCGCAACGGCTCCGCGGCCCAGGCCGAAACGGAAGAAAGTAACAACGCCACAGCCGACAAACGTCCGGCAATAGAAACGGGGGCAGAAGACGGCAGAACAAGATTTTTCAGCATAAGCATTCCCTTCAGATAAGCCTTTAGAATAAGTGTGATGGCGGCTTTTCGCCCCGACGGGCGCACCCCAGACACACCTATGCTGACACATCCTGACAGCGTTACTTATGCGCATTTCTCTCTTGGATATCTGGAAAATTGAGATGCCACTGAGGCTGCCGTTTCACCGCCCCGCGCCGCGCACCAGCGATCCGGCGCCAATCTCACCGATGGTCTTCGCCCCGGTCAGCGTCATTGCTACACGCATCTCCTTTTCAATCAGGTTAAGCAAATTAATCACTCCCGCCTCACCCGCTGCGGCCAGCGCATACACAAAGGCGCGACCAAGCAGCACGCTGTCTGCGCCGAGCGCAATCATACGCACCACGTCCAGACCGGTGCGGATGCCGGAATCCGCGAGAATGGTGATGTCACCTTTCACCGCATCGGCGATGGCAGGCAGCGCGTGGGCGGTGGAGAGCACACCGTCGAGCTGGCGGCCACCGTGGTTGGACACCACAATGCCGTCAGCGCCGAATTTCACCGCGTCTCTGGCATCTTCCGGGTCCAGAATGCCTTTAATGATCATCGGGCCTTTCCAGAACTCGCGGATCCACTCCAGATCTTTCCATGAAATGGACGGGTCAAAGTTCGCCCCCAGCCAGCCGATATAATCTTCCAGCGTGGTCGGTTTCCGGCGATAGGCGGAAACATTACCGAGGTCGTGCGGCTTGCCGTTCAGGCCAACATCCCACGCCCATTGCGGGTGCATCACCGCCTGCAACATACGACGGGCGGCTGCGTTCGGGCCGCTCATGCCGGAATGGGCGTCGCGGTAACGTGCGCCCGGCACCGGCATATCCACGGTAAACACCAGCGTGTTGACGCCTGCGGCCTGAGCGCGCTCCAGCGCATTGCGCATAAATCCGCGATCTTTCAGCACGTAAAGCTGGAACCACATTGGCCGGTCGATGGCCGGCGCAACCTCTTCAATCGGGCAGACGGAAACGGTGGAAAGGGTGAAGGGAATGCCTTTTTTCGCCGCCGCGCGCGCGGCCTGCACTTCGCCGCGGCGGGCATACATGCCGGTCAGACCGACGGGCGCCAGGATCACCGGCATCGCCAGTTTTTCACCAAACAGCTGCGTCTCAAGGCTCAGATCTGACATGTTTTTCAGGACGCGCTGACGCAGGGCAATATCAGCCAGATCGGCGGTGTTACGTCTGAGCGTATGCTCGTTGTAAGCCCCCCCGTCGATGTAGTGAAACAGAAATGGCGGCAACTTACTTTTTGCCGCAGCGCGGTAGTCCGTCGATGCTGAAATGATCATGATGTTTTCTCGTTGTCTTGCGCTCTTTTTAGCGGCGCTGTAGGGGTGTCAGAAGTGTAGTTGATAAACACAACCCCTGAGAAAACAATGACAACGAATGCGGGTGTTTTTAAGGTCAGAAATACTGCGGGGTGAAGGAGAAGTTTACCGGCAGGAAATATGGGGAATTGGAGCGAAATATGAGTGCGCCACTAACGGCGCATTTTTCGGGCGATCCTGATAATCAGAAAGTACCCCGCCAAAGAGAACAGCATCGAACATGCGATCCAGGTCAAAACCCACAAATCATCAAAATTTTCCTGATTTACATCACCATACGTCCATTCTGCAAAACTATTGGCCGTATCCAGACTGATAAATGTAGCGGGATCAATAAGCATGGCTCCGGTGCAGAACAGGAGAACCAGGAGTGCAGACTTAGCTACCCAGCGCACAAGTGTCAGCATGGCGAAATCCACCGTAAACGACTTCTATATATCCATATGCCATGAGATCTTTCATGCAGGGCACTTCCATCAGCCTGGTATGCAGCAGCGCATTTCTCAGCAGGGCGAAATCTGAATTGTTGGCCAGTGTTATACAACCGTCAGAGAGTATCCCAGGGTGCAGGCGAAAGTGCTCTCGCTTAACGCCTTCAATCCAGGTCATATCGTCTATGCTCCGGTCATCAGGATAGAGTGCAAACCACTCTGAACGTCTAAACTCCGCGCCACTGTGATATTTGTTATAACTGTCTTTTACCCACGCGACTTTTTTTGAAAAAAAACCACCGCCCCCTCTTTCAACAACCCAATATCGGCCCGTGGGTATTGGTCCATTTCCTGCAATTTTTCCGCACCCTCCGCGATTGCGATAGGCCCCATTCCCTGAAAATGCCATGAACGTCCCCACACCACTGACACTAAGGGGGGAATAATCGGCATCGTTGATCACAAATTTCCCTTGTATAGCCATGAAAACTCCTTGTGAAATTTAGCTAAAAGAAAAACACGGTAATCACACCACAAAAAACAGGCACTTAAAATGCTTTATTTGATAATAAACTTCTGAAAAGTCAATATATTACAACATCCACTCATTGCCCAAAATGGCATTAAGGGCATAACGTAAAGCTCGTTTTTTTTAAGGAAATGACAACCATGCCAATACCCGCTTATATGTGGCTCTGCAATGACGGTGGTGCTGCTATTAAAGGTTCTGTGGATGTTGCAAATCGGGAGGGAAGTATTGAGATCATCGGTTTCAGCCACGGTCTGAATATTCCCGTCGACAGCCGTAGCGGCAGTATTACCGGAACCCGCACCCACTCTCCGATGATGCTTGAAAAAGATTTCGATTCATCGAGCCCTTATTTGTATAAAGCAGTCGCTAAAGGACAAACGTTAAAGTCCGCTGAAATCCGCTGGTATCGCATTAATGATGCCGGCAGGGAAGAGGTTTATTTTATTATGACGCTTGAGGGGGTGAAGATTACCGGCGTAAATCCGGGCATGCCCAACGTGAGAATGTCCGGAAATTCGCAGCTTAATCAGGGGTTCGGGGGCCGATGATGTAAAAAACCACTCTAACGAAGTAATTATATGAAATATGGGTATTTATTTGGCAATTCACTATTAATAGAATTCCTCCTCTCCCAATGGCTGAAAACCGGAGCTGTTTTAGGATCGGAGGCATTCCGGATACGTTCCAGCTTCTGGGAACTTAATCGACGTGATACGTGGGATAATCTATATAACCTGCATCTTGCCCGGTATAGAACGTATCCTTATCAGGAATAGCTATCGGCCACCCATTTTTCATGCGTTTAACGAGATCTGGATTGGCTATGAAAGGACGCCCAAATGCAATTAAGTCGGCAAACCCCTCTCTGAGTGCCATTTCTGCACGCGCCTGTGTATAGCTGCCTGCGACGATAAGAGTTCCCTCGTAGGCCTCACGAAACTTTGTTAGAAAACCAGCAGGAATGGCCTGAGCTCCGAGAGATTCCTGATCGCTCAAATGCACATATGCGAGATGTCGACGACGCAGTTCGATACCTAAAGATAACCAGGTATCCTGCTCATCATCAAAGCTATGCATATCCTGCAGGCGGCCAAAGGGTGCAATACGGATACCTGTCAGATGACTCCCGATGGCTGCAGAGATAGCATCCACAGTTTCCAGCGTAAACCGCAGACGATTGGCAATATTACCGCCATAACGATCTGTTCTGTCGTTAAGTCCACCATTGATAAATTGCTCGAAGATGTAGCCGTTAGCTGCGTGGATCTCCACTCCGTCAAAACCCGCCTCGATGGCATTTTTAGCTGCCTGAACGAAATCCTGTGTCACCCGCGGGACTTCATCCGTTGCTAATGCGCGGGGCTGGCTGTGAAATACGCGTACAGACTGACAGTTATCACCAGGAATGTGAGTGGTGCAGCCTTCTGCAACGCGTGAGACGGAGCTGACCGGGGCCTGCCCATCAGGCTGGTGAGCAATGTGTGAGGAACGTCCTACGTGCCAAAGCTGGATGAATATTTTCCCACCCTGCGCATGTACTGCCTCTGTCACCTTTTTCCATCCCTCTATCTGTTCGTCAGTGTAAATTCCCGGCGTGTAAGCCTGTCCACGGCCTTCCATTGAAACAGGTGAACCTTCGGAAACAATTAAACCTGCTGTTGCGCGCTGGCGATAGTAGGTGACCATACTGTCAGTGGGAACAAGGTCATAGGCCCGCGATCGGGTCATTGGTGCCATAACGACACGATTATTAAGCTTTATTCCATTCATTGTATAGATATTCAGCAACTCACTCATTCTGTCTCCTGACGCCATTTCATGGTAAAAATCTGTTAGCAACGATCTTATCCTTATTTAAAGGCCATGATTACCTGGGCAAAAAGCCCCTCAGTGTTGAGATAAAGGAACCAATATTTGTGACGGCACAACTCAATGGCGTACAGGAATTTACTGAAGTTGTCAGAAAAGGCAGTTTCGTTGCTGCAGCTGAGGGTTTAGGCGTGACGCGCTCTGCACTCAGTAAAAGCATCAAGCGTCTGGAAATCCGCCTGGGGGTTCGCTTACTCAACCGCAGTACGCGAAGCCTGTCGCTGACGCCGGAAGGTGAGATCTATTTCAATCGCTGCACTGCTGCTATGGATATGATTTCAGATGCTGAAAGCATAATAGAGGCGGGGATAGTGGAGCCGTCTGGACTGATGCGGCTGACGGTTCCCGTGGCCTTTGGGCATCTTTTCATTATGCCCTTACTCAATATCATGGCGTTAAAATACCGGACCCTGAACATCGAAGTTGATTTCAGTGATCGGGTTCGCGACCCGGCGACAGACGGCTTTGACCTCGCGCTGAGGCTTGGTCCCCTGCCTGACTCAGGTGATTTGGTTGCCACCCGCCTTGGCGAGCAAAAGCTTATCATTTGCGCCTCTGAGGGATATCTGGAACGAGCAGGCACCCCCATTGATCTTCGTGAGCTTTCATCACACAGATGCATTTCAGGGTTACCGTCAGACGGGCAAACTTACTGGCTAATCCGGGGCAAAGAGGGACACGTTGTAAGGCATGTTGTTTCCTCAGCCTACCGTTTTAATAATGGTCAAGCCATGCTGGAAGCGGCTATTGCCGGATGTGGGGTGACGCAACTTCCTGACTGGTTATGTGGTGATGCCATCAAAAAGGGGCAGCTTCGTGCAATTCTACCCACATTTCAGGCACCGCCCACCCCCATTTCTGCAATGTGGCCCAGGACTCACACGGTCCTTCCTAAAGTGAGAGCCTTGATTGAAGAACTGAAAAAAGAGTTGCCGGCACGCTTGTCGAGCGCGCAGCGTTCATCTGTTGCGCGGTAATGCAGTATCAATGCCGGATACATCGTCTGTTGAAAGCCAGCCAGGATTATATTCGCTCCAGCAAATTGACCACTGGTTGTGAGCGTCTTTTTCCATTCCAACACGGTAATGCGCGCCGTAGATTTTGCGACCCACTGAATCATGCGTCTTCTCGGCAATAACCCGGCCTATTATCAGGAAGGCCGACTGGCGATCGGGGTGGACACATACTTTCAGAGGTTTACCAAAATGCTGCATCCAGGGCCACGGAAGCCGGAAGGCTTTCATGGCGGCAATGATATTTCGTCTCCCGGAGATATAGCCCAGGGGGGTAAAGTTACCCGCGGCGTTTTCACTAAAGCATGTGCTGAAAAGTGTGAAATCTGCCTGGTCCAGCGCCCACGCGTAGCGATACCAGATATCGATCACCTCCTGTTCGTCACCCGTAGCACGGTGGTTTTCTGGCACAATATGCCAGGGAGCATCAAGTTCACTGATAATGGCGACTGGCGGAAATCCCTGATGCCAGCCGGACTCTTCAGCCGGTAGCTGCCATCCCGATAACAACTGTCTTGCACCTGAGGTCCAGTGTATCTGGAGGTGAAGGGTATGGATCACAGGTTGGGCTTCATCTGTGCCAGCCCTCATCACGACCGTCCCCCCGAACCGTACCGGGTTATGACGTCCGGAACCTGTGCGCGAAGCCTGTCCGTGCAGGTATGCACTGGCGACGTAATCTTTATCGTTCCTGCGCTCAACGGTGTTTGTCAGCGTAACGGACACGTTGTCCAGGTCAGCAAAGTCATTTTGCAAAAGGGCGGTGACATTTTCACGGCCGGAAACGGTTCCACGATGACTGCTGACTAATCTGACCGAGGGGTCCAGCCATTGGCTATTGTCGGAGCAAGCGTTACCGGACCAGGCTTCACAAAACGTATTCAGGCTCTGCACTGAAGAATGAAATAAACAGTTCATTTATTACCCTGCATTTATTCAGAAGGAAACTCGGGTAACACAAATTCTGCCATTTCAGCCATCACCTCGGCTGCTGGCCGTGTCAGCGGTTTCAGATTTAACGCAACGTGGTTTACTCCCTGGCGCTCCTGCTCCTTCCATAGCTTTATCAGCGCATTGCGGCCGACGGTGATGCCATTCATCAATCTGCGAAGCGGCGCGTCAGGGTTAGCATCCAGGTCAAAAAAGGTGGCATAGCCATAAGGTCTGAAACGATTGTCGTCGTAACCGCCACACCAGAATTCAAGCAGTTCCGGGAGCGTTGAGAAATCACTCAGATGCCATATCCATCCGTCGCTTTCCTCTGCTATCCAGCTCAGGTCCTGCCGTGCTCGACCAACCACAATCATTGGAATGCGGGATTTAAAGGGTTTGGGAATAAGATCAAGGTTGCCTGAAAGCTTGCCGTAGTACGCCGTTTCAGCCACCGGGAAGGACGTCTCACAGACGGTTTTTATCAGACCAAACGCCTCGCGATAACGTTCGGCCCGGTTATCGTAATCGGCACCAAACGCAGGGTATTCAACAGCGCGATCCCCGCTGGATAGCCCCAGCAAAAGGCGTCCACCACTTAGCTGGTCCACTGAGGCTGCCTGCTTGGCCAATATAATCGGGTCCCTCAGGGGTAACACCATACCGGTGGTACCCAGCGTTATGCGTGTGGTTTGAGAGGCAAGAAATCCGAGGTAGACCATGGGGTCAAGCATCTGTCCTGTGTCACCAAACTGTGGATCATAAAAGGGCACATCTCTCATCCACAGAGCGGAAAAACCGGCGTCATCAGCAAATTGTGCCAGCGCCTGATGATCCTGCAGGGTCGGAAAAGGCGAATCCGGATAACCTTCAAGCGGCATAATAAAGCCAAATGTCAGACTACCCGGGCGGAATACGCGCTTATATGCGCTATGTGAGGCAAGATCCGACGGATAGGTTGGTTGTGTCTGTAGAGGGGGCATTTACACTCCTGACGGGCGCAGTCAGCTGCGCCCGTTATTTAGTCAATCATCAATGATGATTACTTCGCTGCATCACGTAGAGCCTTTTCAATAAAGGCGACTGAACTCTCAAGCGCCTGTACCGCTTCTGGCTGCAACGTGGAGAAGAAATGCCAGGCGTGGAACATGCCCGGCCAGACTTCCAGATTTACGCGTACGCGGTTATCACCCAGATGAGTTGCCAGACGCATCGCGTCGGTCAGCATCAGTTCGTTTTCACCTATCTGAACGAGCACCGGCGGCAGGCCCGTTACATCAGCAAACACCGGTGATGCCATTGGATGGTTAGGCAATGCATCGCCGAGGAACGTACGTGCGAGAAAATCAAGACCTGCTTTGGTGTTTAGAGGATCAAGGCCTTCTCTGTTGGTCATAGAGACACCCGTGTGCTCAAGGTTAGCCCAGGGTGAAATAGCGACCCCGCCGGCTGGAAGCGGCAGGCCCTTGTTGCGTGCCGCAACCATAACGGTAACCACCATCGCGCCGCCCGCAGACTCACCCGCCAGCACGATTTTGCTGGCGTCAAAGCCCTGTTCAATCAACCACTCATATGCACGAACGGTATCGGTAACGGGCGTAGGGAAAGGATACTCCGGTGCCAGTCGGTAATCTGGCATGTAAACCCGTGCGCCCAGCATGCTGGCATAGTTGCCACCAATACCGTGATAGCCAGCAGATTCACCGACAATGTATGCCCCACCGTGGATGTACATAACGATGGCATCGGTTTTTAGATTTTCAGGAGTCACCAGCGTTCCCGGCACTCCCCCCATATCGACCTCAGTAAAGCCAACACCTGCGGGTGCAGGATTTTTAGCCAACATACGGGTATAGGCGTCACGCACTTCACTCATTGGCGTTACGGTATCTTCACCCGTAAGGATTGGTCCCAGACCGGCCAGGCTTTCTGACCATTCTTTTACGGCTTTCTTAGTTTGTTGATTCATCATCGGTATTCCTGTTTGTATTTGCGTTAAAGTGGAACAGGAATATATAATATACCAACATTTGGGGAATGTGCTTCCCATATAAGGGTACAACAACGCCCGTATTGGATGAGAAAAATATAGTATGGAGATCAACAGCATTGGTGATATCGCCGCGTTCGTCGCGGCTGTAAAAGCCGGGAGTTACACACACGCCGCAAGTTCCCTTGGGCTTACACGTTCTGCGATTGGTAAAAGTATCGTCCGGCTCGAAACGCGTATGGGGGTTCGTCTTCTTAACCGTACCACCCGAAGTCTGAGTCTCACCGATGAAGGGAGGGTCATGTTTGATCGTTGCCGCCAGATACTCGAGGACCTGGAAGAGGTCGATGCCGCCATGGCCATGCGCAGGGGTAAGCCAACGGGGACTCTCCGGCTGAGTGCGCCGCTTTCTTTTGGGCAGCGACATATCCTTCCCATTCTGGATATTTATCTGAAAAAGTGGCCGGAAATTCGTGCCGAAGTGTCCTTTAGCGACAGGTTTGTTGACCTGATAGAGGAAGGCTTTGATATTGCCATTCGTATAGGTGAACCTCGCGATGACTCACGTATTCTTACCCGCACGATTGCTTCGCAGCATATTGTCACTTGTGCATCCCCCGAATACTTATCTTCACGGGGCGTTCCGGAAACACCCGCAGACTTAACCAGGCATGACACTATTTTTCTTCTGAGTGCAGAAAAGAGACGCAGCTGGCGGTTTGCGACTCCGGAAGGCACTTTTGTTTATGAAGGGCCCGGGCGACTAAACCTCGACAATTCGGAAGCCATGCGGGCGTCGGCAATTTCCGGATTTGGTATCGTTCACTTACCGACCTATTTGCTAGGGGAGGATTTGCGTAGCGGTAAGCTGATACCTGTGCTTGAGGAGTTTCCTTTCCCTCCGGAACCTATTCGGCTCATTTATCCCAGTAAACGACATTTATCACCGCGAATTCGGGCCTTTATTGACCTGCTTGTCGAAAGCTGGGAGCAAGGATTACCCTGGGAATAATGCTTTGATAATAAACTCATTATTTTTAACTTGAACCAGAAAATCACGATCCAGAAGCGCCGGTCGTTAAAGCTTAACAATTCAAGCATTATCGCAGGCGGGGGACAGGACAGACCGCCCTGGTACGATTAACGTCATTCTGATTTTTCTCGTTCGGAAGACGAAACAGGACTGCGTAATACGATGGGATATTATGAGAGTCTGATACACTGCGAAATTCGCGCGGTATGAAAGCGGATTGTCATTGGGGGATCATGGAAGACCTATCCTGTTGGAGGCACAGTAAGTGATGATGAACTCCATGATTTGAGCCTGTGGCTGAAGAAAGTTTTGGCTTAGTCAGATTGCACTTGTAGTGGTTTACTGAAACTGCCCACAATGGATGCTGACCAAATTCAGTAAACGACTACAAGTGCGTAGAAACCTGTCAGACGGTGTTAACTTTATGCTAACGCCGACATGACCGACGCGCTATCGACGTACTGCTCCATGGTCATAATTTTCCCATCCTCAAGGCGATAAAGGTGCGCAAATGATGCCGTCATCGCCTTGCCGGTTATTTTATAAACGCCGGAGTAAATCCCAAAAGCAGCAACATAGTTACCGTCAGCAAGAAACGTATGCGTCTTTGCCTGATAGTCTGTCCACTCAGTTGCCAGTCGCTGAAATACGTTAGCGATTATCTCTTCTGCACCGGTGTAAGTCCCTGCATAGGGGAACCCAGCCGCTTCAGTCCATGTCGCATTGGGCGACAGGACAGCAAGCAGGTTCTTTCCATTTTCTTCAGAGGTACCTTCATAAGTCGCGCGTATAATTTCCACATTACTCTTCATTATTCTATCCCCAACTCATTTCGCCCTTGGCGACTTTTGCACCAATTTGTAAAGCGACACTCATGCCAGCATCAGGATAACGTTTTGTCATGGCTGCAATCAGTTCGCTACTGTCGCTGGCCAGACTTAGCTCGTTCTCAAAAGCCAGAAGATAGTCGCGGGTATAGGTTATTGCTGAAATATCGGTAGCACCCTCAGGTAACATATGCCCTGCGATGACCGTAGTGGGATGTCTGGATGCCATGGTGTCCAGATTTTTTATCCAAAGTGCGCGACCCTCTGGACCTTGAGTGTCGGCGGTCCACACATGGGTACCAGAGAACACCAGTACACCGCCAAAAATGGCGTTAAGCGAAGGTACCCAGAGATAACGACGGTTAGCGAGGCCATCAGCATCAATAATTTCGAGGGCCTGGCCTTCGAGAGATAACGCATCCTCGTCAAATACCTCGGGCATAACGATGTCTGACAACGTTTGCGGGCCGTTGTCCTGGAGTTGTGGGCCCCACACTGCCAGTTTCTTATCAACACTTTTCTTAATGGCATCGATTGTCGACGATGCGGCAACGACACGAGCTTCCGGAAAGGCTGCTCTTACCGGACCGAGGCTAAAGTAGTAATCAGGGTCGCTTTGGCTAATATAGATTGTGGTCAGCTTTTTACCTGTTTTCTGGATAGCCTCTGCCAGCAGTCTGCCATCGGCGAGCGTAAAACCACCGTCAATAAGTACGGCTTCCTTATCGCCAGAGATCAGCACTGGCGAGCGATAAAAACCGTGCTCGCCGGCAGGAAAATGTGTCCAACTCAGGGGAATGTCCCTCCCTGCATCAGGGATGTTGGTTTGTAGTGTCATCGTATTTTTCGCCTTCTGTTAAAGTGGTAATTAGGTGAGCATTGCTTTCACCAGACGTTATGAATCCACTAACTGACGTACCCATTCATGAGGGTTTGAAAACAATATGCTTGAGTTTAGCATCCAGCGCTTTGAGCCGGATTCGGCAATAAAAGTGGGAACACCGCGTGCGCCAAATTCCCGCATTAATCGTTTCGCACGCTCAGTACGAATATGGTTTGCTTCGAGCAAGTCTGCTGCAGGATCCAACACTTTCTTCGCCGCATTTTCCAGACCCTGAGAACTTAACACACCCGCAAGAACCGACAATGACGTGACGTCAAGCCCCTCAACATAACGAGCGTGTTGTATTGCTTTCAGCGCTTCAATTTCCCGCGAAGGGTTTGACAGTGATACTGCAGTAATCGCAAGCGTGGCTGAACCACTGTCAAATTTTTTCTGCTGGCCATGAAGCACTTTTTCGCGATAAATCTCGGAAAAAGGCTGCCCGGTGATATTAGAAATTCGCTGGTCGTTTTCCCACGCAAAAGCAGCAAATTCATTGTTCATGGGACGTGCGCCGGCATCTGAAAACAGGCCGGTTGGCATGAACTCAAGTTTAATGCCCGGAATGTCATTTAGTTCAGTAAGCACAGGTGACGCGCCGTAGCACCAACCGCAAAGCGGATCGAATAAGTAATTAAGAATCATGTTCACAGGTGCCCCCTATTTTTAAAAGTAACTCATCATAGAAAACTTTTATTGGATATTAAATACATCCATGGTAAACAGCTTGTCATCTAAAAACATACAATTGGAATGCGGTAGTGAGAAAACTGGGAAATATCAGACGCCTTGCCTACTTTGTCTCCGTGGTTGAGGCTGGCTCATTTACTGCAGCTGCCGAGCGTTTGGGTATAACTAAAGCGGTAGTCAGTCATCAGGTCGCGCGTCTTGAAGAGGAGTTGAACACCACTCTTCTTATCCGTACTACTCGTACCATTCGCTTAACGGATGCGGGAAAAGTCTTTTATGAGCACTGTGCGTCTATTCTACGTGAAACAGAGGAAGCCTTTGCAGAGTTAGACGCACTGGTGGCAGAGCCTTCTGGGACATTGAGGCTGACAGCGCCTTTTGACTATGGGATCAGCGTCGTCGTTCCAGCTATCACGGCATTCAGTCAGCGCTATCCAGACTGCAAAGTTGATGCCGTGATAAGTGATAACAAGTTTGATATCGTGGACAAAGATATAGAAATAGCCATCCGTGTGGGCTGGTTAGACGACTCATATTTGCAGGCAAGGAAAATCGGGCACTTCCGGCAGTTGCTGATAGCCCCGCGCAATATGCAGCCGCAGCTAGAAAAAATTAATAAACCACAAGATATCAAACCACTGCCTTTTATAGCCAATACAGCTCTGCGTGAACCTTCTCAGTGGCATTTCACGCTGAATGGATCGGATCAACAAAGTGTCAACGTTCAGCCCTCGATATTCATTAATAACACACTGGCGGTCCGTGAAGCGGTGAGAGAAGGTGCTGGCATCTCTGTGTTGCCGGATTACGTTGTCAGTGATGATCTTATTTCTGGCCGCTTAATTCAGGTGCTCCCAGAATGGGAACTACCTTCAGGTGAGATTCATGCAGTTTTTCCCGCATCTCGATTTCGCCCGACAAAGGTTCGCTCATTTTTAAATATATTGATGGAGAAAGATAAAGAGCGCTGATTGTGCTTATCTTTTGCATGCCAGCTTAGATTCAGGAATACGCAGCATACCGGTCATCGTGGCAATTTCAGCAAACGTAGACGTGTTTTCTTCCACGAAGATGGCAATACCAGGTCATCAAGGCTGAGCGCTCGTAAGGGAGGAGTCTTCCTCAGACGACGTGGTCGATTTCCGGGAAATTAGCATTCATAATAACATCTTTATTTTCCTTTAATATTGAGTTTACGTTTGAATTTTTCGCATTCAATTTCCGGCCATCATGCATAGATGGGCCCGGATGATAATTTTTTCCGTCTATATTATTTAGTATTTTATGCTCCGACCCATGATTTTGGCTGGCTCCTTCCCGCGAAATACGCCGATAAAGCAATACACGCACTTAAAACACTGCACAAACAAAGATAGGCATTCAGGGCTGTTTCCTGGGGGAAATGATCCATCATCACACTCAGCGAAAACGGCAGCCAGTTACCCACGTATCCCACAATGTAAAGAAGGTTTATCAGGTGGTGCCGCTGACTCTGTCTGGCGACCACATTAACGATAGTGGCGGCACCGACCAGTATTGCCCCATAGGCGAATCCTTCGAGCATCACGGCTATGAAAAGAAGGAAGGGATCCGTTGTGTATACACTGCAGAGGACGAGCAAAACCGCAGAAAGTTGGGTAACAATTCCGATTTTCAGCGACGAATAATGGTGTTTTTTTCTCATCACTATCTGGGTGATACCTGCAACCAGCAGGAATACCGACAGTGAATAGCTTACCAGCTGCACGCTGGTAACATTGAAGTAGGTGCGGGCGAGGGTGGGTCCCTGGGACATAAACGTGGACGCCATCGCCCATGAAAGAAATATGGCCATGCAGCAGACGATGACGTCCCGGAAAGAGAGTACCTTATGACCTTGAGCTTTGATATTTTTCCGTTCACCGGTTACGGGTGTACTGTGCCTGTTAATCATCAGACGACTGCCCCTGATCGCAAATACTGACGCTGTAACCAGAATAAAAAGAATTACGTAGGGAGCCTTAAGTACATAAAAACCGCGATGCACGATTTCCCCCGTAATTAATGGGCCAATAGCCTGTCCAAGGATCAACGAGGCAGAAGCCGTCAATGCCGCAGTATTACTTACTTCCGTATCAAATAATTTAATCAGCGAGCGGTTAATATAGGCCATTAAAATACCTGAACCCAGACCGGTAACAAAACGGCCTAGGATAAGTATCATAAAGTTATCTGCGAGCATCATCAGTAGTGATGACAGCAAAACGCAGGCCAGACCTGCATACAGAGGTTTTGTATACTGCTCAGGCCTGATATTAACCCTGGCGGTAAATGCAAGCGCTAAAAGGACTCCAGCCGCGTAGACGCCAAAAACCGCCATTATTTGAGAAGCGCTGAAACCATATAAACTGATGTATACGGGATAGAGAGGAGTGGGAAGACTGCTGCTCAGCATGCCGGAAAAGAAAGCCAGGGCCAGTGCAATCCCTGCATGCGATGTTTGTTTGTCTGACATAGTAATATCTTCAGTCCTGGAAAATGGATTCGTTCTGTAAAAATCCATAAAACAGTAACACGATCCCTTAGCGACGGGATTCGAGCAGCAGGAATACCCACTGTGACGTAGTTTCACAGTGAGTATTTAAATATGACCTTGGGGACAAGTAGTAAGGGGCTGGCTGAAAATTCAAATGCTCCAGGGATGCAGGGCTATCTGTTTTTCCATGAATTCAATAAAACAGCGGATGCGCGGGCTGAGATGCTGCCTTTTCGCGTAAATTATATAGAGCGGCTCTCTGACAGGAGACTGGAATGCCTTCAAAAGCGGTATTAATCTTCCTTCTCTGATATCCCGGTGAACGTGAAAGTCAGCCAGGCGGACGATACCTTCTCCCTGAATAGCCAGATCTCGCAGCAAATCGCCCTGCGACAGTGAGGCAACCGGTTTCACTGGGAATATGATGCTCTGATTGTCTTCGGTGAATACCCACTGGTTCCAGTGGCTATCGAAATTAAAGTGGAAACAGCGATGCTCCATCAACTCACGGGGATGGGAGGGTATCCCGTACCTGGTGATGTAGGCCGGCGAAGCGCAGGTAATCCACTGACTCTCACCGATACGACGGGCGATACGGGAAGAACTCGCAAGTACACCACCATAAATGGCGAGATCCAGCCCTTTATCAAATTCATCCCGGTAAACCGGCCCCGTTTCAATATCAACGTCGAGGTCGGGGTAGGCGTCAATAAACGCGGGCAACCATGGAAGGATATGATAACGGGCGAAGGTGGTCATGGTACGGATTTTCAGCTGCCCGCTGATGCGTGATGGCATATCTTCTGCCAGTGAATCAGCCTCAGACATTGCGTCAACGACTGCCCGGGCACTGTTAAGATAAACGTGCCCCTCTTCGGTCAGCGTTAACGTTCTCGTCCCGCGATGAAAGAGCCTTACCTGTAATCTCGCCTCCAGCCGGCTGATGAGTTTACTCATTGCTGAAGGCGTCAATCCGTTTGCCCGCGCGGCGGCAGAAAAATTGCCGTATTCATACGCCCATATAAATGCAAGCAACTGATTATAATTATCCATTATGTCCCGGGTTATTTATGTGAAGATGTTTAGAGCTTCCGAGGCAGGAACCTGAAAAATTTTCATTTGTAGCGTCTGACCATCAGGAACGGCGCTGATGACTTTTCAACCGAAAGTAAGTTGCCCGAGAAATGCCGGTTTTCTCCATCACCAGCTTAATGGGAGTATCAAGGTGAATAAGTTCCAGAGCCATTCCCGATCTTTGATGAGGTTTTCGCCCAAACTTAACTCCTGCCGCCATCGCGACCACTCTGCCCTCGTTGGTACGCTCTAATATTCGTTCGCGTTCCGCCTCTGCAACAGCGGCAAGGATCTGAATCACCATTTTCCCCATCGTGCCTTCAGTACTCAGTCCATTCTCCAAAAATCGAATGGCTATTCCCTTTTTATAGCAAGCATCAACAATGTGGATCATATCTGCGGTATTGCGGCCAAGCCGGTCCATTTTGGTACAAATGATGATGTCGTCTTTTTCCGCTCGGGCAAGTAGCCGTTGTAGTCCTTCGCGTTCGTCCGTGGCTCCCGACATCATATCAGTAAAAATTCGATCATCTCTGACACCTACAGATTTCAGCTCTGTGATCTGCGCCGTCAGTTTCTGATGGCTGGTTGATACTCTTGCATATCCCAGTAATGCCATATTGGTCTCACAAATCGATATTGATACTGCGTAGTATCATAAGGCATAAATCACGATTTTTGATACTCATGTTTGAAGTCGTTTTGAGAGGTATCAAAACTTATAATATTTGAGATGGTAAAAAAAAGAACAGAACTCCCGTTTACGAAAGGATGCGCAATGAGTGATGACTTTCTTACCAGCGAACAGACAGAAAACTACGGTCGCTATGTGGCAGACCCAAATGAGGTTCAGCTGGCTCGGTATTTTCATCTGGATGAGCGTGACCTTGCTTTTATTAATCAGCGACGGGGAAAACATAACCGGCTGGGGATTGCACTTCAGCTGACTACGGCGCGCTTTCTGGGAACGTTTCTTCCTGATCCCCTTCAAATTCCCTCATTCATCCGTTTTTACATTGCGGCACAGTTGAACATCAGCCGACCAGAGATCCTTTCCCGGTATGCAGAAAGAGAAAAAAATCCCCGCTGGGAGCATCAGGGGCTTATCAAGCTCTATTATGATTATCATGATTTTGGTGATTTCCCCTGGTCATTCAGACTGAAGCGTTTGCTCTATACTCGCGCCTGGCTCAGCAATGAGCGTCCAGGTCTGCTGTTTGATTTTGCTACCGCATGGTTGCTGCAAAATAAGATCCTGCTACCCGCAGCCTCGACTCTGACAAGGCTGATTGGCGAAGTACGCGAACGGGCAAGTCGACGATTATGGCGAAGGCTGGCTTTGTTGCCTGACAGCTGGCAGAAAACACAACTGGACGGTTTACTTGAAATACCTGAAGGGCAGCGTATATCGGTGCTGGAGGAGATGCGAAAAGGTCCTGTCACTATCAGTGGGCCGTCATTTACAGACGCCCTGGAGCGATATACCCGACTGCGTAGCATGGAGTTTTCCCGGCTGAATTTCTCCGGTCTGCCTGCCATCCAGCTGCGGAATTTGGCCCGTTATGCCGGAATGGCTTCGGTGAAATACATTTCAAGAATGCCTGACGAACGGCGACTGGCCGTGCTTACTGCGTTTGTGAAAGCACAGGAAATTTCGGCGCTTGACGAGGCCGTGGATGTGCTGGATATGCTTATTCTGGATATCACGCGTTCTGCAAAAAATATCGGGCAGAAAAAGCGGCTCAGAACCCTAAAAGATCTTGATCGTGCCGCGCTATTACTGGCACGGGCATGCACGTTATTACTTGATGAGAACACCGATGAAGCAGCTCTGCGGCAGGCTATTTTTCGCCGCATACCAAAGGACAAACTGGCTGAATCCGTCGGCAAGGTAAATGAGCTGGCGCGCCCGCAAGATACTCATTTTCAGAATGAAATGGTGGAACAATATGGACGGGTGAAGCGCTTCCTGTCCGCGATGTTGCGTGACTTACACTTTCAGGCCGCCCCAGCCGGGGAGCACACGTTGTCAGCAATCCATTATCTGGCCGAACTGAGTGGCTCAAAAAAGCGAATTCTCGACGATGCACCAGAGCAAATCATTTCCGGCCCCTGGAAACGTCTGGTCTACGACAGAGATGGTAGGATTCTACGAGCGGGTTACTCGTTGTGCCTTCTCGAGCGCCTTCAGGATTCTTTGCGCCGTCGTGATCTCTGGCTGGAGAACAGTGACCGGTGGGGGGACCCGCGTCAAAAATTGCTTCAGGGAGCTGAATGGCAGGCACAACGCATCCCGGTATGTCGGGCGCTGGGTCATCCATCAGACGGAACTAAAGCAGCAGAACAATTGGCTACGCGGCTTGATGACACATGGAAATCAGTGGCTTCACGTTTTGCCTGCAACGCAGCGGTCAGCATAAGCAATGAAGGTAAGCATCCCTCACTGACGATTAGCAATCTGGATAAACTGGATGAGCCACCGGCACTGATACAATTGAATCGTCGGGTAAGAGAACTGATCCCTCCGGTTGATCTGACTGAGCTGTTGCTTGAAATAGATGCCCGAACCGGTTTTACCCGCGAATTCAGCCACGTCAGTGAATCAGGTGCTCGGGCGCAGGATCTCCAGGTCAGTCTGTGCGCAACACTGCTGGCAGAAGCCTGCAATATAGGGCATGAACCCCTGATAAAGCATAATATTCCCGCGCTTACTCGCCATCGTCTGAGCTGGGTTAAACAAAATTATCTCAGGGCAGAAACGCTGGTCAGCGCTAATGCACGGCTGGTTGATTTTCAGTCCACGCTGCCGCTCGCGGGGTACTGGGGAGGTGGTGAGGTTGCCTCCGCAGATGGTATGCGTTTTGTCACACCGGTTAAAACGGTTAATTCCGGACCAAATCGTAAATACTTTGGTTCAGGACGCGGTATCACCTGGTACAACTTCGTCTCCGATCAGTACTCCGGTTTCCATGGCATTGTGGTTCCCGGTACGCTTCGTGATTCCATCTTTGTACTGGAAGGGCTTCTGGAGCAGCAGACCGGGCTGAATCCGGTAGAAATTATGACGGACACGGCAGGATCCAGCGATATCATTTTTGGCCTGTTCTGGTTACTGGGCTACCAGTTTTCCCCTCGTCTGGCCGATGCAGGCGGGGCGATATTCTGGCGGGCAGATAAAACGGCACATTATGGTGCCCTGAATGAGCTGGCCCGGGGATGTGTTGAACTGTCAAAAATAGAATCCCAATGGGATGAAATGGTGCGAATGGCGGGCTCACTGAAGCTTGGGACCATCCATGCATCAGAGCTTATTCGTTCACTGTTGAGAAGTAGCCGACCATCTGGCCTGGCTCAGGCGATTATGGAAGTGGGCCGGGTCAACAAGACGTTGTATCTTCTCAACTATATCGATGATGAGGATTACCGGCGTCGGATCCTCACTCAGCTCAACCGGGGAGAAGGACGCCATGCAGTGGCTCGAGCCATTTGCTACGGACAACGTGGTGAAATTAGAAAACGCTACCGTGAAGGGCAGGAAGATCAACTCGGTGCTCTGGGTCTGGTGACCAATGCGGTTGTGCTGTGGAACACACTTTACATGCAGGAGGCGTTGTCACATCTTCGCAAATCGGGGGAAACACCTGAAGAGGAGCATCTGGCAAGATTATCGCCGCTGATACATGGCCATATAAATATGCTGGGGCATTATACGTTTTCGTTACCGGAAGATATTCTGAAGGGCGAGTTAAGACCGCTAAATTTCAATACAAACAATGAATTAACCTCTTAGCGTGGTTTTTTACATCATTGGACCTCGAACCCCAATCACGTGGAATCGGTATCACTGATGTACAACAAAATTACCTGGCACTACGTCGATGGTAATGTGAAGTACACCGATGAATGGAATGTCCGGTCATGAAAAAAGTGGGGTTCGCGCCCCACTTTCACCGCACAATACACATCGGTTTCCCCGACGCGGGTTCGGGATAGATTTGCGCGTCGATATCGAACACCTGCGACAGAAGAGCCGGTGTCATGACCTGTTCCGGTGTGCCCTGCGCGATAATGTTACCTGCGACCATCATCACCAAGTAGTCACAGTAACGGCTGGCCTGATTCAGGTCGTGCAGCACCGCCACCAGCGTTTTTCCCTGCTGATTCTGGCTGCGCAGCAGATTCATCAGCTCAACCTGATGGCTGATATCAAGATAGGTGGTCGGCTCGTCGAGCAGCATCAGCGGCGTGTCCTGCGCCAGTACCATTGCCAGAAACGCACGCTGACGCTGCCCGCCGGACAGCTCGCTGACCCGCTTTTCGGCAAGATCCGTGATGTTCGTTTCCTGCATCGCCCGTTCGACGGCGGCCTTATCCTGCTGCCCCAGCCTTCCCCACATATTTAGCCAGGGGCTGCGTCCATAACCCACCAGTTCACGCACGCTGATGCCTTCCGGCGCACTATGCTGCTGCGGCAGTAACGCCAGTTTGCGCGCCAGCTGGCGGCCAGGCAGCGCGGATAACGCTTCCCCGCCGAGATACAGGGTGCCGGATGCCGGGGTCAGCAGGCGTGAAAAGCATTTCAACAGCGTGGATTTACCGCAGCCGTTCGGGCCGATCAGCGCGGTGATCTTCCCGGCCGGGAGGGTCAGCGACAGGCCGTTAAGGATGTTTTTTTTGCCGTAACCGGCAGTCAGATTGTCTGCACTGAGTTGCATAATCAGCGGGTTCTCATTAATAACCAGAAGAAATACGGCGCACCAATCACCGCCGTTAATACGCCCGCGGGCAGTTCCAGCGGCGGGTGCAGGGTTCGCGCCAGCACATCCGCCAGCAGTAAAATCAGCGCCCCCACCAGCAGGGACGCAGGGATCAGCACACGGTGGCGGCCGCCCACCAGCCGGCGGGTCAGGTGCGGGGCGACCAGGCCGATAAAGCCCACCGGCCCGCACGCCGCAACGCTTATCGCCGCCAGCGCCACCGCCAGCAACAGCACCCACCGCTGCACGCGGGATACGCGAATACCCAGCGTCGCAGCACTGTCGTCGCCGAGCGCCAGCACATCCAGATCGCGGCAAAACCACAGGCTCAGCGGCATCAGGAGCAGCAACCACGGCGCGACGATCTCAACGAAATTCCAGCCACGTCCCCACAGGCTGCCGGTCAGCCACAGCAGCGCGCTGTTGATCTCCATCGGGCGAGACAGCATCAGGTAATCGGTCAGGCTGGCGTAAAAGGCGGTCAGCGCCACGCCCGTTAATGCCAGCCGCAACGGCGCAGAGCGCCCGGACACCAGCCTCAGCAGCACAAAGGCCGCAATACCCCCGGCAAATGCCAGCGGCGGCAACCACATGACAGAGAGCGAAGGCAGCAACATCAGCGCCCCCACCGAGGCTAATCCGGCGGCATGATTGACGCCGAGAATGTCCGGCGAGGCCAGCGGATTGCGGATAATTCCCTGCACCAGCACGCCGGAAAGTGCCAGCGCCGCACCGATCAGTATTGCCAGCAGCGCACGTGGCAGCCGGTACTCCGTCAGCGGAAAATGGTTGCTGTCAGCAGGTGAAAGCGCGAGGCGCATCTGTTCAAACGTCAGCGTGTGCGTGCCGTAACGCAGGGACATCACGAAGGTCAGCAACAGCAGCGCGCTGAGGATGAGGAATACCGTCAGCTGGCGGATCACGTGCGCGTCCTCACCAGCCAGACGAAGAACGGCGCGCCGATCAGCGCCAGCACCACGCCCGCCGGTAGCTCGCCCGGCCACGCCAGAAAACGGGCCAGCAAATCGGCCAGCAGCATCAGCGTGGCACCAAAAATCATGCACAGCGGCAACATACGGCGCAGGTCGTAGCCAATCCAGTAACGGGAAATGTGCGGCACCAGCAGGCCGATAAACGCCAGCGGTCCGGCGACGCTGACGCAGGCACCGACCAGCAGCAACACCATCAGATTAAGGGTCAGACGCAGACGCGGCAGGTTAACACCCAGCGTCTGTGCGCTGTCATCGCTGACCTGCAACAGGTTGAGGCGGCTGGCGAGCAACAACACCCACGGCGCGATGATGGCGGTGAACGGAAACAGATGCCAGAACTCCGGCCAGCGTGCGTGCGCCACACCGCCGGCCAGCCAGCTGAGAATGCCGTAAGCGTGGTCTTCGGAGAGGATCAGCGTGGCTTTTGCCAGCGCGGCGCACAGCGCAGATACCGCCACACCCGCGAGGATCAACCGGCTGCGATCCCCGGCCTGTCGCCAGCCGCCGCCCATCAGCATGACGGCGCCCCAGCTGACGCCGCCGCCAAGTGCGGCCACCAGCGCGATGCTGAAACCGGAGAACAGCTGCGGGCTGAGCGCGCTGACCACCACCATCGCCAGCGACGCGCCCGCGTTAATGCCAAACAGCGAAGGCGACGCCAGCGGATTACGGGTCAGGGTTTGCAGCAAACTGCCCGCCAGCGCCAGACTTGCTCCCAGCAGCATCGCCACCAGACTGCGCGGCAGGCGCAGGTTCAGCACCAGCGCCTGTGCAAGGGAAACCGGCGGGCCGGGCAGCAAGGCGCGCAACGATTCCAGCGCGCCAATGGGCACCGCAGAACGGCAAAAAAGCGTCAGCCAGAAGCTGACGCCCAGAACGAGCAGAGGCAGCGTCCAGCGCCCCCCCGTAAACAGGCGTTTCACTGCCATCATGGTGCGGTGTTAAGCGCCTGATGATGCAGGATCTGCACCGTGTCGCGGGCGATCTGTTCGGCGGCAAACAAGCCGCGCATCCGCGCCCAGACGTTACTGTCCACCGACGCCACCTGTTTTTGCTGCGCGGCTTTCATCATCTGCCACAGCGGATCCTGCTGCCACTGGCGCACGATACTTTCCTGACGGTAATGCGCGACGATCAGCCAGTCAGGGTTGATCGCCAGCAGTTGCTCGAAGCTGATGTTCGCCAGCGGTTGCTGGTTCACCGGCTCCGGTACCTTCAGGCCGAGCGAGGTCAGCACGCTGCCGGTGTAGGAATCCCGCGAATGCAGGTTGAACTGCTGCTCGCGCGAAGTGCCGAACACCACCTGCGTGCCTTGTGGCAACTGCGCGGCAAACGCCTGCATGCGCTGATGATGTTCCGTCAGACGTTGCTGCATCAGCGCATCTTTGCCCAGCACTTTGCCGATGATCGCCGCCGACTCCAGATTCTCGCGGTAGGTTTCGTTACGGGATTTCAGCAGCAGCGTTGGCGCAATGCCTTTCAGCGCGGCGTAAATGCCGCTGTGGCGGCTGCTGTCGGCGATGATCAGGTCCGGTTTCAGGGCGGCAATCGCCTCAAGGCTGGGCTGCGATCGCGTGCCGACCGATTGCCAGACGCCGATGCGCTGACGCACCTGCGGCAAAATGCGGTCCGCATCGTTATCGTCAGCCACGCCGACCGGGCTGACATCCACCACCGCCAGCGCGTCCACAAAGGACAGCTCCAGCACCACCACACGTTTTGGCGTGGGATCCAGGGTAAAACTGCCCTGCTGATCCGTGACCGTCACGGCCTGGGCGCCACCGAGTGAAAAACATAAGCCGATAAAAAGCGCAAAGCGGGAGAAGAAAGACATAAAACCTCTGTGCGGTTAACAGGAAAAACCGGGCGCAGCGGCGCTACGCCCGGCGGGCATGGAACAATCAGAACTTCAGGGAACCCTGCATATACAAGGTGCGCGGCTGACCGGCATACAACCCTTTGTTGTTGTCGTCATAGGCGCGGGTGAAATATTCATGGTCGAAGATGTTCTTCACGCCGAAGGCCAGATTCAGGTTCGCCATGTCTGCGCCAAACTGATAACCGGCGCGTGCGCCCCACAGCATGAAACCGGGAATGCGGCCGGTGCTGCCATCGGCACTTTCCTCAACGGTGTTGGCGTTGTCAGCAAACTGACCGGACTGGTATTCACTGTTGACGTTGAAGAACCAGTTGCCCGGCGTGTAATCCAGCCCCAGCGTGCCTTTGTTTTTTGGCGAGAACGGCACCTGATTACCGTGCGTATCGCCCTCTTCGCGGATCACCGCGTTGACGTAGGCATAGCTGGCGTAGGCAGAAACATTTTCCAGTGTCGGGGACAAATCTGACAGGTCGTAACGGATCTGGCTCTCCAGCCCGGTGTGACGGGTTTTACCGCGCGCGGTCACGCTGTCGGTGGTCTGGTTGGAGTCGTACTGATTGTTGAAGTTGATCAGGAACAGGCCGACTTCCGCTTTCACAATGCTGTTATCAAAGCGCGTGCCCAGTTCCCAGGTGCGGGCTTTTTCCGGCTCGATATTGCCGCTGTCCACCGCTTTGCCAATCTGGCTGTACTGCACGGTGCCGAAAGATCCTTCGGTGTTGCCGTAAATATTCCAGGCATCATTCAGGTGATACACCACATTCAGCGCGGGCAGCGGCGCGTTGTAGCTGATCTCCTGCTTGGTGCCTTTGATGTAGTTATTCTGATACGACTGAATATGTTCGTAGCGCATCCCCGGCGTGATGGTCCAGTCGCCGACGTCGATACGGTCATCGACGTAAAATGCGTTAGCCTGCGTGCCGGACTGGGTATCGCGATCGTACGGGCTGTCGCCGGTCGGCAGGACGCCGGATTTGGCCGGGCTGTAATAGCGCAGCTCGTGGGTGGATTCGCTGACGTAGCGGTAACCGACGCCCACTTCATGCGCCGTCTGGCCGAGGTTGAAGCTCTGGCTGTAGCGCGGTTCGATGCCGCGGACCCAATACTGGCGCGGGGAAAGGGTCAGGTTTTTGCCCTGATCGAGATAGCCGCTGCGCAGCGTGTAGGTATAGAAGCTCTGGATATTGAATTTATGCTGCTGATCCGGCTGATACTGATAGCCAAAACTCGCCAGCTGGCGGCGTCCCCAGAATTCATCGTAAGGGCGCGTCGACTGAAAACGGTTGGCGTTGTAATCGGCGCGGGACAAACCGCCCGGCATTTCTGCGCGGCCTTCGTAATATTGCAGCAGGCTGTTAAAGGTGTGAACGTCATTGGGCGCGTAACGGGTTTTCAGCATCACGTCGTCGATTTTGGTCGCGCTGTGTTCGCGCCAGTCGCTGCCGCGCGTGCCGGAATACAATAACGCGCCGCCGAGGCCGTTATCCGCCGTGCCGCCAATCATCAGGTTACCGGTGCCTTTCGGGTCGTTCTGGCTGGAGGTCGGGCTGTAAGTGCCTTCCGTTCCGGCTTCGATGCCGAAATCTTTCGGAATGGCGCGGGTAACGAAGTTCACCACGCCGCCGACGCTTTGCGGCCCGTAACGCACCGCGCCGCCGCCGCGCACCACATCCACCGCGTCCATGTTACCGAGCGAAACCGGCGCAAGGGAAAGCTGCGGCTGGCCGTAAGGCGCAAACGGCACCGGAATGCCGTCCATCAGCACGGTGGAACGGCTGGCGAGGCGCGGGTTCAGCCCGCGGATACCAAAATTCATCGCCATATCATGGCTGCCGGTGCCGTTATTTTCCGGCGCATTCACGCCCGGAATGCGGTTCATCACCTCACGCACCGTCGTCGCGCCGGTTTTGACAAAATCCTCACGGCGGATCACGTCGCGCGCCCCGCCATGTTCAAACACGTCGTTTTCACGCGCATCAGCCAGCCAGTCGCCGACCACGGTCAGGGATTCCGGCTCCTGAACCGGCGCCGGAATGGCCGCCAGCGTAAACGCATTGTTACCCAATGATCGGGCTTCCAGCCCGCTGTCTGCCAGCAGCGCCGTCAGGCCGTCATTGAGGGTGTAATTTCCCTGTAAACCCTTGCTGTGCTTGCCGCGCGTCAGCGAAGAATCCACCGACAGCGTGATCCCCGCTTTTGCCGCAAACTGATTGAGTGCCGTATCGAGATTGCCTGCCGCAATCTGATACGACGCAGACTGAACCGCCGCCGCCGCAGGCAGCGCGGTGATCAGCGCAGCAGGAAGGATCGCGCAGTGAATGGCCATCGCCAGTGGTGTTGTGTTGCCAAAAGAACGCAGAACGCGTGAGCGTGAAATGGACATACCCTCTCCAGATTTTATGTTTTTGCTGTGTGTTTTTTTCAGTGCTGCATAGGAGTCGGATGAGAATGCAAAAGGGACAATCGCGAATGCGATTATTTATCATTTTTATTTGCAGGTGGTATTACGGCAGCATTACGCGGGCACCACGTTCACCCAGTAGCGGGTCAGGGTGTGGATCCTGACGGGTAACGTGCGTGAAAGAATGTTGAGGACCGCGTCGGTGTCGTTGAGCGGGAAAGTGCCGCTGATGCGCAGATTTGCAACAGCGGGGTCGCAGCTCAGATGGCCGTGACGGTAACGCGCCAGTTCATCCACCACTTCCGCCAGAGGCCGGTCGCTGACGCTCAGCACGCCTTTGCTCCAGCTGCCCGCTCCGCCCGAAAGAGCCGTCACCTCGCCAAATGCGCTGGCGGTAAAACGGACGGTTTGGCCTTCGCTGACCTGCAAGCGCTGGCCCGGCAGCGTGATTTCCACCGCGTGTTTCAGCACGGTCAGGCGGGTCGCGTCATCAAACTGGCGGACGATAAATTCCGTGCCGAGGGCGCGCAGCATGCCCTGCTGCGTTTGCACCAGGAAAGGCCGCGAGACGGGCTGCGTATCCTGCGCGGTGATGATGCTGATTTCGCCCTGATGCAGGCGGATCAGCCTCTCTTGCGGGGTAAAACGGATATCGGCGGCGCTGGCGGTGTTAAGCGAAAGTTGGGAACCGTCTTGCAGACGCAGCGTTTTGATTTCGCCGGTGGCGGTGCGCGCATCCGCCAGCAGGCCTTGTCCGGCGGGCGTCTGCCACGCTTTCCAGCTGCCGCCCAGCCCGAGCAGCACCAGCAATCCTTTCAGCACGCGGCGGCGGGTGACCTCCGACTGCTGGCGCGCATGATTGAGCGTCTGATAACTGAAGCGGCCAGGCATGCTGTGCAACTGACCCTGTAAGGATTCCACCCGCTGCCAGGCCCAGCGGTGGTCTTCGTGCTGCGCCAGCCAGCGTTGCCATTTCTGATTTTGTTGCGCCGTCACCTCGCCGGAGCACAAGGTGGCGAACCACTGCGCGGCCATTTTCAGCGCCAGACGCTGATTATCGGTAAGGGAGGACGTCATTGCGCTCAGCCATGTTCCAGGCTGAACAGCAGACAATGCTCAGTGGCTTTCGCCATGTACTTTTTAACCGAACTGACCGAAACGTTCAGACGCCGGGCGATCACCGGATAGGTCAGCCCTTCCAGCTGGGAGAGCAAAAAAGCCTGACGCACTTTTTCGCCCAGGCCGTCGAGCATCGTATCGATCTGTTGCAGGGTTTCGAGCAGGCACTGGCGCTGTTCCGGCGATGGCATATGCGCTTCCGGCATAAGCGCCAGCATGTCGAGATAAGCGCGTTCCAGCGCGTTGCGGCGGAAAAAATCCACCATCACCCGGCGGGCAATGGTGCAGAGAAAGGATTTGGGTTCGCGAATTTCCTGCGCACTGTCGCCGGTCAGGACGCGCATAAAGGTGTCCTGCGCCAGATCGTCGGCGTCATTGGCCGACCCCAGTTTTAACCGGAGCCAGTTTTTCAGCCAGCGGTGGTGCGAGCTGTAGAGCGCTTCAAACGCGCGGGCGGGCGATACGGCAGCGTTGATGGACATAGAAAGTTACATAACCAGACCAGAAATTCACCATTGGATAATAATTGATAATAGTTATCATTACAATCGAGGATCCTGCGCCTTTTCCCGTCGGGCCTGCGCAAATGTGAAAAGAAAACCGACATCCCGCGCATTAACACACTAAGCTTGGAGGAGACACGCGTTACCGGTGCCTGTTCCGATATGCCTCCCTGCCCCTGACCTCTTTATCTCACTATGTGAACTCTTATCGCAGCTCAGGCAACTGCCTTCTCGGGTCCGCATAAGGAATGTTGACGTGAAAAATGCTGTCTTCAGTTGGTTCAAAAGTAAAGGAGCACCACCTGTATCACCGGCCACCCGACGTCATCGCGCCAGCGCGCTTGAACAGTCCACGCCGATCCGTGCCGAGCTTTTTTCGGCAGACCAGATGGAACGCTACGGCGGAAAGCTGGCCCTCTCGCATAAGTTATCCAAGAAGAAACTCCCCTACTATCTGCTCAAACGCCTCGATGACAATGAGAAGGTCCTGACCCGCAGCTGTCTGATCCTCAGCAGTGGCGAAAAAGCCAGTATCACCCCCGCCGGTGAATGGCTGCTGGATAACTACTATCTGATCGAAGAACAAATCCGCGTGGTGCGTCAGCTGTTGCCGAAAAACTTCGGCAAGGGTTTGCCCTCGCTGGGATCACCGCATTTTTGCCCGCGCATTTACGACATCGCCACCGAGGTGGTCAGCCACAGCGACGGCCTGTGGGACATTAAAACCCTGACCCGTTTTCTCTCCACTTATCAGAGCGTCAGGCCGCTGACGCTGGGTGAACTGTGGGCGTTTCCGGGGATGTTGCGTCTGGCGCTGATAGAGAATCTGCGCCGCGTGAGCATTGAAGTCGCCAACGCCCAGAAAGAACGCAATCTGGCGGATTTCTGGGTCAATAAATTGCAGGACAGCGCCGAAAACGATCCGGCCAGTCAGATCATTGTGATTGCCGATATGGCGCGCACCAATCCGCCGCGCACCAGTGCGTTTGTCGCCGAACTGGTGCGCCGCCTGCAGGGCCACGGATCCATGCTGGCGCTGCCGCTGACCTGGGTGGAACAACGTCTGAGCGAAGTCGGCCTGACGCAGCGCGAAGTCATCGACAAATTCAATCAGCAACTGGCGGCAAATCAGCTTTCCGTCAGTAACAGCATCATGGGGTTACGCCAGCTCACCGAAATGGACTGGGCGGATTTCGCCGAAAATCTCAGCGTGGTGGAGAAAATCCTGCGCGGCGATCCGGCCAGTATTTACGCCACCATGCATTTCGACACGCGTGACAATTACCGCCATCAGATTGAACGGCTTTCGCGTAACTCCCGTCATGATGAAGCCGCCGTCGCGGCCCGCGCCGTGGCGCTGGCGCAGCAGGCCGGCGGCACTTACCAGCAGCAACACGTCGGGTATTACCTGATTGGCCCCGGCCGACCGGTGCTGGAAAAAGAGTTGCAGGTGCGCTTTTCGCTGCTTAACCGCGCGCGCGCCAAACTCAGCCAGACGCCGCTGCTGTCGTGGCTGGGCAGTTTGTTACTGGTCACCACCGCCGTCACCGCCGATGCGCTGTACCGCTCCGGCCATCCGGGCAATAACTGGCTGTGGTGGGCATTGCTGGTGCCGGTAATGCTGGTCGCCAGCCAGTTTGCCCTTAATCTGCTCAGTGAAATCACCACCCGCAGCCGCACGCCGCAGCCGTTGCCGCGTCTGGAATTTGTTGGTGGCATTCCTGAAAGCGCCAGCACGCTGGTGGTGATCCCCTGCCTGCTTGGCAGCCGTAAAAATATCGACGCACTGATCAACAGCCTCGAAGTCTGTTATCTCGGCAACGTGTTGCCGAATCTGAATTTCGCGCTGCTCAGCGATTTTCACGACAGCGAAGAGCCGCACAGTGAGGACAACGATACCCTGCTGGTGTATGCCCGGCAGAAAATCCAGCAGCTCAACAGACGTTACACCGTCACGCAAGGCGCGCTTTTCACTTTGCTGCACCGTGACAGCGAAAAGAATGCCGCTCAGGGCGTGTGGATGGGTTATGAACGCAAACGCGGCAAACTCAACGCGCTTAATCTCTGGTTACGCGGCCACGGCGAACCGTTTTCGCTGATCGAAGGCAGCACGCAGGCGAATTTGCAGCAGGTGAAGTACGTGATCACGCTCGACAGCGACACCGTCCTGCCGCGTGCCACGGCGCATCAGCTGGTGGCGGCGATGGCCCACCCGCTGAACCATCCGGTGTATGACGAACAGCGCCATCTGGTGGTGTCCGGTTACGCCATTCTCCAGCCGCGTCTGGCGGAAGAGATCCCCGCCAACGGCCAGGGGCGCTATGCCGCTTTGTGCAGCAGCGTGCCGGGCAACGATCCTTACTCGTCGATGTCGTCAGACATTTATCAGGATTTGTTCGGCGAAGGCTCTTTTGTCGGCAAGGGGATTTACGATGTTGATATGTTTATCCGCGCCAACGAAAACACCTGCCCGGAAAATCTGGTGCTCAGCCACGATCTGCTGGAAGGCTGTTACGCCCGTTCCGGCATGCTCAGCGATGTCGTGCTTTACGAGCAATATCCCGATCATTATCTGGCCGACGTGGCGCGTAAAACCCGCTGGATCCGTGGCGACTGGCAACTGCTGAACTGGCTGCGTTTTCGTGTCCGTCAGGAGGACGGGCAGCGCTGCCGCAATCCGCTGACCACCCTTTCGCGCTGGAAATTGTTTGATAACCTGCGCCGCAGTCTGGTCGCCCCGGCCTTTTTGGTGATCATCTTTTGCACCGTGGCGCTGGTGCCAAACAAAATGTACTGGTTTGGATTTATCGCCGCGATGCTGCTGTTTCCGGTGCTGGTCGCGCTGGTGCTGGATTTACTCAATAAAGGCCCGCGCCGTTCGCTGCTCCCCCATCTGAAAAGCGTGGCCTCCGCCACCCTCAGCCGCCTGTCGCGCATTTTCGTGACGCTGATGACGCTGCCGCATGAAGCGGTCTACTCGGTGCAGGCGATTTTACTGACGCTGTGGCGGCTCAACGTCAGCCACCGTAAGTTGCACGAATGGGCCAGCATCAACGTCAGTGAGAAAAGCCGCGCGCAGTCGCCGGAATATTTCTACCGCCGCATGTGGGCAAACCCGCTGGCCGGGATTGCGCTGGTGATGTTGCCCACGCTGACCCATTCTTCGCTGGTCTGGGCGGCGCTGCCACTCGGCATTCTCTGGTTCCTCGGGCCGCGCGTCATGTGCTGGCTGAGCCAGCCCGCGTCACGTCCGGCACCCGATCTGGACGCACAGCAGCGTATTTTCCTGCGTCAGGCGGCACGTCAGACCTGGTCATTCTTTGAGACATTCGTCAATGAGCAGGAAAACTGGCTGCCGCCGGATAACTATCAGGAAATCCCGCAGCCGGTGGTGGCGCATCGCACCTCGCCGACCAATATCGGCCTCTCTTTGCTGGCCAATATTACCGCCTGGGATTTCGGCTACATCACGCAGGGCGAAGTGTTACTGCGCACCAGCCAGACGCTCGATACGCTGGATAAACTCGAGCATTATCGCGGCCATCTGTACAACTGGTACGACACGCGCACGCTGGAACCGCTCAATCCGCGCTACATTTCCAGCGTTGACAGCGGCAACTTCGCCGGACATCTGCTGACCCTGAGCACCGGCCTGCACCTGTGGCGTGTGCAACCTGCGGTTAACCTTCCGCAATGGCTGACCGGCCTGGAAGACACGCTGTATCTGGCCGAAAATAAAAACGGCGCGGCCGCCATGGCAAAACTGCGCGAGAGCTGGACGCAGGCCAGTACGGCGCAGGGCGAGGAGATCTTTGTTCACCTGCGGGCCATGCGGGCGCTGATCGCCACCTCGTCGGAAGGTTATCTGCCACGGCTGGCGGAACAGCTGGATGCCGGGCTGGCCGAGTGGTCTGCGTTTTATGGCTGGCTGTCGCCACAGGCTTACCACGAGCCTCTGCCTTCGCTGTTATGGCTGGCGCAGCAGGATGCCCTGAGCTCGCCGCAACTTTCCCGCGCCATCGGGCTGGCGCGTCAGCGTCTGGACATTATCGGTGAGCTGGAACAACGCCTGAACGATCACGCGCACATGGATTTCCGCTTCCTGTACGACACCAACACCCATTTGCTGACCGTCGGTTACAACTGCGATGCGCATAAAATGGACAGCGGAAAATACGATCTGCTGCCGTCTGAAATTCGCCTGACCAACTATGTGACCATTGCCACCAACCAGCTGCCACAAAAAAGCTGGTTCGCGCTGGGCCGGTTATTCACCGTGATCGACAAACAGCCTTCGCTGATGTCGTGGAGCGGGTCGATGTTTGAATACCTGATGCCGCAGCTGGTGATGCCCGCTTATCCCGATACGCTGCTGGTACAAATGTGCCAGACCGCCGTTGACCGACAAATCGCCTGGGGCAAGGAGAACAACGTGCCGTGGGGGATTTCGGAGTCGGCGTACGCGGCCTTTGATCTCAACCAGAATTACCAGTATCACGCCTTTGGTGTACCCGGCCTCGGGCTGAAGCGCGGGCTGGGCGAAGACATGGTGGTCGCGCCTTACGCCACCATGATGGCGCTGATGTTCCGTCCGCAGGAGGCTTGCCTCAATCTGGTCGAACTGGAAAACTGCGGCGCGCGCGGCGAATACGGCTTTTACGACGCGCTTGATTACAGCCCGTCGCGGCTGGTTCGCGGGCAGATTTACATCGTGGTGCGTTCTTACATGGCGCACCATCAGGGAATGGGGTTCCTCGCGCTGGCGAACGTGTTGCTCGATTCCCCGATGCCTGCGCGCTTTGCAGCGAATGCGGCATTTCAGTCCGCCCGCCTGCTGTTGCAGGAACGCGTGCCGGATGCGGTCGAGCTTTACAGCCCGCGCCGTCACTTTGAGTCGCACGACAGCACGCTGCAAAAGGTCAACGTCGAACTGCGCGAATTCACCGACGTGGACAGCCCGACGCCGGAAGTTCAGCTGCTCTCCAACACGAATTATCACCTGATGGTGACGCAGGCTGGCGGCAGCGTCAGCCGCTGGAAAGATCTGACGTTAACCCGCTGGCGGGAAGATGCGACGCGGGATCATCGCGGCATCTTCTGCTACCTGAGCGATCCGGCCACCGGTGAAATCTCCAGCAATACCTGGCAGCCCGCAGGCAAACAAAAAGGCACTTATCACGCGGTGCTGACAGACTCCGGGGCGGAGTTCACCCGTACACAGGGTTCGCTGACCCTGAAAACGCACATCGTGGTGTCACCGGAAGACGACGTGGAAATCCGCCGTATGACGATCACGCACCACGGACGTCGTCCGCGTACGGTGGAAATCACCACCTATGCGGAAGTGGTACTGGCTCCGGCGGCCAACGATGCCACCCATCCGGCGTTCAGCAACCTGTTTGTGCAGACCGAACTGGTGCCTGCGCAGGAAGGGATTTTGTGCCACCGCCGCCCGCGCGAGCCGGACGAGCATTGCCCGTGGATGTTCCACATGATGGCGATCCACGGTCCGGTCGAACGGGAAACCTCGTTCGAAACCGATCGCGCAGCCTTTATCGGACGCGGCCACACCGCGGCGCATCCGCAGGCGTTGCAACAGCCCGGCAAACTCAGTAACAGCGCCGGTGCGGTGCTCGACCCCGTTCTGGCCATCCGCCAGCGTATCCGCCTGAAACCCGGCGTGCCGGTGGTGGTCGATATGGTGTATGGCATCGGCGACACCCGCCTGCAAAGCCTGGCGCTGCTGGAAAAATACCGCGACCACCATATTGCTGATCGGGTATTCGAAATCGCCTGGTCGCACAGTCAGGTTGTTCTGCGCCAGCTCAACGCCACCGAAGATGACGCCGGGCTGTTTAACCGTCTGGCCGGTGCGTTGCTGTTCGCCAGTCAGGAAATGCGCGGTGATGCTCAGACCATTATCCATAACCGGCGCGGGCAGTCCGGCCTGTGGGGGCTTTCACTCTCGGGCGATCTGCCGATCGTGCTGCTCACCCTCTCCAGCAGCGAAAACATCAATCTGGTGAAACTGCTGATCCGCGCGCACAACTACTGGCGGCTGAAAGGCCTGAAAGTCGATTTGGTGCTGCTCTCCAACGATCCGGGCGGTTATCAGCAGGCGCTGCAAAACCAGATCCTCGGCCTGGTGGCTTCCGGCGCGGGCTCCAGCCAGACCGATATTCCGGGCGGGATATTTGTGCGTAACGGCGAGCAGATCTCGCAGGAAGACCGCACGCTGCTGATGAGCGTGGCGCGGGTGGTGATCGACGACCGTCACGGTCCGCTGACCGATCAGCTTAACCAGCGGATGCAAATGCCGCACGCTTCCCAGCAGGCTCTGCTGCCGGTTCGCAGCGACGATGACATCAGCCCGGTGGCCGCAGAACCGCGCGGCCTGACCTATTTCAACGGCACCGGTGGATTCTCCCCTGATGGCCGTGAATATCAGATCCTGCTCAACGAAGGGCAAAACACCCCGGCGCCGTGGTCAAACGTGCTGGCGAACGCCGATTTTGGCACGGTGATTTCAGAAAGCGGTCAGGCGTATACCTGGTATGAAAACGCCCACGAATACCGTTTAACGCCGTGGGAAAATGACCCGGTCAGCGACAGTTCCGGCGAAGCGTTTTATTTGCGTGACGAAGAGAGCGGCAGCGTCTGGTCACCGGCACCGTTGCCGGTGCGCGGCGCGGGCGGTTATGTCACGCGGCACGGTTTTGGTTACAGCGTGTTCGAACACACCGAACGCGGGATCGCCAGCGAAATGACGGTGCTGGTCGCCGAACATGCGCCGGTGAAACTGATCATGCTCACCCTGACCAACGTCTCCGGCCGTCCGCGCAGGCTGTCGGTCACCGGTTATGTGGAATGGGTGATGGCCGATCTGCGCACCAAATCCGCCATGCACATCGTCACCTCGCAGGCGCGTGTGACGCAGGGCTGCGGCGTGCTGGCGACCAACCATTACACCAGCAACGGCGGCGAACGCACGGCCTTCTTCGCGGTGACCGGCGCACACTGTTCGGTCAGTGGCGATCGCCGTGAGTTCTTTGGCCGTGCCGGTTCACCGGCCTCTCCGGCGGCCATGAAAAACCAGCGGCTCTCCGACCGCACGGGCGCAGCGATGGATCCGTGCGGCGCGGTGCAGTCGGCGACCACGCTCATCGACGGTGATCAGCGCACCTTTACCTTCGTGCTGGGTCTGGGGCAAAACGCCAATGACGCCGAAGCGCTGATCCGCCAGTTCTTGCAGGAAGGCGAGGCGCAGGCCGAACTGGATCGCGTGCATCAGCACTGGCATCAGGTGCTGGATAAAATTCAGGTCACCACGCCGGATCCGTCGGTGAATTTACTCGCCAACGGCTGGCTGATTTATCAGACCTTAGCCAGCCGGATCCTGGCGCGCAGCGGCTATTATCAGTCGGGCGGCGCGTTCGGTTTCCGCGATCAGCTTCAGGACACGCTGGCGCTCACCCACGCCGCACCGCAGCGCATGCGCGAGCAGATCCTGCTGTGCGCCTCGCGGCAGTTTATCGAAGGCGACGTCCAGCACTGGTGGCATCCGCCAACCGGCAATGGCGTGCGCACGCGCTGCTCAGATGATTATCTGTGGCTGCCGCTGGCCATCAGCCATTACATCTCGGTGACCGGCGATCACGACATCGCGGAGCAGCAAATTCCGTATCTCGAAGCACGTTTGCTGGCCGCCGGTGAAGAGTCTTTCTATGAGTTACCGGTGGTCAGTTCAACGCATGAAACCCTCTGGCAGCACGGGGTTCGCGCACTGAAACACGGCCTGAAAATGGGGCAACACGGCCTGCCGCTGATGGGCGCGGGCGACTGGAACGATGGCATGAATCTGGTCGGCCTTGGCGGTCGCGGTGAAAGCGTCTGGCTGGGCTTCTTCCTGTATGACGTGCTGCAACGCTACGGCGCACTGGCAGAAGAACGCCATGACGAAGACACCGCCGCACTGTGCCGCGAACAGTCGGCACTGCTGAAACACAATCTGAACGAACACGCCTGGGACGGCGACTGGTATCTGCGCGGCTACTTCGACAGCGGCGAAACCCTGGGCTCACATCTGAATGACGAATGTCAGATAGACGCTATCGCCCAGAGCTGGTCTGTGCTTTCCGGTGCAGGTACGCCGGAACGCACCGCCAGCGCCATGCACTCGGTCGATCAACGGCTGGTGGATAACGACGCCGGATTGATCAAACTGCTGACGCCGCCGTTCGACGGCAACGGCCCGAATCCAGGCTATATCCGGGGTTATCTGCCAGGCGTGCGCGAGAACGGCGGGCAATATACTCACGGTGCGATTTGGGCGGTGATGGCCTTCGCCAAACAGGGCAATATCGAACGGGCATGGGAGCTGATGTCGATGATTAACCCGATCAATCACAGCCTCAGCGCCAGCGACGTCAGCCGCTATAAAGCCGAACCTTATGTGATTTCCGCCGATATTTACTCGGTGGATCCGCACAGCGGACGCGGCGGCTGGAGCTGGTACACCGGCTCGGCAGGCTGGACATATCGTCTGATCACCGAAGCCCTGCTCGGCATCACCCGCCACGGCGACGCGATCGCCATTCACAGCCATCTGCCCGCCGCCTGGCCGGAGATCACCGTCTCTTATCAGCAGGGTAGCAGCCATTATCAGATCACCGTGCGCCGCAGCACCGGCGAATACCGCGTACTGCTCGACGGCCAGGTTCTGGAAAATGACCGAATTCCGCTGGTGGATGACGGGGCTGAGCATCAGGTGGAGGTGGAACTGGGCAGTTAGATCATACCGATACTCTCAGAGGCCCCGCACTGCGGGGCTTTTCTTTTTTCCACACAAGCTAAGCCAATAAAGTCCGTCGCGCGGGCATCTTTCTGCTGTTAGGTTGAGAAAAAAACCGAGGAGAACACCATGAGCACACTTCCTGTCGCCGTCATTACCGGCGGAACCAGCGGTATCGGGCTGGCGATTGTCCATAATCTGGCACGCGACCATCGGGTCTTTGCGCTGGGGCGGAATAAAGAGAGCCTGCTGGCGTTGCGGCTGATTGAAAACGTTGACGCGGTGGAAATCGATTTACTGGATTTTACCGCCATTGAACACTTTATCCGCGAGCTGCCGCAGATTGATGTGCTGGTCCATTCGGCGGCAATCTCCAAACCCCTGCGTGTTGAAAACGCCACCCCGGAGGACTGGCAGCAGCAATTTTCCATTAACGTGTTTGCGCCTGCACAATTCACCCGGCTGGCGCTGCCCGCGCTGCGAAAACAGGAAGGTCAGGTGGTGTTTATCGGTTCGGGTTCGGGCACGAAAGCCGACGGCGGAAATACGGTGTACTGCGCATCGAAATTTGCCCTGAATGCGCTGGCTCATGCTCTCCGGCAGGAAGAAAGCGAACATGGCGTGCGCGTATCCACCGTCGCGCCGGGGCCTACGGATACGCCGATGAACCGCAAAACCCGCGAAAGTCAGGGAGATTTTGCGGCCATCGATCCGCGGGATTACAGCACACCCGAATCGGTTGCGGCGGCGGTGCGTCTGGTGGTCAGTGCCAGTGACGATACTCAAATTACCGATATCGCCGTCAGACCACGGCGGGATAAAGCCAAACGCTGAGACTGCTTGAATAATGCGCCGGGCCGGAGTGCTGGCGCATGGCTTTACAATAATAACGTCAGTCCGTAATATCCCCCCGTCTTATCTTTTTGACCTGCCTTATATTTATCAGCACGCCCGCTTCAGGGATATTCCTCATGAATATGCCAGGAAGAATGCTTTATTTATATATAGCCAAAAGAATACATATAAAGTTTTTATTAAAGGAGTAATAAAAATGCGCAAACACACGCTGTTATTAATGGTTCTTTTCTCTCTGCCCCTTTTAAACCCGGCCAGTGCAATCACCATCAAACCGGGTGAATGGGCAGTCGCCAATGTCACCGGCACGCTGGGTAAAATCTGCGTATCCCCGACAGAATCACTCCTTCTTAAAACGATTAATCGAAACGTTAAATTTAAGGATAGCAATTGCGAAAATTACTATACAAATAACACCGCGCACCGGGTAGTTGTTAAGAGAACCTGTATTCTAAAAGGGGTGAAATCATCCGCGACGGTTGTCATGACTGAAATTAATGAAAATAAATTCCACGTCAAAGCCCAGGCACAAAAAGATAAAAATAACCACACCACATTCAGAGGCGGCTCAGGCGTTATACGCTTCACGTCAAACAAATGTTCTTAATCTGAAATAATCCCTTTCCGGCATTCTGACTTAAGCCCGGTTAGCGACACACTCGTCTGATAACGGCAGGGGATCCCGCGGCGCGGCGAAACGCACTCCTTGATGCAGATCATCGAAAGCGTGGTTTTGATTTGATCGAATGATAATCATTATCGTTTAATGCTCACCGATACTTGATTCTTCAGGAGAAGAAGAACCCTATGAGCTTAGACCTCACGCGCTTTTATGCTGCCGAACAGGGGTTGCCGTTTCCCGACCGCCGGGCGGTGATGCCCTGGCGGCCACAGCAACCCGTCGCGCCTCAGGATATTCCCGCGCAGTGGCAGGCGCTGTGTCAGCAGACACTTGCGGCCAATAAGCGTCTGGTATATCTGCATATTCCCTTCTGTGCCACGCACTGCACATTCTGCGGGTTCTATCAGAACAAACTCGAAGCAGAGGCGACGGAGCAATACTGCGACTATCTGATCCGCGAAATCGAACAGGAAGCTGGCTCGCCGCTGCATCAGTCCGCCCCGGTTCATGCGGTCTATTTTGGCGGCGGCACGCCCACGGCGCTGAGCGCGACACAGTTGCACCGCATCATCAGCGCGCTGCGACGCCTCCTTCCGCTGGCGCCGGACTGCGAAATCACCGTCGAGGGGCGCATTCTCAACTTTGACGATGAGAGAATCGATGCCTGTCTGGAAGCCGGTGCCAACCGTTTTTCCATCGGCATTCAGACGTTCGATACCCGCATCCGTCAGCGGATGGGCCGTCGCGCCAGCCGTGAGGAGGCGATCCACTTCCTGCAAAAACTGGGCGAACGCGACCGCGCCGCGGTGGTGTGCGACCTGATGTTTGGCCTGCCGGCACAGACGCCCGCCTCATGGCGTGAGGATTTACAGATTGTGCGTGATTTGCCGCTCGACGGCGTCGATCTGTATGCGCTGAACCTGTTGCCTTCTACGCCACTGGGCAAAGCGGTTGAAAATCACCGCGTCACTTTGCCCGATGTCGCAATGCGCCGGGATTTTTATCTTGAAGGCGAAGCCTTTCTGGCGCGCGATGGCTGGCATCAGATCAGCAACAGCCACTGGGCGCGCACCACGCGGGAGCGCAATCTGTACAATCTGCTGATCAAACAGGGCGCAGATTGCCTGGCATTTGGCAGCGGCGCGGGCGGCAATCTGGGCGGTCAGTCGTACATGACGGCACGCAGTCTGGAGGCGTGGTATCAGCAACTCGATGCCGGGCAGAAGCCGATCATGATGATGACCGCCGGTGCCTCTGACGAGCAGCGCTGGCGTCTCGATTTACAAGGCGGCATCGAAGCAGGCCGCTACGATTTGAGCCGCATCGTTGAAGACCCGCTTCCCCTCGAACCTTTATTAGAGCAATGGCAGCAATGCGGCCTGATGAACCGTCACGGCGCACGCTTTGATCTCACCCCCGCCGGACGTTTCTGGGCCAGCAATATGTTGCAGGCGCTGCAAGATCTGATCCCACAACTGACTTTACGGAGTGCCGCCCATGCACACGGATAAACTGCAAACCCTGATCGACTTTTTAGCCACAGAACCCGATGGCACCGTGGAAGATATTGCCCGCGAATATGGCATCGCGCCGCTGAACGTGATCCAAAATTTACCGGGAAGTTATCTGTTTTCAGGCGCACATTTCGACACGGTGTGGGACAGCATCACGCAATGGGGAGAGGTGACGACGCTGGTCAACAATGATGACCTGATCCTCGAATTTCACGGTGCGCTGCCGACCGGCACACACCGCCACGGCTATTTTAATCTGCGTGGCAAACAGGGGCTGAGCGGGCATATCCGCGCGACACATTGCCAGCATATCGCGCTGGTCGAACGACCATTTATGGGAATGAGCACAGCAAGCGTCTGGTTTTTAAACGCTGCCGGTTATGCGATGCTCAAGGTTTTCGTGGGACGCGACAGCCACCGCCAGCTTTTGAACGATCAGCTGACGGCGTTTCGCGCGCTTCCCGCCATGCTGGCTGAAAGAGAGAGTGTAATTTGACGACTTTGCTGATTTTTGGCGCCGGCAGCGGCGTCGGTGCAGAACTGGCTGCCTTGAGTGTGCAAGAGCGCCCGCTGGTGGCGCTGATTCGCCAACCTGAACAGGCAAACGCCTTACGCCAGGCGGGCGTCACGGTGATTGAAGGCGATGCGCTTAACCCGCAGGACGTCTTGCTGGCCTGCCAGACCGCCGGGGCGCAGGCGCAAATTGTCTCCACGCTGGGCGGGAAACACTCTGATTACCACGCTAACCGGCTGATCATCGATACCGCCGAACAGACCGGTATCCGCCAGATGGTGCTGGTCACCTCCATCGGCTGCGGCGACAGCTGGTCTACCTTGTCTGACCGTGCAAAACAGGCGTTCGGGCAGGCGGTGCGGGAGAAATCGCTGGCGGAAAGCTGGCTGCAAACCAGTACGCTGCAAGGGTGCATCCTGCGCCCCGGTGGCCTGACGGATGGCGAAGCGACCGGCCAGGCGCAACGGCTGGAAACCGAAGCCCACGGGCGCGTTCGCCGAAGTGACGTCGCGTTGCACATTCAGCAACTGCTCAATAGCGGCGAGGGATGGGGTAAAATTTACGCCCTGATCGATCCGTCTCTGGCGGGTGCCCGCTTCTGAGAAGATGCCCCTGACGGGGCATTTTTTTTTCAGGCAGATAACACCTGCATCAGATAGTTTTTGTCACGCAGGCCGACGTCGGGATGCTGAATGAGCAGCGCCCGTAATGCTGTTTTTTGGTGCGCCGTCGGCTCAGTGTAAAAGCGGTTTAAGCGCGTCGTCCATTTTGCCAGCGCCTGTCTCATCGGTTCACGTTCAGCATTCCCGGCTTGCATCAGCATAAATTGCAGACCTTCCCACAACCCGAGGCGAGCGGATAATGGCAGATAGAGCCCGAGATGTTCAGCTGATGGCGCGGCCGCCTGACTGCGTAAAATATCCTCCAGCGTCAGGAAAAACTTGCGTTTTGCATACTGCCTGCCGGCCCGTTTCGCCACGGAATAAGCCGGGTACGACATCGCCTCAAGCAACAATTCCCTGGCATTTTCCTGCAAATGATCAACGGCAATGTCCAACGCCGTTTTGTACAGCGCGGTACTGTCGCTTTTCAGGCAATCCAGGGCCAGCGCCAGCACATCCTCATATTTCTGCTCGTCCAGCGCCCTGAGTGCCACGCACCGGCGGGACAGGTTCTGAGTCGCATCGTTAAACACCGCCAGACTGTGCGCCACGGGGGAATGACCGCGTTCAGTCAGCACTTTGGCCGCACGTTTGCGCACCAGTTCGTTGTTATCATGCAACAGCATCAGCAGCATCGTGACGGGCACGTCAGCATTTTCATCCATCACAACAGCAAGTGCCACCTGCCTGACCGGCGCATAGCGGTCTTTTAGCAGCGTCAGCAGATCTTGTTCGTTCCGCCTTCCGGACTGACCAAGCCAGGCGCGGGTGGCGATCAGTCTGACAGACGGATTTTTATGACCCTGCGTGCGTTCAAAAATAACGTCCACAGTAAACAGTTGCTGTTCCAGCATCAGGCCAAGCACCAGTCTGGCGACATCCGGTTTGGCTGAGTTCAGGCCTTCCATCAAAACGGCGTTATTCTCTGGCCGGACGAGAAAGCGGTGAATTTCTTCCAGCAGCCGTGCATGGTCATCACGCTGGCTGCTAAGTAACTTGCCGAATTCAGGCAGACACTCCACCAGCCATCGGGCACCTTGCGGAACCATAAACTGGCGGATGCTCTGGCGTGCGGCATCACGCACCTGACTCACCCAGTCATTCGCCCGCCTGATGATTGCCGGCAATGCCTCTCCGACTTTCATTCTTCCCAGACAGAGCACCGCCCGCTGGCGAAGATGCCCGTTATAGTGGCGGGTCAGGCATTCCAGCCGTTTCAGAGGGTCCGTTTCACGGGCATAAGCGTTATCCCAGTTAGCCGGATCGCTCATCAGCGCCTCGATTTGCTGTAATAAATAGTATTCCGTTGCCACCGCTAATCTCCTTTCCTGCCTGATTCAGTCCATCATTGTTTTCGAATACCTTACGGATAATGCTAAAGAGATGCCATAACGTTGAGTATGAAGGTATATCTGCCATCTCATTAAAAAGCATAAACATACAGGTATTACCGTGCCAGTCAGACCCTCTCTGCTACCAGCCCCCACACCTCATCACAACACCAGCCTGAAGGAAAAAGAGGCAATAATGACACTATGAAATGACACCAAAGACTGGCTATGGTGTCACTTTTTGGTATCATATGCGTTATGCAAATAATGACTGCCGTACCTAATCCCCGGCTGACAGGGTTGTCAGCAAAGCATAAACGGGTTCTTGTCTCTGTATTTTCCAGACCGGTAAATCCGTCAATTAAATGGTCAGATATAGAAGCCCTGCTAGGAGCACTGGGCGGAGAAATTGAAGAAAGGGAAGGCTCGCGTATGGCGGTGATTTTGGATGATGAAGTTCAGGTCTTCCACCGGCCTCACCCACAACCGGAAACTGATAAAGGCGCGGTGTCTTCCGTCAGAAAATGGTTAGAAAGATTAGGATATAAACCATGATGAACAACACAATGAAAATCGACGGTCACATTGCCGTCGTTACCTACGATCCGGAAATTGAAATGTTCCGTGGCGAATTTCTTCACCTTAACGGGGGTGCAGATTTCTACGCGGACAGCGTTGAAAAGCTGAAAGAAGAAGGTAAAACATCGCTGCGGGTTTTTCTGGAAGTGTGTGAAGAGAAAGGTATCGCCCCGGTAAAAACGTTCAGTGGCAAGGTGACTACCCGGCTGGCACCTCCACAACATGCGGCATTAGCACTGGCCGCTCAAGCCACAGGGCGTTCAATTAACGATTTGCTCAGTGAAGGCGCTGATCTGGTGTTAATGAAGTATGAATACTCTGCATTGATCGCTCTCTAGCCCGCAATACAAAAAGCCGCTCATTCTCCTGAGCGGCTTTTGATTGACTTAACCGGTCACTCAATCTTTTGTCGCAAACTTCAGCAATACCACGCCGGAAAAAATCAGCAGCGCGGCGACGACCCGCAGCGGGCTCAGGCTCTCGCCAAACAGGGTCACGCCGAGGATAAAGGCGCCCACTGCGCCGATGCCGACCCAGACGGTGTAAGACGTGCCGAGCGGCAGGGTTTTCATGGCAACAGAGAGCAGCGCGAAGCTGAGCAGCATAAAAACGATGGTGATAATACTGGGAACAAGGCGGCTGAAACCGTGAGACTCTTTCATCGCCACCGACCAGACCACTTCGAAAATTCCCGCGAAAAACAAATATACCCAGGCCATAACCTGTCCTTTTTACCGTGCCAGGGTCGTCCCTGAAGAGTAATGCCGAATCTCTGGTCGTCCAGTCAGCGTTGTGAAAGAAAATTATAACGCAGAGTTTCACACCGGCACAGAAAACTGGAAACACGCGCCGCGCTGTGGCTCTTCAATCAGCCGGATATCGCTGCCGTGCAGTTGCAGAATGCGGCGCACAATCATCAGCCCGAGCCCGCCTGCCCGGTGTTTATTGGCACTGAGGATCGACGGCCTCACAAACAGGCTGTCTTTCAGCTCCGCCGCAATGCCCGGCCCGGAGTCTTTCAGTTGCACCATCACCTGCCCTTCACTCTTCCATAGTTTGATTTCGATAGTGCCGCCTTGCGGCGTGTGGCGGATGGCGTTATCCAGCAGATTGGTCAGCACGCGCTCGATCATACCCAGATCGGCATTCACCAGCGGAATGCCCGGCGTGATATCTGCCAGCAGTTTTTGCCCGCGCGTTTCGGTCGCCAGTTCGAATTTCTGGAAGACATCCTGCACCAGTTCGCACAGGGAAAACGGCTCTTTTTGCGGCTTTACCACGCCATATTCCAGACGGGCCAGTTCGAATAACTCCTGCGCCAGACGCCCGACTTTTTTACTCTGGGTCAGGGCAATGTTGAGATAACGCTGCCGGTCTTCGTTGCTCAGGTGGTCCGATTTTACTGACAGCGTTTCCAGATAACCGTGCAACGAGGTCAGCGGCGTGCGCAAATCGTGGGAAATATTGGCGATAAATTCACGGCGCTGTTGATCCTGCACCATCAGGCTTTGCCATTGCTGATCGATACGTTTTGCCAGCGCGACAAACGCCAGTTGCAGCTGCGCCACTTCATCGCGCGGCGCACCGGCCGGCGGTTCACTTTTCGCCAGTGCCTGAATGGCGGCCATACCGCCGCTGTCAAGCCGGGCGATCTGTTGCGTCAGTTTACGCACCGGACGCGTCACCCAGCGGAATGCCAGCGCACCGGCCAGCAGGCCAAACAGCGCCACCAGCCCCATCGAGCGCAGCGCCAGATAAATGGCCGACTGATATTGTGCGTCGCTGGTCAGCGCGGTGTATTCATCACCCAGCAGGACAATGTACACGTAGCCTTTGGTCACGCCGTCCACCTGCAACGGCGCGGCGCTGAACACCTGACGGGTTTGCGGGTCACGCGGGTTGTCGCCGTACACCGGCATTTTCGCGCCCTGCAACAGCGCGGTGACCGGTTTCAGATCGATTTTTTGCTGTTGCAGCCGCCCCGCGGGCGCGGCATTACCGACGATGTTGCCGTTGTTATCGAGCAGATACACTTCGACGCTCGGATTCACCGCCATCAGCTGGTTGAACAGCGAATGCACCGCTTTCGGATCCCAGTCGCCCTGGCTGAGCAGCGGATTATTGGCGGCGATCTGCGTGGCAAGATTGGCCGACAAACGCTGGATCACCGCCTGACTGTACTGATTGCTCGAGCGCACCTGCATGTAGCCGGAAAGCGCGCAGCAGGCGATCAGCAGCAAGGTAAATACCAGTGTCAGTCTTTGTGCCAGCGTGAGATTTTTCATGATTTACCCTTGCGCCTCTTCAACGGAAGACGCGAATTTATAGCCTTTTCCCCACACGGTCAGAATACGTTCCGGCTCGGCCGGATTGGTTTCTATCTTGATGCGCAGCCGGTTAATGTGGGTGTTCACCGTATGCTCATACCCTTCGTGCTCGTAGCCCCAGACCTGATTCAGCAGGCTGAGGCGCGAAAACACTTTGCCGGGATTTTTGGCGAAGAAATACAGCAGATCAAACTCACGCGGCGTCAGCTCCACCGGCTGATGATTGAGCATCACTTCGCGAGCGATCGGGTCTATCGCCAGCCCGGAGAAACTCAGCGTGCCCGCATCCATCTTCATGTTGCGGCTCATGGCTTCCTGACGGCGGAACAGCGCCTTGACCCGCGCCACCAGTTCGAGCATGGAAAAGGGTTTTGCCAGATAGTCGTCAGCCCCCAGCTCCAGCCCCAGCACGCGGTGTACTTCACTGGAGCGCGCGCTGATGATGATGATCGGCGTGTAACGCGTCATGTTGCGGGCGCGGCGACAAATCTCCAGGCCGTCAACGCCCGGCAGCATCAGATCGAGGATCAGGGCATCCCACCCGCCTTTTTCCAGCAGCGCCACACCCAGATTGCCGTCAGCGGCGTGGGTAATTTCATAGCCTTCATCACGCAGATGCAGACTGAGTAAATCCGCAATATCACCGTCGTCTTCGACAATCAGGATCTTCTTCGTTTTATCCATTTTTTCTCAACCCTTGCTTCCAATCTCTTCCCTGAGTCTACACAAGCGAATGCCTCAGAGTTATCACATTTAATTTAACTTTGCGTGAGGTCTTCGGGAACAAATCCGCCGGATACTGATGACATCAACAGGGCAGATGGCGGGCAGACATCATGACAACACACACAACGTTACCTCCGGCGGTGAAACCAGCCCCGGCCACGATTCATCCCTTATGGCTGCGTCTGACGCACTGGCTGAACGCGCTGGCGGTGCTGATTATGGTGACCAGTGGCTGGCAGATTTATAACGCTTCGCCGCTGTTTGATTTTGATTTCCCTTCCACCGTGACGCTCGGCGGCTGGCTGGGCGGCGCGATTCAGTGGCATTTCGCCGGTATGTGGCTGTTTGGTTTTAACGGATTGTTTTACCTGCTGATGAATATTTTCACCGGCCGCATGAAACAGAAATTCTGGCCGCTGACCCCGCGCGGTATTTTCAACGATCTGCGGGCGGCGCTTCGCGGCACGCTGTCACACAGCGATTTACGCCACTACAACATGGTGCAGCGCGCTGCCTATGTGTTCGTGATGTTTGACGGCATCGTGCTGGTGCTTTCCGGGCTGGTGGTGTGGAAATCGGTGCAGTTTCCGCTGCTGCGCGAACTGATGGGCGGCTTCGATACCGCGCGTTACGTGCATTTTCTGGCGATGGCCTCGCTGGTGGGATTTGTGGTGCTACATGTAGTGATGGTGGCGCTGGTGCCAAAAACGCTGATCGCCATGATCCGCGGACGTTAAGGAAAACCCGATGAAAAACATCATCAAAAAAAGTATCAGCCAGATTTTTAGCCCGTCGGACAGCGAAGCCATTGTGCAGGAAGCGCAGAAACAGATTATCCGTCAGCTGGATGCCCCCTCGCGTCGCCTGTTTTTACAGCGCGGACTGACCCTCGGCGGCGTGGCGATGCTGACCGGTTGTGACATCAGCGATAACGCCAGCGTGGAAAACGCGCTCGGTAAGATTTCGGGCTTTAACGACCGCGTACAGGGCTGGCTGTTCGGTTCGACACGTCTCGCGCCGGTGTATGCCGAATCGATGATCACCCGTCCGTTTCCGTTTAATGCGTTTTACGCCGAAGACGATGCACCGGAAGTCGACGGCAACGCATATCGCCTGAAAATCGCCGGTCTGGCGCTGGATAAACGCGAATGGTCCCTGCCGACGCTGTACAAGATGGCGCAGGTAAGCCAGGTCACGCGCCACATTTGTGTTGAAGGATGGAGCGCGATCGGTAAATGGGGCGGCGTGCCGTTCGGGGATTTTCTCCGCCTGATTGGGGCAGATCTCACGGCAGAATATGTCAGCTTTAAATGCGCAGATCAGTATTACACCAGCATTGATATGGCGACGGCGCTGCATCCGCAAACCCTGCTGGCGCTGACTTATGACGGTCAGATCCTGCCACGAAAATACGGTTTCCCGATGAAACTGAGAATGCCAACCAAGCTGGGTTACAAAAACCCCAAGCATATAGAAGTGATTGAAATAACGAACACATTCACCGGTGGCTACTGGGAAGATCAGGGCTACAACTGGTTCGGCGGAAGCTGAACACGCCACACAAAACCTTTGTCTCTTAAAACCTGAAAGAAGGAATGACCATGAAAAAATTAACCGTAATGATGATGTCTGCTTGTCTGATGATGGGTGCGGTCAGCACCACTTATGCCGCTGACGCCATGGCGAAAAAAGACACCATGGGCCACATGTCGAAAGACTGCATGAAAAAAGACAGCATGAGCAAAAATACCATGGCGAAAGACAGCATGGGCAAAGACTGCATGTCCAAAGATCACATGAAAAAAGACAGTATGTCGAAAGACTCTATGTCGAAGGACAGTATGTCCAAAGACAACATGTCTAAAGATGCAATGAAAAAAGAGCCGTCCGGCCAGTAATCCGCCTCTCCCTGCCTGAACCTCAGGCATAAAAAAACGCCTCCGTCTGTTACAGCGGAGGCGTTTTGCTTTGTCTTAGCGGAGCAAAAAAGTTATTTCGCGGCAGTGGAAGCCAGACGGATCTGAATATCGTTATCGAGATTATTCACCCAGTGATTATACCCGCGGTGGATTTCACCCTTCTCTGCCAGCAGATTAGAACTGCTCACATAATTAATGGTGTAGCTGTTTTGGGTGTAATTAACGCGGATATTCGCCACGTGATCACGGTTGTTCAGACGGCCATTGATCACGCCAGGTCCGCCAGCAGTCATGATCCAGCCACGGTTTAATCCGGCGCTCATGATCGCGGTTTTAATCTGGTCTTCCGAATTATGCGTGGTAATGGTGGTGTGTGGCGTTAATACCGGTTCAGTACGCGAGCAGCCTGCCAGTGAAAAAATGCACACCAGCCCAATAAGTAACTTACTTGTAGATTTCATGTAAACCTTTTGAATTTATCATTGGCGATAAGAGACTGAAAAGTCGCCACAATATACGCCATTGGCTGAAAGGTGTCATGACATGCGCCGGTTGAGTTTAGGGGATATTTTGCGTAGTATACGAAACATATATGATTCGTATACTGCCGAGGTCGCCCGATGGGTATCATTAAGATTTCAGAACTGATGCATGAAAATCTGCGTATCGCCAGTCTGGCCTATACGCGTTCGATGAATGCGCAGGCGGAACACTGGATGAAAATAGGCATGCTGATGGAAACCCATCCGGACATGACGCACAGTGAAATTTCGCGGCTGCTGGTGCAATGCAGTCTGGAGTCGGATGAAAACACCGGCAGTATCCGCACGCTGTTAAACGTGGGTGGCACACACAGGAAGGCAAGCAATGAATAGTGGTTTAGACAGCAGGTATTTCGTTAATAACAACCGGATGATCAAAACCCCGGAAGGCATCGATAAAGCCCGCATCGCCGGAAAACTGGCCGCCCGCGTGCTGCACATGATCACCCCTTACGTCGTACCGGGTGTCACCACCAACGAGCTGGACCGCATTTGCCACGATTTTATCGTGGATGAACTTCAGGCGATCCCGGCCAACATTGGCTATCAGGGCTATCAGAAGACCGTCTGCACTTCCATTAATCATGTGATTTGCCACGGCATTCCTTCCGACAAGGCGCTGAAAAAAGGCGATATCGTCAATATTGACGTGGCGCTGATCAAAGACGGCTGGTACGGCGACACTAGCCGCATGTATTACGCCGGCGAACCCTCCATTATGGCGCGCCGTCTGGTGGACACCACGTTTGAAGCAATGATGGCCGGTATTGAAGTGGTACGCCCTGGCGCGACGCTGGGCGATGTCGGCTTTGCCATCGCCGCCGTGGCACACCGCGAAGGCTTCTCCATTGTGGAAGAGTATTGCGGTCACGGTATCGGCATGGGTTATCACGAAGATCCGCAGGTGCTGCATTACGGCGAGCAAAACCGCGGGCTGGTGCTACAGGAAGGCATGCTGTTTACCATCGAGCCGATGCTCAATGCCGGTAAGAAGCAGAACAAAGTGCTGGGCGATGGCTGGACGGTCGTGACCAAAGATCACTCGTTGTCGGCGCAGTGGGAACATATGATTGCGGTGACGAAAACGGGCTATGAGATCCTGACGCCGTGGCCTGAAGAGAATTGATGCTCTGATACTACAACGCCTCCGTCAGGAGGCGTTTTGCTTTCTGGCGCGCGGTTTAGCTACGCTCAATGTCTTTTGTCGCGCGATCTAACGCATCGACAATTTTAAATAACGTATCCTGCCCGACGGGGCCTTTCGCCAGCCGCAGGTTTAACGCCATGCGGATATTATTAATGGCCCGCTGCATTTCCGGAATACTGCGGTTATTCGATAATATCGCCAGCGAATGCAGTTTGCCGGTTACCGCATTCAGTAATTCGCCCTGCTGTGCCAGCGATTCGGCCCCTTCTGCGGTGATGGTATATTGTTTCTTCCCGCCCTCTTCCTGAGAAGAACTGATTAACGCCTGCTCTTCCAGAAAAGTCAGATTGGGATAAATAATACTGGCGCTCGGTGTGTATTCGCCTTTGGCTAATTCCTCGATTGCCTTAATCAATTCATAACCATGCGCCGGACGCTGCTTTAGAAAATGCAGCATTAATAACCGGATGTCTCCGGTTTCAAACATTCTTTCGCGACGATGTTTATTCATCAGCATTATTTATTGTGCCAGTAAGCCACGCAGCGTACATAAGCTGGATCGCATTTTTGAGTGACGGTGAAATAGTCGTTCAGCGCTTTCACCCGTTTGCCTTCGCCGGTGGCCCAGATATAGAAATCATTGTCCGGCAGCGTCAGGCTTTTGACTTTCTGCATCAGGGCATCGGTTTCCAGATCGTCGCTGTCTTCCGCGCCAATGATCCACTCGACGCTGACGTCTTTTTCGTCTTCAAGATAGCGCACACAGCTGGCGTCTCTGGCTTTCACCAGCACGGTGATTTTCGCGCCTGTCGCGGCCTGTTTCAGCTCACTCAGGCGGCGTTTCAGCGCCGGAAGACCGGTTTCATCACACACGTACAATTGCCACTGATAATCCATCGGAATGATCAACGAACCGCGCGGACCGCCGATAATCAGCTTATCGCCGGGCTTCGCGCCCTCCGCCCACTCACTGGCGACACCGCCGTCGTGAAGGTAAAAATCAAGCGTTAACTCATTGGCCTGCGCGTCAAAGTGCAGCGGCGTGTATTCGCGGTTAAGCGGACGCGGCCCCTCGCCCCACACAATGCCCTCTTCGGTGGCCACCGGCGGCGTGACCACATCCCCCTGGCTGGCAGGGAAAAACAGTTTGATGTGATCATCAAAGCCACGGGAGGTAAAACCTTTCAGGTCTTCTCCGCCGAGGACAATCCGCTTAAAGCAGCCTGCAAGATTTTCAGAGCGCTTCACGGTGAGATCACGAAAAGCCAGCTCGTTTTTAACGCGAACCGGCAAGTTGGCGGCAGGTAAATCAGTGCGATGTTGTTCCATGTTCTTCTCTCTTTCAGGGAATCAGTTGCCGTGAAAGATATATCTTAGGAATGTTTTACGCAAGTGCCTTACCGCACGCCACCCCGTAAAAACATATCGACGGCGTTCACTACCAGCTGGCGGATCTCGGCAATCTGTAGCGGTTCCGGGTTTTGCTGATAGATGCGTATATTGGTTTCAGCGGTGACCAGCGCCAGGAATTGCTGCGCGCGCAGGTGCGGATCGGCCTGCGCCAGTTGCCCTTTTTCCATCGCCACCGTCATGAACGCGGCCAGCGCCCCGATGGATTCCCGCGGGCCTGAATCATGGAACAGCGTGCCGATGTCCGAATGCCCGGATTCCGCGATCACCATGCGGTATACCGCCAGCGCGGTGCTGTCGTTGGTCAGCACCAGCAACATGCGTTCACCAAAACGCGTCAGCACGTTTTCTAAATCCAGATCGGCAAAAGCCACGTCCAGCCCGTCAACCGCTTCGGCAAGATGCCCGGTCGTAAAAGCTTTCACCACCGCGACCAGCAGCGCCTCTTTCGAGGGGAAATAACTGTAAAGCGTGGCTTTGGAACCGCCGAGGCGTCTGGCGAGTTCGTTCATTGACGCACGCTCGTAGCCCATTTCCTGAAACAACGTTGCGGCAGCTTCGACGATCGCTTCCCTGCGGGCTTCGGTACGAACTTTCATCTTCCCTCCTGAGACATTTTCCGGCACCGGCAAGGGGAGAATCGCCGCCGCCGGGCGCTAAACTGTACGGTACAGTTCTTGTATACCTTCACTCTAACTGCGGGTTTAGGGGTTGTAAAGCCAGCCTGAAACGCCCCTGGCGGCGTACGAAGTGCAAAGATTCCGTTAAGAAACGCATTTATCTTTATCATTTTGTTGATAACAATTATCAGTATCATTATCATTCGCACCAACGCCAAAATGGGTATCGCAAAAAATAAACCCATATTTTATAAGGACAAAGGCTTTCTCAGGAAGAGAATCACCAGTGCGTCTTAGAATTTGCAGGGCAGTTTTGTTGAGCAGAACTTAAAAAATCAGTGCAGGACTAAAAACACATGTTCAAATCCTTTTCACAGCAGGGTTTGGTGAAAAACGTCGTTTTTATGGGGACGATTCTCACCACCACTTTTAACGTACACGCAGCGGAAGCCGTAAAAGACACCACCGATCTGGCACAAAACCAGACCACTTCTGAAGTGACCAAGAAGAAACCTGTGCGTACCGCGCAGGATTTGGCGCAGAGCAACGAAGAAGTTATGACGGTTACCGAGACGCTGCCGGATAAAAAACCGGGCTCGAAAACCACCCTCACCGCCGCCGACATGCAGAAAAAAGGCGGTAAAGATTTCGGTACGATCATGCGTTATGAACCGCTGATAAGCGCAACGGGTTCCAGCGGCGGTTCCGGTAACGGCAAAAGCGGCTTTGACCGCGCCGGCTACACCGGCTACAACATTCGTGGTCTGGAAAGCAACCGCGTGAGCATCGACGTCGACGGCATTCCGCAGCCCAGCGCCACTGGCCGCGCCTACGCCAGCCGCGCCGGTCTGGGCACGTTCGGCATTGGCCGTGACTACATCGATCCGTACATGTACGGTCAGGTGGATATTGAATCCGGTGCCACCTCGGCTGAGCGCGCCAACACCTCCATCGGCGGTGCCGTCTCCTTCCTGCCTAAATCCGCAGACGATTATCTGCGTCCGGGCAAAGAAACCTACTTCGGTTACCAGTCAGATTACAGCTCCTCCGATCGCTCATGGCACAACGGCATTACTGCCGCCGCCGGCGACCAGGAACTGCGCGGGCTGGTGGCGATCAGCCGTCGTGACGGTCAGGAAACCCGTAACAACAGCGATACGCATGACGCGTATCCGGCCAACTGGCACTCCAACGCGATTATGACCTCCGGGATCTGGCAGCCAAACGATGAACACAAATTCACCGGCACGCTGGATTACTACGAAAAAGTAAACCACACCCATTACGATGCGTGGAACAGCGCAGGCAGCGCCGTGCTCGGCACCGCACAGCAGCAAAGTAACACCCGCCGCTGGGGTGTGAGCCTGAAAGACGAATGGACACCGTTTAACGATTTCGCTGACGCCGTGGTTTCCAAAGTCTATTACCAGTACACGCAGGCGCACGACAACACCTACATGCCGAACGCCAGCAAGCAGATGATGAACGTCTATTCCAACTATGACGTCAACACCTACGGCGCGGAAACCAGCTGGCTGAAAACCCTTGGCCGCCATGAGCTGAGCGCCGGGATCAACGGTCGCGTATCCAACACCGAGCGTCCGTTCCGCGAAAGCCCTGAGCAGAGCATTTACACCACCACCATGCAGCCGGAAGCCAACAGCCGCAGCTACATTCTGGGCGGTTTCCTGCAAGACACTATGAAGTTTGACCTCGATGGACATAACTTCTCGGTGATCCCTGCGGTGCGCGTGGCGTATCAGAACACCAAATCGACAGACCTGTCTGACCTGTCCAACAATGTGGTGTCGGAAGATTCCGTCTCCACTCTTTACGGCAAAGCCAATACGGACACACAGGTTCTGCCTTCTCTGGCGTTCACTTATGATCTGACGCCAAAACTGATGACCTATCTGCAATACAAACGCGGTGCACAGTTCCCGGATGCCAGCCAGCTTTACGGCTCATGGAACCTCGGTTCGTCTTACGCGGGCGCTGCGCAGTATGCGCTGATCGGTAATACCGATCTGAAAACCGAAACCAGCAACAACTTTGAGTGGGGCGTGAAAGGGGAAGCCACGCAAGGCGTGAGCTTCAAAACCTCCGTGTTCTACAACACCTATAAGAACTTCATCGCCAACACCCGCTACACCCGTGCGGCCAACGGCAACATGTTCACCAACGTGCCCTCCAACATTTATACGATTTATCAGGCTGAAAACCGCGATAAAGCGTACATCTACGGCGGCGAGCTGAGCACCAAAATTGACTACGGCGCCTGGTTCAGCGATGTGAATGGCCTGAGCACCACCTTTGCCCTGGGTTACGCGAAGGGTCAGTCCAAGTCCAGCTATGCGGGCGACAAATACGTCGATCTCGACAGCGTTCCGCCAATGAAACTGGTGGCAGGCGTGGCGTGGGACGATCCGTCCGGCGTGTACGGCACCGCGCTGACGGCGACCTTCGTGAAAGGCAAAAAAGCCGAATCCACTAACCGTCAGAGCTACACCAACAGCGGCACGCCAATCGCCGATTCCACGGTGGAGTACATGAACGTGCCGGGCTACGGCATGGTAGATGCGACGGCGTACTGGCAGGTGGCGAAGAACGTGAAAATCAACGGTGGCGTGTACAACCTCACCGATCGTAAATACTGGGATTACCTGAGCAGCCGTACGCTGACAGACACCACCAATCAGGATGCTTACAACAAAGCGCTGGCCGTGATGCCAGGCCGTAACTTCCAGCTGGGCGTTAACGTCGATTTCTAAACGATAATTCCACACGGTAAAAATCAGGGGCGTCATGTGCAAACATGGCGCCTTTTTTGTTATCCGTATGAAACCTGTCGGCGCGCACGTTTCGCCCAATGCTGAAACGTCAGAATAGGCGTTTTCCTTTTTTACCTTGAGAGATTACATGGAATTAATCAGAAAACCCGTCGCGCTGGCCCTCGCCCTGCTGCTGTTACCCCTCACGGTTTCGGCGACCACGACCCTGCGCTACACCGATCACGAACCGGCGGGCGCGATGCGTACCCGCTTTATTGAAGACGTACTTTTTCCGGCGATAGAAAAAGAATCTCAGGGTCGCCTGAAAATTGAAGCCCATTGGGGCGGCGAACTCTCCACCGGTTACGACGCGCTGCGCACCGTCGGCGAAGGTAAAACGGCTGATATCGGCATTGTGGTGCCGGAATACGCCGCTAAACAGTTACCGCTGCATCAGATATTTAAAAGCTTTCCGGTCGGGCCTTCGGGCGCTCAGCAGATCGCGTTTTTCCGCCGCGTGTTTGCTGAAATCCCCGCATTCAGCGCGGAGCTTAAAAAAGAAAATGTGGTGAACCTCTTCTCTGCGACCGGCTATCCGGTGGCGTTTTTCAGCACGCATCCGCTGAAAAATCTGGAAGACATCACCGGCACCACGTGGCGTTCAGCCAGTTTCTGGCATCAGGATTTCCTGCGCAATGCGGGCGCAAAACCGGTGACCATGCCGTGGGGCGAACAGACGGTTAACGCCTTTAAGACCGGCGCGCTGGACGGCATTATGGTCAACGTCGACAGCGGTTATGATCTCAACATTCACCAGATGGCGCCGGACGTTTTAGTCTCAAAAGAGCTGTGGCTCGGCCATGTGTATCTGCTGGTGATGAACCAGAACGTCTGGAACGGACTGGCGCAGGATGATAAAGACGCCCTCACCCGCGCCGCCAACACCGCGTACCAAACCGCGGGCTCAGTCATGGACAGTCACTTTGAAACGCAGCTCGAAGCGCTGCGAAAACAGGGGGCGAAGGTACGCGTTCTGCGACACAGCGAAGTGGCGCACTGGCAACAGGTGACGCGTTATCGGGAGATTCAGGCCGACTGGGTGATCAGGCAGGAAGTATCAGGCGTGAAAGACGCCGGTCCGGCGATGCAACAGGTCACTGACATCATGACGCAGGTGATGAAGTAAATTGTGGCGAATGTCAGACAGAGGCGTTCGCCCCGCCCCTGTCTGATGTCTTTTACCCGCCGCTGACCGGCTGGATCACCGGATTTCCTGCGCGATCCTGCAAGACTTCCACCTCCACGCCGTAAGTGTGTGCGATAAGCTCTGCCGTCACGACGTCACGCGGTTTACCTGCGGCCTGAATTTTCCCCTGCGCGACCACCAGTAAATTATCGGCATACTGGCAGGCCAGATTGAGATCGTGCAGCACAATCACCGTCACCCAGCCACGCGCACGGGTTTCGCGACGCACCAGATTGAGCAACGACATCTGATGTTTCAGATCCAGCGCGCTGACTGGCTCGTCCAGCAGCATGACGTCGGGTTCGCGCATCATCACCTGGGCAAACAGCGCCATCTGCCGCTGCCCGCCGCTCAGCGAGGCGATTTCACGCCCGGCAAGATGCGCAATGCCCGCCTGCTCCAGCCGCTGCATCGCGGCGTCGAGCGTTTCATCATCAATGTGCAGCGCCAGTTTGCCGAGCCGCCCGAGCACCACCACTTCCAGCACCGTCAGGTCGATATCGGCGGTGGTGTCCTGAGGAAGATAAGCTATCGCATCACGCCAGCCGTGCAGCGATTTCCCCCGCACCTTGCCGGGCGAGAGTGTACGTTCGCCGCAGCGGATCTGCCCTTGCGCCAGCGCCAGTTCGCCAAACATGGCGTTGAGCAGCGTGGTTTTACCGGTGCCGTTCGGGCCAATGATCACATGTATTTTACCGGCTTCCAGATGCGTGCTGACCCCGCCAATGATCGTGCGTCCCTGCCGGTGAATATTCACATTGTCGAGCCACATCATAGGGTTCTCCTGCGCGGTGCGAAGATAAGCCACAACAGGAACGGCACGCCGACAATCGCCGTCACGATACCCACGGGAAATAACGCCCCCGGCACAATCGACTTCGACAACACCGATGCCGCCGAGAGCATCAGCGCCCCGGCGAGCACCGACATCGGCATTGAGAAGCGCTGATCCTCGCCCACCATCATGCGGGCGATGTGCGGCGCGACCAGCCCGATAAAGCCGATCACCCCCACAAAACTGGTCGCCGTCGCGGTCATCACCGCCACGATGATCAGGATTTTCATGCGCAGCCGCCGGACGTTAACGCCCAGACTCAGCGCGCGCATTTCACCCATGCGCAGCGCCGCCAGTTTCCACGAATCCGCCATCAGTAACAGGCAGCACACCAGGGTGGTGACCGCGGTCAGCGCCAGCGTCGGCCAGGTTGCTTTGGTCAGGCTGCCGAACAGCCAGAATAAGATCTGCTGCGAAAGCTCCGGCGACGACAAAAACTGAATCAGCGACAACAGTGACTGGAACAAAAACAGCAGGGCAATACCGCCGAGAATGATGGTTTCGGTTCTGACCGTACGCATCGACGCCAGCATGAACAGAAACAGCGCGGCGATCATCGAAAAGATAAACGCACCGATCGGCACGGAAATCATCGGGTTCAGCCCGAAGCCGCCAAATGCCAGGCTCAGTGCCGCGCCAAACCCGGCCGCAGCGGCCATGCCGAGCGTGTACGGGCTGGCCATCGGATTGTTGAGCAATGTCTGCATCTGCGCGCCGCCCGCGCCTAAAGCCGCACCGACCACTAACGCCATCAGCGCCATTGGCAAACGGAATTCACGCACGATGGCATCTGTCATCGCTGCCCGTTCGCCAATGCCGGTCAGCGAGCGGATGACTTCAGAAGGCGACAGCATCGACGGGCCGGTGGCAATATCAAACACCAGGCTGATGGCGGTTAACAGCACAAAAAGCAGAACGTAGCGCCAGCGTTTACGTTCACGCGCACGGTGAGCGGAAATCGCTTCGCTCCGTCCGGTGGAAATGGTCATCAAAATCCCCTGTCAGAAAACGAAAGAAGCGCTGCTCAGTGGCAGCGCCCCGGTATCACACACCCTCAGGATCAGTCTTTCAGACCGACCACAAACGTGCCTTGCGGGGTGACAGGGAGATATTTTTTGTAGAAGTTCAGGTAGTTCGCCAGCGGATCCATATCTTTGAACTGCGCAGGATAGAGCTGTTTCGCCATGTACTGCACCATCGCGAAATCAGAGAGTGTGCGGGACGCACCCTGATATACGCCGTACAACTGGCCGTTTTTGATTGCCGGTAATTCAGCCCAGCCACGACGGTTTTCAAAGCCTTTCAGCTTCTCACGCGCTTCGGCTTTGCTGATGCCCACGCCCATCGGCAGGGCTGACGGATTTTTATTGTTTTCACGCCCTGAAATGAAGATCACATCCGGTTTTGACGCCAGCACCTGCTCCGGGTTGATCGGCCCCCACCACTCAACAAACGGCGCAGCGATGTTATCGCCGCCCGCCACGGTAGCCATCGCGCCCCACATATTTTTGCCGTAGGTGAACGAATACTCTTCCGGCCCTTTGTTTCCGAATTCCACATACACTTTCGGCTTAGGTTTACCGGAGGCGGCGATGCGATCGGCCACCTCTTTCAGGGAAGAGGCATACAATTCCGCCATTTCACCGGCGCGCGCTTCCTGCCCGGTCAGTGTGCCCAGCACGCGGGTTGAGGCCACATGGCGCTCAACGGTTTGCGCGTTGTAATCGATGACCACCACCGGAATCCCCTGCTTTTCGATGCGCGCCACGTCGGCGCCCAGCGCTTTAAACTGCCAGTCGGCCAGCACCAGTAAATCCGGGTTCAGGCTCAGCACTTTTTCTACCGAGAAACTCTGCGCTTCAACTTCGCCCACGTCAGGAATGTCTTTCAGCGACGGACGGTGTGCAACGTGCATCTGCCAGTTTGCCGGCACCCAGCCTTCCCACGCTTCGCGTGAAATCCCGACAACCGAGTCGTAGGCCTTTTCCCCGCCGACGGACATGTAATCTTCAAAATAAAAACCCACCACCACTCGCTTGGCGGGGAGATCGACTTTTACCTGACGTCCGATGACGTCGGTAATGGTTTTGATTTCTGCCAGAGCAGAAGCACTGAGGCTCAGCGTCGCGAACGACAGCGCGCAGGCCAGCGAGCGCAGGGTAAGAGTGTGTGCAGCCATGAAGTTCAGTTTCCCAGGATAAGTAGATCAAGTTGAATGAAAATTATTATCAATTACGTCTGACGCTTTTATTTACACAAATAAACATTTTCTTTCAAGTGATTTAACACAGCCTGCGTGGAAATCCGTGCATAACTGAACCGGGGTGTACATTTTCTTGACAGCGGAAAAGTCTTACTTCATAAATATACCGTACCGTACGGTTTTGATGTAAAAACAAACCGACGTCCCGCTGCGACTCCTGACAGAAGGTAAGACGAATGTCTGCGTTAACGAACGGCTATTCTTTAGCAGCCTTGATTTCTTTAGCTTTTCTCACCGGGTGCGCGAGCACCCAGCCTGTGCCCTACACCGGGGTCACCTCTTCCTCCCGGATGAAACCTGATACGCAGGATGAATCCGGCCACATTTCATACCGCTACAGCATCCCGACGGACTGGAATAAATACTCCAGAGCGATCCTCGATCCGGTGGTGATTTATCAGGGTTCGGATGCCCAGTTTGATGATGTTTCCGCCGAACAGAAGCAGGCGCTGGCGGACTATATGCACCAGGCGTTTGGCAAAAGTGTCGGTCAGCATTTCCCGCTGACGCAGACAAAGACGCCCGGCACCTTGCGCATCCGCCTGACGCTGACCGGCGCCGAAACCACCACGCCGGTGCTGGGCACGTTTTCCCGTTTCGATCTGATGGGCGGGCCGTACAACATCGTTCAGTCCGTCCGGGGTAAACAAGGCTCGTTCACCGGCTCGGTGAGTTACGCGGTGGAAATTTACGATGCGACGTCTGACCAGCTGCTCAGCGCTTACATCGCCAAACAGTATCCGAACTCGCTGAACATCGGCGCGAGCTGGGGTGCGCTGAGCGCGGCTGAAACCGGCCTCGACATTGGCGCCGAACAGCTGCAAGAACAGCTGAAATAAACGGGACGCAGAATGAAAATCTACCCGCAGCAGGTCATTTGCAAACACTGCGACAGCCTGTATACCCGGCAATCCGTGCGGTCCGGCGAGGCCGCGCGGTGTCAGCGCTGCCATGCCGTGCTGTACCGGGGAAGCTGGCTGAGTCTGGAACAGTGGCTGGCATTAACGGTGACGGCGGCGATGTTTTTTATCATCGCCAATCTGTTTCCGGTGCTTGAAATCCAGTTTCACGGTCAGTCGCAGGCGACGACCTTAGCGGAAACCACGATGGCGCTGGCGCACAGTTACGCCTCGCCGCTGGCTATTCCGCTGGCGTTGCTGATTATCGTTTGTCCGTGCCTGCAAATCCTGCTGCTGGGCTGGGTGCTGTGGCACGCCTGCCGGAATAAAACCGCACCGGGCTTCGCGCCCGTCATGCGTTTACTGGCCGGTCTTGCGCCGTGGAGCATGGCGGAAGTGGCGCTGCTCAGCATTCTGATCGCCGCCATCAAACTCTCCGGGCTGGTGCACATCACCACCGGCCCCGGCACCTGGGCGCTGCTCGGGTTATGCCTGTTACTCCCGGTAATCAATCATCAGGATTTTCATTCGCTGTGGAGACTGAAAACCCTGAAAGAGAAACGCGGATGAAGCCGGTCAGACAGGCATTATCTGCGGGTCTGGTGCGCTGCCCTGTCTGCGGGCTGGTGTGTGAGCATGTGCTGGCGGTGCAGGATTTGCCCTGCCCGCGCTGCAACACGCCGCTGCACCCCCGTCACCCGGAGAGTCTGTCGCAAACCTGGGCGCTGCTGCTGACCGGTCTGCTGCTGTATCTGCCCGCCAATCTTTTGCCGGTGATGTACAACAGCTTTGCCGGTCACGGCGGGGAGAGCACGATTCTTGGCGGAATCTCAGGATTCTGGAATTCCGGTGATTACGCCATCGCGGCGATCATTTTTGTCGCCAGCGTCGTTGTACCCTGCGCCAAATTCCTGATCCTCGGCGGGCTGCTGATCGCGGCCAAAAGGCCGCAGACCGGCGGCCAGCGTTTTCGATCCCGCCTGTTCCGCCTGACGGAACATGTCGGTTACTGGTCAATGCTCGACGTCATGGTGGTGGCGATCATCGCCGCGCTGGTGCAGTTTCCCGGTTTCAGCACCGCCGAACCCCGCATCGGCATTGTTTTTTTTGGCGCAGTGGTGATGTTCACTCTGCTGGCCGCACTGACGTTCGATCCGCGTCTGCTTTGGGAAAATAAAAAGAATGACTGACCACGACTCACCCCCGCCTGAGATCCTGCCGCGCCGCTGGCGTCCTTCGCTTATCTGGCTGGTGCCGGGGATCGCCGCGTTCACCGGCCTGTTTTTGCTGATGCAGCTCTGGATGTCCGCCGGGCCGGAAGTCTCCATTACCTTTCAGACAGCCAGCGGATTACAGGCCGGTAAAACCGAAGTGAAATACAAAGACGTCACCGTCGGGCTGGTGAAATCCATTGTGTTAAGCCCTGACAGCCAGCGCGTTCTGGTCACGGTGGCGCTGATGAAGAATGCTCAAAATCTGGCGAAAGCCGACACCCGTTTTTGGGTGGTTCGCCCGCGCGTCGGCATGGGCGGCATATCAGGCATTGATACGTTGCTGTCGGGCGCGTACATCAGTCTCGATACCGGCACATCTGAGAAATCCGGCAGTCTTTTTCAGGGGCTGGAATCGCCGCCGACGGTGATAAACGGCATGCCCGGCAAACAGTTTGAAGTGGTGGCCGACGATCTGGGTTCGCTGGATATCGGCTCGGCGGTCTATTACCGGCGGATACCGGTTGGCCGCGTCTCTTCTTACGCGCTGCGCCCGGACGGCAAGGGCGTGAGTGTGAATATTTTCATTGATGCCCCCTACGACCGTTTTGTCACACCATCCACCCGTTTCTGGAATGCCAGCGGCGTCGATTTATCATTGAATTCCGACGGGTTACAGCTGAAAACTCAGACACTGGCCTCGGTGATAGCAGGCGGGATCGCGTTTGCCAATCCGCCGGAAAGTGGCGCGTCTCTCCCCTCCGGCGGCCACAGCGTCTTTCATCTGGCAGACGATCTGGCTTCGGCGATGGCCCCGCAGGACGGCACCCCGCAAATCCTTCAGCTGCGTTTTCAGCAGTCCTTACGCGGGATGCAAACCGGCGCGCCGGTGGAGTTTTCCAGCGTGAAGCTCGGCAAAGTGACGGCGATCGATCTGGATTTCGAACCGGCGGGATCACGCTTTATTTCGGTGGTCACGCTCGAGGTCTACCCGAACCGTTTAGGCCGCGTGCTGCAAAAGCTGCCTAAACCGCAGAAAGATGGCGATAAACAGGCGGCCTTTTTCCTGCGCGATCTGGTGCAGCATGGCCTGCGGGCACAGGCGCGTACCGGCAATTTACTGACCGGCCAGTTGTATATTTCCCTCGATTTTGTTCCCGGTGCCGCGCCGGTGCCTTTCGATCTCAACGCCCGCCCTTTGCGCATTCCGACGCTGAACGGTGGTTTCGACCATTTGCAGGAACAGCTCGCCACCATCATCGGCAAAGTGTCGAAAATGCCCATTGAGTCGATAGGCAATAATCTCAACGCCACGCTGGGCAATCTCAATCAGACGCTGATTCAGGTGAACGGCCAGGTGTTGCCGCAAACCACGCAAACCCTGCGCCAGCTGGATCAAACGATGAAAGGCGCGCAGGCGCTGCTGGCGGCGGACTCTCCGCTCTTCAACACGCTGGCCGAATTCCAGCGCACGCTCTATTCCCTGCGCACACTGAGCGGTTTACTGACGCGTCAACCGCAGGCTTTGTTGACCGGCAGACAGAATGACCCGAAGGAACACCCATGAAACTTACCGCTGCTGTAAACACCGCCTGCGCCCTGCTGCTGCTCAGCGGTTGTGCCTCCTCCACGCCGCCGCACTATTACACGCTGGTGACCGCCGCCGACAGCGCACCGCCCGCCGTGGCCGCCGCGCCGTTCGTGATCCGCATTCACCCGGTGACAGTGCCGGAACAGCTGAATCAGCCGCAACTGGTCACGCGCAAAGGCGACGGCGAAATGGTGATGTCCGATGACGCCCTGTGGGCCTCGCCGCTGCCGGAAGAAATGCGCAGCGCGCTTACCGGCCAGCTGGAACATTTGCTTAATACCACTGAGATCAGCGGGCTGACGCCGCCGCAGGACAAACCGGTGGTCGGCATCAGCGTGGCGGTTCAGCGTTTCGATGCCTGGCCGGGAAACCGCGCCAGCATCGCCGTCACCTGGCGGCTGAGTTTTGCGGCAGGATCCGCCGAAGAACAGCTCCTCACCTGCCGCACGCAACATCAGCAAACGGCGCGGGGAAGCGATGCCGGACTGGTCAGCGCGCAACAGTTGCTGATGCGCGAGGTGGCACAAGACATGGCGGAGAGCATAAGAATGCGCCAGTGCCGATGACGAAAGAAAATCACAAAACCTTTTGCATCAAATTGATACATTTTGTTATGTTATCACATATCAGATAATCAGCAGCGAAAGACGGATTGACGGGAATGACAGCAGACAGGATGAAAAATGGCCGACCGGTGCTTGCGGTTGAAGGGCTGACGCTGTGGATCGCCGGAGAAAAACGCATCGACGATCTCAGCTTTCACGTAAACGCGGGTGAACGCGTTTGTCTGCTGGGTGCATCCGGTTGCGGAAAATCGCTGACCGCCAAAAGTATCACCGGCGTTCCCCCTGCGGGGGCAAAAATCAGCGGCAGCATCCGCGTCAACGACGTGGAAGTCTGCGGAAAACACCCGGTGGCACGCCCTCTGGCAGGCCGCGTAGCAACGGTGTTTCAGGACTCATCCACTGCGCTTAACCCGCTGATGACGCTGGGCAAACAGTTGCGCCTCGCCCTGCCCGCGGCCAGGGAAAGTGACATCAGCGCCATGCTCGGTGCCGTCGGGCTGGGTGATATCCCGCATTTTTCGGCCCGTTATCCGGCGGAGCTTTCCGGCGGCCAGCGCCAGCGCTTATGTATCGCGCTGGCGATGCAATCCTCCTCCTCATTGCTGGTTGCCGACGAACCCACCACTGCCCTCGATGTGCTGACCCAGCAACGGGTTTTAGACGTGATGCGCAACGCCTGCGAGGTTCGCGCGCTGCTGTTTATCACTCACGACGTGGCGGTTGCTGCACAACTTTGTCAGCATGCACTGGTGATGGAAAACGGCAAGCTGGTGGAATCCGCGCCCATGGCGCAGTTACTGCGCCACCCGCAACACCCTTACACCCAGCGTCTGGTTCACGCCGCGAAACAGGCCGCGACACTGCATTCTCCGGTCGTCTCCGCCTGCGGAGTGGCGGTCTGATGAATTCTCCCCTGCATCTGGTGACTGAGCCTTTTCTGCATCTGCACAACGTCAGCCGTCATATCGCGCTGCCGCGCTCGTTCTGGCGTGCCATAAGGCAGGCACCGGTTGAACGCAACACGCTGTTTTCGCATTTATCGCTGCGCATTGGCCGCCATGAGCGCGTCGGGCTGGTGGGTGCCTCCGGCTGCGGGAAATCTTCATTACTGAAAATTATGCTGGCGATGGAAGCACCTGACAGCGGTGAGGTTTTCTGTCACGGCGTGCCGGTTCGCCCCGGTTCTGCCCGCTCGCTGCGCGATTTCCGGCGTTGCGTTCAATACATTCCGCAGGATCCGGCGGGGTCGTTACCGCCGGATCACACCGTCGGTCAGATTGTGGCACAGCCGCTCAGGCGCCTCGGCGCGGGCGAGCCGGTCGGCCCGCGGATGCGGGAAGTGATGGCGCAGGTCGGGCTGAGTGACACCCTGCTTGAACGCAAAGCGGGGGCGCTCTCCGGCGGGCAGGCGCAGCGTGTGGCGATAGCCCGGGCACTCGCCATCCGCCCTGAATTTTTGCTTGCCGACGAGCCGGTCAGCGGGCTCGATTTGCCGCTGCGCGCGCAAATCAAACACCTTCTGCAACAGGTGACACAGCAAAATGGCATGGGCCTGATGATGGTGACGCACGATATATCGATGGTCGCCGGGCTGTGTGAACGCCTGCTGGTGATGCATGACGGCCAGATCATTGAAGACCGCGCCACACAGGATATTCTGCATTCTCCGCACCACCCGCATACCCGCCAGCTGTTGCAGGCGATCCCACATTTACCTTTGACCGTTAATGGATAACCGGATGTTCACCCGATCACTTTCGCGCACTGGCGCACCCTGGCCTCCGTTGCTGCTCGGCAGTAATCTGGTGTTTAACATCGGCTTTTACGCGGTGGTGCCGTTTCTAGCCATTTTCCTGCGCGATGACATGTTGCTTTCCGGCTGGGCGATCGGCCTGGTGCTCGGCCTGCGAACGTTTTCCCAGCAGGGAATGTTTTTGCTCGGCGGCGCGCTGTCCGATCGTTTCGGCGCGCGGGTGGTGATTCTGTGCGGCTGCGTGGTGCGTATCGCCGGCTATCTGCTGCTCGGGCTTTCCGACACGCTGACGCCGGTGATCATCGGTGCCTGTCTGACCGGCATCGGCGGTGCGCTGTTTTCGCCGTCCATCGAGGCCTTGCTGGCACAGGCCGGAACGCACAGTGAGAAAGCGGGAAAACGCAGCCGGGCAGAATGGTTTGCCCTTTCGGCGGTGTGCGCAGAGCTGGGCGCGGTGCTCGGCCCGTTACTCGGATCACTGCTTTCCGGCTATGGTTTTCAGCCGGTGGCGCTGGCCGGTTCGGGGCTGTTTTTACTGGCGCTGGTGGTGCTGTTTTTCACCCTGCCCGCCGCGCCGCAACGCGCTGCCGGACTGAACATTGTGCCCTGGTGGCAGACGTTCCGTCAGCCGCGGTTTGTGGCTTTCATTGTGGCTTATAGCGCTTACCTGTTCAGCTATAACCAGCTGTATCTGGCGCTGCCGGTGGAATTGCGCCGCTCAGGCGGCAGCGAGCAAGATCTCGGGCCGTTGTTTGTGCTGGCCTCGGTTCTGGTGATCGTTCTGCAAATGCCGCTGGCGCGATTTTCCCGCCGCATGGGCGCGCGGATTATTCTGCCCGCCGGTTTTCTGCTGCTGTCTTCGGCCTTCGCCGCCGTCGCGATGTTTGCCTGGACGGTGCCGCCGGAAGGCTGGCTGCGGCTGCTGCCCTCGGTGTTACTGATCACGCTGCTGACCGTCGGGCAGATGCTGATAGTGCCGGTGGGGATGGATCTCATTCCGCGCTTTGCCGGGCAACATAATCTCGGCGCCCATTATGGCGCACTCTCCTCCATGGGCGGCATTGCCGTGCTGGCGGGAAATTTCCTGCTCGGCGGCCTGCTCGATGACGCGCTGGTGCCTTCCCCCGGCGCGGTGATCCCGTGGCTGGCGCTGGCTGCCGTTCCGTTTTTAAGCGCACTGGCGATGTGGCGAATCTGCCGCCAGCTGCCTCCTCCTGCAATCTGACAAGGAACTTCTGATGTCTCTGTTACGCATAAGCCCGCTGGCCGGGCTGCTTTTTGCTGCACTTTTACTGACCGGCTGCTTCAATGAAGCCGATAAAACCACCGAAAACAGCGGCGATGCGCGCCTGCGTCTGGCGATGTTACAGCCGCCGCGCTCCGGCCTGACACCGCTGAGCGACGACGCGTTCAAGCTCTCCCGCTGGAGCACCGCAGAAACGCTGGTGATACTCGATAAACTCGGCGAAGCCCGGCCTGCGCTGGCCACCCGCTGGCAGCAAACCGGCGAAAACAGCTGGCGGTTTGAGTTGCGCCCGGACGTAAAATTCCACGACGGCACCGCGCTGGACGCCGCTGCCGTGGTCAATGCCCTGACCGTCGCCGCACACGCCGCGCCTAAACCGCGCATTCTCGATGGCGTGCAACTGACCGCCATGGCCGACGGCGAACATGCGGTGATCGTCACTACCGCGCAGCCGGATCCGCTTCTGCCACAGCGTTTATCCAGCCCGCAGCTGGCGGTGTTATCGCAGAAAGCCTACAGCGCCAGCGGCGTGGTGGACCCGCGCCACACCGGTTCCGGCCCGTTCGAACTGGTGGAGGTGAACGGCACCAGCAGCGCACGGCTGGAGCGTTTCGACGGATACTGGGGTGAAAAAGCCAAAGCCAGCGGCATTGACGTCAGTTTCGTGCCGGACGGCACCGCTCGCGGCGCGGCCCTGCGTACCGGCACGGCGGACATCGTCGAGGCCATTCCGGTGTCGCAGGCACCGCTGCTTGACCAGCACCTCATTCACGAAGTGCCGATGCCGCGCACCAATACGTTGTATCTCAATACGCGGCTGGGTGTGATGCAGGATCCGGCGCTGCGTGCCGCCGTGCGTGAAGCGCTTAACCGCCAGCAACTGGTGGATAACGTTTACGAAAAACGCGCCGACGTTGCACAGGGGTTACTCGGCCCGGCGTTGCCCTGGGCCGCACAGCTGCGTCAGCCGGTGAATTATCCGGTCACCGCCCGCAAACCGGCCGGTGAAACCATCACGCTGGCCACTTTCAGCGATCGCGCCGAACTGCCGGAAGTGGCGGTGTACCTGGCGCAACAGCTGACGGCGGCAGGTTTCACCGTCAGACAGGTTGTGCGCGAATATTCGCAAATTGAAACCGACGCGCTGGCCGGTAAATTCGACGCCTTTATTTTATCGCGGGCAACGGTACTCGATTCCGGTGATCCGGTGGCCTATATGTACAGCGATTTTGCCTGTAAAGGGTCGTTCAACATCGCGCAACTTTGCCGTCCGGAAATCGACAAAGCGCTGCAACAGGCCGCCGTTATTCCGGCGGGCGGGGAACGTCGCCAGGCGATCATGCAGGCTGAAAACCTGATCCTCGCGACCGATGCCGCCATTCCGATGTTGCACGAACGCGTGATTCAGGGCGAAGCGGCGGATGTGCGCGGTGCCGTGCGCGATCCGCGTGAACGCACGCTGATTAACGCCGCCACGCAGCGCGGGGTTCAGGCCGACTGATGAGCGAGTCCTTGTATTGCCGCACCTGCGCGGGGGTGAGCCGTTTTCGTCAGCGCCAGCCCGGCGGAGCGCTGTTACCGCTGATCTCACGCCTGCTGACGCTGGCGGCCATCGTGGTACTGATCGGCCTGCTGCCGTGGCTTTCCGGCACGGATCCCGCGCTGTCGCTGCTGCGCGCACGCTCCGGCGATCAGGAAGCCACCGCGGAAACCCTTAATGCCATCCGTTTGTCGCTCGGGCTGGATCAGGGGCCGTGGCACGCGCTGGCCCACTGGCTGGGCGGCCTGCTGCGCGGTGATGCAGGGCTTTCGTGGATTTCAGGCCTGCCGGTTTTACCCGGCATGTTGCGGGCGACCGGCGTGTCGCTGACGCTGATGGCCTGTTCGGCGCTGGTGGCGCTGGTCATCGCGCTGCTGCTGTGTGCTGGCACCCTGAGGCGCGGATTGCAGGGCGACACGCCGCGTCCGGCGGGTTTTCTGGCCGCGATGCTGACCACGATGCCCGAGTTTTTACTGGCTTCGCTGTTGCTGATTACCGGCGCGGTCTGGCTGCCACTTTTTCCGCCTTACGGCTGGCAGGGCTGGCATTACGCCGTACTGCCGTCGCTGGCGCTGGGGCTGCCTGCGGGAGGCTATCTTGGCCGTATTTATTCCGATGCGCTGACCGGCACGTTCGGCGAAAGCTGGATCACAACCTGGAGCGTGCTGGGGATCAGACGTCGCCATACGGCACGCGCAGTGATCCTGCGTTCGCTGCCGGGCGTGATGCCGTTAACCGGTCTGGTGCTGGTGGCGCTCACCGGCGGCGCGGTCGCCGTCGAGAAAGTGTTCGCGATCCCCGGTATCGGGCGCGCCACGCTGGGCGCCGCTGCCGCCGGAGATTTACCGGCGTTGCAAACCGGCGTGCTGATCCTGCTGCTGCTGGCCTCGGTTATCGGCATGCTGGCGGGCGGGGTTCGGCGACTGTTGCTTGGCCGGGCCCTGACGCTCGGTGCCGTCCCGGTGCCCGCGCAGGCCGCCCCCGCGCACCGGCAAAGGGTGTGGATCCCGCTGGTCTGTCTGGGCCTTCTGCTGCTGATGGTCCTGGCCGGTTACGGACGGGATCCGCTGTCGTCTGACTATATGCGGTTACAGCCGCCGTCATTCGGGCTGCCTTTTGGGGCGGATGCCATGGGGCGCGATCTTCTCGCCCGCGTCGCCCACGGAACGCTGAATACCTGTTTACAGGCGCTGGTGGTTTCGCTGATTTGTCTGGCGATCGGCGTCATCGTGGGGGCATTTCCCCGCGCGATGACCGGCCCCACCGAAGTCACCAACGCCCTGCCGCCGGTGATCGCCGGGCTGATGGTCGCCGCGTTGAACGGGCCGACCGCAACCGGCGCGATCGTCGCCGTGACCGCCGTCAGCTGGGCACCGCTTGCCGCGCACACAGCGGCACTGGTGGCAGAGATTCAGGCACGTCCTTATATGAAAATGCTGCCGGTGGTGGGCGTCGGTGCAGTACGTCGCACCCTGTTTTACGTGCTGCCTGCCCTTTCAGGCCCTCTGGTGCGCCATGCCATGTTGCGGCTGCCGGGCATTGCGCTGGCGCTGGCCTCTCTCGGCTTTCTCGGCCTCGGCGCACCACCGCCGGTTCCCGAATGGGGGCGCGTGCTGGCCGAAGGAATGCCTTACATCGAACGTGCAGGCTGGAGCGTTTTCGCCCCTGCTGCCGCGCTGGCGGTGCTGTCGGTGATGGCGGTGACGCTGAGCAGCCTGAGGTGGAAAAAATCATCAATGGCACACTGAATCGTTATCTGAAAGGCTAAATCGCGCTAAGCTGTCGCCTCGAATTTTAAGGGGTGACAGGAAATGGATCCGCGTAAACCGCTGGACGGATTTGCCAGCAGCGTGATGGTGGTGTTGTGTGTTATTTGGGGTGTGCAGCAGGTGGCGATCAAAAGCGCTGCGGCAGATATCACGCCGTTATTACAGGTCGCGCTGCGTTCCGGGATCGCCGGGCTGGCGGTGCTGATGTTGCTGCTGGTGCGCCAGCGTAAAGTGCCGTTCAGCGCGGACAATCTTGGCCCCGGTTTGCTGGTCGGCCTGCTTTTTTCCATCGAATTCATGTTCGTCGCCGAGGGGTTGCGGTTCACCACCGCCGCGCACATGGCGGTATTTCTCTACACCGCGCCGATATTTGCCGCGCTCGGGCTGCATTTTCTGGTGCCTGAAGAGCGGCTGAGCGGGCTGCAATGGTCGGGCGTCGGCGTGACATTTGTTGGCGTGATGGTGGCGTTTCTGTTTGGGGGCCATGCTTCGAACTCGCCGCAGGCCAGCAACATGCTGCTCGGCGATTTCTTCGGCCTGCTGGCCGGTGCGTTCTGGGGGATGACCACTCTGGTGGTACGCCGCAGCAAGCTCTCTTCCGGCAGTGCGACCATGACGTTGTTCTACCAGCTTGCCGGTGCCTTCGTGTTGCTCGGCGGGCTGGCATTACTGACCGGCCAGACGCAATTTCGCCTCACCCCGGTGTCGGTCAGCAGCATGCTTTTCCAGACGCTGGTCGTCACCTTCGCCAGCTATCTCGCGTGGTTCAGCCTGATGCGCCGCTATCACGCCTCACGGCTGGGGATCTTGTCCTTTATGACGCCGGTTTTCGGTATTCTCGCGGGGGTAGTTTTCCTGCATGAGCCGCTGAAAGTGAACTTCATTCTTGGCGCAATGCTGATCATGCTCGGCATCCTGACCGTCAGCGCCGACAGCATTCTCAGGCCATGGGTGGCGCGGCGGCGCAGATAGGTTTTGGCGGCGGTAAACTTAGGGCCCGTTGATCTCACAGCATGCGTGAGATCAACATTCTTTTAAAACATTCACCTCTCTAATCAGTCATCGGCTGATGACGCTTGACACTCAACCTTCTCTGTTGAGATAACACCCTGAAAATAAAAATTGTACATATTTTGACATGACTTATTTCAGGACAAACAACATGAGAAGATTACCCGTTTACCTTCTGCTCGATACGTCAGGCTCCATGACAGGAGAACCGATTGAAGCGGTGAAAAATGGCGTTCAGACGCTGCTTTCCACCCTGCGCCAGGATCCTTATGCTCTTGAAACAGCCTATGTTTCCGTGATTACCTTCGACTCTTCTGCCAGACAAGCCGTTCCGCTGACCGATCTTCTTAACTTTAAACTTCCGGACCTGGTCGCCAGCGGCACCACGGCGCTGGGAGAAGCACTTTCCCTCACCGCTCGCCGTATCAATGATGAAGTTCAGAAAACCACCGCTGAAACCAAAGGGGACTGGCGACCGCTGGTCTTCATCATGACCGATGGCTCACCGACCGATGACTGGCGCAAAGGTGTCAGTGATTTCAAAGCGGCCAGAACCGGCGTAGTGGTAGCCTGCGCAGCCGGGCATTCGGCTGAAACCAAGGTTTTGCAGGAGATCACCGAAATCGTACTCCAGCTCGATACCGCCGATTCCACCTCGATCAAAGCCTTCTTTAAGTGGGTATCTGCCAGTATTTCAGTGGGCAGCCAGAAAGTGGAATCCGGCAAGAAAGAGGTTATCGGGCTGGACGACTTACCCCCACCACCACCGGAAGTTAACGTCGTTTTGTAGAAATAATCAGGAGGTTTCTATGACAGTCAGTTTGAGCAAAGGACAAGGCGTAAGCCTGAAAAAAAATGAGCACGACTTATCCTCAGTCACCATTGGTTTAGGCTGGGATATCAACGAAGAGAAAAAGGGATTTTTGGGCGGATTGCTGGGTAAAAAAGACCCTGAGTATGATCTCGATGTGGTGGCGTTTCTGTGTAATGCACAGGGCAAAGTCACCGATCTGGGGAAAACTGAAAACGGCAAACCGACGCTGGTCGATGGCGATATCATTTTCTTCAACAGCATGCGCCACAAGTCCGGCCAAATCTGGCTGACCGGAGACAACCGAACCGGTGCAGGCGACGGTGATGACGAGCAGATCATCGTTAAACTGAACACCCTGGATCCTAAGTACGACAAAATTGTGTTTATCGTGCAGATTTACAACGGCGTCCAGCTGAACCAGCATTTCGGCAAAGTGAAGAATGCGTTCATCCGCGCCGTCGACGCCAAAAACATCGAAATGGCCCGCTTTGACCTTTCAGGGGGAGCCGCCTTTACAGGACGTCGGTCAATGCTTTTCGCTGAACTGGTGCGCGAGAGCAACGGCTGGAAACTGACTGCGGTCGGAGAACCTTCTGATTCGGATACTTTTGTCTCACATCTGAAGGGCTATATGTAATATGAGAAGGCTCCCCGTTTATCTGCTGATCGATACCTCCGGCTCAATGCGTGGTGAATCTATTCACGCGGTTAACGTCGGAATTCAGGCGATGTTGAGCGCGCTGCGTCAGGATCCTTATGCGCTGGAAAGTGCACATATCTCCATCATTACCTATGACAATGAGGCGCGTGAGTTCATACCGCTCACTGCACTGGAGGACTTTCAGTTCACTGATATTGTGGTTCCTGCCGCGGGCGGTACCTTCACGGGAGCCGCGCTGGAATGCCTGATTCAGTGCGTAGACCGCGATATCAAACGTTCAGAGGGTGATCAAAAAGGCGACTGGCGTCCTTTGGTCTTTCTGATGACCGACGGCACGCCTTCTGATGCGTGGGCCTATGGTGAAGCGATTAAAGAGATAAAAAAACGCACGTTTGGTTCCATTATCGCGTGCGCGGTGGGTCCAAAAGCCAGACATGAGCCTTTGAAACAATTGACCTCTCAGATTGTGGCGCTGGAGACGCTGGATTCCACCGCCTTCTCCGGTTTCTTCAAATGGGTATCGGCCAGCGTGGCTTCCGGTAGCAGCAGCGCTGGCGTCAGCACTGGTACGGATAATCTCCCGCCTCCCCCACCTGAGATTCAGCTGGTTCTGTAGTCCGATGGCAAAGTGCAGACATTCTGTACTTTGCCTTTTTTTATCGCTTCCTCAGGCGCGGCAACTTGTGTGTCCGTGCCGGAAAAGGATGTTGCTATGAGAAGACTGCCCATTTTCTTCATCCTCGACTGCTCTGAGTCCATGGTCGGAGAAAATCTGAAAAAAATGAATGACGGTCTGCAGATGATCGTCAACGACCTGAAAAAAGATCCCCACGCCCTCGAAACTGCCTGGGTATCCGTCATTGCCTTCGCAGGTGTGGCAAAAACCATTGTTCCGCTGGTGGAGGCAGCATCATTTTATCCCCCTCGTTTGCCCGTAGGCGGGGGTACCAGCCTCGGCAGCGCGCTGCGAGAACTGACGCGCCAGATTGACAGCCAGGTTCGAAAAACCACCCAGGAACGTAAAGGCGACTGGAAACCGGTGGTGTATCTGCTCACTGATGGCAGACCAACTGATGATGTGACCCCTGAAATCAAACGCTGGAATGAGCACTATGCCCGAAAGGTCAACCTCATCGCCATTGGCCTCGGGCCTTCGGCTGATCTGAACGTGCTTCAACAGCTCACTGAAAATGTCCTGTTATTTACCGATGCCCGTGAAGGCGATTTCACCCAGTTTATCAAGTGGATCACGGCATCCGTTTCCGCGCACAGCCGCAGCGTGGGTGAAGAGGCGCCGCCTCTGCTGAACAACACGGATTATATTGTCCGGCTGGCGAAAGATGATGTGGCGAGAGCCTATGATGAAAACTGCGTCACGCTGACCGGCCGTTGCAGCCGCTCCCGCCGCCCTTATCTCATGAAATATGAACGCCCGGACATCAATCTCTCCACCCTCAATTTCAAACTGAACATCAACAGCTTTAATCTCGCCGGATGCTTCCCGATTGATGAGGATTATTTTGAATGGAGCGATGAAACCGCGTCTTCGCTACAGGTCAATACCAGCGAACTGAATGGCGTTCCGGGCTGCCCGCACTGCGGGAACTCCAGCGCGTTTGCCGCCTGTAGCTGCGGGAAATTGCTGTGTATCAACGGTCCCGATGATGTGATCTGTCCGTGGTGTGCCAAAGCGCTTTCATTCAGTGACGATAACGGACACTGTGATTTTGATGTTAACCGGGGCAGAGGCTGATGGAGATCAATGCCAATTTACATCAGAAAGTGCTGTCACAAATCATTGAGACTCACGCACTGACATTGTCAGACGCGCGGCGCGTGGCGCTGTGCGAGGATGCAGAACTGCAGGCGGCATTTGAGCATTTCGTGAGTCTGGTGAGTGAGAAAGCGCAAAGGGATCACTCAGCGCATGAACCCTCAGTCATGGAAGACGAAATGAGAGAGATGCCAGAGGTGACACAACCACTGGAACAGGAGCCCGCCAGCGATATCCTTTCATCGCCTGAACCGGAACTTCCTCCGACAGAAGAGACAAAAACCGCTTCGCCGGTGTCCGTCCCTGAAGAAACGTGGAAACAGGCGCCTTTTCCGTCGTTCGATCAGGAAGAAAACCCGCCGCCCGTGACGGCTAAACCGGTATTAAAACCCGGTCAGGTGCCTTCGGATGCCGACAGGCTAACAGTGACGCCGGTGTTATCTGCGGTATCGGTGGCGAGAATTAACATTGCGAATGCCCGCGCCGGGTCACTTTTCCATTCTGAAATTGACATCACCTTGGATAACGGCGAAAAAGCCACGATTCAGGATGTCTCTTTTTCACAAGATATCGGGCTTACCTTCGATCCCCTGACGTCTTCGCTTCAGGGCACACCAGCCGCCAGTGGTGACCACGAGATTATCGTCACCTGGTCCGCCGGCGATGCCCAATCTCATGCTCAAAAGGTGTTATTTATTGTGAACCCGGATCCGCGCAGTCTCTGGAAAATCATCGATCCGCCGGCTGACGATAAATATTTCAAAGCCAATGTGGATCATCATCAGCTGGACGACAACGGTATCCGCATCGCCGCCGCCAGCCGACGCGGACGTTCGCATGAGCATGTCGGATCTTTTCGTGATGATGATTTTTTCATCTCCCACTGTGCAGACCCTGGCTGGAGCATCATGCTGGTCGCCGACGGGGCGGGCAGCGCGAAGAATTCCCGCGAGGGCTCACGCATTGTCACCGAAACCGTGGGCAAACAGTTGACACAGTATCTCGGGGGGGAGCGTGGCCGCGAGTTAAAAGAACGGGTGCTGAACTGGAGCGCTGAGGATCAGCAGGTCATTGGCGCTGACTTCATTAAACAGTTTCATCAGGCCTCGAAAATGGCCGTCAATAACATCAACAATGCCTCTATTTCGACAGAGGAACCCGTGAAATCCTACTCCACCACTCTGCTGGCGACGGTGACACTCAGAACAGGTGCCGAACTTTTTGCCGCCTCTTTCTGGATGGGTGATGGCGCGATCGCAGCTTATGGCCCGGCGGGAAAAGTCCGTGTTCTGGGTACACCCGACAGCGGTGAATATGCCGGGCAAACGCGGTTCCTCGACCTGGAAGCGTTACAGGATGCTGAATTCAGTAAACGTATCCGCATCGGTAAGTGGCCGGACATCTCACATTTGATCCTGATGACCGACGGTATTTCCGACCCCTATTTTGAAACCGATAATGGGTTGCTGAAAGCCGAAAAATGGGATGCGCTGATCGCTGAAATCGCACCGTCATTGGACGGGACAGGCAATACGGCGGAGCAGCTGGCTGAATGGCTGAACTTCTTTTCTCCCGGCAACCACGATGACCGCACGATCATTGTTTACTGGTGATTAACGATGGCAAATATTATTACGTGTACAACCCGGGATGGAAAAACCATCCAGTACGTTGACGAAATTATTGGTTCCGGGTCGATGAAAGACGTGTATTTCTCACCGGATAAATCTTACGTGGTGGCATTTTATAAGAAGACCCCATCGGCTCAGGCTAAAGAACGCATTGATATGATCACCGGGCGTTACCGGGAGAGCATTTTTGAACAATCAGGCGGTGACTACTGGAAAGGCTTATTCTGCTGGCCAACCAGCGTGGTCGAATCTCAGGGCAAAATCGGGGTAGTGGTGCCCACTTATCAGAATCATTTTTTCTTCAAATACGGCTCTAAAAATAATGATTTCCTGGGTATTAAAGGCCGTGAAAAAGAGGGTAAATGGTTTGCCAGTGCCAACAATCAGAGCAAGTTTTTGGATCCCCGCGAGCGAGGGAACATCCTCAATTATCTCAAGGTCTGTCTGCTGCTGACCAGGGCGGTCAGAAGAATGCATGCGGCGGGTTTATGTCACAGCGATCTGAGTTATAAAAACGTTCTGATTGATCCCGAGCAAGGGCACGCCTGCGTCATTGATATCGACGGGCTGGTTGTGCCAGGGAAATATCCTCCCGACGTAGTGGGAACGCCAGATTTCATTGCGCCAGAAGTGGTGAAAACCAGCCATCTGGAGAAAGACGATAATCAGAGATTCTTACCCAGCATCTCGACCGATCGTCATGCCCTTTCGGTACTGATCTACATGTATCTTTTTTACCGCCATCCTTTACGTGGTGGAAAGATCCACGATATGGATGACGAAATGCGCGACGAGTCGCTGTCCATGGGTGAAAAAGCGCTGTTCATTGAACACCCGACAGATCACAGTAATGCGGTTAAACTCAGTCAGGTGAGCCCTTCTTCTTTACCCTGGGCGGATCCTCAGCAAATCCCGTACACCATTATGGGCCCTTACCTTACGCCTTTGTTTGAAAAGGCCTTTATCGACGGCCTGCACGTACCGGCTAAACGCCCGACCGCCGATGAATGGGAAACTGCGCTGGTGAAAACAGTGGATCTTATCCAGCCCTGCCTGAACCCCGCCTGCGAGCAGAAATGGTATGTTTTCTCAGGGAAAACCCAGCCCGTTTGCCCTTACTGCGCGACACCCTTCAAAGGAAAGTTGCCGATCCTGAATTTATACTCTTCCCGCAAGGCAGGCAGTTACCGACCGGACGATCACCGCCTGATGGTGTGGAGCGGCCAGTCTCTTTTTGCCTGGCACGTTAACCGGCTGATTGCCCCAAACGAAAGAACATCCGACGCGCAAAAAAAACGTGTCGGTTACTTTGTTTTTCACCATGATCAGTGGTGGCTTGTGAACGAAGGGATAACCGGTCTGATGTCGTTGCCCGACAAAAAGAATATCCCCATCGGTGATAAAATCGCCCTGAATGACGGTACTCAGTTTGTTCTCTCTGCCGAAGAGGGCGGAAGACTGGTGGTGGTTCAGTTGGTGTCGGGCTGAGTAAGGTCAATGACGCGGCAGTGAATTGTCTTTCATGCAGAGGGTAAATGAGAGGCTTCACTGCCGTTTTTTTGGTGGGATCATCGCCAGGATTCTGGCGAAGTTACGGCAATCGGTCCGCTTGTCGCTGCAATCCATCGAAGATAGCGCTACTGATTTTTTCGGGAAAATCATCAGGCAACAGAGATTTCACCTCTTCGATCACAGGTCCCGTCTGTTCTTTCAGCTCCGCCATCATGCGAACGATGTTTTCACCCGGATAATCCACGCGTTGAGCCATTGAGACAAAATGCCGCGGGAGAATTCTACTCCAGTGAAAATGCCGGTTACTGCCTTGCAAGGCCATTGCCATCTTCGCTTTTTTCGCCGGGATACCCAGCGGATGCATCAGAGGATATGCCGACATAACATCATAAAGTGGCGTCATCCGGTAAGCACTGCCCGGCTCAATGTAGAGGCTGAAATTCTTGGCATGGCCGTCAATGGCCGCCAGCATCCAGAACAGGATCTGGCTTTTAAAGAAGGTGTCGCGATCTTTTGCCACCTGCTGAGAACCGAGCAACAGCTTCATTGCCGATGCAATACCGGGTCCACCGTCCGACTCATATTTGAGCGCAGGCGCGACACCCAGTGCCTGACAAAAATCCTCCTGCGGCAAACGCATCAACCATGACGCATCCTGCGACCAGCGGCGGTCGAACCTTTCAACGATAAGTACCTTTTGGGCGCCGAAACGCGCAATCTCTGCACGCGCCACCGGAAATCCAAATTTTTCGGCAATCTTCAGGCACAACCATTCATTTTCAACGCTCTCACTCAAATCGATACCATTGTTAGCGATATATCCGATGGGCAGTTTAAGAATATGGCTGGTCGGTGTACTCCCCTGAGGGCGATGCCACTGGTTGCGATACCACAACAACGCAGTTTTCTCCTGAGCTCCGGCAATGGAAATACGGAAATCGTCGATTTCGGCCCCCATGCCTAACGGAGCTTCTTTATAGCCCTTTAGCAGTTGCTCGATCTCTGTATCACTCAAAGGCTGGGCATGGATTTCAGTCACCGGCGAAACCGGTTCACCTTCCGGATACAACTGGATTGCACCCACACAATCACTGCCGATTCGGGAGAGGAGATCAAAGGGTTGCCTGGTGGGGATATGAAAACGTGCCTGAATTCGATTTCGGATGTGTTCGTTGTCGGGGAGAAGATTATCAAAAAAGTTGTACACCACAGAACCACGGAATTTGGCTACCTGCAGCGGCAATGAAAGTGAAATAGCACGAGAGCCGGCACGTTCCAGCCAGCTTTCATGATAGACAAATGACATTTCCCCGCCGCCTGCTTTTTCTAACGTACCCACAATGATGCCGTTCAACGCGAGCGTTAACTTATCCATGTATCACCACTCCTGATCCCAGGTCGTTTTATCCTGTGGATTACTGTTCCTTGGTGTTATTTGCAGTTCCAAATCCAGCGCTGCTAATAATTTAAACAGAGTTTCCAGCCGGGTACCGTCCGGGTAGTTTTCAAATTCTGAAACGGTAGATTGCTTAAGTCCTATCGTTTCTGCTGTTTTACTCTGGCTCAGTTTACGCTTTTTGCGCTCATTCCGGAGGGCATTGGCCAACATTTTTGTCGAAGTTATGTTCATTTTATCCTCCATGGCGGATTTTTTTAGTATATCCCCTAAAAGGGATAAATCAATTTCTATCCTCCAGGGCGGATAAAAAATTAATATCCCCTGCAAGGGATAGAAGTCATCAATTGCCCTCCCCGCCGCCGCATGTTCAAATATCGTTTTTGCGATCTCACAGAAGCGCCGATGAAGAAAAGTGAATTTATCGCTCAGGATTTACTGAGCAAAATTTATCAGCACAGCGGATCACTGCCGGAAAAGTTGCCGCCGGAACGTCAGCTGGCGGAAGAATATGGGGTGTCGCGCTTTACGGTGCGCAAGGCGCTGGAAAAACTGGTGAGTATTGGCGCGGTGCATATTGTACAGGGCTCGGGGATTTACATTAACCCCGGCGTCAGCAGCAATCCGCTGGTATATAACTCGATCACCGAAAAGAAATTCGCTGAGATCAGTTTCAAAATGCTGGAGCTGCACAAGCGGCGGCCGGACAAAGAAGAGCAACAGGTTTTCGATCTGACTGCGGATGATTTTATCTGGGCGTTCACCCGTTTGCGGCGCATCAGCCAGCGTAACGTACAGATTGAATATTCGCGTATGCCGGCCAGTGAATTTGGCGATCTGAATCAGAAGACCATTGAACACTCTATCCAGCAATATGTGCTGAGCAAAGGCTATGCGATTTCACATTCCCTCACCCGCTATCAGGCGGTGACAGTCAGCAAAGAGCAGGCACAGATCCTGGGATGCAAAAAAGGCATTGCCGCCATGCACATTACCAACAGAGGCATTTTGCAGGGCGGCAAGGTTTACGCGTTCAGCGACATTATCGATATCGATTATTCCTGCACCTACGTTATCCCGTTTAATCAGGACAATCTGGCCTTCCGCCAGACTTAAGGTGTGTGGATCACGCCGTCCGGCAGGCGGCTTTGCGTCCATTCGTGCGGCCGGTACACCACCGGAAACTCTGCGGCGGCCTCCTGGTTAAAGCCCACGCCAATCCCCGCGTCTTCTCTCGGATAAAAATAGCCGTTTTCAGGCATCTGCGCGCCGGGGAAAACCTGCTGCGTGTTGGCCGGATACGCCACAAACTCCTGGATCGCCGCGTTGTGCAGATGAATATTCAGGTGCGTGTTCACAGCGGCACCAATCGGGGTCATGTCCGGCGGGCAATGCCACGCCAGGCGCACGCCAAAACTCTGGCAAAAATGCGCCAGTTTTAAAGCCGGTGTGATGCCGCCGATTTGCGAAACGTGGCAGCGGATAAAATCGATCCGGCGGTTGATAATCAGATCTTTCCATTCAGCCGGATTATTGAATAACTCACCGGTCGCCAGCGGTACGGCGGTCTGGCTGCGGATTTGCGCCAGCCATTCGTTCTGATCCGGCGGCAGAATATCTTCGATAAAGTAAGGCCGGTACTGTTCCACCGCTTTGGCGAACTGCACCGCCTGTTGCGGGAACAGCCGTTCGTGAACGTCATGCAGAATGTGGAACTGATGACCGTACTTTTCACGCAGCGCTTTGAACATCGCCAGCGTGTTGTCGATGTACTGATCCTGATCGTAATACGCGCCCGCGGTCGGTTCACGGGTACTGTGAAAATCACGCGCATTGCCGCCGTAGAAGCCCAACTGACAGCGGATATGCCGGTAACCTTCGGCCAGTAAACGGTCCACCTGAGCGAACAGTTCTTCCAGCGTTTCACCTGCCGCATGGCTGTAGGCGGTCACCGCATCTTTCGATTTACCGCCAAACAGATGATACAGCGGCATGTTGGCCAGCTTGCCTTTGATATCCCACAGCGCCATATCGATGCCCGCAATGGCGTTGTTGATCACCGGCCCGTTTCGCCAGTAAGCGTTCACCATCATCATCTGCCACAAATCTTCGATGTGATTGGCATCGCGCCCCATTAGCAGCGGTTTGAGGTATTCATCCACCATCAGTTTGACCGCCAGCGGACGCTGCTGGAACGTCGCGCAGCCCAGGCCGAAAACGCCACGATCCGTTTCAATTCTGACCACCACTAAATTATGGCGATCCGGGCGTGTTATCTGACATTCGATATTGGTAATCAGCACAGGCTGCATGATAAATCCTTAATAAAGACCGTGATCCGTTTTAAAAAAAAGGCGGCGGGAATATTCGTATTGGGGTTATTTCAGCGTATTTTTAGCCTGCTTGTAAACCTTAAATTGAGGCTTTTATTTTGGTTTAAAAGCACAGCTGAATATCACTAAAAAACAGACCAATTTGACTGACACGCACGAAAATGGTGCCTTGCAGTGAAGTTTTGTGATGAAGATCCTGTTTTATTGGTTTGTTTTTAAAAAGGCGCGTCATTACACTCCCCTTCCATCTAACAATGAATAATTAATTTGTCGTCGCGGGGTTCAGGGTGAATACAGAAATAATGCATTCAGTGATTAAACTGGTGGGCGGTGCAGAAAATATCAATAAAGTCTGGCATTGCATGACCCGTCTGCGTTTTGATTTACACGACGAAAATAAAGTGGCCTGGGAGGAAATTAAAAACCTGTCCGGCGTGCTCGGCGCACAAAGTCAGAGCGATCAGGTACAGATCATCATCGGACCCAGGGTGAATATCTGGTACGAGGCCATCGTCTCGCAGCTGGATCCGGTGAGCGTTAACGGCGATCCGGCAACAGGAAATGTTTCCACAAAAGGACGAAAAAGCCTGGTGTCGATGTTCATGGATACCGTCTCCGGCGTGTTCGGCCCGATCGTTCCGGCCATTGCGGGCGCGGGGATGATCAAAGGTTTGCTGGCCGGACTCATTGCCCTGAAAGTGATATCAGCCAAAAGCGAAACGGTGATGATCATCGATTTGATCGCCAGCGGCGTGTTTTACTTCCTGCCATTTTTCCTCGCCGTTTCTGCGGCGAAGATCTTCAAAACCAATGAGTATCTGGCTGCCGCCGTGGCCGCCTGTCTGATGTATCCGACGCTGATGGACGCGGCGAAAGCGCTCGCCAGCCATACCGCCGGGGCACCCACCGCGCTGTACTTTATGGATGTGCTGCCGGTGTCTGTGTTCAACTATTCGGCGAGCGTCATTCCGGTGATTTTCTCGGTGCTGGCGCTGAGTTACATCCACCGCTGGGTGGATAAAATCATGCCGGACGTGCTGAAAACCGTGTTTACCCCGACGCTGACCCTGTTTATCGCCGCGCTGGTGTCGCTGACGCTGATTGGTCCGGCGGGGATTTACCTCGGCAAGTTGCTGGCGTTTGGCATTCAGGGATTGTTCGATGTGTCGGCGGTGTTTGCCGGATTTATTGTCGGCGCGATCCGCCCGGTGGCGATCCTCACCGGGATGCATCACGCGATGACGCCAATTGCCTTGCAGAACTTCACCGATCAGGGCTGGGACATGCTGATGCCGATGATGTTTATGGCCAACATGGCGATTGCGGGATCGACCTTTGCGATTTACTTCCACGTTAAAACCCGCGAACAGAAATCCGTGGTGCTCTCTGCGGCGATTTCCGGCCTGCTGGGGATCACCGAACCGGCACTGTTCGGCGTGCTGACGCGCTACAAAAAAGCCTTTATCGCCACCACCATCAGCAGTTCCGTGGCGTCGGCGTTTATCGCGTTCTTCGGCGTGCGGTTGTACGGCTATATTCTGTCGAGCATTTTCAGCCTGCCCGCTTATATCGGCCCGTACTTTATCTACATTCTGATGGGTGTGGTGCTGTCGCTGGGGCTGTCGTTTACGCTGACCTATCTGATGGTAGTCAAAAATAAAGGCACCGAACAAAGGGTGCCTCTGGTAAATCAAACGCGCTGAGACGTGTCAGGCCGCTGTCTTTGAATGCGCAATCTCAGACAGCGGTTCGTTCTCAATCAGATTGGTCAACCGGCCAATATTTTCAATTTCCACTTCAATTTTGTCATTCTCATGCAGGAACAACGGCGGAACGCGGGTTTTGCCAACGCCGCCCGGTGAACCGGTCATGATCACATCGCCCGGCGAAAGCTGGGTAAAGGTGCTGATGTAGGCGATGATTTGCGGAATGGTATGGATCATATTGGCGGTGGTATCGTCCTGCACCAGCCGGTCGTTCAGCCAGGTTTTGATGCTCAGATTTTGCGGATCACCCACTTCGTCCGGCGTCACCATCCACGGGCCAAACGCGCCCGTTGACGGCCAGTTTTTACCGGCGGTGTACCATTTATGCTGCCAGTCACGCACCGAGCCATCCATATAGCAGCTGTAACCGGCGATATAATCCAGCGCGTCTTCGGCGGAAATGTTGCGGCCGGTACGGCCAATAATGATCGCCAGTTCGCCTTCATAATCGAACTGCTCTGAAGAAGCCGGTTTGATGATGGTGCCGTTGTGGCCGACCTGAGAATCGGCAAAGCGGATAAACAGCGTGGGGGCCGGATTCGTTTCGTTAAACTCTTTGCGCTTTTCCGCGTAGTTCATGCCCACGCCGAAAATTTTGCCCGGACGGTCGATAACCGGCAGGAAGCTGATGTCGTTCAGCTGAAGATCCGCTGGCAGCTCAACGTAGCGTTGCAGCTCCTCAGGAGAATGGCGTGCCATGAATTCGTTAATATCCCGGCATCCTGAGTGGCTGCCGACGTCGACAATCCCCTGTGCCTGAAAGATGCCGAAGCTTTTGGTGTGGTCTTTATTGATGGTGAAATTAACAATTTTCATAGATGCACTTAGATTCTTATTTTACTTAAAACAGGTAAATTCGCTGGCGTTCGTGTTGCGAAAACGGCTTGCCCGTCGCAACGTTGGCGTGATTATTGACCCTGCCTCTCATGCCTTCTACTATATTTTATTATCAAATCGATGAATTTCAGGAATCAATGTTAAATAACAGAGACTTAGAGTATTTTGTGACAGCCGCAGAGATAATGAATTTGAGACTTGCGTCACAAAATTTAAATATAACTCAGCCTGCACTTTCGAAATCCATCACCCGTTTAGAGAAAGAACTGAACATCAAACTGTTCAAACGGGCAGGTCGCGGGCTGGAACTGACCGAAGCGGGGCGGGTGCTTTATCAGCGTGGTTTAGCGCTGCAAAGTTCCTATCTGGAGCTTGGGGAAATCATGAATGAACTGAGCAGCGGCGCGGGCGGCATCGTTCGCGTGGGCGTCTCCGGTTCTGCCACGCAATTCTTACTGCCTGAAATCTGCAAAATGCTGCAATCGCAGGTGCCGAATATGAAACTGGAAATCCAGATCGGCATGAACGACGTGCTTTTTACCTTGCTGGAACGTCATGCGATCGACGTGATCATCGGGCCACTGGTCAATTACGACAGCCCGGTGGTGCAGCTGCCGGTGACCGCAGACCGGGTGATCGTCGCCGCCTCACGCGACCATCCGCTGGCCGGTAAACCCGCCAGCCTGCGTGAACTGAGCCGCTATGGCTGGATATTACCGGCAAAAACCGTCTCGATGCGTCAGTGGCTGGATAAAATGTTCTATGAAAATCACTGCCCGCCACCGGACGTTAAAGTGGAAATCAGTTCACTGGCCTCGGTGCCGGGGCTGATCGCGAAAAGCGGATTGCTGAGCTTTTTGTCGGAGAACATTCTGGTGGAAGAAGAATTTCTGTCGCGGCTGATCCGTATCGATAACGATCAGTTAGTGATGGAACGCCGGGTCGGCATCACCTGGCTGGAGGGTGCTTTTCTTTCCCCCGCCACGCAAAAGGTGATCGACGTGACCAAAAGCGTCGGGCAAAAAATGCAGATGGAAGCCCGCCGGATCCTGGAAGACTAAATACCGGCGGGTAAGGGTTTACACCAGATGGCAGGCCACGCGGTGACCGTTTTCCACTTCACGTAACGCCGGAATGGCCTCCCGGCAACGGGCTATGGCGTGCGGGCAACGGGTGTGGAAACGACAACCGGCGGGCGGTTTTGACGGATCCGGAATTTCCCCGCTGACCATCGCCACCGGTTCACTGTCAGGATCAAGCGTCGGCACTGCCGCCAGCAGCGCCTGCGTATAAGGATGCAGAGGCTGGCGAAACAGCGCATCGCGGCTGGCGGTTTCCACTAACTGGCCGAGATACATCACCGCCACGTCATCACACAGGTGTTCCACCACCCCGAGATCGTGCGAGATAAACAGAAATGTTACGCCGTGATCGTCACGTAAATCCGAGAACAAATTGATGATCTGCGCCTGAATTGACACGTCCAGCGCGGAAATCGGTTCGTCGGCAATAATGAAATCCGGTTGCAGGATCAGCGCGCGGGCGATGCCGATACGCTGGCGCTGACCGCCTGAGAACTCGTGCGGGAAGCGGTTGTAATGCAGCGGCGACAGGCCGCAAATTTTCATCACCTCCGTCACTTTCCCGTGCAGTTGCGCCCGCGTACACAGCTTATGTTCCAGCATCGCTTCGCCGATGGCATCACCAATGCGGATGCGCGGGTTGAGCGAACTGTAGGGATCCTGAAACACCAGCTGAATTTTCGGGCGCAGCGCTTTCAGTTGTTTCGGCTTCAGGCCGTGCAGGTCTTCGCCACGAAACTTCACGCTGCCCGCCGTTTTGTCATACAGCCCCAGCAGGGTGCGCCCGACGGTGGTTTTGCCACTGCCAGATTCACCCACCAGTCCAAAAATCGTGCCTTTGCGGATGTTAAAACTGACGCCATCCACGGCGCGCAGTTGCCCGGTTTCCTGACCGAACACGCCGTCGCGGATCGGGAAATACTTTTTCAGGCCATCCACTTCAATCAGATAGTCAGCGTTCATGGCTGCAGCTCCCTGTTTTTCGTCTCACCTGGCGTACTCAGCCCGCTGTAAAAACACGCCGCCTGCCTGAACTGCCCTTCCAGCGGCGGAATGCCCTGACGGCATCTTTCCGTGGCGCGTGAACAACGCTCGGTAAATGCGCAGTAAGGCGGAAGCGCGGCCAGATCCGGCACCTGACCGGGAATAGAGTATAAACGGCGGCGGCGCTCGCCCGGCGTCGGTCGGGAAGCGATCAGCCCCTGAGTGTAAGGGTGCAGCGGATTGCGCAGCACTTGTGCGGTCGCGCCCTGTTCGACAATTTTACCGGCGTACATCACCACCACGTGATCGGCCATCTGCGCGATCACGCCCAAATCGTGGGTGATCAGCATCAGCGCCATATGATTTTTTTGCGCCTGTTCACGCAGTAAGCGCAGGATCTGCGCCTGCACGGTGACGTCCAGCGCGGTGGTCGGTTCATCGGCGATCAGCAACTGCGGCTTACAGCTCAGCGCCATCGCAATCATGATGCGCTGCAACATGCCGCCGGAAAGCTGATGCGGATAACTTTTCATCAGGCTTTCCGCCCGCGCCAGCCCGACGTTGGTGATCATCTGCGTTGCCTGTGCCCACGCTGATTTCGGTGATTCACCGAGATGGCGGATAAGCGGCTCGACCAGCTGTTCACCGAGAGTCAGCACCGGGTTCAGTGCCGTCATCGGCTCCTGGAAGATCATCGCCAGCTCATTGCCGCGTAAATCGGCCATCTGCGAAGGCCGCAGTTTGAGTAAGTCGCGCCCCTGAAACAGGATCTCGCCGCCATCGATACGCGCAGCCTGTGGCGGCAACAGCCCCATCAGCGACATCGCCGTGACGCTTTTTCCGCAGCCGGATTCACCGACAATGCCGACCGTCTGACCGGGCTGAACGTCAAACGTCACATCCTGCACGGCGCGCACGCGACCCTGATCGCTGGAAAATGACAGGGAAAGCTGGTTAAAACGGATTAAGGGTGGCGTCATTTTTTGCTCCGTTTCAGTTTAGGATCGAGCGCGTCACGCAGGCCATCGCCCAGCACGTTAATCGCAATCACCGTAATAAAAATCGCCACACCCGGCGGCATCCATAGCCACGGACGACGCTGGAAATCGATCAGGCTGTTGGCCGCATCCATCATATTTCCCCACGACGGCGTTGGCGGCACCACGCCCAGACCCAGATAACTGAGCGCAGATTCGCTGAGAATGGCGTTTGCCACGGCCATCGTCGCCATCACCACCAGAATGGGTACGGTATTTGGGAGCAAATGGCCGAACAGGCGACGGCGCGGGGAGAGCCCGAGCACCTGCGTCGCCAGCATGAAATCGCGTTCGCGCAGGGAGAGAATTTGCCCGCGCACCAGACGCGCCAGTTTCGGCCATTCAAGCAAACTGAGCATGACGATCACCATGTACACGCGGGAATCCGGCGAAAAATCCATTTCAGACAGCATCGCGCCCATCACGATCAGCAGCGGCAGGCTGGGAATGGTCATCACCAGATCGGCAAACCGCATGATGATCTTATCGGTGATACCGCCGACATAGCCGGATACCGCGCCCATCAGATAACCGAGCGTGACGGAAAGCAGCATGGTTAACATGCCGATAATCAGTGAGATACGCCCCGCCAGCAGCAGTCGCGTATAGACATCGCGCCCGAGGAAATCGGTGCCCAGCCAGTGCTCTGCATTGGGCGCTTTGTTGATCATCAGCGCGTCCGTGGCGTCATCCTGCCAGGGAGAATAGTAAGGGCCCACTATGCACCAGACCGCCATCACCAGCAGCAGAACCAGACAAAACATCGCCAGACGGTTCTGGCGCAACGCCCGCCAGGCCTGCCGCCACGGTGACGGTGTCACCTGTGCCAGCACCGGAATGTGCGCTTCGCGCAGGCGGCGTTGGGTTGAGAATAAAGAGCCAAACATCACGACCTCACACGAATGCGCGGGTCAGCCCACGCATACAGCACGTCGGCAATCAGATTGCCAAGAATGGTTAATACCGCCAGAAACAGGGTGAATCCCATCAGAACCGGGTAATCACGCGCCGCCAGCGAATCAATATGAATGTGCCCTGCCCCCGGCCAGTTAAAGACTTTTTCAGTGATAAGCGCCCCGGAAAACAGCCCCGGCAGCTCAAACCCCAGCAAGGTGATAATCGGCAGCAGCGCGTTTCTCAGCGCGTGCTTCAGGATAACGGTGCGCTCACGCAACCCTTTGGCGCGTGCAGTACGGATGAAATCCATGCGCACGACGTCCAGCATGCTGGCGCGGAAATAACGCGTCAGGCTGCCCGCCTGCAGCATCACCAGGGCCAAGACTGGCAACACCAGATGCGCGGCCACCTGCATCACCCACGCCCAGCCTGTGGCATCGCTGCCGGTATTGGTCATGCCGCCCACCGGCAACCAGTGCAGATCAACGGCGAACCATTTGATCAGCAGCAGGCAAAGGAAAAACGTCGGGAAGGACATCGCGGCGAAGATAACCACGCTCACCACGTGATCGAACAAAGAATACGGCTTCATCGCCGAGACAATGCCGACCGCCAGCGCGATCCCCCAGTACAACACCATCGCAATGGCCGCGAGCAGGAACGAATTCCAGATGTACTGGTTCAGCAGCTGACTGACGGGGATCTGATATTGCAGCGAAAAGCCCAGATCGCCGCGCAGCAGATTGCCCAGCCAGTGCAGATAGCGGCTGAGCAGCGGTTGATCCAGGCCGTATAAGGCTTTCAGTTCAGCAGCACGTTGCGCGGTCAGCGTGATATTGCCATCGATAAAATCGCCCGGCGTTTTGGCAAACAGCATGAAGATGAGCAGCGAAGCGAGGAACAACATCGGAATGGTTTGAAGCAAACGACGCAGAATGAAATTTCTCATGACTTTCTCATTGAAGCTGCCGGAATAGCCCGGCAGCATCGTTATTTCTGATTATTTGACGATTTTGACGTCCGGCAGACTGCCGGTCAGGCCGTTATAGATATCCGGTTTAAAACCGGTCACGCGGGCGCTGCTGGCGGAAAGGATTTTACGGTTGCCGAGCAGGATCACCGGCGGATCGTTTGCCAGCACCTTGTACAGCTCGTGGTAGATAGGCTTACGCTTTTCGATATCCAGCGTGGCGTTCCCTTCGTTGATCAGCTTATCGACCTGAGGATTGTTGTAGCCCGATTCAGTCGCCTCGGTGCTGTAGTAATCCCACACGCCATCGTGCGGATCGTTAAGCGTGCTGGTGCTGAACGACGCCAGATCGTAGTTGCCCGCTTTACGCTGTGACATCAGGGCGTTGAAGTCCACCACCTGCGGTTTCAGCAGGACGCCAATCTTCTGATAGTCTTCTTTCGCAATCGGGATCAGCGCATCATTAAGCACTTTTTTGCTGACCAGCAGCGTCAGTTCGAGACGTTTACCGTCTTTCACGCGGATCCCGTCACCGCCGACCTTCCAGCCCGCTTCATCCAGTAATTTTTTCGCCTGTGCCGGATCGAATTTGTACGGGTTCACGCCGTCAGTGTTGTACGCCCAGGAGATCGGCGCGATCGGCTCAACCGCCACGGTGCCGTAACCCTGATACACCACGTCGATCAATTTCTGCCGATCCAGCCCGTAAATCAGCGCCTGACGCACTTTCACATCCTGCAAAGCCGGGCGACGGACGTTAAATTCAATCTTGCTGTAATCGCTGGATCCGTACAGATTGATGTTGGCGAAGCCGAGCATTTTCAGCTGTTCGATATCATCCGGACGTGAAGTGAACGCGTCATAATCGGTATCGCCGGTCTGGAACAGCTGGAAGTTAGTTGACGGATTCGTCACACGATAGATAAAGCGGGGCGTTGGCGGAACGCCGCGATAGTAGTTGGCGTTGGCGTGGAAGCGGATCTCCTGCCCCGGAATGTATTTGTCATACACATACGGGCCGTTGCCCAGCGGTTTGCCGTGAAGCGTGCGCAGCGTATCGAGATTTCCGCGCTGATAGCCTTTGCCGTAATAGGCTTTGGAGAGCACCGGCCCGCCGATCTTTTGCAGCGTGGTGGCGCCCGGTTGCGTGGTGTTAACCTGCAACGTCAGAGGATCCACCACTTTCAGGCCGCTCACGCTGTCGGCTTTGCCCTGTTTGTATTCATCACCTCCGGCAATGTGTGCCAGCGTGATATCGGTATCACCATCGTATTTCGGGTCATACAGCACCGTCAGCGTAAACGCGACGTCTTCGGCGGTCAGCGGCGAACCATCGCTGAACTTCAGATCCGGGCGCAGTTTAATGGTATAGGTTTTGCCATCCGGGCTCACGGTCCAGCTCTGCGCCAGACCAGGAACCAGTTTGCCCTGGCTGTCCCAGTCGATCAGACGGGCGAAAATCACGTTCGTGACGTTTTCATCCCAGCCATTAACGAAGAAGTACGGGTTAAAAATCCCCTGAGGTTCGGAGATCCCGGCGATCACCGTGTCCGTGCGCAGTTTCGCCGCCGCAGGCACCTGGCTGGCATCGGTGGCCGGGGTGATGCCTTCTTTTAAAACATCATCAGCGAATGCGAAAGAGGACAGCATCACGGCGCTGGCCAGCAATGCAATTTTAAAAGAAGCAGTACGGCGCGCGCGTGTTGCAGCTGGCGCGAGTGCAGAGCGTAATAACGTAGCCAAAAGAGATCCCTCATCATGAGTGTGCAAACGGTTTACAAAACATGACAAAGAGTAAGGATGCGGTTTGGCCTTGTCTAACAACGAAATAGTATGCCTTATAGCTTTTACAAAGCTTGCTGTTAAAGCCACCAAAACGGGTAATGTGGAAAGATTTCCTGATATCACCCAGTAAGCACTCACTCACTTATTAGGGCTTGCGGGATGTGGATCGGCCTCCTGCCCGCCGGTGTTTTTCCCAAAGAAAAACGGCGTATCTGATGAAGATACGCCGTTCATTTTTATTTATTGTTAAGGCAATCAGGCAGCGGCTTTCTTGCTGCGGGCGCTGACTTCAGCGAGGATCTCTTTTTGCTTGTTCTTCTCGCCGATCATCTTGTACCAGCCAGATAACTTGCGCAGATCCGGCAGCGTGGCCTTCTCTTCCACATCGTACGCGCTGAGTTTATCGCGATACTCTTCAAAGATGGCGATACAACGGCGTGCCCACTCACCTTCCAGCGCAGAGCCTGCCACGGCCCGCGGACGGCGTGGTAAGCGCGGACGCAGCGGTTTGCTGGCTTCTGGCGCGGACTCGTCCACATACGCGAACTTGATCGATACAACGGTTCTGCCCTGCTTGACTGGCTCCCAGACGACGGAGATATCGGTGTTGGCGTTGATCCGGTTGATCGTCGGTTCAAGCAGCTTCTGGCGGAAGTCACGATAGTCCTCGTATTTGCCCGCCAAACCGGCCTTCTCGCGCATCCAGTTGAGATCCAGGGTCACTTCGATGGCTTTGCCGCTGCGACGCCCGTAGAGGTTCTTGGCTTTGATTAACCACCCGTAGAGTCGCACCGAGAACGGCGTATCCAGTTTGGCGATGTTCGCAAAATTCAGTTTGGTAAAAGATTCTTTAAGTTCATAGAGATACGGCGCAACGTCCTGGCCGAACCGCAACACCACTGCACTGTGATCGTCACTACTCACATACTCGAGACGTGAGAACCAGGATAACTGGACGGTGCGAACCTTGCCGGTTTTGACATCGGGTTTGTAGATCGTCACCGGTTTTTTCATCAGGCTTTCCGCCGCTTCACGCAGCTGCCGGTGGCTGCTGGTCGGGTTCACCCCGTAGATCCGCTGATAATCCTGCGGGAAGAGGCGATACAACGTGTCTGGTTGCGGTTTCCTGCTATCAATTTGAGCCAGAGCCAGGTTCAGCAGGCGCATTTCATCCAGAGTGACGCTGTAAGCGCCTTCCAGAAGATCGTTCCCCTGAACTACGGTCAGTTTATTCAGTTCCATGTAGCAGGATCCATAGGTGGAAAGTAGGTAAATTATTCCACATAAAAAATGCCGACGTAAAGTAAAAACAGGGGTTATTTATTCATTTAATTTCAATGGATTAGCAAAGGATCCGAAAAGTGTGATCAGGAAAAATCTCCACATATTGATTTCAGAACAGGCAAGGATCCTTTTTTTAACATGTTGGATCATCACTCTTTTTACAGGAAATAACTCCACATAAGCACACGTCGGTCAACCCGCCAGATCCCCGAGACTTTACGCCCTAACACCTGAAATCCGCCCCGTGACTACAGATAATCTTTCCACATTAGCGTTTGCTCTGGTGAATAATCGTACGAAATCAATGTGTGACCCGTCTCTCACTTCATACAGCCCCGTCGGATCGCCCTCCTCCCTCCCCTGAACAGGAAAAAACTCCACATATGCGTCGTCGTGGGATCAGATAATCTTTCCACATGTATGGCAAAGCGATCATCAGACAAGGAAATGTCTCCACATTTGGCGATTCCGGGGATCACAGGAAAAGTTTCCACATAAAGACTGTGAAGGGATCAGGAAATCTCTCCACCTGTCCGATAAAACCGGCGCTACAGAGCACGCTGTTCAGCACTCATTGCGCGTGAATGATCAGATAATGTCTCCACATATCGTCGTGTGACATTGTCACTTATTGTCTAACTCATTGATTTATATGAGGTGATAAATACGCGAGTGACTAACGCAGGCGGGTTAAGATCAGATAATCCTTCCACATATGCTCCCGCAGGGATCAGATAATCTTTCCACATATGCTCATTTGCTGTGAAAAATCTGATGCCGATCCCCTGCCGCAGCTGGTAATGGGATCCAAAAGTGACATAAAAAGGGTAACGTGACGCTGTCACAGGAAATTATTCCACATATGAGGGATTGTGCGGGGATCAGGAAATGTGTCCACCCTTGAGGAAAAACGCTTTCTGGCAGTAAGTTAGCCGGAGAAACGTTAGAATGAGCGTACGCACACCTGCCACAGCAAGATATCAACAGAAAATCTCTCCACGCTGATAATTATCTGATCCCTAAAGAAATTATCCACAGGAAAAAGCTCTACATTGATCATGAAAAGGATCCACATCTAACAGGAACGATCTCCACCGCAGACAGGAAAACTCTCCACGATAGCGCTTGTAACCTGCTAATTTATCTAGTGAAAAACATGTCTTAAAGAGAAAGATCTAAACTTAAAAAAGAAACAAAAGACTATTTGATCTTTGGATCTTCTAAACCGTGCAAAGGGGCTTCAGGAAAGGATAAGGCGGAAGGGAAAGTGTCATTCTGTCAGTGGGTTGAGAGAGGATCTGCCAGAACGGATCTTGTCGCAGACCCGCTCCGGCATAACTCTTCAGATCACGAACGTTCGTTATTGATAAGCCAGCCTTGGATTAATTCCGTCAGCACGTCTTTCATTTCACGATCTTGCAGGAAACAGCTGGTCTTAAACCGGCGATGTAACTCTTCATCGATATTGGTTTGCAGTTTTTTCACTGAAGCGGGTGGCTTTGCTACGGCGTCCAGTGCGGTAGTCAGCTGTCTGTGCTGCCCAAGTTTCATTTTCATTTCAACAACTCCGTGATTTCTTTGGTCATAATTTCTATCTCACCCTTTGCGTTACCATCTGTCGTATCGAAAACGGTACCGCCATCCATCATGGTGCGAATGTAAACCTGGCGCTGAGTGGTGCCGGTGCGTAACGCAGGCACGCCAGTGTCAGCGATGGATGCTTTAAGGACTTCCAGCATTTTTGCCGAGGCGACTTTTTTGGTGATCAGGAAACGAGCAATAACGGGCTGAAGGTTTTCACGGGCTTCAACGACGGCCAGGATTGCGCCACAAGCTGCAAAGTCTAAAGGTGACGGTGTCACGGGGATCAGCACTAAATCACTGACCATCACCGCAGCCGATGAGATTGCAGAGATTGCCGCTGCCCCATCAATGACGACGTAATCATATTCCTTCAACTGCTTACGTACGGTATAGACTTCTTTCTCAGATGCTGCTTCGGCCAGATCGAACTGACATTTGCTATCATCGTACCAGTTACTGATGCTTCCCTGTGGGTCGGTATCGACCATCACGACCTTATGACCTTGTCTTGCAAGACAGGTAGCAATGTTAATGGAGGTCGTGGTCTTCCCTACCCCGCCCTTCCCGTTCAGGAAGGAAATAATTTTCGCTGCCATAACATCCTCTTGATGAAGCGTCGGTAAGTTGCTTGCATCCTAAAATGCTAAGATTTCAGGATTCAAAAATATTGTAATCATAGGATTCTGAGATTTACTAATCCATGAATCACAGGATTGAGGTGATACTATAAGGTTTGTATCCAGGGATTACAATATTTAAGGATTATCGAATTTTACAATCTTGTGATTACAGGATTATAGAATTCTAAGGTTTGCGCTCAGGCGTAAGGTTGAAAAGAGATTTGTTGTTATCACAGGTTGCAAAGATTTTATGATGCAAGGATTTCAGAATCACGAAATCTCAGGATGATGTAATTCCACAATTCTCGGATGTTCAATGTGATCAGGAGTCTCCTTACTTTCACAGGCAAAGATTTCCTAACCTCTAAATTAGTCTGGACAGACAAAACGGAACCGTTACGCTCTCACTATCTCACTATCTCACTATCTCACTATCTCACTATCTCACTATCTCACTATCTCACTATCTCACTATCTCACTATCTCACTATCTCACTATCCTGTGATTATTGAATGGCAGGATTCTGGGAGTGTGGGGATTCTATTATCCTGAGGTTTCATGATTCTGTGATGCAGCAATCCATGAATCCGTCATCCTGCAATCTTATACTTCCATCCTTATGGGATGTCAGGATTTGGTTATCATGTGATTCTGTGATCAGCCTATCCGGGGTTCACAGCACAACAGGATGCTAAGATTTCAGGATGCAGGAATGCAGGGATACACGAAATCACAGCATTGTCAGGATGGCAGGATTCCATTGCTACGTGATAATCCTGGGATTATAACATCCTGAGAATCACCATGATTATGAGATTCCAGGATGCTGATGGCGTCACGTTCAGCATAACCTTTAAGGCGTAATCATGAGATTATATGATTATTCGATAATCCTGAAATCTTGGGATTGTTGAGTGATTATATGATTTCAGGATTCTCACTATCTATGCATATCTGCATGTAATATATATGTATTTTTATCTTATCTGGTGTTGGGATTCAATGATTCTGGGATTTATTAAGGATTATAATATCCTGGGATGCAATTCTATGATTACAGTATCATGAGATTATCAGGCTGGAGTATTGGGATTGCAGGATTCAGAGATTTAATCTTGGGATTTCAGGATCCTGTAACCAGAGCGATGGTAGTATCCGGGGATGTGATGATTCTGTAATTAAATCCGGAGATTTCACCATCCTGAGATGATAGGATTTAAAGGTGTTTGAAAACGGTGGATTCAATAATCAAAGGATTCCAGGAGTATGGAATTAGCCTGGTTGCAGAATTACAGAATTACAGAATTACAGAATTACAGAATTACAGAATTACAGAATTACAGGATGTTGAGATGTTGAGATGTTGAGATGTTGAGATGTTGAGATGTTGAGATTATAGAGGTATCGGGATGATACCTCTACGGATTTAATGCGTGATGACATCAAGGGCACGAAGGTGCTCGGGTTGCCATGAAAGCATAACCTCAGTTCCCGGTTGCCATTCCGGACGCAACGTGGTGGCAGAAAGTTTCACCATGAAATTATCTTGCCCTGCCACTTCTGTGATCATGCGGACGTGATCGCCTAAATAGATAAACTGTTTGATTCTGGCTTTGACCGTTTCCATGCCCGGCTGATGATCATTTACGGTGATGCGTTCAGGCCGAATCGATAGCAGGATTTTTCTGCCTGGCGAACTTGGGCGAATCTTGACTGCCCGTAACTCAGTGCCGTCATCGAGTGATGCGCGGTAAAAAATACCTTCTGCTGATGTATGCGTGGCGAGCAGGCTGTTATTTTCACCGATGAATTGCGCGACAAAAGCATTATCAGGTTTCTCATAAATTACGCTCGGGCTGTCCATCTGCTGGATAACGCCGTCATTAAACACCGCCACCCGGTCTGACATAGTCATCGCTTCACTCTGATCATGCGTGACATACACGATAGTGAGATCGAGCATGTGGTGCAGTTGCTTGATCTCCATCTGCATGTGTTCACGCAATTGTTTATCCAGCGCGCCAAGTGGCTCATCCATCAGTACCAACTTTGGTTCAAATACCAGCGCGCGGGCCAGCGCCACACGCTGCTGCTGACCGCCGGACATCTGCGCCGGATAGCGGTCAGCCAGGGGTTTCAGTTTGACCATGTCCAGAATGCGGTCGACTTTTTCTTTGATGTCAGACTTGTTCAGACGGCGAATGGTCAGCGGGAACGCCAGGTTTTCAGCCACTGTCATGTGCGGAAACAGCGCATAATTCTGGAAAACCATACCGATATCGCGCTGATGGGGCGGCAAGTTGTGCAAGGGTTTGTCGCGCAGAAGAATTTCACCCTGGGTCGGTGTTTCAAAACCAGCGAGCATCATCAGGCTGGTGGTTTTGCCCGACCCCGACGGGCCCAGCAAGGTGAGAAACTCACCCTCGTGAACATCGAGATTGAGGTTTTTAACCACCAGTTTATCGCCATCGTAGCTCTTCTTGATATTTTTGAAGCTCACATACGTTCTCATCACAGACACTCCACAGATAAAAATACGCGATTACGCGACAGCAGAAACCGGCATGGATTGTGCATAAAACATCCTCTGAAGGATCGTTTGCGCGGTGTTATTAAAAATCTTTACCACCCGTATCTGAGCCAAACAAGTCATTTCTGACAAATTAGCGCAAAAAAATAGCCTGAGAGAAATCTCGCAGGCTTATGAATTTTATTGCTATTTTTAAAATGTGAATACTTTTTGCTAGCACGTTCACAACGACGTTATGCAGGATCAGGCAAGTTTGCGTCCGGTTCAGTTTTCATCTTCTCAGCATGCCGGGTTGCACCTTGGCGTTGCAGCCTGCGCTTAAGACAGTCAGCGATGTGTGCGAAAGCTGGCCCGATGTCCTCTTCCGGTACGCACCCGTAGCCCAGCAGCAGACCACGCCGCGGAGCGGGGCGCAGGTAGTAGGCGGAGAGCGGTCGGGTGAGCACATTTTTTTGTTCCAGCTCGGCGCTTAAGGCCACATCGTCAATCGCGTCAGGCAGTGAGAGGATCAGGTGCAGCCCGGCGTTACTGTTTTCACACACAAATTCCGGACCAAGTTCCTGTTCGATCAGGCGGGTCAGGGCGCTGCGACGTTTACCGTAAATCAGCCGCATCCGGCGGATATGGGCGGCGTAATGTCCATCACTGATAAATTCGGCGAGCGTCAGCTGCGTTAACCCGTTGCCGCCACGGTATAACTCGGAATGCGCGATTTTCAGGCGCGATGCCAGAGGGCGGGGCAAAACCACATAGCTGATGCGCATGGCGGGATACAACGTTTTACTGAAAGTGCCGATATAAATCACCGGCGCATCGCTGCTTAGCCCCTGCAGCGCAGGGATCGGGCTGCCGGAATAACGGAACTCACTGTCGTAATCATCTTCCACGATCCAGCTTCCCTGCTGCGCCGCCATCGCGAGAATTTTCTGTCGACGCGCCAGGCTCATCACCGAACCCAGCGGATAGTGATGTGACGGTGTCACGCATATCAGCTTCGGCGCACGGCTCTCGGGCGCGGATTCCGGCGGATTCATGCCGTTCTCGTCCACCTCAACCGGGTGTGTTTCTACACCATTCACCGACAATACGTTACGGATCCCCCAGTAACTCGGCTCTTCAATCCAGGCCACATCGCCGGGATCGCACAGCATTTTCGCCAGCAAATCCAGCGCCTGATGCGTCCCTGCGGTGATGAGGATCTGGTCCGGTGTGCAGTCGACTGAGCGTGCGACGCGCAGGTAGTCGGCCAGCGCCTGCTGCAAGGGCGGGCAGCCACCGTGGCGGGAGTAGGTGAGAAACTCAGGATGCAGCCGGCGGCTCAGGCGGTTTTGCAATTTTCGCCAGACATCATGCGGGAACTGGGTGACATCCGGCACGCCGGGCATGAACGCGCCCCACTGGTGCGAGGCTACGCCGGTGCGCGTCAGCAGTTGCGACCCCCGCCGGGAGAGCGTGACGTGGCTGCGAACCGGTGAACATTGGGTCGCCGTTTTATCGGCAATGACGCCGTCTTTCGGTAAATCGGCGGTGACGAATGTCCCGCTGCCTGTTCGGGTCTGAATATATCCCTCAGCCTGCAGTTGTTCATAAGCGGCGAGCACCGTATTGCGCGAAATATCCAGTTCTTTAGCAAGGTCACGGGAGGCAGGAAGACGGCTGCCGGGGCTGATGCTGCCATCGAAGATAGCCTGTTGTAATGCCTGATAAACCCGTTTATTCAGGGTGCCGGGTAAGGCCGCTGAAATGCCGTTTAGCCGTTGCAAAATGAGGTCAGAGAGCAGAGAGCGCAAAAGTGGATCCTCGAAATAAACAGAACTGGTTCTGGATTATAGGGCCGCTGACAGGATAAAAAACAAGGGCGGATAACAAATTTCACATGTCCTTTACCCGTAACCTACAAAATATCAGCCTTCAGGCAGGAGCAAGAGATGAGTCACAGCGAACTGGAAAAACGCCGTAAAGAAGCGACACCACGCGGTGTCGGCGTCATGTGTGATTTCTACGCAGCGAAAGCAGAAAATGCCACGCTGTGGGATGAAGAGGGCAGGGAGTACATCGATTTTACAGCGGGGATCGCCGTGCTCAATACCGGCCATCGTCACCCGAAAATTGTGGATGCCATCCGCAAACAGCTCGATCAGTTCACGCATACGGCCTATCAGATTGTGCCTTACGCCAGCTTTGTCACGCTGGCAGAGCGCATCAACGCCATTTCTCCGGTGGCGGGAAAAGCCAAAACCACCTTTTTCTCCACCGGCGCTGAAGCGGTAGAAAACGCGGTGAAGATTGCCCGCGCAGCCACTGGCCGCCCTGGCATCATTACGTTCTCCGGCGCGTTTCATGGCCGCACCCTGCTGACGATGGCGCTGACCGGAAAAGTGGTGCCGTACAAAGTGGGCTTCGGACCTTTCCCGGCGTCAGTATTCCACGCGCAGTTCCCCAATGCGCAGCACGGTGTCAGCACAGAAGCGGCGCTGGAGAGCATAGAACGTATTTTCCGCAGTGACATCAGCCCGCAGCAGGTCGCCGCGATAGTGTTTGAACCGGTACAGGGCGAGGGCGGTTTCAACATCGCACCGGAAGAATTCGTCAAAGGATTGCGCGCGCTGTGCGACCGTCACGGCATCGTGCTGATCGCCGACGAAGTGCAAAGCGGCTTTGCGCGCACCGGCAAAATGTTTGCGATGGAATATTACGGCGACGCTAAACCGGATTTAGTCACCATGGCGAAAAGCCTGGGTGGCGGGATGCCGATTTCCGGTGTCACCGGCCGGGCTGAGCTGATGGATGCGCCTGAACCCGGCGGCCTCGGCGGGACCTATGCCGGTAACCCGCTGGCGGTGGCGTCTGCGCTGGCGGTACTGGATATCATCGAAGAAGAAAAGCTGTGCGATCGTGCTAACCGTCTCGGTGCTGAACTGGTTGAGGTGCTGGAAAAAGCCAAAGCCAGCTGCCCGGCGCTGGTGGACGTGCGTGCGCGCGGGTCTATGGTGGCGGCTGAATTTAACGATCCGGCCACCGGAAAACCTTCTCCTGAACTGACTAAACAGTATCTGCGCAAAGCGCTGGATGCCGGTTTGCTGATGCTGAGTTGCGGCGTACACGGTAACGTGATCCGCTTCCTGTATCCGCTGACCATTCCCGACGCTCAGTTCAAAGCTGCACTGGCGATTTTGTCCCGCGTACTGGCTGGCTGAGGGAATCTATGCAACTGAAACATCACAGGTTGCTGCGCCAGCAATGCCTGATCAACGGCGACTGGCTGGACAGCGAAAACGGCAAACGTGAAGACGTCATCAATCCGGCCACCGGTGCGGTGATCGCCAGCGTGCCACAAATTACCCCGGCGCAAACGGCGCAGGCTATTGTTTACGCAGAGCAGGCGCAGATTGGCTGGCGTGAGAAAACCGGCAAACAGCGCGCCGCACTGATGCAGAAATGGGCGCAACTGATGGTGGAGCACGCCGACGATCTGGCCGCGTTGCTGACCGCAGAACAGGGCAAATCCCTTGCCGAGGCGCGGGGCGAAATCGTCTACGCCGCGTCGTTTATCGAATGGTTTGCTGAGGAAGCGAAGCGCATCGAAGGCAGCGTGCTGGCACCTGTTCAGGCCTCGCAACGTATGCTGGTGCTGAAACAGCCGATTGGCGTGTGCGCGGCGATCACCCCGTGGAATTTCCCGGCGGCGATGATCACCCGTAAAGCCGCACCGGCGCTGGCCGCAGGCTGCACGATGATCGTCAAACCGGCGGAACAGACGCCGCTGAGCGCGCTGGCACTCGGACAACTGGCGATTGAGGCGGGTATTCCGGCCGGAGTGTTGCAGGTGATCACCGGTTCAGCGCGCGATGTCGGGAAAGTGCTGTGCGACAGCCCGGTGGTGCGCAAACTCAGCTTTACCGGTTCGACGGAAGTGGGGCGCATTCTGATGGCGCAAAGCGCGCAGACGGTGAAGAAACTCTCGCTTGAGCTTGGCGGAAATGCACCGTTTATCGTCTTCGATGACGCCAATCTGGAGCGCGCCGTGGCGGGGATCATGGCGTCGAAATTCCGCAACAGCGGGCAAACCTGCGTCTGCGCCAACCGTATTTATGTCCAGCAGGGGATTTACCCTGCGCTGGTCGCCAGGCTGGTGGAAGAAGTGCAAAAGCTGAAGGTCGGCGACGGCACTGAAACCGGCGTTACGCAAGGCCCGCTCATCGATCATGATGCGATTGCGAAAGTGCGGGAACACATTGCTGATGCCTTGTCGCAAGGCGCCACGCTGCTGACCGGCGGCGAACCGCACGCGCTGGGCGGAACCTTCTTCCAGCCGACGGTGATCGGCAATGTGACATCAGCGATGAAATTTGCCCGTGAAGAAACCTTCGGCCCGGTCGCGCCGGTGTTCAGTTTTACTGACGAAGCGCAGGCTGTGGCGATGGCTAACGATACGGAGTTCGGGCTGGCTGCTTATCTTTTCACCCGTGACGCGGCGCGCCAGTGGCGGGTTCCGGAAGCGCTGGAATATGGCATGGTCGGCATTAATACCGGTCTGATTTCAAACGAAGTGGCACCGTTCGGGGGGATCAAACAGTCCGGGCTGGGGCGTGAGGGGTCACGTCACGGCATGGACGATTATCTGGAAATGAAATATCTGTGCATCGAGCTGGCGGAGTAATCCGTCACCACGCCGCAGATAAAGGTTCAGATAACGTGCAGTGATGCACACAAGCTGTGCAAGGTTTAACAATAAAAAGAAACTGAGTGGTCATGAGGCGCAAAAAAAATACATATTGCCTCAACAAAGCCTGTCCGTACGGCATTGCGCCTCGCGCGTAAGGCCGCACGGGCGGACTCCACAGGAATGGCATGGTTTATGCTTCATCATAAAATATGATGCATCATATTTTAACACGCCGTTTACTTTAGCGCTTTCCGCACTTTTTAAGTTAACCAGGAGTCACAGCATGTTTAAGAAGATTGCACTGACCACTCTCCTCGCCGGTATGTTTTTTCAGGCTCAGGCCGAATCTCTGACCGTGATCTCATTTGGCGGCCTGAATAAGGACGCGCAGGATAAAGCGTTTTACAAACCCTTCGCCGCTGCCGGAAAGGGCACCATCGAACCGGGCGAATATAACGGTGAAATGGCGCGCATTCGTGCCATGGTCGAAACCGGACAGGTCGGCTGGGATGTGGTGGAAGTCGAAAGCCCGGAGCTTATCCGCGGCTGTGATGAAGGTCTGTTTGAACCTCTGGACTGGAACAAACTCGGCGATAAAACACAGTACGTACCGGGCGCGGTCACCGAATGCGGCGCGGGTATCTTCCTGTGGTCAACGGTACTGACTTATGACGCCAGCAAACTGAAAAAAGCGCCAACCAGCTGGGCGGATTTCTGGGATGTGAAAGATTTTCCGGGTAAACGCGCACTGCGCAAAAGTGCCAAATTTACGCTGGAAATTGCGCTGCTGGCCGACGGCGTCAAACGCGCAGACATCTATAACGTGCTGGCCACCCCGGCCGGTGTGGAACGTGCCTTCAAAAAACTCGACCAAATCAAACCCAATATTCAGTGGTGGGAATCCGGTGCTCAGCCGTTGCAGTGGCTGGTGTCCGGCGATGTGGTCATGAGCTCGGCCTATAATGGCCGCGTCAGCGCCGCACAGGCTGAAGGTCATGACTTCAAAATGGTCTGGGAAAACAGCCTGTACGATCTCGACAGCTGGGCGATCGTCAAAGGCTCGAAACACAAAGAGCTGGCCGAACAGTTTATCGCCTTTGCCAACAAGCCTGAGAATCAGAAAGTCTTTGCCGAAACCATTCCTTACGGCCCGACTGAAAAATCCGTCACCGGCATGATCGATGCAAAATACGCGCAGAATCTCCCGACGGGTGAGAAAAACCTGGCAGGCGCATTGCAGGTGGATACTCAGTTCTGGATCGAACACGGAGAAGATCTCGAGCAACGATTCAACGCCTGGGCTGCGAAATAACTCCCTTTCATTTATCGGGCTGAACCGGCGAGACTCGCTGCCGTGATTCAGCCCGCACTCTCTTGTGCTCAGCACCTGTGAAACACGACATCAGAACACCCGCTGCGGGAGAAAAATATGAGCCAAACCGACATGCTGACCACACCGGTGCCGGACGCCGGGACATCAGGCCCGACCCTGCGTCAACGCCTGCGAAAAACAGAGGCCGCTTACACCCGCCGCTCTTTACTGCTGATTGCACCTTTACTGCTGTTTGTGATCGTCAGCTTTCTGTTTCCGATTGCGTCGATTTTAGTGAAAAGCGTCACCAACCCCGAACTGGGGGACACCCTGCCTGGCACGGTGACGCAGTTATCGCGCTGGGATGGCAACAGCGTGCCCGACGAAGCGACATTCAACGCCCTGGTGTCTGATCTGCGCAACGCACGCAGCAGCGGGCAAATGGCGGCGATTGCCAAACGTTTAAGCTATGAAGATAACCGCTACCGCAGCCTGATCACCGGCACGTTACGCCATGTACCGGCAGGCAGCACCGCGGTGCGCGAAACGTTAATCCAAAGCCTGCCTTTGTGGGGCGAAGTCAGCACCTGGCAGACCCTCCGGCGTGCGGCAAAACCCGTCACCTCTCTCTATTTGTTATCAGCGTTTGACCGCAAGGTTGATGTCGATACCGGCCACATCGTTGCGCTGCCTGCGGATCAGGCGCTGTACGTCAATGTGCTGCTCAGAACGCTGTGGATGGCGCTGGTCGTGACGTTGTGCTGCGTGCTGCTCGGGTATCCGCTGGCCTACTGGCTGGCAAAACAGCCCGCCGGGCGCGCCAATTTACTGATGATTTTGGTGCTGCTGCCTTTCTGGACGTCGCTGATTGTGCGCACCGCCAGCTGGATTGTGCTGTTGCAGTCCGGCGGGCTTATCAACCGCGCACTGCTTGGCACCGGCATTATCGATCAGCCGCTGGTCATGGTTTTTAACCGGCTGGGCGTTTACATCTCGATGACCCACATCATGCTGCCGTTTATCGTGCTGCCTTTATATGCGGTGATGAAAGGCATTTCACCTAACTATGTGCGGGCGGCGATTTCGCTGGGCGCGCATCCGTTTTCTGCTTTCTGGCGGGTGTATGTGCCGCAAACCTATGCCGGTGTCACCGCAGGCGCATTGCTGGTGTTTATGATGGCGATTGGTTACTACATCACTCCCGCGCTGCTCGGCGGGCCGGGCGATCAGATGGTCAGCTACTTTGTGGCATTCTTTACCAACAGCACGATGAACTGGGGAATGGCCGCGGCGCTGGGCACACAGTTGCTGGTGATTGTGGTGTTGCTGTACATCGTTTATATCCGCGTCACGCGCACTAAAGCGGAAGTTGCCGCGCATTAAAGGAGCCCGAAAATGAAACATCAAATGAGACAGAAAGGGGCATTGTTGCTGCGTTTATGGCGCTGGTTTTTCAACTTCTACAGCGCGGCGATCCTGCTATTTCTGATTGTGCCGGTGCTGATCATCGTGCCGCTGTCGTTTAATGCCGGGTCTTTTCTCAGCTATCCGCTCACCGGATTTTCGCTGCGCTGGTATCACACCTTTTTTCATTCGGATGAATGGCTGAGTTCGCTGGGGAACAGTCTGTTGATTGCGCCGCTGGCGACCCTTCTGGCGACGGTGCTGGGCGTACTGGCCTCGGTCGGGCTGGTGCGCGGGGAGTTTCGCGGTAAATCACTGGTGATGGCTGTCCTGATTTCGCCGATGATTGCGCCGGTGGTGATCATCGCGGTCGGCATGTTCTTCTTTTTTGCACGTATTTCGCTGCTCAACAGCTACCTCGGGCTGGTGCTGGCACACGCCATGCTTGGCGTGCCTTTTGTGGTGATCACCGTCACGGCGATTCTCAAAAACTACGACCGTAATCTCTCGCGGGCCGCAGCCAGTCTGGGGGCTTCGCCTCTGACCGTTTTTCGCAAAGTGACCCTGCCGCTCATCGCACCCGGCGTGTTCTCCGGTGCGCTGTTTGCGTTTGCCGCGTCATTCGATGAAGTGGTGGTGACACTGTTCCTCGCCAGCCCGCGCCAGAGAACGCTCCCTATCCAGATGTTCGCCGGAATCCGCGAAAATCTCGATCCGACCATAGCCGCTGCGGCGTCACTGATGGTAGGCGCCTCACTGATTTTACTGGTGGTGATGGAACTGCTGCGCCGTCGCGGCGAACGTCTGCGTCACTCCGGCGCCACGCATTAAGCCACTTTTTCATCAGAGGACTTTACAGGTCCTCTTTTTTTGATTATTCCTGATGCATCAAATATCAAAAGCAACCGAGGCAATCACCATGACCGAAAAAAAGACATTGTTACTGACCGGGGCGAGCCGGGGTATCGGACACGCGACGGTCAAACATTTTTACGCGGCGGGCTGGCGGATTTTTACGGCCTCGCGCCAGAACTGGGTGGATGAATGTCCGTGGGCAGAAGGTTTTCTGAACCATATTCATCTGGATCTGGAAGATATCGACAGCGTGCAGAATGCCCTGCCGATGATCAAAGAACGTCTCGGCGGCAGGCTGGATGCGCTGGTAGACAACGCCGGGATGTCACCCAAAACGGCCACCGGCGGTCGCCTCGGCGTGCTCGACAGTGATTACGCCACCTGGCTGAAAGTGTTTAACGTCAATCTTTTCTCCACCGCGATGCTGGCCACCGGCCTGTTCGATGAGCTAAAAGCGGCGCAGGGCAGCATCATCAATGTCACCTCGATTGCCGGCAGCAAAGTGCATCCGTTTGCCGGTGTGGCTTACGCCTGTTCTAAAGCGGCGCTCTCGACGCTGACCCGCGAGATGGCGCACGAGTTCGGGCCTCACGGCGTGCGCGTAAACGCTATCGCACCCGGCGAAATTGATACCTCCATCCTCTCGCCCGGCACACAAGAGATTGTGGAACGCAGCGTGCCGTTGCAGCGTCTGGGCAAAGCGGAGGAAGTGGCGTCATTGATCTATTTCCTCTGCACCTCCGGCGCTTCTTACGTCAACGGGGCGGAGATCCACGTCAACGGCGGTCAACATGTCTGAGACGTCTTCACTGCTGACCACAGAAGTCCCGCGCGTAACGCCGTTGCAGGCAGAGAAAATTGCGGTGCAGGTTTACGGGCTGGAAGGCACGGCTGAGATCCTCGGGGGCGAACGCGACAGCAATTTTTGCCTGACTACGCTTTCAGGCCGGGCATACATGCTGCGTTTTGTTAACCCGGCGGAAGTGCCTGCCGAGGTAGATTTTCAGACGGCCATCCTCAGCCATCTGGCGCTGCGCGACAGCGCGTTGCCGGTTCCCCGTTTGCAGGAGAGCCGCGGCGGAGAACTCACGCCGCAGGTGAACATCAGCGGGCAAAATCTCACCCTGCGCGCGGTCAGTTATCTGCCGGGTACGGCGCAGTATCAGGTGCCGCGATCCAAAAAACTGATGCAGGCGCTGGGCGATACGCTGGCGCGTCTGGATATCGCGCTGAGTGATTTTGAACATGCGGGCGCGCACCGCAATTTGCTGTGGGATATCACAGATTTGTCACGGATGCAGGGCTGGGTGCCGCACCTGACTGACGCGGAGCAACGCCGCACAATCGCGCGGGTACTGCAAACGCATCAGCAAAAGGTGGTTCCTGCCAGCCCTTTGCTGCGCAGACAGGTGATCCACAACGATTTGAACACGCACAACGTGCTGGTGTGCAGCGCCGATGCGCAGCGGATCGCCGGTATCATCGATTTCGGCGATGCCCTTCACGCTCCACTTATCAATGAACTGGCGACCGCTCTGGCCTATCAGCTGGACAGCAACGGGGACGACCTGTTTCTGTATTGCCGCCCGCTGATTGCTGCCTACACCGCCCGGCAGCCGCTGACCGAGGCTGAACTTCAGCTGTTGCCGGAACTGGTGGCATCACGGCTGGCGCTGAGTTTGCTGATCGCCCAGCACCGTGCGGTACTTTATCCGCTGAACCGTGACTATATTCTGCGCAATCAGACGCACGCGTGGCGCAGTCTTTCACGGCTGATGCAACAACCCTTTACGCAGACAGACGCGATTTTCCGTCAGTCCTGCACTTCATCACTGATGTAACGGGAGGCCAGCGGATGCTGACTCAGCAACAGGTTTCAGAAGGCCGCCAGCAGTGGCTTGGCGGCGGTTATCGTTTGTTTTATCAGGAGCCGCTGCACGTGGTGCGTGCAGAGGGGGTCTGGCTGTATGACAGCGAAGGCCGTCGTTATCTCGATGCGTATAATAACGTGGCGTCGGTGGGGCATTGTCATCCGGCGGTGGTTGAGGCGATTGCGGCACAGGCCGCGCAGCTCAACACACATACCCGCTATCTGAGTGATGCCATCGTCGAGTTTGCCGAAGATTTTCTGACCGAGTTTCCGCCAGAGTTGCGCAGCCTGACCATGACCTGCACCGGCAGCGAAGCCAACGATCTGGCGCTGCGCGTTGCACGACTGGTCACCGGCGGGCAGGGCATTCTGGTGACCCGCTGGGCGTATCACGGCGTCACCAGCGCGCTGGCTGAGCTGTCGCCTTCGCTCGGCGAAGGATTTATGCAGGGAAACACTGTCTGGCTGATCGACGCGCCTGACACCTTCCGTCATCCGGGCGCGTTCGGCGCGGGTGTGGAAAGGGCGCTGGAGGAAATGAAGCAGGCCGGCGTAAAACCGGCGGCGTTGCTGCTGGACACCATTTTTTCCAGCGACGGAATATTCAGTCCGCCGCCGCAGGAGATACAGCGCGCTGTGGCACAGGTGCGCGCCGCCGGAGGATTATTCATCGCCGATGAGGTCCAGCCGGGCTTTGGCCGCACCGGCAGTTCGCGCTGGGGATTTGCCCGCTACGGCGTGCTTCCCGATCTGGTTAGCCTCGGCAAACCGATGGGTAACGGGCATCCGGTGGCCGGATTGGTTGGCCGACCGGAACTGTTCGCGGAGTTTGGCCGTCGTCAGCGTTATTTCAACACCTTCGGCGGCAATCCGGTGTCATGCCGGGCGGCGCATGCGGTTTTGCAGGTGTTACGGCGCGAGGCGCTGCAGCAAAACGCGCAGACAACCGGCGCATTGTTGCGTGAAGGATTGCAAAAACTGGCAGCGCGTTATCCGGTGATCGGCGATGTGCGTGGCGAGGGGCTGTTCATCGGCGTGGAACTGGTGAGCGATCAGCGCAACACCCCGGCACCGGATCAGGCCGCGTACGTGGTCAACGCGATGCGTCGTAAACAGATTTTAATCAGTGCTACCGGCCCGTCGGCCAACGTACTGAAAATACGTCCGCCGCTGGTCTTTCAACCGGAGCACGCGGCGCTGCTGCTGGAAACGCTGGCAGAGGTACTCGGGGAAGCCGCCCATGATCCTGCGCAATAAGTCGCCTTTGCAACGTTCGGGAAAAGTTAAAATGGATGAGTTCGTCAACTCATTCATTATTCCCTGTGCGGGATCTGTCTCAAAAAATATCTGAGATGAAAATAATAATTCCATTATTTTCTGTATAATAAATTCTCTGGAATAAGTTAATGAAGTATTCCTTATTCAGTTTTTCTTATTTAGCTATATGTTTTAGCTATGTTGCCAATGAATAAAAATAATTGTGTGAATGTATATTTTTAAAAGGAGAGAGAAATGTCTGTTCAGGAGTTTAATCGTTTTCGTTGCCGTCAGTCCGAATTACAAACTCAGGGGGGATTTTGCTGTGGGCTCAGTGTGGCTCTGGTGTCGCATATTCTTGATTGCGCTGACGGGGCAGACACATCCCTGACTCCCAGGCAAGTGTTTGATTACGCTGAGGAGTATCTGAGTGCGGTACGGGCGTCGGGGAATATTTTAGATAATACCGTCCCACCAGGGTTTCAGGATTTTCGCCAAAGAATTTTCCATCTGCAAAGCCAATATTCACGATGTATTCTTCCCGAGAAACCCTTCGTAAGGGGATGTGGTCTGGTATTACTGGTTTTATCTGTCGGAGAGATTAACAAGCGCAGAGATAATTGCGCCTATTTAAAACGCAGCACATATCCGATGAATCATATGGGCATCGCATTTTATGGTACCGGCGATGAAATCTTTATTTTCGACCCAAATACAGGGGGAATGATAATTCGCTGGAATGAGGATGTGTTTACGCCAACGGTGATCCACGCCGTCGATAATGGTTTGCAGAAAATGTACAAAATGTATGACCGTTTACAGGGTACGCGTACCGCCAATGTGGTGCTCACAGGAATGCTTTCCGAGCACCACATGCCTTACGGAGATCTGTTGTAACCGCTAAATCAGCTCGCTGATCGCGGTGCTTTTACTCAAACCCTTCACGACTGGCCGCCAGGAATTCGACCATTTTCTGGCTGCCGTCGAGAATATCTTCCTGAATCGCCCGTTTCGCCGCCGCGCCATCACCTTTACGCAACGCCAGCAAAATCTCCTGATGATGCTCGATAGCCATACGCTGGGAAAAATGGGCGTAAGCCTGAGCAATCAACGGGCCGGTGCGCATCCATAAGCTATCGATAAAATTACTCAGCAACGGCATCCGCGCACTTTCTGCCAGCATCAGATGAAACTCGCTGTTGAGGCGCAGGGCTTCGGGTAAATCTTCGTTGCTGATGGCGTTGCGGTTGGCCTCAATGTTTTGCGTAATGCGCGCTAACTCATAGCCGGTCACCGACTGCGCCGCTTTCTCCGCGCCGAGGCCTTCGAGCTCGAGGCGCAACGTACGAATTTCATGATATTGCTGCTCATCAAGCTGCGGCACGCGGATATCTTTTGGCGTGCGCATTTCCAGCGCCTGCTCTTTTGCCAGCTGTAAAATCGCATCACGCACCGGCGTGACGCTGGTGCCCACCTGCTCAGCCAGTTCGCGGATGCGCAGACGATCGTTAGGTTTCAGACGGCCGGTAATCAGGGCTTCGCGCAGCGTGGCATACACGCTGCTGCCCAGGTAGGCGTGGTTAATCGAGCTGATGGGATAATTCAAATGTTCACCGTAGCAATAGAGTGCGCGCACCCGGAATAGAGGAGAAACCGTCGGCGATGAGTATACAACATGATGCATCAAATGTGATGGATGTGAGGCAGCTTCTGCCTCATCACCTATTTACTGCGGATTTGCCCCAGTTTCATTTTCACCCGCTCAGGCATTTCTTCCAGATTATCCTCACGTAAACCCATTACGACGTTATATCCCATCAGTAACCAAGGGTCGCCGAGACGTGGCAACGGAGCCAGTTCCATGGGAATAGTGAGTGTCAGGCTGGCGTCATAATCACACCCCAGGTACACGCGTAGTAGTGTAAACACATCCTCCCGCAGTTGGCCGCCGGGTAACCAGCTTTTGGCTTCCGCCGGATCTTCTGTAAACATCTCCACGCCAATGCAGTAGTTGGCATCGGATGACATGCTGCCAAGTACCAGATGATCCCCCAGCCGTTGTTGTTCTGAAAAAGAGAACCTTGCCCGTTTTCCGGCGGGCATCCGCGTGACCTTATGCGGTTTAACAATGACGCGAGTGTTGGGAGCCTGCGTGCGGATCACGCTGACTATGCCTTCCGCTGTGCGGGTGGTTCTGACCAGCGGTTGAAGTAACGCCAGTAACCGCGAGGCGGGCACGTCGCCGCTGTCGGTGATGCCGGTCAGGGCCATCAGGCTGCGCGACGTTTTGTCTGTACCGCCGTCTTCAAAGGTGGCGGGATAATTGTACTTTCGCCAGATGCGGTAGAACTGCGTCATCATCCGATGGTTGAAGATGTCTAAAAAGGCTTCCATCGCTTCATGGCCTTCGCGCCGCTGGGTGATGTCATCGATATAACTGGTCGGGAGCGGCGAATCCACGCCGTACAGTCCCATAAAGGTGGTGCGCACCGTCGGCGGCGCGTCCGGGCGTTCCGCATTCGTCTCCACCGCTTTTAGCTCGCTGACCGGAAAACCCATCCCCGGATGCGGACGAAAACGCACCGCGTCGTTTTTCGGCGAAAAGGTGCTGCCGATCGGTTTGTTATCCGAGAGCTGTTTCTCCAGCAGCTGGCAGAAACGGTAGAAGTTAAACGCATGCGCCCGGTCGTTGCCTTCACTGTCTTGCCAGAATTCTTTCAGGCGCTTTTCGTTATCTTTCATCATCAGAATAAAATCCGGGTTAAGCGTCGTTCCGGCCATGCCCATTGTGTCCCGGACTGACTGAGCGTCACCGTCAGCTGAATGAACCGGCGGATATCGGCGTACTGGGTGTAGAACTGCTCCAGAATTTCGCAAAACAGCAGGGCATCGCCCGAACCACAGAACTGATGTTCATCCAATGTCACGCGGATGGCCACGCCGTGCCAGCCTTCGGCAGGGTAGTGAGACGGCTTATATTCAACGTGCGTAATGCCCGCAATACGCCGCGCGTTGTCCGGGTCATGCGTCCAGTCCAGCAGGCTGAGCGCGTGACGCAGCGTGTCGATTTCCATCAGACCGGCGATGGCCTGCGGATGCAGCAGAGACAGCACCTGCCACTGATAAAGTTCAGCGGTCGGCGGGTAATGCGGCATAGTGGGACGCAAGCGGGTTGAACACTTCAGTTCAAGATTACCCAGGGCGGTTTCGCCGTCGAAAACGCTCTCCTGCAACGCCATGCGCGGCCAGGCGCCGTTGGTGCAGGTCATGTTCAGCCGCATTTTCAGGCCATTCTGCTCTTCATGAGTGCGTCCCCCGAGCATTAGAATGGTCTCGTTCAGTCCGGACGTTCCGCGGTACATGCGGGTGTGGTAATAACGGTCGGGCCAGTTTTTAGCGTATTTCAGCATGCCGCCTTTCTGACGAAACTGGCTGTAGGGCACGTAGCTGAATTCAGCGTTGTCTTCGGCGACCTCTGCCACGTCATTGACCGCATAAATCTCGGTATGGCCGTCGCTGAGCCGGTGCGGCCGCAGGCGGTAATCGCTGACCGCGGTGGTTACGCTCAGCGGCTGGGCCAGCAGGCGGAACAGGTTAATCACCGGCACACAGTGCATGCGGATGGCGTCCGGCGGCACGGCCAGATCGTATGGCCAGCGTTCGCTGAGCGTCACCTCGATATCAAAGGATGTGGTGTCCGGCGGGAAGGTCAGGGCCTCGAGCCCGCGCAGCTGCATAAAGAAATAACGCGCCGGTGAAGTGAAATATTCCAGCCATGGGCGCACCTCTCCGCACAGTGCCGGGCTGTCGCTCTCCGGCCAGATTGAGGCGTCGTTTTCTGCCTGCCAGCGTGGCACAAACTGCACATCTACCGGCGTCAGCTCAGTGGATTCCTGCCAGAACCGCACGTTCACCCGCTTCACCTGACGGCTGAGGGCCAGATACAGCGCCGACTGCAGCACGCGATCGCCGTTGAGATACAGGCTGATGTTCTGCCAGTCGGCGGGGCGAATTTCAATCAGTGCGGGAAGTGAGAACCGCAGCCGTAGTGCCTGCTGGCCTTCCTGCAGGGTGAATAACGAGACGGTTTCCAGCGAAAATGGATGGATTTCCACATCCCGTACTGTGCGATACGCACAACGCTGGCGATCATTGCCGAGCTGTTGTGTAAAGAGCTCGCTTTCAGCGGGTAACAGCTCTTTCCGCACATGCAGATCCGGCGCGGCCGGTGTCAGTTCGACGATGGCCGTTGAGGGCAGGGTGCGGTTGATCACCGGCAGCAGGTGCGAAAGCAGCGGCTCGGTCAGCTCGGGAATGTCATCGTCAATTTTCTGCCGCAGTTTTGCCATCATCAGCGAAAACCCCTGAAACAGCCGCTCGACGGAGTCATCGCGGGGGACCGGACTGCAGTCCAGGCCTAAAGCACGTCCCAGCTCCGGGAATTCTTTCGCAAACTCCAGCCCGGCTTCCTTCAGATAGCGCATTTCGCCGTCAAAATATTTTAAGAAATTGTCTTCCATTACTGATTTTTCCTGAGCTGCAGCCGGTTGTCATTGAGCTCAACGATCCGGTCTTTACTGTCATCGAGGTCATTGCGTTCGAGAACCAGCCGCCAGGTGTTGTTTGTGACATCCGGTGCCATAAAGAAGGCCACCACGGCGACAAACTGTGCGTCGGCATCCAGCGGCACGGCCACCGTCGCCTCTGCATCCGGCATCACCTGGACAACCTGCCGGTCGAGCAGGTCAGCGGCCAGCACGGTGTTGTCCTGTTTGAGCAGGGCGGCGTAGCTGGCCGTATCAAAGGTTTTACGATCTTTGAGCTGATAAACGCGAACCACCGTCGGCAGCGCCTCGCCGCCTTCATTGCTGTTGAGCGCGGCGCGGGAGGTCAGCTTCAGATGCAAGATGTCTATTTTACGGTAGAGCACGGCATCTGCGACCGCAGAAGCGCCGTTTCCCACGCGCTGCGTCAGGCCGCAGCTGCTTATCAGTAAGGGCAGTAATAACAGCACGGTGCCGCGTCTTACTCGCTGGAAATTATTGGGCGTCATGGCGCGTTGTGTCCTCCGCATTGTCCGTGGCCATGCCCGGAGAGGTAAATATTTGGGCCGGCAGTTTAAAGCGGCGCAGGGCGAGCAGTTCCAGCGGGCCGCCGCCGCTTTGAGTGCGTAACACCACGTTCAGCGTCTCTTTGGTGGCGGTTTGCCAGCTCAGGCGATAGCGGCTGCTGTCGAGCTGTTCAACCTGCGCCTTATCGAGTAAACGCAGCCAGGCCCAGCCGCCGTCCGCCTGAAAATAGCTCTGGAAGGTGTCGGCGCTTTTCCCTGATGCCGCGACCGGTGAGTACGTCAGGGACACCTGCGGGTGTAAGCTTGCGGCGTCTGGCCAGCGGAACGTCTGCCAGCCCGGCAGCTGGTTAAAGTACTTCAGGGTGGCGTCGTCTATCTGCAGGTCAGTTTCTACCACGTTGCGGGTTGGGCGGATCTGCAGCTCAAAGGTCACGCCGGGTTTACCCTGCGGGAAGACGCGGCGGCCGAGCTGGCTAAGCTGGTTAACCGCGCTGAGGAAGTCCGGGTTGATACTCATTCCCTGGGTGTTGAGCGGATTAGGTACCCAGCTGTCACCCTGTTTTTCCAGCACGCCGGCCAGTTGCTGGGTAATAAACTGGTCAATCAGGCCGGTATCCGGCGTCAGGTAGTGAGCCAGCTGAGTGAAGTCGGCATCATTTTTGGTGTTATCGAACGGGTAGCGTCCGGTAAATTCGGCCTGCCACGGGTTCTGCACCTGTACCTGCCATGCATTGTTGATCCCGTGCTGCGCCGGAGCCATCACGCCGTTCCACGCCTGTTCCAGCGGCTGAATAAACGCGGCATCGGCAAAGCTGCTCCACTCTCCGCCAAGGCTGGCCGCCAGAAGCTGTGCGTAGTGGCGCCCCTGCGACAGCGTGGTGTCAACGTTGCTGAAGGCAGATTTGACCAGGCTTTGTGCCATCGCCTGCGGGTCGGAGGCATTGGCCACCTGCATCAGCTGTAATCGCGTTTGTGACACCTGCAGCAGGTAGTTGCTGAGGGAAACGCCGGCGGTGTTTTGCGTAGTCTGCGTTTCACCTGCCGCCGGGCTCTCCGGCGGTAACACGGCCAGCAGCGGGGCGAAGGTCTCGCTCAGCACGCGGGTCGGGTCATTGCGCCCGCCGGCAAATCCGACGTCCGGCGTGGTTTTCGACACCAGTTTTTGCGCCGATTTCAGCAGGGAATCCCCCATCGCTTCGCGGTGCTGACCGGCGGCGCCCTGATAGCGCAGGGTGCGGCTCAGGGCCAGCAGCGGTGACTGACGGGCATCGGCCAGCCGGGTCAGCTGATCGAGGGAGGTGCTCAGCGAGTCGCTGGTGTTCCAGCGGATGCTGTTGAGGAAATTAAGCCAGGCACTGGTGTAATCGGCAAAGTAGCGTTCGGTCAGGCGGAACTGCAGCTGGTCTTTGGTCAGCAGCTGCTGTTCGCCTTTATCATCCAGCACCCAGTCGGAGGTGACGTGGCGTGCCGCCGCCGCTTTATCCATCGCGTCGCTGACTTCCCCCTCCCAGGCTTCACGGGTGAACATGCCGGGCAGGGTGTTATCGGTGCAGAACAGCTGACCGCCGGCAGACTCTCCAAGCAGGCTGTCGAGCGTGACGTCGGCATAGTGCGGCGACACACTCAGCAACACCTGCTGATACAGCGCGTTTTCGCTGTTACTGATACCTTTCTGGCTGCGCAGGATGGTACGCACGTTGGCCACCAGTTGGTCATCGGCAGGCAACTTCCACTGCGGATGGCGCGGCAGCTGCTGCAGGTAAAAGCCGAGCAGCTTGTCCGAACGGGCCAGCCATTCTCCGGGCGCCACGCCGCCCTGCGCCGTCCACAGAGGAGACAGCACCGGCTGCATAAAGGCCGGATCGGCGTGTTCAGGATGCAGCAGCATCAGGTAGGCTTTTAGTTGCTGATAGGCCACTTTCCCGGCCAGACGTCGTTCGGCAGAGCCCGGCGGCAGTGACACAAACGCCTGCAGCCGGTCTTTCAGCGCGTTAACCATAGGCGTTATCAGCATTGCCTGACTTTGCCGTGTATAGGCGGGCCACAGTGCGTTGATCACCGCATCGCGCTGATCGAGGCCGAAGCGGTGCAGCCACGGCGAACCGTTTTGTTGCCACCACAGCAGGCGGTCAATGTTGTCCTGCAGGGCGACGCTGCGGGTCAGAGTGTCGGACATCGGGGCCGGCGTGCGGGTCGCCTGCAGCAGCGCCTGGCTGTCGGCGATAAGCGTGCGGTTGGCACAGGCAGATATTCCCATGCCGAGCACCCACAGCCCCGCCAGCATCAGCGTGCCGATGGCCAGCTTGTCACCGGTGGAAAGATGGTCGCGGCGACCCTGCTGCGTCCGGCTTTGCGCGATAACGCCGTTCCAGGCGGGGGATAAATAGCAGGCGTGGGAGTGTTGCTGAACAGAAGCCGATTCAGGGGCAGCAGGCATAAAGAAGATGCCGCTGGCCAGCACGCGCTGATGCTCACCGAGCCACGGCTGAAAACGCTGCCTGAGCAACGCGCCGGTGTGGTGTTTCAGATCCCCTGACAGCTGCAGCAGCCAGGCCCAGTGTTTGTTCTCGTTCAGCTGCGCAATGCCCTGTGGAATGAGCGTGGCGGCAAGCTGACTTAGCTGGTCATCAAGTGAGACCGGCGTGCCAGCCGGCCAGTGACAGCCGATACTCTGCACCGGGCGGTCGTCCTGTTCCCACTGCGGTTCACTCAGGCACACGCCAAACACCGGCGGACGCCAGCTGAGGGTGCGCCCGAGCGCGATAAACTGCCGATAGACGGCGTCGCTGTTGCCCGCCGGCAGCGTCTGATTAGGCACCGGCTGCGTAGTCCACTGGTATTGTGGTTCAGCCGTCACATCGGTGACCCACAGCACGGCGTTAAAGGCGCGGCGTCCGCGCATGTCGCGCAGCTGCGTCACGGCGGCCAAATCCAGCGCATCGGCCTCGCCACACCAGATAAGGACGGCATTCTGGCTTTCCTGCCAGAACGCCTGCGTCAGGCCGGGGGCGATTTTCTCCACCACCGCCGCCTCACCGGTGACCAAAAGCCACGGCTGTTTGTGCTTCCAGTGCCAGCCATAGCGGTGACGCAGGGTGAAACGCAGGGTATCAAACGCCGTGATGCGCGCGTCGTCCTGTGCCTCGGGCGGGCGGTTAAAATCGAGCAATTCCAAGGCGAAGGCGTAGCGGGCCAGCAGAAAATAGCCCAGCAGGATGACGCCGGTTGCCCACCAGGCCACGCTGTGGGTGAGGGTTTCCCCGTCCGCGTTCAGCCACAAGAGGCTCAGTGCCAGGGCGAGCATCACCACCAGCATCAGATGAAGGCTTTTAGTCATGACGTTGTTGTTCCAGCAGGTGCCATTCCACATCGAGCCGCTTACGCCATAAGCGCAGTGCCAGAGGGACAGAGAAACTCAGTAAGGCCGCGACCACCATCAGCCCGCCGCCCAGCCAGGGCAGCATGCCCATCTGCGTATCACGGTCGGCGGGGAGTAATATCAGGGCCAGCATCACAGCCACAATTCCCGCCAGATAGGCCAGCGGATAGCGTGAAATCGTATCGACAGGCATGTCCACGGGAGCAGCAGGCTGGGTGCTGAGCTGAACCAGGCTGATGGACTCCCCGGACTGTGCGGCGACCAGCTGGCCGCGCTGGCCTAAATCGCATCCCTGCGCCGCGAGGCACAGGGCAAGCCAGAAGGAGGCCGGGCTCGCAGGGCCTAGTAACAGGGACAGATCGTGACGCCCCTGGGCCGGCAGCATCACGTCGTGTTCATCCAGTAAGGCCAGCAGGGCGCCGCGCTCCCGGCTGTGCAACCCGGCATCCCACAAATGGCTCAGACGTTTGGCCTCGGTTTGACCGGCGGCAAGAAATCGCGGGAAGTCCGCATCGAGGTCGTGCGACTGTGTCACCAGCGGGCGGAACAGGTATACCGGGCGGAAAGGCGGGGCTTTTATCACCGGCCCGGAAGACCTCTGGAAGAGCAGGGCGGAGCTGCTGGCACTGGCCAGACTTTTGCCGTCAAGCAAATGCAGGGCAATCACCAGACGCGGGATGGAAATGTCTTCATCACACCAGTTGTCCACCAAGGCGGCGTCCGGGGCAATGCTCTGCCAGTGGATGTTCTCAGTGGGCAGGCGTTTTTTTAATTTGGCAGACCAGTACTGTTCGACCGCGTTTATGGCCTGTTCTTCCGGCGTATTTGTATACAACCATATTTCTATAGAAGACTGCGCACGCAATGTCTCAGACAGCGGCTTGAGCGTCTGGGAGAGAATATCTTTCAATGGGGACTCGCCCAACTGCAAGGGTTGAACGGGGGTGATTTCTGCCGGTTTCGCCGGGGCCTGCGGCGGCTGACCCTCCAGACCCAGTTCCCGGCTGGCGATATCCGGTTCCGGCGTCAGGCAGTGAAATGCTACCAGCCGCAGACACCGGCGTCCCCAGTGCTGCCAGTGGGCATATTTGCGGTCAATAAACAGATGCCGCCAGTCAGTCTGACGACGTGCCTGCAATGCAGCACTGAGCACAAAGGTCATCACCGCAGTGGAGACCAACACCGGCAACAGTAACAGCCAGAACCAGAATCGCAGATTGGTAAATCCACGCTGAACCGGCCAGGTGAAAAACAACGCGATAGCAGCGAGTGCGACACATGCTGGCGGTAACGCCAGCCACCACCACCAGGCAGGAAGTTTGGACAGGGTTTTGCGATCCATATCCGGGAGGCTCCAGTTCATCATTGCGCTCCGGCGTTCGGCAGGGTTGTTTTGAGAGTGCAACCACACTGCGCAACACAACCGTCAACAATCACAGCTTTGCCGTTCATTTTCCAGGTCGGATGCCCCTGATTCACAGGCACGGTGCCATGTTGAGAACAGCTGACGGTATCACCGGCTAACATCACCGGTTTACCCTCAAAGATGGCACCTGACGCTGAGCTGACTTTGCCACCGTGCGTATGGGGATCGCCTAAGCGAATGACACCTTTCATAAGACAGTCCTTTATCTTTAATAAAGATCGGATTCAATCTGGGAATCAGTAAATATGGAACCTAAGTAAGCCAGTCCATATTTAGCTGCTAATTTATTAGCCGTAAGTTTTGCCTCTATCAGATCGTCATGTGAAAGCTCTTTTCTGACTTTCTCTTTCTGAGGAACTCTTTTTACATTCAAGTAATTCGCCAAAGAATACCAGGCATACGCAGTTTTACTGTCCTTTGCCACTCCGGTACCATTGTAATAAATGTCACCTAAGGAAATTCTGGCCTGCAATGCACTATCACAATAGGTAAAGCTATGACCATCTTGATGACGACACTTTGAGGCTTTCAGATACCAATCTATGGCTTTTACGTCATCTTTCTTCACATACAAACCGTTGTAATACATATTTCCGAGATTAAGATTCGAGGGGGACGGGTCATCGTTGTCAATGGAGTTTGCTGATTTCAGATACCAGTTATAGGCAGCCTCATAATTGATTGGTGTGCCACGGCCAAGATAATTAGCATTCCCGAGATTAAATTGCGCAGCTGCGTCGTTAAACTTGGCCGCCTGCTCGTAAAGTTCGAATGCCTTTGCGTAATTGGGAGATGTGCTGGTGTAAAAATCATTACCTTGTTTTACATGGGATGCACCATCCGATTTAAAATTTTGGCTCTCCATATTTGTTAAGTACATGTCGCCTGTTTTTGATTGTTTTTCTTTTAATACACTTTCCTGAGGCGCATTTGAACTGCGTTTAGCTGAATGGTAAATATCAACTGGAAGCATAAGAGTATCAGCGACAAAAGAAAGAGGCAGATCAATCAGCGCTAAAGGAAAAAGTGGGGAAGGTATGACAGCAATGTCGTAAGCAGCTCCAGGATAGACTGCAGGCGGCGTTGCTCCAAGGTTAGTATTGCGTGCGATAACAGATGCACAACCGTTTATTAGCAGTGAATTTATCGCTACAAAAATTAGTAATGCTAACTTAGAACGATTCATTAATATTTATCCCGGTTAGCGTAGGTGGTAGTTACCGTCTGCGGGAGATTATTGGATATTTTCTCTACACCAAAAACAGCGGACTGGAATCCTGCCATGTATAGAATGACCAATGGGGTATCGATTTTTTGTTCTGTCATATAATTTTGTGTGCCAGCACTGACACTGTACTTAGCATTTTTGTTTGAAGGCATAAGAAGTCCGAGGCCTTTTATCATGACTGTACACTCAGAATAATTCTCATCTTTAAGCGCTTGCCTGGACGGGACTACCACTGGCAAAAACTCAGGGGACTGCTGTTCTGACATCATTAACGCCAGATACTCGCCACTGGTCTGTTTCTGAATGTAGAAATCTGCCACATTTTCAAACTTATAACTCCCCTGAATATCAGGACAGGCTTGTACAGATTGCAAGGATGAGGCATTACAACCCGCCAAAAGTAATCCTATCAAAGGTAGCGCACACTTCCATTTTGCGAAATTCATTTAGTTCCCTCTTATACGACTCTAAAAATGTTATTTTTTGCCTAACGCTTCGATGACTTTCGCGGGAAGCGAGGTTCATGTTTTATTCACACCCATCACGTCATCTGGCGAATCTTGATTTCATTTATAGCTTTCATTCCGTTGTAATTCCTAAGTTCGGGTCACAGCGCATATGATCCCAGCCGGTATAGTTTTTGACTTCGGGGACTTTATTAGGAATATTCTGCCAGTTAGGTTTAAAGGCATCGATAACCCAGGGTTTAGGGCTATTCACTGAATTCCAGGATAAATACTCTCTGCCCCAATCTAATCCCGAATTACCCGGCATTAAGCGGTCTTGCTTTAAGTTCCCGCGATGATCACGAAAAGTAAATGCAATCCCGCTTCCGCCAGGTGAGAGGCGAGGGTCATCAAAGGGCTTAGAGCTCATGTAAAGATCACCTTGTGTCGTCAGGACAAATCCCTGGTTATTGACAACTGTGATTGACTTAAGAAATTGATATTCAGGGTATGACGCTTTGTATCGTTCTGCCCCCCCTCCAGGAGCGTAGCGTGCGCCCATCCATGTCTGACCATAGTCTTTTGAAATCAAATAGCTACTGGTACTGTTATATTGCGGTATGACGATATATTGTTCAGATGGGTGTATGAACGTTTTTGTAAATATCCTATATCCATCTGATATTTCGTAGATTTCACTGTGAATATTTTTCTTTGTATCAATGTAATTAAGACCACCCTCGCAATTACTTCCCACAAGTTCTAAGTAACGATGGTCGTCAAATCGATATACCACCTGTGTTGGAGGGGACTGAGGTGTGGCCTGACATGCACTGATTAAGCCCGCCATAAGGGCTATGCCAGTTCTTTGAATAAGCATCATTTTGAAGCCAATCCTAAGTTCGGGTCACAGCGCATATGATCCCAGCCGGTATAGTTTTTGACTTCGGGGACTTTATTAGGAATATTCTGCCAGTTAGGTTTAAAGGCATCGATAACCCAGGGTTTAGGGCTATTCACTGAATTCCAGGATAAATACTCTCTGCCCCAATCTAACCCAGAATTACCTGGCATTAACCGGTCTTGTTTTAAGTTCCCGCGGTGATCAAGAAAAGTATATGCAATCCCGCTTCCGCCAGGTGAGAGACGTGGGTCATCAAAGGGCTTAGAGCTCATGTAGATATCACCGGCTTTTGTGAGCATAAAGCCCTGATCGTTGACGACGGTGAATGATTCAACTTCGTCTTTAGTTGGACCGGAAGAACCGTATCTTTTCGCACCCCCGCCAGGAGAAAACCGGGCCCTGTCCCAAGTTTCCCCATAGTCTTTTGAGATTAAAAAACCCGAAATATCGTTGTAAGCTACAACTATGTAACGTTCGGAAGGATGAATATATGTTTTGGTAAAAAGTCTGTAAAACTGGGAAGTTATTTCAGTATGAATATTCCTACGAGTATCTTTGAACCAAAGAGCACCTTCACATTCGAAGCCTTTCAATTCAAGATAACGGTGATCATCAAATCGATAGACAACTTGCGTTGGAGGGGACTGAGGTGTGGCCTGACATGCACTGATTAAGCCCGCCATAAGGCCTATGCCAGTTCTTTGAATAAGCATCATTTTGAAGCCAATCCTAAATTCGGGTCACAGCGCATATGATCCCAGCCGGTATAGTTTTTGACTTCGGGGACTTTATTAGGAATATTCTGCCAGTTAGGTTTAAAGGCATCGATAACCCAGGGCTTAGGGCTATTGACTGAATTCCAGGATAAATACTCTCTGCCCCAATCTAACCCAGAATTACCTGGCATTAACCGGTCTTGTTTTAAGTTCCCGCGGTGATCAAGAAAAGTATATGCAATCCCGCTTCCGCCAGGTGAGAGACGTGGGTCATCAAAGGGTTTGGAACTCATGTAAATATCACCAGCTTTAGTCAGCATAAAACCCTGATCGTTGACTACAGTGAATGATTCGATATCTTCCCTTTGAGGTTTATCATCAGCATATCTGACTGCACCTCCCCCAGGAGCGTAACTGGCCATATCCCATGTACGACCAAAATCTTTGGAAATATAGAACCCAGACCCTTCGAATTCAGTAATTGCTACATACCTTTCCGATGGATGGATATAACGTTTCGTGAAAATTTTGTAAAATTGTTCCTCTACTTGAGAATGAATCCCCAATTTTGTATCGGTAAACCACAGAGCGCCTTCGCAGTTGTAACCTACTAACTCCAGATAGCGATGATTATCAAAACGATAAACTACTTGTGTTGGAGGCGACTGAGGTGCTGCATTGCATGCATGAACAAAATTCGCCAGTACTATTATTGCTATTATTTTAATCGGTTTCATTTACTTTCCTTGTCAAACAAGCGGCTTAGGCATATCCCACTGCATAATTTCTACAGTTTGGTTTTCTATATCACGGTGGTTACCTGGTTTTACCGTTTGCCTGTTTCCATAATCGTTAACAACACCTTTCGTTCCCAATGGCATAGCATGAGGGCGTTCAGGTTTATTCATGAAGGGTTTGAAAGTGGGAGGCAGAATACCGTCTTGATAGTATTTTTTTTCTTCAATTATCGGGTTTTCTGCTCTTCTCCAATCAGCACGTAATAGCAATCGATCCCAAAACTCCTGATCCTCAAATGCTTCACATTTCCCTATCGCCAAATCGTAGGCCATAGACAAGGCCGGAGCTTTTAAACTCGCAACAATGGACGAATGCTGGCTATACACTGAAGGAATCTCAGCTGCCGCCTTTAATTCTTTTTCTGTCATCCTGCGAGTTAATGTTATGTTTTGTCCTTCACCTCTCTTCCCAGATACCTCAGCGTGCAAAATTTCCCATTCCGGGTATTTTGCTTTTACTTCAATCATTTGTCCTGGTTTTAAATTGTCGCGGTCAAACAAATTCCAGAATTGCGGGCTGTTAGGTACTTCAATTGAGCTATGAACAAGCCTTTCAGCTTTCATCGCTGCTTTAGCGATATGTTTGTCGTTATCGCCTAACTTGTCTGTATATCCGGTACTGCTTTTACCCATAAGGTCAAAAATGAATGGCGTAGGCAGCAGGGGGGCATTAATAATCACATCTTTAAATGAGTAGCCTGTATTGGGCGAGTCTCCTGACTTACGTGCTGGCATTTCAAAGTGAAATCCGGTTTTATCTCCGACCCAATAATCTCTACAAAATACCCGCTGATAGAGGTTGTTACCCATTTGATTTTTAGTTTTCATTTCATCAGGGATACCTCGCCAGCCAAATCCCTGGATAGGGGTCATCGATACGACCTGATCGTTCGGGCAGAAATAGTTGTAGACCATGCCGAAGTTATTACGGCTGTATAGGGGATCGTTCCATAACGTCTTATGAGCATTTTTTGACAGGCAACCGCTGTCTGTGAGTTTTTGAGTGTAGTCGCCTGTATGGGGGACATTTCCCATCTGATAATGACTATTTTTTGCCATCAGTTGGCAAAAGTGTGCAAATGTTTTCTGGCGTGCGGCATCACTTTGCTGATGCCCCGGCAACATGTTCTCCATCCAACGGTTTTCCATTGAATAAGGCGAGTGATTGAGGATCACACAATCCGCAGGATCGAAGCCTTCAGCATCCACCCACATGTTTGCCAACATGGTGATAATCGTCCCCTGACTGTGTGCCACAACATTTATAGTGTCATATCGGGTGTCTGGGTTACGCCTGATATCCAGGATCAAATCCGCCAGTCTCCGTGCGGCATAAGCCTGGTAAATACGGTGCGGGTTTTGATAAATAGGGTGACTCCAGTCCTCATCGCTCATGATACCCCCACGCGACTTGAGGCGGGCGACCATCTCAATGATCATGCCCTGGCCACCAGGGCCAAACATATCAGGAATATTGGTCGTGGCGTTGGCAAACGTACCGCCCCCTTTAGCAGAAGAAGGATCTAACCAGTTGTTTAGATTGTCAGTGTTTTCTCCATCATGGTTTTTAATTTTTGTTGCATCGAATTCGCGATAGGTATCATAGGGTAAATCGGCATCATTGCCTTTTTTGGCAAGTTCAGCTTTGTAGCGAGTCTGGTCGGCTTTCCAGGTATCATGATCAACGGGCTTGTATCCCCAATAAAAAGGAATAATGGGGGAGCGGTTGACTACCCCAATGCAGGTTTGCTCCTGCACGGCACAGGTTTTTGTTGTGATATTGCCGTCTGTATCCGAAATGCTGAACTCTTGTACTTTCCAGTCATGCGCGTGCATGTCCTGGCGACCGAGGCGAGTGTTTAAGCCCAAACAAAGCCCTTTATCCTGATTTTCATAAGCCTCACCTACATCATTGACGCCGTGTACCAGAATCACAATGCAGGGCAGCGGAGGTTGCACGCCACAAAGTTGCACACTCATTGGCCCGGAGCCTTTAGGACGCCCGGTATCACCTTCTGACAGGATTGTTGGAGTACGTATGTTGTTAGCCGCCATTATTTCACTCCCTTGATAATCTCAATTACTGCATTTTCCAGCTCATGCATTTGTAACAATGACGATTCACCCTGCTCATCAGTGACCCCTTCCGTGACAGAGCCGTCCTGACGACGGATACGGAATTTTTGATTTTTCATGACGTGCGTTGGGTCGCCATTAAAATGGAGCCGATATTTGAGTTCAAATGCACCGCTTTCAAATGACGGCATCGCCTGCTTCACGCTATCCCCACCCTGATACTCCAGTACCGGCGACTTTTGGGTAATACGGGTAGGAGCAAGCTCTTCGATCGTTCCATCCTTAATGCGGATCCCAGCCCCGCCACACATCAGCAGCAGCTCTTTTTTGGCGTTAAGCACGATGCGGCCGTTGGTGCTGGTGATCTGCATGTCTTCAAAAGAGGTCAGCTCCATCTGGTCTTTTTGCGCCTGTAGCTGCACCTTTCCAGCAGCGGCGATGAGCTTGATGCCTAACTTGTTCGCAAATACGGAGAACAGTTCCCCGGCGGCTACCGAGAAACGACGGAATACGCTGAAACTGACATCCTGGCCTGCGGTGGCCACCAGATTCTTCCCTGCAGTTTGTTGGATCGTTTTCGGCGTGGTGTGCGCAATTCCGGCATCGCCGTAAACGACGACGCCGGGTTGAGCGAGTTTGGTGAGGTCTGTCTTGAGCCGCTCCTGATCGGTGGTTTCTGCCGGCGACGCCTGAGCGATATCGGCGGTACTCTTCAGGGTTTTGGCCAGAGCCAGGGCTTTTTCAAGCTGGGCAATGGCGGCATCCATATCCAGTTGCTGTCCCTGAGCACTGTTCTTCGGCTCGGTAGAAAGCAGCACGCCTTTACCGCCGCGAACGGCAACATAGGCATCAGTTCGCAATTCTGCGCCTTCACCTCGTTGTTTTCTGGCACTGTCCACCAGGTGTCCCAGACTGAGCTGGCTCTTACCTGAATGTACCGTGCTGATTTTTATATGTTCTTTGCCGCGTTGATCCTCAAGTCGAATCTTATTTCCAGAAGGAGTGCGGATGACGTTCCGCTTGTAGTTGGGTAACGCCACATGATCCGGGTGCATTGAATCATGCAGTGCACAGGCGATATAAGGCCGGTCAACGTCACCATTTTCGAACGCAATGGCCACGCCGGTGGAATCCAGCAGCGGCATATGGAAGCCGTAGGTATCACCGGAATAGGGTTTAGCCAGGCGCAGCCAGCAGCTCTCAAAGCCTTTCTGCCATTCGGTGCGGTCGAAGCCAAACTGGGCGCGGTACAAACCGTCGGCGTTGATGTGGGCGTAAGGTTCGTCCGGATGCGCGCTGGAGATGCGGGCAGGCAGCGTGCCGGTGACGGTCGGCCACGGCAGCAAGGCAGGGCGATACGGATGTTGGCTATTACGCGGAACCGCGGTGAAGGTGACGAAATACGCCGTATCGCGGGCGACGTTGGTAGAGTTCGTGGAAACTATCAGCAGGCCGTCCGGCGCTTCAGGCCAGTCTTTGCCGGGCGTGGTGATGACCATCCACGGACGCAGCGTCATGCAGTTGGACTTGCCCTCAAAGGTGATTTGCTCACTAAGGTAACGTTCCTGACGGCGCTTCGCGTACCACATGCCCTGTCCGGGATCGCTGCTGTATTCCTTGCCCGGCTCGGGATAGTACTCACCCCAGCGGTAATCTTCGGCAACCAGCGCCGGATAGTCCGGATTGGTTTCCGTCGTGCCGGTCATATCGCTTTGTGCCGCGGGGTAATAGTCGTCGTTAACCGTGACAGATTTCGGGATAGATTTACGGCTGACCGACATCTCCCACACTGATTCCAGGCCGCCGTCGAACATGCCCGCCGGGTTGCGGAACGGGATGGCAACGGATTCAGGCCAGGCGTAGGAATGGTCGGCCAGCACCATGACGTCGCAGTTGTTCTCTTCGTCATATTCGAAGAAGTAGGAGATACCGCTGTCTGCCAGGCGGCGCGCAATGTGGGCGTATTCGCTTTCGCCGAACTGCATCATAAATTTTTTCAGCGGATACTGATCATTGAGCGCAAACCGAAAATCCAGCCGGTCCATGTTGTAACGCAGGAAGGTGTTTTCGGTCATGCTGATGATGCTGTCGTTCTGGTAAATCGCGTTATTGCTGCCCTGATTTAACCGGGTGACGCGGTGTTCCAGCGTGGCGACGTAGCGGGTTTCATCGGCAGAGGTTCCACACTGACGAAACCGGGTAATGACACCAGGAATAATACGCGGTTTAACCGATTCCCACGGCTTGCCGTCGGGATACATCAGGAACAGGGCAGAATAATTGATGATGTGCTGAGCGGGAATGTCTTTCACCGCGCTGGTGAACTCAATTTCATAGCGCAGAATATCGCTGATGGCCTCGCTGCCGCTGAACTTAAGCACCGAAATATCGACGCCGGGCTGCTGAGATTCCAGCCGTTTAAGTCTTAACTGGTAATGGTTGTGGATCGGTAATTGAGTGCCTGCAAGAATGTAATCCTGAATGCTCATTGTTTTAAGTCCCTTTTGAACAACTCATGTTGAACCCGGCATAGACAAAAATCCTTGTCCCCTGCGAATGATATGCTTCATTAAGTGAAATTTATAGAAAGAAAAGTCGGAAAATCACGAGTGGCAAAGATTAGTTTGTTGCGGTGATTTCATTGATTGATAGGGGATATAAATGGAGATGTGTGCGTAATAAAAACTTTATAAATAGGAAGGCGCGTCCCTGCGCCGCTAAAAACGGATTAGCTGCCCGACGCCTCTGGTGCGGGTTCGTCCTGTAAGTTCTTTTTAAAATGTTTCTCTATCTGCTCCAGCGTTTTGCCCTGCGTTTCCGGGGCGAAAATGATCGCAAATATCCCGCCTGCGACGCCGATGGCGGCAAAGCAGAAGAAGGACATCGTCAGGCCTATGGATTCCAGCATGATCGGGAACATAAAGGCGATGGAGAAGTTGGTCATTTGCATGGCAAATACCGAAACACCGTTAGCCATTCCGCGGATGCGCATCGGGAACATTTCTGACAGCAACAGCCAGGTCACCGGCGAAAGCGCGCCCTGCTGGAAGCACAGGAACACCAGCATGCCGCCCAGCACCAGATAACTGCGCAGGGTATCCGGATGACCATTTACCGTTTCCGGCATCAGCCAGGTGATAAGGCCGATCGCCAGCAGGGTGCAGGTACAACCAATCTGACCGGTCAGCAGCAGCGGACGGCGCCCAAAACGGCTGAGCAGCATGATGCCGACAAACGTCATGATCACCGAGATTACGCCGTTGGCGATGGTGGCGAGCAGCGAGGCGTTGGTGCTCAGCCCAGTGGCCTGCAACATGGTCGGCGCGTAGAACATGATGGTGTTCACGCCGGAAAGTTGTTGCAACATGGCGATACCAATCCCCAGAAACACCAGGCGCTTCATCCACACAGAAATGGTTTTCTGGCGGCGGGAATGCTTCTCGCTTTTGGAACTCATGGAGCTGCGGATTTCGCTCAGTTCTTTCTCCACTTTGCCCGCTTTACGGGTGCGTTCCAGCACGTCACGCGCTTCGCGATAGCGGCCATGCATGGCGTACCAGCGCGGTGTATCCGGCAGAAACAGCATCCCGACCCACAAAATGACCGCCGGCACGCAGGCGACACCCAGCATCCAGCGCCAGGTGGTTTCTCCGCCCCAGACTTCGTTAATCGCCGCATTACTGGTGTAGGCGATCAACTGCCCGGAGACGATCATCAGTTCCTGCAAGGTCACAAACTGCCACCGGCGGTTCGAGGGTACGATTTCTGCGATATAAATCGGCACTATCGCCGCCGCACCGCCCACCGCCAGGCCCAGAATAAAGCGGAAGGTAATCATCAACACCACGTTCGGCGCCATGGCGCAACCCAGAGAGCCGAGCATGAAAATCAACGCCATCGCGAGGATGATTTTCTTGCGCCCAAACCGGTCAGCAACCCGCCCGGCACACACGGCTCCCACCGCCGAACCGAGGATCAGGAAACTGGTGACCATACCGGTCGTTAACGATGTCAGATGCAGATCATGCTTCATGAACAACAATGCACCGGCGATGACGCCGGTATCGTAGCCAAACAGTAACCCCCCTAATGTGGCAATAAAGGCAATCACTTTCACCAGTGGTTCAGTGGGTTGCGAGGCTTTCGCCGCCTCATTCCCGCTGCCGCTGTTTATTTTCTCAATCACAGACGCTCCCTAATCAATACTTTTATTATGGTTATTGTGTGACTTAGATCACACGCTATAAATCTAACTCAAAATCAGAATTTTGCAGGAAACCGGTGAAATGAATAAAAACGGGGAGTCGCTGGCGGTTTTTGGGCGGTCAAAGATGTCACTTTTTTGTGATGAAACATTCGTCAAAATTATGGGTTCAAATTAAAGAATCACCCTCGAAAATGTTCATCAGCAGGAAAAGATAATGGAACCAATATTCTTACTCAAAAGTGAGTATCAGTGTGCGTTAGCTTGACATCCCACAAGGATGAATTTGCGTTAAGTGTGGGATGATCTTTTCCTTTTTGAGCCAATGTTATGAAAAATAAAGATAGTTGTGACGTAGTGTCAAACGTTACCCGGCGCGACTTCGTCAAGATCAGCAGCATGGTGGCTGCGCTTCCTCTGGTCGGATTCAAATTCAGCCACGCAGCCGGTCAGGCTGCGGTTACTCCTTCTGAGTTATCCTCTCCGGCGGTCAACGTCGTCCCGACGTGCAGCACCTTCGACTGCGGCGGGAAGTGCGATATCCGCGCGCACGTGCAGGACGGTGCGGTCATTCAGATCACCACGCGGCCTGATGCCGAGCTGGACCCGGCCATGCCGGTGATGCGCGCCTGCGTCCGTGGCCGGAGTTATCGCAAATTCGTCTACCATCCTGATCGCTTAAAGTATCCGATGAAGCGGGTGGGCAAACGTGGCGAAGGCAAATTTGAGCGGATCAGCTGGGACGAGGCGACAACGCTTATTGCCGACAATCTGCAACGTATTACCGAAAAATACGGGCCGTCATCGCGCTACGTCCATGTCGGGACGGCGGTCAGCGGCGGTACCTTCTCCGGCGACACCATGGCCCGCCGCTTGCTGAATCTGACCGGCGGCCATCTCGGTTATTACCATTCTGTCAGTATGGGCAACACCGGTGCCGCGACGCCTTATACCTATGGCACGGCGGCGAGCGGTAACACGCTGGATACGCTGGCCGATACGCCGCTGGTGATCCTGTGGGGGCATAACCCGGCAGAAACCGTTTTCGGGCACACCAACCACTATTTTCAGCAGATGAAGCAGAAGGGCACGCGTTTTATCGTGGTCGATCCGCGCTATTCAGACACCGCGTCTTCGCTGGCGGATGAATGGATCCCGCTGCGTCCTTCTACCGATAACGCGCTGATGGACGCGATGATGTACGTCATCATCAGCGAAAATCTGCATGACAAAGCCTTCATTGAGCGCTACACGCTGGGCTTTGACGAAAGCACAATGCCTGAAGATGTGCCTGCCAACGAATCACTGGTGTCCTATCTGAACGGGGCAAAAGACGGCATCGTGAAAACCCCTGAATGGGCCGAAGTGATCACCCACGTTCCGGCGCAGACCATTCGCCAGCTGGCGCGGGATTACGCAACCACCAAACCGGCAGCGCTGATCCAGGGCTGGGGGCCGCAACGGCATAACTGCGGCGAACGCACCGCGCGCGGCTCCACGCTGCTGGCCACAATTACCGGCAATGTTGGGATCAAAGGCGGCTGGGCGGGCGGTTACGGCGGCATCGGCAACCGTAAATTCACCACAGGGCCGGAAATGCCCGACAATCCGGTAAAACAGAAAATCTCGGTGATGAACTGGGTGCAGGCAGCGGATGACGCGAGCCTTGTCACGCCCCAGGACGGGCTGACCGGCGGCGAAAAGCTCGACAGCAATATCCGCATACTTTTCTCGCTGGCGGGAAATTATCTGGCTAACCAGAACCCGGACATCCATCAGGCCGTGAAGGTACTGGAGGATGAATCCAAAATTGAATTTATTGTTGCCAGCGATCTGTACCTGACGCCAAGCGCTAAATATGTCGATCTGCTGCTGCCGGAAACCAGCTTTATGGAACGCTGGAATATCGGCGAAACCTGGGGCACCGGCAATTACCTGATGCTGTCTGAAAAACTGATTGAGCCGCCATTTGAAAGCCGGTCGGATTACGACTGGTTGCGCGAGGTGGCGGCGAAACTGGGTGTTGAAAAGGAATTCAGTCAGGGACGTAACGAGAAAGAGTGGATTGCGCATATCTGGGAAAATACCCGTCTGGCGATGCCACAGGAGGCACTGCCGACCTTTGAACAATTGCAGGTGACCCGCCGCCATCTGTTCAAAAGCGCGCCGTACGTGGCGTTTGAAGACAATATCCGCGATCCGAAAAATCATCCTTTCCAGACACCTTCCGGAAAAATCGAGATCTTCTCCCGCAGGCTTTATGACATGCATCATCCGGAAATCCCGGCGCTGTCGCACTATGTGCCCGCCCACGAAGGGCCGGAGGATGTGCTGGCGGCGCGATTCCCGTTGCAGCTGATCACCTGGAAAGGCAAAAACCGCGCCAACTCCACGCAATATGCCAACCCGTGGTTGCAGGAAGTGCAGACGCAAAAACTGTGGATCAATCCCGCGGATGCCCGGCGTCGCGGTATTGCGCAGGGCGACAGTGTGCGGATCCACAACGACCGTGGCGTGACGCAAATTCCGGCGGAAGTGACCCAGCGGATCATGCCCGGCGTGGTGGCGATGCAGGCCGGTGCCTGGTGGCAGCCGGATGCCAGCGGTGTCGATCACGGTGGTTGCGCCAACGTACTCAGTTCGGCGCGTATTACCGCGCTGGCGAAAGGGAATTCCCATCAAACCATGCTTGTGGAGGTTGTTAAGGCATGAGTCAGTTTATTGATTATCCACCGGTCAGTGACCGTCAGCTCGGTTTCTTTATTGATTCCTCCCGTTGCTCCGGCTGCAAAGCCTGTCAGGTTGCCTGCAAAGATAAAAACAATCTTGACGTCGGCAGACGCTTTCGCCGTGTTTATGAAGTGAAAGGCGGCGGTTTTATCCCCACAGGGCAGGGCGGAATGACGAATAACGTGTACGCCTACACGCTGTCTATTTCCTGTAATCACTGCAAAGACCCGGTTTGCACCAAAAACTGTCCGACGACGGCCATGCACAAACGCCCCGGCGACGGCATTGTGCGGGTGAATACCGACAAATGCGTGGGCTGCGGATATTGCGCGTGGTCGTGCCCTTACGGCGCGCCGCAGCTCAATGAGCAGACCGGGCAGATGTCGAAATGCGATTTCTGCGTCGATCTTCAGGCCGCCGGGCAACAACCGGTGTGCGTCGCAACCTGTCCGCTGGGGGCGATCAAGTTCGGCCCGATCGATGAATTACGGGCGAAATACGGCAGTCTTTGTGATGTGCAGGGGCTGCCAGATTCCGCACTGACTCACCCCAGTCTGGTCATCAAACCGCACCAGGGTGCAGAAAAAGGGAGTCTATAATCATGCAGGAATGGCCACTGATCGTCTTTACGTTGCTGATCCAAATTTCCGTTGGCAGCACCGTTTTCACCACATTTACACTGGTGTATGCCGCTGACCGTCTGCACGCGCAGGAAAAATGGCGCGTCGCCGCACCGGCTATGTTGCTGGCTTTCATCGCCGGTGCGCTGGGACTTGTCGCGTCAACCGCGCATCTGGGCTATCCGCTCAATGCGTTTCACGCGCTGAGCCACATCGGCAGTTCCTGGCTGAGCAGGGAAATTGTCTTCGCCAGCCTTTATCTCGGCGTACTGGGGCTGACAACGCTGATTGCGCTGGTGTCAAAACGCGTGGTGACATCGCTTCTGTTGCTCGCTTCGCTGCTGGGCCTGATTGATCTCTTTTGCATGAGCGCGATTTACGTGCATGCGTCTGTCGCGACCTGGATGCACATCAATACGTACGTGATGTTTTACGGGAGCGCGCTGAGTCTGGGCGCGATCACCGCGCTGTGGCGGATTTCGCGCTGCCCCTGGCTGCCGTGGCAACGGGCGCGGAGGATCGCGGTGGTCTGCGGTGGCATACTGATCGCGGTTACACTGGCGCGCCTGCTGGAACAACCGGTCTATCTGGCGTATCTGAACGGGGTGAGCCGTGATGCGGTGACCTTCCCGCATCAGCCGCTGGTTGCCTTCGCGCAGTCCGGCACCTTGCGCCTGGTGGCGTGGGTGATACTGACCGCGGGCACGATCATCACGGCGCGCAGCCTGCAAACCCACCGCATTGGCCGGTTGCAGCTGCTGACGGGTGGCGCGGCGGTGTTGCTGGCAGAAATCATGCTGCGTTTTAACTTCTTCAGCATTCACTGATGAGTGTGTTTTTGCCTGATGCCCGGCCGCACCAAATCAGCGCCGGGCGGGCCTGCGTGCGCAATACGGTGAAAAACAGCCGCTGCGTGGTCTGCGCCGACGTCTGCCCGACCGGTGCGGTTACGCTGAACGCAGAAGGCACGATGGTAATCAATCCGCAGGCCTGTATCGGCTGCGGATATTGTCTTTTCAACTGCCCGACCGGTGCGCCGGAGGGCATTACTCCGGCTACACGGCATTATCGTGGTGACCGGCTGGTGATGCCGCTGAGTGCCGTCGCGCCATGCCCTGAAGAACTGCTGATGTGGCACAGCGAATTTGGCATCCGCTTTGTTGAGATGGACGCGGACAGCGCGGCTGGCTGGTTTCAGGCCGTCGCCGCACTGAACGTTCGTCTCAGACACATGCAGGAACCGCTGTGGAATATTGTTCCGCCATCCCCGCAAACGCTGAACGGCGCACGTCGCCGCTGGCTGCATCTGAAAAATGAAGGTGTTTCAGCGGGCAGCGTCCCCGTCGGGCGCAGATTCCGACGCGCCCGTTTCATGCAATTCAGCGAGTTTCGCCCTGTTATCTCAACAGAACGCTGCTCGCTGTGCGGTGCCTGCAGCCGGGTGTGCGCTGAACAGGCTATCCGGCTGGATGCGCAGGCGTTGACGCTGGACCCGGTAAAATGCACCGGCTGCGGCAACTGTGAGGCGGTGTGTTTTGACGCTGCGTTATCCGTGCAGGAAAGCTGCGAAGGGACGTCAGAGGTTTACCCGCTTGAACACGCCGAATGCCGGGTGTGCCATCGCCAGTTTCCCGCCTGGACTGCGCAGGAAAAAGCATGCCCGGTTTGCCGTCGTCATGCTTTTGGAATGCGTGAGGCGTGAAATGAAAATCCCGGCGGAACTGGGTTACACTTCAGGGATCACTTTTGGTTCACTTTTTGGGCTTTTGGCTTAAAACGAGCCTGTTTTCACTTCAGAGAAGTCTGTTTAGCGGGCGATGGAGCGTCAGGTTTTGCCTGAAACGGCGCAAAGCTATATTCTATCGGCCAATTTACTGAGACAGTTGCAATGAGGTCTATATGATTATCAAACCACGCATCCGTGGCTTTATCTGTGTTACTGCCCATCCGGAAGGTTGCAAGGCGAACGTTAAAGAACAAATCGACTACGTTACCGCTCAGGGCAAAATTGCCGGCGGTCCGAAAAAAGTCCTGGTGATCGGCGCTTCTACCGGTTACGGCCTCGCTGCCCGCATCTCTGCTGCTTTCGGTTCTGACGCTGCCACGCTCGGCATCTTCTTCGAACGTGCTGGTGATGAATCCAAAACCGCGACCGCAGGCTGGTACAACTCCGCCGCCTTCGAAGAATTTGCGGATGCAAAAGGTCTGTATGCGAAAAGCATCAACGGCGACGCGTTCTCTGATGAAGTGAAGCAAAAGACCATTGAGCTGATCAAACAAGATCTCGGTCAGGTTGATCTGGTGGTTTACAGCCTGGCTGCGCCGCGCCGTACCCATCCGAAAACCGGTGAAGTGTTCAACTCCACTCTGAAACCAATCGGTAAGCAAGTCACCATTCGCGGTATCAATACCGACAAAGAAACCATCAACGAAACCACGCTGGAACCGGCAACGCCTGAAGAAATTGCAGGCACCGTGGCCGTTATGGGCGGTGAAGACTGGCAGATGTGGATCGACGACCTGAAAGCCGCCGGTGTGCTGGCTGACGGCGCAAAAACCACTGCCTTCACCTATCTGGGTGAAGAAGTGACGCAGGACATCTACTGGAACGGTTCTATCGGTGAAGCGAAGAAGGATCTGGACAAACGTGTTCTGGATATCCGCAGCACACTGGCAGAGCAGGGCGGCGACGCGCGTGTTTCCGTACTGAAAGCCGTGGTGACTCAGGCGAGTTCTGCCATCCCTGTGATGCCGCTGTACCTTTCCTTGCTGTTCAAAGTGATGAAAGAGAAGGGCATCCACGAAGGTTGTATCGAGCAGGTTTACGGTCTGTACAAAGACAGCCTGTACGGCGCTGAGCCGCTGGTGGATAACGAAGGCCGTCTGCGCGCTGACCTGAAAGAGATCGCGCCAGAAGTACAGGACGAAGTGGGCAAACTGTGGAATGAAGTCAGCAATGACAACATCCCGGAACTGACCGATTTCGTCGGCTACAAAAGCGAATTCATGCGTCTGTTCGGTTTCGGCCTGAACGGCGTGGATTACGCTGCAGACACCAATCCTGACGTGAAAATCAAACATCTTATCCAGATGTAATTTGGTTTTACGCTAAGCGATGCTGAAAGCCCATTCCCGCTGCAAAGTGGGGGTGGGTTTTTTTATTGCAGCATAAAAAAGGGCGCATCCTGCGCCTTTCCTTCATTCATTTCTTACACATTGTCCGGCAAGCCGTGCGGCCATTCTGAAACATCAGTCATAAGCCAGTTTATGATTAATGTTGTAAACAGTGGCGGTAGCCGCCATGACGTGCTGCTGATCTTTACCCGGTTTGTGCGATTCCACATTGGTAATGTGATAGCCGACGGCACCCGCCGCTAACGCTTTTTTAACAAATGCGTTGTTGAGTTCTTCCATGGACGTTGCCCACGACACCGTTGTCACCCCTACAGCCTGCAGTGAGGAAATTTCACGATGCGATAATCCTGAGCGGATTAAGACAGGTTTGACATCCTTGGGAAAGAATATAGACAAGACATCATTTACTAAGCCTTTCATGATTTTATTCCTCATTAGTTCATCTTCAGGTTCGGGCGTATAGCCGTGCTACTCATTCAATTCGTGACTTGCGGGAATAAGAATTCGAGCGGGCACAACCCTAAGAAACACCTTTTCATGTAACGACGTTTAGCTTTAATTGCTAATTAGTTGTTAAGAAAACTTCCGTCACAATTAACGCGATCTCTAAAGAGGATGCTTTCACTTAGTTACAGGTTCGGTACTTTTGACATGAGCACTGCAATAGGCGATTACGGTGGCCGGAATGATAATAACCAGACAGTTTCCGTTCGCTTGAAAACATGGACAGATTTTTTATCCGAAGATAATTCAGTTCATATCGAGGGTTACATGATTTTTTCAAGAACTGTCCTCAGTTGATTCAGTGCTTCTGCGTGTTTATTTGCTGGCATATTCGACAGATTTTGTTGCTTCCAGCGTACTGCGGGCAAATTATCTATGTTATCCAGGCCCAACAAATTCCAGTCAGGATCTCTGTTTTTGAATGACAGTAAAAATGTTCTTTCATCTGTAGTCATTTCAGCATGGATTTGCTTAATCAATTGTTTGCGCACGGCGAGCAATTCATCCAGCGGAACATCTTTATCTGCCATGCTGCGAAATTCACCCTCATAGATCCCGGCGATGTCTTTTAAATGTGGCCGCAGTAACTCGGCGATAGGGCGTGAATGACTGATGATATAAACCATCAAAGCTTTACGCAGTAACGGAGTGAGGCCCTCATTGTCGAGTAAGAATTTGATGTCAAACAAATCTCTTGGATGTTGACGGTCGAGCGCCGCGCAAATTTTTCCGGCATAGAGATCAGCAAATGACACCACTGAAACCTCAGCAAAGCCAAACTCATTTTCCACCGTCTCACAGACAGGGAGAAGGGCCGGTTCATATACGGTTCCTCTTAATACCGGTGAGAGTTCAATCTTTATCATGACCCGGTCACGTATAACCGTCAGCCGCAATGCATCATCTTTATCTTCGTAGGACTTACGGACTTTGCTGCCCGGAAGGGTAACGACTATAGAATGAGCAATATTATCTAATGCAGATTTGATACCCCTGAGGGAAGCATCCCGCTCCAGTACCGGCAAATATACGAGATCGATATCAACAGATAAGCGGGGGAAATCACGTATAAAAAGATTGATTGCCGTCCCCCCCTTAAGTGCAAAGCAATCGTGTTTGGCAATAAGAGGAAGCAGCTGTAACAGCAACTGCACCTGTTTGTAGTAAATACTTTCCCTGTCCATTCTTGATTACATATCCTTGGGTACAGTGATATTCCAGGTGGTGTCCAGTCTGCCGGAATGAGCAATCACCCGCTTTCCGCTGCCTAGCTCATACTGTTCAGGCTTAAGGTATTTTAACCAGGCGTGGTTATGGCGCTCTGCCAGCCAAAGGAAGAGACGTTTTGATCTGATACTGCAGTTTGCCAGTAACAGCGGTTCAAGTTTGCGGGGAGAGAGGGTGAAAAGCCCCTGCATGATTTGGTCCACATGTTCAAAACTGATGTTTTTCGGTACCTCTGCGAGAAGTTCAATTATGGCTCTTTCTGGCCCGGAATAGTGCAGCGGCGGCAGTGATTGTCGCCATTGGCTTTCGCGGAGATATGCTGCATTTTCAATGATGCTGTCGGGCCATAAACGGCGTGTGCGGCGCCATTCAAAATTCGCGCAGGCAGTGATTTTGTTTAACCATGCCGGTGGCGAACCTGCAGAATAAAGGCTGACAGGCACTATCTGATTTTTAATCTGATAGTGTGCTAAACCTTCCAGATTCAACGCCGTAATTCCCCCCACAGTGATGAACGCAGGTTGCATACGCTGAAGAGAAGATACGATACCTTGCCAGCTTAAGGGTGTTTCATCACAAACATACACACCTGGAACCAGCATCCGCAATGTCCTGCTTTTAACCGCATTATCGATAAAATGCAGGTCTAATCCTTGCTGTTGAAGCCATGCTTTTGTAGCCACCAAGCCTGAGGGCAATAACGTTTTGAGTCGTTGTCTCGCATCGGTATTAAGCATACAACCCCTTTTGTTTATGAAATTCACAATTCACGGCGATTATTGCCGTGAATTTTATAATATGTAAACCGAATGCGACTCAATTTTGTTCTTGTAGGATATTGCGGGCGGACTGTAGCTCAGCTTAAGTCGCTAAACCAACTGGCAAATGATGGAAGTAAGAGATGGTTTCCAGAGAAATTTTGTGTGTTGCAGCGGATTACATCCGCCGTCGCCTCATACAGCTTGAAGCAAAACGACAGGTAATTTGACGACATCCGCTAACGATGGCCATAAAGGGACATATGACCAGTGAGCTTTCAGCAAAACCCTGTTAACTGCCTTCCAAAACGGATTCAAATATATTCCCTCCTGTACTAATTGCGACTCAGTTCACATCATCTCTTGTTAGTGATCTATATAAAACATCAGTCCAAATAAAAAGAAACAGCGGTTCATTAATTTATTTCACATTTTACATGAGCAGTGATGAGTGCGAATGTTGATTTTATGTGAATTTAAAGTTTTTAAAAAATAACAAGTGCCGCAATTTTCAAACAATAAAATTCAATACAAGAGGGGAAGATGGATATATTTCTGAGTTTGGTTAGAACGCCCGCGGTGATAATTGCGATTATTGCTTTTCTGGGGTTGCTGTTTCAGAGGGCATCCGTATCCAGAATAATCACGGGTACGGCGCTTTCTTTCATCGGATTCACCATGATCAAAGTCGGTGGTTCAATCCTGATGAAAGTGTTAACGGCGTTTAGTACGTTGTTTTCCAGCGCTTTTAACATTGTCGGCGTGGTGCCCAGCAACGAAGCGATCATGGCCGCAACCATCGATCAGATTGGTTCCACCGCAGCGATTATTTTGCTTTTCTCCATGGTGATAAATATTCTTCTGGCCAGATTTACCCGCCTGAAATTTATCTATCTTTCGCTGCATCTGGTGCTGTTTATGTCCTTTGCATTAACCGCTGTACTGATGCAGTTGGGCTACAGCCATTATCCAATCATTATCATCTCGTCGATATTTATCGGCTTCTATATGGCAGCCTCACCGTTCTTTCTTAATAAATTTAGCCGTGAAATCATCGGCTCAGATGAATATGCGATTTCCCATGCCGCGATCTCTTCTTACATTATTGGTTCTTATATGGGGAAATGGTTCGGCAATAAGAAAACCGACACAGAACATCTCAAAATCAGTAATAAATTCGACTTCCTTCGTGAACCCAATATCGCCACACTGCTGACGATGTTAGTTCTGCTGTTGATCTCCTGCGTTTTCGCCACGCAACCGCAGATCAAAACGGCCATGACGCTGGTGTACGGGGCGGGCGCAGCAGATAAGAATATGGTTATTTTCATTCTTGAACAGTCAGCCGTGTTTGCCTGCGGGCTTTATTTAGCGAAGGCGGGCGTTAACTTATTTACGGCGGAAATCGTACCGGCCTTTAAAGGATTTTCCCGAGTCTTCGCGCCCGGCGCTGTTCCGGCCGTTGATGTGATGGTGCTGTTCACCAAAGCTCCGAATGCCACGCTGATTGGTTTTCTGGTGAGTTTCTCAGTAGAACTGGTGTGTATCCTGATTTTTCCGTTTATCGGATTGCCGATTATTGTCCCCGGCATCATGGCGAGCTTTATTACCGGCGGCGCTGCGGCTATCTTCGGTAACGCGACCGGCGGGTTCCGCGGCGCGGTCATCGCCAGCGGCATCAACGGGCTGTTGTTGTGTGTTCTCCCTGCGCTGACCCTGCCGCTGTTTGCTCATCTCGGCGCTCAGGGTGTCACTTTTGCGGACCCGGATTTCACCCTGTCTTCACTGCTGTTGGATCATCTGCTGCGTTTGTTTAAATAACAGGATGTAAAGAAAAAGCCGCCTCAGGCACTGAAGGCGGCTTTTTTGCTATGCGGGAAACCAATGAGGCGCTGACGAATTAGCCGGTCAGCTCCCCCAGCGGCTTTTCAGATAACGAACCGCTTCCTGCGTCTGCGGCTGGTTGAGATAGTTCTCTCTGAAGAGAATGGTGCCCTGAATTTGGGGTACAGCGTCGTTTAAATCCAGCTGTTTTTTCAGTTCCGGCACGCCGCCGTTAACCATCCAGTCGGGTTCATTTTTTGAAGGTTCCCCGATTTTGTACAGCGCGATGCCAATATACAGGCGCGTGTGTGTCGGTTTGACCACCTCAGCCCACCAGCTAGCCAGTACGTCATAACGCGCGGCTTTGCGCGAGAAAGGCCAGTACAGCTGCGGGGCAATGTAATCAAGTAATCCCTGCTGAACCCAAAGGCGGGTATCGGCATAAGCTTCGTCATAGGCCGCTGCGCCTTGCGTGCGGGAACCGGCCGGATCGTGCGACTGATTGCGCCATACGCCTGCCGGGCTGACGCCAAACTCGACGTCCGGTTTGAGCTGTTTAATGGTGCGGGAAACCTGCTCGATCAACTGCTGGGTATTGTGCCGCCGCCAGTCCGCTTTAGAGGCAAACCCCTTTCCATATTTTTGGAATGTCAGGTTGTCGTTGAGGCTGGAGCCGGGGGATTCCGTGTAGAAATAATCATCAAACTGCACACCGTCGACAGGATAACGGGACACCACTTCAGCGACAATGCTGGTGATCCAGTCACGTGCATCGGGGATACCGGGGTCGAGCACAAAGCGATCGCTGGCGGTGCGGATCCAGTCGCGGTGCAAGACAAAGACACTGGCCGGGTTCAGGGTCAGGGTATTATTGAGTTCCGCCACGGTGGAAGATTTGGTGTTAACCGAAACCCGATACGGATTAAACCAGGCGTGGACTTTCATGCCACGCTTGTGCGCTTCATCAAGCATGAACTGCAACGGATCATAGCCAGGATCCTGACCAATTTTACCGGTCATCATGTCAGACCACGGCAAAATTCTGGACGCCCACAGCGCGGTACCATCAGGTTTTACCTGGAAAAATACGGTGTTGATACCCAGCGTTTTCAGTTTATCAAGCTTATCCGTCAGCGCTTTTTTCTGCAGGCTGATGCGCAGGGCAGGGCTGCTGACATTGACGGAGGCCACCGGTGGCCAGTCCAGACGAGAAACCGTGGTCAGCCAGACGCCGCGTACCGGTTCCTTATCGTGGGTGGTTTTACCCGGCAGGGGCTTGGTACTGACCGGCGGAAGTGGCGTAACCAAAGACTTCGGCGGTTTGGAAGAACAACTGGCCAGCAAAAGCATGGCAGCCACCAGTGCAATGCCATGCTTCACTTTTTTGAGGGGTAGAGCGCTGAGAGAGCAGACGATGGTAGACTCCGATTCTGTAAGGTAGTCGCTCGAAAGGAGACATTGTCTGTTTATGCCGCGTAAAGTCAATATCTTAGACACAGGGGTCACGCCCCCGCCGTGCCACTCAGTTATCCGAATTTCTTTTTAAACCTTTCCTTGCTGATTTTTCTCTCCATTTTGCCATTACAGCCTGGGCACAAATGCTGCTTTTTTCCTTCTAATTCCCATGTGTAATATTTGCGTTTAAACGCGATATTACACACATCGCACCGTCTGGGTTTTAACGCCGCGATAATGAATGAAATCAGAATCACCGCTCCAACTATCCATACAGACGTTTCCATAATAATGTCGGTTCCTTAATCCATGATGAAAAACAAGAGATGAAACTGCGCCATAAACCTTACAAGAAAAGGGGGTATCTGTAATTACTCATCTTACTCACCTCTTTTGACTTCATACCTCGCCTTTTACCTGGTCACCACTGCGCACCCTGAGAAAGAATCGCCTATGTTTAACGTTCCGTTCTCAGTTTTACGCTGTCCCGCAGGAATAACGCTTAAGCGGAAACACAGGATGAAAAGGGTATGCTCAGAAAAAAAACCAATGCCAGGCTGGACGAAGATATTTCGGTGCACATATTTACCGCGTCAGCGGGAATGGTTGGCGTATGTATTACGGTCATCGGGATTTTTCAGGTTATTACCACTCTCAGACGAGAAGGGACGCTGGGCGATGATTTGCTGGCAATTAACGCCATTTTGTATCTGGCTACCACAATCATGTCTTACTGGGCGCTGAGAACCCGTGGGCAGCGTCGTAATGTGGTGCTGGAAAAAGTCATCGACATTCTTTTTCTGGTTGCGCTGACCTTCACTACGGTCGTCGCGGGTGTAATTACCTGGGCGATGACCTTTACATGAAGCTCTCTCCTCTGATCCTGTATTCGTATTAACACTACGGCTGGCATCAGAGGTAAAACGTCTTTTAGATAAATCATCAGAAAAGCGTGGTTTAATCTCTGACACGCCGATCAGGGATTTATCTGTTTCATTCAAACCGGTGATTGGCTGCTGATGCCAGCAAAACGGCAGAGAGCGAAAGGATATAATCACAGGATGCTTCCATCCTGTGATTATTGGTCAGGGCAGGGGGATGACGATTACTTACGGTCGGTCCAGACGGTTTGCACGTTACAGAATTCACGTAAACCAAAGTGTGAAAGCTCGCGGCCATAACCACTTTTCTTCACGCCGCCGAACGCGACGCGCGGATCCGATGCGCTGTAACCGTTGATAAAGACTCCGCCGGTTTCCAGCTCGCCGGTCATCTCATTTGCCAGATCCAGATTGGCCGTGAAGATCGTCGCACTCAAACCAAATTCGCTGTCGTTTGCCAGCTCAACGGCATGCCGCGCATCACGCGCCACGGTAATGGCGGCGACCGGACCAAACAGTTCCTGACGGAACGCCGTCATCTCCGGTGTCACGTCGCCGAGAACCGTAGGCGTATAGAAGTTACCTTTACCGGCCATCTTCTCTCCGCCGAGCAGCAAGGTTGCGCCCTGTGCCAGACTGTCCTGTACCTGTTGATCCAGCTCATCGCGCAGATCGTAACGGGCCATCGGGCCGATGTAGGTGGCCTCGTCCAGCGGATCACCTGTCACCAGCGCCTGCGTTGCGGCGACAAATTTCTTCGTAAAGGCATCGAGCACACCCGCTTCGACAATCATGCGTTTTGCGGCGGCACACACCTGCCCGGTATTTTGATAACGGCCTGCGACCGCTGCCGCCACGGCCGCATCCAGATCTGCGTCGTTAAGCACGATAAACGGATCGGAACCGCCGAGTTCGAGCACACATTTCTTCACCGCTTTACCCGCCAGTTCGGCAATGGCAGCCCCGGCGCGCACGCTGCCGGTCACGGTGACGGCGGTAACGCGACGATCGGCTATCAGCCCCGCCACGGCGGGCGTATCGACATTAATGACACCAAACGCACCGGCAGGGAAACCGGCTTTCAGCACCGCCTGCTTCAACCTATAGGTAGTGCCCATGACGTTCGGTGCCGGTTTTAGCAGAAACGTATTTCCGGCGAGCAGCGCCGGCACGGCGCCGCGAAGTATCTGCCACACCGGAAAATTCCACGGCATGATCGCCAGAATCATCCCCGAGGGGCGGTAATGGATGTGCGCTTCACCGTTATCAACCTGCGTGGGTTCCGGTGCCAGCATGGCCGGGCCATGTTTGGCATACCATTCACACAGGCTGGCTGACTTCTCGACTTCCGCGCGCGCCTGTTTTACCGGTTTACCCATTTCAAGGGCGATCATGCGGGCGATGTCTTCACTGGCAGCCCGCAATTCAGCGGCCAGTTGCAGCAGATGCGTGGCGCGATCGTTGATGTCCACATTACGCCAGTGTTTAAAGGCGTCGCTGCCCTGAGAAACGGCGGCTTCCAGCGCCTGGGGTGAATCATAGGCGTAGTCAGCAAGGCGTTCGCCGTTGAACGGATTCAGTGAAATAGCGTGAGTCTGGGGAGTGGCCTGGGTCATTGATTTTTCCTCATCAGGAGTGATGGAGAGAGAATAACGGCTTGCGAGTTTCATTAAAAATGAATAAAAATGAACTTTCCTTTCATTTTTTGAGAATGGTTATGAATCTGTCACAACTGGAGATGTTCCGCGCCGTTGCCCAAACCGGCAGTATCAGCGCCGCCGCGCTGCTGGTGCACCGCGTACCCTCCAATCTCACCACCCGTATCAGGCAACTGGAAGCCGAACTGGGCGTGGAATTGTTTATCCGCGAGAACCAGCGGCTTCGCCTGTCACCGGCTGGCCGAAATTTTCTCAGCTACAACAACCGTATTCTGGATTTGGTGGAAGAGGCGCGGATGTCCGTATCCGGCAGTGAACCGCAGGGCGTATTCGCGCTCGGGGCGCTGGAAAGTACCGCAGCGGTGCGCATTCCGCCGCTGCTCACGCGGTATCACCAGAAATTCGGCAAGGTCGAGCTGGCGCTCAGCACCGGTCCTTCCGGGGAGTTGCTGGAGAAAGTGCTTGAAGGGGAGCTGGAAGCCACCTTTGTTGATGGCCCTGTGCTGCATCCGGTGCTCGACGGTGTGCCGGTCTATCAGGAAGAGATGGTGATCGTCGCGCCACACGACCACCCGCCAGTGACCCGCGGTCAGGAAGTGAACGGCGAGATTGTGTATGCCTTTCGTTCCAACTGTTCCTACCGGCGGCATTTCGAAAGCTGGTTCAGGGAAGATGACGCTGCGCCGGGCAAAATCTACGAAATGGAGTCTTACCACGGGATGCTGGCGTGCGTTATTGCCGGTGGCGGGCTGGCGCTGATGCCGCGCAGTATGCTGGAAAGTATGCCCGGCAGCAGCACGGTCAGTTGCTGGCCGCTGGCGGAGAATTACCGGTTTCTGACGACCTGGCTGATATGGCGGCGGGCAAGTCTGACGCGAAATCTCTCGGAATTCGTGACCATGGCGTCGGAGATCAGCCCTCTGCTACCTGCAAAATAATTTGCCAGTCCAGCGCGAGTTTGAACATCAGGCAGCCCGCAAAGACGTAAAACAGGGTTTTGTACATGGTGAAAGGAACGACTCTTATGTGATTTGCGTCACATTCTAAGTCGGGAGATGTGAACTCTTCCAGCGGATTTTTCGCAAATTCTGTGTTTAACATCTGGAAAAGGGGACTTTTTCCGGAAGGGGGTTAAAAAGATTAACTCTCTGCGGAGAATGGCGATATAAGCAACATTATATCGGGCGCATCATTCACTCTGCGACACTATTAAAACTAAGAGTAAAAATTTCACTTAATGGAAAAGTCAGTTAATACAAAGAAACAAACAGACAGAATATTGCGTAACAAGCTGTAATATTACGCTGGCGCAATTGATATAGTTATTTGTTTGTGTAGAATCAGACGCACTTTCAAAAAATAAACTCTCATACTGGCAGGAACATCATGGACAACGCATTAAACGTTTTGAATAATATCCGTACACTTCGCGCACAGGCACGTGAAATGCCTTTAGAAACACTGGAAGAAATCCTCGAGAAGTTGACGGCCATTGTTGAAGAATCTCGCGAAAATGTAAAAGCAGTGAGCGCTCAACAGCAAGAACGTAACGAGAAATTATCTAAATATCGCAAAATGCTGGAAGAAGACGGCATTGATATCGATGATCTGGTCACGCATCAGGGCACGAAAGAAACCACCAAAACCAAGTCTAAACGCCAGCCACGCCCGGCCATTTATCAATACAAAGATACCAACGGCGAGCAAAAAACCTGGACCGGTCAGGGCCGTACGCCATCAGCAATTAAAATTGCGCTGGATGGCGGTGCGACGCTGGAAAGCTTCCTGATCGCGCGTTAATGATACGACCGTATTACTGATGTTTCTGGGATTTCCTGTTTTGTTTACGCGAAACAGGAAGTCACGGATAACAATATTGCTCTTTCCTTACCCGTTTTTATTTTCAAAAATCCCAGTCTATTGAGTCACCTGATAATACTTTTCCTCTGCGCGTTACGATCTTTTAAGCTCCTTTCCCGTCTCTGAACACATCTTCACCAGTAAAGTAAATGTAAGTTTTTCACTGCCGCTTCTGTGTTGGCCGGATATTGTTATATGTGAATGATGACGAACTGGCTGAAATTTTGCATCCCTGTAGCCAGTGGGGTTTATTCAGCAGAATGTGCTTTATATTATCAGGGGATAAGATAAGGATCGAAAAAATAGCCCGCTACGGGAACGGGCATCAGGAAAGAATTAAGCGTTCTGGCGGTTCTTCTGGTACACACAAAGATGGGTATATGCCGCCTGTAAAAGCGGAACATTTATTCCCACACGAATTGCGCGCTCTACCAGATCGCCGACAATCTGGTCTGCTTCTACCGGGTTACCCTGCGTCATATCGCGGTACATGGAGGAGGTTTGCTCAGAGTGTTTGTCGGTGACGGCTTCTTTGACTTTCGCCACTGCCGCCGCGCGTTCTGCATAACCGAACGCTTTCATGGTGGTCAGCGCTTCATTAACGATGCCTGTCGCAAACTCCGTGCCGCCCGGTGCAGACGCTACCTGGCCGATATTGCCGTGCATGGTGCAGGTGATCGCGCCAAAACTGCAAAGCAAAAGCCATTTCTCCCACAGATCGGTCATGATCGTTTCAGAAAGGAATGCCTCGAAACCCGCCTCTTTGAACGCCTGATCGACACGCTGAATGCGCGCGGTTTTTTCACCGGAGAGTTCACCGTAATAAATCTGGTGCATCGGGGTCATCTGGTGGATATGGCCGTCGGCATCCAGGGTCGCATTGATTTTGCATAAACCGCCGAGGAGGGCGTGTTCGCCAAAACGCTGGCTCAGCGTCTCTATATGCTTCATGCCGTTCAGCACCGGCAGGATCATCGTATCTTCACCTACCACCGGCGCGATGTCCTTAATCGCCGCTTCCAGCCCGAAGCTTTTCACTGTCAGCAGGATCAGGTCATAAGGTCCGGTGAGTTGCGATGCCTGTAATACTGACGGCTGGAAATGGAAATCACCGTGCGGGCTGTGCACGGTCAGCCCGTCGCGCTGAACCGCAAGCGCGCGCTTTTCACGTAAAAGAAATGTCACATCCTGCCCGGCCTGCGCCAACCGCGCGCCGAAATATCCGCCGGTCGCGCCCGCGCCCACAACGAGAATCCGCATATATATTCCTCATAGTTCAAGACATTCAGAAACAAACCCGAGGGTGTAAACTACGGCAGACAGTGCCTTTGAATCAAGTGTCAGGGAATAAAGGGCTGGGAGACAGTAAAGAAGAATTTTTGATGATTTTGTCGCGTGATACTATTCAGCATCATTTTTTCTTCAAGGAGCACTGAATGGCCGGTTATCAGCCACCGTACAGTATCACGCCGGCCATTTTGCACCGGGTCGTTGAGGTTGGCGAATTACTCGGGCGCTGGGCCGCGCATGCGGAACAGTCATCAGTCCTGCTGCGCAAAGAAAACCGCATCCGGACCATTCAGGCTTCCCTGGCGATTGAACATAACAGCCTGTCTACACAGCAGGTCACGGCCATCATGGACGGCAAGCGCGTGCTTGCTCCGCAAAAAGACATTCAGGAAGTGCGTAACGCCATTCTGACTTACGAACAGCTTTCCGTCTGGAAAAGCTATCGTCTTGAAGATGTCCTGAAAGCCCATCAGCTGATGATGACGGGTCTTGTGGATGCGCCGGGCTACCTGCGTCGCGGTGATGTCGGGGTCTATCGTGATAATCAGCTGATTCATATGGCTCCGCCCGCCGGTCAGCTCCCGCGCCTGATGGCGGAGTTGCTGAACTGGCTGAAGGAAACCGATATTCATCCGTTGATTGCCAGCTGTATTTTCCATTACGAATTTGAATTCATCCACCCGTTTGCCGATGGCAACGGAAGAATGGGGCGTTTGTGGCAAACCTTGATCCTCAGCCAGTGGCGACCTGAGCTCGCCTGGCTGCCCGTGGAAACGCTGATTCACAATCAGCAACAGGATTATTATCGCGTGCTTGGCGAGTGCGACCGTGCCAGTGATTGCACGGCATTTGTCGCATTTATGCTGGAGAAACTGGTGGACGCATTACGCGAAGGGATTGAAACACAACTCTCGAACTAGACTCCCCGCCCGCAGGCGGGGATAACACACCTGGCGTTATTTCCCCCGCGCCAGAACTTTGCGGTACAGCACCGGCAGCGAAATCACCACGATCAGCATGGCGCCGACAATCACCGACATCACAATTCCCGGCACATTCAGCAGGCTGAGGCCGAAGGTTAGCAGGCCCATCAGGAACGCGGCGATAATCACGCCGGTCATGCTGCCGGAGCCACCGAGCACGCTGACACCGCCGAGCACCGCCATGGTGATCACGCTCAGTTCCCAGCCGAGCGCCAGCGTCGGACGCGTGCTGCCAAGGCGTGAGGTCAGCAGCACCGACGCCAGCCCGGACATCACGCCCACCAGCACGAACAGCGTCAGGTTATGGCGTTTGACGTTGATGCCTGAATACCACGCGGCGACCGGATTGTTGCCGATGGCGTAAGTGTGGCGGCCAAAATTCGTTTTGTGCAGCAGGAAATAAAATACCGCGCCGAGCACCAGGAACAGCGCGAACTCAAACGACAGCGGCCCCCAGACGTAGCCCTGACCAAACCATGCAAAACTGGCCGGATACTGGTTGAGCGACTGGTCACCGAGCAGCACATAAGTGATGCCACGGAACAGACTCATGGTGCCGATGGTGATGACGATAGACGACAGATTCAGCCGCGTAACCAGCAGCCCGTTGACCAGCCCGCACAGCAATCCTACGCTCAGCCCGACGCCGACCAGCGCCGGCGTGGGTAAACCCGCCTGCGCGCAGAACCCCATCACCGTTGAACTCAGCGCCATGGTTGAGGCGACTGACAAATCGATTTCGCGGGCGATGATCAACATCGCCATCGGCAGCACAATGATGGCTTTTTCGGTGAAGTTAAAGGTCGCGTCCGACAGATTCCAGATATTGAGGAAGTAGGGCGAAGCGAGGGCATTCGCGCCAAATACCAGCAGCGTGACAACCAGCAAAAAACCTTCCCAGCACATCAGGCGGCGGAAAAACGGCGTGGCGGCCAGGGTGGTTTTTTCTCCGGCGGCGGAATGCGGCGCGGTGCGCGATGCTAAGGTCTTGTTCATGATCTTACCCCGGTTTCAGTTCGCACAGGCTGGACAGCAGGAGAGTGACGCAGGATCAGCCGTCCTTTACGTTTATTGGCGCGTTCGTTGAGGATCACCGCGATCACAATCACGCCGCCGGAAATCGCCATCTGCCAGAACGGCGACACTTCAATCACCGGCAGGGCATTGTTGATAACGCCGAGGAACAGCGCGCCGAGCAGGCAGCCGACCACTGAACCGATGCCGCCCATGGTGCTGATGCCGCCGATAACGCACGCCGCAACAATCTGCAATTCAAAGCCGTTGGCGACATCGACGTACGCCACCGCGAAGCGCGAAATCCACAGATAGCCGCAGAATCCGGCCAGCGCGCCGGAAAGGCAGAAGCTGACGAACTGCATTTTGCCCGCATTGATGCCGGTGTAATACGCCGCCGTCGCGTTGCCACCTGCGGTATATAAAGCGCGACCGGTGCGGCTGTAACGCAGGAAGTACGCCACCAGAATCAGCGCGGCAATCGCGCACCAGCCGAGCAGCGGCAGGCCGATAAAGGTCGTACGTGGCAGGCTGAGAAAATCCGGGCTCATCTGATGGGCGTTGATCCAGCCACCGTTGGAGAGCAGAAAAATGATGCCGCGATAAATGCTCATGGTGCCGAGCGTGACCACAATCGGCGGAATACCGACTTTCCACACCAGCAGGCCGTTAATCGCGCCCATCACCAGCCCGAGCAGCGTCGCCAGCACCACCAGCGACCACACCGGAATATCCGGGTGATGGAAGTTAATCAGCGCGACGATCATCCCGGTCAGCGCCAGATTCGCCGCCATCGATAAATCGATGCCTTTGGTTAGCAAAACCATCATCTGCCCGAGGGCTAGGATGATCAGAATCGAGGTATCGTTAAACATCTCCAGCAGATTACCGATGCCGATAAACTCCGGCGAACGCGCGCCCACGGCGAGCACCATCAGGACAATCACCACCGCCAGCAGCAGCTCGCGGTATTTCAGCAGGTTTCTGATCATGCTGCCTCCTCGCCAGCGCCGCTGGCGGCGCTGACAATCATTTCTGCGCTGGCTTCACCGGCCCTGAATTCCGCCACCATCAGCCCTTCATGCATCACGATGATGCGATCTGCCATGCCCATCACTTCCGGTAATTCGGATGACACCATAATCACCGCCAGCCCGCGCCCGACCAGTTCAGACATAAACTGGTGTACCGCCGCTTTGGAGCCAATATCAATGCCTTTTGTCGGCTCATCGAGAATGATGATGTCCGGTTTCGTGGCCAGCCATTTGGCAATGACCACTTTTTGCTGATTCCCGCCAGAAAGGGTGCCCACCGCCTGTTTCCAGCTCGATGCCTTGACCTGCAACCGCCGGGCGTAATCATCTGCCAGCGCCCACTCTTTTTTGTCATTGAGTACGCCACGCGGATTGAGCTGGCTGAGCTGTGGCAGGCTGATGTTCTGGCTTATGGGTAAATCAATGATCGCGCCCTGTTTCTGGCGCTCTTCCGGCACGTACACAATCCCTGCCCGGATGGCCTGAGAAGGGCGCGAGAAGTGCTGCTCTTTGCCGTTGATCAGGATCTTGCCGCCGCCTGGCTGCGTAACGCCAAACAGCGCCTGCATAAGCTCGGTGCGGCCAGCGCCCACCAGCCCGTAAAAGCCGAGGATTTCGCCTTTGCGCAGCGAGAAATTAATGCCTGAAAATTCGGTCGGATGGCTGAGGTTTTGCACCTCAAGCACCGTTTCGCCCGGCGCGCAGTTCACTTTCGGGTAAGCCTGACTGACTTCGCGGCCAACCATCATGGTGACCATCTGCTGCTCGCTGATGTCGCTGATTTTGCCGGAACCGACATAGCTGCCATCGCGCAATACGGTGTAGTAATCGGAAATAGAGAAGATCTCGTCGAACTTGTGCGAGATAAACAGGATGGCTTTGCCTTCGTGTTTCAGGCGTTCGACAATCTGATAAAACTCAACGATTTCATGCTGAGAAAGTGCGGCGGTCGGTTCATCGAGGATCACCACCTGCGCATCAAACGACAGCGCGCGGGCGATCGCCACCATATGGCGCTGCGCAATGCTCAGGTCTTTCAGCGTGGCGTGCGGATCGATGTTCACTTCCAGGCGGGTCAGAATGTCGCGCGCCTGCTGATGCATCGCCGGCCAGTTCAGGCGTTTGAACAGCCCGCCATAAACGTAGTGGCCGACGAAGATATTCTCGGTAACGGAAAGCTCGTCAAACAACACGGTTTCCTGATGAATGGCGGTAATCCCGACTTTGTGCGCGGATTCCGGCGTCGGCAGTTTGATCGGAATGGCTTTGTAGCGCAGTTCACCCTCTTCCGGCTGATAAATTCCGGTCATGACTTTCACCAGCGTCGATTTCCCCGCGCCGTTTTCGCCAATCAGGGCGGTGACTTTTCCCGGATATAAATCCACATGCACATTATTCAGTGCCCTGACGCCCGGAAAGACTTTGCTGATGTCTTTTAGTGATAAAAGCGGTGTGGTATCGGTCATAGATGTCTCCTGACGAAGCACAACAAAACGGCTGACCGCAGACCGGTCAGCCGCATTCAGGATCAGAAAATTTTAGAGAATTTGTCGATGTTGCTGGCGTCGTAAACGAACGGTTCTGCCATTGCGCCGCTGCCGTCAGCGTCCAGTTTGACTTTGCCTAAACGGCCCATGCTGGCTTCGGTTTTGGTGGCAGTGCCTTTGACTAAATCGTCAGCCAGATAGGTGGCGGCGTAACCGAGATCGATCGGATTCCAGATGGCGAAGCTTTTGGTCGCGCCGGATTTCACGGCACCGGCCATTTCAGAAGGCAGCCCCAGGCCGGTCACGTACACCTTGCCGATTTTGCCCTGATCTTTCACCGCCTGCGCCGCCGCCACGATACCCACGGAAGACGGAGAAATAATCACTTTCAGATCCGGATAGGATTTCAGCAGGCCGATGGTTTCACGGTAGCTTTTATCTGACAGATCATCGCCATACGCGACGGTCACCAGATTCACCGAAGGGTACTTCGGCAGCACCTTTTTCATCTCCGCAATCCACAGATTCTGGTTAGTGGAGGTTGGGGTGGCGCTCAGGATCGCCACGTCGCCTTTCTCAACGTTCAGGGCTTTCAGCGCGTCGGCGGCCAGTTTGACGTTGGTTTCGCCAATCAGCGCATTGTTAGACGGATTAAGGTGGATCTGACGGCCGTCTTTGGCGACACCGGAATCCCACGACACCACTTTAATGCCGCGCTGCATGGCTTTTTTCAGCACCGGCACTAACGCATCCGGGTCATTGGCGGAAACTGCGATGGCATCGACACCCTGAGCGATCAACCCGTTCAGCACTTCGATCTGCGCCTCGGCGGTGGTTGTCGTCGGGCCGGTGTAAATCACTTTCACGTCGCCCAGTTCTTTCGCTGCCTGCTGTGCACCCACGTTGGCCGCTTCAAAAAATCCGTTGCCCAGTGATTTCGCGACCAGTGCAATTTTCACTTCTGCCGATGCCGCGCCTGCCAGCAGGATACTGCTCGCCATCAGGGTAAGGCTCAGTACGTGTTTTAATTTCATTGTTTGTACTCCGCATAAAGTTTAACGACCAAAAGTTGCCGACGCGCCAGGCGCATGATCACGACTCTAGGAGGTTGCTGATAAACTGACCTTTCCGCGAGTGCCAGTTCTAAGCCAACTATGGCAAAGGTGCAAAGGTTTAAGAGAACAACCTCACAAATTGATAACAATGTTGTGGCGGGCAACGCAAACGGTCAGAAAAACACAGGTTTTTGATGCAGAAAACCCGCACTAAAATCAGGCGTAAACCTGCGTCGCACAGCGGATTTCGCAGGATCAGAGGCAGAAAGAAAGGTTTTGTTCAAAAGCGGCTGATGGGTCACAGTTTCAGCCTGATGCGAGGGGGCAGCGACGACTAAGATATTACGATAATGTTAATAAGGAGTCGCAAATGACCGTGTTACGCAGTAGCGAATATTTTGCCTCAGGAGATTTCCCGGTCGCCATTGAACCCCGTTATCCGCAGGAGACGTTTCCTGAACATCATCATCAGGATTTCAATGAAATAGTGCTGGTCGAACAGGGCACCGGCACCCACGTTTTTAACGATCAGCCGCTGCTGCTCAGCGCGGGCAGCGTCTGTTTTGTGCGTCACCGCGATCATCATCTCTACGAAGACACCGACAACCTGCACCTGACCAACGTGCTGTACCGCAGCCCGGAGGCTTTCCGCTTTCTGAATGGGCTTGGCGATCTGCTGCCGCAGGAAGTCGATGGCATTTATCCGGCGCACTGGCGTATCAATCCCGGCCAGATAGCGCAGGCAAAAACGCTGATCGACCTGCTGGCGCGCAAACCGGTCCGAACGTCACCGGAGTCTCAGGCGCAGCAGGAACTGTATTTTATGCAGCTCTTACTGCTGCTGCGAAAAGGCAGCCGTGAGGTGGGATACAGCGGGCAGGGCGGTGACCTGAATAATTTACTCGACTGGATGAATGAGCATTACGACGAAGAGATCGACTGGCCGGTGCTGGCTGAAAAGTTTTCGATGTCGCTGCGCACCCTGCACCGGCAGATGAAGCAGCAAACCGGCTGCACGCCGCTCAACTATCTCAACCGTCTGCGCCTGCTCAATGCCCGCAACCTGCTGCGATTCACCGACAGCTCAATCACTGACATTGCGCATCAGTGCGGCTTCTGCGACAGCAACTACTTCTCCACTCTCTTCAAACGTGAATTCGGCTACGCTCCCCGCAACGCGCGTTTATGATCCGCAGTCGTTATCTCCAATTTGCAAAAATGTTACGTCGGGCAGTCCGACCATGACATTTTTGCCATTTCCCACGCCGTACTGGCAGTGACGGAAAGGTAAAACCCGGTCGGATAGAACAGGCTGTTAAAACTTCACAAAAAAGAACTTATTTTTTAACAACTCGTTCATCACCTCTATCCGTACTTTGGAGACTCCAGCTATGGGCACAGTTCAGAAACGTATGTACATCAACGGCGAATTCGTTGAAAACACCGGCGGAAAGTGGATTGACGTTGTGAATCCGGCGACTGAACAGGTGATTTCGCAGATCCCTGAAGGTACGGCAGAAGATGCCAAAAGAGCCATTGATGCCGCCGAAGCGGCGCAGCCGGGCTGGGAAGCGCTGCCTGCGGTGGAACGCGGCGTGTGGCTGCACAAAATCGCCGCCGGTATCCGCGAACGCGAAGCCGAGCTGACGCAAACCATCATTGCCGAAGGCGGTAAAACCTACGGCCTGGCACAAACCGAAGTGTTGTTCACGGCGGATTACCTGGATTACATGGCGGAATGGGCACGCCGTTACGAAGGCGAAATCATTCAGAGTGACCGGCCAAACGAAAACATCTTTGTGTTCCGCAAAGCCATCGGTGTGACCACCGGTATTTTGCCGTGGAACTTCCCGTTCTTCCTGATCGCCCGCAAAGCGGCACCGGCGCTGATCACCGGTAACACCATCGTGATCAAACCGAGTGAAATCACCCCGAACAATGCGGTGATCTTTGCTGAAATCATTCACCACATCGGCCTGCCAAAAGGCGTGCTGAACATTGTCACCGGCTACGGCCCGACCGTCGGACAGGAACTGGCGGCCAACCCGAAAGTTGGCATGGTCAGCCTGACCGGCAGCGTGGCGGCGGGTATCGCCACCATGACCGCTGCGGCGCAGAACGTCACCAAAGTTTCGCTGGAGCTGGGCGGCAAAGCGCCCGCCATCGTGATGAACGACGCCGATTTAGATCTGGCGGTAAAAGCCATCGTCAGCTCGCGCGTCATCAATACCGGGCAGGTGTGTAACTGCGCCGAACGGGTCTATGTGCAGCAAGGCGTTTACGACGAGTTCATTTCGCGCCTCAGCGCTGCCATGAAAGAAGTGACCTTCGGCAACACGGCGGAGAAAAAAGAGCTGGATATGGGGCCGCTTATCAGCGCCGCAGCATTACAGCGCGTGGAAGACAAAGTGGCGAAAGCTGTCTCACAGGGCGCGAAAGTGCTGCTGGGCGGTAAGCGCGAGGGCGGCACCGGCTTCTTCTACCCGCCAACGTTGCTGGTGGATGTGAAGCAGGAGATGCCGATCATGCACGAGGAAGTGTTCGGGCCGGTGCTGCCGGTCGCGACGTTCAACACGCTGGAAGAAGCCATCGCGATGGCGAACGACAGCGAATACGGCCTGACGTCGTCGATTTACACCAGCAACATCAATACGGCGATGAAAGCGCTGAAACAGCTGAAATTCGGTGAGACTTACATCAACCGCGAAAACTTTGAAGCGATGCAGGGCTTCCATGCGGGCTGGCGTAAATCGGGTGTCGGCGGCGCGGACGGTAAACACGGCTTGCAGGAATATCTGCAAACCCACGTGGCCTATCTGCAATTCCATTGATCATTTAATCCTCTCCGCCGGAACAGGATCGCCTGTTTCCGGCGTGAGGTGACCTCTACCAGACAAGGACACGCCATGCGCCGCAGCGATTTTCTGACCGCCATCCGCCAGCATAAATTCATTCACGCGCTGTTCCCGGCAGAAGATTCGCAGCCCGATCCTGTGCAGGCTTTTGCGCGCGCGCTGACCCTGAGCGGCGGCATCTGGGATGATCATTTTTTGCAGACTCCGCTGACGGGCTATACCACGCTGAACGCTTACCTGCGCGAACTGTACCCGGCAGATTCCCTGTTTTGTTCCGCGACACCGGAGATTATCGCGGACATCGATTTTGACGCCCGTACCCCGGCGACCGCGTTGAAAGACGCGGATGTCGGCGTGGTGCGCGCCTGTTTTGGCGTCGCCGACACCGGTGCGATTTTTCTCAGCGACCCCGCGCTTGCCGTAAACACCCTCAGCGCAATGGCGAAAAACCTGGTGGTATTGCTCGACGTCAAACATATCGTTGCGCATCTGCACCTCGCCCACCGTCAGCCGCAGCCCTTTAATGCCCGCTACGCCATTATGATCACCGGCTCCGCCGCGATAGCCGACAGTGAAAGTGCGCTGATGCTGGGAGCAAAAGGGGTGACGAATCTGCGGGTGATCGGGATCTGACCTCAAAAAAACCGCAACATCACCTGTACTGCCCCGCTCAAAATAACTCCCCTAAATAAAAGAAATCCTATCTGATACAATCAGTAAATCGATGTACATCGGGCATGTCCTGAATATTTCCTGTGAGTGAGCGCGACAACCATGAGCGTGATACAAAGCCTTATCAAACAAGCCTTTGGCACCGGCAACGGTCACGAAGCGGCCACTTTCCTTGCCAGCGCCTGCAACCGCATGAAGGCCATGGATAAAATATCCATCGCCCGTGAAGTGGAAAGCGCGCTCAGAGGCGTCAGTTTCAGCCGTGCCGAGGCCGATAAAGCTAAAGTCAAAACCGTTTTTAAAGATACGGCTGTCACCGTCGAAAGGCTCGCCGCGCTGGAAAAACAGGTGCGCAGCCTGACGCATGAACTGGCGGTGGCGCGGAACAAAACCGACGGCGGCAACCCTGAAGAGCTGGCCCGGCTGCAAGGGGAGTTGTACCGCCTCAACACGCGGGTCAGTGAACTTCTTAACCAGTCTGAACGCCTCAAAAAACAGCACGCCGATGAACTGGCGCTCATGCGCTCACGCCAGCGCGCGGCGGGCAATTCCACCTCGGCAGAACTTGACGCCGCCAACAGCCTGATTGCCTATACCGGCAGCCAGATGTCCGCCATGGCGGCGGCACGCGACAGCCTGCAACAGCGGTTAACCGCGCTGGAAACGGAGTCTGAACGCCGCCTGCGTGACGAAGAAGATAAACGCCATGCCGCCAACCGTCGTGCAGACGGCAATTACGCACTGCTGGGCCAGCAAAAAGAGCTGACCGCCGAAGCCAACCGTAAAATCACCCAACTGCGGGTGAACCTGAAATCGCAAGAGTACGAAGGGCAATCGGCGAAGAGCGAGGCGGCAAAACTGAATAAGCAGATCGCCGAACTGATGAGCGAAAACAGCCGCTTAGCGGCGCAATCTCAGCATCATGAAGCGCAGTGCGAAAGCCTGAACAACGCGCTCGGGCGAACTCAAAAAGAGCTCGCCGCCTGTAAAGCACAAAAAGGACGTTTCACCCGCTGGATCCACATTCCCAGCGCCATCATGGGCCTCGCCGTGGTCGGCCTGGTGATGTACACCGATGACCACACCGGGCATCTGTCAGACAGCCTCACCCCGGCTGCATTTTTGGGGTGCGTGGTCTATGCGCTTTCGCTCATGATTGCTTTCACCCGCAGGGCGTAGAGCGGGGGAAACCTTACTTCACCCCATTGCCGCCTGCTCAATCAGGGCGGCCACTTCTTTCGGATGTGACTCATACACTGAGTGGCTGGCACCGGCGATTTCGACGGTGTGGCTGTGTGCGCGTTTGGCGTACATCCGCTCTAAATCCGGGTTAATGATTTTGTCGGACATGGCCACCATGTACCAGCTGGGTTTCACTTTCCATGCCGGGTCAGGAATGTTGGCGGTGAAGACGCTGGCGGAGGTCAGCATCTGCGCCTTAGCTTCGAATTCCGCCTGTTTACGTGGCAGGTCAGCCGCAAAGTCGGACGGGAACACCGCCGGGTTGATGTAGAGGAATCCGTCCGGCGTTTTGACAAACGGGTGCGCCGAGTTGGGGAATTTCTTACCGTTGGTCGCTTCCGTTTCACCGTTATCCAGCGCGTGAGCGGCGATATACACCAGCCCCGCCACGTGCGGGTCATTTCCTGCTTCCGTAATGATCGCGCCGCCGTAGCTGTGGCCTACAAGGATCGCCGGGCCATTTTGCTGGTCCAGAATGCGTCTTGTAGCCGACACATCTTCCGGGAAGGACGTCAGCGGTTCCTGCACCAGCGTCACGTTATAGCCATCGTGCGTCAGAATGTCATACACCGGACGCCATCCCGAGCCGCCCACAAATGCGCCGTGCACCAGCACGATATTTTTTACCGGAGCCGCCATCGCCGCCTGAGAAGCGAATGCCGCCGCAGCGGCTACTATTAATGTTGAAGCTAAACGAAAACGCATGGCAATACCTCATGGAGTTTCTGAAACCGGGGGTGAGGTGCCACTGTGGGCGTCTGGCTCTGTCAGGGGAGTGACGGGCGGATGACAAAAACGACATTGATTGCCGGTTGTTTCCATCCGCGCAGATAACAGGCTGCCGCGCGCGCAAAGATCGCCGCCCATGTACCTTGCGTGCGGAATTTTGTTAAAAAGTTATATTTGTAAAGTTGCGTATGTACTAACAGGAAGAAAATAACTATAGTTAGCGCCTTCCTGATTCTCCATCAGATTGATGGTTTTTTGTCTACTCCTAAAGTCTAAAAGTGAGATGTGCATCGTATTTTAACGCGGCTCTCCGCTCGCACTTTTAGCTAACAGAAAAAGAACGCCTAAAGTGAACGCCAAAACCTCTGCTTTTATCATCACCTTTTTGTCATTTTGTAGCCCGGTTTCAGTCAGTTACGCACTCTCTGCTACCAATACACCGAAAAGTGACACTGACGACGCCTCCGACTCATCTTCACTGATGATCATCAAAAAACAGGGCACCGGTGGCCTGTCCGAGCTGGACACCCCGGCAGCGGTCAGCGTGATCGACGGCGACGATTTCAGAAACAGCAAAGCGCAGGTCAATCTCTCCGAAAGCCTCGGCAGCGTGCCGGGTTTACAGGTGCAGAACCGCCAGAACTATGCGCAGGACCTGCAACTTTCCGTGCGTGGGTTCGGCAGCCGTTCCATGTACGGCGTGCGCGGCGTGCGGATTTACGTTGATGGTATTCCGGCCACCATGCCGGACGGGCAAGGTCAGACGTCGAATATCGATCTCAATTCCGTTGAGCGCGTTGAAGTGCTGCGCGGGCCTTTCTCGGCGCTGTACGGCAATGCCTCCGGCGGCGTGGTGAATGTGGATACCCAGACCGGTTCACAGCCCGCGAAACTGGAAGCAGGCACGTATTTCGGCAGTTACGGATCTTTTCGTAACAGCGTGAAAGCCAGCGGTGCGACCGGCGACGGCACCCACGCGGGCGATGTAAATTACCTGATCTCCGGCTCCCGTTTTACCACCGACGGTTACCGCGACCACAGCGGTACACAGAAAAACCTCGGCAACGGCAAACTGGGCGTGCGCATTGATGACGACAGCACCCTGACGCTGATGTTTAACAGCGTCTCCGTTGATGCCAACGATCCGGGCGGCCTGACAGAATCTGAATGGCACGATGACCCGAAGCAGGCCAAACGTGCCGATCAGTATAACGCACGTAAATCGCTGGACCAGACACAGGTCGGATTGCGCTATCAGCGTCAGATGGGTGAGAACGACGAATTCAGCCTGATGACCTATCACGGCGAGCGCCACACCACGCAGTACCAGACCATTCCGGCCGCCTCGCAGAAAAATCCGCTGAATGCGGGCGGGGTGATTGTTCTTGAACGTAAATACTCCGGCGTGGATACCCGCTGGAAGCATGACGATCAAATTGGTTCGGTGCCGTTCTCGGTCACCGGCGGGCTGGATTATGAAACCATGACCGAGCGTCGCTTCGGTTATGAGAATTTCGACAGTCAGGGCGATCTGGGCGTGAAGGGCAACGAGCGTCGTAATGAAAAGAACGTCATGTGGAACCTCGACCCGTATCTGCAAACGACGTGGAACCTGACGCCGCGCTGGACGCTGGACGTCGGCGCGCGTTACAGCACGGTCAGTTTTGATTCGCAGGACTACTACATTACCGGCAGCAATCCGGATGACAGCGGTTCGCGCCGTTATCACAAACTGCTGCCGATGGCGTCCCTGAACTATGCCGTGACCCCTGCGCTGAACACCTATATTTCAGCCGGTCGTGGTTTTGAAACGCCGACCATCAACGAACTCTCCTACCGCACCGACGGCAACTCTGGCCTGAATCTCGGGCTGGAGCCTTCCACCAGCAACACCGTGGAGCTGGGCAGCAAATGGCGCGTGGGCAACGGTTTAGTCACCGCAGCAGTCTTCCAGACGGATACTGATGATGAGCTGATCGTGGCGCAAAGTGTCGGGGGTCGTTCAAGTTACACCAACGCCGGTAAAACCCGTCGTCGCGGCCTGGAACTGTCTTTAGATCAGCAGTTTGAAGAAAACTGGCGCGTCAAGATGGCCTGGACGCTGCTCGATGCCACCTTCCGTAATGAAACCTGTGGATCCGGTGACTGTACGCCAGCGGGCAACCGACTTCCGGGTATTGCCCGCAACATGGGCTACGCTTCACTGGAGTGGGCACCGGTTGATGGCTGGCACGCCGGCGCCGATGTGCGCTACATGAGTGACATTGAAGTGAATGACGAAAACAGCGAGCAGGCACCGGCTTACACCGTCGCCAGCGTGAATGCGGGTTACCGCTTCAACTGGGACAAAGTGACCCTCGACCTGTTTACCCGGGTCGATAACCTGTTCGACAGAAACTATGTCGGTTCGGTGATCGTCAACGAGGGCAATGGCCGTTACTTCGAACCGGCACCTGGCCGTAATTACGGTGGCGGAGCGACGCTTTCTTACAGTTTCGAATAAATTCAGTTTGTAGAACCACGCAGTGCTGCCCGTGACCTGCACTTTTTGAAGTCGGGCAGCACACGCAAGGAATGACACCCGGTGAGAACCGGATGTTCTTGAAGATTCGGCTTACGCCTGAATCGACGATTATAAAAAATCAGTAAGGTCATCAACTATGGAAACGAAAGCCTCGTTATCACGCATCGTCGTCATAATTACCGCTTTGTTCGCCGCGTTAAGCGGGATTTATCTTCTTGTCGGCGGTATCTGGCTGGCAAAATTAGGTGGTTCTCTTTATTACATTATTGCCGGTGTTATCTCGCTGGTCACCGCGTGGCTGTTGTACCGCCGCCGCTCTTCCGCCTTATTGCTCTACGCGATTTTCCTGTTCGCCACCACGGTGTGGGCCGTATGGGAAGTGGGCACCGACTTCTGGGCACTGACGCCGCGTTTAGACGTTACCTTCTTCTTAGGTCTGTGGATCCTGCTGCCGGTGGTGTACAACCAGATGCTGGCGAAAAACGCTTTCGCACGCGGTGCGCTGGCGGTATCCCTGCTGTTCACCGTGATCGTGCTGGGTTACTCCATCTTCAACGACCCGCAGGTGATCAACGGCACCCTTAAAGCGGCGGATTCTGCGCCGGCAAAATCTGAATCCGGCATTCCTGATGGTGACTGGCCTGCTTATGGCCGTACTCAGGGCGGTACCCGTTACTCGCCACTGAGCCAGATCAACGATAAAAACGTCAGCAAGCTCGACGTGGCCTGGACTTTCCGTACCGGTGACCTGAAGACCCCGAACGATCCGGGCGAAATCACTGACGAAGTCACGCCAATCAAAATCGGCGACATGTTGTACCTGTGTACGCCGCACCAGAAGCTGTTTGCTCTGGATGCCGCGACCGGTAAAGAGAAGTGGAAATTCGATCCGCAGCTCAACTCCAACCCGACGTTCCAGCACGTGACCTGCCGTGGTGTGTCTTATCATGAGACGACGCCAGCCGCGGAAGGTAACACCGCGAACGGCGCAGCGCCTGCTGTCTGTTCACGTCGTATCATTCTGCCCGTCAACGATGGCCGTCTGTTTGCGCTGGACGCTGAAACCGGCGCACGTTGCCCGGCATTCGGTAACAACGGTGAGCTGAACCTGCAAGGCAACATGCCTTACGCGACACCGGGTCACTACGAGCCAACCTCACCGCCAATCATCACAAAATCTGTGATCATCGTGGCCGGTGCGGTTACCGATAACTACTCAAACCGCGAGCCTTCAGGCGTTATCCGTGGCTTTGATGTGGAAACCGGCAAACTGCTGTGGGCCTTCGATCCGGGTGCGGCTGAACCGAACAAAATCCCTGCGGATGGTCAGCACTTCACGCCGAACTCCCCGAACTCATGGGCGCCTGCATCTTATGATGACAAACTGGATCTGGTTTACCTGCCTATCGGCGTGGCAACACCGGACATCTGGGGCGGCAACCGCACGCCGGAAATGGAACGTTACGCGAGCGGCCTGCTGGCGCTGAATGCGACCACCGGTAAACTGGCGTGGTTCTACCAGACTGTTCACCATGATCTGTGGGATATGGACGTGCCTGCACAGCCAACGCTGGCAGATATCACTGACAAGAGCGGCAACAAAGTTCCTGCGATTTATGTACCGACCAAAACCGGTAACATCTTCGTGCTGGATCGCCGTGACGGTAAGCTGATTGTTGAAGCCCCTGAAAAACCTGTTCCGCAAGGCGCAGCGAAAGGTGACCACGTTTCTCCGACTCAGCCGTTCTCCAAACTGACCTTCCGTCCGGAAGCGAAACTGACCGGTAAAGACATGTGGGGCGCAACGATCTACGACCAGCTGATGTGTCGTGTGATCTTCCACAAACTGCGTTATGAAGGCACCTTCACACCGCCATCCGAGCAGGGCACTCTGGTGTTCCCGGGTAACCTCGGTATGTTCGAGTGGGGCGGTATCTCTGTGGACACTGACCGTCAGGTGGCTATCGCTAACCCGATTGCACTGCCATTCGTGTCTAAACTGATCCCACGCGGTCCGGGCAACCCTATCGAGCCAGATGCGAACGATAAGGGCGGTTCCGGTACTGAAACGGGCATTCAGCCACAGTACGGCGTGCCATTTGGCGTGACGCTGAACCCGTTCCTGTCTCCGCTGGGCTTCCCTTGTAAACAGCCTTCATGGGGTTACATCTCCGGCGTAGACCTGAAAACCAACGAAATCGTGTGGAAAAAACGTATCGGTACCGTGCGCGACAGCTCACCGTTACCGCTGCCGTTCAAAATGGGTATGCCGATGCTTGGCGCACCGATTTCTACCGCCGGTAACGTGTTCTTCATCGCAGCGACCGCAGATAACTACCTGCGCGCATTCGATATGAGCAACGGTGACAAACTGTGGGAAGCCCGTCTGCCAGCAGGCGGCCAGGCGACGCCAATGACATATTCTGTGAACGGTAAACAGTACGTTGTTATCGCCGCAGGCGGTCACGGTTCATTCGGCACCAAACTGGGCGATTACATCATCGCTTACGCACTGCCAGACGCTGACGCGAAATAATCAGCCGTCATACGCTTTGAAATGTGAAAGGCCGCGAAAGCGGCCTTTTTTTATGGGCGGTCAGGCATAAAATAAGGGATGAATCGCAGAGTATTCCTGAGTGAATCGCGTCAGCACCGCCGACTTTCTGAAAGAGTTACACCGCTTAACATTCACCCGGTCGCCCTTTGCATGGAGACATTTTCGCTCTGCGCACGCACTGCCGCTCAACATGAGGCAGCGGATGCGGGTTTGTGTCAGTTTTATATAAGTTTTTTATAAAGGTGATATTAATAAATTTAATCTATAAAAATCATTTCCCGCCTAATTATATTTTCCTGATATCAATTTATTCACGCCCACTGAACAGTATGCGTATTTTAGACTGGCAATCTTTCACGGTTTAGCTATAACTCTTAAGGCAAATTACTTAAGAATCTTCTTAGATGCTCATCATTTTTAGTGACATGTCCGCATGCCGTTCAGGCATCTGAATTGTTGCAGATCTATTTCGCGCCGGGCTGTGCAGGGTGCGGGGATATATTTTATTACGTGAAAAAATTAAAACCTCATGGATAACAACTGAACTTATACAGGGCGAGAGAATTATGCTAAGCACACAACATGCCGTTATATCCAACAAGAGAAAACGTGAGCTAAAAGATTATTCCTTAAACAAACTCTATATCGCCCTGAAGATCATCATCATCTCGTCCACGATAGGCATGCCAAACGCCTACGCTGTCGATTTGCCTTCGGCGGATGCAGGCTGCGATACCGGTACAGTCACCTGTACGGTGACCAGCGCATTGGGGACGGATTTTACGGTAACCAGCGATATCACCTCGTCAGGTGACGCGATTGACGCTGATGCAACGGTGACGGGCAGTACGTTCACCGTCAATAACGGCATCAGTGTGATCGGGGGTGCAGGAGGTGCCGGGTTCAATTTTGCCACCGGCAGCAGCAACAACACGGTGACCAACAACGGTACAATTCAGGGCGATTTTGGTATTAATTTCAATGGTGGTAGCGATTTTACGGTTATCAATAATGGTCTGGTGAACAGTAACGGGGGCTTGTCATCTTACGGGCTGGGGAATTTCGGCAGCGGATTTACCCTCACCAACAACGAAGGCGCGACGATTTCGGCCGTTCATACCGTTATTCAGAGTTCGGAAGACAGTAATGGTGTCACTATCAATAATGCCGGGGCAATAACCCCCGATGATGGTACCGGTGGAGTGGCGATAAAATTATACGGCAGCAATAATATTCTTAATCTTAATACCAGCTCGGCCATTACCGGGGATATTCAGTTTGATGTGAATCAGGTCAATAACTCCATCAACCTGCTGGGCGGAAGCCTGGACACCGGTACCTTCAGTAATTACGTGAATAACAATACGGTTAATTTACTGAATATCAATGCGCCGGGTAAAACCTGGGATATCTCCGGCACCTTACCGGTCGCCGGTGCGATCCAGCTGCAAAGCGGCAATGTGGTGGTGACCGGCACCTTAAGCAACTCGGGGTCGGGCGGAACAACCATTGCCAACGGCGCCTCACTGCAGATCGGTAACGGTGGTCTGACGGGCAGCCTGAACGACGACGTCATCAACGACGGCACCCTGACGTTTAACCGCGCTATTGCCAGCACCTTCAGTGGAAATATCAACGGTAACGGTAGCGTGGTTCAGGCAGGCTCGGGCATAACAAATCTTGCCAGTATCGGCACCTGGAGCGGCGGTACCCAGGTCACTTCCGGCACGCTTAACGGTATGGGCGCTACTGATGCGCTCGGCAGCGGCGCCATCAGCGTCACCAACGGCGCGATCCTCCAGCTGGGCGATACCTCGACGTTTACCAACTACAATTTCTCCGCCAGCGGGCTGTCGCTGGAAGCGTCCACCTTGCGCATGTACGGCTCGCAGGCCACGGCGCTGCCAGCGGAGGTGAGTTATCTCTTCGGCAACCTGACCGCGCCTATCGCTCTTTCAAACTCGACGTTGCAATTTGATCAGTTTGCTGCGGCAAACATTATTTTCGACGGTGACATCAACGCGTCTAACACCAGTTCGCTGAACTATGTCGCGGATAACGGTGCCCATACGCTGGCGATGAACGGCAACCTGACCGGTTCCGGTACTTTCAGTATCAACATGTCCGAGAACAACACGCCGGAGTCGCTCGGCCTCTCGTTTAATGGCACCGCAAATAATTACACCGGCACGATGAGCCTCAACGGTGATGCTTACATTGTGGACGTCAATACGCCGCTGGGGCAGGCTTCCTGGTCAGTGACCGGGCCGCAAACGCTCAATTTCAACGGTGCCAATACCCATGTGGTCACGGCGCTCAGCTCCGCCGCCAACAGTATCGTCAATATCACCGACGCGGGCACCACGCTGCAAGTGGGCGCGGGGACGGTCAACGGCGCGATTGGTGGCTCGGGCAGCCTGCTGAAAACCAGTACCGGCATTCTGGCGCTGGATGGCGTAAACACATACCTCGGCAGTACAAAAATCTCCGGCGGGACGATCAACCTGGGCGTGGCTGACGCCATTGCCGCCAGCAAATCGGTCGAAGTTGACGTGAATACCACGCTTGGCATGAAGAGTTTCGATCAGGTCTTACAGGATCTGACCGGGGCAGGCACTATCACCATGGGGTCGGGTGACCTGACGGCGCAAAACACGGCGGACACCCTGTTCACCGGTAAAATCAGCGGCACCGGCGATCTCATCAAAACCGGTACCGGCGTGCTGACGCTGTCTGGCCTGACTAACTCTGTCGGCGCGACCTCGGTCAACGCGGGCACGCTGCACTTTGCCCAAATTGGTGATTTCGCCACGACCGGCCTGACGGTGAACACCGGCGCGACGGCGCAGCTTGCCAGCACGGCGCAGGTGGTTTCCACGGGCGCAACAGATATTGAAGGCACGCTGGATGTGACGCTCGGTGGCTCAACGGCCAAAATCAATTCGGATACCGCCACGCTGGGCAGCGGCTCGGCGCTCAGCGTCACCGGTTTTAACCCGGTCGCCGCCACCAAGGCCAGCGATCTGAGCGCGGCGCGCACCGTGATCATCCAGACCACAAACGGCATTACCGGGGATTTCGCCACGGTCAACGGCCTGACGCCGAGTGGCGTAGATTATTACTTCAACGACGCCAAACTCTCGGCGGACAGCAAAACCTACAGCCTGGGCAGCGAGCTGGCCTGGACCTCCGGCACGGCACAGGCGACCGGCAATTTCACCCTGACCGGTGCGGGCGACGCATTTAACGTTGACGTGGCGCTGGGTGATGAAACCGCCAACGGTGCAACCTGGGACGGCAAATCGCTCACCAAGCTGGGGGCGGGTAACCTGACCTTGTCGGCGGCGAATACCTACACCGGCAGCACTGACATTCAGGCGGGCACGCTGACCACCGGCATCGACAACGCCTTCGCCACCAGCAGTTCGGTGAATGTGGCCACCGGTGCCACGCTGGCCCTCAACAATTTTAACCAGACGGCACAGGATCTGACCGGCGCGGGCGCTGTCACGCTCGGCTCCGGCACCCTGACCGCGCAAAACAACAACGACACCACGTTTGACGGCACTCTCACCGGCACCGGCGGCATCACCAAAACCGGCACCGGCACGCTGACGCTCAGCAACAGCGGCAACAGCGTGGGTGCGGCGGACATCGCCGCCGGTATTTTGCATCTGACGCAAACCGGTACATTCAGTGCGGCCAGCTTGCTGGTCGATACCGGTGCCACGGCGCAGCTCGACAGCAATGCGCTTATCGCCACCACCGGCACCTCGACCGTGAACGGGACGCTGGATGTCACCCTCGGCGGCAGCGCACCGATGCTCACCGCCGCAGACGCCACTCTGGGCAGCAACGCCGCGCTGACGGTCACCGGCTTTACGCCGCTGGCGGCCACCAAAGCCAGTGATCTGAACGGGGCGCGTACGGTGATCATTCAGACCACCGGCGGTATCACCGGTGATTTCGCCACGGTCAGCGGCATCACGGCGAGCGATGTCGACTACATCATCAACAGCGCGCGCAAATCCGCCGACGGCAACAGCTACAGCGTGGGCAGCGAGCTGACCTGGAATGCCGGGCCGACGCTCGCTTCCGGCAATTTTACGCTGACAGACGCCAGCGACACCTTTGACGCAGACGTGGTGCTGGCCGATCAGAGCGCCAGCAGCACCGGCTGGGATGGCACATCGCTGACCAAACTCGGCGCAGGCAATCTCACGCTGTCTGCCGCCAACACTTACACCGGCGGGACGACTGTGCAGGCCGGTACGCTGACCACGGGCATTGAGAACGCGATTGCCACCAGTGACACTGTCACCGTTGCTTCAGGTGCCACGCTGGCACTGAACAATTTCAATCAGCTGGTTCAGGATCTGAGCGGCGCGGGGATTATCACGCTGGGCACCGGCACGCTCTCGGCGCAAAACAATACCGATACGACGTTTGACGGGCAACTCACCGGCACCGGCGGTCTGACCAAAACCGGTACCGGCGTACTGACGCTGTCCGGCCTGACCAACTCGGTCGGGGACACCAGCGTCAGCGCCGGCACGCTGCATCTGACCCAAAACGGCATGTTTAACGTGGCGGGTCTGAATATCGACAGCGGCGCAACCTTACAGCTGGATGCAAATGCCCAGACGACGGCCAGCGGCAGCGCGGTCATCGACGGCACGCTGGATGTGACGCTGGGCGGCACGGCACCGTTGCTGACTGCCACCGATGCCACGCTCAACGCCACCAGTTCGGTGCTGAATATCTCCGGCTACACCAGCGGTCCGGTGGCGAAAGCCAGCGATCTGGACGGTGCGCGCACCGTGGTCATTCACACCACCGATGGCATCACCGGTGATTTCGGTTCGGTGGTGGGCGTGGGGGCGGGCAGCGCGGATTACATCATCAACGACGCGAAAAAATCTACCGACGGTCTGGATTACAGCATCGGCAGCTCGCTGGCATGGAATGCCGTCGCACCGCTTTCCTCCGGGACCTTTACCCTGACGGACGCCAATACCTTTGACGTTGACGTGGTGCTGGCCGATCAGGCGGCGAATGGCACGCTGTGGGACGGAAAATCGCTGACCAAAGCGGGCACCGGCACGCTGACGCTTTCGGCGGTGAATACCTACACCGGTACCACGCATTTAACCGGCGGCACCTTACAAACCGGCATCGCCAACGCGCTGGCCGACAGCAGTGCGTTAGCGCTCAGCAGCGGAACGACGTTCGATCTTAATGATTTTGATCAGCAGGTGCAGAACATCGGCGGCAGCGGCGATATCACGCTCGGCAGCGCCACACTCACCATGCAGAACAATAGCGATTTCGGGATGAACGGGGTCATCAGCGGCACCGGCGGTCTGGTGAAAGAAGGCACCGGCACGCTGACGCTGGCCGGGGTGAATACCTATTCTGGCGGAACGGTGATCAATGCCGGGCGACTCAGTATCTTCAATGAAGGCGCACTTGGCGCGTCTTCCGGCGGTGTGACCATCAACAACAACGCAGCATTTGATATCGGTGTACCGGGGGAATTTGACCACAACATCACGTTGGGCACCGATGGCGGCACCATTATCGCTACCGCAGGGGTGAATCTCGCTGGCGTGATCGACGGCACCGGCCACCTGACCACGCAGGGCATTATCGACGTGACCGGCGAGAACACTTATACCGGCGGCACCACCATTAACACCGCGTCAACGCTCTCCCTGGGCCGTGGCACCACCACCGGCAGCATTGTGGGGGATATCACCAACAACGGCATCCTGGCACTGACCCGCAGCAATGATTTCACCGTTGCGGGTCTGATCAGCGGCAGCGGCAGGGTGGATGCGCTCGGCGCGGGCACGGCGACCTTAACCGGTGCGAACACCTACACCGGCGGTACCAACGTGTTCGGTGCGCTGCGTCTGACCGGTGACGGCGCGCTCGGCACCGACGGGGTGTCTGTCGCCTCGCCAGGCTCTTTACATATCGATGCGCCGAACGGCGGCAGTTACACCTTCACCCAGGCGCTGACCGGTAACGGTACGCTGCTGGCGAATCTGGCTGCCACCACTGACACCTTCGCTTTCGGCGCAGCAACCGGCAGCGCCTTTACCGGCACGGTCGAATTAGGTCAGGGCCAGTTCTCACTCTCCGGTGATAACACCACGGCGCTGACACAGGCGACATTGCAGCTTGATGCGGGCAACGTCACCACCGTCGCCCCAACAGATCAAACCATCGGTAATTTAACCCTTAACGGCGGCACCCTGGCCTGGAGCGGCCAGACACCGCCAGGATCGCCACTCGGCATTGTGAATGTCACCGACCTGACGCTCACCAGCGGCAACGTGCAGGTGGATGTGCCGGTGACCAGCGGGCTGCCTAATCCGGTGCCTTCGCCGGGCGTCAACCTGCTGGCGCAGGATGACGGCGAGATCCAGTCTCAGCTGATCGCCGCCGGTGGCACCGTGACCGGCGATGCTTCCTCGCTGACGCTGACCGACAGCGCCGGGCAGGTGGTGAATAATCCGCAGACGCTGGCGATCACCGAAGGCGGCACCACGGTTGCCAACGGCAGCTATGATTTCATGCTCTCCACCGGGGCGAACAACGACGGCCTGTATCTCGGTTACGGCCTGAAAGGGCTGGATCTGCTGAGCGGGCAGACGTTGCATCTGGCAACGGACAGCGGCTCGGCGTCTTCCGGCGCGGTGCTCAACGCACAACTGACCGGCAGCGGTAATCTTGATGTCAACGGCAGCGCCTCTGCCGGACAGACGCTGACCCTCAGTAACGCCGGCAACAGCTATACCGGCACGACCACGGTCAGCGGCGGTACGCTGGTGGCGGGCAGTGATAATGCCCTCGGCGCGACCTCTGAGCTGTTATTGCAAGGCACCACCGGGTTCGATCTCAACGGCAAAACCCAGACAATCGGCACCCTGAGCGGGGCGAGCGGATCCACGCTGAACGTCAACGGCGGTAACCTGACCCTAAGCCAGGGCGGCCAGAGTGACGGCATGCTGTCCGGCGCCGGTAATCTGACGGTCAACGACGGCACCCTGACCGTTAACGGCGCGAACAGCGGCCTGAGTACGGCGGTGATCCTCAATAATACCGCACAGGCACTGCTCAGCGACGTGGCGGCGCTCGGTACCGGCAGCATCAATCTCAACGGCACCACCACCGGCGTTCAGCTTGACGGCGCAACCGGCACGCTGGCGAATTCGCTCAGCGGTAACGGCGTGGTCGGGATTCAGGGCGCATCGGCGGTGACGCTTTCCGGCGATAGCAGCGGGTTTGGCGGCACCTTTACGACCGATATCAACAGCAGCCTGACGGCAGGCACGGCGCAACATCTGGGCACCGCCGCCATCAGCAACGACGGCGCACTGGTGCTCGACACCGCCACCGACTGGACATTCAACAACGTGGTTAGCGGCGGCGGTACGCTCGAGAAATCGGGCACCGGTAACCTGTCCATCGGCAGCAGCAACACCTACACCGGCGGTACTACCGTCAGCGCGGGTACACTGACGCTGACCAACGCGCAGGGTGCGGGCACGGGCGCAGCGACCATCGCTGCACCGGGCACGCTGGCGGTCAGTCTGACCGGCGGCAATTTCAGCAATGCCATCGATAACAGCGGGTTACTGACCCTCAGCGGTGCAGGTAACACCCTGAGCAGCGCGATCACCGGCAGCGGCACCAACCAGATTTCAGCCACCGATCTCGTCATCAGTGGCGATAACAGCGGATTTACCGGCGTGTGGGATCTGGCCTCCGGCAGCACTTCCACCGTCGCCGCTGAACAAAATCTTGGTGCGGGCAGTGTGCTGCTCAACGGCACGCTTAACGTGGCACCGGCAAGCGGCGATTTTGTATTTGATAATGCGCTGACCGGGCAGGGCGCGATGAACGTTGCGATGGCGACAGCGGTTGACCGCTTCTCCTTCGGCGCGGACAGCGGCACGGCCTTCGCCGGGCTGGTGAATCTCGGGCAGGGCGCGTTTACCTTGTCCGGCACGGACACGCAGGCGCTGACCAGCGCCACGCTGCAAAACCAGTCGGCCAATATCGTGGTCGGCGCGGGGACGCAGGCCATCGGTAATCTGGCGCTGAACGGCGGTACTGCTGCGTTTGACGTGCTCACCAGCACGCTGATCACCACCAACCAGCTGGCGCTGAACGGCGGTGAAATTCGGGTTGCCGGGCTGGAAACGCAGCCCGATCCGGCCAACGCCATCGGCGAACCTCTGCTTCAGCAGGATGACATCATTGGCGATCCGCTGATCCTCTCGCAGGGCAATACCGGCTCTTCTGCCAACCTGACGCTGACCGATGCCCTGGGTAACGTGCTGGCACCGACCACCGCCGATGTGTCGCAGTTCGGCAACGTGGTGGGGATCGGTACCTATAACTACGGCCTCACCGGCAGCAATCTGCAAGGGCAGACCGGCCTGTTCCTGTACTCCGGCCTGGTGAAACTCGATTTGCTGGCAGGCCAGCAGGTTTCTCTGGTGCAGGATGCCAGCGCGCCGCTTGGCGGTAACGAGATGCACGCGCTGATAACCGGCGCTGGCGGGCTGAACGTGGACGTGGTGACAACGGCCACGCTCAACAACCCGCGTAACGATTACACCGGCAAGACCACGGTCACCAACGGCACCCTGCGTCTGGGCTTTGATCACACGCTGGGCAACACCTCCGCGGTGGATCTGCTGGGCACCAGTCAGCTGGATCTGAACGGCAGAACGCAGAGCATCGGCGCACTGAACAGCGCGGCCGGTACCACGGTGAATCTCAACGGCGGTACCCTGACCATCACCGACAGCCAGCGTACGGCGGGCGACACCAACGGCGGCACCGTCACCGGGCGTCTGACCGGCAGCGGCCAGCTGATTGTTGACCCGAGCGTGCTGACCGTTGATGGCGCGAACCCGAACCTGTCGGCGGCTACGCTTATCACCGGCGGCTCGGAAGTGCGCCTTAACAACGTGCAGGGTCTGGGCACCGGCAGCATCACCATGGATGCCGCCAACGACCTGCTGACCTTCGACACCTTCAACGGCCAGACTGCCAGCGGCTCGCTGGATAATGTGCTGACGGGTGCGGGTTCCGTACGGCTTCTCAGCAGTGAAGTGATCAGCCTCGGGGCGGATAACAGCGCCTTTAACGGTAATTTCACCGTCGGCAATGACGCCACGCTGGTCGCCTCGCAGGCGGCGAATCTCGGCACGGCGGGCATCACCGACAACGGTTTGTTGCAGATCGACAATGCCGCCGACATGACGCTTGCCAACAGCGTGACCGGCAGCGGCGGATTGCTGAAAACGGGCGCAGGCGCTCTGACGGTTTACCAGCCTGCCTATTCCGGCACCACGGCGATCAACAGCGGAGCGCTGATCGTCGGTAACGGCACGCAGGCCGGGGCAAAACTGGGGGCGGACGGGGCCGGAGAGGTCAGCGTGGCTTCGGGCGCAACGCTTTCCGGCGACGGCACCGTGAGCGGCAATGTCACCAACAGCGGAACCGTTGCCGCGCTTAACAGCCTCTCGGCTTACGGCTCGGCGGCAGCCAGCGTACTGAACCTTAGCGGTAATCTGACCAACAGCGGGCTGCTGCAACTGGCAGGCGGCGCGGTCGGCAACACCTTAACGGTCGGCGGTAATTACATCGGGGGCGGCGTGCTGGCACTGCAAACCGTGCTCGGCGGCGATAACTCGGTGACGGATAAACTGGTGGTGGCGGGCGATACGTCCGGCACCACGCAGGTGACGGTGAAAAATGCCGGAGGCAGCGGCGCGCAGACCAGTACCGGGATCCAGGTGGTGGATGTCGGCGGGCAATCGAACGGGGTGTTCAGCCTGAATGGCCGTGCGGTGGCGGGTGCGTATGAATATCAGCTGGTGAAAAACAGCGCCAACGGCGACTGGTATCTGCAATCCGGGACCACCGGACCGCAGCCGCCAGAGCCACCGACGCCGGAACCGCCAACACCGACGCCATCTTCCAACACCTACCGTCCTGAGCCGGGTGCCTATCTGGCTAACCAGCGGGCGGCACAGAACATGTTCCTGCACACGCTCTATGACCGTTCGGGCGCGGCGCGCAGCAGCCAGGATACCGACACGGCCAAAGGCTGGGTCCGTCTGGGAGGCGATTACACCAAACAGAAGAGCAACGGCGGGTTGTACGATGAGAAAACCCACACCACGCTGGTGCAGCTCGGCAGCGATTTGTATCAGCTCGACGGCGTCAACGGCGACCAGATCAATGCCGGTCTGATGACGGGGTACGGGCATTCCAGCAGCAACGCCAGCGTGAAAAACAGCAGCTACGAGGCCAAAGGGCAGGTTAACGGTTACAGCATCGGCGCTTACGGCACCTGGTACGCGCAGGCCGACCGCGTCAGCGGCGCGTATGTAGACAGCTGGATCCAGCACGCCTGGTACAAAAATGACGTCAACGGCGACAGCCTGCCGCATGAGTCTTACGACAGTCAGGGGACGGATGTCTCGCTCGAAACCGGTTACGGCTTCGCGCTGAAACAATCCGATGAAGTCCGCTGGGTGGTCACGCCTCAGGCGCAGCTGGTCTACAGCCACTACGAAACCGACGGACATACTGAACAAAACGGCACCCGTATCAACGCCAACGGCGACGACGGCATCAGAACCCGTATGGGTGTGCGCCTGAGCCGCCAAAACACGGTGAAACTCAACAGCGCTCAACCGTTCGTAGAGGTGAACTGGTACAACGGCAAACCGGCATCAGACAGCGTGGACTTCAATCAGGTTCGCTTTGAAAATGCCACGTCGGTTAACCGCTACGAAGTAAAAGCCGGGGTGACCGGTTCCATCAGCCAGAAATGGCAGACCTGGGGACAAGTCAGCAGCACCTGGGGCGACAATGACTATCAGGGCTATCAGGGGATGGTGGGCGTGAAATACCAGTGGTAAACCGCTGAGCAGAAAAAAAGCCGGGAGCGAATGCCCCGGCTTTTTTATGTGTTGCGAACGGTTATTTGCTGCAACCGTCCAGTTGCGGGTAATTGCGGCACACCAGCATGAGTTTCTTTTTCGGTTCGAAGCCATTTTTCAGCATGCATGCCTGCAGTTGTTTGGTGTGTCCGATGTTAGGCATCGCCAGCCGCGAACCCAGCGGTTTCGGATAGCCACACTGGTACATCACCGGTAACGCAATTGCATCATTTTCCGATGAATGGGAAAAATGCAGCGAGGCACCGGCTTTACGCCAGCTGATGAGCTCGTATTCCCGCGTGCCTGAACCGGGTTTGATCGGGTGTAATCCGCTGTCTGCGACAAAAGGCAGCGATTCAATTTCCTGGTTCGTCAAAGGGCGCCCCAGCTGTTTGGCCCGGCAGGCGGGTGTGTCCTGGTAGACATCACAAATGTGAAAACCATGTTTATAGGTAAATCCTTTGGCTTCCATGCACTGGTAATACAGCACTGATTCGTTATCGGTAAAATCAGGTTCCGGCCCCGGCAGCGGCACCCCGCATTGCCCCATCGCCACACGCGCATCATCTATCGTGGAGTGGGGGCGCTGCCACTGGGTTAAATCCGGCGGCGGCGGGCAGCCGGTAAGCATAAACACCGAGCCGACCAGTGCCGATCGGAAAAGCAGAGACGAGATGCGAGGCATAAAAAATCCCTTTTAATTATCATGTTATAGATTTCTCAGCCGCCTTTTAGCAGACGGGCGCGAGGTAAGAATACCGTTATGACATGCTTTCTCAGGGATTGCGAACGTTCCGAACATTCCTATTTCAGGGTTATCATTAGCTTGCTAATATTAATGCTTGCTCAAATAGGGAGGTTGATATGGCAGAGAAAGACGCATATTCGATTTTACTGGAAGCTTCTCATGGAAAACTTTGCTCAGCAGACCTCTATAAAGGGAAACCGATCAGTTCGGTGATTAACGTGGCGCTGGACGCCATTATTGATTTAGAAACTGAAGTGAAGAGATTGAAATTTTTGCTCAGGCAGCGAAACATTGAATACTGATCGCTTCAGTCAACGCCGGGCATCACGTGCCCGGCGTCACTCATCCCCTCATTCTTACTCTTCTTACGAAGCACACCCTGCCGGTTTATAAACCCGCGTGGTTGACGCCGGGTTATTTGCCAGTTTATTGGCGGGTCTGCGCGGGCGGGCCACCAACTCCCCGCCACAGTTAGGGCAGATTCCGTGAAGTTTCTCTCCGGCGCAGGGCACGCAGAACGTGCATTCAAACGAACAAATTCTCGCGTCAGCGGCAGGTGGCAGATCGGTATTGCAGCATTCACAGTTAGGTCTGAGTTCCAGCATAGAATTTATCCTTTTACGGGTGGCGGTTTTCAGCCATTTTGCAGGTGAGAAGCGGTCTTTCGCAAGCGAGTTACGCTTAACACCATCGCCAGCACCGTGGCGATCACCGCCACCCACAAACTTAGCTGTACCGCATGGGCTTCCTGGCTCAGGTTAGTGGCGGCATAGACTGACAGAATGACCCCGACGCAGGCGGCACCGAGACACTGACCGAAGGTCCGCATGATCGCCAGCACGCCCGAGGCATAACCGCTGTTTTCCCGCGAGGCATTGGAGAGCATTTCACGGTTGTTCGGGCTCTGGAAGCAGCCGAAACCAATGCCGCAAACGAAGCTGCGCAGGCCGATATCCCAGACCTCTGGTTGCGCAGGAAGCCGGGCCAGTAACAGTAATCCTGCGGCAAAGATGGCCAGCCCGACGGTTGAAATAATCGCGGCGGGATAGCGGTCGGCGAGGCGTCCGGCGTGCGGCGCGGCCAGAATAATCCCCAGCGGCCACGGCGTGAAAAGCAAGGCTGAAACAAACGCGCTGTAACCGTAAACGCTCTGAAACAGGAACGGCAGCGCGACAAAAGTGATCCCCTGGCTGATGAACGAGGCCAGCGACGTCAAGGCCGCCAGCGTGAACGGGCTGGAAGCAAACATGCCAAGCGGCAGCAGCGGTTTTGGCGCACGGCGCTGACGCCAGATAAAAGCCACACCGGAAACGATGGCGGTCGCGCCATAGAGAAGGGCAATGATCAGGTCATCTTTATCCGGGCGCGAGAAGACGTCTGCAGCCATGATAAGCGACCCCAGCGCAATGGCCGATAATATCGCGCCCGCCACATCAAAAGGCTGACGGGTCAACGCCGGGTTAGAGGGGACAACGCGCATGGTCAGGATCACCGCAATAATGCCCAGCGGTATATTGATCGCGAAAAGCCATTGCCAGCTCAGGGTAGACAAAATAGTGCCGCCAAGCACCGGTGCGACGGCGGTACTGGTGGCGATCATCAGGGCGTTCAGCCCGAGAACCCGCCCGAGCAGGCGATTAGGAAAAACAGAGCGTAAAATCGCCGGGCCGATACTCAGCGTGGCCGCCGCGCCGATACCCTGAAGCACGCGCATGATAATCAGCATGTCCAGAGAGCCGGAGAGCGCACAGCCCGCCGACGCCAGCGTAAAGACGCTCAGGCCCGCGGCAAACAGCGACCGGTACCCTATGTGGCTGGCGAGCGCGGCGAAAATCGCCAGCGTCATGGACGCCGACAACAGATAACCGTTCGACACCCACACCGCCGCCCCCGCTGATATTCCCATCTCTCTGGCAATCTGCGGCAGTGCGATATTCACCATTGAGCCGTCAAACACCGCCATGGTCGCCATGGTCATGACGGCGGCCATCGCCAGCCCGCGTTCGCGGCCCGGTAATCCTTCGTCGCCCGGTTTGTCGGAGAATAATTCCATCATGCTTGTGCTCTCAGTTATGTGTAGTCGGGTCACTATAGCCACCGGCGACAGAGTGCGGAAGACGCAGCATCTGCACTTAATACCTGCACCAAACGCCTTCTCTCCTTTTTACGGCTGCGTTAGTATGGCGGAATGAATGAACCCGATCTGAACTTACTCATTGCGCTTGATGTGCTTCTGGCTGAAGAAAGTGTAGCCGGTGCTGCCCGACGTCTGGGATTAAGTGCATCGGCGATGAGCCGCACGCTCAGCCGGTTGCGCGCCACCACCGGCGATCCGCTGCTGGTGCGCGCCGGGCGAATTATGGTGCTGACACCCTACGCCCAGGAAATACGCCAGCGCGCCCAAAACGCCAGCTTTGAAGCACGCGCCTTGTTGCGACCTTCCTCCGCAGATTTCAACATCGCCAGACTTGAACGCACGTTTCTGATCCGTTCCAACGATGGTTTTGTGGTGGCGTTTGGTGCCGCGATGATTGCCGCCGCGGCGAGCGCTGCGCCTGACGTGTGTTTGCGGTTTATGCCTAAACCGGAAAAAACCTCAAGCGCGTTGCGCGAAGGGCGGGTTGATCTTGAGATTGGTGTGCCAGGCGATATGGGGCCGGAGATCCGCTTACAGACCTTGTTCCGCGACAGGTTTATGGGAGTGGTGAGAAAAGATCATCCGCTGGCGCTCAGGCAGATCAGCGCGGAAGATTATGTGTCGTTCGGGCACGTTGTGGTTTCACGCCGTAACAACACCTATGGCCCGGTAGATGACGCGCTGGCGGAAGTCGGGCTGAAACGAAAAATCGCAGCCGTCGTGCCAGGCTTTTCCGCCGCGCTGGCGATTGCACAACACTCCGACCTGGTGGCGTTGATCCCGGCGTCATTCCTGATCGCCGGATCTGACCCGTTGTATGCCTTTGAGTTACCGGTGAAAACCCGCGAAATCACCATTTCCCAGATGTGGCATCCGCGTTCAGAAGTGGATCCGGCACACCGCTGGCTGCGACAGCTGGCGCTGAGTGTTTGCCGGGAGAAGGTAAAGAATGCGGGGTATTTTTAATGAAGGGCCGTGTTGATTATTTCTGCAATTAATATTAAGTCTGTAATGAATTAATGTCTTATTTATAAATATGCGATATATTT